>CAWGBJ010000008.1:0-275194 GCA_963820795.1 uncultured Alphaproteobacteria bacterium
CTCGTCGAATTTCGCAGTGTCACGGAGGCCGCGCGGTGCGCGATGGGCCTTCAGGCCATGATGCCGCAACGAAATGCTGGTCTATCTCCCGAGCGTCGCATTGAGTTTCGTATCGGGGTTCACCTCGGCGACATCGTCGAGGAAGCTGACGGGGACCTCATGGGCGATGGTGTCAACATCGCGGCCCGCCTCGAAGGCATATGCGAACCGAACTGCGTCTGTCTCTCCGGCGCAGCCTACGACCAGATCCGCGACAAGCTGGATTACCACGTCGTCGATCTGGGCGAGAGGGAGCTGAAGAACATGAGGCGCCCGGTGGCAGGGCGTATCAAATCGGAATGAGCCCTACTGCAGTCGCACTTGGAGCGGCCGCGCCAAACCGCGCGGCGTCGAGCCCGCCCCTCACGGATCGCACCTCGCTCGCGGTACTCCGTTCCAAAACCTCGGCGGCGATCCCCGAGACGGACTATTTCGCCGACGGCGTGATCGAGGATGTCATCACGGCGCTCAGTCGTGTCCGGTGGCTCTTCGTGATCGCTCGGAACTCATCCTTCGTCTACAAGGGAAGGTCGATCGACGCCCGTCAGATCGGGCGCGAACTCGGCGTCCGATACCTTCTCGAGGGCTCAATCCGCAAGGCGGGAAAGCGGGTGCGGATTTCGGCGCAGTTCATCGAGGCCGCTGTGGGCCGGCATATTTGGGCCGATCGTTTCGAGGGCGACCTCGCGGAGATATTCGAACTCCAAGATCGCATCACTATAGGCGTTATTGTCGCGGCGGAGCCGAGCCTTCGGCTGGCCGAGATCGAGCGCGCGCAAAGGAAGCCAACGGACAATCTCGACGCTTACGATCTCTACCTTCGGGCGCTGCCCTACATCAACGCCTACACGAGGGAAGGCTTCACTGAAGCCGAGGGCTTGCTGCGCAGGGCGATCGCGCTTGATTGCGCCTACCCGTACGCTCTCGCTGCCCTAGCGGAATGTCTTGTCCGGATGACGCTGAATGGATGGGTTTCGGACAAAGCGGCGAGCACGGAGGAAGCTTGCGATCTCGCCGGGCGAGCGGTCAGGGCAGATCCGGAAAACGCAGCTGTCCTTGCTGTTGCGGCCTGGGCGTATTCCACTCTCGGCGTCCACTTCGAGCAGTCGCTTGAACTGGCGAACCGGGCGCTGGCCCTGCATCCAAATTCCGTGCACGTCCGTTCGTTCTGCGGATGGGTGTTCAATTATTTCGGCGAAAGCCTGCGCGCCATCGAGCAGTTCGAAGAGGCGCGGCGTCTGAGCCCTGTCGATCCGAAGGGCTATTTCCCGATGCTTGGTCTTGCGGCCGCGCATTTTTTCGCAGGCCATTTCGAGGAGACGGTGAACATCACTGGCCGAATCCTGGCTGAGGTGCCCACGCACAATGTGGCGCGCCGCTACCGCGCCGCTGCGCTGGGACATCTGGGCCGCATTGACGAAGCAAATGTCGTGATTGCGGACCTCTTGGCGGCTCAGCCGAACTCGAGCCTGCGAAGCGCCCGAAGCAGTGGCTTCCGAAACGCAGGCATGTCCGCATTGTATGTGACTGGACTGGAATTAGCCGGATTGCCTGAATGATTTTATCGACGACATCGAGGCAATGTTCCCGAACATCGGCGGCGCGTTGAGCGTCGCGCTCGCGCGAGCCTTCAAGATCATCGATCCGGGGCTGAAGCATCCGCACTCGGAGCAATGGGATCGCGCCAATCAGCCCGGCGCAGGCATTTTCGCTGCGGCGGGCAAGTGTGTGCTCCCATGACGGCTTTGTTGTTATGACGCGCTTCCTGATCACCCTCGGCCTTGCAATCGTACTGATCGGCCTCTTGTGGCCGTTTCTCAGCCGTCTCGGGCTCGGCCGGTTGCCCGGCGACATCGTGATCCGGCGGGACCATGTGACCTTCTACTTTCCCATCGTCACCTGTCTCGTGGTGAGCGCCGCGTTCAGTCTCGTGCTCTGGGTCCTCAATCGGTAGAGCGCGGTCGCGCCCCGAAGGGGCATCCCTACGGCGCTCGTGGCGCGTCGACACGTCGGGCTGGCCATAGAACGAGCCGCGCTCCAGGCTGCTGGCGTCAGCGTCGCGGCTCGCGTCCCGCCTTCGACATTCGATCTCAACCGCTGTAAGCCTTTCGTAGACAAGCTCGATCGGCTCTCTCCCCGCCTGTCCATGCCCCTGCTCGAGATCCGCAATCTCACCGTCTCCTTCGCTACGCGCAGCGGCGCGTTCAAGGCAGTCGACGGCGTCGATATCGTGGTCGACCACGACGAAGTGCTCGCGATCGTTGGCGAATCGGGATCGGGCAAGTCGGTGGCGATGCTGGCGGTGATGGGACTGCTGCCGTTCACCGCCATGGTCGAGGCCGACGTGATGGCGTTCGAGGGGGCGGACCTTCTCACGATGGCTCCACGCGACCGCCGCCGCATCGCCGGCAAGGACCTGGCGATGATCTTCCAGGAGCCGATGTCCTCGCTGAACCCCTGCTTCACCACCGGATTCCAGATCGCCGAGACCCTAAAGACCCATCTCGGACTTGACCGCAAAACGCGCGACAAGCGTGTCGTCGAGCTTCTGGTCGAGGTCGGCATACCCGATCCGGAGCGGCGGGCGCATGCCTATCCGCATCAGTTGTCAGGCGGCATGAGCCAGAGGGTCATGATCGCGATGGCGCTCGCCTGTCGTCCAAGGCTCCTTATCGCCGACGAGCCGACGACGGCGCTCGACGTGACGATCCAGGCGCAGATCCTCGATCTCCTGATGAAGCTCAGGCGCGAGAACGGCATGGGGCTCGTCCTCATCACCCATGACATGGGCGTCGTCGCCGAAACCGCCGACCGCGTCATCGTCCAATACGCAGGGCAGCGGGTCGAGGCGAACGCCACGCGCGAGCTTTTCGCCGATCCCCATCATCCCTACACCGCCGCGCTGCTGGCGGCCTTGCCCGAGCGCGCGACCGGCCGTCGCCTGCCGGCCATTCCGGGGGTGGTTCCCGGGCAGTTCGGGCGGCCGCGCGGCTGTCTCTTCTCGCCGCGCTGCGGCTTTGCCTTCGAGGCGTGCCGCTTGGTCGCACCGAGAGGCGCGCCCCCGGAACTCGGATCGGCGCTCTGTCACACGCCGCTCGTGCGCGGCGTTCCGCAGACTTACGGCCTGGCGGAGGCGCGCTTGTGACGCCGGTCATCGAAGCAAGGGCGCTGGCGCGCGACTATCGCGTCCCGCGCGGCCTCTTCCGTCCGCCTGCCACGGTCAAAGCGCTCGCCGGGGTCTCGTTCGCCCTGGCGGCCGGGCATACGCTCGCGGTCGTCGGCGAATCGGGCTCGGGGAAATCGACGCTGGCGCGCCTCCTGACACTGATCGAGACGCCGACCGCGGGTATGCTGAGGATCGATGGGGAGGATGTCGCGGACGCGAGCAGAGCCACGCGAAAGCGCCTCAGGCAAGAGATCCAGATCGTCTTCCAGAACCCGTACGGATCGCTCAATCCGCGCCAGACGGTCCGCAAGACGCTCGAGGAGCCGCTGCTCGTGAATACGCGGATGAGCGCGGCCGAGCGGAAGACGGCAGCGCTCGCGATCATGCAGAAGGTCGGCCTTCGGCCCGAATATCATCATCGCTATCCGCACATGTTCTCGGGTGGCCAGCGCCAGCGCATCGCCATCGCCCGCGCCCTGGTGCTGAGGCCCAAAATCCTGGTGCTCGACGAGCCGGTTTCGGCGCTCGACGTTTCGATCCGCGCACAGGTTCTGAACCTGCTTGCCAGCCTGCAGGAGGAATTCGGGCTCGCCTATGTGTTCGTCTCGCACGATCTCTCGGTCGTACGGCACATCGCCGACGACGTTCTGGTCATCTATCTCGGCCACGCGGTCGAGATGGGGTCTCGGCAAGCGATCTTTGAGGCACCGAAGCACCCCTATACGCAAGCGCTGCTCTCGGCGACGCCGGTCGCCGATCCGGCGGCGAAGCGTGAGCGTATTCACCTCACAGGCGAGCCGCCTTCGCCGTTCGCGCCGCCGCCCGGCTGCCCTTTCCATCCGCGTTGCCCGCTCGCCTTCGACCGCTGCCGCGTCGAGAATCCGCGGATTGAACCAAAGCAGGGCCGGGATGTCGCATGCTGGGCGGTCGACAAATGAGCGGAGGGTGACAATGGACGGGGAGCGGCTGGATCTCCCGGCCGATGGCCGCCAGTCGGATTCGGCGCTGATGATCGCCCGCGGCGCGCGCCGGCTCTTGAGGGCGCGAGGCTTTTCCAGCCTGACCGAATTGCCGCTCGTCGACGGGCGGCGGGCGGACGTCGTCGCCGTCAATGGCGAGGGCGAGGTGCTGATCGTCGAGATCAAGTCCTCCGCCGCCGATCTCCGCGCCGACCGCAAATGGCGGGACTATATCGCCTGCTGCGACCGGTTTTATTTCGCCATTTCGGAGGCGACGCCTGCCGAGATCATGCCGCCCGACGCGGGCCTGCTGGTGGCCAACTCCTACGGCGCGGAAATCCTGCGCGAAGCCAATTTTCAGCGTATGGCCCCGGCGAGCCGCCGGGCGCTCCTGCTGCGCTTCGCCCGGTCCGCCGCGGACCGGTTGCACCGGCTCGCCGACCCGACCAGCATGCTGGAAGTCTGACGGCCAGCATGCTGGTCGGGCTTGCGGCTGCTTGCCGCGGCCCGCCATTGACATTCGGCCGCGGCCCCTCCTAAGACACGCGCCCGTGCCCAGGTGGCGGAATTGGTAGACGCACTGGTTTCAGGTACCAGCGGTGAAAGCCGTGAAGGTTCGAGTCCTTTCCTGGGCACCATGTTGACGGTCTGAGACGTCTAAATCCGTGCAAAACGATTAATAAATCAACGATGTAGTGTCCTGAGGACTTCCAAAGGCGTCCGTCGTTGTTCCATTGCGTCCAACAAGATCCCTGGTCGTAAGGCGGTCCGCAGCAGATTGGCGCCAACATGGCCCTACCGATCTCGCGCTAAGGCAGGCGCTCACCGGCCCAAGGCCATCAGGGAGAACGCGCGGCAGAGCTTGGCGCGCGGCCAGAACTCTTCCGCTATCAGGACGGCGGCAAAGTCGCCCGCGCCGAAGATGGCGCAAACACGTGCGCAACAAATCGCGGGCGAGATGGCGGACAAGAAGCGTCGCGACAAGAAGGCGGCGGCAACACTGCCATCAGACGGCACGCTAGTACCCAAGAATCTTTGGTCCGCGAAGGATGCTTTGAGGCATTTTTGGTGGACCTCGGATTTAGTCCTGACGAAGGGTCTCGCGGTTTGGTTGCAGTGGGCGATGAAGGCGTCGACGCGGGCAACGAGTTGCTCAACGCTAATTTAGACGCAGAGCGGACATAGCAGACTGCGTCCGCCGACGTCGCAGTCGGTGAAAGCAGGACCCGCCGCTTACGGGGTGGCGCTAAGGAGAGCGGACGTTCGCCACCCGCCAAAACTGCCAGCGCTGGCGTAGTTCGCCTTGGCGCAGGCCGTTCCTTTCGTCGAGCATCTCGGCTTCGCTGATCCGGTCAGTGCGGAAATGCCGGAAGCTTTGACGCAGTTCGCACCACGCGACCAGCAAGCGATTCGTCTCGGCATAGCCAAGGATAACCGGCCGCTCCGCACGCTGGAATAATCGGCCGGCGCGGCGCATCGGATGCTGCCTCCTGCTGCCGGGATGCCGTCAGCAGGCCTATTGCGACAACTCGGCAATACCGCGGCGCCCCGTGCGGCTCAATCGATAAAGGAGTTTGCCACGAAGTTCGCCTCCACACGACTGATCGCCGCTGGCATCACGCTGACATCAGGGCCCTTGTCAGCTTCTATGAGAAGGTGACGGGCGAAAAGGCGGAGGGGCTTGCGTCTGTGTTCGCCGAAATCGTAACGCCGGCGGCGACGCTTGCTTTCGGCAGCGCCGAGACGGTGTCGTATAAACTTGGCGACGCCAACCGGAGAGAGCCGTCCACCCACTATAATTGCCTTAGAATTTGATTCGGCGTCGAGTGCGACATGACGAACCGTATCGAAACCCGCGGTAGCGTCCAAACGTTGGAATTCACGGCGGAAGAGGAGAGAAATGATGAGCGTGCTGCCTTGCGTCACGGAACCCACGAGGGAACGAATCTCCCGCGAATTCGACGATTTGGGGCCCGATGTCTGCATGGTTGACATCCGGAAGGATCTTGACCGACACAACCCAGAACTTCTGGACATGGCGATCAAATGGGCGCACGAAAGTAAGGACAGCGAGAGGCTCCTTACGGCGTTCGGAATGTTTTATCGAATCCTGGCGGCAGAGGCCCTGGCTCCGCTTGCATCTCGCGCCCTCAGCCCGCTGCCTCGCGTTTCCTCTACGACGCGCGACGCAATCGTTGCCCACATCGATCGGATTGGAGACGAGGAATTCAGCCGCGAGGCAATCAACAATCTTGAAGTTTCAAATCCCGAACTCCTTGAAATGGCGCATAGCTTCGCGTCGGAGCGGGGGGATTACGCCCACACAATGCAAGGCTTTGCCTTGCTTCATGAGGCGCTCCTGGCCCAGTGGAAGAGCGACCGTCGCACGCCGCACTGACAGCGCCGCGCCGGCGCTCGCCCGCGAAAAATCGAGAATCATGACGATCATCAGGGCGCTGCTGCTTAGCGACGCTTAACAACGTTTGCCTGCGCGCGCGACTCCGACCGGTCGGCGCAGGTCGATGCATAGACCATGGGAGAATCCAATGAAATCCGATAACGACATCAAACGCGACGTCGAGGCCGAGCTGAAATGGGATCCGGACATCGATGCGACGGACATCGCCGTCGCGGTCAAGAACGGCGTGGTCACGCTGACCGGTTTTGTGCGTAGCTACACGCACAAATGGCAGGCTGAGAGCGACGCGAAACGCGTCGCCGGGGTGACCGGGGTCGCCAACGACCTCGAAGTGCGCCTGCCGACGGGCAGCGAGCGCCCGGACCCTGAGATCGCCCGCGACGCGGTGGCCGCTCTCCATACCGAGCTCCCGTATTCGTCACAGAACATGAAGGTGGTGGTCAAGGATGGATGGGTGACGCTCGAGGGATCCGCCGAGTGGAACTATCAGCGCACGCGCGCGGAGGAGGCCGTTCGACGCGTAAGGGGGATCAAGGGCGTCATCAATCTCATCACGATGAAGCCGCGCGTCACGCCTTCTGAAATCAAGACCAAGATTGAGGAAGCCTTTCGTCGCAATGCGGAAATCGACGCCCAACGCATCAATGTCGAAGCGACGGGCGGCGAGGTGAAGCTCACCGGCAGCGTTCGGTCCTGGGCGGAGCGGCAAGAGGCCGAGCAAGCCGCGTGGCGTGCGCCGGGCGTCACAAAGGTCGACAATCGACTCACGATCGCCACATAGGCTAGGGCGCTTCGGACTCGGGTTTTTAGTTGGCGCCGGCGAGTCCGGAGCGATCGCTCGGGTCTGTTACTCCCTGCCAACAGGAGAATCGCTTCCCCGCCGCTCTCGAGCGGTTGCGCAAATCCCTTGTCTTTCATTTGATTGAGCGGATTTGCTCGTGTGAATGGGAAAGACGGAGCAGGGGAGATTATCGCCCCTGTTAGGCCGATGAACAGGAGGGACTGGGAGGGGAGCGCGAGCGTCAAGAATATCCAAACTGAGCCGCCGGGCGCCGGTCCCGCCGTACGTTTTGCGTGAGGACAATGCCAGATCTGGTTGATTTTGCGGAACTATGGTTTGTGCGAGAGCTCCTCGCCTCGCGGATTTTTGCCTTAAGCGGGCAAGACCAGCGTGCTTCGCCTCTCTGTGGCGAACGGGTCCGGCTTGATGCGTTGGCTCGCCCAAGGATCTCTGCTTAGGCCTGGCGTCGGGGAATGTCGATCTGCGCCGAAAACGAGAAACGGCGTGAGAGCTTAATTCCTGCGCTCGGATCAAGTCGGCGCCGTTCGGGGCCGACCCGCGACGACTTCGCAATCAATTGCAGATCGCGCCGCGCTCGGGGCCTGCATGACCTCGAGCGCGGATGTACGCCAATTACGTATTTATACGATACGCGAAACTCCGACATTCCCTTCACCGACCTAGCGTGACATCGTCGCCGCGACATCCTTGGCCGACATCCTCATTGGGCGTCGGCCGCTCAACTCCACAATCCCCTTCGGGTTCGTTTCATTGCGACCGATGCGTCGGAGCTACGTCATGGCAGCAAGCGCCCTCGCCCTTCAATCCCTATTTCCGACGCGCCGACAGCCCCTTCCTCCTGCGGAAAAGCCGCCGCTTGCACTCCTGGATTCTGTCGCGATGCGAATTCGGCTGCCGTCGGGGCCAAGTGATCGCTCAAGCGGGCTGGCCTACAGAGCGCTGGTATCGCGTCATCGCCGGCGCGGCCGAGAAGTGCGCCGTGCTGTCCGACGGAAGGCGTCAAATTGTAGATTTGGCGCTTCCCGGAGACTTTTTTGCATTTAGTGCGAGGACGGATGGCCAACATTTCATAGAGGCAATCGTCGACGATACGCTCCTCGCATGTTATCCACGCGCTCGCGTCGAGATGGTTGCCGACGCAAATCCGGAGGTTGCTCGGGCGCTTCACGAAGTCGCCCTTGCGGCAGCGGCTCGCGCCGAGCGTCAGATCCTAATTCTCGGTCAAATGACCGCGGCAGAAAAGGTCGTCGCCTTCCTGCTCAGCATGGTCGAGCGCTTGTCTGGCGACGGCAAGGATGAGGTCACGCTGCCGGTGTCGCGCTACGAAATCGCCGACTATCTCGCCATTTCGGCGGAAACCGTCAGCCGCTCGCTGACGGAGCTTAAGCATCGCGGCGCCATTTCGATTGAAGGAACGCGGAAGATCAGGATCCTCGACCGCGGCTCTTTCTGAGACTTCAAAGCAGCACGGCCCTTTTGCAATACTGGCTATCCGATTCCGTGGTTTCCGCCGAGCGCAATGCGTCTTAGCCGGTCGGGATCACGCTCGCCTCGATCGGCTGCCGCAAGCAGCCTATTGGTGACGGCCATCTTCATCTTGGCCGCGTCCGCGACCGAAAGGGTCGCTTCCCCCTTTGCCGTCAGCTCAGCCCAGGTGGCGTCAAACACAGCGTCAAGCAACTTCATGGTCTTGGGATCGTATTTGCGAAAGGGCATGGCGCACACTCCCATTCCCGACAAAGCGCTTCTGTTCGGGCGATATAACGAACCCCAGCTGCGACCCGATTTCTGACTGTTCGTCGCAGCGCTTCGCCGCGTCGGGCATGTCAAGCGAGATCAGGCGAGCTTGGCGAGCACGGCCAGGCGAACGACTTCGGCCAACCGCCGCGTTCCCAGGCGTTTCAGCATGCGGGCGCGATGCATTTCGACAGTGCGGATACTAATGCCCAGATCGAATGCGATAGACTTATTGAGGCGCCCCGCGACGAGCCCATCGAGGACCGCGCGCTCGCGCGGGCTAAGCGTTGCAATGCGCGCCGCGGCCTTCGCCGCTTGTCTGCGAATGGTTGGTCGGCCGGCGTTCTCCAGCGCCAATTCAATCGCTTCAACAAGTCCGTCGGCCTCATAAGGCTTTTCGATGAAATCGACTGCGCCCGCTTTCATGGCGCGGACCGCAGTCGTCACATCGGCCTGGCCGCTCACGACAATCACGGGCAGCTCAACGCCGATGGCCGCCAGTCGGCCCTGAAGTTGGAGTCCGTCCATTTCAGGCATCTGGACATCGAGCAGAAGGCATCCCTCAATCAGCTGCGGCGCGGCGTCGAGGCAGGCGAAGGCGGTCGCGTATGCATTCGTCGCGAAACCTGCAGATTGCAGCAACCACTGGAGCGAGCGACGAACGGAGGCATCGTCATCCACGATATGGACAACGCGGTCAGTTGACACTGGAATTGCCAGTCGGAGCCGCAGGAAGAGTGAAACGGAAAATCGCGCCTCCGCCGGGATTTGCCTCGTAACGCAAGCTGCCGCCGTGAGCCTCGACAATCGAGCGAGAGAGCGACAGGCCGAGGCCCATGCCGTCTCGCTTGGTCGAAACGAAAGGCTCGAACAGATTGGGCTCCACTTCTTTGGAGAGGCCGGAACCGGTGTCGGCCACCGCGATTTCGATCGTCGCCCCGTCGATCAATGACGTTGTGATTGAAAGCTCGCGGCGGTCGCTGTGGGTCAAGGCGTCCAGCGCATTGCGTAGAAGGTTGGTGATAACCAGCTGGATTTGTATGCGGTCGGCGAATGCCTGAAGGGCATTAGGATCGAAATGAAATCGGACCGTCACGCCGAGCGTTTCAGAATTTGCCAGGGCCAGCGCCCTTGCATCTTCGATCATCGTCATGATGTTTTCGGCGCCTCTGACGACGTCGCCGCGGCTGACGAAGGCCCGCAGCCGCCGGACGATCTGTCCGGCCCGCACGACCTGGCTCGTCGCCTCGTCCATCATTTCCTGCACCATGTCGATATTGATCGATTTCGCGGCGATAAGGCGGCGGCCGGCGCCGAGTGAATTGGCTATCGCCGACATCGGCTGGCTGAGCTCGTGCGCAAGCGCTGCCGCCATCTGTCCGGCTGCGCTCACGCGACCTGCATGATACAATTCGGATTGTAGCTCCAGTAGGCGCATATCGGTGCGCTTCCGTTCCATCTTCTCGTCCGACAGCAGCCGGTTCGCCGACGCCAACTCCCGCGTGCGGTCCGCCACGCGATGCTCGAGCTTTTCATTCATGTCGCGCAACTCTTCCTCCCAGCGCTTGCGCCCCGAGAGGTCACGGCTGACGGTCGCCATGCGCGTGGGCCGGCCGGCTTCGAAACCGTCGATGAGAAACCATTCGTTCAGGATGGGTATATCGGCTCCGGACTTGAAATTGCGAAACCGCATTTCGCCGACCCATCGCCCTTGCCGCATCGTGAGCGGCCAGATCTCGTCGCGGAACCAGGCTCGGTCCTCGAGCGCTACGAAATCGAGTATGTGCAAGTGGCGAAGATCGGCCGCTTCATCCAGCCCCACGAGCTCCCGGCCGGCGGAATTGAGGTAGAAGGGCGTGCCGTCGAGTGTGGAGAATCCGATGAAGTCCGATGAATGTTGCAGCAACGCCGCGAAACGACGTTCGTCCGACTGTGCGCTGCATCTGAGCAGGCAGGTCGCCGTCTCATTGGCGGCGACACGCAGCAGCAGCCTTTCCGCCTCGGTTGGAAAGTTCGATCGCACGGACCCGGCAGCCAGCGCCGCGTCTCCCGGAACCCCTATCGGCATCGAGAACATGTTAATAATGGAATGGCTAAGTGAAAACTGCTTCGCAGCCTCTTCCGATAGGCGCATCGCTAACCAGTCAACGAGAGCCGCGCCGATACGTTCCGCCGACCCGGGGTCAACGGCGCTGGCTGTGCGCATGACGCGAATCTGGCTCTCATCGCTTTTGGCAGCGACCAGAACAAACACCAACTCGCATCCAAGCATTGGAAGCACCGCTTCCGCCATGGCGCCGGCAATCTGCGGCGGGGCGTAATTGATCCAGGATGCAGGGAGGGTCGATAGGGTGACAAGATCGCGCATTCGCCGTCGCAACTCCCAGGTGTCGGCTGCAGGCGGCTCTGCGTCGCTCATGGAATTAGCCGTCCCGGTTGGCTTTGGTGTTGATCGGGATATTCGAGCAGATTCTGATGAGATCGGCTTGCGTCTTCGCCTTGAGTTTCTTGAGGGTGGAGCTCAGCTGGGTGCGAAGGGTGGTGACCTGGACACCAAACTCCGTGGAAACATCGCGAAGCTTCTTTCCCCTCATGAGCGCCGCCGCCAGTCGGCTTTCGGCCGGCGACAGACGAAACAACTCGACGAGATCCTGGGGCTCAGCGACGACCGCATCCGGGTCGGCAAGGAGGATCATCGCCAAAGGCCGCGCATAGGGGGCGAGATCTTTCGGGATGCGAGAAATGGTCAATGCATAGGCGGCTCGACTTCCGGCCCTTCCGATCAGCGTGCGCCGAATGGATGCCCCGACCTGCGTATCAGCCGCAACTGCGGCGAGAAGGCTTCCGAGCTTCGCATCGTCGGCAGCCCGAAGCGCTTTGAGCCTCATGCCCCGGATCACCAGCCCGTCGTCGCGTCGCAGGATCCGCTCGGCGACCCGGTTCGTTTCAACGACCCTCCGGTTGTCATCGGCGATGATCATGCCGGAGGCGAGCTGATCGAGCGCTTGCGAAGCAATGCTCGCCTTCCAGCCCGCTTGTCGCAGCTCGTTATCGACGCGCGCGGCCATGCGGAGCGGCTGCAACAGCTCGGTCAAGCCTGCGATGCAGGCCGGCGGGAAGGGACCCTTTCCGGCCTCCCTGTGGACGCCAAATACTACGGTGCTGGACGCGTCGCCGAAGAGCCGGGCGCCAATGATATCTTCGACCCCGGCCTTGTTGACGACGAAGTCCTGGTACCACTCGTCACGACGCAATTCTGCTGGGGAGATCGCCTCGGACAACGCCATCCAGCCTTCGTCAGCGACGCTGAGTACAAGCGGCGAAAACGGGTCGAGCGACGCGTAGTGATTGACGTACTCGGCCTTCAACTCGGCGCTCGGACCGACGAAGCTCGCCCTCTCTACGCGCCCGGTTTTCTTGTCGAAGACGATGTAAGCGGCGCCGACGGCCCCGACAAAATCCGCAACTGCATCAAGAGCAGCCGGCCATGCGTCAGGCTTGTGCGCTGCGTCGTAGATAGATTCGACTACGTGCTTGGCGGGGCTTGAGCGCATGCAGACCCCAACGCGTTGGAGAGCCAATTTACCACGCAATTGGAGGAGGGAGAGACTAAAAAAATTCTCTCCGGCCAGCGGTCCTACTTGGAATTGGCAGGCCTTCTGTAAGCCTCGTCCTTCAAAAGAGGGAAGGGAGGTTATTCGAGTGTTGCACGGTCCGCTCCAGCTTCACGTTCGAATTCCGCGGATTGAGGCGCGTGGGCGCGCGCCGCGTTTCGATCAGCGCCTTGCTTTGAAGCCTCCAAAGTTGATCGCCGTCAGTGCGAGGCCGACGTTTCTGTGCGCACAATTAATTGATTGGAGCCCGAGAACAGCTGCGGGAGTAGCGAATTCCGCATTTCGCTGCGTCATGGGACAACGCCGCATCATCCAGGATTGCCATGTCGATCATCGACGTCCGCCGCGAGCAGTTGCTTCCGAAACTGACGCCGGAGGAGATCGACCGCTTGCGTCGGATCGGGTCGGCGAGCCGCTACCCGGCTGGTACACGATTATTTTCCGCTGGCGAGCCGAGCCCCGGCATGTTCGTCGTCCTCACGGGTTCTGTCGCCGTCACACGTCGGGACGGGTTGGGCCATGTGACACCGATCATCGAGGCGGAGGCTGGCCACTTTCTCGCCGAGCTCGAGGATCTGTCCGGCCGTCCGGCGCTGGTCGACGCTGAGGCGATCACCGACGTCGAGGCGCTTCTGATACCGCCGCAGCGCCTGCGCACGTTGCTCATCGCCGAGACCGAGCTGGGCGACAAGGTCATGCGCGCGCTGATCGTCCGGCGCGCGACCCTGATCGACCTGGGCGCCGGAGGCCCCGTCCTGGTCGGCGAGGAATCGAGCTCCGACATGGTGCGGCTCCAGGGCTTCCTCGCCCGCAACGGCTACCCCCATCAGGTGCTCGACCCTGCGACCCACCCGGACGCCAAGGCGCTGATCGAGCGCTACGCGCCCGAACCGCGAGATCTGCCGCTTGCCGTATGTCCGAACGGGTCAGTGCTCAAGAACCCAAGCGAAACCGAGCTGGCTCGCTGCCTCGGCATGGTCCGCCGCGACGCGGCGGATCGAACCTTCGATGTCGGCATCGTCGGGGCTGGCCCTGCGGGTCTGGCCACCGCCGTATACGCGGCGTCCGAAGGCCTCTCGGTAATTGTCTTCGACCGGCGCGCCTTCGGCGGCCAGGCCGGCGCCAGCGCCCGCATCGAAAACTATCTCGGCTTTCCTACCGGCATTTCAGGCCAGGAACTCGCCGCACGAGCCTACGTGCAGGCGCAGAAATTCGGCGCCTGGTTTCGCCATCCCAGAGGAAATCACGAGTCTCACCTGCAGCGAGCGCCCACTCGCGCTGGGCCTCGGCGACGGCGGCCGGGTGCGGGCAAAGGCCGTGGTCGTCGCCGCCGGCGCTCGCTACCGGCGCCTCGACATCCCCAATCTCAAAGATTTCGAAGGCCGCGGCATCTGGTATTGGGCCTCGCCCATCGAGGCCCGCATGTGCCGCAACGAAGAAGCGGTCGTCGTCGGCGGGGGAAATTCCGCCGGACAAGGGGCCGTGTTTCTGTCCGGCTTCGCGAAGACGATCTGGATGCTGGTGCGTGGCCCCAGCGTCGCTGAGAGCATGTCGCGGTATCTCATCGAGCGGATCGAGGCCACGGACAATATCAAGCTTCACTTCAACACCGAAGTCACTGCGCTTGGCGGCTCGCCGAACAGCTGGCTCGATCGGGTCCGATGGAAGAACCGTACGACCGGGGAGGAAACCGAGCGTCGTATCCGCAACTTGTTCCTGTTCATCGGCGCCGATCCGGCGACTGACTGGCTGCGCGACTGCGGCGTGACTTTGGATTCAAACGGTTTTGTCCAAACGGGCGCCGGTCTTGTTCCGACCGATTCTCGAGACGACAATCGCCCTGATGGACGGCGGTCGCTCGAGTCGAGCGTGCGTGGCGTCTTCGCCGTCGGCGACGTGCGGTCGGGCTCCGTCAAGCGAGTCGGCGGGGCGATCGGCGAGGGAGCGGCGGTGGTGGCAGAATTACATTCATTCCTCGCTAAATTTTCCGAGGAGGCGACGTCGCCCAAGGCGATGTCAACGGTATGATCTGCGGCTGACTCAACGTCATGGCCTTCCCTTCGGCGTCGTCACATCCGATAGGATGCAAAAATGAACGCCGGGCGCAGACGGCGATAAGATTCCGGCTCCTCTGCTCGTCCCCAAGACAGAAAAAACTGACGCTAGTCAGGGCGACGGTCGTTAATCAGGCCATAATCAACTGGGCTTAGCGCCGACGCCTTCTTGCGGAGGGAGGCGACGCCCGAGTCTTACTAAGAACAATAGAAGCGGGGTGAAGCATGCGCTCACCTTGCCGGCTTGCATCACGGCCGGCTGACGAACCGGGACAGACGCAAAAGCGCCGGTCGAATTTGCGCCGACCGATCGAGCAAGGTCGGCCTCGCCGACCTCAGCAGCTATGTTTCCGATCCTGAATACTGCGCCGTCCCGCAGTCCGCCGCTCATCACGTGGGCGCTGATCGCGGTGAACAGCCTGGTTTTCCTTTACGAGTGGAGTCTGAGTCCAGATGAGCTCGAGGCCTTTCTCAGGCGCTTTGCGCTCATCCCCGCGCTCTATTTCACGCCGAATTTCGACCTCGGCTACGCGCTCTCCAACTGGGAGCCGTTCTTCACGAACATGTTCCTGCACGGCGGATGGCTGCATCTGATCTTCAACATGTGGGCGCTTTGGCTGTTCGGCGGAACGGTCGAGGATCGCATGGGCCCCGCCCGCTATCTCGTCTTCTATCTTGCCTGCGGGTTCCTTGCGTCGATCACCCATGCCGTCGTCAATTCGACCTCGACGGCGCCCTCGCTCGGCGCGTCGGGCGCGATTGCCGGCGTAATGGGATGCTACGTTCGCCTGTTTCCCTGGGCGCGCATCGTCACTGTCATTCCCGTCCTCTTTTTCCCGTTCTTCTTTGAACTCCCGGCCATTGTCGTCATCGGCTTCTGGTTCGCAATTCAGATTCTGAACGGCGCGGGGACTCTATTCATGACGTCCACGAGTGGCGGCATAGCGTATTGGGCGCACATCGGCGGCTTCCTCGCCGGCTTGCTGGTCGGTCCGTTGTTGGTGCGCACGGAGCAACGCTATCGGCCATACTACGCCGATGAGGGAGTTTACGGCTTCAATCCAATGGGACACCGGCAAAGTGGGCGTGCGATAGGAGAAGACCATGCATATCTCTGATCTTTTCTGGCTTTTCTTCGTCTTTTCCGCGCTGCAGCCCGTCTTGCGTCAGCAAATGATCGACTTCATGCGCACGCGAAAGATCGCGCAATTGGAGCGAAGCCGGAATTCCCGGGTCATTCTGCTGGTGCACAGACAGGAGACGATGCGGTTCCTTGGGTTTCCCTTGGCCCGCTATATCGACATCAATGACTCGGAGAACGTTCTGCGCGCCATCCAGATGACGGACGACGACGTGCCGCTCGACATGGTTCTGCACACGCCGGGCGGCCTCGTGCTGGCTGCGCTTCAGATCGCGCAGGCTATTCGCGACCACAAATCCAAGGTCACGGTCTTCGTGCCGCATTATGCGATGTCCGGCGGCACCCTCATTGCGCTCGCGGCGGACGAGATCGTCATGTGCAAGCACTCCGTGCTCGGCCCCATCGATCCGCAACTCGGAGATCAGCCGGCGGCCTCGCTACTCAAGGTCGTCGAACAGAAGCCGGTGGCGGAAATCGATGATCAGACCTTGATCCGCGCGGACATAGGGCGGAAGGCGATCGCGCAGGTAAGACAAGCGGCTGCCATCGCTGTTGCAGCGCACGATGCCGGCCGACCGGGCGCGAAGCGTTGGCGGAAAAACTCGCGACTGGGACATGGACGCACGACTATCCGATCTGGGCCACGAACGGCGAAGGAACTCGGCCTGCCGGTCCGCACCGACATGCCGAACGAAGTCCTCGAGCTCATGTCTCTCTACCCGCAGCCCGTGCGCACGCAAAGTGGCGGCGGCGTCGAGTACCTGCCGGCGCCGCGACAGAAGGAAGCTTGAAGACCGGGCCTTGAGTGTCATGATGCTGGCGGCCGGCCGGAAAACGGCGACCGCCGACAAGCCTTGATGACTGTCGATGGACCTCTCGACCTTCACCGATCCGCAGGCGCGGGCCACCATTGAGGCGGCGCGCATCGGCGCCGACGCCGCCATTCACGCGGCGTGGATCCAGGCGACCGCGGCGGCGGGCGCCCTCGCCGCCGGCGTCCTGGCCTATATCGGCGCCGTCCGCCAAGTCCGGCTTCAGGAGCGCGCGCAGGAAGTCCGAGCCCTCGCCTATCGCTTCCGTCTGCTCCGCGTGGTCGAGGAGTACCACGAGCAGGTCGCTCGCGCCTGCGCCGTCGCCGAGGAGCAATTGGCTGCTTTCCGTAGCGGCCGCGCGTCCGCCGCGATCACCAGCTTCCAACTGGTGAAGCCGCGAATGCTGCATGACGAAAACTGGGAAGCGCATGCCCTGCTCGGTCGCCGGGCGGTGGAGCTGATCCTCACGATCGATGACCTGAGCCTTCGGCTGGCGCAGTTCGACCAGGAGATCCGCGCGCAAGGAACCCATACCGATTCAAGTTTCGCCAACGCCACGCTTCGCCAAGGCGACGCGAGCGAAGCCGGGCAGCCGGCGCTCGTGCAGGAGCATGCCATCGTCGACTACGCGCAGGTGCTCGACCGGCTCCGCGCGGCGTTGGCGGAACTTGTGGCGGAGTTGGCGCAACCTGAGCGGACCCTACTCTGGTATAAGCTGCGGTTCCCGAAGCCGCGCCGCGCCGGGCGAACGACAACGAAGCTGCAGGCGCGCGCACATCCCCTGGCGCACGCCGATCGCGATCGCGTTGCCCATATGACTCGCTCTGAGCGCAGCCCAGGTCCGGCGCGCTGATTGACCAATTCTTTGGGCGAACCTGGCTTTGAAGTCTAGGCCCCGGTCGCGGCGAGAACGGCCTCCCTGACCTTGGCCAGCGCGAAGCGCCCAACCAGGGAGAGGTCGAGATGCGGCATGTTCGGCATCTCGTCGGCGGCGACGACCGCATCGACGATCGCCGGTCCGTCGCAGGCGAGCGCTTCGCGGATCGCGTTTCTGAGCTCGCTCGGCTTCTCGGCCTTGAATCCGCGTCCGCCGCAGGCGGCCGCGAACCCGACAAAATCCGGATTGGGGAATTCGACGCCCTCGCGGAAGCGCGGCAGCCCTGCGGCCTCCGCCTCCAGCGGGATCAAACCGAAACACGAATTGTTGTAGATCACAACTTTGACCGGCAGTTCGTGCTGCGCCGCGGTCAGGAACTCGCCCATCAGCATGTTGAAGCCGCCGTCGCCGCATAGCGCGATCACCTGTCGCGTTCGGTCCAGCGCCTGGACGCCGTTGGCTTGACCGAGCGCTGTTCCGACCGCAGCGTTGTTGAAGGAACCGAGAATCCGCTGCGATCCGCTCTGCCTTATCCAGTTGGCCGACCAAAGCGTGTTGAGGCCGGTGTCCAGTACGAAGACCGCGCCGCGCTCGGCGAGATCGCCGACTATGCGCGCCACGGCTTGCGGATGTATGCGATCCGTGCTGCGGCCAAGGTCCGCTTGGCGATCCAGCATGTCATCCCATTTCCGCCGCTCCCTCGCGACGCGATCCCAAAATCGCCTGCCGCTCTTTGCTTGGACCCGATCGCGGAGCAGCTGCAACGTCGGCCGCGCCGAGCCGACAACGCCCAGCGCCGTCTCGGTTCGCCGTCCAAGCGCTTGCGGCCGCTCGTCGACCTGAACGACCACGGTCATGTCGGGCAGGAACTCCGAATAGGGGTAGTCGGTGCCGACCATGAGCAGGAGATCGCAGTTCATGACGCCGTCATACGCCGCTCTGCTGCCGATCATGCCGATCCCGCCCATCCAATGCGGATCGTCGTACGGCATAAGGTCCTTGCCCTTGACCGAGTGGATCAACGGCGCCTCGAGCCGATCCGACAGGGCGCGGAGTTCATCGACAGCGCCGTGGCAGCCGGCGCCGCACATGATCAGGACATGGTCCGCGAGATCGATCCTATCGGCGATTTCGTCGATGTCGTCGTCGCTCGCGACGCGCTCGGACGGCGGCTTCAGGGTCACGACGCTCGGGACGGAGCCTTCTGCGGCCGCGGCAATGACGTCTTGCGGCAGTGTCAAGTGAGCGACGCCGCGGCCAGCGTAGGCGGCAGCGATCGCCTGATGCACGACGCGCGGCGCCTGCGCCGGCGAGGAGACGGTTTCCGTATAGAGCGACACGTCGCGAAACAAGAGGTCAGGCTCGGTCGACTGGATGTAGTCGATGCCGCGGAGCTTCCGCGGCATGTCGCCCGACAGCGCCAGGACAGGCGCGTGGTCGCGCGCGGCTTCATAGAGGCCGGCGACCAGATGCGTGCTGCCGGGACCGGTCGTACCGGCGCAGACAGCGAGACGCCCGGTGAGTTTCGCCTGACCAGCGGCGGCGAGCGCCGCCCCCTCCTCGTGGCGGACGCCGACCCAATCGATGCGGCTGCGTCGTATCGCGTCGGCGAGCGGGTTGAGCGAATCGCCGACGAGACCGAAGACATGCCTGACGCCGATCTGCTCAAGCGTTCCAACCAGCATATCCGCAACAGTTCGCGCCATTTGCGCCTCCTCGCGACGTGGTCGACGGGCGTTGGCCGAGATGCAACACCTTCCGCTCCACGCTTCCCGACCAACTCACGTCGCCCGGCCGGCCTCCGGAGCCGGCGCCGCCTCGGCGCCCGGCGCTGGCTGCGGTCGGGGTTTAGCGACGGCCACCCGAGCGGCTCGGAGCAGTCGGTCGTGGATCGTGTAGCCGTCCTCGAGAATGCTGACGACGCTTCGCAGCGGGCGGGATTCGTCTTCGACCTCGATGATGGCTTCATGCAGGGCGGGATCGAATGGCGCCCCGAGCGCATCAATCTTTCGTACGCCAAACCGAGCGAGCGTCGCCGTGAGCAACCGCTGCGTCGCGCGTACGCCCTCAACGAGCGCGGCCTCGCCGGGCCCCTGTTCCGGCTGATCCTCCGCCGCCGCGAGCGCGCGCTGCAAGTTGTCGGCGACCGCCAGGAGCTCGGCGGCGAAGTCCGCGATCGCGAACTGCCGCGTGTCGGCTGTGTTGCGCTCGGCGCGGCGTCGCGCGTTCTCCGCGTCCGCCAGCGACCTCAGTAGGCGATCGCGCAGGGAGGCGTTCTCCGCCTCGAGCGCAGCTGAGTCTTCCGCATTGCCCGCCGGACCTGAACCAGCGAACCGCACTTTGTCGTCCAAATCGTCTTGCGCCATCGGGATCTCCCACGCGCGCGGACAGGCGGGGAACAGGGCCGGGCAGAACAGGGCATTCAGCCCGCCTTGCGTTTGCCGTCGTCGACCTCCCTGAACTCCGCGTCGATAACGTCGGGATTGTCGGCGGCGGCGGAACCTTGTCCGCCTGAACCCTGGCCGGCGCGGCTGAGCGCTTCGCCGATCCGCATCGACGCCCGCGTCAGCCGCTCGATTCCGTCGCGAATGGGCTGGGCCTGGTCGCGTTGCATGACGGCTTTGAGCCCCGCGACAGCCCCTTCGACGTCGCTCTTCACATCCGCTGGCAGGCGACCTTGCGCATCCTTCAGCGCTTTCTCCGCCGTGTAGATCGTCGCATCCGCTTGATTGCGTAGCTCAACGAGCTCCCGGCGACGCTTGTCTTCCTCCGCATGCGCGTCGGCCTCGCGGATCATGCGCTGAATGTCGGCTTCGGTGAGCCCGCCCGACGCTTGGATGCGGATCGTTTGCTGCTTCCCGGTCGACTTGTCCTTGGCGGACACGTTGACGATTCCATTCGCGTCGATATCGAAGGTCACTTCGATCTGCGGCACGCCGCGCGGCGCCGGGGGAATGCCGACGAGGTCGAACTGGCCGAGAAGCTTGTTGTCGGCCGCCATCTCGCGCTCGCCCTGGAACACCCGGATCGTGACGGCCGTCTGATCGTCTTCGGCGGTCGAGAAGGTTTCGCTCTTTCTTGTCGGGATCGTGGTGTTGCGTTCGATCAGCTTGGTCATCACGCCGCCGAGCGTCTCGATGCCGAGCGACAAAGGCGTCACGTCGAGCAAAAGCACGTCCTTCACGTCGCCCTGCAACACACCGGCTTGTATGGCCGCGCCGACAGCGACGACTTCGTCGGGGTTGACGCCCTTGTGGGGCTCGCGGCCAAACAGCGCCCGCACGGTCTCTTGCACCTTCGGCATCCGGGTCTGGCCGCCGACGAGCACGACCTCGTCGATCTGGGAGGCCTGGAGGCCGGCGTCCTTCAACGCCGCCTTGCAGGGCTCGATCGTTCGTTGAATGAGATCGTCGACCATCGCCTCGAGCTTCGCGCGGCCAAGCTTCATGTGAAGATGCTTCGGCCCGGACTGATCGGCCGTGATGTAGGGTAGGTTGATGTCGGTCTCGAGGGCGCTCGAAAGCTCGATCTTCGCCCTCTCGGCTGCGTCCTTGAGCCGCTGCAGGGCGAGACGGTCCTTGCGGAGATCGATGCCCTGGTCCTTGCGGAATTCATCGGCCAGGTAGTCCATGATCCGCTTGTCGAAGTCCTCGCCCCCCAGAAAAGTGTCGCCGTTGGTCGACTTGACCTCGAACACGCCGTCGCCGATCTCCAGAATTGAAATATCGAACGTGCCCCCGCCCAGGTCGTACACCGCAACTTTGCCCGTCCCCTTCTTTTCCAAACCATAGGCAAGCGCGGCGGCGGTCGGCTCATTGATGATGCGCAGCACTTCGAGTCCGGCAATGCGCCCGGCGTCCTTGGTGGCCTGGCGCTGAGCGTCGTTGAAATAGGCCGGAACGGTGATGACCGCCTGCGTCACGGAGCCGCCCAGATAGGCCTCGGCGGTTTCCTTCATTTTCTGCAGGATGAATGCGCTGATCTGACTCGGGCTGTATTTCTTGCCGCGGACCTCGACCCAGGCGTCGCCCCTGTCCCCCGGCACGATCTTGTACGGGACCATGCCTTTGTCCTTTTGCGTGATCGGGTCGTCGTAGCGGCGGCCGATCAGGCGCTTGATCGCGAAAATGGTGTTTTCCGGATTGGTGATGCTTTGGCGCTTGGCGGGCTGTCCTACAAGCACTTCGCCGCTTTCGGTGAAAGCCACCATCGAAGGCGTCGTCCGGGCGCCTTCCGCGTTTTCGATGACCTTCGCCGAGGCGCCCTCCATAACGGCGACACAGGAGTTGGTGGTCCCGAGGTCGATGCCGATCGCCTTGCTCATCGCACTTCTCCTCAATCGTTTTCGATGCCGGCTCGTCCCAATCGGCGCGGAGCGTGACCAATCCGCCGGCGCCCGGCTCTCCGAGCGGCGTCTCGCGAGCGCCGACGCCGACCGCAAAGAAGTTCGGGAGTGCGCGCTATGCAGGGACCAAGGCAGCGCCGAGACGCACCCGACGGGAACGGTTGTTATGCGGCTTGTTTGGTCTCGGGGGCTTCCTTGGCCTCGGCGGCTTCTTTGACCTGTATCTTCTTCACCTCGGTCTGCGCAGGCTTCGGGATCTTGATGTGCAGCACGCCCTTGGACATCGTTGCCTCTACGGTCGAGGGGTCGACCTTCGCCGGCAGCTCGAGGGCGCGGTAAAACACGCCATAGCTTCGTTCCGCCACGTGGACATTCTTGTCCTTTTGCTCGCCTTCGACTTTCTTTTCAGCGCGGACCGTCAGGACACTGCCGTCCAGCGAAACGTCGACGTCCTTCCGCTCGAGGCCGGGCAGTTCGACCGAGACCTCGATTTGCTTGTCGCTCTCCGTAACCTCCATTCGGGGTGCGAGCAGCGCGCCGGCTCCGTTGGCCGCTGCACCCAGCGAACGCGCAAAGTCGAAGAACAGCCCTTCGAATTCTCGCCTCAAAGCGTCAAAGGGATACAGCTCCGTGCGTGCGAGATTCGAACGCGGTGTGAACGGAACTAGCGACCTCATGTCCATCGATGCCTCCTAATAAAAGCGCGATTTTGCGGCTCCTTGCCGACGCAGCCTTGACCCGCGGACGTCGCGACGTTCATTGCTTGCAGGCCACTTCTGCTGCTGGGTTCGAAGTCTAGATGTTTTGGCGCGCGCGACCTTGACGGTCGTCAGTTTCCGCAGAGTTTTTTGCCGCGAACAGCGGGTCCTCATTGTGCGGTCAGGCTATCTCTTGATGGCCCGGATAATAGATTGACAGAGATGGATTCGGCGGTTGCGTTCATAGGGGCCCGCGCGGTGAAGTGCAGGGCCGCCTCGTCGACTGTAGTCTCACGGCGTCGCGGGCCGGCCAACTGAGATGTTTGCGCGTCTCTTTTCTGCCGACACGCCGACGTCCTTGGCGCGCAACAACGGGGCGGACCCTTGCGTATGACTCGCCAGACAGGTCGGCGCTGCGGTCCGCTGGGCGCCGTCTTTCTTGCGCTCGCGATCACCGGAGCTCGCGCCGACACGATCGTGCTACCGACCTTCGACATCGTCGCCACCACGCCGCTTGGCGGTGGCGAGATCGACGTGTCGAAAGTTCCCGGCGCCGTCTGGCAGACGGGAGCCCTGGACATCCAGACCTTCAACGATACGACCGTCACCGAGACACTGTCGCGCCAAGCGCCGGGCGTGACAGTCGGCAACGTGTCGGGCAACGACTTCCAGCCCGACGTGAGCTATCGCGGCTTCGACGCGACGCCGGTCACCGGAACGCCGATCGGCCTTGCCGTCTATCAGAATGGCGTACGTATCAACGAGGCGTTCGGCGACACCGTCAACTGGGACCTGATTCCCGAGAACGCGATCGACAAGATGACGATCGTCGCCGGAAATCCGATCTTCGGCCTGAACGCGCTCGGGGGCGCTCTCAACGTGACGATGAAAAACGGCTTCACCTGGCAAGGCTTCGAAGCCGATCTTCGCGGCGGCTCCTTCTACCGCGCGCAAGAGGAGCTTCAGTACGGCAAGCAGATCGGCGACTGGTCGGTCTATATCGCCGGGACGCAGATCAACGACGGCGGCTGGCGGGTCGACGGAGCGTCGCAGCTCACCAACTTCTACAGCGACTTGGGGTACCGGGCGAACGGTTTTGAGTCGCACCTCCAACTCACTGCGGCGAACACCCAGTTCGGCGCGGCCGCTTTCACGCCGCTCCAGGAACTGCAAAACAATTGGGCCAGCGTCTACACGGTTCCGCAGACGACCGATAACCAGATGGCAATGCTCGCCTGGACCGGAAACTACACGTACTCAAACAGGCTGAGTTTCCAGGGCGGTCTCTATTTCCGCTCGTTCGACCAGCAACACGGCGACGGCAACTCGACCGACGTCTCCCCCTGTCCGCCGTACTCGTGCCTCAACGGCAGCCCGGTGCATGACACGCTCGGCGGGATCATCCCCGATATTTCACAAAATGGGACGCTCGACCTCGGCGAGATCGATCGGTCCTGGACCCAGTCGCGTTCGATCGGCGGCAGCTTGCAGGCCGTCGACACGGACAAAATTTACGGCCACGAAAATACGCTGACCGTCGGCGCCTCGCTCGACTACGGTTGGACGCACTACTCGGGCAACAGCCAGCTCGGCACAATCGGCTTCCAGAACAACTCGTTTCCGGTGACCGGCTACCCGTACCTCATCGATGAGCCTGAAAGCTTTCTGAACCCGATTTCGGTCCAGGCGACCAATCTCTACACCGGCCTCTACGCGCTCGACACATTCAACGCGACCGACCGCCTGGCGCTGACCGGCGGCGCGCGTTTCAATTTCGCCGGGATCAATCTCGAGGGCGCGAATGGCGCTCTCCTCAACGGCTACTCGACCTTCTTCCACCTCAATCCAACCGTCGGCCTGACCTACAAGATCACGCCTGGCATCAATTTCTATGCGGGCTACGCGATATCCAACCGCGCGCCGACGCCGCTCGAGCTCGGTTGCGCCGACCCCAACAACCCATGTATCATCGACAACTTTCTGAGTTCTGACCCGAAACTCAAGCAGGTGGTCGGCCAGACTTTCGAGGTGGGATTCAGGGGGCAGAACCCTTTCGGCCCATCGGGCGGGCTGCAATGGTCGGCGGGGCTCTTCCGCACCACGCTCGCTGACGACATCCTGCCGCTACAGAGCTCTGTTAACGGCTTCGGCTATTACGCGAACGTTGGGACGACCTTGCGGCAGGGCGCGGAGCTCAGCGCTCAATGGAGCCGCGACCGGTGGACCGCCTACGCCAACTATACTTATATCGATGCCGTTTATCTCTCGACGTTCATGGAGCCATCGCCGTTCAATCCGTCTGCCGACGAGAATGGACTTATTCCGATCACCAACGGGACGCCGATCGCCGGCATTCCAAAGAATACGGTGAAGGCGGGCGTTGACTACAGCATGACTGACAAGTGGAAGGTCGGGGCCGACATGGTCGCGGCCTCGGGCCGGGTCATCTTCGGCAACGAGAATGGCGCGCTTCCGCAGTTGCCGGGCTATGCCGTCTTCGGTGTCCACACCTCCTACCAGGTCGGCAAGCAATTGCAGATTTATGGCCTCATTCAGAACATTTTCGGTCAGCGTTACTATACGTCTGGCGGTCTGTTCGACATCACTTCGCTGCCCAACTCCGGCCCGTTCCTTACAGATCCCCGGACCTTCGGGCCGGGGAAGCCGTTCGCCGTCTACGCTGGCTTGCGGCTCACGCTGTGATGCACGGAGCCCAGCGGAAAGCGAGCGAAAGGGGTGATCCCCTCAGCGGGGGAGGGTTGGGAACAGCACACTCCATTTTGATAAGGTACGCCGAAATCGCGCAATTTTTGGTAGCGACTCGCGTGTCTCGACGGGAGAGACGCATTCCGTCATTCGTCAACACCCAGGTCGGCGCTACACGCTCAAACCCGATGCGGGACTTTCAGCCCGCTACGCGCAACGTTTCGATTTGCTCCACTGCTGCGCGGGTCTCCTGCCGGCTCATCGCGCGGGGCGACGGGATGCGGATTTCCCCGATCACATGAGTCGGGCGCGCGGAAAGGACGAACACCCGGTCGGCAAGGGCGATGGCTTCGTCGACGTCATGCGTTACGAGCACCGTGATGATACGACGGCCTTCGACGAGCCCCGCGAGGTCGCGCTGCATTTGCAGCGCCAGCGGGGCGTCGAGCGAAACAAAAGGCTCGTCCAGAAGCAGCACCGTCGGGCGAACCGCGAAGGCGCGCGCCAGGGCTGCGCGGCGCGCCAGGCCAAGCGAGAGTTCGCCGGGGAAATGCGTGCGATGCTCCGATAGTCCGAGGCCGGCAAACAACGCGCTGAGCTCCGCCTCGGTCGCGGCCGGCGCAGCCAACCGCACATTGTCCTCGACGTTGCGCCACGGCAGCAGCCGCGGCTCCTGAAACACTATGCCGATACGGGCTTTTGCCGGGGCGCGCACGTAGCCCTCGAAATTGCGATCGAGCCCGGCGAGGATACGCATGAGGATCGACTTGCCGCAGCCGGAAGGCCCGATGAACGCGCCAGTTTCGCCCCCTTCAAGGGCGAAGGAAAGATCCGCAAGGATCTGGACGCCCTGGCCCGACGCGGCGCGAACTGTCTTGTTCGCAATGCGCGCTTCAAGCCGCGCGCGGCCGCCAGCGCGATACATGCAGTTCGAAGGGTTGGACGAAAAACGTCTCGATGACGAGCATGATCGCAGTGAACGGCAGAGCGTAGGCGAGCAGCAGGGGGACGTCGAAAAGCTGGAACGCCATATTGATTTCAAAACCAACGCCGTTCGGACGGCCCATGAACTCGACCACCAGCACAATTTTCCAGACGAGCGACAGGCCCGAGCGGATCGCCGCGGCGAAAAACGGCGCGAGTTGCGGCGCGATCACGTGCCGCAGCCAACTCAACCGCGAAAAGGCGAATACGGACGCCATTTCGTCTAGTCCGGGGTCGAGCGCGCGCGCCCCCTCGCGTATCGTCACGATTGTGTTGGGCAACTTGTTGAGCGCGACTGCGCCAACCGCCGCCGTTTCGTTGAGGCCTACCCAGACGTAGGCCAGGACGATGATCACGAGCGCTGGCAGATTCAAAAGGACGATCACCCAGGGATCGGCCACGCGATCGACAACCTTGCGCCGCCCCATCGCAAGGCCGATGGCCGATCCGGCCACCATAGCAAGTACAAACGCCGCCACTACACGCACGAGCGTGGCGCCAAGCGCCGCGAACAGCGCTCCGGACGCAGCCTCTGACCTCATGGTCGCGTACACCACGCCCGGACCGGGAAGCAGGCGCGGATTGGCGAAATGTGCCGTAATTTGCCACAGCGCAACGAGCCCGAGTAGCGAGAGGAGACGCGTCGTCACGCCCTATCCGCCTGTTTGGGGATCGAAGAACAGACCGGGGTCGAATTCCGTCGCTTCGCCGACCAACTCTTTGCCGCCAATCTTCACCAATGCATCATAGAGGATATGTGCGTCCGCGGTCTCCTTGGCGACGGCGCGTTTCGGCAGCCCGTCGAGATAACGCTTACGAAGGACATCGAGCGCCGCGTCGTCTTTCGCTTTAAGCCGGGCCTGGATCGGGGCCCAGGCGCCCGGATCCTGCGCCAAAATCTTGCGCGCTTGGTCGGCTGCGGCGAAATAGCGGCGGAGAACGTCCTTGTGCGCCGCGGCGAGGGACTCCTTAAAGACATAGCCGGTCATGGCCACCGGGCCGGAGGCTCCGAGCGCTTTCTCGACGTCGGCCATTTCGATCGCACGGCGGAAGCCTCGCATCTCGAGATCGGCGCAGATATTCCAGAATTCGAGAGCCGTCTCGGTCTCGCCCTGGGCAAGCTTCTCGGCGACGAGCGGCGGCGCTCCGTAAACCGGCCGCGCCTCCTTCGCCAGGTCGAGCCCGGCCCGGAGGGCCGCCGCGCGGAGCAAGAGCCAGCTCTTGTCGATCGGGCCGCCAGCAACGCCAATGGACCGGCCGGCGAGATCGCCGATCGCATGCACCGGAGAGTCCTTCGGCGTCATGACCGCGCCGAGCGCGTTCGAATAGGGCGTGAACAAGAGCTTGTCCCCGAGCCCTCGTTCCCGCGCGACCCAAAGCCAGTCCGAAACGATCATGTCGGCGCTGCCGCCTTCGAGGGCGATTTTGCCCGCGTCGGTCGAGGCGAGTTCGGTGGTGTCAATCTCGAGACCGGCCGCCTTGTCGAGCCCCCGCGCTTTTATGATCGCGATTTCCCAGGAGGCGGTTCCAGTTTTCTGGATCGCGATTCGCAGGCGGTCGGCCGCTTCTGCGCTCGACGCGAGGCAAGCGCACGCGCAAAGCGCGAGGATCGCGACCAGGTTGCGTTTGATCATGCGCTTTTCCCGTACGCTCGCCATGCCCCAACCGCCGCATCGCATGAGCTTATAGGCGTGCGACACGCGCTCGAACGAGAGCGCACTGACCGCTGCATTGACAACGCATCGCTGATGGAAGTCATTGCTTCGAGATCGCGACGCCCCAAGGAAGCGAACCGACCGGGATCGATTTGATCACCTTCAGCGCCGCCACATTGATGATCGAAACGTCATTCGAAAGGCCGTTCGTGGTCAAGAGATACCTGCCGTCCGGAGAAAGCTCCAGTTGCCAGACGCGCTGGCCAACGAGCAGGTACTTCAGCACCTTCTTGGTCGCCGGGTCGACGACGGCGACCCGATTGGCGGGACCCAGCGCGACGAAGGCGAGCTTCCCGTCGGCGCTGAAGCGAATTCCGACGGGTTGAACCTGTTCGTTCGACAGCCCCGGGACGTCAAAAGTGATCTTCTGCGTGACGACGCGCTTTGCGGGATCGATGACGCTCACCGTTCCGCCGACCTCCGACGAAACCCACAACTCAGATCCGTCCCTGTTGAATTCGGCATAGCGCGGGCGCGGATCGACGAGAATGTTTGCGACGACTTTCTTGCCCCGCCAGTCGATGAAATGCGCCATGCTGGTCGTTTCCGACGTGTTGACGACGATCGAGCCATCAGGACTAACCGCCACTCCTTCGGGTTCGATGCCGACAGGAACTTCGGTGACCACTTTGCGCGTGGCGATGTCGATTGCGGTCAACAGCGCATCGTTTTCATTGGCGACGAATACGAGTTTGCCATCCGGGCTGACGCGCAATTGCTCGGGGTCCGGGCCCGACGGCAGCTCGCCGACCTGCTTCAGCGTCTTCGTGTCGAGGACCGCGATGGTGTCGTCGTCGCCGAGGCAAACGAACATGAGCAAATCGTCGTTGCTCAAGGCGATACCGCGCGGTCTCTGGCCGACCTTGATCGTGCGCTCGACCTCGAGCTTGTCGAGGTCGATGATGGAGATCGAATTGCCTTTCTCGTTCGTTATGTAAGCCGTCGCCGCTGTCGCCTGACTGGAAAAGGCGCACAGGCGCGCCACGAGCGCAAGCGCGCCAGCTCCCCGCGCCAAGTTCTTCATCGTAGTTTGCATTTGGTCTCCGGCGGGTCGAGGCCCAGGGTGTCGAGTTCTGTCATCTGATGCAGGAATCCTTCCTGTGGCGAAACGAATATCGTACTCCTGCCGTCGGTGAGAGGGATTGGTTGACGCAGTTGCTGGTTCCAGGGCCGCACGGCGAGCCTTTGCGCTTGAATCCTGCCACCGCAAATTCGGGCGACAGCACACTGCAGTGCGCTCATCGAATCCCGTTTTCGGCGTGCCCCTTGGCGCCTAATGGAACAGCTTCATGGAGTTCGCCAGGGTTCCGTAGATCCCCCAAAGGAGCGGAATCCCGACAAAGCCCCAGGCAAGCACGAGCTCGAGCGTCGTCGTGCCGCGATGGTTTTCGTTGGACATGGTCGTCTCCCTCAGCCGACGCCGATTACGTCGTCCGGAGTTTCCGGATCCATATGGTGACGGTCGTCGACCGCCTTGATCAGGAAATTGGCGACCAGGCCGACCACCAGAAGTCCCGCCATGATGTACATTGTCACGTTATAGGCCTGCGCTTTCGGCACTCCGCTGTCGATCTGATACTGTCGGATGTAGTTCACGAGAACCGGGCCCAGCACGCCGGCGACCGACCACGCGGTGATGAGCAGGCCGTGGATCGCGCCGACGTAGCGTGTGCCGAACATGTCTCTGAGATAGGCCGGAACCGTTGCGAATCCTCCGCCATACATGCTGATGATGACGAGGAAGCAGATGATGAACAGCGGCAGATTCCCGGCGCCGCCGAAATACGGCGCCAGGGAGTAGAGCACGATCCCGAGCAGGAAGAAGATGGAGTAGGTGTGCTTGCGACCGATGTGATCGGAGGTTGAGGCCCAGAAGAAGCGCCCAGCCATGTTGAAGATGCTCAAGAGGCCGACAAAGCCGCCCGCAGCCGCCGCGGTTACCCGTCCGGGAAACATCTCCTGGCTCATCGCCGACGCCTGCCCGAGCACGCCGATTCCCGCAGTCACGTTCATGCAGAGAACGGTCCAGATCAGCCAGAACTGCGGCGTCTTCAGCGCCTGATAGACATAGACATCCCTGGTGGTGACGAGCTTCCTGGGCTGCGCCGGCGGCAGATAATCCGCGGGCTTCCACCCCGTCGGCGGCACGCGGACGATCGCCGCCCCGACGAGCATGAAGAGAGCATAGACGACTCCGAGGACGACGAAGGCTTCGGCGACCCCGACATGCGTGGGCGTCGAGAAGCGGCTCATCAGCCACACGGAGAGCGGCGAGGCGATCATCGCGCCGCCGCCAAAGCCCATGATCGCCATGCCGGTCGCCATGCCCGGCCGGTCAGGAAACCATTTCATCAGCGTCGAAACGGGTGAGATGTAGCCGAGGCCGAGTCCGGCCCCGCCGAGCACGCCGTAGCCCAGATAGACGATCCAAAGCTGGTGCAAGGAGACGCCGAAGGCGCTGACCAAGAACCCTCCGCCGAAACACAGCGCCGCGGCGAACATCGCCCGCCGCGGACCGCCTTCCTCGACCCAGCGCCCGAACACCGCCGCCGAGGCGCCAAGGACGAAGATCGCGATCGAGAAAATCCAGCCGAGTTCAGTCAGCTTCCAGTCGTCCGGAGCGGACTTCGTGATCCCAATCAGCTTGGTCATCGGAAGGTTGAAGACGCTGAACGCATAGACTTGACCGATGCACAGATGGATGCACAGCGCCGCAGGCGGCACCATCCAGCGGCTGAACGCCGGTTTCGCGACGGAATGACTCCGGTCCAGAATCGACATGACACTCATCGAGCGTTTTCTCCCGCAAATGTTGTTCAACGGGATGCATATGCATCACCCGCCGTCGGCGCGTACGCGTTCACGCTTCCGAGCCGATGCGACCGCTGATTATGACGTCCACCGCTGGCGTCATGCCCGGCGGCCCACATGAGGGCGGTCAGGCCGTGGGTATAGCGGAGGTTGACGTCCACGCCGGCATCGATCAGTTGGCCGACGATCGGTGCGGAGGCTCGGCAGGCCGCGTAGACCATCGCGCCCTTGCCGTCATTGTCGAGCGCATTCGGGTCGGCGCCGTGGTCGAGAAGTAGGCGAACCGCCGCCGTGCGATCCGCCTCGGCCGCGTAGTAGAGCGGGGTCGATCCGTTGATCGACCGCGCGCCGACATTCGCCCCTCTGCCCATGAGCAGCTGCATCACCTTGATCTTGCCCGACTGGGCGGACCTGGCGAGCGCGGTCATCCCCTCCCGATCCTTCGCGTCCACCGCCGCGCCCCGGTCGAGGAGCGCGCCCGCCTCCCGCTCGCAGCCGAGACGCGCTGCGGCGAAGAGCTGCATCGTCGCCTGGTAGCCGTCATCTCCTTTTAGTTGCGCGATCCTCCGTGCGACCACCACGCACGGATCCGCTGCGCGAGCGGCTCCCGGCGCGGCGAGGACCGCGAGGACCACAAGCGCCATGCGCCGCATAGTATTCACGCCTGAACTTTCTCCCTTTACGAATTGCCATCGGATCGCGCCGTCGCGGGCCTCAACCTCAGCCTCAGCCATCGCCGCGAATTCGTTCGGGAACGCCTTTTGAGATATCCCGACATGAGCGGACATCGAGGACAAGCATCTTGATGACAGGGTCTGGCGTCGCATTCAAACTCAGACCGCGACTGGCGCCTTGATCGCCGGCCAGGGGTCGTAGCCTTCGAAGGCGATCGCGTTGGCGTCGAGGTCGAAGATCGAACCGACCTCGCCGAGCCTGAGCCGCGGCAGCGGCCGCGGATCGCGCTTCAATTGCTCGCGCGCCTGCTCCTCGTGGTTCCGGTAAAGATGGGCGTCGCCGAACGTATGGACGAAGTCGCCGGCGCCGAGGCCGCACTCGCGCGCGATGAGATGGGTCAGGAGCGCGTAGCTTGCGATGTTGAACGGCACGCCGAGAAAAATGTCGGCCGAGCGCTGATAGAGCTGACACGACAGGCGCCCCCCGCTGACGTAGAACTGGAACAGGCAATGGCACGGGGCGAGCTGCATGCGCTCGATCTCGGCGACATTCCAGGCCGAAACGACGAGGCGGCGCGAGTTAGGATTGCGGCGGATCTCCTTGAGGATCCAGTCGATCTGATCGTAAACGCGCCCGTCCGGCCCCGCCCAGGCGCGCCACTGCTTGCCGTAGACGGGGCCGAGATCGCCGTTCGCATCGGCCCACTCGTCCCAGATCGATACGCCGTGCGCCTTGAGATAGGCGATGTTGGTCTCGCCCCTCAGAAACCAGACGAGTTCGCGCACGATCGACTTCAGGTGCAGCCGTTTGGTGGTGACGAGGGGAAAGCCCGCTGAGAGATCGAACCGGATTTGCCGGCCGAACAGCGACCGAACGCCCGTGCCGGTGCGGTCTGGCTTGACCGCGCCGTGTTCGAGCGCTTCGTGCATGAGATCGAGATAGGCCCGCATCGGGCGATCCTCTTTAGTCCGGACCGCCCTCTCTAGCTGATTCTCCCCGACCCTGACACGCCGGCCGCAGCTTTCCCCTGGCTTCCCTTGAGTTTTACGTTCAATGCAGGCTGACCGTCTCCAGCTGGTGCTCCCACGCGTTTGCGATTGCGGCGTCCTTCGAGTTGGTCAGCATGATGGGCGAGCCGTCGGCGCCGAGAAGCGCGAACAATTGCACGCCCGGTCGAAGCGGCGGCGCCTGCGGGAAGAGACGCGACACGTCCTCGGAGTTGATCGTCCTGACATAGGCGAGCGCGCCGTCGCCCAAATGGGCGAACTCCTGCGGCGTCAGCGCTATGGCCTTGTCCGTTTCGGTGGCCTTGCCTGTTGCGGTGGTCATCGCGTCTCTCCTTTCCGGCGGTCTCGTCGACCCGCCTTTGGAGCGCACTTTCTCAATCGCGCCCCGATATCCGTATCTTCTTGACGATCCTTTCCGGCTGCGGCCGGACGAGATCGATCATCAGTAACCCCTGGCGAAGGTCGGCGCCCAGCACCTGCATGCCTTCGGCGAGCAGGAAGCTGCGCTGAAACTGGCGCGCCGCAATGCCGCGGTACAGATACTCGCGCGGTCTCTCCTCTTGATGCCTGCCGCGGATCGTCAGCTGGTTCTCTTCGACCGTGATTTCGATCTGGTCTTGCGAGAACCCCGCAACCGCCACAGTGATCCGTAACTTTTCCGGATCGGCCCCCGACGCGGCGATTCGCTCGATGTTATAAGGAGGATAGCCGTCCGAAGCCGTCTTCGACACTTTGTCGAGCGCACGCTCGATATCGTCGAAGCCGAGCAGGAACGGAGAGCTCAACGCCGTTACACGCACCATGTGCGAAGCCCCTTTCAGGCGCTTCGGGGACCCAAAGCCTTCGCGAGAAGCGCCTCCGGGCCTCGTTGCCATCATCGTTCGGCCAGGCTCCGGTCCGTCCCGACGCCCGACCGAAGTGATATGGGTCCGGGGCCCATCCGTTCAAGGTCGGGGTCGCTCGCGCTTCTTTCGTTCATTCTGATAGGATGCTGCGCTGAATTCCTGAACCATCCGTTGATTCGCGAGACCGATCGCCGAAGGACGAGCTGAATTTGGCAAAAAGGCAGCGGCCGAACGGCGGCGGGCTGGGAACGAAGCGCCAGTGCCTGGCCTGCGGGGCGAAATTCTACGACCTCGGCCGAAAGCCGCCGACCTGCGTGCGCTGCGGCGCCATCGCCAAGCCGAAAGGGGTCAAGGCGGAAGCCGCCCGGGAGTCCGCGGCGACTGAACCGGCGCCGGCGTCCGCACGGCCGATCGGACGCGAATGGTCGCGCGAGCAATCGGAGGCGATCGACAGGGTTGGTCGCTGGCTGAAGGCCGGCGAGCCGCAGGTTTTCCGCCTCTTCGGCTACGCCGGGGTCGGCAAGACGACGCTGGCGCGGCATGTCGCCGAGGGCGCCGAGGGATACACGGCCTTCGCCGCCTTCACCGGAAAAGCCGCTCTGGTCATGCGCGCCAAGGGCTGCGCCGGCGCGACGACGATCCACGCGCTCATCTATCGCGCCAGCGAGGGCGCGGAAGGCCCGCCGACCTTCACGCTCAACGCCGACGGCCCGGCGTCCCGCGCCGGCCTCATCGTCATCGACGAATGCTCGATGGTCGATGCCGAGCTGGCGCGCGACCTCCTGTCGTTCGGCAAGCCGATCCTCGTTCTCGGCGACCCGTTCCAATTGCCCCCTGTCAAGGGCGGCGGCTTTTTCACCGAAAGCCCGCCCGACGTGATGCTGACCGAGATCCATCGGCAGGCGGCCGACAATCCTATCATCCGCCTGTCCGAGGTCGTGCGCTCGGGCGGCGAACTGAAGCACGGCGCCTATGGCGAGACGCGGATCGTGCCCCGCTCGGCGATCGACGCCGCCCAGGTCATGGCCGCCGACCAGGTGCTGGTCGGGGTCAACCGGACCCGGCGCGCCTTCAACAGGCGCCTCCGCGAGCTCAACGGCTTTGCCGGACCGCTGCCGGTCGAGCGCGACAGGCTGGTCTGCCTGCGCAACGACCGGACGAAGGGCCTGATCAACGGCGGCCTGTGGCGGGTCGAGGCCCTGGGCGGCGTACGCAAGGATTTCGTCCGCCTGACCGTGCGCTCCGAGGACGAGGGTGCGCGCGACGCTGTCAAGGTCGCGGTTCTGAAGCAGTTCTTCGAGGGGACGGAAGGCGAACTTGCTTATCCGCTCCGGCGCGAGTCCGACGAGTTCGACTATGGCTATGCGCTCACCGTCCACAAGGCGCAGGGATCGCAGTGGGACAGCGTGATCCTGTTCGACGAGAGCCACGCCTTCCACGACCACCGCGCCCGCTGGCTCTACACGGGGCTGACGCGGGCGGCGAAGCGGCTGACGGTCGTGCGGTGATTAGCGGCAGCCGATCCGCAGACCAATGAACTGCCGAACGAGGCACAGCCGACCCACATCCTACGGGCGTCCGGCGAAAGGGAACCGGTCGGCGCCGAATTCATCGCGATCGGCCTCTTTCAAAGACTTAACTGCTCTTTTACTCTTTTACTCTTTTCCTCTTTTCTAAAAGAAGTATCCGGAGACGCAGGGAACTTTTTGCCCCGGGCAGGGAACGCGCAGGGAATTTTTCGCGGGAGCAGGGGGTCCCGCGCAAGCCGAAAAGCGCCGCCGCCCCGGCCCTTGAACCGCGAATGGCCTTCTTGAAGGAGCGCTTGAGCGGGCGTCGGCGAGATCTTGATATGTTGACAGTTTTACCGTAACTGCACCCGCCATAGGGAGGCGGGTCAACCGCCCGGGCGCAAGCGCTACAAAACATGTGAATGTCGTAGGGCCTGACCCCGGGGAGGAGAGGGGACGAGCGCCTTCTCACACTCGCGCGAAAAGGCGGCGCGAAGGGGGAGATAAGGGCCCACTACCGCGCGGCGCCCGGAGTGAAGGGCTGGAAGTCGAGATCGTAGCCGAAATAGCGCGGGCCGACGAGTTCAAGGCCCTTGGGCGTCCGCCATTGCCCGGCGCACGGGTAGGCGAGCGCAACGACCCGGATGCCGTAGCGCATTCCGTCGGCGGTGACCGGCGCGCCGGTCTCGGCGTCGAGCAGGGTGATCATGTCGGGCGTCGTCACCACCGTCTTGCCGTCGATCTCGGCGATCAGGAATTCGTTCTGGAAGGCGATGCGCAGCTTGTGGCCGCGATGCTCGTCGAGCCCCTCGATCTCGGCCTCGCCGCGGGCGAAGCCGCCGACCGTGCGGCGCAGCACATCCTTGACCCGTCCGTTGAAGATGATCTCGGCCTCGAGCGCCGCCCGCACCGCCTCGATCGGATCGTCGTGCCGGGCGCGCGCCTCGCGCAGCTTGCGCCCGAGATCGGCGCAAAGCGTAAGCGTGCCGCGGACGATCGCCCGTTTCGCCAGCGCGCCGGTCATCGGATAGAAGGCGAGCAGCGCCGAACCGCCCATGTCGACGGTGGCCGAGCGGGCGAGGCGTTCCGTCCAGCGGTTGTTGATCGTCTCGAGCACCACCGAATTGCCCTTGTCGTCGCCGAGCACCATCGGCGTCGCCGAGACGCCGTGCATGCCGAAGGTCGTCATCTGCAGTTCCGGGAAGGCGCGGCCCATGCCGTCGCCATCGATCAGCGGCAGGCCGGTCGCCGCGGCAGCGACAAAGGGCGTGGTCGAGTTGATGCCGCCGGCTTCGCCGCAGAGCAGGCCGTCGACCTGGCGGCCCATGAATTTCTCGAGCTTGCGTAAGGCGATGACGATCTCCTCGCCCTGCGGCAGCTTTTCCGTCATCACCGTCGGCGCGCCCATCATGCAGACCGGCGCGATCAGCGCGTCGGCGGCGAAGCCGTCGACGTCGACGAGACTGACGGGCCCGTGCCGGCGGATCGCCTCCTGCGCCATCAGCTTGCCGATGTAGGGATCGCCGCCGCCGCCCGTACCGAGGATCGCCCCGCCGGTGGCGATGTCGTCGAGATCGGCGACGTCGATCGTGCGGATGAGCTTGAGATCGGTCATGGCGCCCCCTTCCCGATGCCGGCGGCATTCGAGGCTTGCAGCGGAACGAAGTCGAGATCGGTATAGCCGAAGGCCTTCGGGCCTACGACCTTCAAGGCTTCCGGCGTCTTCATGAGCCTGTGCGCCGGCAGCGCGACGGTCGCGAGCTGCTGGCCGTAGCGCAGCATCTCGGTGGTGACCGGCTCGCCGGTCTCGAGCTCGAGGTTCATGATCAGGTCGGGAACCATGACGACCGGCCGGCCATCGACGAAGAGAATGAGATTCTCGTTCTGGATCGCGATCCGCGCCTCGGACCCTCGCATGGTCGCCGAGGCCCGTGAGCCGCGCCTCGCCGACTGCGAAGCCGCCGCGCAATTCGCGCCGGACGTCGGCGACCTTGCCGGTGAAGAAGAGGCTCGCGCCCGTCGTCTCGATGAGCCGGTCGATGACGCTTTGACGTCTCGCGCGCGCCGCGAGAATCGTCCTCCCGACCTCGAGCGCCTGCGTCAGCGTGCCTGGAACTGCGACCTTCTTGACATAGGCGCCCAGCATCGGCGCCGTCGCGAAGCCCGCTCCGGCCCCCATGTCGACGGCAATATGGCGAGCGAAGCGCTCGAGCCAGTACATGTCGACGACCGACTTGAAGACGACGACATTGCCTTTGTCGTCGGCGATCGCGCCCGGCGAGGGATCGAGCCCATAAATGAAGAACGTCGACATCTGCACTTCCGGAAAGGCGCGCCCCATGCCGTCGCCGTCGACGACCGGCAGCCCGGCATAAGCGGCGGTCAGCACCGGCTCGATCGAGTTGGAGCCGCCAATCTCGGCCGAGATCAGCGCCGAAACCCTGACCCCCGCCGCGTCCTCGACGCCGCGGAGCGCCCGCAGGCATTCCTGCCCCTGTTTGATCTTCTCGATCCCGACGACCGGCGCGCCGATGCCGCCAACCGAGCCGATGTAATCGTCGTCGCCGATCGCCTCGAGCGGCAAAACGTCGACCCTCGCGCCTTTGCGCATCAGTTCGCGCGCCCTGAGCATGCCGATGTAGGGATTGCCGCCCCCACCCGTGCCGAGCAGCGCCGCGCCGAGCGAGAGCGGCATGAGATCGGCCTCGGCAAGCGCGTAACGCTCACGCGACATGCAGGTCTCCGACGACCTTGACATGAACCCTCGTCGCATTGCCCGGCAGATAGGCGAGCGGCACGTCCTCGACGTCGACGACCTGGAGCGAATCGGCGCGCGCGCCCGGCCGCCACCGCGCTCGCCCTCGCCTTCTCCTCGGCGTCCTTGATCGCGTCCGCCCGGCTCATCGCGGCGAGGGAATAGACCCTGTCGGTCTCGCCGGAGACCTGCGCGATGGCCGCGCCGACCGCGTTGGCGACGGCGAAATGGTGCGGCTTGATCGCCTCGAGGCCGGCGATCGTGCCCTTCACCAGGATTGAGCCGCCGCCGACGACGATCACCGGCAGCGGCTCCGGCGACAGGCGGGAGCGCTCGACCGCGGCTTCCAGCATGTCGGCGATGCGCGCCTCGGTGCGGGCGATCAGGTCTGGGTCGAGATGGGCGACCTTCTGGTGGTCGCCGAGAAAGGCGCGGCCCGCCGCGACGACGATATCGCTCGTGGTCAGCGTCGAGCCGCCGAACACCAGCGCCTCGGTGGTCAGCCGGTAGCCGACCGATCTCGGGCCGACGGTCACGCCGCGCGGACCGTCGACGACCAGCGATCCGCCGCCGAGGCCGAAGGAGAAGACGTCCGGCATGCGGAAATTGGTGCGCACGCCGCCGACCTCGACCGCGACGGTCGCGGGCCTCGGAAAGCCCTTGTGCAGCGCGCCGACGTCGGAGGTCGTGCCGCCGATATCGACGACGATCGCCTCGGCGACGCCGGAGAGGAAGGCGGCGCCGCGGATCGAGTTGGTCGGGCCGCTGGCGAAGGTCAGCACCGGGAACCGCTCGGCATAGGCCGCGTCCATCAGCGTGCCGTCGTTCTGCGTCAGAAAGAAGCGCGCCTTGACGCCGCAGGCGTCGAGCGCGCCGCGGAAGGCGTCGATGACGAGCTTGGCGAGATCGCGCAGACACGCGTTCATGATCGCCGCGTTCTCGCGTTCGAGCAGGCCGATGCGGCCGATGTCGCTCGAGAGCGTCACATGCACGCCGGGCAGCGCCCCGGCGAGAATCTCGCCAGCCTTCGTCTCGCAATCGGAATTGACCGGGCTGAACACCGCGGCGACCGCGACCGAACGGATGTTCTTGGCCTTGATGTCGGCGGCGATCCGCAGGAGCTCGACCTCGTCGAGCGGCGAAATCTCGCGGCCGTCGAACTCGTGGCCGCCGTGCGCCAGATAGGCGTGATTGCCGATCGCGCTCCTCAGGTCCTCGGGCCAGTCGACCATCGGCGGCAGGGAGGCGGTCGCCGGGAGGCCGAGCCGGACGGCCGCGGTCGGCGCGAGATCGCGGCGCTGGACGACCGCGTTGGTGAAATGCGTCGTGCCGATCATCACGACGTCGATCGCCTCGGGGGCGAGGCCGGAGGCGGCGAGCGCGGACTTCATCGCCGCCACGACGCCCGACATCACGTCGGGCGTGGTCGGCGATCTTCACCCCGGCGAGAACCCTGCTTCCGTCCATGACGACGGCGTCGGTGTTGGTGCCGCCGACATCGATGCCGATCCTGATCATGCCTTACGCTCCTGATGCTCGAACGGCCGTCGCTCGCCCAGCCCCGCCGACCCCTCCGGGGTGAGGAGATGACACCGGGCGAAATGGTCCGCGTCAAGCGCGACCGCTTCGGGAAAGATCTCGGCGCACGGGGCGAACGCATAGGGACAGCGCGTATGGAAGGCGCATCCCTTCGGCAGATTGGTGGGACTGGGCACCTCGCCCTCGAGGATCGGCTCTTTCGGCTTGATCGCCTGTTCGGCGTCGGAAATCACTGGGACCGAGGCGATAAGCGAGCGCGTATAAGGGTGCGCCGGCTTGTCGAACAGTCGCGCCACCGAGCCGACCTCGATCAGCCGGCCGAGGTAGAGGACGCCGACACGGCTGACAAAATTTCTCATCAGGCTGAGGTCGTGCGAGATGAAGACGTAGGTGAGGCCGAGCGACCGGCCGAGCTCGATCAGGAGCTCGATAATCTTCGCCTGGACCGAAACGTCGAGCGCCGAGGTCGGCTCGTCGAGCACCAGGAGCTTCGGCTCCGCGGCGAGCGCGCGGGCGATCGCCGCGCGCTGCTTCTGCCCGCCGGACAGTTCGTGCGGGTAGCGGAGGCGGAAGTCGGCCGGCAGCTGTACGAGGTCGAGAAGTTGCGCGACGCGGCGCTCGATGTCGGCGCGCGCCAGCCTTCGCGCCTCGAGCGGCACCGCGATCGACTGGCTGATCGATCGTCGCGGATTGAGGGACGAGCCCGGATTCTGGAAAACCATCTGGATCGCCCGGCGGCTTGCGGCGCCTTGTGGCCCCGCCAGATCGTTTCCCTCGAACAGGATCGCTCCGGCGCTCGGGGCTGTGAGCCCAACGATCATCCGGGCAATCGTCGACTTGCCGGAGCCGCTCTCGCCGGCGAGGCCGAACGCCTCGCCCCTCGACAGCCTGAAGCTGACGTCGCCGACGGCTTTCACTTCGCCTCTGACGGTCCCGAGCAACCCGCCGCGCACCGGGAAGGTCTTGCCGAGCCCCACGACCTCCAACAGCGGCTCGCTCAAACCGACGCCTCCTCGAGGCGCCAGCAGGCCGCGCTGTGGTCGGGCCCGACCGGCCGCTCGTCAGGCGCGCGGCTGCACATGGCGATCGCCAGCGGACAGCGAGGGGCGAAGCGGCAGCCGGGCGGCGGCGCGCCATAGTCGGGCAGCGACCCATCGATCCCCTTGAAGGTGGTGTCGCCGGAGAGCTTGGGCACGCAGTCGAACAAGGCGCGCGTGTAAGGATGGCTCGGGCGGGCGAATATCTCGACGGCGGGACCCTGCTCGACGACCGCGCCTGCATACATGACATAGACGAAATCCGCCGCTTCGCGCACGACGCCGAGATTGTGGGTGATCATCAGCAGCGCCAGCCCACGCTCCTCGACGAGATCACGCAGGAGCTTGAGGATTTGCGCCTGAGTGGTGACGTCGAGCGCCGTGCCCGGCTCGTCGGCGATGAGCAGGCGTGGTTCGGACAGGAGCGCCATGGCGATCAGCACGCGCTGGCGCATGCCGCCAGAAAGCATGATCGGATAGGATTTCGCGATCCGCTCCGGGTCGGGCATGCGAACCTGGGCCAGGACCTCGTGCACTCGCGCCAAACGGCCGCGGCGACGGCGAGCCCGGCCGAGGCGTCGGTCGGCGTATTTGAGGATCGTCGCCATCTGATCGCCGATGGTGAAGACGGGATTGAGCGAGGTCATCGGGTCCTGGAACACCATCGACATCGCCGTTCCGCGCAGCGCGTCCCAGTCGCCGGCCCTGAGGCGCAAAAGATCACGGCCGTCGAAGCGGATCTCGCCGCCGACGATCCTCGCTGGCGGCTGGCCGAGGATGCCCATGATCGCTTTCATGGTCACGCTCTTGCCGCAGCCGGATTCGCCGACGAGCGCTACGTGCCGGCGCGCCGGCACGTCCAACGACACGTCGCGAAGGACATGCGAGACGCGGCCGTAGGTCGAGAAGTCGACGGCGAGCGAACGCACCGACAGCAGGGGTTCCGGGCTCACCGCACGCTCTCGACGTCGTAGAGATCGCGCAGGCCGTCGCCGAGCAGGTTGAAGCCGAGCGCGACGAACAGGATCGCCGCGCCCGGGAGCAGCGACTCCCACCAATGGTCGGGCAGGAAATCGGCGCCGCTGGCGACCATCGTCCCGAGATCGGGCGTCGGCGGCTGCACGCCGAGCCCGAGATAGGACAAAGCCGCGCCAATCAGGATGACGAAGCCGAAGTCGAGCGAAGTCTTGACCAGGATCGCCGAGGCGCAATTCGGCAGAAGTTCGCGAAAAAGAATGTGGAACCGGCTCGCGCCAAGAATCTGCGCCGCCTCGACGAATTCCTGGCCGCGCAGCGTCCGCGTGATCGAGAAAATGAGCCTCGTGTGCCAGGTCCACCACAGAGCCGCTATCGCCAGCATGGCGTGGGTGAGATTGGGCGTCAGCACCGCCGTCACCGCGAGCGCCATCACCAGCGGCGGAATCGCCAGCGCGATGTCGGTCAGCCGCATGATGATGATTTCCGCCCAGCCGCCGAAATAGCCGGCGATAAGGCCGAGCGCCGCGCCCACTGGCACCGCGAACGCCAGCACCACCGCCGCGAGCATGAGCGACACGCGATAGCCGAACAGGACGCGGGTGAAGATGTCGCGCCCGACATTGTCGGTGCCGAACCAGTATTGCGCAGAGGGCGGCAGATGACGGGCGCGGAAATTGACGATCGACCCGACATGACTCGGATAGGGCGCGATCCACGGCGCAAAGACCGCCGCCAGCACGACGACAATGACGATGACCGTACCGATCACGGCGGTCGGGTTGCGGCTGAAGCGATGCCAGTTCTGATAGGCGATCGAGACCTGCGGCCCGGCGGGGGCCGCCGCCAGCTCGCTCACGCCTGGCCTCCCCGAATCCTGACCCGCGGATCGACGAAGCCGACGAGCACGTCGATGACGAGATTGGCGGCGACGAAGAACAGCCCGGAAATCATCACGACGCCCATGACGGCGTTCAGATCCTTCTGCAGGATGCTGCGAACCCCATAGCTCGCCATGCCGGGCCAGGCGAAGACCAACTCGACGACGAAGGCGTTGCCGAGGAGAGAAGCGAACTCGAGTCCGAGGATCGTCATCGGCGGCACGAAAGCGGGGCGCAGCATGTATTTGAAGACGCGCACACGGTCCGGGATGCCGAAGGCCCGCCCCGCCTCGATGTAATCCTGCTTGGCGACGTCGATCATCGAGGTTCGGGTGATGCGGGCGATCTGGCCGACGGTCGCGGCCGAGAGCGCGAGTGACGGCAGAAGGAGGTGCTTGAGCCCGTCGAGAAGCGCGGCAGGATTTCCCTTGAGCAGGGCATCGACGGTCACGAGGCCGGTGATGTCGGGATGGAACGGAAAATCCGGCGAAAGGCGCCCCGTCGTCGGCAGCGCATGCAGCTCGTAGCCCGCCAGCACCTGGAGCAGGAGCGCCAGGAGAAAGCTCGGCGTCACCGCCCCGAGGATCGCCCCGAAGCGCACGAGATTGTCGACCCAGCCATCCTTCTTCGCCGCCGCTACGACGCCGAGCGGCACCCCGATCAGGAAGGCGATGGCGATGGTCGCCAGCACGAGTTCGAAGGTCGCGGCGAAAGTTTCGGCGATATCGTCATTGACCGGGCGCTTGGTCAGAAAGGAGAGCCCGAGGTCGCCGCGCGAAAGCCCGATGATGAAGTGCCGGTATTGTTCGACCAGAGGCTTGTCGAGGCCCATCTTGGCCTTGAGGTCGGCGACCTGCTCCTGGCTGGCGCGCGGCCCGAGCGCGAGCCGCGCCGGGTCTCCCGGCATCACCCGCGCAATGACGAAGATGACGATCGAGAGGCCGAACAGGACGAGCAGCGACCACAGCGCCCGTCGGATCAGGAAATAAAGAAATTCCAACTGAATTTCTCACGAGTTCCAGCGCCTTCGGCCCCGGGGCGAAAGGCGCAGGTTTGTCCGGCGCCGAATCCGCAGAAGCCGGGACAGGCGTCAGTCGCACGTCCACTTGTATTTGTGGAACGCGTAGTCGAACGACTGCATCGGCACCGGGACATAGCCCGTGAGGCACTTGTCCATCGCGTGCCGCACGATCTGCGTCTCGAGGTAGGCGTCGGACTGATCGTCGATAAGCTTCTGCTGCAGCTCTTTATAGATCTTGTTCTGCTGCGCGACGTCGCCGGTGGCGCGCGCTGCGTCTATCATCTTGTCGACCTCGGGGTTCTTCAGCCATTCCATCGAAGCCCAGGTTCCAGCCGACTTCGAGTGATATTGCGCGTAGAACATCGAGTCGGGCGAGGGGTAGGTCGGGCCGAAAAAGACCTCGGTGACGTTCGGCGTCGTGTCGACCTTCGAGGCGATCTCGGTGATCCGGTTCCAGGGTTCCGCCGACAGCGTCACTTTAAAGCCGATCTGCTGCAGATTTGACTGCATCAGGAGACCGATCTCTTCCTCGAACTTGGTGGCCGAGACGTAATCGAAGCTGAGCGGGATGTCGGTCTTGCCGGCGTAGCCGCTCTTGGCGATCTCGGCCTTCGCCGCTTCGAGGTCGAATCTCGGTTGCGGACTGTCGAGATGCGCCTCGGCGAAGGTCTTCGGCAGCGGCCCCGTCAGGTCGCCGCCGGGCAGAATCGTGCCCTTGATCGTATCGTAATCGGTGGCGAGCGCGATCGCCTTGCGGATGTGCACATCGTCGGTGGGCGCCAGTTTCGAGTTGAGCTTGAGATAGAAAGCGACCGAGGTTTCGCCCTTGACGATCTTGAACCGCGGCATCTTGGCGAGCGCGTCGTAGGTGTCGGGCGACTGGTACTGGCTAGACATCGTCAGTTCGCCCGAGGCGGCCATTGAGCGTACGGTCGCTTCGTCGTTGGTGACGACAAAACGCACCTCATCGATCGGACCCTCTCCCCAGCCGCGGTAATAGTTGGGATCGCGCTCAATCGTCATGCCGGTGCCGCGGTCCCAGCTCTTCAGCGTATAGGGTCCGGCACTGGCGACGTGCGTGGCCAGATAGGTCTGGCCATCGTCATTTCCGGCGTTCGCCTTGACCAGCTTCGAATTGACGATGCGGATCGCCGGCACGGTGGCCAGGAACGGCGAGAAGGTCTTCGCGAGATTGAACTTGACCGTCTTGGCGTCGACCGCCTCGACGCTGCCCGGTTTCAGCACGCCGGCGAAGAGGTTCGCCGGGCCCTGATTGATCCTCAGCAGCCGCTCGACCGAATAGACCACGTCCTCGGCCTGAACCGGCGAGCCGTCCTGGAACTTCGCGTCTGGGCGTATGTGAAAGGTCACGCTGGCTGCGTCGGGCGAGACATCCCATTTTTCCGCCAGCTCGGGAACGAGATGGCCGTTCGGATCGACGTTTGCGAGGCCGTCGTAGAGGTTCGCCGAAGCCATGTAGTCGGTGTAGTCCGAGATTTTCGCCGGATCGATGGTTCCGAAGATCTGCACCGTGTTAACGGTGATCGTGTGCTGGGCGGCGAGCGCAGGGGACGCGGCGAGAAGGCCGAGCCCGAGCAAGAATGATCGGCGGCCCGCCCGGATATGTCCCTTGATCTCGGTCATCGTCTTTTCTCCTCTATTGCCGCCGCCGCGCTGTTGCGGCATCGCGATCCGTCGGTTTCGGCTCGAGCCTTGCCGGAGGGCGCTTTCGGCCCCACTGAAGCCGTCAGCCAAGCTGACCCTCGAACTGCGGCGCGCGCGTCAAGAGCCGGCAGAGTCGCGCCAGCGCCGGGCGCAATTCGCGGCGGGGGACGACCATGTCCACCATGCCGTGATCGCGCAGATATTCTGCGCGCTGGAACCCGTCCGGCAAGCGTTCGCGGATCGTCTGCTCGATCACCCTCGCGCCGGCAAAGCCGATGACGGCGCCGGGCTCGGCGACATGCACATCGCCAAGCATGGCGTAGGAAGCGGTGACCCCGCCGGTCGTCGGGTTGGTAAGGACGACAATGTAAGGCGACTTCGCCGCGCGCAGCCGCTGGACCGCAACGATGGTGCGCGGCATCTGCATGAGCGCGAACATCCCTTCCTGCATACGGGCGCCCCCTGAAGCGGTAAAGATGATGAAGGGCGTGCGGCGTTCGACCGCCGTCTCCATTCCAGCGATGATCGTCTCGCCCGCAGCCATGCCCAGGGTGCCGCCCTGGAAGGCGAAATCCTGCACCGCGACCGTGACGCTTTGGCCCTCGAGCTTGCCGCAGGCGAGCGTCACCGCATCGTTCGCGCCAGTTTTGGTCCGGTTCTCCTTCAGGCGGTCGACGTAGCGCTTGACGTCCCGGAACTTCAGCGGGTCCGACACGGTCTCCGGGGTGACGATTTCCTCATGGGCGCCCTCGTCGAACAGCGCCGCGAGGCGCGCCGGGGCTCCGATCGCCATGTGATAGCCGGAGCCGGGGACGACCATCAGGTTGGCTTCGAGATCCTTGTGGAAAACGAGCTGGCCGCTCTCCGGGCATTTGACCCACAGGTTTTCCGGCGTCTCCCGGCGGAGAAGCGACCGGATTTTCGGCGGCACGACGTTGGAGATCCAGTTCATAGGCTGGCGCAGTCCAGGTTCGCGCGGTTCCGCCCCGCGGCGCGCTCAACCCCGCCGGCTAGGCGGGCAACGAGGCCTGCGACCGCATCGACCGTGGCGGAACTTGCCCTTCCATCGTCGAGCGAGAGGCGCACGGCCTCGACGAGCGCCGAACCGACCGCCACGCCGTCGGCGACCGCCGCGATCGCCGACGCGCTCTTCTCGTCCTTGACGCCGAAGCCAACGGCGATCGGCAAACCGGAATGGCGCTTGATGCGCGCCACCGCGTGCGCCACGGCGCCGAAATCCGGCGCAGCGGCGCCCGTGATCCCGGTGATGGACACGTAATAGACGAATCCGGAGGTATTGCGCAGGACCGCCGGCAGGCGGACATCATCGGTCGTGGGCGTCGCAAGGCGGATGAAGGAAAGGCCGCTCGCGAGCGCAGGCAGGCAGAGTTCGTCGTCCTCTTCGGGCGGACAGTCGACGACGATCAGCCCGTCGACGCCGGCAGCGCGCGCGTCGGCGAGAAAGGCTTCGACGCCGTAGACGTAGATCGGATTGAAATAACCCATCAGCACAACGGGCGTCGCCTCGTCCCCGGCGCGGAAGGCGTCAACCATCGCGAGCGTCGCGCGCAGCGTCTGGCCTGCCTTCAGCGCCCTTAGGCCGGCCGCCTGAATCGCCGGTCCGTCGGCCATCGGATCGGTGAAAGGCATGCCGAGCTCAACGATGTCCGCACCCGCGCGAGGCAACGCCTTGAGGATGGCGAGCGACGTCTCAGGATCGGGGTCGCCCGCCATGACGTAGGTGACGAGCGCGGCGCGGCGCTCCTCAGCCAGCCGTTCGAATCGCCGGTCTATGCGGGAAGCCATGGGGCGCTCGTTAGCATGCCGCGCCGGATCGGCAAAGCGCGGCGCCTCGACTTCGCTCTCTCGGCTCGCCGCCCTCTCGACCTTGTTCGGGAAAGCCGGTATGCGGGACGAAAGGGATCTATTGGCGTAGCGCCGCCACCCGGGGAGGAAGAATGAAGCTTCTGCTATTGCTCGTTCCCTGCGTGATTGCGCTCTGGACGCCGCTCTACAATACCGAGGCGCCGGCGCTGTTCGGCATGCCGTTCTTCTTCTGGTTCCAGCTCGTGCTGATCCCTGTGTCCGCGCTCGCTATCTACGCCGCCGACCGGATCGGGAAGGCCTGAATGTTCGACCACCTCAATGTCGTCGCCGCCGGCGTCTTCGTCTTCTTCTTCGCGCTGGTCACCGTTCTCGGTTTTGTCGCAGCGCGCTGGAAGGCGGCGGACCTCAATCACATTCATGAATGGGGTCTCGGCGGACGCCGCTTCGGCCCCTGGATCACTTGGTTCCTGCTCGGCGGCGATCTCTATACCGCCTACACCGTCATCGCGGTTCCGGCGGTCGTCTACGCCATCGGCGCCTTCGGCTTCTTCGCCGTGCCCTACACGATCATCATTTACCCCTTCCTCTATCTGACCCTGCCGCGGCTGTGGGCGGTTTCGCGCCAGCACGGCTACATGACCGCCGGCGATTTCGTCCTCGGGCGTTACGGCGACCGCTGGCTCGAACTCGCTGTCGCGCTGACTGGCATCCTCGCCACGATGCCGTATATCGCGTTGCAGCTCGTCGGTCTCGAGAAGGTTATCGGCGCGCTCGGGGTTTCCGGCGAAGGATGGGCAAGCCACGCGCCGCTGACGATCGCGTTCGTCATCCTGGCGCTCTACACCTACAAGAGCGGGCTGCGCGCCCCTGCGATGATCGCCTTCGTCAAGGACGCGATGATCTACGTCTTCATCATCGCCGCGATCGTCGTCATTCCCTATCAGCTCGGCGGCTTCGGCAAGATTTTCAGCGCCGCTGAGGCCGCTTATGCGGCGAAGGTCGCGGCCAAGGCCGTGCCGGCTGCGGGTCTGACGTTGGCGCCGGCGCAGATCGGCCCCTACGTCACGCTGGCGATCGGCTCGGCGATGGCGCTCTTCATGTATCCGCACGCGCTGACCGGCGCGCTTGCCGCCTCGAGCGGCCGGGCGATTCGCCACAACACGATGACGCTGCCGGCCTATTCGGTTGTGCTGGGGCTCATCGCGCTCCTCGGCGCGATGGCGCTCGCGGCCGGGATTAAGGTGACAAACCCACAAGACGCCGTCCCGCAGCTCGTGCTCTGGGCCTTCCCGGACTGGTTCGCCGGCTTCTGCTTCGCGGCCATTGCGCTCGGCGCGCTGGTGCCGGCCGCGGTGATGTCGATCGGCGCGGCCAACACCTTCACCCGCAATGTGTGGAAGCCCTTCGTCCATCCGGAGATGACGCCTGCGGGAGGAATCGGTGCTCGCCAAGCTCGTCTCGCTGGTCGTCAAGATCGGCGCGCTGATGGTGATTTTCTTCATGCCGACGCGGTTCGCGCTCGATCTGCAGCTCCTCGGCGGCGTTTGGATGGTCCAGATCTTCCCGGCGATGATTTTCGGCCTCTTCACCCGCTGGTTCAGCGGAACCGCGCTGCTGATCGGCTGGGCGGTCGGCATGGTCGTCGGCACCGCCCTCTCGTGGGGCGAAAAGGCGTGGACGCCGGTTCATGCCCTCAAATGGGACGTGCCATGGATCGGGCATATCGACACGGGGCTCAACTTCGCGGCCTACAACGGGCTTACCGCTGTCCTGGCGAATATCGCGGTCGCGGTCCTGCTTTCGCTGGCGATCCGTTCGAACGCGCCTGACGAGACATCGCCCAAGGACTACGACGACCGCGTCTTCGCCTGAGTACGCTTGGGGATCAGCCCCTGGCGCGACGCTCGCGGATCATGAAATTGTCGAATGAATATTCTGCGACCTGCCACCACAGATATTCGTCGGCGCGGAACGCCGAGTACGAGTCGGAGATTGCCTTGAACCTCGGATTCTCCTGACCGAGCTTGCCGTACAGGTCGTTCGTGGTGTTGAAGCACGCTTCGAGAATTTCCTGGGGGAAGAGCCGCAGCTGCGCGCCGCCGACCACCAGCCGCTTCAATGCGCCGGGGTTCGCGGCGTCGTATTTGGCCCGCACCGAGTCGTTGGCGAGCGCCGCCGCGGCCCGCAACGCCGCCTGATAGGGCTTGGGCAACGCAGAAAGCTTCTCCTTCGACACGACCAGATGCAGTTGCATGTCGCCCTTCCACCACCCCGGATAATAATAGTAAGGGGCGACCTTCGAGATCACCCCCGGGCCGGCCGTCGTGCCGGCCTCGAATTTTTCGTCGTCATAGGGGCCGACCCACTCGAAGGCGTCGAGCGTTCCATTCGCTAGCGCCTCGATGATCTTGTCCTTCGGCAGGCTGACTACGGTTGCGCCCCGGGTTTCGAACACCTTTCCGGCAAAGCCGCCGATCCGGACTTTCATGCCTGCGAATTCTCCTACGTTGCGTACTTCCTTGCGGAACCAGCCGGCCATCTGGCCGCCCGTGTCGCCCATCGGCATCGCGCTCAGGCCGCGATCCGCGAGAAGACCGTCTATCAGCGCATTTCCCCCGCCGATCTCGAGCCAGGCGGCGTGCTGCCGGGCGTTCATGCCGAAAGGCGCGCCGGAACCAAACAGATAGGCCGGGTCCTTGGTCCAGGAATAGGAAAGCGCGGTATGGGCGCACTCCGCCTTTCCCTCGGCGACGGCGTCGAGCGCGTCGAGCGCGCCGGCAATGTCGCCCGCGGGACGAACCTTCACGGTGAACTGTCCGTCGGTCATGTCCGACAGCGCCGCGGCGAAGGTCTCGGCGCCGCCGTAGAGGAAATCGAACCCCGGCTGGAATGCAGAGGTCAAAGTCCAGCGCGTCTCCGGCGACGACTCCGCCAGGGTCGGGGCTGCAAGCGTTGCGCCTGCGGCGAGGAAGCCGGCGCGGGTCATGAACTGTCGCCTCGAAGCCGGCATTGGCGTTCCTCTCGTCGATATCTTCGCCGCACTTATCGGAGGCGGCCGAGCGAAAATGCGGCGTGGCCGGGGATTTGCCAAGGCGGGAATGAGCTGCCATTTCGGCTATGCCCCTTCAGACGCCGAGTTCCCTCGCCAGCGCCCGCATGTCCATCCAGGCGAGCCGCTTCTGCGCCGGCTGCCGCAACAGATAGGCCGGATGAAACGTCGCGAGCGACCGCAGAATCCTGCCGTCGTCGCAGCGATAGTCGAACCAGGTCCCCCGCGCCCGCGTGATTCCCTCCTTCACGCCGAGCAACGTTTGCGCCGACGAGGCGCCGAGGCAAACGAGGATCTCCGGCGCGGCCAGCTCGATCTGGCGTTTGATGAACGGCAGGCAGGCCTGCGTCTCCTGCGGCGTCGGCGTCCGGTTGCCAGGCGGACGCCAGGGGACGACATTGGCGATGTAGACCTTGCTGCGGTCGAGGCCGATCGCTCTCAACATGCGGTCGAGCAATTGTCCGGCCCGACCGACGAACGGCCGTCCGACGCGGTCTTCGTCGCCGCCCGGCGCCTCGCCCACCAGCATGACCCGCGTGCCGGGTGTCCCGTCCGCGAACACGAGCTGGGTCGCGGTCCGCTTCAGACCGCAGCCCTCGAACGCCTCGAGACGGGACCGCAGCGCCGCAAGGTCCGGCGCCGATGCGGCGATGTCGCGGGCCGCGGCGTCGCCGATCGGAGGGACCGCAGGCGGGCGGGGCCCCGCAGCGGGGGCGATTGGCTCCGGCGAGATCGCTGGGCTCCCTTGCGGCGGCGATCGAAGCGCGCCCTGCGGCGGCATGACGGATTCGAGAAACCGGTTGCGCGGCGCTTCCCCGACTGCGAGGTCGACGCCGGCCTCAGACCACCAGCGCAGCGTCGCAGCGGCTTCGGCCGCATCCAGGTCTGGCGGTAGCATTTTCATTTTGCCGGCCAATCCGATTTCAACGCCTCTCCTCCCGTCGCGCCTTGCGCGAGCGCGCAAGGGCAAAATAGCATGGCGCTCCCGGGGCCGCACGGACCAACACTTGCCGGCCTGGGTTACGCCTTGCCGTTACGCCTTGAATCCCGACCCTGGAAGACTGGAACGAAACGCCAATGACAGACGCATCGCCGCTTCCCGCTCGCGAATCGATGGATTACGACGTCGTTGTCGTCGGGGCCGGGCCGGCCGGGCTGGCCGCCGCCATTCGGCTGAAAGCGTTGGACCCGGATCGGTCGGTGGTGGTGGTGGAAAAGGGCTCGGCCGTCGGCGCGCACATCCTCTCCGGCGCCGTTATCGACCCGATCGGCCTCGATCGTCTTGTTACCGACTGGCGGGCCGATCCGGAATGCCCCTTGAAGACGCAGGTCACGGAGGACCGCTTCTATTTCCTCTCCGGGACGAGAAGTATCCGCCTGCCGAATTGGCCGATGCCGCGACTGATGGACAATCACGGCAATTTCGTCGGCTCGCTCGGGGCCGTGACGCGCTGGCTCGCGGCAAAAGCGGAAAGCCTCGGCGTCGAAATCTATCCGGGCTTCGCCGCAACCGAGCTTCTGTTCGGCGAGAAGGGCGAGGTCGTCGGCATCGCCACCGGCGATATGGGAGTAGGCCGTGACGGCAAGCCGAAGCCAGGCTTTTCGCGCGGCATGGAGCTCAGGGGAAAATACGTATTCCTGGCCGAGGGGGCGCGCGGCTCGCTGTCGAAGGAGGCGATCCGCCGCTTCGGCCTGGACGCGGCAAGCGGGCCGCAGAAATACGGCATCGGCCTCAAGGAGCTCTGGCAGGTTCCGGCCGAGCAATTTTCTAAGGGCCTCGTGGTGCATACGTTCGGCTGGCCGCTTTCAGGCGGAGCCACGGGCGGATCGTTCCTTTATCACTATGGCGATCGGCTGGTCTCGGTCGGATTCGTCGTGCATCTGAATTACGACAATCCCTATCTGTCGCCCTTCGACGAGTTCCAGCGCTTCAAGACCCATCCGCTCATCCGTGACACGCTGGCCGGGGGCAAACGGCTGGCGTACGGCGCGCGCGTGATCGCCTCGGGTGGCTGGTATTCGGTCCCGAAGCTCGTCTTTCCGGGGGGGGCGCTGATCGGCTGCGCGGCGGGGTTCGTCAATTTGGCCAGGATCAAGGGATCGCACAACGCGATCCTATCCGGGATGCTCGCGGCGGAGGCCGTCGATCAGGCGCTCGCCGCCGGCCGCGCCAATGACGAACTGTCGGCCTACGAGGATTCGTGGCGCGGCTCCGACATCGGCCGCGACCTCTTCCGGGTTCGCAACGTCAAGGGCCTATGGTCGCGTTTCGGTCTTCCTGTCGGCGTCGCCCTCGGCGGGCTGGACATGTGGACCCATCAGCTGTTCGGCGGGTCGATGTTCGGCGCGGTCAAGCAGGCGAAGCCGGACAGCGCAACCCTGAAGCCGATCGCCGAGGCGACGCCGATCCCATACCCCAAGCCGGACGGCGTCGTCAGTTTCGACAAGGCTTCGTCCGTCTTCCTGTCGAACACCAACCACGAGGAGGATCAGCCCGTCCACCTGCGGCTGATCGATCCGACGATCCCGATCCGCGAGAATCTGCCGCGCTACGGGGAACCCGCCCGCCTTTATTGTCCGGCGGGCGTGTACGAGGTGGCATACGCCGATGAAACGCTCCGCGCCGATCCCCGTTTCGTCATCAATGCCCAGAATTGCGTTCATTGCAAAACCTGCGACATTAAGGATCCGGCGCAGAACATCGTCTGGACTCCGCCGGAGGGCGGGGGCGGCCCGAGCTATCCGGACATGTGAACCATGGAGGGCGCAAATTCGCCCTGTTTTGCTGCCAGCAGCGGAATCAGACGCGCGCGAGTCCGCGTCGACGGGATGGAGAATAAACTGACGTGACAAGCCAATGGAAAGTCTGGACGCTCTCGGCCTGTCTACTCGGCTCGGCCGTGATCGCGGCGCCCGCCGCCACGAGCACCGCCGCCGACCCCGGGCTGCCGTCGTCTGATCTCGCCCAGAGCCAGCCGGGCAACTATCTTGCCGCGCTCATCGCCAGCGCCGACCGCGACACCGCCTCGGCCGAACTCTACTATCGCGAAGCCTTGCGGGTCGATCCTCGCAATGCCGATCTGCTCGAGCGCGCCTTCGCCGCAGCGTTGTCGAACGGCGACGAGCAGGCGGCGAACGCCCTGGCGGAGCGGCTGCTGACGCGGGACCCGACCAACAGCCTGGCGCGTCTCGCGACCGCCGCGCACGCCATCGAGCAGGGACAATACGCTGCGGCTCGCGCTCAGCTCTCCTCAGCCGACGGTCGCTCGCGGGACGTCACATCGGCTTTCCTTTCCGCATGGTGCTACGCCGGCCAGTCGGACCTGCATCACGCGCTCGATGCCCTCGATCGCATTCGCGATCCCTCGGTCGCCGCCTTCCGCGACTATCACGGCGGCCTGATAGCCGACATGCTTGGAAACGCCGCCGAGGCGCGCCGCCGGCTCAAGTCCGCTTACGACGCGGACAAGAGCACGCTTCGTTTTGTTGACGCTTATGCCCGCTTCCTCGCGATGCATGGCGATCCGGATGGAGCCAAGAAGGTCTATGCGGAGTTTTCCGCCGCTGTTCCCCATCATCCGATCGTCGAAAGCCAGCTCGCGGCTCTGAACGCGGGCAAGCCGCTCGAGGCGCTCGTCCATAGCGCCAAGGAGGGGGCCGCCGAGGTGCTCTACGGCCTTGGCGGGGCGGGAAGCCGTCAGGAGGGAGATGAGCTCCCGGCGCTGATCTATCTCCGCCTGTCGCTCTATCTGCGGCCTGCCGACGACCTCACCGAGGTGACGCTGGCCAATCTCTTCGAGCAGATGAAGCGAAGCGACGATGCGATGGCCGCCTACAAGGCGGTGCCCGAGACGTCGCCGCTGCGAGAGGACTCGGAGATCCAGATCGCTCTCGAATACGACAGCATGGGCAAGACCGACGAGGCGATCCAGCGGCTGCAGGCCATGGCGGCGGCGCGGCCGCACGACGTCGATGCGCTGAGCGCGCTCGCCGGGCTGCAGAGATCGGCGAAAAAGTACGTTGAAGCAGCGGCCACCTACGATAAGGCGATCGCCGCCGTCGGCATTCCGCAGCGCGACAACTGGACGCTGTTCTATTTCCGCGGCATCTGCTTCGAGCGCAGCAAGCAATGGCCGAAGGCCGAAGCGGACTTCAAGAAGGCGCTCGAGCTTTATCCCGATCAGCCTCTCGTGCTCAATTACCTCGGCTACTCATGGGTGGATCAAGGGATCAACCTCGAGGAAGCGTTCAAGATGCTGCGCCGCGCCGTCGAACTGAGGCCGAACGACGGCTATATCGTCGACAGCCTCGGGTGGGCCCATTACAAGCTCGGCCAGTATGCCGAGGCGACTCAGACGCTCGAGCGCGCCATCAGCCTGAAGCCGGCAGACCCGGTGCTCAACGACCATCTCGGCGACGCCTATTGGCAAGTCGATCGGCGAATCGAGGCGCGTTTTCAGTGGAACCACGCGCGCGACATGGGCCCCGAACCTGAAGATCTGCCGGCGATCCTGAAGAAGATCAAGGTCGGCCTGCCAGAGACGACCTCGAATCCGGCGGCGCCCGAGGCCATCCAGGCGCCGAGCGGCGGCTAGCCTTCGCGCCGTTCGCCGATGCTTTGGCTGCGCGCGCCGGCCAAGGTCAATCTGACGCTGCGCGTGATCGGGCGCCGGCCCGACGGGCTGCATGAGATCGAAAGCCTGGTGGCTTTCGGCGGCGATTTGCGACTGGCTCGGCTATGCGCCAGCGCCGGGTCTCGAGCTCGAGGTCGAGGGGCCGAGCGCGCCCGAGTCCGGGCCCGTCGAAGACAACCTCGTCTTGCGTGCGGCGCGCGCCCTCGAGCGCCGTGTCCGCGGCTTGAGGCTCGGTCGCTTCCGGCTGGTCAAGCGCCTTCCGGCAGCGGCCGGCCTCGGCGGCGGCTCCGCGGACGCAGCGGCCGCGTTGCGCGCGCTCGCCGACGTCAACGGCCTGTCGATCGAAGACGAACGGCTGCACGCGGCGGCGCTCGAAGCCGGCGCGGACGTGCCCGTCTGCCTGACCCCGCGAGCCCGTATGATGAGTGGGATCGGCGATCGGCTCGGACCGCCCCCCGCCTTTCCGCCGGTCTTCGCCGTCCTGGTCAATCCGCGCGTCGCCGCGCCGACTCGAAAGGTGTTCGAGGCGTTGGGGCTAGCGCCGGGTTCACGTTTTGAAGCCGATGGGACGTGGGTCGCGGCGCCAAACCCCGCCGAACCGCTCTCGCTGGAATCGATCGCCTTCGGCCGTAACGATCTGGAGGCGGGCGCGCTCACCATCGCGCCTGAGATCGGCGACGTGCTGAAGGCGCTTTCCGTCCTGCCGGAGGCAAGAGTGACGCGCATGTCGGGATCGGGAGCGACCTGCTTCGCCCTATTCGACAACCGCCGCAGCGCGGTTGCCGCGCTCCGGCGAATCACTACCGATCATCGGCAGTGGTGGATCAGAGCGACCCTCCTCCGCTAAAGTGCGCGGGACGCTCTGGGGTGAGGGAGACGCTGGCGGAACGAGGTCGGCGCAGATCGTTTCATTTCATCTAACCCAGCCTCGCCGCCCACGGCGCGTCCCTTCCATTTCTCTCAGGAAGCTTCGAAAAACTTCGATTTGCTGCTAACGGCTTGCAAACGGCCTTCAATTTCCTGCAAAAAATTGCAATTTCTTTCTCGGATTCGGGCCTTATCAAAGGCTTACGGGCGACCGGCGTAACGGGGGCAAATTCCCGGGCAGGACACAGCGAAGCCACAGTTATCATATTTTGCCGGTGTCTAACATACTGCTTCTACTGTATATCGCAGATGCGAGATCGAGTTTGTGCGTCTGCGTGCCCGGGAATTTGCCCCCGTTACCGACCGGCGCGAAAAAAAGTAACTCCCAAGCCGTCGGCTATGCGGCGAAGGCGAGGGTGATCTGATCCGGGCGTGCGGCGAGAGTTCGGAGGATATTGCAGCCGTGCTTTCTCGCGGTTGAAACGATGGATCTGAGGGTTGCGAAGATTTGAGCGCCTTCGAGGGTTCGGAACGAGCCCGAGATTTTCATTTTGACCTTCATCATCCTCAGGTCCTGTTCGGCCAGGTTATTGGTGAAGGGCACGTCGAAGTCGGTGAGGAAGCGCAAGGTTTCGGTTTGGAAGGTTTTCAGTCTTTGCAGCAGATTGTGGCCGGGCCGGTGCTTCGTTCGGCCCCGCGCCTTGGCTTTCGCCTCCAGGTTGGGCAGTTGGCGATGGAAGGCGAGGCCGAGCCGGATCGCCGCCCAATAGCGCTCGAGGAGGGCCTGGAGTTCAGCCGGGGCGAGCGCCGCCGCGCCCGCCTGGCGCGCTTTGTTCACCGCGAGGTTGGCCGCAAGCAGCATGTCGCGCATGAGTTCGGCCCAGGCCTCCTTGTCGAACTCGATCAGGCTGTTGAGTTCGCGCAGGATATGAGCGTTGCAGAAGGCGTGCGCGACCGTGTCGAGCCGGCGGTAAGGCAGGAAGTGGTCGTGCACGATGACGCCTCCGTGCAAATCTTCCGGGATCGCGCCCCGTTTTTCGTCGGCGCGATAGAAGGTGAAGGCCAGGCTCGAGGTCGTGTGCAGCCATTGCAGCTTGCCGGCGATGCGAAACCCCGTTTCGTCGAGATGGCGAACCCTCGTCTCGGCCACCCGGACGCCGATGAACGCGTAGACTTGCCGCAGCGCTTGCGCCTTCTTTCCCACCCAGGCGACGATGCTGGCCGGACAGATCAGCGGCGCGCCGAAGAGATCGCTGAGCGCCTGGGCAGCCCGATCCTCGGGCAGAAGTTGCTGGACATTGAGATAGATCGCCGCCGCCCTGAGGCGCTCGCCATATTGGGTCAGCGAGACCACGCCATCGGGAAACGCCGCTTTCGTCTCGCCGCGGCAACCGGCGCAGCGGTAGATCGCCGCCTGATGTTCGGTGACCACCAGCGGCCGCTCGGCAAGGTCGAACACCTGGCGCTTCTCGATCCTGACCGCCGCCTGCGGATCGAGAGGCGAACCGCAATGGCGACAGGCGCACGCCGTGTGCTTAATCACGCAATCCGGATCGGCGACTTGCCGCAACGTATCCCCTTTGTGGCCCTTCTGCCCGCCGCTCGCCTTGCCCGAGCGGCCGCGCAGGCTGCCGGCAACGCGAGGCTTCTTCTTCAATCCATCGCTCGAAGGCGGCTTGGAACTGTTGGAACTGTCCTGCCCCAATTGCCGGCTAAGCTCCGCCACTTTAGCCTCAAGCGTCGCGATCTGGAGTCTCAGCGAGGCGATCAAGTCCTCGACTTCGGCTGGAAGAACCATCCTCCCGTTGATTTTGATTCGCCGCCCGCGGTCTCGAAAGATCAACCGAACAAAGACCTTTTCAGGCCACCTGTGACATTTCGGACTCACCCGGGCTTGGGAGTTACCCCGGTTACAAAAAGAAGTAACCGGGGCAAATTCCCGGGCAAAAGCCAGAGTAGCCCCGTTTAAACCAGTCCGGCGTACCCGCAACTGATTGTTTTTGCTTGACTTCGCAGTCGCAGCAAAACCTCTTGTGCAAGTGCGTGCCCGGGAATTTGCCCCGGTTACCAAAAGAACACTCAAGCCTTTGAAAAAAGGCCGATCGCAATGAATTCGGCGCCGGCTCTCGGCCGAGCCTCGTTGGGCGCGACGGCGCGGGTGCGATCAAATCGCATCCTGCTTGAGGTCAGACATGCTCGGCGACGGGTCCGGTCCCCCTCCAGCCCTCTCCCTCAACTTGGAACTCAGCCATTCGAGTTCGCGATCGCGAACGCCTATCGCTGCCAGGTGGTCGTACGTTTCGGTAACGTAATCGGCGTTCCGGCCTGACACGCCGGCGCCTTCGCTGACCAGCCTCAGCATGACCTCGCGGCTCGGATGCCCCACATATTGCGGGTGCAGGCGGTCGGCGACATATGTCACCGCAGCGACCCGTTGGCCTGTCTCGAGTAACACGGGGACCCTGCGTTCGAGGTAGACCGCCGTCACCTGCTCGCGTTGCCGGAGATACCGCAAGGTGGTTTCGCGCAAATGCGCATCGACCTCGAAGGCGACCCCTTGGCAGGTCCCGCCACGGTCGAGGCCGAGGACGAGCCCCGGCCGGTCCGGGGTTCCGCGATAGACATGCGAGTAGACGCAGAGGCTTCTGCGCCATCCTCGCAGCGTCGCTTTGCACCGCCGGGCGTAGGCGAAACCCGGCCGCCACATCAGCGAGCCGTAGCCGAACACCCACAGCGCGCCGCCCGTCCACGGCCTCGCCTGCGTCATTTGTCCCGTTCGTCCTCGGCCGCCCGGCGCCCGAAGTCCGGAGCCGCCGTTTCCTGACCCTGCGCAACGATCCCCAACCGGATCGCCCGGGTGCGGGTGAAAAGGGCGAACAACCCGTCGCCGTCCTCCCGGCGAATCATTCGCTGCAATGCGGTCAAGTCCTCGCTGAATCGGCCGAGCATCTCGAGCACCGCGTCCTTGTTTTGCAGGAATACGTCGCGCCACATCGTCGGATCGGAGGCCGCTATGCGGGTGAAATCGCGAAATCCGCCGGCGGAAAACTTGATGACCTCGGAGCGCGTCACTTCCTCGAGATCCGCCGCCGTGCCGACGATGTTGTAGGCGATGAGATGCGGGACATGGCTGGTGATGGCGAGCACCAGGTCGTGGTGCGCCGCGTTCATCGTCTCCACATGCGATCCCAGCGCCTCCCAGAACGCGCCCACAGCTGCGACTGCCTTCGGGTCGGTTCCTTCCGGCGGGGTGAGGATGCACCAGCGGTTGACAAAGAGCGCGGCGAAACCTGCGTCCGGTCCCGACTGCTCCGTCCCCGCCACCGGATGGGCAGGAACGAGGTGCACGTGCGCAGGCAGCGCCGGCTCCAGAGCGGAAACGACCGCGCCCTTCACCGATCCGACGTCCGAGACGATGGCCCCGGATTTAAGAGCGGGCGCGATCGCGCGGCCGATCGCTTCGTAGGCGCCGAGGGGAGCGCAGAGCATCACGCAATCGGCGTTCCGCACCGCGTGCTGAAGATCGCCCGTCGTCTCGTCTCCGAGCGCCAGCGCCTCCACCCTGTCGAGCACGTCGGGCGACCGGTCGGCCAGAACGATGCGCCCCGCCGCCCGCCGGCGGCGCGCCGCCCGCGCGATCGAGGAGCCGATCAGCCCCACGCCGATAATCGCCAGCTCTTCGAACAAAGGTTGTTCGAGCGGCGGCACGAGCCGGTCAACCACCATCGCCCCGCATGAAATCGGCCAGCGCAGCGACCACGCCGCGGTTCGCCCCCTCGTCGCCGACGGTGAGGCGGAGGCAGTCGGGCAACCCGTACCCGCCGACGGCGCGCAGAATGAACCCGCGTGCGCTGAGATATGCGTCCGCCTTCTGCGCCGTCCGGCCCGAGGTCCCCTCGAAGCCCAGGAGAAGAAAGTTTCCAACGCTCGGCGTCACCTCGATCCCAAGCGACGAAATCTGCTCGGTCAACCAGGGAAGCCAGCGCGCGTTGTGGGCGATCGCCTTTTCGATGTGGGACGAATCCGCCAGACTTGCCGCGCCCGCCGCCAAAGCGGGACCGTTGACGTTGAAGGGACCGCGGATCCGATTGAGCGCGTCGACAACCTGCGGCGGCCCGTACGCCCAGCCGATCCGCAGGCTGGCGAGCCCGTGAATTTTCGAGAATGTGCGCGTCATCACCACATTCTCCGAGACCGCCGCGAGTTCTATGCCCGCGGCATAATCATTGCGCGTCACATATTCCGCATAGGCTGCGTCGATCACCAGAAGGCACTCGGCCGGCAAGCCCGCCTGGAGACGTTTGACCTCGGAGTAGGGGATGTAGGTGCCGGTCGGGTTGTTCGGGTTTGCGAGAAAGACGATCTTTGTCCGCTCGGTCGTCCTGGCCAGCAAGGTGTCGACGTCGGCCGTCTTGCCTCTCTCCCTGGCGACGACAGGAACGCCCCCCGCCGCCCGGATGCAGATCGGGTACTCAAGGAAGCCGTACTCGCTGTACAGTCCCTCGTCGCCTTGACGCAGGAAGGCGTGCGCCAACAGCGCCAGCAGTTCGTCGGATCCGTTGCCGCAGATGATTCTGGACGGCTCGAGCCCAAATCGTCTGGCGATCGCCTCGCGAAGCACGGTGGCCGAGCCGTCGGGATAAAGCGCAAGGCCGTCTGCCGCCACCCTGTAAGCCTCAACCGCTTTCGGCGATGGGCCGAGCGGCGATTCGTTCGACGAAAGCTTGTGGATCTTTTCGACGCCGACGATGTGACTCTTGCCCGGCACGTAGGCGTCGATCGCCAGGACTTCGGGGCGAGGCTGCGGGCGGCTGCGGGCGGGAGAAGTCATGCGCGTCTCGATAGCCGCAAAGTCAGCGCAGGCGCAACGCCGTCGCTGCGAATCGATCGGCGTGCGCGCCGACCTCGACGCTGCGCACGTCGTCGCCTCCCGCCGACCGCAAAGCCTTGGTGACTGCGTCCGCGACGAGTGCGCCCGGGCGCGCAATCAACAGCGACAGCCCCATTCCGTCGGCGGCCGAGGCGATGATCTCCCCCCCGACTTCCCTCAACGCATGCGGAAAGTCGACGCGCCAGCGGTCAAGACCCACTGATTCAAGCACCACTTCGCGGGCCAAGCCGTCCGCCAGCGGCTTCGAAACGACGAAGACGGGTGTCCCCGCCGGATGGTCCGCCCGCTCCACAAACGGCAATCGAGCGATAATCTTGGGCGCCTGGGACGGCGCCAGTTTCGTCCACCATGCCCCGGAGCCCGGGCCGCCGTCGAGCGCGAACATTCCCAGGTCTCCGCTGGAGGCGGCCACGGCGACAATCACCTCCGTCGCGCTCAAGTGCGGCGCGCAAGGTACTGTGAAGCCGAAATGAAACCGCGCCGAGTCGCGCATAGCAGCGTCTCCGCGGGAGACGTCCACGTGAACGCGATACGGAGCCTGAATATAGGTGAATGTCGAGATGATGATGCGCCAGATGCTCTCGACCGTATCCAGCGGCAAAAGGCCCCGGTGGCGCTCGGCAATAGCCCGCATCATCGCCGCCTCGCGCGCCGGCCGGAACGCGGAGCCGCCGCCCTGACGCGTCTTGACCTCGATCAGCCGATCGATCACCTGCCCTCGCTCGATCAGGAGCTCGTGCATTGCCGTGTCGATGCGGTCGATCTCTGCGCGGAGATCGGCAAGTGTCGGCTTCGACAGTTGGGACACTGACCAGCACACTCCGAACGCTCGCGGCCCCTAGCGCGGGCCAGCCTATGTATTCATCGACTCGAAGAAGTTCGCGTTGGTCTTCGTCTCGCGGAGTTTGCCCAACAGGAATTCGATCGCGTCGACGGTGCCCATGGGATTGAGGATACGCCGCAACACGTACATCTTCTTGAGGATGTCCGGCGGCACCAGCAGCTCCTCCTTGCGCGTGCCGGAGCGGGTGATGTCCATCGACGGGAAGGTGCGCTTGTCGGCAACCTTCCGGTCCAGAATGATTTCCGAGTTGCCGGTCCCCTTGAATTCTTCGAAAATCACCTCATCCATACGCGAGCCCGTGTCGATCAGCGCCGTTGCAATGATGGTCAGCGAACCTCCTTCCTCGATGTTGCGGGCCGCGCCGAAAAAGCGTTTTGGTCGCTGCAAGGCGTTCGCGTCGACGCCGCCTGTCAGCACCTTGCCGGACGAAGGGACGACGGTGTTGTAGGCGCGCCCGAGCCGCGTGATCGAATCCAGCAGGATCAGGACGTCGCGCCCGTGCTCGACGAGGCGCTTGGCTTTTTCGATCACCATCTCCGCGACCTGCACATGGCGCACCGCCGGCTCGTCGAAGGTCGAGGATACGACCTCGCCTTTCACTGAGCGCTGCATGTCCGTCACTTCTTCCGGCCGCTCGTCGATCAAAAGCACGATCAGATAGCACTCGGGATGATTGGCGGTGATCGACTGGGCGATATTTTGCAGAAGGACGGTCTTGCCCGTCCGCGGGGGCGCCACGATCAAAGCGCGTTGCCCCTTACCGATCGGCGAGACAATGTCGATGACGCGGGCGGACATGTCCTTGCGGGTTGGATCCTCGACCTCAAGCCGCAGCCGCTCGCTCGGATAGAGCGGCGTCAGGTTGTCAAAATGAACCTTGTGACGGGTCTTTTCCGGATCCTCGAAATTGATGGCGTTGCATTTCAATAGGGCAAAATAGCGCTCGCCCTCCTTCGGGCTGCGGATGACGCCCTCGACGGTATCGCCCGTTCGCAGGCCGAGCCGGCGAATCTGGGACGGCGATACATAAATGTCGTCCGGTCCCGGAAGATAGTTGGCATCGGCCGACCTGAGGAAGGCGAATCCGTCCTGAAGGATTTCAACAACGCCCTCGCCGATGATCTGGACGTCCACGCTGGCGAGTTGCTTGAGAATGGCGAACATCAATTCCTGCTTGCGCATGATCGACGCGTTTTCGACATCGTTTTCTTCCGCGAACGCCAAGAGCTCCGTCGGTGACTTTTGCTTCAAATCCTTGAGTTTCATTTCCCGCATTGGGGGACCTTCAGATCGGGGACTCTCGGGCTTCAGCTGCCGCCAAGTCGCTGGTGTGGTGGAAAGAGGGTTGGCGCCTCGGAGGCGGCCTCGGCCCTGTCGGGCCCACGCCCAGCCGCCGCGGGATCGGGCGATCCGCGACCGCAAGACGTACGCTATGACGAGTGGGCGTTCCTCTTAGCCGCGTTCGTGGGAACTTTCAACGGGTTTTGCGCGATCAGGGCGAAGTCCACGCAATTGCGCCTAGAAGGGCTTTAGCACGACAAGAAGAACAATCAGAACCATCAGGACGGTCGGGATTTCATTGATAATTCGAAAGTAACGGGAGGAGCGCTGATTGGCATCTGTAGCGAAAACGCGGACGCAACGAGCGAAGTAACCGTGAAGTCCGCCAAGCGCAATGACAAGCACTATTTTCGCCTGCAGCCAGCCCGACTGCCAGTAGCCGGTCATATAGGCGAGGAGACCACCGGTTGCAAGCACCGCGATCATCGCCGGGTTGATGATGCCTTTGAGCAGGCGGCGCTCCATGATCTTGAACATTTCGGACATCGCGGAGCCTTTCGGGGCGTCGGCGTGGTAGGCGAACAGCCTTGGCAGATAGAGCATCCCCGCCATCCAGGCGATGATGGAGACGATGTGCAGGGCTTTGATCCAGAGCTCCAATCGTCACCCTTTCGAGATGGAACCGCTCTTCGCGCTTAGGCGTGTGCGGTCCCATGCGCAAGTCGCCGATCGCCTCACCCCAAACAAAACCTGAGAGAGAGATCTTCTTCTGCTTCTTTAAGAGACGCTGGTTGTGGACGTTCGCCTCTGTGCCGGCCGCCGGGCGACTTGTTCGCCCTGAAAGTTGTGCTCGGCCACTGCCGGCGGGTCCCGCGGGTTAAGGGTTTGTTAAGCACTGCCGAAGGTTGCGAGCCGGGTCGGCGGCCGCCCTCGAGTTATTCACAGAGTTGTCGCCAGGCCGAAAGAATCGCTGCGAATTCTCCCTGTCCTCTGGCCTGTGGATGGTCGAGCGTCGATTGCGCCTTCGGGTTGGAGGCCGTCTTAGCCGGCTGCCGGCTCTCCACGCCTGTCCACAAGCATCGCCTCCGGTTATAAGCGCCTCCATTCACGCAGTGGGGGCCGCGTTGGGCCGCAGCTACTTCCATCTCCACCTCGTTTCCGATTCGACCGGGGAGACGCTGATCGCCGCCTCCCGCGCCGCCGCGGCGCAATACCAGGGCGTGGCTTCGATCGAGCATGTCTACCCCTTGGTGCGCACGCCGGGGCAACTCGATCGGGTGATCGCTGAAATCGAGAACGCCCCAGGGATCGTTCTCTTCACCCTTGTCGATTCGGACCTGTCACGGCGGCTGGAAGAAAGTTGCGAAGCGTTCGGCTCGCCGTGTCTCTCGGTGCTCGGTCCGATTCTGACCCTGTTCAAGTCGTACCTCGGGCAGAACTCGACGCCCCGCGCCGGCGCTCAGCACATGCTTAATGCAGACTATTTCAAGCGAATCGACGCGCTTAATTTCAGCATGATGAGCGACGACGGCCAATTGCCGGAGAACCTCGAGCATGCTGACATTGTCCTTGTCGGAGTGAGTCGGACGTCGAAGACCCCGACGAGCATCTACTTGGCGAATCGCGGCTACAAGGCCGCCAATGTGCCGCTCGTGCCAAACGTGCCGCTTCCCCACGGACTGCTCAATCTGCGCCATCCGCTGATCGTCGGGCTTGTCGCTTCTGCGGATCGCATCGTGCAGATTCGTCAAAATCGGCTCCTGACCCTCAACGCCGATTCGCGGACCGAATACGTCGACCGGATCGCGGTGGCGGAAGAAATAGCCGCCTCGCGCAGGCTCTTCGCCGAAAACAGTTGGCCGATCATCGACGTCACCCGGAGATCGATCGAGGAGACCGCCGCGGCTATTCTCGATCTCTATCGCGCCCACCGCCTGAACTTCATCGCTGAGGGCTGATCCGTATGATGGCGGAAGTCTCGTCAAAGGCTCGGCTCTGGGCGGCCGAAGCCCCCCTCGCATTGGCGTCGAAAAGCTCCGCGCGGCGCGCTCTGCTGGAGGCCGCAGGCCTTCGTGCCGAGGTCGTGGCGGCGGACGTCGACGAGAGAGCTTTCGAGGCTCGCTTCTTCACCGCCGGCGGCCGTCCTACGGATCTTGCAGCTGCGCTGGCTGAGGCGAAGGCGGTCGCCGCGAGCCTGGCACGGCCGGAAGCCTATTGCCTCGGCGCGGATCAGACCCTGACCCTCGGAGGCGGGCTTCTGCACAAGCCGAGCGACCTCGAGGAGGCTGCGCAATCATTGGCGGCGCTCGCCGGCCGCAGGCATCGGCTGACTTCCGCCTTCTCGATCGCCCGGTCCGGGAAGACCCTCGTCGTCGACGCCGACCATGCGGATCTTCAAATGCGTGCACTCGATCAGCGAACGATCGACAGGTATCTGGAACTGGTGGGGCCGGTTGTCCTTTCTAACGTCGGCGCTTATCAGCTCGAAGGTATGGGCGTACATCTGTTTGACCGGGTCGAGGGCGATTACGCAACGATTCTCGGGATTCCGATGTTCAAGCTGCTGGACTGGCTCAGGCGCGAAGGACTGATTTCGCTGTGACGTTAAGCCGGGTCCCTCGCGCGGGAGTCGTCGGTTGGCCGATCAAACATTCGCGCTCGCCGATCATTCACCGGCATTGGCTCAAAGAGCTCGGCATAGCCGGCAGCTATGAACGATTCGCGGTCCCGCCGAACAATTTTGCCGCTTTTGTTGCAGATATCGGCTCAGAAGGCCTCGTCGGCTCGAATGTGACCGCGCCGCACAAGGAAGCAGCCTTTGCCGCCTGCGACCGACGGACTCGGACTGCAGACGGGCTCGGCGCCGTCAATACCTTATGGCGCGAAGGCAATGCGCTTTGCGGCGATAACACGGACGTCGAGGGCTTTCTCGCCAACATGGACGAGGGCGCGCCGGGCTGGGACGAGGAAAGCGAACGCGCCGTGGTCCTCGGCGCGGGTGGCGCCGCGCGGGCGATCGTCTATGCCCTGGCGTCGCGCGGAATAAAGCGTATCGCGATCGTCAACAGAACTCAGGCGCGAGCCGAGGGGCTTGCGGCATTGTTTGGCGCCGCCGCCGCGCCCTGGGCGAGGCTCCCTCTCGAGCTTGCCGGAGCCGACCTCCTCGTCAATGCCACCACGCTCGGTATGGAAGGAAACCCGCCGCTCGAGATCGATATCGGCGCCCTGCCGGACCGCGCGGTGGTGGCGGACATCGTCTATATACCGCTCTGCACGCCCCTCGTCGCAGCCGCGCGCGCTCGCGGCCTGTGCGCCGTCGAGGGACTCGGCATGCTGGTCCATCAGGCCGCTCCCGCGTTCGAGCGGTGGTTTGGCCAGCGGCCCCGGGTCACGGCTGCCTTGCGCGGCTTGGTCGAAGCGGATGTGCTCGCCGCCGACAGGGAGAAGCAATGATTCTCGCCGGCCTCACCGGCTCGATCGCGATGGGAAAGTCGACCGTCGCGGCGATGTTCGCCGTCCTCGGTGCTCCGGTTTTCGACGCCGACGAGGCCGTTCGGGTCTATTACGCTGGCAAGGGCGCGGAAGCCGTCGAGGCGATGTTCCCCGGCGTCGTCGCCGATGGAGTTGTCGACCGCGGGAGGCTCGGCCGGCTGGCGCTAGGCGACCCGGCGGCTCTCGTGCGACTCGAAAGCCTGGTGCATCCGGCAGTCGCCGACGCCCGGGCGCGCTTTGTCGCACAGGCCGAAGCGGAAGGCCGCCGTTTGGCCATTGTGGACGTGCCGCTCCTGTTCGAGACTGTCGGTGATTCGGCTGTCGACCTGGTGGTCGTCGTCAGCGCGCCGACGGCGGCGCAAAGGGCGCGGGCCATGGCCCGCGAGGGCATGCATGCGGCCAAGCTCGATGCGATTATGCTGCGGCAGATGAGCGACTCGGAAAAGCGTCGCCGCGCCCATTTCGTTATCGACACGGGCGGTAGCCTCGAGCGGACGCGCGCGCAGGTGCGGCAGTTCATGCGCGCCGTTGCGGCGGTTGGAGGACGCCGTCATGCGTGAGATCGTTCTGGATACCGAGACGACCGGGCTCAACCCCGCCGACGGACATCGCCTGCTCGAAATCGGCGCGGTCGAAATCATCCACCAATCGGCGACCGGCAGGTTCTTTCATGCGCTCATCAATCCGGAGCGAGACATCCCGGAGGACGCGATGCGCGTCCATGGCCACAGCGCCGAATCGCTGCGGGACAAGCCGGTTTTCGCTGGGGTCGTCGACGACCTTCTCGTTTTCATCGGCGATGCGCCGATCGTTATCCACAACGCCGATTTCGATCTGCGGTTCATGAACGCCGAGCTGGCGCTGGTAGGACACCCGCCAATCGCCGTCGACCGCATCATCGACACGCTGGCGCTCGCCCGCAAGAAATATCCCGGACAGCCCAACAGCCTCGACGCGCTATGCGACCGGTACCGGATCGACCGGTCCCGGCGAATCAAGCACGGGGCGCTGCTCGATGCGGAAATCTTGGTCGAAGTCTATCTCGAGCTGACCGGGGGACGGCAGCGTTCGCTGATCTTCGTTGACGACGAACCCGAATCCTCGTCGGACCTCATCGCCTTCCCGCTCTGGCGCAGGGAAGCGCGCGGGCCGCGCCTTTCCGGGATCGCGCCCGAGGAAGCGGCCGCACATGCGGAGCATGTTCTGGCGCTGGGGGAAGCTGCGATTTGGCTGCGCTACGCCGGGAACCAGGCTGAGCGCTGAGCGCGCCTAAGCCATGGCGCGGTCAGGCAGTCTGCTGCTGCGGCTGGCCACCTGACGCGGCTAGGCGCTGCAGGTAAAGCGCGTGGAAATCGATCGGATCGATGTAAAGCGGCGGGTAAGACCCCCCGCGGACGGCGTCGGCGATGATTTGCCGGGCGAACGGGAACAAGAGGCGCGGGCCCTCGATCATAACAACGGGCTGCACCTGGTCGGGCGGAAAGTTCTCCACGCGGAAAATTCCCGCATAGTTGAGTTCGAATTTGAACATGGTTTCGGCGCCCTGACCGGCCCCGCCCTCGAGCATCAGGCTCACTTCGAAGTCCGCGGGCGCAAGCTGCCGTGCGTTGACGTTGATCTGCACGGAGATGTTCGGCGCATTCTGCTGCGGGCCCAGTGTTCGCGGCGCGTTCGGATTCTCGAACGACAGGTCCTTGGTATATTGCGCGAGAATGGAGAAGCGTGGGCCTGCTTGCGGCGCGCCGGCCCCATTGCCGTCCTGCTCAGCCATCGTAACTTGCTCCGTGGTCCATTTCAGCCTGAGCACGCCTGGCCACCATGCCGGTATGCGTTGGGGGGTCGCCTAGCACGGCGCACCTTAGGGAACAAGCAGGCCGAGGCGCGGGAGGCGCGGGTGAGCTACGGCTCTACGGGCCGGGACTCCGCCAAGCAATTTTCGACTTCGTGCTGCTCCGCGCCGCTACTGCGGCCGGGGCCATCTGAAGTCATCGGCGCGCCCGGCCTCGGGTTCCGGAGCGGCGCCGGAGCGCAGGCTCGACGCCTCGGCGCCGGCGCTCGCTGGCGCTGCGGCTTCGATCAGCTCGCCTTGCGCCGAGACCGGACGGGCGGTCAGCGACAGGATCGGTCCTGCGGGCGGCTTCGCCGTAACGGGCACGTTCGGATTGCTCGCTCCCATCTCGCGGCGGATTTCTGCATTGATGTCGTCCGCCTGCTGTTCGATATCCGGCGGGAGCGCCGCGATGTCGCTCTGCGGCTTGGCCTTGTCAAGTATCCGCCGGATCCCGGTCTCCAGAAAATGCGCGAGCTTGCGCGATCCGGCTTTGGTGAAATAGATGCCGTTGGGACCGGAGCGCAGTTTCGTGTTCTGCCCGTCGACGTCGGGACCGAACGCCGAGAAGTGCCCATTCTCATCGACGAACGCGTCCCAGATGTCGATATAGGTCGCGCCGGCTTTTTCCGCGGTGTCGCGGTAGATCTCGTTCAGCGCGCTCACCTGGGCGTTGAACTTCTCATCCTGCATCGGGGGAAGACCGACCCAGAAAATCGGAATATGCGCGTCATGAAACGGCGCGACGAAATTCTCGATTCTTTGCGCGTAGACGGTCCGCCACTTGTCGCTGAGGGGGTCGAGCGTATCGCCGCCATCCTTCAACGGCTGCAAGTCATTAATGCCGACCATGATCACCACAGCGTCGACCTTCTGCTTTCCCGCAACCAAAGCGCGCGCTGCTTTTGGCCAATCATAATAGTCATCACGGGTGAGGCCTGAGAGATCCTTGGCCAGATTGGTGATCGAGACTTCCGGTTTGTCGGAAAACGAGTTGCTCAGACCTTGCCCCGCGAGGATGGCGAGGCTGTCGCCCAGTACGGACACGAACAATGCGGCCTCACCAGGGGACCCGCCAGGTGCGCCAGGGGCGCGGGTCGCCGAGGTTGAAACAAAGTCCTGGCTCCGTCTCGAAACCGAATCGGGCGCCCGTTTCGGGCTTGGCCTGTGCGTTCGCACGCGCAACGGTTCGTTCGATGGCGGCGGCGGACGTGAAGAATAATTGAACAGGTTTTGAAAGAAGCCGGGAAAACCGCCGCTGTTCTGGGCAAGCGAAACAGGCGCCGCCAGGATGCAGGCAAAAAGCGCCAAAGCGATGACACTGAGCGGAACCGCCAGCGCCAATGGAGAGCTACGCTTTGACAACGACTTCCGCTCGCGCCGTTCCATCACTTTGGTCCACGTCCGACGAGGCCGGGGAGATCGTCGGCCTCCACTCGTCTCAAAAGGGCGAGATCGGCATAGCCGTCGGGCACGAGGCCATTGCGCACCTGATAGGCGCGAACGGCAGAGCGGAGCGAATCCCCGACCATGCCGTCGATCTCGCCGACATTATAGCCCATTTCCTTGAGTTTGAGCTGCAGTTTGCGCACTTCAATCGGGGTCAGGGCATGATCCTTCTTCGGCCACGGCGCAACGACGCCTCCCACGCCTGCGATCGCGTCGCCGAGCAAGGCGACGGAAAGAGCGTAAGCAGTCGAGGCATTGTAGGCTTTAATCACGTCGAAATTGCCCGTGACGAGGAAAATCGGCCCCTTCAGGCCCGCCGGAATCAGCAAGCGTCCCTCCCCGGACTTCGGCAGATCCCTGCCGTCTGCACGCCGGACGCCGCGATCCTCAAAGCTGCTGAAGGGCGCCGGACTCGAGGAGTCCGCGTCCGTCAGGGCGAAAGCCGCGGGCAGGCGGACTTCGAAGCCCCAGGGGAGATCCCTTTTCCACCCGTGCGCGGCGAGAAAGTTGGCGGTCGAGCCGATGGCGTCGGGCGCGCTCGTCCAGATATCGCGCTTTCCGTTCCCCTCGAAGTCGACCGCGTAGATGAGGAAACTCGACGGCATGAATTGCGTCTGACCCATCGCCCCGGCCCATGAGCCGCGCATTTGGCGCGCCTTGATATCGACTGTCTCGAGGATGACCAACGCGGAAAGAAGTTCGTCTCGGAAATAGTCGCCGCGAAAGCCGATGTAGGCCAGACTGGCCAGCGCGCGGATGACGTCGTCGGTCCCGGTCGCCGCGCCGAAATCGGATTCCAGTCCCCAGATGCCCATGATGACGCTATCGTCGACGCCATAGGTTTCGCTTGCCTTGGACAGCCAGGGCCTCTGCTCACGCGCCTTGCCGTGGCCGCGATCGATGCGGTCCGGCGATACGGCGCTGCCGATATAGTCCCATACCGGCTGGATGAACTCGGCCTGCGCCCTCGTCTCGGCGACGACGTTCGCGTCGAACGAGACGCCGGCGAAGGCCCGAGTGAAGGTCTCGCGCGAAACGCCGCGCTCCTGCGCCATCGGCCAGAACGACAGGATGAACTGGCGAAAGGCGCTATCCTGCTGCGACAGCTTTCCTGCCGAGGCGCTGCCCGGCAAAATGAGGCAGACCGCGAGCGGAAGTGCAAGGACGACCCCCACAAGCCGACGCAACCGCGCATTGCCGCAGCGCATGGGAACTCTCTCTGACCGACCCAGATGCCGGAAATAGCCAAGCTCGGCGGGTTTAGGAAGCACAATCGACCCGCGGAAGGGGTAGTGGTGTGAGGAGAATGGGCTCGAAGGTCGATCCGGACAGGGATTCCCAGAGGCATCCTAATCCTTGATATCGTCCGGACGCGGCATCGAAATGATGTTGTAGCCGGCATCGACGAAGTGAATTTCTCCCGTCACTCCGTCCGAAAGGCTGGAAAGCAGGTAAAGCGCCGCGCCTCCGACGTTTTCGATGGTGACGGAGCGGCGGAGCGGCGAATGCGCGCGCTGGAAGTTGAACATGAATCGCGCGTCGGCGATGCCTGCCCCGGCAAGGGTGCGGATCGGACCGGCGGAGATGGCGTTGACGCGGATGTTGTTCGGGCCGAAGTCGGCCGCGAGATATCGCACGCTGGCCTCCAGCGCAGCCTTGGCGATGCCCATCACATTGTAGTTCGGCATCACACGGGTCGAGCCGCCGAAAGTCAGCGTCAGCATCGCCCCGCCCGAGGGCATGAGCTCCGCGGCGCGCCTGACGATCTCGGTGAACGAAAAGGCGGAGATGACCATCGTCCGAACGAAATTGTCCCTGCTGGTGTCGGCGTAACGCCCCTTCAGCTCGTTGCGGTCGGAAAAACCGATGCAGTGCACGAGAAAGTCGAGCGAGCCCCAGTCCGCGGCGATTGTGGAAAAAAGGGTATCGAGCGAGCTGACGTCCTCGACTTCGCACGGCCAGACGCGCTCGGAGCCGAGGCTGTCGGCGAGCGGCGAGACGCGCTTGCCGAGCGCTTCGCCCTGATAGGTGAAAGCAAGGTCGGCGCCCTCGCCGGCCAGGGCTTTGGCTATGCCCCAGGCAATGGAGTGGTCGTTGGCGACGCCCATTATCAAGCCGCGCTTGCCGCGCATCAATCCAGACGTCATCAAAACGCTCGAGAGCAGGAGGATCGGTGGATTGCGAAGAAAGCGGCGCCGCCGGGCCTAAGCGTCGACGTGTTTGAACACGAGCGTCGCGTTGGTGCCGCCGAAGCCGAAGGAATTGGAGAGAACGGCCCGCAAGCCGACATCGTCGCGCCGCGTCTGGACGATCGGCATGTCGGTGAAGGCGGGGTCGATCTCATCGATATGCGCGCTTTCGCAGATGAAGCCGTTGCGCATCATCAAGAGCGAGTAGATCGCCTCGTGCGCGCCGGTTGCGCCCTGCGAATGTCCGGTTAGCGACTTGGTGGCCGAGATCGGCGGACACTTCTCGCCGGCGCCAAACACCGCGCGGATCGCCTCGATCTCTTTCAGGTCGCCCACGGTAGTCGAGGTCGCGTGAGGATTGATGTAATCGATCGGCGTCTTCACCGTGGCCAGGGCCAGGCGCATGCTGCGCTCGGCGCCCTCTCCGGACGGCGCGACCATGTCGTGTCCGTCCGAGGTCGCCCCGTAGCCGACGATCTCGCCGTAGATCCTGGCGCCGCGCGCCTTCGCCCGTCCGTATTCCTCGAGCGTCAGCACGCCCGCTCCCGCGGATATCACGAAGCCGTCGCGATTCCTGTCGTAGGCGCGCGAGGCGCGCGAGGGCGTCGCATTGAATGCCGAGGACATCGCGCCCATCGCGTCGAACAGCACCGCCAGCGTCCAGTCCAGCTCCTCGCAGCCGCCGGCAAACATCACGTCCTGCTTGCCCGTGAGAATTTGTTCATAGGCCGCGCCGATGCAGTGGCTCGAAGTCGCGCAGGCGGACGAGATCGAATAGCTGACGCCCTTGATCTTGAACCAGGTGGAAAGCGTCGCCGAGGCCGTCGAGCTCATCGCTTTCGGGACGGCGAAGGGACCGACCCGCTTCGGCCCCTTGGCGCGCGTGACGTCGGCCGCCTCGACGATGGCGCGCGTCGAAGGTCCGCCGGAGCCCATGATGATGCCGGTTCGCTCGTTCGACACTTCGTCCGGAGCAAGGCCGCTATCGACGATCGACTGTTGCATCGCTACGTGATTCCAGGCGGTGCCGCCGCCGTGAAACCGCAGCGCTCGGCGGTCGACCGTCTCTTCGGCGTTGAGCGTCGGCGCGCCCTGGACCTGCGACCGGAAGCCGAGTTCGGCGAATTTCACCGCCCGGGTGATCCCGGATCGGCCGGAATGAAGGCTCGCCGTCACTTCCTGGGTGTTCGATCCGATCGAGGACACAATGCCCATGCCGGTGACGACGACGCGCCTCATCGATGACTCCATACCCTCGCGCCGTCTTAAGCTTGCCCGTCAGGCCGGCATCGGATTTGGCGCGCCGAACAGTCCGACACGCAGATCTCTCACTTCATATATCCGCTGGCCATCGGCCTCCAGCCAACCATCGGCAATGCCGAGGATCAGCTTGCCCCTGAACACCCGTTTCATGTCCACGCCGTAGATGACCCTTTTGATGGTGGGAAGCACCTGATCGGCGAATTTGACCTCGCCGACGCCGAGCGCCCGGCCGCGACCGGGCAGGCCGAGCCAGCCCAGAAAAAATCCTGTGAGTTGCCAGAGCGCGTCGAGCCCGAGACAGCCCGGCATGACCGGATCTCCCTTGAAATGGCAGTCGAAAAACCAGAGCGTCGGCTTGACGTCGAATTCCGCGCGCACCTCGCCCTTGCCGTTGGCCCCGCCGGTTTCCGAAATCTGCGAAATCCGATCGAACATCAGCATCGGCGGCAAAGGCAATTGGGCATTGCCGGCGCCGAACAATTCCCCCCGGCCGCAGGCAAGGAGATCTTCATAGGCGAAGCTGTTGCGGCGAGCGTTCATGTGCGGGACTTGCCCTTCGGGGCCCGCCGACCTTTGGCGCGGAGACCTTTCGGGCGGCTTGGTAACACAAAGCGCCTGTCTGTCGAAAGCGCCGCTCGCGGCGCATGCGTTTTTGCCGCAGCTGATGCAGCCGGGCCACAGGCACGGGATGGTTGCGGCGCTCGTTCAGCGGCCTAAGACGGCGCGGACTGAGCTTTTGCGATCAATAAGGCAGATCGGCGGCCGGGATCAGGCCTTGCTCGGTCAGGACGACCCATGAATCGCCCTGGCGCAGGATTCGCTCGAACTCTTCCCGCGCCCGGCAAAAAGTCGCCTAGCCGCACCGCGCGCTCGCCGTAGCGTCCCCCAACGAGGGCGACGTCGTCCCGCGCGCCGAGAACGATGTAACCGCGCAACACGGGCCTCGGCCGGTCGATCGAACCGGTCGTCTCCATGGAGACGTTGGGGCCGAGTTTTGGCGGTGCGGGAGACTGCTTTTGCGGAGTTGAAGCGGGGTTTGCCGCCGTCGCCGCCGCCACGACTGTTTTCTTTTCGAGCTCCGCGATGCGAGCCGCGAATTGGGTGACCTCCGCGCTCGCCGTCTGGTCGATATGTTCGCCGAGTTTGTCGACCTTGGCGCTTTCCTCGCGGTCCATCTTTTCCACCCTCTGCGAGAGCTGCGCAAGCGCGCTGCCGAGCTCGCGGGAGGAGGCGATACTGGATCGGATCTCGCCGATCGATCGTTGCAATTCGAGGAGTTCGTCGTGCGACTTTGCGCTTTCGACCGCGCTCAGCCGCGCGCTCAGGTCGTCGATCGTCCTGGTGAGCGCCTGGGTTTGGTGCGCCCTCTCGCTGAGCAGGCCGGCCTGCCTGCCGTGCTCCGTGAGCATCCATGCGCTGCCGCCCGCAAAGATGCCCGCCGCCGCGATCCCGGCGACCAACAACAGCATAGAGAGAAAGTGGCGTCCCGGCCGCGGGGTCTGGGGATCGTTGACCGGCTCGGCGCGCGGCGCGGCGTCGCGGGCGAACCGCAAAGGCAAGAGCGCTCTCGGGGCGCTCGATCCCACGCCCGCTTCTTCTTCTCCGTCATCCAGCGGAAATTCAGGCGGTTCGCGCCCCGCGTACCGGTCTTCCTTTTCCAGATCCGGGCCTTGCGTGGCGGCGACGCCGAACGGCAAAGGCAAGAGAGCTCTCGAGGCGCTCGATCCGGCGCCCACGTCTCGTTCCACGTTATCCAGCAGAAATTCGGGTTTTTCGCGCCCCTCTGACTGGCTTTCCTGTCCAAGATCCAGGGCTTCGCGATCGCTCATGGGAAAAAACGGCCAACGGTTGACGTAATGTTCATCGGATTATCGAAGGTTGGAATTAATGAACCGTTGACCATCGAGGTCGCCGTCGCCGAAAATCGTCTTTGGTCGGCCTGATAAAGGACAGAAGTTGATGGCGATAATGAAATTTGGCGTCGGCCAGCCGGTTCGGCGCGTCGAGGACGACCGGCTTATTCGCGGCGCCGGACAATACACCTCGGACTTGGCTCCGGAGGGCGCGCTCGTCGCCCATTTCGTTCGCAGCCCGCACGCTCATGCCCGGTTTTCCATCGCCGACCGCGCGAAGGCCGCCGCTGCGCCCGGCGTGCGGGCCGTTTATGTCGCCGCCGATTTCGCCACGCTGGGCGACCTTCCGGTCATCGCCTCGGTGCGGAGCTCCGACGGCGCCCGAGCCCGGTTGAAGCCGTTTCCCGTAATGGCCAGCGACGAGGCGCATCATGTCGGCGACATCGTCGCTATGGTTGTCGCCGACACCGGCTTTGCCGCGCGCGACGCCGCGGAGGCGCTCGCGATCAAGTGGGAGCCGCTGCCCGCGGTCGCCGACTTGAGAGAGGCGCTGCGGCCGGATTCGGTTCAGCTCCTGCCCGGCGCCCCTGGAAACGTCGCCTTCGACGTCCACCTCGGCGATAAGGATCGCACGGACGCAGTCTTCGCCGGCGCGGCGCGGGTCGTGAGGATCGACGTCGTCAATCAACGCCTCGTGGCAAATTTCCTCGAGCCGCGCGGAGCCGTCGGCCTCTATGACGGGGAGACGGACAAGCGAACGCTCTTCGTCGGCACCCAGGGCGTGCATATCGTGCGCGACCATCTGGCTTCGGATGTGTTGAAGATTCCGCCGGACAAGCTCAGGGTCGTCACCACCGACGTCGGCGGCGGATTCGGCATCAGGCAATTTCTGCACCGGGAATATCCGCTCGTCCTCGAGGCCGCCCGATGGCTCAATCGCCCAATTCGCTGGCAGGCCGACCGGACGGAGCATTTCGTCGGCGATGCGCAGGGGCGCGATCATGTCACGACCGCAGAGATGGCGCTCGCCTCCGACGGCCGGTTTCTTGCGCTCCGCGTCGACGCTGTCGCCAATCTCGGCGCCTACACGTCGCAGTTCGGGCCTTACGTTCCGTGGCTCAGCATATCGATGGCCAACGGGCCGTATAAGATCGACGCGCTGCACGCCCGCGTTCGCGGCGTCCACACGCATACCCTTCCCGTCGACGCTTACCGCGGCGCAGGGCGCCCCGAAGCCGCCTATCTCCTCGAGCGTCTTGTCGACCGCTGCGCGCGCGAGCTCGGGCTGTCGCAGGAAGCGATCCGGATGCGAAACTTCATCCCTGCGGCGGCGATGCCCTACAAGACTGAAACGGGCCGCACCTATGACGTCGGCGATTTCGCCGGGGCCTTGAGCCGATGCGTCGTCAAGGCCGACGTCGCGGGCTTCGACGGCCGGGCCGCCGAGTCCAGGCGGCGCGGCGCCATCCGCGGCCTGGGCGTCTCGAGTTACATCGAATGCACCGCCTGGGGCGACGGCGAGACCGGCGCCCTCAGGCTGGAGAAGGACGGGTCCTTGACGCTGTTTATCGGCACGCAATCTAACGGCCAGGGACACGAGACGGCTTTCGCCCAGGTCGTCGCCGAGCGCTTCGGCGTCGCGCTCGATCAGGTGAAAGTCGTCACAGGAGACACGGACCGCATCGAAACCGGGGCCGGCACGGGCGGGTCCCGCTCGATCCCGATCGGCGCGGTAATGAGCGACCGCGCGGCAATCGCGCTCGCGGGCTCGTTGAAGGACCTCGCCGCCGACAAACTCGAGGCGGCGAGCTCGGATCTCGAAATCGTCGATGGCCAGGTTCGCATTGTCGGCACTGACCGCTCGCTGTCGCTTGCCGAAATCGCCGCGCTTCCCGCCGCGACCCCGGAACGGCTGCGGGGCGCCGGCTCCTACACGCCGGACATGGCGACCTATCCCAACGGCACGCATATCTGCGAGATCGAAATCGATCCCGAAACCGGGGAGGCGCGGATCGCCCGCTACACCGTGGTCGACGATTTCGGTTTCACCCTGAACCCTCTCCTGCTCGAGGGCCAGGTTCACGGCGGCATCGCTCAAGGCATCGGCCAGGCCCTGATGGAGCACGCCGTCTACGACCGCGACGGCCAGCTCCTGTCCGCCAGCCTGATGGATTATTGCGTGCCGCGGGCCGACAGTTTGACGCCGATCGAGTTTGAGACGCGCAACGTTCCCTCGACCACCAACCCGATGGGCCTGAAGGGCGCCGGCGAAGCTGGTTCGATCGGATCGACGCCGGCGGCGATCAACGCCGTCGCCGACGCCCTATGGCGCGCCTACGGCGCCCCCGACATCGATATGCCGGCGACCCCCCAGGCGATCTTCCGCGCCATCCGCAAGGCGGAAGCCGCTAAGGCAGCTTCAGGGTGAAAGAGCTTCAGGGTGAATAAGTATAGTTCGAAGAGTGTTTGCGCTGCGTCGCCAGGCCTTCGATCATTTCGGGCGCCGTGCCGACGTCGTGCTGGCTCCAGGCGAACACAAACCGCCCAAATTTGGCTTCAACTTAAGGAGGCGACTATGTGGAAGCTGTCGGTCTTTGTTGCGGTGTTCGTCCTCGGCGCGAGCGCCGCGCTCGCGATGTCGGGCGCGGAGGCGATCAAGGCGCGGAGAGACCTCATGAAAGCTGACGGCGCGGCGACGAAGCCGGTCGTCGCGATGCTGCAGGGCAAGGCCCCATTCGATCTCGCGACGGTGCAGAAGGCGCTGAAGACCTACGTGAACGCGATGAGCAAGGAGCCCGCCCTTTTCCCGCCGGACAGCAAGACCGGCGACACCAACGCCCTGCCCGTCATCTGGGATGACGACAACATGGCCGATCTCAACGCGCGTTTCAAAAAACTCGGCGACGATGCCACAGCCGCGCTTGCCACGATCAAGGACGAGGCCAGCTTCAAGGCCACGATGCCCGGCGTGCTCAAGAATTGCGGCGCCTGCCACGAGAAGTATGAGGCGAAACGGTAGTAGCGGCTCGCTCGAGCGACGCGTCGGCCTGACGCGATCGATCATGACCGGCCGGATCGCGCTCGCGCTCGGCCTCGCGGGCGTCCTCGTCGCAGCCGCTGCGGCCGCGGCGTGGTTCACGACCGCCCCGCGCCGTGTCTCCGCCGAAGTCGCGGCGGCGGTATCTGAGCCGGGCGACCCCGAGGCGGGGAAAAACGTCTTCTACGTCGCCGGCTGCGAATCCTGCCACATGTCGCCGGGGCAGAACGATCCGCTACGGCTCGGCGGCGGCATGGAGCTGAAGACGCCGTTCGGCTCGTTCTACCCGCCCAACATCTCGCCGGACCGGCACGACGGGATCGGCGGCTGGATCGGCGGACGATTTCGCCAACGCGATGATGGCCGGCGTCGTCGCCGCAGCGGCGAACATCTCTATCCGGCGCTGCCGTACACGTCCTATTGTCGCATGTCGACCAAGGACGTCCGCGATCTCTTCGCCTTTCTCCGCACGACGCCGCCGGTCGCCGGCAAAGCTCCGCCGAATGCGGTGAGCTTCCCCTTTTCGATCCGCCGCGCGGATCGGCATCTGGAAATTTCTTTATATGCCGAGGATCGACCATCCGCTGGCGGCTGACCCGGTCGACCCCGAGGGCCTCGGCCGATATCTCGGTCGAGGGGCCGGGACATTGCGCCGAGTGCCATTCGCCGCGAACTTTCCTCGGCGGGATCATCGAATTCGCGACGGCTGACCGGCGGTCCGTTGCCGGACGGCAAGGGCAAGGCGCCGAACATCACGGCCGACGGGCCTCAAAGATTGGTCCGAAGACGACGTCGAGACCGCGCTCTCGACCGGCTTCACCCCGTCGGGCGACGCGCTCGGCGGCCCGATGGCCGCGGTCGTGCGCAGTCTCGGGCAGGTTCCCGCGCCGGATCTCTCGGCAATCGCCCACTATCTCAAGTCATACAGGCCGGCCGCCGGTCCCTGAACGGGCGCGGTCAGGCCGCCGCCGTGGCCGCCGCGGCCGCGTCGGCGCGGATACGGTTGATCATGGCGCGCACCCCGTTCGACCGCTGCGGGGTCAGATGCGCCTCGAGGCCGAGCGCGCGGAAGGCGCCGAGCGCGTCGACGGCCAGGATCCGTTGCGGCGGCTGATCGGAGAAGAGGGCGATGGCGATGGCGATCAGTCCGCGGACGAGATGGGAATCGCTGTCGCCGCGATAGTGGAGGACTGTCTCTCCGCCGTTCGTTCTCGGCTCCAGCTCGAGCCAAACCTGGCTCACGCATCCGCGCACCTTGTTGGCGGCATTGTGCGCTTCCTCGCTCAAGGGCTCGAGGCCGTGGCCGAGTTCGATCACATAGCGGTAGCGGTCCTCCCAGTCGTCGAGGAGGGCGAAATCGTCGCGGATGGCGTCGAAGACTGACAATGGGACCTCATGCCGATGAACCGGCGCCTCTCATATAGAGGGCGGCGCGCTGAAGGCCAGCGCCATCCAATCAGATGGGGGCGGCCGATTTCGGTGATTGTTTGATTGTTTCGACAATTTCATCCAGAGACTCAGAACGTCGTCAACGATTCCTCGGTCCCGCAATTGGGCCGATCCGCAGAAGCTCGATTGGCGGGGGCTCCGCAGAAAAGTTTCGAATGACTCCCGGGTTACCCGGCTTCCGGGTCTCACTGGCGCAGGGAGATGTTGCCGCAAAGTCCTCGAACAAAAGGCCTTTTCGGCGCAGATTTTCCCCGCAAAAGGAGCGTTCCGTGCAAATTCGCTGCCCGAAGGAAATTTTGCTCGAGTGGGACCCGGCGCCATCTTAGGATTCTGTAAAGCATCCGGTGCGATCCTTAAGATCGGATGAAGCTTCTCCGGCGCCGAGGCGTTGGATTTCGGGAGACGAAGAGTGTCTGAGGCCCTGGCGCGTACTCGGAACGAACCGGTCCTGTCACGAGCGGCCGCCCGGTCGAGGACCGGCCACGGCCTGGCCCTCGTGTTGTTTGGCCGACTTATGACGTTGCCAGCCCGGGTCTATGTCGTCGCTGCGGTGTCCGCGCTCATCGTCGGCATCGGCGTTAATGCGCTCCTCTTGCAGCGCCAGCGCCACCCGGCCCCGCTCTTCGCCCCGGCCCGCCCGCAATTTTCTGCAGCCGCTCCGACCGCTTCTCCGCCGCCCCCGCCGCCCGTTCAGGCGCCCCCGAGCGCGGCTGATGCGCCGGCGCCGCCGGCGCCGCCAGTTCAGGTCGCCCCGCCCGCCCGGCCCCAGCCGGCCGACGCCGGCGGCCTCCGGGCCAACGATCCGATCGGCAGCCTGATTCGCAGCGAAGGCCAGGGCGAAGAATCGCGGCTTGTGCTCGGGGCCCAAAGCGCGCTGGTCAAGCTAGGCTACCCGGTAAAGCCGGACGGCGCCGACGGCGCCACGACCCGCCAGGCGATCCGCGAATTTGAGCGGGCGCACGGGTTGCCGCTGACCGAGATTACACCGCGCCTCGTCAGGCAGCTCAACGCGGCCGCGGCGCGAAGCCCCGCGCACTGACGTCTTTTTTGCGCCTGCGGTCGGACATCTGGGTCGCCGCCTATTTGCGGCGCTGCGGCGCGGATGGCGCGAGCGCCGTCCTTCGCCGCCGGGGCGCGGCGGAAGCCGGCGCGATCATCGTCAAGATCGACCGGCTCGACGGCCGCGCGGCGCTCTTTGTCCCGGCGCCGCAATCCGCGGTCCTCGACCCCGAGCCCGGCGTCGAGAGGCTCTTCGAGCGCGCCCACGTCGAGGAATGGATTGATCCGGCCGAGGCAGAGAAAAAGCTCGAACGGGAAATCGCCTTCGATCCGGATCTGTGGATCGTCGAGGTCGAAGATCGGGAAGGCCGCCCCCGGCTCGATCTCATGCGCTAACCCAATTGTAGACGCAGTCGCTGTTCGCCTCCTGCCCTCACCGCCGCTGCGCCCGCCTCTCTTCCCGGTTGCTTGCCGCCGGCTTGGGTCGCTGGATCCCATGAAACCGGCATGCGCGCTCGACCGTATTGTGCTGGTGAACTCGATCCCTTGCTCGAGGGACGATAGCTGGCGAGCCCCCGATGGATGGAATTCGACGATCGCCCTCCCTTCGATCCTGGCTCGTTCGAGCCGCACTCGCCCGTCTCACGCGCTGCGTGGAAAGAGGCGAAATCACGGTCGAATTGCCCTCGGGCGAGGCCGTCGTTTGCGCCGGCCGGGTGCGCGGCCCCTCGGCCAAGATCCGGTTCCGCAAGTGGCGGTCGGTCCTGCGCCTGCTCGCCGGCGGCGACGTGGGCCTCGCTGCAAGCTATCGCGACGGCGAGTGGACGAGTTCCGATCTGCCGGCGCTGATCGAATGGGCCGCCCGCAATGGCGACCGATTCGGCCGGTCGCTCGACGGTCTTGCCCCGGTCCGCCTCGTCAATCGACTGGCCCACAGGCTGAACGTCAACACACGCGCGGGAAGCCGACGCAACATTATTGCGCATTACGACCTCGGCAACGACTTCTATCGTCTTTGGCTCGACACAAGCATGACCTATTCCTCGGCGGTCTTTCCCGGTCCCGGCGCCACACTGGAGCAGGCGCAAGAGACGAAACTCGCCCGCATTATCGACCGGCTGAAGCTCGACGAGGCGCAGAGCGTTCTCGAACTCGGCGCCGGATGGGGGGCGCTCGCGATCGCCATCGCCAAATCGGGCAAGGCCCGCGTGACCGGCGTCACCATCTCTCCGGCCCAGCTCGGCGACGCCAGGGCGCGGGCGAAAAAGGAGGCCGTCGAGGAGCGGGTCGAGTTCCAGCTTATGGACTATCGCGACGTCACCGGGCTCTTCGACCGGATCGTGTCGATCGAAATGATCGAGGCAGTCGGAAAGGAGTATTTGCCGACGTATTTCGAGACGATCCGCGAACGGCTTCGGCCGGGAGGCCTCTGCGTCTTGCAGGCCATTACCATCGCCGAGGACCGGTTCGCGTCGTATTGCCAGCGGCCGGACTTCATCCAGCGCTTCATCTTTCCCGGCGGCTTTCTGCCGTCAAAGACCCACTTGCGCGAAATCCTGGAAGCCCACGGTCTCCAGTTGCTCGCGGCTGAATGCTTCGGCGAAAGCTACGCGTTGACCCTCAGGGAATGGCGGCGACGATTTCTCGCCGCATGGCCGGAAATGGAGAAAATGGGCTTTCACGAGTCGTTCCGGCGCTTGTGGGAGTTTTACCTCTCCTATTGCGAAGGCGGGTTCCGCGCCGGCGCCATCGACGTCGGACTCTACTCGCTGGCCCACGCTGAGAACGCTCCGGCGGCCACCGAAACCCGGTAGCCGCGTTCGCCCTTAACCTCTCGGAAAGGGTCGGCGGCTAGATTTGGCTGAGGCAGGCGGCGGCGCCTCCGGGTTGGAATTGCGAGCAGGGCGTAATCCTGATGTTGATGCGCATAAAGCGGCTTGTCGCCAAGGATTCCGGCGCAACCCCGATCGAATACGCACTGATCGCCTCGTTGATCGCGGTTTTCCTCATCGCGGCATTCCAGACCGGGGGGCCGAAAGGCAATACGGCGGCCGGGCAGATTGAAAGCGGACTGAAGTAAATCGCGTTGCCGCCGGACGGAACGTGAGGTCTCGAGGGTCGACAAAGGGCATTGCGGCGCGCATTTTGGCGGCGCATGATTCGTCCCGTGTCGCAACGAGCCGAAAAAGAGGATACGGGTTCCGCTCCGACCCCGACCGGACACGGTCGCGGGCGGCTCGCGCCGGCTTTTCGCGGCTTACCGCCCTATTTCGACGGGCTGAACCCGGAGCAGCTCCGCGCCGTCGAAGCGCTTGAAGGGCCGGTGCTTGTCCTTGCCGGCGCCGGCGTCGGCAAGACCCGCGTGTTGACGACTCGCATCGCCCATTTGATTGCCTCGGGACGCGCTCGGCCGCAGGAAATTCTGGCGGTGACATTCACCAACAAGGCCGCCCGGGAAATGCGCGAGCGCGTCGGGCTCCTCGTCGGCGCCCAGCAGGCGGTTCCGTGGCTCGGCACCTTCCATTCCGTCGGCGTCAAGATCCTGCGGATGCATGCCGAACTGGTGGGCTTGCGGCCGAATTTCACCATCCTGGACACGGACGACCAGCTGCGGCTTCTCAAGCAGATCCTGCAGGCCGAGAATCTGGACGACAAGCGTTGGCCGCCGCGGGCGCTCGCCAGCCTGATCGACGGCTGGAAGAACCGCGGTCTCGATCCGCAGCACGTCCCTGCGAGCGAGTCAGGGGGGTTCGCCGGAGGTCGCGGAGCCACGTTGTATGCGGCCTATCAACAGCGCCTTAAGGCGCTGAACGCAGTCGATTTCGGCGACCTCTTGCTGGAATCGCTGCGGCTCTTTCGCGAGCGTGCAGACATCCTGGAGAATTTCCAGCGCCGCTTCCGTTATATCTTGGTCGACGAGTACCAGGATACAAACGCCGTCCAGTATCTCTGGCTGCGGCTTCTTGCCGGAGCGCACGGCAATCTCTGCTGCGTCGGCGACGACGACCAGTCGATCTACGGCTGGCGCGGCGCCGACGTCGACAACATCCTGAGGTTCGAAAAGGATTTTCCCGGCGCGAAGGTTATCCGGCTCGAACGCAATTACCGCTCGGGCGGCCACATTCTCGCGGTCGCCTCGGGGTTGATCGCTCACAATCAGGGGCGGCTCGGCAAGACGCTCTTCACCGACGCCCCGCTGGGCAAGCGGCCGACCGTCACCGGGGTGTGGGACAGCCAGGAGGAGGCCCGCGTCGTCGGCGAGACGATCGAGCAGGCTCAGCGCTCCGGCGTCTCGCTCGACGATATCGCCATTCTCGTACGCGCCTCGTTCCAGATGCGCGAGTTCGAGGAGCGCTTCATCGCCCTGGGGCTTCCCTACAAGGTTATTGGCGGTCCCCGGTTCTACGAGCGGGCCGAAATCCGCGACGCGCTGGCATACCTGCGCTGTGTGGCGCAGCCGGACGACGATCTTGCGTTCGAGCGGATCTACAACCAGCCCCGGCGCGGGCTCGGCGAGGCGACCCTCGCGACCCTGCACGAATACGGCCGGCGGGCGGGCGTTTCACTCGTGCGCGCTGCCCGCATGCTGATCGAGACGGAAGAGCTCAAGGCCCGGCAGCGACACATCCTGCGGGACCTTCTCGAGAGCTTCGATCGCTGGCGCAAGCGCGCGGAAGAGGTCGCGCACGAGGAACTGGCGCAGTTGGTTCTCGAGGAGAGCGGCTATGTCGACATGTGGAAGGCGGAGCGGACTCCCGACGCCGCCGGCCGTCTCGACAACCTTAAGGAGCTCGTCCGGTCCATGGGCGAGTTCCCCGACCTCGGCGCCTTCCTCGAGCATGTCGCGCTGGTGATGGACGCCGAAGGCGAACGGGAGGGCGAGCGCGTCTCGGTGATGACGCTGCATGCGGCCAAAGGCCTCGAGTTCGAGATTGTTTTCCTGCCGGGCTGGGAGGAGGGCCTCTTCCCGCACCAGCGATCGCTCGACGACAATGGCCGCGCCGGACTGGAGGAAGAGCGCCGGCTCGCCTATGTCGGGCTGACGCGGGCGCGCCAGGAGGTGAAGATCTATTACGCCGCCAATCGGCGCGTGCGCGGTCTGTGGCAAAGCTCGCTGCCGTCAAGGTTCATCACCGAACTGCCCGAGGATCACATCGAGTTCGAGGAGACGGCTGGAGCATCCGCCTTCGGCGGTTACGCCTCGCGATTCGACGCTGCCGCGACCGGCTTTTCCTCGCATTACGAGACCCCGGGCTGGCGGCGGGCCGAGCAACGCTCCCGCACTGAGGAAGGAAGCCCGCGGTTCGGCGGCGGCTCAGGGCGGGTGCTTGACGGGAAGGCTGAGAGGCGCGCGCAGCCCGAGGCCGCCTACGAGAGCGGCGCGCGGGTGTTCCATCTCAAGTTCGGGCCCGGCAGCGTGGTTGCGGTCGACGGGCCGAAGCTGACCGTCGATTTCGATCATGCAGGCCGGAAGCTGGTGATGGACAGTTTTGTCACCGCCGAACCTTAAAGGGCGATTCTCTTCCTCGCGTGTCCGCCATATCCCGTCTCCCGCGCCTTTAGGCGGCTTTCGTCTTCGGTTTCACCTCGTCGGTGTAGGCGTCTATCAGCGCCGTCGTGATCGCGCTTGGCTTGTAGATGTGTGGGCCGATCTCGCCCACAGGCGTGACTTCGGCCGCTGTTCCGGTGATGAAGCACTCGCTGAACCGGCCGAGCTCGTCTGGCAGGATCCGGCGTTCGACGACCTCGAAGCCGCGCCGTTGCGCCAGTTCGATCACGGTCGCCCTTGTAATGCCGGCAAGAAAGCAGTCGGCGATCGGCGTATGGATCGTGCCGTCGCTGACGAAGAAAATGTTCGCACCGGTGCATTCGGCGACGCGGCCCTGCCAGTCGAGCATCAGAGCGTCGGCATACCCGCGCCGCTCGGCCCGGTGCTTAGAGATCGTGCAAATCATGTAGAGCCCGGCCGCCTTCGCCAGCGCCGGCGCGGTCGCCGGGTCGGGTCGCCGATACTCAGCCATGTCGAGTCGAATGCCCTTCATCCGCTGCGCCGGGTCGAAATAGCTCGGCCAGTCCCAGGCTGCGATGCCGAGGTGGATCGTGTTGTGCTGCGCTGAGACTCCCATCATCTCGGAGCCGCGCCAGGCAATCGCCCGCACATAGGCGTCGGTGAAATTGTTGCTCTTGAGGACTTCGGCTTTCGCCGCGTCGATCTCGTCCGCCGACCAGGGGATCTCGAAGTCGAGGATGTGGCCCGAGTCCCTCAGGCGCTGCGAGTGCTCCCTCGACTTGAAGATCCTCCCGCCATAAGCCCGCTCGCCTTCGAAGACGGCGCTGGCATAGTGGAGCGCATGGGTCAGGATGTGGACCCTCGCCGCGCGCCATTCGACCAGTTGGCCGTCGAGCCAGATCCATCCGTCACGATCGTCAAAAGTTTGGCTCGGCATGGCGCTTTCCTCTCTCCGGTCACGAGTTGGTTTGGTTTTTGACCGTTTGGGTTTATTGCAGGGCGGTCAAGCTCCGGCGTTGGTAGCAAAACCGCCTGATTATGTCAACATTGCTGACCTAATGGACTCGATGTCGCCCGAAGCCGCCGATCTCGCGCCGCCCGCCCACCGCGACGAAACGCCAATGTACGAACTGATCGAGCTTTTCTTCTTCGCCTACCGCGATTTTGTCGGCGACGCCGACCGATTGCTCGAGGCTTACGGCTTCGGGCGCGCCCACCATCGTGTCCTCTATTTCGTCGACCGCCGGCCCGGCCTGACGATCGCCGAGCTCCTGGAGATCCTACGGATCACCAAGCAGAGCCTCAACCGGGTGTTGCGCGAACTCGTGGACAAGAACTTCGTCGAAATCCGCGCCGGCGCCTTGGACCGCCGCCGCCGGCAGCTCTACGCGACACCGGAGGGCGAGCGCCTGGCGCTGCGTCTGGCGCAGGTTCAAACGCGTCGCTTCGCCTCGGCCTTGGAAAAGCTGGGTCCCGCCGGCCCTGAAACCGCGGCGACGTTTCTTGAAGCTATGATCGACCCCGAGAACCGCCCGCCGGTGTCTGATTCCCGGTCCAAAGCGGATAGACGGTCGGTCGGAGCAGGACGGCTTTGAGCGCCCCGCCGGAAGACGACGCGATGCACGTGCTCGTGGTCGACGACGACCGGCGCCTGCGCGCGCTGCTATCGAGCTATCTGACGAAAAACGGCCATCGTGTCACCGTCGCGTCGACCGCGGCGGAAGCCCGGGCTTTTCTCGACGGGCTAGCTTTCGACATCATTGTGCTCGACGTCATGATGCCGGGCGAGAGCGGCTTCGACTTCGCGTCGGACCTGCGGGAGCAGTCAGACGTTCCCATCCTGATGCTGACCGCCCGCGGCGATCCGGCCGATCGCGTCAGGGGCCTGGAAATCGGCGTCGATGACTACCTGTCGAAGCCGTTCGAGCCGCGCGAGCTTCTGTTGCGCATCGGCTCCGTCTTGCGGCGCGCGCGCGCGGCGCCGGTCGGCAGGGCAGAGACCTCGGCAGTGCGTTTCGGCCCCTTCGTTTTTTCGCTCGAACGCGGTGAATTGCGCGCCGGCGATGACGTCGTCCGGCTCACGGAGCGTGAGCGAGAAATGCTGCGAATTCTCTGCGCCAATGCCGGCGCGAGCGTTTCCCGGGAGGCCCTGTCGGGATCTGGCGGAGCGGCGCAGGAGCGCACCGTCGACGTGCTGATCAACCGGCTGCGCCGCAAGATCGAGCAAGACCCGGCCAACCCGGCCTATCTCCAGACCGCCCGCGGGGCGGGTTACCGGCTGATCGCCGACGGATGAACGCCCGGCCGTCCTTCCGCATGTTGCGTCTCCTGGCGCGCGGCCGGGAGCTTTGGCGGCGCGCGGCTCGCAGGCTAGCCGAGATGCTGCCGAAAGGGCTCTACAAGCGTTCGCTGCTCATCGTCATCCTGCCGATGGTTCTCCTGCAGACCGCGGTCACGTTCGCCTTCATGCAACATCACTGGGAACTGGTGACACGGCGCCTTTCCGAGGCGGTGGCGCGCGACGTCGGCGCGCTGACGGATCTTTACCGTCGTCTGCCGGACGGCGAGGACGACACCTTCCTCGTCAATCTCGCCTCCGAGCGCTTTCGCATGGACGCGACCTTGCTGCCCGCGGGCCCGCTGCCTCCGACCATGCCGAGATCGTTCTTCGACGCCCTCGACCCGCTCACGCGGACGCTGCCAAGCGAAATCAAGACCCAGGTCCGCGAGCCGTTCTGGCTCGATACCGTCGGCCGTTCGGGCCTCATGGAAATCCGCGTCGACCTCGGCGACCGGGTGCTTCGGCTGGTCACGCGGCGGTCGCTCGCCTACGAGGCGAATGCCCATATTTTCATCCTCTGGATGCTCGCCGCGATGGTCGTTCTGCTGACGGTCGCGATCATCTTTCTGCGCAACCAGATCCGACCGATCCTCCGCCTGGCGCGCGCGGCCGAGGATTTCGGCAAGGGCCGGGACCTCGACTTCAGCCCGCACGGCGCGCGCGAGGTGCGCCAGGCCGGCTACGCCTTCATTGAAATGAAGCGCCGCATCGAGCGAACGGCGGAACAGCGCACCGCGATGCTGAACGGCGTCAGCCACGATCTGAGGACCATCCTGACCCGATTCAAGCTGTCGCTGGCCCTCCTCGACAATTCCGCCGACAGCGAACTCCTGCAGAAGGACGTCGACGAGATGGGCCAGATGCTGGAGGGTTACCTTGCCTTCGCCCGCGGCGACTTGAGCGAATCGGCGACTTCGACCGACATCGGCTCGCTGCTCGAGGATGTGCGGGCTGACGCCGAGCGGCACGGGGCGGAGGTCGTCCTCGACACCCGGGGCGATCTCGACATCCGGGTGCGGCCGATGGCGATCAAGCGCTGCGTCGGCAACCTCGTCGCCAACGCTCAGCGCCATGCCGACCACGTGCGGATTTCGGCCTCGCGGGATGCGCAATTCGTCTCGGTCGTCATCGACGACGACGGCGCCGGCATCCCCCATGCGCACCGGGAGGACGTGTTCCGTCCATTCTACCGGCTGGACGAGGCGCGAAACCAGGACCAGGGCGGCGCCGGCCTCGGCCTGGCGATCGCCCGCGACATCGCCCGCTCGCACGGAGGCGACATCACGCTCTCCGACAGCCCGCTCGGAGGCCTGAGAGCCGCGGTGAGGCTCCCTGTCTGATCGGGCCGCCTAGACGGCTCCGGTGATCCAGCGTGAAAGTTCGCTCTTGGGGACGGCGCCCGTCTTGGTCGCGACGTGCTTGCCGTCCTTGAACACCATCAGGGTTGGGATCGAGCGAATGCCATACTTGCCGGCGACGCCCGGATTTTCATCGACATTGAGCTTGGCGATTTTCACCTTGCCCTGCATTTCGCTGGCGATTTCCTCGAGCGCAGGGGCAATCATCCGGCAGGGGCCGCACCACTCGGCCCAGAAATCGACAACCACGGGATCGCTCGACTTGATGACGTCGGCTTCAAAGCTCGCGTCGGTGACTTTGGCCGTGATTGACATAAAACGCCCTCAGACTTCGCGCGGCGCAACCACCGCATCCATTCTACGTAGGAAGCGGCGCTGGGGCAGTCAAGCAGGCCTGGCGATCAGAACAGCCGTCCGCCGTTCGGCACCGGGAGCGACGGCGCGACGAGGACCACCTCGCCGTCGCCGTCGGGAAAGCCGAGCGTCAGCACCTCGGACAGGAAAGGTCCGATCTGCCGGGGGGCGAAATTGATCACCGCCGCGACCTGCCGGCCGACGAGGGCCGCGGGCCGGTAGTGGCGCGTGATCTGGGCCGAGGACTTCTTCGTGCCGATCACCGGGCCGAAATCGATGACGAGCTTGAACGCCGGCTTCCGCGCCTCGGGGAATTCCTCCGCGGCGACGATGGTCCCGACGCGGATGTCGAGCTTCAGAAACGAATTGAAGGCGACCCTCGGCGTCAATTCTTCTGTCGGCGTCATCTGCGATCGCTCTTTCCATTCGCGCGCCGTCGAGCTTTCGCCTGTCGGCGCGACCGCGGTCAAGGGTCCCGCCGAGGCGCACCGCCGATTGCGAGGGCTTGACACGCCCTATGCCGCAGCCCTAGCCGAGCCCCCACATGAACATGCAGCAGCCGCCGCGGGACGTTCGGCAGATCGAGGGACTCGGCGAGATCGCCGATCGGTATGACGCGATTCTCTGCGACATCTGGGGCGTCCTGCACAATGGCGTGGCTTCGTTCGCTCTGGCGTCGGAGGCATTGACCACGTTTCGTCGCGGCGGCGGCGCGGTGGTCCTGATCACCAACGCGCCTCGGCCGTCCGCGCCGATCCATCGCCAGCTCCTGAAGCTCGGCGTCGCGCCGGGCGCTTTCGACGCCATCGCCACCTCGGGTGACGTGACGGTCGGCCTGGTTGCGGAACGGATCGACGATCCGGTCTTCCATATCGGACCTTCCCGCGATCTAAGCCTGTTCGACGCGGCGGCCGAAACTGCCGGCCGCGCGCCGCATCTCGTTCCACTCGCGGAGGCGCGCTACGCGCTTTGCACTGGCCTCAGGGACGATGTGACCGAAACGGTCGACGACTACCGAGCGGAACTTGGCGTCATGGCGGCCCGAGGGCTGACGATGATCTGCGCCAATCCGGACATCGTCATTCATCGCGGCGACGTCCTCATCTACTGCGCCGGGGCGCTGGCGCGCCGATACGAAGAGCTTGGCGGTCCGGTCGTTTACGCCGGCAAGCCGCACCGGCCGATCTACAGCCGCGCGTTGGCGTTGGCGGAGCGGGCGCGCGGCGCGCCGCTCGATCGGCGGCGTGTGCTCGCGATCGGCGACGGCATGAAGACGGACGTCGCCGGCGCGGCGGCGGCCGGCCTCGACGCCCTCTTCGTCACCCACGGAATTCACCGGGCGGCGCTCCATGGGGACGATCCCGGCCGTCCAGCCGATGCGCTCGAACTCAGGCGTCTTTACGCCGAATATGCGCTCTGGCCAGTCGCGGCGGTCGCGGGACTGAAGCCATAGCCAGTCTTTCGCGATCGGATTGCCGAGCCGCGTCATGCAGGGGCCGATGTTCCAGACCCTTTATTTCGAAGACCTTGCCGTCGGCATGCGCGAGACGATCAGCAAGACGGTCGGGAACGAGGACGTCATCGGCTTCGCCGAACTGTCCGGCGATCATAACCCCATCCACCTCTCGGAGCATTTCGCCCGCAAGACCAGGTTCGGCCACCGGATCGTGCACGGGCTCTACACCGCAAGCCTCATTTCCGCCGTCATCGGCATGCGGCTGCCCGGGCCGGGCTCGGTGTATATTTCGCAGACCCTCAACTTTCTCGGGCCGGTCAAGATCGGCGACATCGTCGATGTGAGCGTCGAAGTCGTCGAGTTGATCGAAAAGGGTCGCCGGGTGCGCCTCCTGTGCGAATGCCGCGTCGCCGGGGAACTCGTTCTCGAGGGGTACGGTGTGCTCAGCGTTCCGCCGGCGAAATCGAGACCGGCGACGGCTTGACCCTCTCGGGAAGGCGGGGCAGTTTCCGCACCCCGCGACGCCCGGATGAAGCGTCTGGAGCCCGAGGATCGGCGGATGCGATGACCAGCGGCTTCGTGGTCGCGAGAGACCCGGTGCGGCCGCCCGCGGGACTCGAGGGCGCCGTCTATGCGGTCGGCAACTTCGACGGCCTGCATCTCGGGCATCAGGCGGTCATCAGCCGCGCGGTGTCGTTGGCTCGGGCGCGGCGGGTGCCGAGCGCGCTTCTCACCTTCGAGCCCCATCCGGCCGATTTTTTTGCCGGTCGGCCGGTCGCTTTCCATCTCACGCCCGTCGATATCAAGGCAAACCTCTGCGCCCGGCTCGGCATGTCGGGCGTGGTTGTCCTGACGTTCGACGCCGGGCTCGCCGGCCTTCCGGCGGAAGAGTTCGTGGACAAGATTTCTCGTTCGGCGGCTCGGCGTCGGCGCCGTCGTGGTCGGATGGGACTTTCATTTCGGCAAAGGGCGAGCGGGCAGCCCTGCGCTCCTCGCTGAGGCCGGCCAGCGCTATGGTTTTGCGGTCGAGATCGTCGCCAAGGTCGAGGAAGGCGCGGGCGAGTCGGCCAACGTCGTCTCCTCGACGGCGATCCGTCGCGCCCTCGAACAGGGCGATGTGAAAACCGCGGCGCGCGGCCTCGGCCGCCATTATGCGGTCTCGGGCCGCGTCGTCTCCGGCCAGCGGCTAGGCCGCACTCTTGGTGTGCCCACCGCCAATATCGCCCTCGAGCCGACCAGCCGCCTGGCGCATGGGGTCTACGCGGTCAGGGTGCGGATCGACGGCGAAGTCTATCCGGCTGTCGCCAGTTTCGGGGTCCGCCCGACCGTCGACAACGGTCCGCCGCTTCTCGAAGTCCATCTCCTGGACTTTGGCGGCGATCTCTATGGGCGAGACATCGAAGTCGAGTTCATTGAGCGCATTCGTGAGGAGCGCAAGTTCGAGACGCTTCCCTTGCTGGTCGCGGAAATGCAACGCGACAAGGAGAAAGCCCGGGCGATCCTGGACCGGAAATCCTGACGGCGGATTTGGCGTTTCCCGCCAAATCCCTTAATGCCCTCGCAAACTCGCTCAAGCCGAACTCGAACTCACGCCGTTACGCCCATGACCGACGCGCCAGTGACTGGCCTCGACTATTCGCAGACGTTGTTTCTGCCGAAGACCGATTTCCCGATGCGGGCCGGGCTGCCGCAGAAGGAGCCGGAGATTCTCGCCCGCTGGGAGCGCGAGAACCTCTATGGCGCGCTGAGGGAGAGCGGCAGGGGGCGGCCAAAATTCGTTTTGCACGACGGCCCGCCCTACGCCAACGGCCATGTTCACATCGGCACTTCGCTCAACAAGATCCTGAAGGACATGGTCGTGCGCTCGCATCAGATGGCGGGCAAGGAGTTCGAACTACGTCCCCGGGTGGGACTGCCACGGCCTGCCGATCGAGTGGAAGGTCGAAGAGGAATTCTATCTCAGCAAGGGCAGGGCCAAGCCCGACTTTTCCGATGCCGAGGCGATCATCGCCTTCCGCCGGGAATGCCGCGCCTTCGCCGAGCGCTGGATCTCGGTGCAGCGGCAGGAATTCAAGCGGCTCGGCGTGGTCGGCGACTGGGACCATCCCTATACGACCATGAGCTATCCCGCCGAGGCGCAGATCGCCCGGGAGATCTTCAAGTTCGTCAGCAATGGTCTCCTCTACCGGGGGTCGAAGCCGGTGATGTGGAGCGTCGTCGAGAAGACGGCGCTCGCCGAGGCCGAGATCGAATACGAGGAGCACACGAGCGACACGATCTACGCCGCCTTCCCGGTCGAGGGCGAGAACGCGGCGATCGTCATCTGGACGACGACCCCGTGGACGATTCCGGGCAATCGCGCGATCGCCTTTTCCCGCCGGATCGCCTACGGGCGCTACCGCGTGACCGCGGCGCCCGCCGACAACTGGGCCAGGCCCGGCTCAACCTACATCCTCGCGCAATCGCTCGCGGACAGCGTCTTCAACGCCGCCAAAGTCGGGCGCTACGAATTCCTCGGCCCAGTCGACGGGGACGCTTTGGCGGAGATGCTCTGCGCCCATCCGCTCCACGCCCACGGCTATGGCTTTGTCGTCCCGCTGCTCGAGGGCGACCACGTCTCCGACGAGGCCGGAACCGGCTTCGTCCACACGGCGCCCGGCCATGGCCGGGAGGACTTCGAGCTCTGGTCGGCGAACGGCCGCCGGCTCGCAGGGCGCGGCATCGACACGCGCATCCCCTATGCGGTCGACGAGAACGGCGCCTTCACCTTCGAAGCCCCTGGCTTCGAGGGCCTTCGCGTCATCACCGACAAGGGCGACAAGGGAAACGCCAACGAGGCGGTGATCAAGGCGCTTCTCGAGGCCAGGGCGCTCCTCGCCCGCGGCCGCCTCAAGCATCAGTATCCACACAGCTGGCGTTCGAAGAAGCCGCTCATCTTCCGCAACACGCCGCAATGGTTTCTCGCCATGGACCGGCCCTTCGCCAATGCGCGCGGCGGGCGGACGCTGCGCGAGATCGCGCTCGAGGCGATCGAAGAGACGCGCTGGGTCCCCGCGACTGGCGAGAACCGCATCAAGGGCATGGTGACGAGCAAGCCGGACTGGGTTCTCTCGCGCCAGCGCGCCTGGGGCGTTCCGCTGGCGATCTTCGTGCGAAACGGCGACGAGATTCTGTACGACGAGGAGGTCAATGCGCGCATCGCCGCGGCTTTCGAGGAGGAAGGCGCCGATTGCTGGTTCGCCGCGGGGGCGAAGGAGCGCTTTCTCGGCGAGGGGCACAAACCGGAGGACTACGAGAAGATCGATAACCTGGTCGAAGTCTGGTTCGAACTCGGGCTCGACGCACGCCTTCGTGCTCGAAGACCCGGTTCATTTTCCCGGGACTGGCCGGCATCCGGCGGATCATCGACGGCGGCCGGGACCAGGTGATGTATCTCGAGGGCTCGGACCAGCATCGCGGCTGGTTCCAGTCATCGCTGCTGGAAAGCTGCGGCACGCGCGGCCGCGCGCCCTTCGACATCGTCCTGACGCACGGCTTCACCCAGGACGAGAAGGGCCGCAAGATGTCGAAGTCGCTGGGCAACACCACCGCGCCGGAGGACGTCATTCGCGCCTCGGGCGCCGACATCCTGAGGCTCTGGACGGGCAGCGTCGACTATACCGACGACCAGCGCATCGGGCCGGAGATCCTGAAGGTCGTCGGCGACAATTACCGCAAGCTGCGCAACACCTTCCGCTGGATGCTGGGGACGCTGGCGCATCACGAGGAGAAGGGCGACGCGGTCGATCTTGCGACGATGAGCGAGCTCGACCGGCTGATGCTGCACAAGCTCGTCGAGCTCGACGGCAGGGTCCACGAGGCCTACGCCAATTTCGACTTCGCGCGGGTCGTCGCGGCGCTGACCGCCTTCATGAACGCGGACCTTTCCGCCTTCTATTTCGACATCCGCAAGGACGCGCTCTACTGCGACCCGCCATCGAGCCTGAGGCGCCGCGGCGCGCTTCAGGCGATTGAGGAGATTTTCCGCGCCACGAGCCTCTGGCTCGCGCCGATCCTCGTCTTCACCATGGAAGAGGCGTGGCTCGCGCGCGATCCGGCCAGCCGTTCGGTGCATCTGGAACAGTTTCCCGACATTCCGGCGGAGTGGCGCGACGATCCGCTGGCAAAAGGTGGGAGACCATCCGGGCGCTGCGTCTTGTTGTCACGGGAGCGCTTGAGATCGCCCGCTCCGAGAAGGCGATCGGCTCGTCGCTCGAGGCCGCGCCGCGCATCTACCTTGATCGGCCCGAGCATATTGTGGCGCTTGATGGCGTCGACTTTGCCGAAGTCTGCATCACCTCGGACATCGCAATCGAGACAGGGCCCGCGCCGGATGGCGCGTTCCGGCTGCCGGAACTCCCCGACGTCGCCGTCGTCGTCGAACGGGCGTCCGGGATCAAGTGCGCCCGCTCCTGGCGCTATTTCGATCCGGCGACTGCCGACCCCGATTTCCCCGACGTGACCCCGCGCGACGCAGCGGCGCTGCGCGAGCTCAAAGCGCTCGGCCGCCTGCCGTGACGGCGCGCGGCTTCGGCCTCCTCGTCGCGCTTGCCGTCCTCGCGGCGGATCAGGCGGCGAAGTTGGTCGTCCTCGCTAACGCCGGCGAAGCGGGCCCGGCGCCGGTTCCGCTCGCGCCCTTTCTCGATCTGGCGCTGCGGTGGAACCGCGGCATCTCGTTCAGCCTGTTCTCGCAGCGCTCCGACCTCGGCGAAATCGCCCTCATCGGGCTGACGCTCGCCGCCACCGTGCTGCTTGGCCTGTGGCTCTGGCGCAGCCGCTCGGCGCTGACCGCGGCGGGCCTCGGCGCGATCATCGGCGGGGCGCTCGGCAACGCGGTCGACCGCATCCTGCACGGCGCCGTCGTCGACTATCTCGATCTGCACGCCTTCGGCCGACACTTCTTCGTCTTCAATCTCGCCGACGCCGCCATCAATGTCGGCGTCGCCCTCCTCCTGATCGATCTCGTCTTCGGCGCGCCGGCTTCGAGCCGCCGGGATGGGGCCGTGTCGACACCGCGGCCCAACTGACGCTTTAGGGACTGCGAGCGAACGCTCGCCCCCTTCGTGCCCTTCGTGGTGAATCGCTCCCGGCCGCCGCCGCCATCGGCGCTGCCGCGACGACGGCGCTCATAGGCGGCCAATAAGCCGCCGATCAGGCTTGCTTGGGCGGGGCGGGGCGGCTAGTTAGGCCAGCGTTTCGCTGGGATACATGCAGAATGAGAAAAGTCTTCGCCAACGCGGATGAGGCGCTCGCCGGCTCGGCCAGGGACGGCATGATGATCATGGCCGGCGGCTTCGGCCTCTGCGGCATCCCCGAGACGCTGATCGAAGCCTTGCGCCGGACGGGCGCGAAGGATCTGACCGTCGTCTCCAACAACGCCGGCGTCGACGGCATTGGCCTCGGCGTCCTGCTCGAGACCGGCCAGATCAAAAAGATGATCTCGAGCTACGTCGGCGAGAACAAGATCTTCGCCAACCTCTATCTTTCGGGCAAGCTCGAGCTCGAGTTCAATCCGCAGGGGACGCTGGCCGAGCGCATCCGCGCCGGCGGCGCCGGCATCCCGGCCTTCTTCACCCGCACCGGCGTCGGCACCATCGTCGGCGAGGGCAAGGAGATCCGCGACTTCAACAACGAGGCCTATCTCATGGAGACCGGGCTTGTCGCCGACATCTCCCTCGTCCATGCCTGGAAGGGCGACACGGAAGGCAATCTCGTCTACCGCAAGACGGCGCGAAACTTCAATCCGGTGATGGCGACGGCGGCGCGGCTCACCATCGCCGAGGTCGAGCATCTGGTCGAGCCTGGCGAGATCGATCCCGACCACATCATCACCCCCGGAATCTACGTGCAGCGCATTGTTCACGTCCCAGCCGCCGAGAAGCGCATCGAGCAGCGGACGACGCGCAAGCGCGACGTGGCCTGACCGTTAGGGGACGCCCAAGGAGACGCTTAATGCCCTGGACCCGCGATCAAATGGCGGCGCGCGCCGCCAAGGAACTCAAAGACGGCTTCTACGTCAATCTCGGCATCGGCATTCCGACGCTGGTGTCGAACTACATTCCCGAAGGCATGAGCGTGCAGCTGCAGAGCGAGAACGGCATGCTCGGCATGGGCCCGTTCCCCTTCGAGGGCGAGGAGGACCCGGACCTGATCAACGCGGGAAAGCAGACCGTCACGCAACTGCCGACGACGAGCTTCTTCTCCAGCGCCGATTCCTTCGCCATGATCCGTGGCGGCCACATCGATCTGGCCATTCTCGGCGCCATGCAGGTGTCCGAGACCGGCGATCTGGCGAACTGGATGATCCCGGGCAAGATGGTCAAGGGCATGGGCGGGGCGATGGACCTCGTCGCCGGCGTCAAGCGCATCGTCGTGGTGATGGAGCACGCGGCCAAGGACGGGCCGAAGCTCCTGCATCATTGCACGCTGCCGCTGACGGGCGCGAAGGTCGTCGACCTCGTCATCACCGACCTCGGTGTCTTCGCCATCGACAAGCACGGCTATCGCGGCATGGCGCTCATCGAATTGGCGCCGGCGGTGACGCTCGACGACGTCGCTGCCAAGACCGAAGCAAGCTACCGCGTCGCCTTGAACTGAGGTCTTATCGGTTGTCCAACGATCCGGATCCGGCCCATCACGGCCCTCCTCCGCAACCCCCGGGTCACAGCAGGGTCACAGCCCTGGGGAGAGGGGGCGCGTCCCTTCTCCCGCTTGCGACCGCTTGCGGGAGAAGGTGGCCCGAAGGGCAGGATGAGGGCCGTGGGCCGCAATTCGCTCAAGACATCTTGGCCTTAAGCGGGCCGCCCGGTCGAGGCCCGCAGCCACGGCCGCGCCCCCGCGGCAGTCTCGTCGCCGGCGCTGCTCGGCTGATAGTGGATCGGCGGGCCTGGCAGGCGGCCGTCGTGCAGCGCCTGCAAGGTCGGCGCGTTGGTCACGTCGAAGGAGTTGAAGCCGCAGCGCAGCATGAGCGGGATTTCGTCGATCAGCACGTCGCCGATGGCGCGCAATTCGCCGCGGAAACCGAAGCGGTCGCGCAGCAAGCGCGCATAGGAGAACGCGCGGCCGTCGGCGAATTTGGCGAAAGCGAGCGCGATCAGCGGCCGGTCCGCGAGTTCAGCGAGATGCGCCTGGGCGTCGGCGCCCGCCTCGACGGCGACGCCGAGCGGCGCCCGCCGGTCCTTCAGCGCCTCGCATTCGCCGAGCCAGCGCTTCAGCGAAACCACCATCCGGCCGTCCGCCGGGACAGGCGCGTCGTCGGCGAGAACGGTCCATGCCTCTTCGACGAAGCCGTCGCGGCGCCAGAGCGCCATCAGATGTCCGCTCCCGCGTCGAGCGCTCCGACATGGATGCCGCATTCGGTCTTGCCGCGGCCGCGCCAGCGTCCCGCCCGCTCGTCCTCGCCCGGCCTGACCGCGCTCGTGCAGGGCAGGCAGCCGATCGAGGGGAAGCCCTTGGCGACGAGCGGATGGCGGGGCAGTCCGGCCTCGGCGATGTAGGCCAGCACATCGCTCGCGCTCCAGCCGACCAGCGGATTGACCTTGACCCGATCGCCTTCGGCTTCGAACAGCGGCAGGGTCGCGCGTTGCGCGCTCTGGAAGCCCTTGCGTCCGGTGATCCAGGCGTCATAGCCAGCAATCGCCTCGGCGAGCGGGCGAACCTTGCGGATCTCGCAGCAGCGATCGGGATCGCTGGCGAAGAGAAACTTCTCCGGATCCTCCTCGGCGATCGTCCCGGCGTCCGGCTCGGCGAGGATCACGTTCGTGAGGCCTAGCCGCGCGCAAAGCTCGTCGCGATAGGCGATTGTCTCGGGAAAATGCTGGCCGGTGTCGACGAAGATGACGGGAACATGTCTGTCGATGCGCGAAGCCATGTGCAGGAGCGCCGCGGCGTCCGCGCCGAAGCTCGAGACGAGCGCGACGCGACCGGGATAGAGGTCCTCGATCACCAGCCGCATCAGCGAGCTTGCCTTCAGGCGGGCGAAGCGGCTTTCGAGCCGCGAGGCAGCGATCTGGTCGCCGAACAGCTTGACGTCATGGGCGCTCATCTAGTGACCTGCGTCAGCAAAATCGAAGGGCAGCGGCATTCCCTCCCCCTTGTGGGGGAGGGCTAGGAAGGGGGGTCGCGCCGACGTCTCGTGGGGATGCGGGAGGCCCGAGACTCGCAGGATTGGCGCGACCCCCCAACCCTGCCTTCCCCCACAAGGGGCCCAGAAAGGGGGAAGGAGAACGCCTCGAATTTGTCCGACACGGGCCACTAGATGTCCGATCCGGCGCTTCGCTCGTAGAGCGCTTCCTTGAATGGCGCGAGGCCGACGCGGCGAAAGGCGTCGAGAAAGGTCTCGCCCTCGCCTTGTCTGAGCTCCATGTAGGTCTGAACGATCGTCTCGACTGCCCCGACGATGTTCTCCGAACTGAAGCCGGGGCCGGTGATCTGGCCGATTGCCGCCTGTTCGTCGGCCGAGCCGCCGAGGGTGATCTGGTAGGTCTCCTCGCCGGCGCGCTCGAGCCCGAGGATGCCGATGTGGCCGACGTGGTGATGGCCGCAGGCGTTGATGCAGCCGGAGATCTTGATCTTCAACGGACCGATGCTCTTCGCCCGCGCCCCGTCGCCGAATTTCTCGGCGATGCGCTGGGCGACCGGAATCGAGCGCGCGGTCGCCAGCGCGCAATAGTCGAGCCCCGGGCAGGCGATGATGTCGCTGATCGTCCCGGCGTTCGGGGTGGCGAGAGCGACCGACGCGAGCCGGTCGTAGACCGCCGGCAGATCGTCCAGCGCGACATGCGGCAGGATCAGGTTCTGCTCATGCGAGACGCGGATCTCGTCGTGCGAATAGTCCTCGGCGAGATCGGCGACCGCGTCCATCTGGTCGGCGCTGGCGTCGCCCGGGGGCGCGCCGATGGCTTTCAACGAGACGGTGACGACGACGTAGCCCGGCGTCTTATGGGCTACGACGTTCGAGTCAAGGAAGCTGGCGAAGCGCTGGTCCTTGCCCTTGCGGCGCTCGACCCGGTCGCTGATCGGCTTCTTCGGCTCGAGTTCGGGCGGGGCGAAGTAGGCGGCGAAGCGGGCGACTTGCTCCGGCGGCAAATCGAGCGCGGCCGGGTCGCGCGCGGCGAACTCCGCCTCGATCTCCTGCCGCAGCGTCTCGAGGCTCTTCTCGTGCAGGAGGATCTTGATGCGCGCCTTGAACTTGTTGTCACGCCGGCCTTCGAGATTGTAGACGCGCAGGATCGCCTCGACATAGGCGAGGAGATCGCGCTCGGGCAGGAACTCGCGCACCCTCCGGCCGATAAACGGCGTCCGGCCGAGCCCGCCGCCGACATAGACGGCAAAGCCCATCTCGCCCTGGTCGTTCTTGACGACCTGCAGGCCGATGTCATGCGCCTGGACGACCGCGCGGTCATGCGTCGCGCCGTTGATGGCGATCTTGAATTTGCGCGGCAGGAACGAGAATTCGGGATGGAGCGACGACCATTGCCGCAGGATCTCGGCATAGGGCCTCGGATCGGCGATCTCGTCATGCGCGACGCCGGCGTAGTGATCGGCGGTGATGTTGCGGATGCAATTGCCGGAGGTCTGGATCGCGTGCATCTCGACGCTGGAGAGCTCGGCGAGAATGTCGGGCGTGTCTTTCAACGCCGGCCAGTTGAACTGGATGTTCTGCCGGGTGGTGAAATGGCCGTAGCCGCGGTCGTAAGTGCGGGCGATCTCGGCGAGCTTGCGCACTTGGCGCGAGTTCAGCGTGCCGTAGGGCACCGCGATCCGGAGCATGTAGGAATGGAGCTGCAGATAGAGCCCGTTCATCAGCCGATGCGGCCGGAACTGCTCCTCGGTCAGTTCGCCGGAAAGGCGGCGCGACACCTGGTCGCGGAACTGCTCGACGCGCGCGGCGACGAAGGCGGAATCGAAATCGTCATAGCGATACATGTTCAGCCTCCACCACCGCCGTTGGGCCGGTGTGCGGCGCGAGCCCGTGCGCCTGCTTGCCGAGATCGCGCCGGTTGGTCGGCCCCGCGGCGCGGATCGCCTCGCGCAACGCCTTTGGCGCCACGCCGCCGTTGCGCAGCTCGACCGGGACCGCATAGGGCTCGACGACGAGGTTATCCGCTTCGTCCTGCTTGGCCCGGGCGAGCGCCGCAGCTGTCGCCGCGGCCTCCGGCCGGACCGCGGACCGATTGAAGTCCTCGCTCCAGCCGTCGTCCGCTGTCTGAAAAACGACGACGCCATCCGCAAGGCGGTTGGCGGTGATGACATCGGGCATCGGATCACTCAGACGGCGCCCCGGGCGCCGCGTTAGGGAGCATGTAGCATAATACACGGCGAAAATCTATAGGATAGTTTGTATAACATATAAGTATAGATAATCAGGGTGTCATTTGCGGGCCGGGCCTGGCCTGACGGCCCGGGAGCCGTCGTCATCACCTGCGAGTTGCGGAAAAAAGTGAGAAAAGAAATTTCAGGCGCGTCCGTTCAGGCAACCGCGTCCAGTCGAATTACGCGACGTTCAACGCAATGCCTGAGGGTTCAAATAGGTCCCGCGTCGCAAGAGCCTACCGCGGGTGATGAAGCGGGACCTATTTGAAGCCGGATTGAACGAAGCTGCGGGGTCGTTAGCCGCGACCTATGGGCGTTGGTCGTTCGTGAGGTGCGTTGAGCGCGGCGCTCGCAGCGGGCGGCGCGGGCGTGGGCGACACTCTTGAGAAGGTTCGGAGCGCGATAGTCGCGAAGCTTGGATGCTCGACGACGATCTTTGCTGGGTTTATGGGCCGACATTGTCGTCGGCGGTCAACAATGTGCGAGCTTGCCGACGTGCAACGCTGGATCGCGCGCATGTCAACACTGGTTGGACGCGAAGACATGGTTGGCGAGCTTGGCGTCATGAGCTGTCACATCGTGGCTTTGGACGTGGGGGCGAACGGGGCGGCCGTGAATCCACGTCGACCATGCGACCGCCGCAACAAGGGCAAATGTCGGGGCGCTTGCCGGTGAGCAGCGCATAACGCTCGCGGTAGTCTTTGGGTTTGACGCGTGGCTCGGGATTGGGAACGTCGAGCGCGGTGCGAATTCGAGCGAGCTTTTGGACGCAGCAAGCGTTGGCGAGGAAGCCGAAGTGGCGAATGCGGCGGAAGCCCTTGGGCAAGACGTGCATGAGAAAGCGGCGCATGAACTCGTTGGCGTCCAACGTCATCGCCTTGGACTTGTTTTGGGCGCGATAATCGTTCCACCGAAAGCTGACGCGGCGATTATGGCAATCGAGAAGACGGCCGTTGGCGATGGCGACGCGATGCGTGTAGCGACCGAGATAATCGAGGATCTGTGAGGGGCCGGCGAAAGGACGTTTGGCGAAGACGACCCAGGGGATATTCGTCAGCGGTTTGAGATATTGCGCGAACTCGGCGGGGTCGTGCAGTCGTGCGAGTTCGCCGTGAAACGTCAGGCCGCCGGCGGCGAACGCCGTTCGCAAACGTTCGAGAAACAGGCGACGATAGCAGCGCGAGAGAACATGAACGGGGAGAAAGAAGTTCGGCTTGCTAGCGACCCAGCGCCCGTCCGGTCCGAGGCCGCCGCCCGGCACGATGCAGTGAACATGGGGATGATGGGTGAGGGTCTGCCCCCATGTGTGCAGGATCGCGATCATGCCGGTCTCGGCGCCGAGATGTTTTGGGTCGGCAGCGATGACCCGGATCGTCTGGGCGGCCGCCTTGAACAGGATGTCGTAGACGAGCGCCTTGTTCTGGAGAGCGATCGCCGCGATTGGCGCCGGCACGGTGAAGACGACATGGAAATAGGCAACGGGCAGCAGTTCGGCGCGGCGATCTGCAAGCCATTGGAGGCGCGCCAGACCCTGGCACTTCGGGCAATGCCTATCGCGGCAGGAATTGTAGGCGACGCGGATCTCGCCGCAATCCTCGCAGCGCTCGACATGACCGCCGAGCGCCGACGTTCGGCATGCCTCGATCGCGGCCATGACCTTGCGTTGATCGAGGGAGAGCCGGTTGCCCTGCGCAGCGCGAAACGTGTCGCCGTGGCGGCGGAAAATGTCCGCCACCTCCAGCTTCGAACGCATGCGCGCCGGCTATTCAGGCGGGATCAACTGGCATGAGAGTTGATCGAAGGGGCACGGCGTGCTGGCGATCAGGTTCGTGGCGACATGTGCATAGCGCGTCGTCGAAGACAGGTCGGCATGGCCGAGCAACGCCTGAATGATGCGAATGTCGACGCCAGCCTCCAGGAGATGGGTGGCGAAACTGTGCCGCAACGTATGCGCGGTGACGGGCTTGTCGATCCTGGCTTGCTTTCGCGCCCTGCGGCAAGCGTCCTGCAAGGCGCCCGCGCTCACATGATTGCCGGGTTCCTGGCCCTGGAACAGCCAGACACTTGGTCGCGCTCGCCGCCAATAGGTGCGGAGAATGTAGAGAAGGCGCGGCGACAGCATGGCGTATCGTTCCTTGCCGCCTTTGCCCATCTCGATGTGGATCAGCATCCGTGTGCTGTCGATCGAGGCGATCCTCAGACGCGTGACTTCCCTGACCCGCAAGCCTGCAGCATAAGCAGTGGTCAGCGCGATACGATTGCGCAATCCCTCAACCGCTTCCAGAAAGCGTACGACTTCCTCGGCATTCAGGACCGCCGGAAGCTTCTCAGGCTCTCTGCCGAAAACGATCCGTTCGAAGGCCTCCTTCTGTCCCAGGGTAACGCCATAGAAGAACCGCAAGGCGCATGCGACTTGGTTGATGTGCGACCACGAATGGTTCTTTGCGACGAGATGCAGTTGGTAGGCACGGACCTCCTCCATGCCGAGACGATCTGGGGATGAGTTAAAATGGCGGCTGAACCTCGCGACCGCGTAGATGTATGATTGCTGCGTCGCCCGCGAAAGGTTGCGGATCATCATGTCTTCGATCATGCGCTGGCGAAGAGGGCTCGTCGTGGCCATCGGGGGCCTCCTGTCATGAGAGGGGGTGGATGTGACGATCACATCCTCTCAGACGGGAGGCTTCACCTCAGCCCCTTTCCTCCTGCGCCGAAGGAGCAGGTTCGTTCAATGATGATGACGACGGAGGATTCTGGAACTCATGACGTGATTGTATATGAATTCCGATTGTCTCGAAGCAATTGTCGCAGAAAAATTATCGAATCAAAACGGCTAGCAGAATCCGGTCCGATTGGATGACGCCTTTGGGTTATACGCAATCGGCGCGCTTATGCCGGTCTCATGCCAGTGACCCTCCGCGGGCAGCTGCTGTCCGAAGGCCGTCGGCCGTACGCAATAGCGGTTGCTCCCCGCCTGCGTGGCGAGCGAGGTCAAATCGACCCGAAGCGGTTCTCTCTGAGGCCCGGCTGAGGCGAAAGGCGGCGGGCGCTGGAACACCTCCAGCCTCTCGACGCGTTTCAGGCTCGCTCGGTCCGATCGGGCGAGCCGCCCGCCGCGTGTGCTGTTGAAGACCGGGAGCGGGCCGACCCACGGCCGGCTTCGCAGATCCTCGAGGGCATTGGCAGCGTGCCGCGCGTCCGATAAAGGATTTCGGCGTCGAGGTCAGGCGTGCGACGGTGGACCACCCGTTCTGGCGCATGGAATTGCAGGATCCGTAATGAACAACGGGAACCCGATGTCCGTCGACCGCGAGGGCGAGCCGGCGGAGCAAATTCAGCGGGCGCACGATTTTTCCGTTCTTCAAGGGCTGCAGATCGTGGGCGCCGAGCCAAGCGCCGACAGCGAGGAAGCGAACGCCGCCTGGCGTGACGCTCTCACCTTGGAGCTCGAGACGCGCGCCGCCCGCTTCCACCAGGCGGTCGACGCGTCGATCGTGCTCGCCAACGACGGCGTCATCCGCTGGCTGGGCGATCCGGTGGCGAAGCTCGCGCGCGGTTCGGACCTGCTCTCGCCTGGCGCCGTACTTCTCGCCGACAGCCGATTGCCCGACGCCTCGCGGGAGACGGTCGTCGCCCGGCTCGAGCTCTGGCTCGGAGCGCTGAGCCGGCGACTCCTCGGGCCGCTTTTCGCGCTCCGGGAGCTGCAGCACGATTTGCAGCCCGTCCGCGATCTCGGCGAGAAGCTGACGAGAGCGCTCGGCGTGCTGGAGCGGGACCATGTTCGCAATCAGGTCAAGGCGCTCGATCAGGATTCGCGGGCCGCTCTGCGAAAGCACGGCGTCCGGTTCGGGGCCTATTACATCTACGTTCCGACGGCGCTGAAGCCGGCGGCTCGCGCGCTCGCCCTGCAATTGTGGGGATTGCAAACGCCAGGGGCGGACGCGGACGCGCTTGCCCAGGGCCTGCTTCCGATGGCAAGCTCTGGCCGGACCTCGCTCCCGGCAGACCCCCGCATTCCGAGGGACGGTTATCGCGTCGCGGGCTTTCGTCCGTGCGGCGAGCGCGTCGTGCGGGTCGACATTGTCGAGCGGCTTGCTGACATGATCCGCGCGGCGTTCGTTCAGCCCACGGCGGGGCGAGCCCGCGTGACGCCCGGCGGCTTCGCGGTTAATGGGCAAATGACGTCGCTGACAGGGTGCTCTGGAGAGAGCTTTTTCTCGATTCTGCGGTCTCTCGGATTCGAGAGCTTTGAGATCAAGCGCAGTGAACTTGCCAAGGCGCCCGTCCCGGCCGAGACGGGGCCGGAAGCTTCCGCCGAAGCGAGCCTCGAGACGTCCGCCGCGGACGCGGCCCAGGAGGGCGGGCCGACTCAAGCCGATCAATCGGCCGGCGACGCCGAAGATGCGCCGCCCGAGGCCACGCCGGCTCAGACCGATCAGGCGGGCGGCGACGCCGCCGAGGCCGCGCCCGAGGCGACGCCGGCTCAAACCGATCAGGCGGCCGGCGCCACCGCAGATGCGCCGCCCGAGGCCACGCCGGCTCAGACCGATCACGCGGCCGGCGAGGCCGCGCCAGCTCAGACCGAGCGGTCGGCCGACGACGAGGAGCCGCCGAAACAGGCCGCCGACCAATCGCTTGTGGAAGCGCCGCTCCCGCCGCTCGAACCCGGGGCCGAGGCAGCGCCCTTGACAGTCACGGAGCCGGCTTCCTCGGAGGAGCCGGAAGCTCCGCCGGCGCCCGCCGAGACTGCGAAAGCCGACGCATCGGCGGACGTGGAGGACGAGACGGTCACCCTCTGGCGGCCCGCGCGCCGGCCGCGACCGACCCGGGATCCCCGACGCGACCGAGTCAGGACTGAAAGGCGGGAAGCGGCGGCGTCCGCCCAGACGCCGGCCAAGGAAGAAGCGCCTAACACCGCTCGGCCGTCGTTTCGCCCGAAGGAGGCGATCCGCAAGAGGCGGCAGTTTGACCGGGACACTGCCGGGCAGGAAGCCGGCGCGGCTTCGGGGCCGGTACGTTCCGAAAGTCCTCGTCCAGACGAAAAGCGTCGCGATTCGGCGCGGAATCGTGCTATGGCCCGCCCCAAGCCGGCCGCAGTCGCCCAGCCGCAGCCGGTCGATCCGAATTCGCCTTTCGCCAAGCTTCTCGAATTGAGACCGCTGCTCGAGATGCAGGGAAAGAACCGGACTTAGGCCCGGCGCTCGGCAAGAAGAGAGCCTGCGGAGAAACCGGCGCCAAAGAGGAACATCGATGACATATGTGGTTGTCGACAATTGCATTAAATGCAAGTATATGGACTGCGTAGAAGTGTGTCCGGTGGATTGCTTCTACGAAGGAGAGAACATGCTCGTCATCCATCCTGACGAGTGCATCGACTGTGGCGTTTGCGAACCCGAATGCCCAGCGGAAGCAATTAAACCGGATACAGAGCCGGATCTCGCCGGGTGGCTCAAGCTGAACGCCGAGTACGCCAAGGTATGGCCGAACATAACTGCGAAGCGAGAGCCGCCTGCGGACGCCAAGGAATTTGACGGGCGGCCGGACAAACTCTCCCAATTCTTCTCCCCCAATCCTGGCCAGGGCGATTGAGCGGGACGCATTCGGTCGGCGCGGTCGACAAAAAACCGTCGTCTGCGAGGCCTGCGACCGCGTATCTTCTTTGATTTTTCGGCTATTTTGTGCTAAACGCCTTATTAATCGCGCAGGAGCCGGGTCGTCGTGCATCGGCGGGCGCTTCCTTGCCGAGATGATGCAGTTTTTCAGGATTGGGTTGGCGCGACCGGAACAAAGTAGCGCCAGGATCCGGTCGTGCGTGGAGAGTTAAGAAATGGCGGCGCGTAAAAAGTCGACGAGAAAAGTCGCGAAGCCAACCAGCGCGAAACCAAGAACGGCTCCTCGGACCCGCGCCACGCGAAAGCGCGCGGCAAGTTCTGTCGTCCGCCGAAAGCGGCCAGCGGCGAAAGCCAAGGCTGTGTCTCGGACGGCGCCGGCCGCGAAAGCGAAGGCGGCGAAGGCCGCGAAGACTGCCCGCAATCGCAGCGGGCGGAAGCGCGCGGCGGTCAAAACCGCTGGCGCCAAGCTTGCATTGGCGAAAAGCGCCAAGAGCGCCGCCAAGCGGGCTGCGGAAAGCCGCGTGAAGAGCGAGACGAAGAAGCCCGTCGCCTCCAAGACCTCCGGCGTCGCGGCGAAGCCATCGCGGAGTCCGACGACCGGCTCTGCGGCCGTGAACCCAAGTTCAAAACAGGTGGAAGCGAAATTGTCATCCAGACCCGACGAACGAACGGAAGCACAGAGCGCGCCTGGCGCAAAAGCGACCGCGACTGCGGCGCGGGGGCCAACTGCGGCGCCGGGAGGGGCTGTGGGCAAGGCGCCGCCTGTCGCCGTCAAGGACGCCAAGCCGGTTTCGCGCGACGACGCGCCGAGGCCCGGGAAGCCCGCATCGCAACGTCAGGGATTCAAGCTCAACGAGTTTGTGGTCTATCCTGCGCACGGGGTCGGACAGATTGTCGCGATCGAGGAGCAGGAAGTTGCTGGCTTCAGGCTCGAGCTGTTTGTCATCAGTTTCGTCAAGGACAAGATGACGCTGCGCGTTCCGACAGCCAAGGTGGCTGGCGTCGGGATGAGAAAGATTTCCGATCCGGAGGCGGCGAAGCGGTCGCTCGAGATCTTGACCGGCCGTGCGCGCATCAAGCGGACCATGTGGTCGCGGCGCGCGCAGGAGTACGAGTCGAAAATCAACTCTGGGGACATCAACGCGATCGCCGAGGTCGTCCGCGATCTCTACCGTTCGGACGCTCAGCCGGAACAGTCCTACTCAGAGCGTCAGCTCTACGAGGCGGCGCTGGACCGGATGGTGCGCGAAATCGCCGCGGTGCAGAAATCGAACGAGATCGACGCTCTCAAGGCGGTCGAGGCGCAGCTGCAGAAGAACCAGAACCGCGCCGGCAAGGCGGCCGGCGAACCCGGCGAGACGCGGGAAAACGAGATCGAAGAGGCGGCGTAAGGCCGTCTTTAGGCCGAAACGTCGGTCCGGCCGCCCGGCATCCATCCGCGCCGGGCGGCTTTTTTCGTCAGATCATGAACTGGCCGCCGTTCGCTGACAGCGTCGACCCGGTGATGAAGCCAGCGTCGTCCGAGGCGAGGAATGCGACACAGCGGGCGATCTCCTCCGGCTCGCCCAGTCTCCGCAGCGGGATCTGCGGCAGGATGGCTTTCTCGAGCACGTCTTTCGGCACCGCCTTCACCATTTCAGTCGCGATATAGCCGGGGCAGATGGCATTGACGGTGACGCCCTTGTTGGCGTTTTCCAGAGCCAGCGCCTTGGTGAAGCCAAGCTCGCCTGCCTTCGACGCCGAGTAGTTGGTTTGGCCCATCTGCCCTTTTTGGCCGTTGACGGAGGAAATCGTGATGATGCGGCCAAAACCCCGCTCGCGCATGCCCTCGATCACCGGTCTGCACATGTTGAACAGGGAGTTCAGATTGGTGTTGATGACGCCGTACCATTGGTCCGGCGTCATCTTGTGGAACATTCCGTCCTTGGTGACGCCGGCATTGTTGACGAGAATGTCGACCGGTCCGACGTCCTTGTGCACCTTGCCCAAGCCGGCAGCGCACTCCTCGTAATTCGCCACGTTCCATTTGTACACGTGAACGCCGGTTTCTGCTTTGAATTTTTCCGCCGCTTCGTCGTTCGCGTGGTACGTCGCAGCGACCTCGCAGCCGGCCGCTTTCAACGCTTTTGAAACCGCGGCTCCAATGCCGCGCGTGCCTCCGGTGACCACTGCAACTCTGGCCATGTTCCCTCCCTTGACGATTTTCGTTGCGCCGCTCGCCCTAAAGCGAGCGGCGGCGTAAAAAACCCCTTAGCGCTCGACCGTCATGGCGATGCCCATGCCGCCGCCGATGCACAGCGTCGCCAGGCCCCGCTTGACGTTCCGCCGAGCCATTTCATGCAGGAGCGTCGTCAGAACCCGCGCACCGGAGGCGCCGATCGGATGGCCGATGGCGATCGCGCCGCCGTTGACGTTGACGATCGCCGGGTCCCAGCCGAGATCCTTGTTGACGGCGAGCGCCTGCGCCGCGAACGCCTCGTTCGCTTCGACGAGTTCGAGGTCCTTGACCGTCCAGCCGGCTTTCTGCAGCGCCTTGCGCGAAGCCGGGATCGGACCCGTCCCCATGATCGCCGGATCGACGCCCGCCGTCGCCCAGGAGACGATGCGCGCCATCGGCGTGAGGCCGCGCCGCGACGCTTCCGCAGCGCTCATGACGACCAGCGCAGCAGCGCCGTCGTTGATGCCCGAGGCGTTGGCGGCCGTGACCGTTCCGTCCTTGGAAAACGCCGGCCGGAGCTTGGCCATCGCCTCGTATGTAGCGCCCGCCCGGATAAACTCGTCGTCGGCGGTCACCACATCGCCCTTGCGGGTGGAGACGGTGACGGGAACGATCTCATCTTTGAAGCGCCCGGCCTTCTGCGCCGCCTCCGCCTTGTTTTGCGAACCGACGGCGAAGCGATCCTGCTCTTCACGGCTGATCTGCCATTTGGTCGCAACGTTTTCCGCGGTCATGCCCATGTGATAGCCGTGGAACGCGTCGATGAGACCGTCGCGCAGCATCGTGTCCTGCAGCTTCAGTTCGCCCATCTTGACGCCGCTGCGAAGATAGGCGGCGTGCGGCGCGAGCGACATCGACTCCTGCCCGCCGGCGACGATGATGTTGGCGTCGCCGTTGGCGATCTGCTGCATGCCGAGCGCAACCGAGCGCAAACCGCTGCCGCACAGCTGATTGACTCCGAACGCCGTCTTTTCCTGCGGGATTCCAGCCTTCATCGCGGCCTGCCGCGCGGGATTCTGCCCCTGATCCGCGGTGAGAATCTGCCCCAGGATGATTTCGTCGACCTCGCTCGGCTCGACCTTGGCGGCGCCGAGCGCCGCGGTGATGGCGATCGCTCCGAGCTCATGCGCCGGCGTCGAGCCGAAGGCGCCGTTGAATGAGCCGACCGGCGTTCGCTTTGCGCTGGCGATGACAATGTCTGTGGCAGCCATAGGTATCTCCCTTGCGGACTTGACGTGCGTGACCCGATTGTTGCGTGGCTTCTACACGATCCCTTCCGGAACGCGCCACTATCCTATAGACGAAACTTCGTCGCGCGCGGCCAAAATCGACCACAAGGCGAAACCGGGCCGCCTTTCGGCGCATTGCGCTGCAAAAAAAATGTTCCGGGCGGCAAAAAAAACGCTTATCGTGAGTTGTCCGAATGACCCCGCGCCCCCCGAGACCCGCATCGACATGGCGAACTCCGCTCCAACGACGATCAAGAAATACGCCAACCGTCGGCTCTACAATACTGCTTCGAGCGCCTACGTAACTCTGGCGGACCTTGCCAAGATGGTTAAGAGCGGTGAAGACTTCGTCGTTTTCGACGCCAAGAGCAACGAAGATATCACCCGCTCTGTCCTCACCCAGATCATCTTTGAGCAGGAGGGTATCGAAGGACAGTCTCTGCTTCCCACGACTTTCCTGCGGCAGCTGATCCGCTTTTACGGCGACAGTATGCAGGCCCTCCTGCCGAGCTACCTCGAATTCTCCATCGACCGGTTCACCGGCGAGAAGCAGGCGATGCGCGAAGCGGCCAGCCGCATGTTCGGCCCGGAGGCTTTCTCCGCCGGTTCTTTTGCTGCGCTGCAGGAGCTGACCCAGAAGAACCTGGCGGCCTTCAATCAGGCGCTGGGGATTTTCTCGCCGTTCGCCGGCGCAGTTTCGGCTTCCGAGAGCGCCGCCAAGAAGGGCAATTCCTCGGACAAGGGAAATTGCTCGGACGATATCGAGGAATTGCGCAGCCAGCTCTCCGACATGCAGAAGCGCCTGGAATCATTGGCAAAAAAGAACTGAGGCGCAATCAGAACCGATCCTTGCGCGAGCGGATTTCGGCGAATACCGCGGCAGGGTCGGCGCCTGGCATGCCGACCGCAGCCTGTACCGAAGATTCTTCCGCGCGTAGAAACGGATTGGTCGCGAGTTCGGCCGCGAGCGTCGTCGGTAGCGTCGGGCGCTTTTCCGCCCGGAGTCGGCGGACCTCATCGGCGCGGGCGACGAGCGCTGGGTTATTCGGCTCGATGGTCAGCGCGAACCGGGCGTTCGCCTCGGTGTATTCATGCCCGCAATAGAGCTGCGTCTCTCCGGGGAGGGCGGCGAGCTTGATGAGCGAGCTCCAGAGCACCGCATAAGGCGTTTCGAACGCCCTGCCGCATCCGAGCGAGAACAAAGTATCGCCACAAAAGGCGATTGCGTCGCGGTCGAAATGATAAGCCACATGCCCAAGCGTGTGACCGGGCGTTTCGATGACCAGCGCTTCGAGTGACCCGACCCGGGCGACATCGCCTTCGGCGACGAGCACGTCGAGAATGGGTATGCGCGAGGCCTCTTTCGCCGGTCCCCAGACCTTGACCGCGGGGAAGCGTTCCTTGAGCTTTGGCATGCCCTGAACGTGATCGGCGTGATGGTGCGTGATCAACGCGTCGGTCAGCGTCCAGCCGCGCTCGGCGAGAGCCGCCAGGATCGGGTCCGCATCGGGCGCATCGATTGCGGCAGTCGCCCCCGTCGTCGAATCATGCAAGAGGACGCCATAATTGTCGGTCAGGCAAAGAAATTGATGGACCGTCGTCGTCATCGGCGGAACGCTCCTGGTTGATTTCCGCGCTTCGCCGCGACGAATTCCGCGATCGAAATCCCATTCCGGCTCGTGACCGCGGAAAGCGCAAGAGCGGAGAATAACGGAACGTCCGGATGGGCTCAACCCGCGGAGGCGCTTGAGACCAGGCTCCAGAGCGGATTGCGGAGTTGGACGCCGTCGTTCAAAGTCCGCCGGCGCTGGATCGGCTGTCGCAATGCCTCTCGACGTCCTAAACTTGCAAAACTTCTATGCCTCGCCTCTCGGGGAGGTGTCGCGCAGGCTTGTGAGCCGGGTCATCCGCGCCCGTTGGGAGACTGCGGCGGGGCTGGCTGTCGCCGCGCTCGGCTATGGATCGCCTTACATCGAACGGTTTCGCGACACGGCGGAGCGCTGCATCGCGCTGATGCCGGCCGAACAAGGCGTGCTGATCTGGCCTGACGAGCGCGCCTGCGCTTCTGCCCTGGTGGAGACGCAAATGCTTCCTTTGCCCGACGGCTCGATCGATCGGCTGTTGCTCGCGCACGCCCTGGAGACGGCGTCGCAGCCCGAGGCGCTGTTGGAGGAAGCTTGGCGCATCGTTGCGCCGGAGGGCCGCGTGCTGATCGTTGCTCCGTCCCGTCGCGGCATTTGGGCGCGCACCGACGCGACGCCGTATGGGCACGGGCTGCCCTACTCAAGGACGCAGTTGCGCGATCTCCTGCAACGCGCCCTGTTGTCGCCGATCTTTTGGGGCGAGGCGCTCTATTCGCCTCCGATCGCCCGACGGTTCGTCATCCGCTCGGCCCCCGCGGTGGAACGGCTCGGGGCGGCGCTGAGCCTGCCCTTCGCCGGCGTTCACATCGTCGAGGCGGTCAAGCAGGTCTACCGGCCAGTCGCGGCGCGCTCGGTACCCCGGCCGAGGCTCGTGCCGCTGCACCCGGCGCTGGCCCCTGCCGCCCGACGCCAGATCCACGGCGCCCGTTCGCCTGGCGCGGCTCGTTTTGCAGTTGGCGCCGCCGCGAGCCCGTGGTTTAGAGGCCAGTCAATCCTCCAACCGGGTGAGAGCGATGTCCGACGCTGAACGCCTGCTCGTGCTGCTGCGCCACGGCCAGAGCGAATGGAACCTCAAGAACCTGTTTACCGGCTGGCGCGACGTCGACCTGAGCCCGACCGGCGTCGAAGAAGCCAAGGAAGCCGGGCGACGGATGAAGGCCCACGGCCTGGTGTTCGACCTGGCCTTCACCTCCGCCCTCATCCGGGCGCAGCACACGCTGGCGCTGACGCTCGCCGAAATGGGCCAGAAGGGCCTCCCCGAAATGCGCGACCAGGCGCTGAACGAGCGCGACTACGGCGACCTTGTTGGGCTCAACAAGGACGATGCGCGCAAGAAGTGGGGCGAGGAGCAGGTTCACAAGTGGCGCCGGAGCTACGACGTCCAGCCGCCCGGAGGCGAGAGCCTGAAGGACACGGTCGCCCGCGCCCTCCCCTATTATTGCCAGAACATTTTGCCCGCGGTGCTCGGCGGCAAGCGCGTGCTGGTCTCGGCGCACGGCAACAGCCTGCGGGCGCTGGTGATGGTGCTCGATCGGCTCACGCCCGCCACCATTCCGGCCATGGAAATCGCGACGGGCGTGCCGCTGGTCTACCGCCTCAATGCCGATTCGACCGTCGCCTCGAAGGAAGTCCTGACCGCCTGAAGCTTTCGCGGCGCCCTGCCGGTTTGCGCCGCTCTCGGCTAAGCTTCGTCTCCGCTGATTCGGTGTTCGGAGGCAGGCGATATGTGGGCAAGAGCGGCAGTCCTGGGCGCGGCGATGGCGGCGGCGTCGGCGGCGCTTGCCGGCCAGTACGAATTTCTGGCCGCGCCGCAGATCAATCTCTCGCTGGTCTACCGTCTCGACAAGCTGACAGGCGACGTCGTCGCCTGCCAGTTCGCCCACAACCCCGGGCGGACCGACGTCGGGCCCGGGGCATTTGGCGTCACCAGCTGTTATCGCGGCGGCGACGGCGCAACGAAGCAGGAGCCGGGCGACTACGGCTTGGTCGCCACCCGCCACGAGCAGGAAGGAGGCGTCTTTCGCGTCAATTATCGCAACGGAGGCCTTAGCATCTGCTATCTCTATTTCCAGCGGGAGAAGGAGGGCGACCACGAGGCGGTGGCGGACCAATACGTGGTTTGCACGCCAGAGTGGAAATAGCGGGTCGCGGGGCCGATCCGGGCAGCGGACAAAGGCGGTCTGACCCCCCGTGTTTCCGAGCGACCGCGATACGATTTTCGCCTTGGCCTCCGGGGCTGGGAAGGCTGCCATCGCCGTTTTTCGCATCTCCGGGCCGGGATGCGCCGAGGCCCTCGCGACGCTGGCGCCCGGGGCGAAATTCCCGGCGCGCCGCGCCGTTCTCGCCGCCCTGCGGCGCCCGTCTTCGAGTGAACCGATCGAGCGGGCCCTGATCACCCGCTTCGCAGCGCCCGGGAGCTTCACCGGCGAGGATCTGGTCGAGATCGGGGTGACCGGCGGCCGGGCCGTGATCGCCGCGACGGCGCGGGCGCTGGCCGAAATTCCCGGCCTGCGTCCGGCCGAGGCCGGGGAGTTCGCCTGGCGCGCGTTTCTGAACGGCAGGATCGATCTCTCTGAGGTCGAGGGCCTCGCGGACCTGGTCGATGCGGAGACCGAGGCGCAGCGCCGTCAGGCGCAACGGATCGCCGGCGGCGCGCTCAGGCGCGAGTGCGAGGCAATTCGACAGACGCTGCTCGGCGCGATGGCCGTCCTCGAGGCGCAGATCGATTTCTCCGATGTCGAGGACGCCGACGGCCTGACGCTCGCAACGGTGAAAATGGCTGTGGGCGAAGCGCTCGAACGAGTCGATCGGGCGCTTGCCGGCGCCTCGGCCGCCGCGAGACTGCGCGAGGGCTTCGTCGTCGTCATTGCCGGCGCACCCAATGTCGGCAAATCGACGCTGATGAATGCGATGGCCGGCCGCGACGTGGCGATCACCTCGCCCTTCGCCGGGACGACGCGCGATCTGATCGAAGTCTTTCTCGACTTGCGCGGCCTGCCGGTCACGCTGGTTGACACAGCCGGCATTCGCGACGCCGATGATCCGGTCGAGCGCGAAGGCGTCGAACGGGCGGTGCGGCGCGCCCGCCATGCGGATCTGACGCTCTGGCTCGATGACGGCGACGGCGCGGCGGCGCCGCTGCCGGGGGAGCAGGCGATTCGCGTCCGAACCAAGGTCGACCGGACCCGGCCGGACCCGGCGGAAACCGCGCCGTTCGCCATTTCGGCGCGGACCGGCGAGGGGATCGACAAGCTGCTTGACGCCATTGCCGATCTGGCCGAAGAGCGCATGGCGTCGGCCGAACCCGCGGTTTTGACCCTGGAACGGCATCGGCAGGCCTTCCAGGAGGCGCGCGAGGCGCTATCTTCGGCGCTGGCGCCGGAAGCGGCCGAGGCGGAGCTGATCGCCGAGGATTTGCGTCGCGCCGCGGCGGCCCTCGACCGGGTGGTCGGTCGGATCGGCGTCGAGGACGTTCTCGGAGAGATCTTTTCGCGGCTTTGCGTCGGGAAGTAGGTGTTTGAAGACATGTTTCACGTGAAACAGGCGCCCGAGCCCGGTTTCGACGTCGTGGTGATCGGCGGCGGACATGCCGGCTGCGAGGCCGCCGCGGCTGCAGCGCGTTGCGGCGCGGCGACCGCGCTCGTCACCCACCGGTTCGCCACCATCGGCGAAATGTCGTGCAACCCGGCGGTCGGCGGGCTTGGCAAAGGCCATCTCGTGCGCGAGATCGACGCGCTGGACGGCTTGATGGCGCGCGCCGCGGACTTGGCCGGCATCCAATTCCGCGTCCTCAATCGCCGCAAGGGCCCGGCCGTCCAGGGCCCGCGGGCGCAAGCCGACCGCGCGCTTTACCGGCGCGCCATGCAGGGGCTGGTCGGCGAGACGGCCGGTCTCACGGTCGTCGAAGGCGAAGCCGCCCGCCTCCTGTCGGACGCCGGGGCGGTCACGGGCGTGGCGCTCGCCGACGGCCGCGCTTTTCCCTGCCGCGCCGTCGTCATCACCGCCGGCACCTTCCTGCGCGGCGTCATCCATCTCGGGGAGACGCGCACCCCCGCCGGGCGATTCGGCGATCCGGCTTCGATTTCGCTGGCGCTGAGCCTCGAGGCCGCCGGCTTTTCCCTCGCGCGTCTCAAGACCGGGACGCCGCCCCGCCTCGACAGGAGCACGATCGACTGGGCTTCGCTCGAGGTCCAGCACGGCGACGAGCCGCCGGAGTTCTTTTCCTGGCGCACGACCTCCCCCGCCGCGCCGCAACTGCCGTGTCATATCACCCGGACGACCCTCGAGACGCACCGCCTCGTCCGTGCCGATTCGCATCGCTCGGCGGTCTATTCCGGCGCCATCTCCGGACGCGGCCCACGCTACTGTCCCTCGATCGAAGACAAGGTCATGCGCTTCGCCGACCGCGACAGCCATCAGATCTTCCTCGAGCCCGAGGGCGTCGACGATCCGCTCGTCTATCCGAACGGCATTTCGACATCGCTGCCGGAGGAGACGCAGCGGGCGCTGATCGCGACCATTCCCGGCCTCGAGCGGGCGCGCATGGTGCGGCCGGGCTATGCGATCGAATACGACTATATCGATCCGCGCGGCCTCGATCCCACGCTGGAAGCGCGGCGGCTGACCGGCCTCTTTCTCGCCGGGCAGATCAACGGCACGACCGGCTACGAGGAGGCGGCGGCGCAAGGGATGCTCGCTGGGATCAACGCCGCGCGGCGGGCCGGATCCTTGTCGCTCGCCATGTTCGACCGCGCCGATTCCTATCTCGGCGTCATGGTCGACGACCTCACCACCCACGGCGTCAGCGAACCCTATCGCATGTTCACCTCGCGCGCCGAGTACCGGCTGTCGCTGAGGGCCGACAATGCGGACGAGCGGCTGACCGAGAAGGGCGTGGCGCTCGGCTGCGTCGGCCACGACCGGGCGCAGGCGTTCCAGGAGACGCGCGACAGGCTGGAGCGCGCCCGGGCGATGCTGAAGGCGGCGACGGCGACGCCGCCTTCGCTCGAGGCGCACGGGCTCGTGGTCAATCAGGACGGCGCCCGCCGCTCGGCCTTCGAGCTCGCCGCCCAGCCGCAGTTTCCGATCGCCGCGCTCGCCCGCGTCTGGCCGGCATTCGCCACGATCCCGGCCGGGCTCGTCCCCCGCCTCGAGGCCGACGCGAAATACGCCGTCTATCTCGACCGGCAGGCCGACGACGTCGCCCGCTACCGGCGCGAGGACGCCATGGCCCTGCCCGACGATCTCGACTACGCCCGCATCTCCGGCCTTTCCAGCGAATTGCAGCAGAAGTTCATCGCCGTCCGCCCCCGCAGCCTCGGCCAGGCCGGCCGCATCGAGGGGGTGACGCCCGCCGCGCTGGCGCTCATCGCCGCGCATGCCCGCAGGTCGGCGCGGCGCGCCGACCGGACCCCGGACCGGGTCGCGTGACCCGCGCGGCGAGGCCCGGCGATGACGCCGAGCGCCTCGCCCGAGACCGCGCCGCCGCCTTGCGTCTCGTCCCTGTTTCACGTGAAACAGCGGCGCGGCTCGATCTCTATGTCGAGCTTCTCGGCCGCTGGCGGCGCGCGACGAACCTCGTCGGCGAAACGACCTTCGCCTCCGTCTGGACCCGCCACATCGCCGACAGCGCCCAACTTCCGGCCCTCGCTCCCCAGGCGAATCGCTGGCTCGATATGGGTTCGGGCGCAGGCTTCCCCGGCCTGGTGATCGCCATCCAGCTGGCCGAGGTCCCGGGCGCAATCGTCCATTGCATCGAAAGCGACCGGCGGAAGTGCGCCTTTCTGCGTGAGGTCGCCCGCGCGACCGACGCTGCAGCGCAAATTCATGCCATGCGCGTCGAGGACCTCGACGCCGACCGCGTCGGAGCTGTGGACGCCGTGACGGCGCGGGCATTCGCCCCCCTGTCGACGACGATCGCATTGGCCGGGGTCTGGCTGGATCGGGGCGCGATCGGCGTATTCCCGCGAGGCCGGTCGGCGCCGGATCAGCTCGAGAAGACGCCTCTCGCCAGCGCCTATGCGATCGACATTGTTCCGAGCGTAGTCGATAAGGATGCCGCGATCCTCCTGATTCGCCAGCGCCCGAAAGCCTGATTCATGGACGCAACCCCCTCTCCCGAAGCCGCCCCGGCGCTGGTGGCGCGGCCGCGCGTCCTTGCCATGGCGAATCAGAAGGGCGGCGTCGGCAAGACGACGACGGCGATCAACCTCGGCACGGCGCTGGCGGCGATCGGCGAGCGTGTCCTTATCCTCGACCTCGACCCCCAGGGGAACGCCTCGACCGGCCTCGGCATCGATCGCAAGAGCCGCTCCGTTTCGAGCTACGATATGCTGGTCGGCGAACGCACGCTCCGCGACGTCGTCATGTCGACCGCCGTGCCGCGACTCTTGATCGTCCCCTCGACCATGGACCTGCTCGGCGTCGAGCTGGAGATCGCCGGCGAGAAGGACCGCTCATACAAGTTACGCAAGGCGCTCGATGTCTATTCCGCCTCGCTCGGCGACGATCCGGAGCGAGTCACCTATGTGCTTGTCGACTGTCCGCCGTCGCTCAATCTCCTGACCATCAACGCGCTCGCGGCGGCGGACGCCGTCGTCGTGCCTCTGCAATGCGAGTTCTTCGCTCTCGAGGGCCTGTCGCAACTCCTGACCACGGTCGAACAGGTTCGCCGCACGCTGAACCCGGCCCTCAAGCTGCACGGCGTCGTCCTGACCATGTTCGATCCGCGCAACAGCCTCGCCAGCCAGGTGGTGGCGGACGTGCGCGCCCATATGGGGGACAAGGTGTACGACACCGTCATTCCACGCAACGTCCGCATTTCCGAGGCGCCTTCGCACGGCAAGCCCGCCCTGCTCTACGACCTCAAATGCGCCGGCAGCCAAGCCTATCTCAAGCTGGCGTCGGAAGTGATCCAGCGCGAAGGCCGCTGGCGTGCAGCGTAAAATGCGTTTACTCGACACCGATCAGGAGGGCCGAGCCATGGCCGAGGACGCCGCCCGCACTGAGCATCGGCCCCGTCTCGGGCGCGGCCTGGCCGCCCTGCTCGGGGCCGCGGCGGATGCGCCCGAGGCCGCCGCAGTCGGCAGCGGGGTCCGCAAGGCGCCGATCGAATTCCTGCGCCCCAATCCGCGCAACCCGCGCAAGCGCTTCGACGACGCAGAGCTCGAGGAGCTCGCGGCGTCGATCCGCGAGCGCGGCGTCATCCAGCCTGTGCTGGTGCGGCCGATCCCGCGCGTCGCCGACGCCTACGAGATCATCGCCGGCGAACGGCGGTGGCGCGCCGCCCAGCGGGCCGGACAGCACGAAATTCCGATCATCGTCGCCGACGTCGGCGACCGCGAGGCGCTCGAACTCGCCATCGTCGAGAATGTCCAGCGCGCCGATCTCAACGCCCTCGAGGAAGCTGCGGGCTACGGCCAGCTCGGCGCCGACTACGGCTATTCGCACGGCGACATCGCCCGCGTCGTCGGCAAGAGCCGCAGCCACATCGCCAACACGCTGCGCCTCAACAATCTTCCCGAGCACACGAGGACGCTGCTGGCCCGGGGAGACATCTCGGCCGGACACGGCCGCGCGCTGCTGGCGGTGGCTCAACCGGACGCGATCGCCGACCGCGTCGTCGCCGAGGGGCTCACCGTTCGCGACATCGAACGCATGGGCGAGAACGCCGGCAAGACCGCGCGGGGCCGCAAGCCGCCCGCGAAAGTCGATGCCGACACGCTCGCCTTGCAGGACAAGCTCGCCCTGGCGCTCGGGGCGAAAGTGACGATCCGCCACACCGGCGAAAGCGGCGACATCCGCGTCGCCTTCCGCGATTTCGAACAGCTCGACGATTTCTGCCGTCGCCTCTGTCAGCCGGCGCGCTGACCCTCATCCGGCGGCCATAGCCTGTCGAAAGACGGACGTTCTTCCGAGCGCCCACGGCGCCGCCTTCTCCCATAAGCTCCCGCAGGCGAGGGCAAGCCTCAGCCTTACCGCGCGCGACGGGAGGCCAGCCCCCAGAGCGTGCGAGTCGCGAGGCTTTCGGCCAGACGCGGGTCGGTGCGGACGTTGGCGCTGGCGGCGCGCACCGCGGGCAGCCGCTGGGCGAGCAATTCGGACGTCCAGCGCTCCGCCTGACGGGCAAGCGCCCGCTTCGCCGCCGGCGGCAGCCGGACGAAGAGCGCCTGGCAGGCTGCGTCGAACGACTTTCCCTGGTCCATTTCGATCCGTAGCCGATGCAGAAGCGTCAGCCGCTGGACCAGCCGGACGAGGAGCTGGTCTCCATCGCCGCCCTCGCTGAAGTACCGGGTGGCCAGGGCGGCGACCGCGGCGAGTTCGCCGCCGAGCGCCCGGTCGATGAGGTCGTCGAGGACCGACGGCGCGGCGTCCGACACGATGGCTTCGACGTCCTCGGCCGAGACCGTCGGTCGCCCGCGGGCATAGAGCATCAGCTTGGCGATTTCCCCGCGCGTCGTCTGGCGGTCGGCGCCGAGGAGCGCGATTAGGGCGCTGCGAGCCTCGGGGGCGACGGCGAGGCCGGCCGCCCTCGCCTCGGCATCGATGAGGGGACCCAGCGCCCTCGCATCGTCCGAATAGCATTCGATTGCCGCGGCGGCGGCCTTCGTCTCGAATGCGCTGCGCAGCGGCGTCCCCTTTTTCAGCTGACCCGCCTTGATCACGATGACGCAGTCGGCCGGCGGACGGGCGAACAATGGCTCCAGCGCTGCCGCCAAGTCGCGGCCCTGCGCGTCGATCCAGATCGCCCGGGCGCCGCCGAACATCGAGATCGCATAGGCCTCGTCGGCGAGAAGGCCGGGATCGCGCGCGATCGCGTCGCCATCGAGACGGATGAGCCGCAGCGGATCGCCGTCCCCGGCGAGCGCCTTGCGGACGATGGCGCGCGCGCGCTCATGCACAAGCCCCTCGTCCAGGCCGTGCACCAGAAAAAATCGAATGTCTTTCGGCAGACGCTCGATAAACCCGTCCGCCGCGGCGCTGGCGACGACGCTCACGGCTGCGCCTGTCGGCGCAGCGCGCCCTGTCGCCATGCGCGCCCGCCAACGACCGCGTCAACAGCAGCCAGCGGCTTTCGTCGCCATCGGAAATCGTCTAGCACTTCGCCTCTTATTCTCTCTCGAGGCCGGCGACGCAACCCATGGCGACCTTCAAGCTCTTCCTCCTTCCCGGCGACGGCATCGGCCCCGAAGTCATGGCGGAGGCCGAAAAGGTGATCCGCCATTTCAACTCGGAGGGTCTCCCGCGCTTCGAAACCGAGAAGGGCCTGGTGGGCGGCTCGGCCTATGACGCGCACGGCAAGCCGATCAGCGAGGAGGACATGGAGCGCGCCGCCGCAGCCGACGCCGTTCTGTTCGGAGCCGCCGGGGGCCCGAAATGGGACGGCGTTCCGTACGAGGTCCGCCCCGAGGCGGGCCTTCTGCGGCTGCGCAAGGACCTCGGAGTCTACGCCAATTTGCGGCCGGCGATCTGCTATCCGGCGCTCGCCTCCGCTTCGTCGCTGAAGCCCGAGGTGGTCGAGGGGCTCGACATCATGATCGTGCGGGAATTGACCGGCGGCGTCTATTTCGGCGAGCCGAAGCAGATCATCGATCTCGGCAATGGCCAGAAGCGGGCGATCGACACGCAGGTCTACGACACGTTCGAAATCGAGCGCATCGGCCGCGTCGCCTTCGACCTGGCGCGGAAGCGGGGCAATAAGGTGACCTCGGCGGAAAAGCGCAATGTGATGAAATCCGGCGTGCTGTGGAACGAGGTGATCACCGCGCTGCACAAGCGGGAGTTCGCCGACGTCAAGCTCGAGCACCAGCTCGCCGACGCGCTCGGCATGCAGCTCGTGCGCTGGCCGAAGCAGTTCGACGTCATCGTCACCGACAACCTGTTCGGCGACATGCTGTCGGACGTCGCCGCCATGCTGACCGGCTCGCTCGGCATGCTGCCCTCGGCTTCGCTCGGCGACGTGGACGCGAAGACCGGCAAGCGGCGGGCTCTCTATGAGCCGGTGCACGGCTCGGCCCCCGACATCGCCGGCAAAGGCCTCGCCAATCCGATCGCCATGGTCGGCTCGTTCGGCATGGCGCTGCGTTATTCGTTCGGCCTCGGCGAAGCGGCCGACCGGCTCGACGCCGCCATCGCCGCGGTCCTGTCGAAGGGCCTGCGCACCGCCGACATCAAAAGCGAAGGCGCTACCGTCGTTTCCACCAGCCAGATGGGCGACGCCATCGTCGCCGAACTGGCGCGAGACGCCTGAGCGGATTGCCTTCTCCCGCCTCGCAGGAGAAGGGCTTGCTTCCCGCATTCTAAGCTTGCGTTAACCGCTAATCCTGTATAACAAACAGTCCGTTCGCCAAAGAGAACGGCCGCCGAAAGGGCGCGAAGGATGCGGGACGCAGCGATTTTGGCCACCGGCGCGGCCGGACAGTCCGTCTCGCCGGACAGTCCGACGCTCAGGATCGGGCCGCCCGCCGCCCTGAAAATGGATTCGGGCGCGCGCCTGACGCCGGTGACGATCGCCTACCAGACCTATGGCGCGCTCAACGCCGGCAAGTCGAACGCCCTCCTGATCTGCCATGCGCTGACCGGCGACCAGCATGTGGCCAACCGGCACCCGGTCACCGGCCGCGGCGGCTGGTGGGAGACCATGGTCGGACCGGGCCGGCCGTTCGACACCGACCGGTTCTTCGTCATCTGCCCGAACGTGCTCGGCGGCTGCATGGGCACGACCGGGCCCGCTTCGATCAATCCCGAGACCGGCGAGCCCTACGGCCTCGACTTTCCCATCGTCACCATCGGCGACATGGTGCGCGCCCAGTCGCTTCTCGTCGACCATCTCGGCATCGACAGCCTCTTTTGCGTCGTCGGCGGCTCGATGGGCGGCATGCAGGTCCTGCAATGGGCCGCCGCCTATCCCGAACGCGTCTTCGCGGCGCTGCCGATCGCCACCTCCTTCCGCCATTCCTCGCAGAACATCGCCTTCCACGAGGTCGGCCGGCAGGCGATCATGGCCGACCCGGACTGGCGCGGCGGCCGCTATCTGGTCGAGGGCGCACGGCCGTCGAAGGGGCTGGCGGTCGCCCGGATGGCCGCGCACATCACCTATCTGTCGGACAGCGCGCTGCACCGGCGCTTCGGCCGCAACCTGCAGGACCGCGCGACCCGGACGTTTTCCTTCGACGCCGACTTCCAGATCGAGTCGTACCTGCGCCACCAGGGCGCGATCTTCGTCGAGCGGTTCGATCCGAATTCCTATCTCTACATGACGCGGGCGATGGACTATTTCGATCTGGCGGCCGATTACGGCGGCTCGCTCGCCAATGCCTTCAAGGGCTCGCGCACCCGTTTCTGCGTCGTCTCGTTCACGTCCGACTGGCTGTTCCCGACGAGCGATTCGCGGGCGATCGTCCGGGCGCTGAACGCCGGCGGCGCTTCCGTTTCCTTCGTCGAGATCGAGACCGACCGCGGCCACGACGCCTTCCTGCTCGACGTGCCCGACCTCGTCGACACGACGAAGGGCTTCATCGACGCAGCCGCCAGGGCGCGGGGCCTCGCATGAGCCTCGCCCGGGCGACGCATCCGCCGCGCGTCGATCTTCTGCGCGTCGCCGAGCTTGTCGCCCCGGGGTCGAAGGTGCTCGACGTCGGCTGCGGCGACGGCGAATTGCTGCGGCTCCTGGCGGAAGAGCGGGATGTCGACGGGCGCGGCGTCGAACTCTCCCAGCAGGGGGTCAACGACTGCGTCGCCAAGGGCCTGTCGGTCATTCAGGGCGACGCCGACGCCGATCTCGCCGATTACCCCGACGGCGCCTTCGACTATGTGATTCTGTCGCAGACGCTGCAGGCGACCCGCCATCCCCGCGTCGTGCTCGAGCACCTGTTGCGCATCGGCCGGCGCGCCATCGTCTCAGTGCCGAACTTCGGCCACTGGACGGTTCGGACGCAGCTCATCTTTCAGGGCCGCATGCCGGTGACGCAGAACCTCGCCTATTCCTGGTACGACACGCCGAACATCCACTTCTGCACCATTGCCGATTTCGTCGACCTGGCGCGCGAGGTCGGGGCGACGATCGACAAGAGCGTCGCCCTCGGCCGCGACGGGCAGCCGTTGCACGGGCTTTGGTCGCGCTGGGCGTGGAACGTGTTCGGCGAACAGGCGATCTTTCTCCTGCACCGCGACGAGACGGGCCGGCGACGGTCAACGATGAGCGCCATGTCTAAGTAGCCAGGGCAGATTCTCCAAGGCCGCGCGGACTCCTTCCCCAGCTTGCTGGGGAAGGTGGCGCGGAGCGCCGGATGGGGTGTGGGCCGCCGCGTCGACGCCAGCACGATTGCACAAGCGGCGCCGCAAACTTTCGTCGTCATGAACCTGCTTTCCGCACCCCCCATCCGACGCCCTATGACGCCGCCTTCCCCACTTCGTGGCCACTTCGTGGAGAAGGGACGCTCGCCGGCCGCGCGCCACTCGACAACCCGGATCGCTCGTCGCGCCGCCGCCGAAATGATTCCCTAAGCCTCGTTCAACGCCCATATTCCGAATGATGAAGTACGACAGTGACCTTTACCAATGGACGATCGAGCAAGCCGACGCCTTGCGCCGCCGGGCCGTCAACGAACTCGACTATGACAACCTGGCCGAGGAAATCGAAAGCGTGGGCAGGAGCGAACGGCGCGAAATCCGGTCCCGGCTGGAAATCCTCATCATCCACCTTCTAAAATGGCGCTATCAGCCTCAGAAACAGAGCGACAGCCGGCGCGCCGCCGTCGCAGAAGCCCGACAACGGATTGAAGACGTGCTCGCCGATAATCCGTCATTGCGTTCGTTTCCGGCCGAGGCTCTCGCCAGCGCCTATCGCCTGGCAATCCTTGATAAGGCGAATCGGCGGCTCGAACTGTTGCATGTGCCTGCCGCCTGCCCCTGGGCGATTGACGACGTGTTACGGGACGATTTCTGGCCGTGAGCCTCATCTTCGCCGCGCTTATGAACAGGAGCGCAAGGATCGGTGTCCTGCCGGCGCGACTTGGCGCCTGAAGTCCGCGTGCCGGCCCAATTTGCGGCGCGCGCACGGGCTTCGCCACGCCGTAGAAAATCACAACGCCCTGGCCGCCGCAGCGCGTTGAGAGCGCCTCCGGAGGATTGGCGTAACAGCTGTCGACGTCCTGCCAGTTGTTCATCGTCCAGACGTCGCCCGCCGGATCGATGTCGATGTCAGTCCGCATCTGCAACCCGCCGCGGACGTAGCCGCCGGGAGGCGAGATCTGGTCGCGCAGCCTGGCGCACAGCAGGTGATTGTAGATTCGACTTTTACAAAACAGCACGAAAGTTGGTATCATAGATTTTTATTGCGTCGGACCCTCGGCCGATGACGCCTGACACGGTGGCGCCGCTGTCGTTCGAGCTCGTCTCGGATTTTTCGTCGCTGCAGCGGCTCAGACCCGAGTGGGACGCGCTGTGGCAGCGTGCCGGTGCGCCCGCCTATCTGTCGTTCGCCTATGCCGCCGTGGCCTTCGAGACGTACCCGCAATTTCCCGGCCAGCGCCTGCACTGCCTGGTCGGCCGGGCCGATCGCCGGCTGGCGCTGCTCTGGCCGCTGATGCGCCACCGCAGCGCCCGCCTGTGGCGGACCCTGCGCCCGCTCGGCCCCGACGCCGCGGACGGGTGCGACATCCTCACCGAGCCCGGCGAGGATGCCCCAATGCGCGCCGACGCCGCCTGGACGGCGTTGCTGCGCACCGCGGGTGCGGACCGGCTGGCGCTACCGTTCCTGCGCGACGGCACGCTGCTGCAAGCGACCCTGCAACGCCGCGCGGGGGTGCGCTTGCTGGCAGCCAAACCGTACCTCACCTGGAGCCTGGCCTGGCCGCCCGGGCAGAGCTGGCAGGGCTGGTACGACGGGCTGAGCGGCAGCTACCGTCGCGCTCAGAGAAAGAAGCGGGCGATCCTGGCGCGGTTGGGCGCCACCTCGTTCGAGGTGCTGGACCATGGCGAGGAGTGCGCCGCCATCATCGACACGATGCTGGAATGGAAGCGGCACTGGGCGCGCCACGCCAAACCCGACGACGCCGGCCACTGGCTGCGCGACCAGGCCTACGCCGGATTTCTGAAACGCTTCCTCGCCAACGGCGGCGCCACGCCGCGCCCGTGCGTCAGCGTTCTCCGGCTGGACGGGCGGGTCGTGGCGGCCCTGGTGATCGCCGTCGGGCCTACTCGTATCGATTGGATCATCAGTAGTTTCGATCCGGCTCTTGCCTCGGCATCTCCGGGAATGGCGATGTACGAGCATGCGCTGCAATGGGCGCTTGCGCGCGGGCTCGGCATCGATTTCGGCGTCGGCGGCGAACTGAACAAACGTTACTGGTGCGACGACAAGCCCCATCGCGTCGCCAGCTACATTGTCGGACTCAGCCGATGGGGGATGATCGGCCACCGGTTGGGGCAGTTGCGGACGTTGTCATCGCATCGTCGTACCAGCGGCGAAAACTTAATCGCATCCTAATCGAGTGTCGCGATATTGCGACGGCATGCGCGCCTCCGCCCTTGTCCACTGCCCATCGTGGGCCCGTTGTCAGGCCGAACTTGATCGGACGCGACGGGTCGATTCCGGGCGCCTGGTAGCAATGGGCGTCAATATCAGCTGACTCGCTAGACTTTTGGACGAGGCCCGTAAGCTTGCGAATTCGCGCATTGCCCTCGCCAGCGCCTATCGCCTCGCGATCCTCGATAAAGCGCTTCGGCGGCTTGAACTGTTGCATCTGCCCGCCGCCTGCCCGTGGGCGATTGACGATGTGTTAGGGGACGATTTCTGGCCGTGAGCCTGATCTTCGCCGGCCGGGGTAGGTCTCAGATGGGCGGAAACCGCCCCTACGGCGTCGCGGGTGGAACGCTCGCGATCGACGTGAGGCGGTCGTAGCAGACCCCCGGCCGCGGAGTTCGCCACGCAAGGCGCTGTCGATCTCCGCCTTCTTGGCCACTCATTGAGCGACTGCGCGCCGTGCAGCCGATCTTCGCGACAATCGAAGACACCGTCGCCCACCGCGAGGGATGATCCTTCACGTGCTCGAAAACCAGCCGAACGGCGCGTGCGCGCACTTCGGGTGCAAACCGGTTCGTCGTCTTGCTCGCCATCGCTCCACTTTCTCAAGGTTCGGGGCCTCCGACAACCCCGGTGCGGGTCAAAGCGTGAGCGGCGTCGCATCCTACATGTGCGTGCGGCCGATCTTCAGTCGCGGGGTTATCTTATCGGGGAGAGTCTCGATAGAAAATCCATCTCCAACTCGCCTTCATAAGTTTCGGCGCCGACCTTCAATGCTTCCGCCACGCGCGCTTGCGTCACCTCGCTGGCGACACTCAAATCGGACTCATGGGCTTCCACCAGAAGCCCCTCCGCCAAGGAGCCAAATGCTCCCAGATCCACGGCCGCCTTGACGTGAGCGACGGTATGCGCAGGAAACGAGGCGATGCGGTGGGCCAGTCTCTCGACAAAGGGCGTCAGCTCGTCCGCTGGCAACGCTCGATTGATATAGCCGTAACGTTCTGCCAGTTCTGCGGAGAAATCATCGCAACCCAGGAGCACCTCCAAGGCGCGTCCCCGCCCGATGAGCCGTGGCAATCTTTGCGTGGAGCCACCGCCCGGAACAAGCCCGACCGCTACCTCCGGCTGGCCGAAGATCGCCTTGCCCACGGCAGCAAAACACATGTCCATGGCCAGCGCGATCTCATTCCCTCCGCCCCGGGCTCGCCCCTCGATCTTGGCAATGGTCACCTTGGGCATGTTCCTGAACCGCTCGCCGATCATCTGCGTAAGACGAAAGCTGCGCGTATGGGACACCCTTTTGGAGGCGGCCCCAACCCGGCCCAAACCAGAGTGGGCTATAAAGAAATCAGGAAGCGCGCTCTGCAAGACGACAACCCGGACGCTCTCGTCGGCCTCGAGTTCCCTGCCGAGTCTGTCGAATTCCGCCGACAGAACTTCATCAAGAAGATTGATCGGCGGGTGATTGATGCTGACGAATGCGACTCCGGAATCGAACCCGAACCGGAAACATTTGTAGTCAGAATATCGCATGGGAGTGGCTCCATTTCGGGATCGTTTCGGTGAGGCTCAATTCAGCATGATCCATGATCTCCCCTGCGTGGCCGCGGGATATGACAACTCACGAGCGGCGGCGTGCGAGGCAGGCAGTCCACAATCGGCAGAGATGCGGAGGGCCAGAGCAGAGGAAGCTGCAACAGCTCTGCGGGCCGGTACTCGCGATTTTCCGAAGCGTTCCAAGCGGCCGATCTGTCGGCGAGAAAGCGTCTTGGTGAGCTTGAGGTCATCCATTAGCCCGCCTCCGGACAACTCAATTCCTCGAGCAGGAAAATAAACGACTCATACGGTCGCCCGGTCGCGTGCCGAAGGCCCATCTCGCAGGTTCGATTCGCCGAAATGTACGCCTCGGCCGGGTGAGCATCCAGAACGGCTTTGACCTCGCGGGTCGCCGAGACCACGAGTTCGGGATGTAGGAGGCCTCTATCCCCGGCCGTACCGCAGCAGGTCGTGCCGATTGGCACCTCGACCTCATCGGCCAAATGCGTCGCGATCTGCTTGAGCGTCTTAGCCAATTCCAAATGCGTGATGGAGCAGGTTGGGTGCACGGCGATCCGCCCAAGTTTCCGTCGGATCGTCAACTTCGGAAGCAGGTCGCGACACCACGCAATCGAGTCGATGATGGCCAGACTCTCGTACTTGGCCTTGGTCTCGGCGTCGAGTAGTGAAGCAATATCCTGGCTGAGACCGAGAGTGCACGATGCTGCATCGACGACGATCGGGATCTTACCGGCGTCGCTCCACCGCAGCATGGCGTCGGCGATGGATTTGGCCATGAACTCGTGGCCTTTGGGATAGCCTTTCGACTTCCAAGGGGTGGAGCAACATAGACCGGCGACATCAGGCGGAATCCACAACGGCTTTCCGGCTCGTTCCGATAGTGTGACGAACGCCTCCGGCAAGGACGGCGAAGCCGGGCCGTCCGGATCGCGGCCAAACATCCGGTTGATGCAGGCGGGAAAGTAGACGGCGGCGGCGCCGTTCTTTTGGGTCGACCGCGGAGCCCGAGCTGCCCGAGGCATAGGACCCGGCACACTGGGTATCAGATCGGGACTCGCGACTGCTCGCGCAACTCCGGTCAAGGCCGTCAGCGGCTTGACTCCGAATAGAACGGAGAAGGCATGCGTCGCGGAAAGGCTCGCTCGCGATACCGTCTCGACCGCGCTCCAGTTCTTGGCCAGTCGTAGCGCGACCTTGTCGGCCGTCGAAGTGGTCTCGATCGCTCGGAATTCTCGGATCAGAGCACCGGTGTTGATTCCGATCGGACAGGGAATCGCGCATGTGCCATCGCCGGCGCAGGTCTCGATTCCGTCGTACTGATACTCCTCCTGCAGCTGGGCAAGCATCGGTGATCCGGTCGCTTGGCGGGACATTTCACGCCTGAGCACGATCCGTTGCCTTGGCGTCATAGTGACGTTGCGACTGGGACAAACCGGTTCGCAAAATCCGCACTCGATGCATTGCGAAGAATCTGTGACACTCTCGATTTGCGGCACCGATTTCAAATTCTCCAGGTGCAGTTTTGCATTGCGGGTCAGGATCACGTTCGGTCCTAGAATGCCTTTTGGGTCGGCGAGCTCTTTGATTCGCCACATCATGGCGGTGGCCTTTGCGTCCCCATTCCGAACTCGACGAAAGGCGCCATGTTGAGACCGGTGCCGTGCTCGGCCTTTAGCGAGCCGTCGTGCTTGCGGACGACGAGATCGACGAGTTCTTTCATGAAGGCCGCGTACCGCTTTGTGCTCCTCTGGATCGCCAAAGTCCGCGACCAGCGTGAAGTGAAGATTTCCGTGGGCTGCGTGGCCGGCGACTCCGGGGATGAAGCCGTGCTTGCTGAGCAGTTCCTGGATGTCCCTGGCTCCTTGCGCCAGTCGTTCTGGGGGAAAGCACACGTCCTCGGTTATGAGCGTCGAGCCCTCGGGACGCTGTTTGCCGATCAGTCCGAGCAGTCCTTCGCGTACGTGCCACGCCAGCTCGATGGCTTCCTCCACGCTCGTGAACTCTACTGGATGGATCAGATTGGCGTTGGAGGTCAACGCGATGACCTTGTTCTGCAAGACCTCGAGCGCTCGCATATCTTCGGCGCCGAATTCCACGAGCAGCGCCGCAGCTTTCGGATCGAGAGTTTTCCAATAGGCAGGGGTTTGCGCGAAGGCCTGGCCGGCGGCGGTGAGAGCGGGCGCGACCATCAACTCGACGGCGGTGGCTCCGAGACCGACGAGGCCCGAGACAAGGCCGACCGCTTCGTCGATGGTTGGGACCGGTATCCAAGCGACGCTGGTCACGCTGGGGAGCAGGAACGGTGTCGATCACGGCCTCGGCGACGAACGCCAGCGTTCCCTCGGATCCCACGAGGAGACGACGAAAGATTTCGAGTGGCGTCTCGCCGTCGAGCAGAGCGCAGAGCCGGTAGCCATGGGTGTTCCGTATCGCATACTTTCGTCGCACGCGGTCGGCCAGCTCCCGATCGGCGAGCAGTTGTCCGCGGAGTTCCAGCAGCCCGATCGCAAGATCAGGTTCGGCTCGTTCGAATGCCGCCTCCGCGTCGGAGGCCGAGGTGTCGATGACGGCGCCGGATGGCGTTACGAACGTCATCGCCGAGACGGTCTGATAAGCGTCGTTTCTGACGGTGCAGCGCATGCCGCCGGAGTTGTTGGCTATCACGCCCCCGATGGTGCATGCGTTCGAACTTGCCGGATCCGGTCCGAGCCGTCGGCCGTATCGCCCGAGCATCGCGTTGACGTGGCCCAGGATCATTCCTGGACGCGTGCGCACTCGGCGGCCATCGTCCTCCACTTTGGCGCCGTACCAATGACGGCGCACGTCGATCAGTATATCGTCGGATTGGGATTGACCGTTCAGGCTGGTTCCCGCCGCGCGGAGCGTCGCGTGCCTTCCGTTCTCTCGGCAATAGCGGAAGAGCTTGACGATGTCATCGGTGGTTCGGGGCAGCACGACAACTTGAGGGACGAGCCGATACGGGCTCGCATCGGAGGCAAACCGTACGAGATCGATCGCTCTGTGGAGGACGTTCTGTTTTCCCAGGAGGGCGATGAGATCGGCCTTCAGGTCACCTGGTGTCCCGTCGACCAGAGAGGCGGGAACTGCATCGCTCTTTGGTAGCCCTTCGCACCGTCCTATGCGCGCAGGGGTCGCGGAAAATAGCTTTCTCATCAACGCAGCGCCTCCTCTTGCGACTCGTCCTGGACGGGGTTGCTCAAGACACCCATCCCCTCGATCTCCACTTCGAAGACATCGCCCGGCTGCATGAAAACAGGTGGCTTGCGCGCTGCCCCAACGCCACCGGGTGTTCCGGTGATGATCACATCACCCGGCTCCAGACTGATCGCGACGCTGATCATTTCGATCAGCGCGGGGACGCTGAAGATGAGCCGGTCGGTAGACGCATCCTGCATCACTCGGCCGTTCAAGCGGCCCTGAATGCGCAACCCGTGGGCTCCCGGCGGCACGGCATCGGGCGTCACGAGCCAGGGACCGAATGCCCCTGTGCCATCGAAATTCTTGCCCATCGTCCATTGCGGCGTGCGCAGTTGAAAATCGCGTATCGTCGCATCGTTGAACAGGGAGTAGCCCGCAACGTGATCGAGGGCTCTGTCGCGGTGGATGCGGCGTCCTCTCCGGCCGATCACCACGGCGAGCTCCGCCTCATAGTCGAGCGCGGACGATTCGCGTGGCCGCCGGATCGGTTCACGATGAGCGATCAGACTCGTCGCGAACCGCGCGAAAATTTCGGGATAGACCGGCTTTTTGAGTCCGCTTTCCTCGAGGTGATCATCGTAGTTGAGACCGACACAGAGGATTTTCGGCGGCTTGGGCACCGGAGGCAGTATCCGAACTGCGTTCAGGTCGATTGCTCGCATGGGCAGAAGGTCTCTGCCTGTGCGCAACAGATCTGCACCTTGCGCAATCAGTTCGGGAAGAGTGCCTGGAAATCCGCTTTCGCGCTCCGTAAGGCCATGCCAGCCCGAGCCGTCATCCGCCGCAATTCCGGGGACACCCCCCTTCTCGAAATGGACGATGCGCATGGGTTTCTCCTTCAGTGCCTCAGCGCCAAAGATTCATTCTGGGCCAGGTCGCGATCGTTGCCCGGGAAGGGATATTTCATAGTCCAAAAGAACACTTCCGACGGACCTATCGGTCAAACGGCGATAACCCTTGGTCAAACGGCGATAACCCACGCATTGTGACCAAATCTGACGATGCGATCTATTGGACGCAGGTATCTCGAATTAACGTAGTTGCTGATGCAACTGAACTATAATTTACAAGAAGGATTACATCCGTCGCCTCGAAGCGTAAGCAGCCAAGCCCGCGCGGCGTGCCCCGTTGACAAGGGGCGCCGTCCGGACATGCCTCTTACTTCAATTCCCTATTCGGCTTGCCAAGCTGCGAGCTGCGAGAGCGGTTCGTCGAGGACGATGTTGGAAAGGCATGGCGAAAGCGGGCCCCCTTGGGGGGTTCCTTCCCGGACAGCGACCTTCGTTCCGTCCGGCATCACCACCGTCGCTGTCAGCATCAGGCGTACCAGGCGGATGATCCGCCCGTCCGTCACGCGTTCTGCGATCCGGGCGAGCAGGCGTTGATGATGAACATGGGCAAGTGTCACCGGAATCCCCCAGCTGAAAAGGATGACACCGGAGCAATGCAGGGCAGCGCGCGCTTGGCTCACTTAGTCGCAAGGACGACTTGGCGAAGCGGGCGCGGGGTCGGTCTATCCACCGTGAAGGATTTCGAGTTCTGGTAAGCGGACGCCAATTGAGGCCACTCAAAGGGCAATGCAAGCTGCTCTGGAGCAGGCAGGGATCGGATTTTCCTTCTTGCTCGATGATGGCGGTTCTTACGCGTCGGGGATCACTTTCTCCAAGCTTAACGCGTAGGCCAATTTCGGAATTTTCCCACTAGACCGCCTGTTAGCGTTTCGATTTATGGTTGGTGGTGGCCCCGGTCGGGATCGAACCGACAATCCGTAGGAGGAGGCGGTTTTGCAGACCGCTGCGTTTACCGATTTCGCCACGGGGCCACTTTGGTGGAGGCGACGGGAGTTCAAACCCGTCGGCAGAACTTGGTTAGGGTCCGCGCCGGCGACCTGCTGCCCCCACAAAAACTGGACGGCTCAGAACGTTTGCAGCGTTCTGAGCCGTCTTTCGTTTTCTGGACGTAGCGTAAGGCGATTCTGCTGAAACGTTGGAGTCTTTTCGGATCACAATGTTCCGGTAATCCACATAAAGATTAGATCAGGTGAGTTTGCTACCTAACGCCGCTGATCTCCACTATTGGCGCATTCCGGCCCGTCGTCGGGCCGAACTTGGACGGTAGCGAAGGGTCGATTCCGGCTGCCCGGTGGCAGGCGGAGTTGGGTTCCAAATGTCAGTTGGAACCGCTAGACTCTTGGGCGAGGTTCTTAGGTTCGCGCGGTCGCGGATTGCGGCTCGGCGGCAAAGAGAGCGGCGGCGGCGTTGACGAAAGGGGAGACGATCATCCGACGCCCGGCGCCATCCCCCACAAGTCGATGGGGGCGGGGCCGAACTCGAAAGCCGGCTCTTCCGCAAGCTCCAGATGATCGACGACGCGACCACCGATCACGACTTGCGGGCGCCGCCCAGCAATCACTTCGAGACGTTGCGCGGTAACCTGGCAGGCTTCCATTCGATTTCCACATCAACGACAGGGGAGTCTGGTCTTTCGCTGGGACGCCGGCCACGGCGAGGCGGAAAGCATCTATCTTAATGACCACGGCCGCCGATGAGGCAAACCATGCTGACGACGAAGCGCAAGCCGGCTACGGTCGGCGAGGTTCTGGTCGAGGAGTTCATGCAGCCGAGGGGGCTGACATAGGCCGCGCTGGCCGAGGCGACGGACGTTCAGCGTAAGCACGTCAACGAGTTGTGCAAGAACCGGCGGACTGTCACGGCGGCGACCGCGCTTATCCTCGCACGGGTCTTCGGCAACAGCCCCGACTTCTGGCTGAACGTGCAGCGGCGCACCGATCTTTGGGAGGCGATGAAGTCCCCACGAGCGCGCGCGGATCGAGCGTGCAAAGCCGTTGGGCGCGGCGGCGTGAGCGCCGCCCCGACGAAAAGGCTCCAACGAAGGCGCGGGTCGAACTCAAAAATTCACCACAAAGGGCACGAAGGGCCACAAAGAACGACGCAGCCCTTTGCGTGTCCTTTTGTGTCCTTTTGTGTCTTTGTGGCGAATTCTGACTTGATCCGTTGGCTCGCAGCAGGTTGGCAGTCACGGCTGGAACGCGGGAGCACGGTCATGGCGCGGATCTTCATCACCGGTTCGTCGGACGGGCTCGGCCTGATGACCGGGCGGCTGCTGGCCGAGCAGGGGCATGCGGTCGTGCTGCATGCCCGCAACGAGGCGCGCGCCAGGGATGCGAAGGCCGCCGTGCCGCTGGCCGAAGCGGCGCTGATCGGCGATCTTTCGACGCTTGCGGCCATGCGCGACGTCGCGGAACAGGCGAACGCGCTCGGCCGCTTCGACGCGGTGATCCATAATGTCGGGATCGGCTATCGCGAGCCGCGCCGGGTCGAGACCGTCGACGGCCTCAGCCGGCTCTGGGCCGTCAACGTGCTCGCGCCCTATGTGCTGACCGCGCTCATGCAGAAGCCCGGCCGGCTCGTCTATCTGAGCTCAGGCATGCACACCGGCGGCGACGCTAGCCTCGACGACTTGCAGTGGTCGCACCGGCCGTGGAACGGATCGCAGGCCTATTCGGACTCCAAGCTGCACGACGTGCTGCTCGCCTTCGGCGTGGCGCGGCGCTGGCCGGACGTGCTGTCGAATGCGATGACCCCGGGGTGGGTGCCGACCCGGATGGGCGGCGCGGGCGCGCCGGACGACCTCGCCCAGGGCCATCTGACCCAGGCGTGGCTGGCGGTCAGCGACGACCCCGCCGCGCTCGTCACTGGGGGCTACTTCTACCACCGGCAGCCGGGGCGGCTGAACCCCGCCGCGCGCGATCCGGCGCTGCAGGACCGCCTGCTCGACGATTGCCGCGAGGCCTCGGGCGTCGCCCTGGCGTGAAGCGTCGGAGAACGCCAAGCCGGTCTGATCCGGGCTCGACCCGAAGATGAACCGCCCGCAGCCGGGTCAGGCCGACCGCGCGCTCTTCGCGGCGGGCTTTTTCGACCAGCGTTTCGCCAGCGCGGCGACATCGGCCTTCAGGGGCTCGGCGTCGAACTTGTGCGGGTCATAGTCGTCGCCGACCCATTCCCGCATTTCGGCATGCTGTTCATGGTCAGGATCCTGAAGCGCGTCGATGAGGTCGCCGTAGCCCCAGGGGCCGCCGACATCCTCCGGCGGGCAGCGGCCGGACGCCTCGATCAGTCGCGGATAGACGACGCCGGGCTCGGGGGCCGTCAGGCCTTCGACCTTGACCGAATGCTCCCAGCCGTCGCCGAAGTCGTAGACATAGCGCAGGATCTTGGCGCCTTCGAGAACATCGATGAGCTTTGCCTTGTGCGCATCGCGCATGTCCTCGGGCCATTCGGGATCCGGAACGCCGTAGCGGGCGGCCTGGATGCGAAATTCATAAAGGTGGCTATTCATCCAGCCGAGAGCCGCCTGCAGAATCAGATGCAGCCGGTCGAGCTTGATGTCGGCGGGGACCTCGAATTCGACGCAGAACCTTGGGCTCCACGTCGTCGAGGGTGACTTTGAGGCGGGCGACGGTCATGCCGCATTGTACCCGGCTGTCGATTCTGCGCCCACCTCCGGGACGGGGTTCGTTCAGCCCATTCACAGGATAATCGGCGATCCGTTCGCCCGGGGGCCGGCGCCGAGCAAAACTCCCTGTTGTCGGGCGAATCGGCGATTTAACGCCCTGTTCCGCCGAATTCAGTCCCTGTTCCGATTGCCCAGGGAATTTTCCTGCAAACCCTTGAGATCAGCCTTCTTTTTTGGTCGAGAGCCGCGTTTGGCCGGCCAAACGCGCCAACTCCCAGTACTTTTCCCTGTTGCCAGGGAACCTGAACCTCAGCCTTCCAGATCCTCGCGCAGGATTTCGAGCGCCAGCCATTCGTCCTCCGCCTTTTCGAGGCTCTCGCGGACCTCGCCGTAGCGCTCGGTCGCCGCCAGAAAGGCGGCCGGCTCGCGATGGGCGAGATCGACGTCGGCGAGCCTGCGCTCGAGCCCCGCCAGCTCGCTCCGCAACGTCTCGATGCGATCGGGAAGCCCCTCGAGCGCGCGCTTTTCGTTGAAGCTCAGCTTGCGCCTGGCCGGGCTCCGGTCCGCCCCCCGGACGATGGCGGGCTTCGCGGGCGCCGTCGGCGGGGGCGGCGCGGCCGGGCCGGCCAGACCGTAGCCGCGCTGCGCCACCATATCGGAATAGCCGCCGGCATATTCGGTCCACCGCCCGCCGCCCTCGCTCACAATCACCGAAGTCGCGACCCGGTCGAGAAAGTCGCGATCGTGGCTGACGATCAGGATCGTTCCCGCATAGTCGCTGAGAAGCTCCTGCAACAGGTCGAGCGTCTCGATGTCGAGGTCGTTGGTCGGCTCGTCGAGCGCCAGCAGATTCGACGGCGCCGCCAGGGCGCGCGCCAGCATCAGGCGGCCGCGCTCCCCGCCCGACAGTTTGCCGATTGGCGTGCGGGCCTGTTCAGGCGGGAAGAGGAAATCCGCCATATAGCCGATGACGTGGCGGCGCTCCCCGTTGATCGTCACGCTGTCGCTGCCGCCGCCGGTCAGCGCGTCGACCAGCGTCGTCGTCGGCTGCAGCGATCCTCGCGTCTGGTCGAGGCTGGCCATGAGCACATTCGATCCGACGCGAACGGTCCCGGAGTCGGGCGCGATGGCCCCGGTCAGGAGATTGATCAGGGTCGTCTTGCCCGAGCCGTTCGCCCCGATTACGCCGATCCTGTCGCCGCGGATGATCCGAAGCGAGAAGTCGCGGACGATCGTGTTCCCCTCGTAAGCCTTGCTGATCCTCTCGGCCTCGACCGCCAGCGCCCCCGACGGCTTGGCCTCCTGAACGACCATGTTCGCCAGGCCGATCGCCCGGCGCGCCTCGCGCCGCTCGCGGCGCAGCTCGGAGAGTTCGGCGACGCGCCGCATGTTGCGCTTGCGGCGGGCGGTGACCCCGTAGCGCATCCAGCGCTCTTCATTGACGATTCGTCGGTCGAGCCGGTGCCGCTCCAGCTCCTCCTCTTCCAGTTTCTTGTCCCGCCACGCCTCGAATGCGCCGAAACCCCGATCGAGCCGGTGCGTCGCGCCTCGATCGAGCCAGACCGTCGCTTCCGTCAGGTCGGCGAGCAGGCGCTTGTCGTGGCTGACGAGCGCCAGCGCCGACCGGCAGCCGGCGAGCTGGGCTTCGAGCCATTCGATCGCGATCAGGTCGAGATGGTTGGTCGGCTCGTCCAGAAGAAGGATATCCGGCTCGGGCGCGAGAGCCCGCACCAACGCCGCCCGTCTCGCCTCGCCGCCCGAAAGGTTCATCGGATCCGACGCCTCGCCGAGCCCGAGCTCGGCCATCATGCCGCGCGCCGCATATTCGTCGTCGTGCTCGCCGAGCCCCGCGAGCACATAGTCGAGCGCCGTCGCGAATCCGGAGAGGTCGGGCTCCTGCGGCAGATAGGCCAGCCGCGCCGTCGGCTGGACGAATCGCGTTCCCCGGTCCGGGGTCGCCTGCCCCGCCGCAATCCGCAGCAGCGTCGACTTGCCCGACCCGTTGCGGCCGACGAGCGCGATGCGGTCGCCCTGCGAGATGGACAGCTCTGCGCCATTCAGCAGCGGCGCGCCGCCGAAGGTCAGGGCAATGTCGCGCAACTGGAGAAGGGGCGGCATCAAAAAGTCCCGGAGAGGCTAAATCGCGAGTACGCCTCGGCTCGCCCCGGCGCTCGATTCCAGGACCGGGACCCGGGGCGTTGTCATGGGTTCACCGCCCGCCGACGGCCTTTTCGAGGCGCCGTGTGGCGCCGGCGAGCCAGCGGCGTGTCGGCGTGTCGACCAGCGGCGACAGCATCTTGCGCACCCGGGCATGATAGCCGTCGAGCCAACGGATCTCTTCTTCATCCATGAGCTTTCTATCGACCAGCTTAAGATCGATCGGCGCAAGCGTCAGGGTCTCAAAGCCAAGCATCTCCCTTTCCGCCCCGGCGATCGTCCGCGGCTCGACAACGACAAGGTTTTCGATGCGGATGCCGAAGGCGCCGGCATGATAATAGCCCGGTTCGTTCGACAGAATCATACCCGGAACGAGAGCGGTCGTTCCCGTCTTCGAGATCCGGTGCGGCCCTTCATGCACCGAGAGATAGGAACCGACGCCGTGTCCCGTGCCGTGGTCGAAATCGAGGCCCGCGCCCCAAAGCGGCGCCCGCGCCAGGACGTCGATCTGCGCTCCGCTCGTCCCCTTCGGGAAAACAGCGCGGGCAATGGCGATGTGGCCTTTCAGCACCCGGGTGAAGCGATCGCGCATCAAGCTGGTCGGACGCCCGACGGCAAGGGTCCGCGTGATGTCCGTCGTTCCGTCTTCATATTGCGCGCCGCTATCGATCAGAAATATGCCCCGTTCGATCTTGCGGTTGGAGGACTCGCTGACCCGGTAGTGGGGCAACGCCGAGTTCGACCCCGCGCCGGCGATGGTCGGGAACGAAACGTCGCGCAGCGCTCCCGTCGCGCGGCGAAACGTCTCGAGCGCCGCGACGGCGTCGATTTCTGTCAGCCGGCCCCGCGGGGCCTCGGCGTCGAACCAGGCCAGGAACCGGGCGAACGCCGCGCCGTCGCGCTCGTGCGCCGCCCGCGCCCCGGCGAGCTCCGCCTTGTTCTTCGCCGCCTTCATGAGCGTGATCGGGTCGTTGCCGACCTCGGCCTTGCCGCCAGCGCGCTCGAACGCCTGCGTCAACAGGGCCGGCGCTGTGGCTGTGTCGAAGGCGACCCGCAATCCGCCGCGGCCAAGCCCTTCGACGAAGGCCACGAGCTCCTCCGGTTCATGCAGCTCGGCCTGCTGGGCGAGCGCATCGCGAATTGACGCCGACAATTTGCGCGGGTCGAGAAAGACGGACGGGCGGCCATCGGCGGGAACGTAGGCGAACCCGAGCGGCAGCGGCGTATGCGCCACGTCCGCGCCGCGGATGTTGAAGAGCCAAGCCAGATTGTGCGGGTCGCTCACCACAAGGCCGTCGGACTCCTTCATCGCCTCCCGCACCCTGGCGACTTTCGCGCTGACGCTTTCGCCGGCGAACCGGGCCTTGTGCTGCGTGACCATGCCGACCGGCGGTTCCGGTCGGTCGCGCCAGATCGCGTCGATCGGGTTTGACGCCAGGGCGACAAGCTCTCCGCCCGCTTTCTCGCAGGCCGCCGCGAACCGCGACACGGCGTCGGGCGTATGAAGCCGCGGGTCATAGCCGAGCCTCTCGCCCGGTTGCAGATGCCGGCGAATCCAGCCAGCCGGCGGCTCATCGACGATGTGGCGCAACTCGAAAATCGAAGGGTCCGTCTGCGATTTGGCCTGCTCGGCGTACCGCCCGTCGACGAACAGCGCCGCCTTGTCCTTGAGGACGAGCGCGAGTCCGGCGGAGCCGGAGAAGCCGGTCAGCCACAGAAGACGTTCGGCGCTCGGGGGCACGTACTCGTTCTGATGTTCGTCGGCCCGCGGGACGATCAAACCGTCGATCCCACGTTTCTTGAGCTCCCGCCGCAACTCGGCCGAGCGCTCCGCCGCATGCGACGGGCCGCCAAGTTCGGCGAACGACTGAAATCGACTTTCAAACACGAGAAGTCCCGGAGCAATCGTAAGAGACTAGGCCGCGTCCTGGGCGGTGATCACGCGGCCGATGAATGGCAACTCGCGGTAGGAATGGGCGACGTCCATGCCGTAGCCGACAACAAAGACGTCGGGGCAGACAAAGCCGACGAAATCCGCATCGATCGCCACCGCCCGCTTGCCCGGCTTCTCCAGCATCGTGCAGATGAGCACGCGTCGGGCTCCACGGGCGGCAAGCAGGTCTTTGGCGAACGCCAGCGTGCGGCCCGATTCGAGAATATCGTCGACCAGCAGCACGTCGCGGTCGCGCACCGAAGATTCGATGTCGCGAAGGATCTTCACCGCGCCGCTCGACACCGTGCCTTCCAGATAGCTCGACAGATGGAAAAACTCGACCTGCGGCTCCAGGCCAGCCCGGTGAAGGGCGCGCAGGAGATCGGCGGCAAACATGAACGAACCCTTCAGGATCGCCACCACCAGCAGATCCTTCGGTTTGACGGCCGCGATCTCATTCGCCAGCGCCTGTGTCCGGCTGGCGATCGCCTGTTCGTCGTAGAGAATCTTGACGCTTCTGTCGCCACTCATGCGTCCACCCGAAAGAAAGCATCTTGACCCTGTCGCCCGGACATTTCGGGCGCGCCGCAAGCGCTGTCGCGGGGATCGTCGTTCGATAAGCGTTGGTGACCGGCGCATTGTCAAGCGGCCTCGCCATTGCTGGCGTTTGGTCGAAAACGCGGCTAAATCCGCGCCATCCGGCTGAACTCCGCCATCGCTCGGAGATCGCGTTGCTACGGTTCGAAAACGTTGGTCTGCGCTATGGGATGGGACCTGAGGTGGTCCGCGACCTCAATTTCTCCATCGCTCCGCAAAGCTTTCAATTTCTCACAGGTCCGTCCGGCGCGGGCAAGACCACGTTATTGCGATTGATGCTGCTGTCGCTGCGGCCGACCCGCGGAACGATCCACATTTTCGACCAGGACGCCGCGCGTCTGAGCAAGGACGAGCTCACCGGGCTTCGTCGGCGCATCGGCGTGGTCTTCCAGGATTTCCGGCTGCTCGACCACCTGACCACTTACGAAAACGTCGCATTGCCTTTGCGCGCCATGGGTCGGTCGGAGTCGGACTATCGTGCCGAGGTCATCGAGCTCCTGCGCTGGGTCGGGCTCGGTGACCGGATCAACGCTTCGCCGCCCGTGTTGTCGGGCGGCGAGAAGCAGCGCGCGGCGATCGCCCGCGCGCTCATCGTCCGCCCGGACCTGTTGCTTGCCGACGAACCCACGGGGAATGTCGATCCGGGTCTTGCCCGAAGACTTCTCCGGCTCTTCGTCGAACTGCACCGCCTCGGCACCGCCGTCGTCATCGCGACCCACGATCTTCAGCTGATGGACCAGTTCGGCTTTGCCAGCCGGATCGTCGTCGGCGACGGGAAGGTCGAAATTTTCGACGGCATTGCGGCATGAACGAACCCGTCGCCGGAAGGACCGTGACGCCCGCGCCGGAGGTCGCCCTGAGGCGCGACATGCCGCTTATTCCCGGCGACTCGATCGCCGGCCGGGCGCTGGTGGTCGTCATCGCGATCATGACCTTTCTCGCCTGCCTGACCGCTGGCGGCGCGCTGCTCGTCGACCATGCGTCCCACGAGTGGCGAACCGACGTCTTGAGCGAGGTGACGATCCAGATCAAGCCTCACCCCGGAGAGGATCTCGAAGGTCTCGTCGCCAAGACGGTATCGGTCGCCTCCCGCGCCGCTGGCGTTGAACGCGTTCACGCCTATTCCTCGCTCGAATCTGAAAAGCTCCTCGAGCCGTGGCTCGGGAGCGGCCTCGACATGAGTCTGCTACCCATTCCGCGCGTCGTCGTCGTCCATATGCGCGACCAGCCTTCGAATGATCTCGCCGATCTCAAAGCGACGCTGGCGCGCGAAGTCCCCGCCGCCAATCTCGACGATCACCGCCTCTGGGCCGCCCGCATCGGAGCGATGGCGAGCGCAATCGTCGCGCTTGCGGTCGCCCTCTTTGCGCTGATGATCGTTGCGATGGCTACCGCGATCGGTTTCGCCACCCGCGGCGCGATGGCGGGAAACCGGGAGATCATCGAGGTGCTGCATCTCGTGGGCGCCTCGGACACGTTCATCGCCAAGGAGTTCCAGGCGCATTTCCTTCGGCTCGGGTTCCGCGGCGCGCTCATCGGCGGCGCTTCTGCGATTGCCTTCTTCTTTGCCGCGTCCGCCCTCTCCTCCTGGTGGTCACGGTCGGCCGGCGGCGAAGAGATCGCCGCGATGTTCGGCGCCTTTGCGCTCGAGCCGTCCGGGTATGTCGCGCTCGCGCTGGTCGGGGCGGTTATCGCGCTCTTGACGGGCTATCTGTCGCGGACGATCGCCCTGCGTTATCTGCGGGATCTCCGATGACCGCGCCTCCCAGTTCTCGCCGCCAAGCCACGTCCGCCGATCAGGCCGCCGGCATGATCGGTCTGCGGTCGCTCCTGTTCAACCTGCTGTTTTACGCGACCATGGTGGTCCTGATGATCCTTGGTCTTGCGACAATTCTCGGCGGCCGGCGCGCCGTTCTCGCCCTGGCCCGGCTTTGGGGCGCAATTTCGGTGTGGCTGCTGGCGGCAATCTGCGGGCTGCGGCTCGAGTATCGCGGCGTCGACAACATTCCGCCCGGAGGCGTCATCGTCGCCGTCAAGCACCAATCGTTTCTCGAGACATTCGCTCTGCTCAAATATGCGCCAGATTTCGCCATTATACTGAAGCGGCAGCTGACCTACATTCCCCTTTTCGGTCTCTACCTCATCGTATCGAAACAGATCGCCATTGATCGCGGGCGCGGGCGCCGGTCGCTCCTGCAGATCGTCGCCGCCGCCAAGCTGGTCCTCGCCGCCGGCCGTCAGATTTTCATCTATCCTGAGGGCACACGCCGCCTCCCCGGTGCGCCGCCGCAGTACAAGAGCGGCGTCGCTGCGCTTTATGCCGGGACGCGGGCCGCGTGCCTGCCGGTGGCAGTCAACACCGGTCTCTATTGGCGGCGCCGCAGCTTTCTCCGCCGCCCGGGCGTCGCGGTCATCGAGTATCTGCCCCCCATCCCTCCGGGCCTCGCGCGCATTGAATTCGCCACCCGGCTGCAGAAGACGATCGAAAGCGCGTGCGATCGTCTGAACGCCGAAGCGATCGCTCGCGACCCGTCACTGGCGGCCGTCGTCGCCGAGGGCGCAAGGTCGGATGCCGCCGACGGCGATTCTGCTTGACCTAGGGCAAGCGATGTTCTATCTTTGTTCTCAGCCAGACGGGGACAAAAGGCATGCTTTTCCGCCAATCCGGGTTCGAAACAGCGGACCCGATCCGCAGCCTTTCGCAACCGGCAGGTTCGTCCTGGGCTAAGGGTTCTGAGTGCCGGCCGGTTCGGTCGACACGGGACTCCGGGCTTGCCGCGCTTGTAGAGACGACGCTGGCCTCACGGTTCTGCTCCTGGAAAGGCCTGTCCGGCAGGCGCTACATCTTCTCCGTCTATTCCGCTGCGGAGTGCCCCGCCTTCTGCGACGCCGTACTTCTCGCCGCGGCTCGCGATCACGACGGGCGTCGTCGGGCGGTGTCGGTCTTCGACACCGGCGAGTTCCCGGAACCGGTCCTGCTAGAGGCCAAACGCGGGCTCAGTTCGTATGGCGGCCCGCTCGAATTCCACCTTCACCTGCTCGCCGCCACTGCAGCCGAACGCGCCAACCTCCGCGCCGACCTTCCGGCACCATGGAGTTTCCCATGACCGCGTTCTAGTTCCTAACTTTACTGTAACTCCCAAGCCGTCGGCTATGCGGCGAAGGCGAGGGTGATCTGATCCGGGCGTGCGGCGAGAGTTCGGAGGATATTGCAGCCGTGCTTTCTCGCGGTTGAAACGATGGATCTGAGGGTTGCGAAGATTTGAGCGCCTTCGAGGGTTCGGAACGAGCCCGAGATTTTCATTTTGACCTTCATCATCCTCAGGTCCTGTTCGGCCAGGTTATTGGTGAAGGGCACGTCGAAGTCGGTGAGGAAGCGCAAGGTTTCGGTTTGGAAGGTTTTCAGTCTTTGCAGCAGATTGTGGCCGGGCCGGTGCTTCGTTCGGCCCCGCGCCTTGGCTTTCGCCTCCAGGTTGGGCAGTTGGCGATGGAAGGCGAGGCCGAGCCGGATCGCCGCCCAATAGCGCTCGAGGAGGGCCTGGAGTTCAGCCGGGGCGAGCGCCGCCGCGCCCGCCTGGCGCGCTTTGTTCACCGCGAGGTTGGCCGCAAGCAGCATGTCGCGCATGAGTTCGGCCCAGGCCTCCTTGTCGAACTCGATCAGGCTGTTGAGTTCGCGCAGGATATGAGCGTTGCAGAAGGCGTGCGCGACCGTGTCGAGCCGGCGGTAAGGCAGGAAGTGGTCGTGCACGATGACGCCTCCGTGCAAATCTTCCGGGATCGCGCCCCGTTTTTCGTCGGCGCGATAGAAGGTGAAGGCCAGGCTCGAGGTCGTGTGCAGCCATTGCAGCTTGCCGGCGATGCGAAACCCCGTTTCGTCGAGATGGCGAACCCTCGTCTCGGCCACCCGGACGCCGATGAACGCGTAGACTTGCCGCAGCGCTTGCGCCTTCTTTCCCACCCAGGCGACGATGCTGGCCGGACAGATCAGCGGCGCGCCGAAGAGATCGCTGAGCGCCTGGGCAGCCCGATCCTCGGGCAGAAGTTGCTGGACATTGAGATAGATCGCCGCCGCCCTGAGGCGCTCGCCATATTGGGTCAGCGAGACCACGCCATCGGGAAACGCCGCTTTCGTCTCGCCGCGGCAACCGGCGCAGCGGTAGATCGCCGCCTGATGTTCGGTGACCACCAGCGGCCGCTCGGCAAGGTCGAACACCTGGCGCTTCTCGATCCTGACCGCCGCCTGCGGATCGAGAGGCGAACCGCAATGGCGACAGGCGCACGCCGTGTGCTTAATCACGCAATCCGGATCGGCGACTTGCCGCAACGTATCCCCTTTGTGGCCCTTCTGCCCGCCGCTCGCCTTGCCCGAGCGGCCGCGCAGGCTGCCGGCAACGCGAGGCTTCTTCTTCAATCCATCGCTCGAAGGCGGCTTGGAACTGTTGGAACTGTCCTGCCCCAATTGCCGGCTAAGCTCCGCCACTTTAGCCTCAAGCGTCGCGATCTGGAGTCTCAGCGAGGCGATCAAGTCCTCGACTTCGGCTGGAAGAACCATCCTCCCGTTGATTCTGATTCGCCGCCCGCGGTCTCGAAAGATCAACCGAACAAAGACCTTTTCAGGCCACCTGTGACATTTCGGACTCACCCGGGCTTGGGAGTTACCCCGGATAGCGAATTTGCCGCGAAGGACCTGAAATCCAACGCCTTTTCAGCATGGATTTTGTCCCGAAAGGCCGGGTTCGCTGCGAACTCCCTCCGCGCAGGGATTTTTTCGGGCTGAGCGCGAGATCCCACCAAATTGCAGGACGCCCCACGACGTTACCTACGAAAGCGTCGCCGCTCCGATCCGCTTCTCCAAAGCATCGTAGAGGGGGTTGCGGGCGTCGAAGGCCTGTTCGAGCGCGACGACGCTGACGCGCTCGGCGCCGCGCGACAATAGCCAGCCGGCGAGGTCGGCCACCTTGCCGCGGGCGCAATGCAGGACGACGAAGCCCTGCGGATCCATGTCCTCGCCGGCGCCGGAAACGGCGCCGAAGCGCTCGAACGCCTTCTCGACCACCGGTTGCGCCGGGCTCGGCAGCCGCGCCCGCACCTCGCGCGACACGCGAGCCTCTTCGCTCGCGGCGATCCGGTCGAGAATAGCGCGGGCATGCGTCCGAGCGCGCGGGCCCCATGGGGCCGCGAGGGAGGCGACCAGCGTCGCCTGCGAACGGAGGATGACGCCGTCGTCGAGGGCTTTCAGCGCATTCGCCGCCAGCGTCGCGCCGGTCGTCGTAATGTCGACGATGATCTCGGCCGCCCCGGCGGCAGGAGCGCCTTCCGTCGCCCCGAGGCTCTCGACGATGCGATAGTCGGCGACGCCGTGTTCGGCAAAGAAGCGCCGGGTGAGATTGACGTATTTCGTCGCCACCCGCATCCGCTCGCCGCGCCGGGCGCGATAGGTGGAGGCGACGTCCTCGAGGTCCGCCATGTTTCGGACGTCGATCCAGGCCCGCGGCGCGGCGACCACGACACTGGCGCGGCCGAAGTTGAGCGGCGCCAGAAGCTCGAGCCGCGCATCGGCGTCGGCGACCTTTTCCCGCACCAGGTCTTCGCCGGTGACGCCGAAATGGGCGGCGCCGGCGGCAAGCTGGCCGACGATCTCGGCGGCGGAAAGATAGGCGACTTCAACGCCGGGCAGGCCGGCGATGGCCCCGCGATAGTCGCGCGCGCCGCGCCCCTGCACGAGTTCGAGACTGGCGCGGGCGAAGAACGCCGCGGCGCTTTCCTGCAGCCTCCCTTTCGACGGGACCGCCAGAACGAAGGGCGGCTCGGCAGCCGCCGCCGCGTCGAGGCTCATTGGCTCGCCCTCCCGTTCGGGAGCCGGTCGAGGGCGATGGCCGCGCCGACCGCGGGTACGTCCTCCCGCGCCCCGAGTCGTCGCGCCAGCCCGTCGTAGCGCCCGCCGCCGAGCGACGGCCTCGCGTCTGGCCTGCCGGCGTCGCGGGCCTCGAAGACAAAGCCGGTGTAATAGTCGAAATCGCGCACGAAGGCGGCGCTGAAGCGCGTCTCCTCGATCGCCACCCCGCGCGCCGCGAGGAATCCGTTGCGCCGTTCAAACGCGTCGAGCGCGGGATCGAGGTCGAGCTTGGCCTCGTCCGCCAGGGTCCGGAGCTTGGCCGCGGCTTCGTCGGGATCGCCCGAAATCGACAGAAAGGCCTCGAGCGCCTTGCGCTTTTCCGGATCGATCGGCTCACCCGAGCGCAGCGCAGCCTGCTCGAGGAAGCGGTCGGCGATCTCGCCCGCCGTACGCCCGCCGACCGCATCGATGCCGGCGATGGCGAGGAGATCCTCGACGAGCGCTTTCGCTCCCGCGTGGTCGGCGCTTTCCATCGCCGCCAGCATGCCCGACTGCGTGAGCGCGCCCTGGCCCGGGCCATCGAGTATGGCGGAGAGGCTGCGTCCGTGCGCGATGCCGCGCCTGAGCCGTCGGCGCCAGACCTCCGGCAATGCGAGCGAGGCGAGAACGCCGTCGAAAAGGCCGACGTCGCCGAGAAGGGCGGCGAGCCGACCGCCGGCGGCGGAGGCGGCCTCCATCGCCAGCGCGAAGATTTCCGCGTCCGCGGCTTCCACATCCTTGCGGCCGAAGCTTTCGAGGCCGGTTTGCGCCCGTTCGCCGGCTTGGCCTGACTGGGCGCGGAAGACCGGGCCGAGATAGGCATATTCCGCAACCTTGCCGGCCTCTGGAGAGGCGAGATAGGCCCGGCAGACGGGGATCGTGTATTCGGGGCGGAGACAAAGCTCCTCCCCTGTCGCGTCGGCGGTCAGGAAAAGGCGGCCGCGAATCTCCTCGCCGGACATGTCGAGAAAGATCGACGCCGGCTGGAGGATCGGCGGCTCGATGCGCTGGAAGCCGGCGGCGAGGAAATGCTCGAACGCGCGCTCCGCGGCGCTGCGGGCGTTTGGAACGGCGGGGTCGCGATCGGTCGCGGTCACGGGGAATGTCCTCAGATTTGCGGATTTCCTTTAACAAAGCGGGGCGTAGGGCGCAGCCCATTTCCCGGGTGAAGGTGAACGCCTGCTTTTGCGTTTTGACGGTTTGGGTTGCCGCGACCACCCTGTCATGGTCGGATGCTGGTCTGGAGGATGCTGGCCTCCAGGCATCGGGACGGGTTTCTTGCGGGCGACGACGGTTTCTTCGACATCGCTACTCCTGCGCTGGCTGACGCTCACGATCGTCCTGCTTGCTTTTGGTTCGGCGGCTGCCGAGGACCAGCACCCGCTCGATCTCGACGCGACGCGCACGGCGCTGACCGCGATCGAAGCCGCGCTCAGGGACAAAGATCTGGCCGACGCGGACCTGCAGCGTTTGCGCTCGGAGAACGATCCGTTCGGCGTCGCCCTGCAGGCGGCGATCGCCGAGATGACCCCGCGGCTGGAAGCTTCGGCCAAACGGCTGACCGAGCTCACGCCGAAATCCAAGGACCCGGCGCAGACGACCGACGCCGCGACCGCCGAGCTCGTGGCCGAGAAGGCGAAACACGACGCGCTCGATGCCAGGCTGCGCACAGCGCGGGCCATGCTGCTCGAGGTCGACGACAACGCGACGCGAATCAGCGCCGTCAGACGGCAGCTGTTTGCGCGCCAGACCTTCGCCAGATCGGCGAGCCTCCTCAGTCCGCAGCTCTGGGTGAGCGTCGCGCGCGAACTCCCGGTCGATGGGGTGGTGATGAAGGCGCTGGCCTGCGGCTGGCTCACGAGCGTCGGGGAGCGCGTGAGCCCCTTGCAGGCGCTGGCCCTTGCGGGCGTCCTTGCTCTCCTGGCGCTGGCGGCGATTCCGCTGCGGTGGGTCGCCGGGCGGGTCATTGATCGCGATCCGGACGCCGCCGCGCCGACCCGCCTCAGCCGGGCGATCGCCGCCGCCTGGACGATTCTGGTCCTCTCCGCTCTCCCGCTGCTCGGCCTCCAAGCCGTGGCCCTGGCGCTTGACGCCTTCGATCTCTCCGATCCGAGAATGCAGGCTGTTCTCGATTCGATCTTCGAGGCGGCGCGCGTGCTGATCCTTTTCAACGCCGCCGGCCGCGGCATGCTGGCGCTCCATGCCAGGCCCTGGCGGCTGATCGCCATCGGCGACCGCTCAGCTCAGCTCATCTTTCGCGGCGGCATGACGATTGGGGCCATCTGGGCTGCGGAAAAGCTTCTCGACCCGGCTGCCGACGCGGTCGCCTCGCTCAACATCGCGGTCGCCGGGCGGGGTCTCGGCGCCGCCCTGATCGCCCTCGTCGCCGCTCACACGCTGCGCCGACTTCAGGCCAGCGCGCCGGCTTCGGCCGCGACCGACGGCTGGGCCCCGGCCCGTACATTCGGCTGGATCGCGGCAGCCCTGGTGCTTGCAGCGACATTCGCCGGCTACATCGCGTTCGCCAACTTTTTCATCAGCTACGCCATTTCCCTCACCGCGCTGGCGAGCGTCCTCTATCTCGCCGACGTCGTCGTGCAGGAGGGGACAGAGGCGCTGCTCAGACCGGAGGCGCGCATCGGCGCCCGGCTCATGACCATGGTGGGCCTCCGCCGCAACACGCTGGCCCAGCTCGTCGTGATCATCCAGGGGCTCGCGCGGCTCATCGTTCTCGTTGTGGCCGCCGCGGCGGTGGTGCGGCCGTGGGGCGTCCCGGCGCAGGACCTGCTCAGCACCTTGCGCATGGCCTATTTCGGCTTCGGCGTCGGCGGCATCACGCTCTCGCTGTCGTCGATCGTCGCCGCCGCGGCTGTGTTCGCCGTCGTCGTTGTCGCCACCCGGCTCATCCAGAACTGGCTCGGGCAACGCCTGCTGCCCGAGACCCGCCTCGACGCCGGCGTCAGCAACTCGATCCGCACCATCTTCGGCTATCTCGGCGTCATCGTCGCCGTTCTCCTGGCCGGGGCCCAGGTCGGCCTCGACGTGCAGAAGCTCGCCCTGGTCGCGGGCGGTCTTTCGGTCGGCATCGGCTTTGGCCTGCAGACGATCGCCAACAATTTCGTCTCCGGCCTGATCCTGCTCTGGGAACGCGGCATTCGCGTCGGCGACTGGGTGGTGGTCGGCGCCGATCAGGGATACGTCCGCCGCATCAACGCGCGCTCGACCGAGATCGAGACTTTCGACCGCGCCACTCTCATCGTGCCGAACTCGACCCTGGTCACCGGGGTGGTCAAGAACTGGCTTCACAGCGACCGGGTCGGGCGGATCATCATCGCCCTCAATGTCGCCTATGAGAGCGACGTCGAAGAGGTGCGCGACATCTTGATTTCGGCCGCGAAAGCGCAGGAGTTGGTGCTGACCATTCCCGCTCCGGCCGTCCAGTTCGCCGAATTCGGAGATTGGGCGCTCAAGTTCAATCTCACCTGCTTTGTCGACGACATCGAGATCGCCGAGCGGACGAAGAGCGAGATGAACTTCGACATCCTGCACCGGATGCGGGAGGCCGATATCCGCATCCCCTATCCGCAGTTCGGCCAGTTGCGGCCCGGCGCGAAGTGAACCGGGACCGGCGTCAAAGCCCAATTGGGAGGCTTACCCCGGTGACCGCTTTGGGAGAAGACTGCGTACAGAGGACAACCGGGACTCAACGACCAGGAGCAGCAGAATGGACGAGAATGAGATTCGAGAGGCGCTCAATCGCCACTGGGCCGCCTCGGACGCAAATGACTTTGATGCCGAGCACGACATCTACCGGGAGGACGCGCTGCTCGAATACCCGCAGTCAGGCGAGCGCATCAGGGGCCGGCACAACATCCAGGCCTCCCGCATGGCGCAGCCGAATACGAAGCGCTTCACGGTGCGGCGCATCGTCGGCGCGGGCGACCTCTGGGTCACAGAATTCATCCTCGCCTATGACGGCCGGCCGTCCTATTCGGTGAGCGTCATGGAGTTCCTGGATGGCAAGGTGGCCCGCGAGACGCAGTATTTCGGCGATCCGTTCGAGCCGGGGCCTTCGCGCGCGCAATGGGTCGAGCGAACGGGATGAAATCACCGAGCCTAATCAGTTGTTTCGCGATTGAAGCGCGTGGCGGCGCGGGGCACAGACGACAGGACATCATCCTCACTGTGTAGACGCTGGGGCGCGCCAGACGGCTTCGTAAGCTTCGCGCAGATTGTCTCGCGTGACCTTTAGGCCCGTGGCGGAAATCCAGGCTGGAGGGGAACGCCCAATGAGACCAAGCAGAGCGGCCTTGGCCGCCGCAGCTCCCTGGTCGAAGGGGCGCTGCGCCGCGATCCCCTTGAGCGGTCCATCTCTCCGCAGCTCGGCGGCAATGTCATTGCCGAGATCGACGGTGATCAGCGGCAGGCTTCGCGCGCCCTCCCTTACCGCCGCGAGCACCCTCAGCGCCGGCACGTCCCAAACGATAAATGCGCAATCGAGATCATCATTCTGCGCGAGCAATCGCACATAGGCCGCGCCGGCCTCCTCGACCTTACGGAACCTCTCGCGCACCAAAGTGACATCTGGACGCTCCGCGCCCATCCACTTTCGAAACGCGATCTCCCTTTCGTTGGTGACGAAGAACTCCGCCTCATAATTGAGAACACCGACGACCCCTTCATCGGGAATATGCGGAGAAATGAGCTCGGCCGCAATTTCGCCGAGACCGAAATTGTCGGCGGAAGAGACCGCGACGTAGTCGACACCGGGACGCAGGCCGGAGGGCGCGTTGTCAAGCAGCACCAGCTTCTTCCCCGCCTTTGCGACCGCGCGATGCGCCTCGAGCACGCCGGACGATCCGATCGGCAGGCTAATTACGGCATGAACGGGTGTCGCCGCGATGCGCAGGAGCTCGCGGTTCTGTTTGTCCCTGTCAAAACCGCAATCAACGATTTCCGAGACTGATGCGCTATAGCGTTCAAGCGTCGCGATGATTCCGGCCAGTTCCTGACGCGACCAATCGCTCGTCGTTGTATGCAGCACGACGGCCGCGGCGAAAGCGCCGGCGCGTACTTGCGCGGCCTCTTCAGCGGTCAGCTCCAGCTTGTCCGCTGGAAACGCTTGCTCGCCGTGCGGCCCCAAGCCGATTGTCGGCATTGCTCACCTGCATTTCTCAAACAAGGATTTGGCATTTGACGCGCTTGTGGCGCAAGCTCTCCGGTCGGCGCCCTGCTTGAGGCCGATCCGGCTAGCTCGCCGGCGGCTTCTTCGCGGTTGGCGCCGTCGGTCGGCGCCTGATCGCCTTGGCTTGGGCGAGGAATGCCTGAAAAGATCTCTGTCTTCTTGGCGAGCCGACCAAAATCCAGTCGCGCGCCGACGCGAAGAGCCCCTCGACGGCGTCGCAGGCCGCGCCGACGAGCTCCGCCGACCCAGCAAGCTGGGAGAGGACGATGCGCAGGTCTCGTGTCGCGAGAGGATGTGAGCGACGGTAGATCGCCTCGCGCACCGCCGCTAAAAGGATTTCGCCTGAGTGGGCCAGCGGGCCCGCCAACGCAACCACGGCGGGATTCATCAAATTGACAATCGGGGCGAGGCTTTCGCCGATCAGGCGGCCTGACCGAGCCAGCATCTCGGCGCAAATAGCGTCACCGAGCTGCGCGCCGTGACTGACGTCGTTTGCGGTGATGTCGCCCTGGCGCCCCAACGTCTCGGCGAGATAGCGGCTGCGTCCCTCTCTTGCAGCGATTAAAGCGGCGCGCTCGACCGCCTCGCCACTAGCGAGCGCATCGAGGCAGCCTTTTGTGCCGCAACGACACGTCACGTCAGTGGCCTCACCAGTCGGCGCGTGCCCAAAGAGTCCGGCGCGGCCATTGGCGCCCGAATGGATCCGACCGCCGGATACGAACCCCGCGCTGATCGACCGGTCGATCCGAACGCAGAGGACGTCCGCGGCGCCCTGGCCCGCGCCAGCCTTTAATTCCCCCATTGTCATCGCCCGAGTATTGCCGCTCGCCCGACAAGGTGCGCCGAACCGCAATGACAGTTCGGTCGCAAAGTCGAATGTGCGCCACGCCCGAAGGACATCGAGCGTGGCGATGCCGAACGTGTCGCCGTCATTTGCGTCGACCAGCGCCGCTTCAGGCAGCGCGACGCCGATCGCCCACGCGGCCTCTTTCCCGCCGCGCTCGTCCAGCAACCATAGAAAGAGTGTCGTCAGACGGTTCAGCAGCGGCTCCGGTCCAAGCGCGAGATCGGCAGCCTCGTGGTGCTCGACCATCAAATTCCCCTTAAGATCGGCCAATCCGACCGCAAGCGACATCCGATCGACGTGCGCGACAGGAACGACGCCCGCATCGGCGAGAAATCGCACGTGACGCGGCGGACGTCCGCCCAGGGCCCGACCGAGTTCGCCGTCCCCGACCAGCCCGAGGCCCACCAGCCTTGCGAGGCGGTCAGTGACAACGGCGCGGCCCAGTTCGGATTCGCGTTCGATATCGAGGCGGGTCGTCGCGGCGCCGGCGCGGATCAGCGAAAGGATTGCGGCGAGGCTGGAGCCGCCGTTCTCGTTCGTCGCGGGTCTGCCCAGCCGCCGTCGCTCCGCAACTTCAGGACGCTGCTTTTCAGCCATGATGACCCAACCGGCTCCCCCGTGCCCAAATCCGCGCTGATGCTGGGTCCACCTGACTCCCGGATTGCAGCCTTCTGCGCTCTTGGACACCAGATTCATAATTTTCCAGCAAAAGTCCCTATCATTAAGTTTCTTTTTTCGTTGACCGCCTTCATCCGTGCGGCCAACTTTCTCAGGTCTGCGGAGCAGCCAGACCGACAAATCCAAAGCAAGCGTTTCCGCTGACCCAAAAAAGCAAGACGGGAGGAAGGCCGTGGAGGTTCGCTTCGCCTATCAAGCCAATTGTTGGGGACCGCTTGGCGGGAACGCGGTCGGCGTGACGTCGATCGGACAACTGACCTACGTCACCTTCGGCGACATGACCCGCGCGATCGCCGACATCGGCGAGGCCGGTTATTCGGGAGTCGAGATGTTCGACGGCAACCTGTTCGATTATCCCGGCGGGTCGGCGGCTATGAAGTCCGCGCTGGCCGAGGCGGGCGTCAAATTGGTGGCCGCCTACTCAGGGGCGAATTTCATCTTCCCCGATATTCTCGAGCAGGAACTTGGTCGAATTAGGCGCGCCGCCGACGCCGCGGCGGCCCTTTCGGCCGAACATCTCGTGGTTGGCGGCGGCGCGAAGAGGCTTGAGGGCGTCGCATCCGGTGACTACGAGCGGCTCGCCGACGGTCTTGAAAAAGTTGTGGCGATCGCCACGGCCTGCGGACTCAAGGCCCACTATCACCCGCACCTGTCGACGATCGTCGAGGGCCCGATGGAGGTCGACCGGATTTTCTCGCTGACCTCGATCGATTTCTGTCCTGACACCGCGCATCTCGCCGCCGCGGGCGGCGACGTCCCCGCGATGATCCGGAAACACCGGGATCGCATTTCTTACGTCCATCTCAAGGGGTTGAGAAAGGACCCGTTCGCCTTCACGCCCCTCGACGAGGGTGATCTCGACAACGCCGCGGTCATCCGGACCTTGGCCCAAACGAACTATAGCGGCTGGATCGCAGCGGAGCTCGACGCCTGGCCCGATCCGAAAGACGGAGCGGAGCGCAGCTTCGCGTTCATGAAGCGGAACGTGGCGAGGGCGTGAGGCGGACCTTCGACGCCGGGAGGCCTTGCCGCCGCATCCCCGCGAAATGAACGAGGTCACCCGACCCAGATGAAGGAAGTCCGGCTATGGTAAAGACGGTCAACGTGGCGATGATTGGCGGTGGCTTCATGGGCAAGGCCCACGCCTTGGCTTACGCTGCGATGCCGATGTTCTTCTGGCCGCCGCCCGCCGTGCCCCGCCGAAAAGTGCTCGTCGACGTCACCACCGAGCTCGCGGCGACGGCCCGCCAGCGCTTCGGCTTCGATGAGGCCTCGAGCGACTGGAAGACCGTCGTCGCCCGCGATGACGTCGACGTCGTCGACATCGTGACGCCGAACGACAGCCACGCCGAAATCGCGATCGCCGCGGCAGAGGCGGGAAAACACATCATCTGCGAAAAACCGCTCGCGCGCACTGGCGCCGAGGCGAAGGCGATGCTCGACGCCGTCGAACAGGCAGGCGTTATCCACATGGTCGCCTTCAACTACCGGCGCACTCCAGCAGTCGCGCTGGCGAAGAAGTACATTGCGGATGGAAAGATCGGCAAAATTCTCTCGTTCAGGGGGACCTACCTTCAGGACTGGTCGGCCGACCCGAACGGCCCGTTGTCCTGGCGCTTCCAGAAGAAGATCGCAGGCTCCGGCGCTGTCGGCGACATCGGCACGCACGTCATCGACCTTGCTCGCTATCTCGTCGGCGAGATCACGGCGGTCAATGCCTTGGTCAAGACTTACATCGAAAGCCGGCCGGTGCAATCGAGCGGGTTCGACCAGCTCGCAGCCTCGGACAAGAGCGGCAAAGGGCCTCGCGGGATGGTCGACGTCGACGATGAAATGTTGACGATGGTCAAATTCGCCGGCGGCGCCACGGGTTCGATCGAGGCCACCCGCAACGCCCACGGCCGCAACAATTTCATCACCTTTGAAATCCACGGCGACAAGGGATCGATCGCCTTCAACTACGAGCGCATGGACGAGCTTCAGGTGATGTTCGCGGATGATCCGGACGACGCCCGCGGGTTCCGGACGGTCTATACCGGCCCCGCTCACCCGTACGGCGCGGCGCTATGGCCGATCCCCGCGCTCGGGATCGGCTACGGAGAAACCAAGATCATCGAGTGCCACGACTTCGTCAGCGCCATCGTGAATGGGAAGCAGCCTTCGCCCAACTTTCGCGATGGCTGGCGCATCTCCCAGATCGCCGACTCGATTTTGAAGTCGGGCGAGACGCAGACTTGGGTTGCTGTCCCGTGAGCGGGGCGGAGCATTCGGGCGCTGAGACTTCGCGGCATGCCGGACGCAGTACGAATGACCGGGATCTCGAAGACGTTCGGCGGCGTCCAGGCCCTGTCCGAGGTCGACTTGAGCGTGCGCTACGGTGAAGTTCACGCGCTGCTCGGCGAGAACGGCGCCGGCAAGTCGACCTTGCTAAAAATTCTTCGCGGCGTACTGCCTTGCGACTCAGGGACAATTGAAATTGGTGGCGAAAGGCTGCCCGAGCACGCCGCCGCCGCCATCCGCCGCGCCGGCGTGGCGATGATCTTCCAGGAAATGAGCCTGATTCCGACGCTCAGCGTCGCCCAGAACATCTTTTTGAACCGGGAGCCGCACAACCGAATGGGCTTGGTCGACGACCGACGGATTGTTCAGGACGCCCGCAAGCTCCTCGACGAGTTCGGTATCGCCATTAACCCCGAGGCGCCTCTGGCCGATCTCAGCGCCGGTCAGAGACAATTGACCGAAATCGTTAAGGCGCTTTCCCAGCGCAGCCATATTGTCATCCTCGACGAACCGACTTCCGCGCTGTCCGCGTCGGAGGTCGACCGGCTGTTCGAGTTCCTGCGCCGCTTGAGAAGCAACGGCGTCGCAATCATTTACGTGTCGCACCGCATGGATGAGATCATGCGCATCGCGGATCGAGCGACGATCATCCGCGACGGGCGCCACGCGGTCACCGCTCCGCTGAGCGAGCTTAGCCTGGACAGGATCATCGAGTATATCGTCGGTCGCGCCTCCCGCGGACTCGCCGACGTTGAGCGTGACGAACGCCTCAAGGGTGAAGTGCTGGTCGAACTGCGCAACGCCTCGGGAGCAATCAAGCCGAGCAACGTCGATCTCATCATACACAGCGGAGAGGTGCTCGGTGTGGCGGGCCTTCTGGGAAGCGGTCGAAGCTCGCTCGCGCGTCTCATGTTCGGAATGGAGCCGCTGGTTTCCGGAGAAATTCGGATCGGCGGGGCCGAAGCAAGGATCACGTCGCCTCGGGACGCGATCTCCGCCGGCGTCGCTCTCGTCCCCGAGGACCGGCTCCTCGAGGGCGTCATCGCGCAGCACAGCGTCGGCAGCAACATAACCCTGCCGGTGCTGGACCGGATAAGCCGTTTCGCGTGGGTGTCGGATCTGGCCGCGGCTGAAATCAGCCGCGACCAGATCGGGCGGCTGCAAATCAAGGCGCCGTCGGCCGCTACCGCCGTAAGCACGCTCTCGGGCGGGAACCAGCAGAAGGTGGTGGTCGCGAAGTGGCTGGCCACGAGTCCGCGCATCCTCGTCCTGGACGAGCCGACCGCGGGCGTCGACATCGGCAGCAAGAGCGAGATCGTGAGACTGGTCAGGCAGCTCGCGCGCGAAAAACGCGCAATCCTATTGATCTCGTCTGAAATGTCCGTGCTGCTCGCAGCCTGCGACCGCATCGTCGTGATGTCGGACGGCCGCGTCATCAAGGAAATGGAGCGTCGCGAACTCGATCCGGTCTCCCTGCTCGGGTCTGATGAGGCAGACCGGCTTCTTTATGCGGAGCGGCGGCTGCTTACTGAGATCCAGACGGGGTCCGGCATGGCGGCTTGACATAGGGGCGGCACGTCCCGCGCGCGCAGCGCGGGGGACAAAACTGAAAGCAAGGAGGAAACAGATGAATGGGATGAGAGCGAAGTCGGCGGCGAAAACGCTGATGTTGGCTGCATGTTTCATGGTCTCGGGCGCTGTCGGCGTGTCCTACGCGGCGGATGCGGACGCCGAGCTTGCCGCGCTGAGCGGCAAGGTGCTGAGCACGGGCCCAAACGGCGAGAAGCCTTCTCCCGCTTCCGACGTCACGCTTTCTGACGACGAGATCTCCAAGGTCAAGGCGATGCACGCCACGGCGGCGATTGTCCTGCACTACGGGGGCAACGATTGGTCACGCGCCCAAGTCGAGGGGCAGAAGGCTGAATTCGCCGCCCTCGGGATCGACTTGATCGCGGTGACTGATGCAGGGTTCAAGCCGGAAACACAAGTCAACGACATCGAAACGGTATTGGCCAAGAAGCCGAGCATCATCGTGTCCATCCCCGTGGACCCGGTGTCGGAGGCGGGGGCGTACAAGAAGGCCGCAGACGCGGGCGTGAAGCTCGTGTTCATGGACAATGTGCCCAAGGGCCTGGTCGCCGGCAAGGACTACGTGAGCGTCGTTTCGGCCGACAACTATGGCAACGGCGTCGCGGCCGGACTGCTCATGGCCAAGTTCCTCAAGGGTAAAGGCAATATCGGCGCGGTGTTTCATGCCGCGGATTTCTTTGTGACCAAGCAGCGCTACCAAGGCTTCCAGAAGGCGATCTCGGAGTTCCCGGGCATCAAGGTGATCGAGGCGCAGGGAATAGCCGGTCCCGACTTTTCCGGCGACGCCGACAAAGTGGCCTCGGCCATGATCACCGCCCACCCAAACATCGACGGCATCTGGGCGGTCTGGGACGTTCCGGCGGAAGGCGTGATCTCCGCTGCGCGTTCCGCCGGCAAGGACAACCTCGTCATCACGACCGAGGATTTGGGTGAGAATGTCGCGATCAACATGGCCCAAGGAAGCTATGTAAAGGGACTCGGCGCCCAGCGCCCCTACGATCAGGGAGTGACGGAGGCGAAGCTGGCGGCCTACGGACTGTTGGGCAAGAAGGCGCCGGACTACGTGGCGCTGCCGTCCCTCGCCGTCACAAAAGACAATTTGCTCGAGGCGTGGAAGGCGGTCTATCACACCGACGCGCCGGCGGACGTCAAGAACAGCATGAAGTAGCAAACTTCAGCATGAGTTCGCCGGGCGATAAGCGGAAAACGCCCGGCGATTCTTCGAGCCAGAAAGTGCAATCCAGGCGCCAGGTGAAATGACTGGGGAGTCGGAACTCGCGCAATCCGTCCGTCGTGCTCCGCAGCGATGGTCCTTCCTGGCGAACTGGCGCCAGAACATCATCTATATCGGCTTCGTCTGCATTTTCGCGATCTTTGCGGCGACTCTCAGCGGCCAGGGATTCCTCAACCCGATCAATCTCCTCAACATCGTTCGGCAATCCGCGATGATCGCGATTATGGCCGTGGCAATGACCTTCGTCCTCGCCGCAGGGGAGATCGACCTTTCGGTGGGCTCGCTGGCGGGCTTCTCGTCCGTCGTGACCGCACTGACTATTCGCGCGGCGGGGATGCCGGCGGGCGTCGCCGCCGGAGTGGCGACAGGGATGATGGTCGGCCTGTTCAACGGGCTTGTCACGACCCGCATCGGGATCCCGTCGTTTCTGGCGACGCTGGCGATGATGGGAATTTCCACCGGGGTGTCGATGTGGGTGAGCAACACGGCGGCCATCCCGATCATCGACAGGACGTATAACTTCGTCTTTGGCGGTGGGAGCTTCGGGCCCGTCCCAATCCTGCTTGTCTGGACGCTGGCCTTCGCTGTTGTCGGTCATCTCACGCTGAAGAAAACCACGTTTGGCCGGCGAATACTCGCCACCGGCGGCAACGAGACCGCGGCCCGCTACAGCGGAATCGACACCAAGTCGATTAAGTTGCGAGTTCTATTGATCTCGAGTCTGACCGCAGCCGTCGCCGGGATGCTCTACGCCGGGCGTCTCGAGACCGGACGCTATCAGTTTGGCCAGGGCGACGAACTGTCGGTGATCGCCGCGGCGGTCTTGGGTGGCAACAGTCTTTTCGGCGGAGTCGGCACTGTCGTCGGCGCCATCGTCGGCGCCCTGATGATCGGGCTGATCAACAACGGCCTGATCCTGATGGGGCTCGAGTACAGCCAGCAGCTGATCGCGCGCGGAGCGATCATCATCCTGGCGGTGGCGCTGAGCCAGCAAACGCGACGGAGCTGAGCGGAGCGGCGATTTTGGTTGCTTCGAGCCAGCGATTTGCGAATTTTTCAACACTATCGGTCGACTCCGGTCGTCCGCTGTGCGTGCTGCGGCGAGGGCGCCCGCGCCGATCGGCACGGTAAGTTATTGCCTCCGTTTCATGCAGGCGGCGCGATTTGTCACCCCGATTTACGCCGTCCTCTCAGGAGTTGGGAGGCCTCCGTCAAACCCGGCGCTCGCCTCGGCGGAGATATGGTCGGCCCATGTGACGAGCGCGACGCGACCCGACGAGGTCAGCCTGTAAAACCCCGTTCGGTCCGCTCGAACCAACCATAGACATTCCCCTGAAGGATCTTGGCGGCGTCCGGAGCAAGCATCCGAAGGTCCCGCGGACGACTCGGCGTGCCGGCAAGCGCGTTGGCCACGGCTAAGCGCCTGCTGACAATAGGCGGTCATTTGTGCAGCGAACGCAATTGCCGTGCGTTGCCGCACGTGCCCGGACATACGAGGCTGCGTCGAACCGACGAACCTGGAAATCCATTTTTGGGGCATTAGGTCGCGATCGACCGCGCAGCGCGCCCTAGCCGAATGACCGGCCGCGAACTAACATTCGGCCTGGATCGGCCCTTGGGCCGATCGCGCCGTAGGTCGTTTAGGGGCGCGTTAATGAAGACCCGAATGAATATTGTAGTACGCGGGTTGTTCGCGACGCCGGTTGCCGCCGTTGAACTCCCCGGCGCGGCCGAGCGCAATGCCGCGCTGGTCGCGACAATACTCCGGAAGCGGCATGAGACGCCCTCTGTTCAGGCGTCAAACGCTGGCGGATGGCATTCGGATCGCGAGATATTGTCCTGGGGCGGCAAGCCTGTCGTCGAGATAATGGAGTTCGCCAAGGAAGTCGCCAACCGGCTGACCGCCGACAGACAAGGCACGCCATCTCCCCAGGCATGGAAAGTGATGGCCTGGGCGAACGTCAATGGACCAGGAGACGCCAATATCTGCCACTATCATCCCGGCGCTTTTTGGTCCGGAGCATACTACGTCGAGGACGGCGGATGCGCGACGGATCCGACCTTGGGCGGCGAGTTTGAAATGCTCGACCCGCGCGGCGCCGGTCCGGGCATGTATGCTCCGGCTCTCCAATTCGTCGGCGAAGATGGAGCCTCTGTCGGCGCCGCGGAGACGATCCGACCGCGCCCGGGACTATTGTTTATTTTTCCCTCGTGGCTGTTTCATCAGGTGCGCCCGTACCGGGGCGCCGCCCTACGCATTTCGATCGCGTTCAATCTCAGTCTCTAGCGGGGTCGAAGCGCGAGACATGGCTCATTCTTCATCTTCATCTTCACGCGCTTCGAAGAGTCGTCAATCGCAAATAGTCGCGCAGTTGCGCCAATCTGGTCGCGTCGCGGTCGAGGATCTAGCTTCGCAATTCGGCGTGGCGGTCCAGACCATCCGGCGGGACCTCAATGAACTCAGCGAAGCCCACCGAGTGGTGCGCGTGCACGGCGGCGCGATTGTTGCGTCGGGAGTCGAGAACCTGTCCTATGAGGCGCGCCAACTCGTCGCGCATCCGCACAAGCGGTTGATCGGAGAAGCCGCCGCCCGGCTTATTCCCGACAACTCGTCGCTGTTCATCAATATTGGCACCACAACGGAGGAGGTCGCCAAGGCGCTTGTGGGCCACTCCGGCCTGCTGGTTATTACCAACAATCTGCACGTTGCCAACGAACTTTATCGCAACAAGATGATCGAGGTCTTCGTGACCGGCGGGACAATCCGTCAAAGCGACGGCGGCATCGTCGGCGCGGTGACGGTGTCGCAGATCGAGCAGTTTCGCGTTGATATTGCAGTCATCGGCACGTCGGCCATCGATCTCAACGGCACGCTTCTGGACTTTGACATTCGTGAGGTGGAAATTTCGCGTGCAATCATAGAACACGCACGAAAAGTGTTTCTGGTCTCCGACAGCAGCAAATTTCTGCGCTCTGCCCCGGTCCGGATCGCACATTTGTCCGAAATCGACGTTTTCATCACCGATCGTCTTCCCTCGCCCGCAATCGTTGAGATGTGTGAGGAATGCGAGGTGAAAGTCATCGAAACAGGAGGGCCGATAGAAACGGATCCACACAGTCGCCGTGCGAATGACGCGGTTTAGTGTTCGTTTTTTTCGCTTGCAAAGCGATTGGTGTTCGTTCTAGGTTGCTTTAGGTCAGCAGGAGGGCGGCAACCCTTCGTTCGCAGGGATGCGATGGCCGGGCGGGACGCGCTGGGTGACGACGGGCCAATCCACGACGCTCTTCGATGTCGCGATTGTCGGCGGCGGCATAAACGGCTGCGGCATCGCCCGCGATGCGGCCGGGCGTGGATGGTCGGTGTTCGTTTGCGACAAGGGTGATCTCGCCGGCGCAACTTCGAGCGCATCGACGAAGCTCATTCACGGCGGCCTCCGCTATCTCGAATATCTGGAATTTCGTTTGGTTCGAGAGGCGTTGATCGAGCGCGAAATCTTGTGGCGAATCGCGCCGCATATCATTTGGCCCGTACGCTTCGTATTGCCGCTTCACAAGGGCTTGCGCCCGGCATGGCTGCTGCGACTGGGCCTGTTTCTCTACGATCATCTCGGCGGGCGGCGCCTGCTGCCGCCCACGCGGGCCGTACGTCTCGATCGGGAAGCGGCCGGTCAGCCGCTCAAGCCCGAATTTGTGCGCGGATTCGAATACTCGGATTGCTGGGTCGAAAACTCGCGTCTTGTTGTGCTCAACGCGATGGACGCTCTCGAATTGGGCGCCACGGTCGCGCCGAGGACGCGCTGCCTCGCCGGGAGCAGGGAAGCCGGCGTTTGGAAATTGACCCTGCGGGATGAGAAAACCTTGCGCCTTTACGAAATCAGGGCGCGCGCGCTGGTGAACGCGGCCGGACCGTGGGCCAACGACGTCTTGACCAAAACCTTGGCTTGCAAAGCGCCCGCCGCCGTTCGTCTCGTCAAGGGCAGCCATATCGTCGCGCCCAGGCTCTACTCCCACGATCGCTGTTATATATTTCAGAATTCTGACGGCCGTGTCTTCTTTGCGATCCCGTTTGAAAACAAATTCACGCTGATCGGGACGACGGACCAGGATTACTCAGGCGACCCGGATGGAGTAGCGGCGACTGAGGACGAGATCGCCTACCTTTGCGGCGCGGCGAGCGAGTATTTTGCCGCGCCGGTCGCGCCCGAACAGGTCAAGTGGGCCTATTCCGGCGTCCGCCCGCTCTACGACGATGGCGCTTCCGCGGCCCAGGCCGCGACCCGGGACTATGTCCTCAAGCTTGACGGGAACGCCGGCGAGGCGCCGCTGCTCAGCATCTTCGGCGGCAAGATTACCACCTATCGTCGTCTGGCGGAATCCGCTCTGGCGATGCTCGCGAGGCATTTGCCGCCCCCCCGCCGCGCAACCGGCTGGACCGGGCGGGAGCCGCTGCCGGGAGGGGACTTTCCGATGCAGGGATTTGCTGCGTTATCGGATAGCACTCGCCAACGCTACCCTTTCCTGGCGGAAGAAACGGCTCGACGCCTGGTGCGCGCCTATGGGACGCGGACGACGAAGATTCTGAATGGCGCCAAATCTCTTGCCGACCTCGGCAAGATTTTCGGGGCCGACCTAAGCGAAGCGGAAGTCCGCTATCTCATGCGGGCCGAATGGGCGAGCAGCGCGGAGGACGTTCTGTGGCGACGCAGCAAACTCGGTCTACGATTTTCAGTGGATCAGGTTGCCGAACTCGTCGACTTTATGAACCAGGAGGAGCGGTCGCCGCTGGCGGCGCAATGAATTCGGGGAGTGGCGCCGGGTGACGCTTGTTCTCGATCACATCGGACTGTCGGTGGGCGACATGCCTGTGATCACCGACGTCTCGCTTTCGTTCGAAAAGGGGACGATGAACGTCCTGCTTGGCCCAACGCTGTCGGGCAAGACCACCTTGATGCGCTTAATGGCCGGCCTTGACACGCCGACGGTCGGACGAATTCTCGCCAATGGCGTCGACGTGACCGGCGTTCCCGTGCGCCGCCGCTCGGTGGCGATGGTTTATCAGCAATTCGTCAATTACCCCTCGCTCACGGTCTACGAAAACATCGCCTCCCCTCTGCGAGTTGCGGGCGTTTCTCGCGGCGAAATCGACTCGCGCGTCGGCGAGGCGGCACGATTTCTACGCCTTGAGCAGCTGTTGCAGCGCCTGCCTGGACAGCTTTCCGGCGGGCAGCAGCAGCGCACCGCGATCGCGCGCGCGCTGGTTAAGCGCGCCGACCTGGTTCTCCTCGATGAGCCCCTTGCCAATCTCGACTACAAGTTGCGAGAGGAAATGCGCGAGGAGTTGCCGAAGGTCTTTGCTCAGTCCGGGGCGATCCTGGTTTACGCGACGACCGAGCCCGTCGAGGCTCTCCTGCTCGGCGGTGTCACCGTTGCGTTGCATGAAGGACGGGTGACGCAGATCGGGTCAACCGCGCTCGTTTATCGGCGGCCCGACAACATCGAGACCGCACGAGTGTTTTCCGACCCGCCGCTGAATGAGCTAGCAATTGAGAAGCGCGGCGGCCTGGTGACGCTTCAGACCGGTCGGCAATTGCCGGCGGCTGGCGCCTTGTCACGCCTGCCGGACGGCGCGTACCGGCTTGGTTTCCGCGCGGATGCGGTCGCGATCGGCGAGGCCCTGTCGTCCGGTCTGGTTTTTCCCGGCAGGGTCGCGGTGACGGAACTCAGCGGCTCGGAGAGCTTCGTTCACGTCGACGTCGGCTTGGGAATCTGGGTATGCCTGGTGACGGGGGTGCATGACTGGCAGCCAGGCGCAATGGTCGACGTTCGCATCGACGCAACCCGCGTCTTCGCGTTCGACACGACCGGCAAACTGATCGCAATTCCCTACATCGCGATGACGGCTTGAGGAGCGGATTATGAAGCAAATCACGCTTGACGGCATCGCCCACTGCTATCACGGCAAACCGCGCACCGACTCCGACTACGCCTTGAAGCCGCTGCATTATGTGTGGGAGCACGGAAAAGCCTATGCGCTGCTCGGTCCCTCGGGATGCGGGAAAACCACGCTCCTCAACATCATTTCTGGTCTTCTCACCCCATCCGAAGGCCGACTGCTGTTTGACGAGACTGACGTGACGCATCTTGCGACCGAGCAACGAAATATCGCCCAGGTGTTTCAATTTCCCGTCATCTACGACACGATGACGGTGGCCCAAAATCTGGCTTTTCCACTGAAAAATCGACGTCTTCCGAAACCGGTCATCGACAAGCGGGTGGCTGAGATCGCGCAGATGCTGGATCTGACCCGCGACCTTAATCGGCGCGCGCGTGGACTGACCGCCGACGCCAAGCAGAAGATCTCTCTCGGACGCGGCCTTGTTCGCGCCGACGTGTCGGCGGTCCTTTTCGACGAACCGCTGACCGTTATCGACCCCACGCTGAAATGGGAGCTTCGCTCAAAATTGAAGGCCGTCCATCGGGCGCTCGATCTCCTGATGATCTACGTGACCCACGACCAGGTCGAGGCGCTGACATTCGCCGACAAAGTCATTGTATTGAACGAAGGCAGAGCTGTTCAGATTGGGACACCGGCCGAATTGTTTGAACGCCCGGAGCACACATTCGTCGGTTATTTCATCGGCTCGCCCGGAATGAATCTCCTACCCGCGACGGTGACGGGTCGTCGCGCCGAGGTCGACGGCAACGAAATTCAATTGGCCGCCGCCTACCCGAACCTGCCGGCGAGCCGCCGCGTTCAAATCGGCGTGCGGCCTGACTATGCCTCTCTCACCCGCTCGGGCGGCTTGCCCGTGCAGATTCGGCGCATTGCAGATCTCGGCCGAAAGCGCCTCGCCCACATCACTCTTGGTCGTTATCCGATGGTGGCGACCATCCCCCAGGACATGTCGGAGATCGGCGAACAGGCGAAGGTGACGTTCGATCCTTCGCACACGCATGTCTACGTCGACGACGTCCGGGTTGAAGGGGTCGCGGCGTGACGAGCAAGCCGATCAACAACCGCGCCTGGCTCTTCGTCGTGCCCGTCCTCGGTTTCGTGATGTTTTCTTCGATCATCCCGGCGATGACCGTGGTGAACTATTCGATCCAGGACACGATGGGCGCAAACAATTTCTTCTGGAATGGCGACGCCTGGTTCCGGGATCTGCTGAACCCGGGCACCGAAATTGGCGCGAGATTTAACGACGCGTTGTTTCGCACGCTCGCCTTCTCGCTCGCCTGCCTGCTGATCGAAGTGCCGCTCGGCATCGCGATGGCGCTCTGCTTGCCGCGCAAAGGCTGGGCGATCGGAATCGCCCTGGTGGTGATGGCGTTGCCGATGCTGATTCCATGGAACGTGGTGGGCACGATCTGGCAGATATTCACGCGTCAGGACATTGGTCTGTTTGGAGCGGCGCTGACGGGGCTCGGGCTTCACTACAACGTCACCGAGGACGCAGTTTCAGCCTGGATCACGATCGTCGTCATCGACGTTTGGCATTGGACGCCCCTCGTCATTCTGCTGAGCTACGCGGGTCTGCGCGCGATTCCCGACGCCTTCTACCAAGCCGCCAGAATCGACGGCGCCAGTCGGTGGGCAGTGTTTTTCAATATCGAATTGCCCAAGCTGCAAAAGGTTCTCGTCATTGCGGTGCTGTTGCGCTTCATGCAGACGTTCATGATCTACACCGAGCCCGTCGTCGTGACTGGCGGCGGCCCGGGCAGCGCGACAACCTTTCTGTCTATCGATCTGGTGAAGATTGCCCTGGGCCAGGTCGACCTTGGCAGCGCAGCCGCGATGTCGCTCGTCTACTATCTGATCACGCTTACGGTGTGCTGGGTCTTCTACACGATCATGACCCAGATTGAACGAAGGAGGGATGCCTGATGCGCCAGGGTCTCGCCCCGAAGTTCATCCTGTTCGTCTATCTCACGCTGCTGATGCTGCCGGTCTATTGGCTCATCAACCTAAGTCTGCGCACCAATTCCGACATCATGTCGGGGATGGCGCTGTGGCCACATCACCCCACGCTGGCGAAATACGTCGCGATTTTCAATGATCCGAGCTGGGTCCACGCCTTCGGCGTTTCGCTCACTTATGTCGCGATCAATACCGTCATCTCGGTGACCGTCGCCCTGCCGGCCGCCTACGCGTTCAATCGCTATGCCTTCGTCGGCGACAAGCACCTGTTTTTCTGGCTGTTGACCAATCTGATGGCGCCGGCCGCCGTTTTCGCCATGCCGTTCTTCCAGCTCTATTATGCAATTGGCTTGTTCGACACGGTCTGGGCCGTTGCGCTTGCGCATTGCTTGTTCAACGTCCCCTTGGCGGTATGGATTCTCGAAGGGTTCGTCGGCGGCGTTCCGCGCGAGATCGACGAAACTGCGGCGATCGACGGCTACTCGTTCCCGCGATTCTTCATTCGCATTTTTCTCCCCTTGATCGCCAACGGCGTCGGCGTGACCGCCTTTTTCTGCTTCATGTTCTCCTGGATCGAGGAATTGCTGGCGACGACGTTGACCTCGGCCAACGCGCTGCCTTTCGCCGCCGTGATGAGCCGCAGCTATTCGGCAGCCGGGATGGACTGGGCGCTGCTTGCCGCTGCCGGGGTGCTGACGATGATTCCCGGCGCCGTGGTGATCTGGTTCGTCCGCAATCACATCGCCAAGGGCTTCGCCCTTGGCCGAGTCTGAGAGGGAACGGCCTGATGCTCGCGTGGATGGCATGGACGTGGCAAACAGCGTTGTTCTTCTGCCTCATCGGCGTGGCGTTGGTCATACTGACCCTGCTTGCCGTCTTTCGGCCGGAGACGCCGCGAGTCGGCATTCTTCGGTTTCCAACGACGAGAGGCGATCGGTTCTTCGTGACCCTGATCGGGTCAGCCTTCATCTTTGTGTTCTGGTTTCGGTTCGGAGGGGGCGCCCTTTGGTACCCGCTCGCCGCATCGGTGGTTTACGGCGTCGCGATGTTCAGGTTCGCGTGACCGTATCGCGCCCTCGCGCATGGTGCGCAACGGGCTTTCGTGGGAGGAAGTAATGGACGTGAAGCGTCGTGACGTATTGAAGGGGGCCGCGGCGGTCGCCGCGACTGCGGCGGCGGTTGGCGGTGGGGCGATAATCACCTCCACGCCCACCTACGCGCAACAGGTCGACGCGGCCAAGAAGTGGGTCGATAGCGAGTTTCAGCCGTCGACGCTGAGCAAAGACGAGCAGATGGCCGAGATGGAGTGGTTCATCAAGGCGTCTGCGCCCTTCAAAGGCCTGAAGCTCAGCACCGTCTCTGAGATCTTGAGCATCCACGATTACGAGTCGAAGGTTCTGACAAAAGCCTTCGCCGACATCACCGGCATCCAGGTCAGCCACGAGTTGCTCGATGAAGGGAAGCTGGTCGACAAGATCGAAGTCGAGATTGCCTCCGGCAAGCCGATTTACGATTTCTGGATGAACGATTCCGACTTCATCGGCACTCATCCCCGCTACAACGATATCGTCGGCGGATCGCTCACCGATTTCATGGCCAACGACGGCAAAGAGGTGACCAATCCCGGTCTCGACCTCGACGATTTCATCGGCCTGTCTTTTGCGACATTCACGGACGGAAAGCTTTATCAACTTCCCGATCAGCAATTCGCCAATCTCTACTGGTTCCGCTACGACTGGTTCAAGAAGCCGGAGCTCAAGGCGGCGTTCAAGGCCAAGTATGGCTACGATCTCGGCGTGCCGGTCAATTGGTCGGCGTACGAAGACATCGCCGATTTCTTCACCAACACAGTGAAAGAAATCGACGGGCAGAAAGTCTATGGCCATATGGATTACGGCAAGAAGGACCCGTCGCTGGGTTGGCGCTTTACCGACGCTTGGCTGTCGATGGCCGGCAATGGCGACCGCGGTCTGCCCAACGGCCGGCCAGTGGACGAATGGGGCATCCGCGCCGAGAACGGCATCCCGGTCGGCTCCTCGATCAGCCGTGGCGGCGACGCCAATGGTCCGGCCGCTGTCTACGCTTGCGCCAAATTCGTCGAGTGGCTCAAGAAATATGCCCCCCCGGAAGCCGCTGGGATGGACTTCCTTGAAGCCGGTGCGGTGCCGGGACAGGGACACATCGCTCAGCAGATCTTCTGGTATAGCGCGTTCACTCACGCATTGTCTGAACCCAATCTTCCCGTCATGAACGCCGACGGTACGCCGAAATGGCGCATGGCCCCAAGCCCGCACGGCGCCTACTGGAAGGACGGCATGAAACTCGGCTACCAGGATGTCGGTTGCTGGACGATGCTGAAATATGCGCCTCCGGACCATATCAAGGGCGGCTGGCTCTACGCCCAGTTCTGTGTGTCGAAGACCGTCACGCTGAAAAAGTCGGTGACTTCGCTGCACCTGATCCGCGACAGCGACATTTGGAGCGATGCGATGACGGCGATTGCGCCCAAGGCGGGCGGCCTGGTCGAGTTCTACCGCAGCCCGGCGCGCAAACTGTGGACGCCGACTGGCGTCAACGTGCCCGAATACGGCAAGCTGGCGCAGGTCTGGTGGCAGAACGTCTCCAAGGCCATTTCCGGCGAGGCGACCCCGCAGCAGGCGATGGACGGCTTGGCGCGCGATCAGGACGCGATCATGACTCGGCTTCAGAAGTCCGGCGCCCAGGGCAAGCTCGGGCCAAAAATGAACGAGGAAAAGGATCCGGAATATTGGTACGCCAAGGCCGAGAAGGACGGTAATCTGGCGCCCCAGCGCAAGCTCGCCAACGAGAAGCCGCCGGGCGAAACCGTCGACTACGACGAACTGCTCAAGACCTGGACACAGACGGCAAAGCCCCCGATGAAGAAGGGCTGACCATTCTGGATCGCGAACGGGGTCGGGCGTAGCGCCCGACCCCTATTTTTCATGCTGCGCGAGGGAGCGGGGCGCATGAAGGGACGCGTTCTCGTCATCGATCAAGGCACGACATCGACTCGCGCCATCGTCTTCGGCGCCGACGCTGCTCCTGTGGCGATGGCGCAGCGGGAATTCCCTCAGATTTTCCCCCGCGAGGGATGGGTGGAGCACGATCCGGAGGACATCTGGCGAAGCGTGTTGGACACGGGACGCGAGGCGCTGCTCAAATCGGAGAGTAGCGCCGAAGACCTGGTCGGCGTCGGCATCGCCAATCAGCGGGAAACGACGCTCGTCTGGAATCGCAAGACGGGCAAGCCGATTCACAATGCCATCGTCTGGCAGGATCGGCGCACTGCGCCGCAATGCGCCAAGCTCAAGGCGCAAGGCCTCGAGAGCATGGTCTCCGAGCGGACGGGGCTTTTGCTCGACCCCTATTTTTCGGCGACGAAGATCGCCTGGCTGCTCGACAATGTCGAGAACGCGCGCACGCTTGCCGAGCAAGGCGATCTCGCATTCGGCACCGTCGACAGCTTCCTCATCTGGCGATTGACCGGCGGCAGGACGCACGCCACCGACGCCACCAATGCATCGCGCACGCTTCTGCTGAACATTCATTCGGGCAAATGGGACGAGGAGCTTCTGAGGCTTTTTCGCGTGCCTTCCGCCATGATGCCGGAAGTGTACGATTGCGCAGCGAATTTTGGCATGACCGAGGCGCAGCACTTCGCCATGGCGCTGCCGATCCGCGGCGTCGTCGGCGATCAGCAGGCGGCGCTCATCGGTCAAGCCTGCTTTCGACCCGGGATGGTCAAATCGACTTATGGCACCGGCTGCTTTGTTCTCTTGAACACCGGCGCGAAGATCGTTGCTTCGGACAACAGGCTGCTGACAACGATCGCCTATCAATGGAAGGGTGAACGAACCTACGCCATCGAAGGATCGATTTTTTCCGCAGGCGCAACCGTACAGTGGCTCCGCGATGGATTGGGCATCGTCGCCCGGGCCAGCGAGACCGGCGATTTGGCGGCGCAGGCTGACCCTGACCAGCGCATCTATATTGTGCCCGCCTTCACCGGACTGGGCGCTCCGCACTGGAACAGCGAAGCGCGCGCCGCCATCATAGGCCTCACTCGCGGCGCCACCAGAATGGAGATTGCCCGCGCCGCGCTTGAAAGCGTGGCCTATCAGACCCGCGACCTCATTGCCGTGATGCATGCCGATAGCGGAGCTTCGGACGGCGACGGCGCGGTGGTTCGCGTGGATGGTGGAATGAGCGCCAGCGACTGGACCATGCAATTTCTGTCCGACATGCTCGATGCGCCGGTCGACCGACCACACGTTGTCGAGACGACCGCGCTGGGCGCGGCGTTTCTGGCCGGCTGGCAGTCCGGCCTCTTTGCAGGTCCACAGGAATTCGCGAAATCATGGCGATCGCAGCGCCGCTTTATGCCCAGGATGTCGCGTGCGGAGCGTGAATCTCGCTACGCTGGATGGCGCGACGCGGTAGCGCGCGTCGTCGCTCCTTCCGCGGGTCGGCGAGCGTGAAGGTCGTCTTTCGCTGCGATCCGGCAATGCTGGATCGTTTGGCCCGACCGGCGCCCGCGCGGCACGCCTTGCCGGAGTGGCTGCGTACGATGCCGCGCACCGCTTTCTCCGATACCCACCAGGCGGAGGTGCGCACGGTCAAGCAATGCCCGCCGTTCGTCGACGCGATGTCGCACGGTTTCGTCATACCGCTACCCTGCGACGTCCAAGTGACCGGCGGCGTGCTGTCATGGGATTGGGATTATCCGCCCCTTTCGATCGGGTCGCATCCGCGCTCGCCGCTCAGCTTTCATGCCCCGGCGCAAGCGACAGGAACGCCGTTTTTCAATCCTGACGTCGCGGTGGTGAAATTCAACAGTTTCTGGACGATTGAGCTCGAGCCCGGTTATTCGCTGTTCGCCACGCATCCGATCAATCGCGCCGACTTGCCGTTTCGGACGCTGACCGGGCTCGTCGATTCCGACAGATTCACGGATGTTGGCGTGCTGTTTCCGGCTCAATGGGTCGATCCCGAATTCGTGGGCGTGCTCCGGCGCGGAACGCCGGTGGCGCAATGTTTCCCGGTCGAGCGCGCCGGCCTGGACCTGGTGTTTGAAGCGTTCACCGATGAGGACGCTCGACGGTACGAAGCGACCGCGGAGACATTGCTCAGCCAGCCCGGCGTCTACCGCAAGAAATACCGCATGCGGCGCCTGCGCTCACCCGCCAAGTGAACGGCGCAGCTTGGCGAGGTCCAGCCATAGCTGCCCTTTGCTTGTCGAGGGAAGGGCCTGGGCGATCCGGCCGAACGAGTCGGCCCTGGCGCTCATCGCCTTGCGATAGCAATCCATTGCCGCGTCAAGTTCGCCCGCGCCCTGAAGCGCCACGCCGAGATTGACCTGAGCCTCAGGCAGCGTGGGCCGCAGCGCGACGCATCGGCGATATGCGGCGATCGCGCCGGCGCTGTCGTGCAGATCGTCGTAGACGAGGCCAAGCACGAAATGGATCTGGTAGTCTTCCGGATGCAGCCCGGCAATTCGCTCGAGCAGCGCCAGCGCTTCGCGATATTCGCCAAGTCGTCGAAGGCCTTGGGCCAGAGGCAATATCACATTGGCGCTTTCCGGGGCGGACCGCGCAGAGCGATGACAGCCTCCTGGACGCGACCTAACGCCATCAAGGCGGAACCTTGTTCGATGGCGTGCGCGGCCACGCCCGAGGCAAGAAAGGCGCGCCCGAACGCCAAGGCGGCGGCCTCCAACTGATTGGCCTTGCGAAGCGCTGCGCCGATTTGACTCCAACCCTGCGAGTCGTGCGGAAACTTCCTCATCACGCGCGCGAGGCTCTCCTGGGCCGCAGGGTCGCCGCATTCGAGTTGGGTCACACAGAGGAGAAAGGCAGGCTCCGGTCGAGCGGGCGCCGCCTCATTGGCCCGCCTGAACCAGTCTCGCGCCCGCTCAATATCTCCGAGAGCGCGCGCTGCTCGGCCGGCTATCAACATTGCGGGCGCATGGCCAGGACGTAGACCCAGAGACGAACAAGACCACCGCTCGGCCTCGGAATAGCGTGCACGCTGCAACGCGATGCTCGCGGCCAGTTGGTGGGTCGCAGGATCGGTCGGCCTCGTCCGGAGAAGTTCCTCGCTCATTCTCTCCGCAATGTCGACGCGGCCCTCGCCCAACTCTTTCAGTGCGGCAGCCAAGCTGTCGCGCAGACTGTGTTCAGGTGGTTCCATTCTACTCCGTCACCTCGGCGTCAAATCCGCCGAGCAAGCTGATCAGGTCGACATGATCGGCCACCGGGCGAAATTTGACATATCGATGCCGGCCCATCACCGATACCAAGCCCGTGGCCGAGCGAGGCGCTTTCGAACGCATCCGGCGCATACGCTGGGCTCGTCGGCGCGCCGGCGAACCGTCTCGCCGCGGCGCTCCGCGGCCCTACTCGGCCGCGACCCGCTTGGGCAGAACCCAGTCGGGGCGGACAAAGTGGCAGGTGTAGCCGTTCGGATAGCGCTCGAGATAATCCTGATGCTCGGGCTCCGCTTCCCAGAACGGCCCCGCCGGCGCCACCTCTGTCGTCGCCTTGCCCGGCCACAGGCCCGAGGCGTCGACATCGGCGATGGTGTCGAGAGCCACGCGCTTCTGCTCGTCGCTGGTATAGAAAATCGCCGAGCGGTAGCTGGCGCCACGGTCGTTGCCTTGGCGGTTCAGCGTCGACGGATCGTGGATCTGGAAGAAGAACTCAAGCAGCTTGCGATAGCTGATTTTCGCCGGGTCGAAGACGATCTCGATCGCCTCGGCGTGATTGCCGTGGTTGCGGTAGGTGGCGTTGGGGACCTCGCCGCCGGTGTAGCCGACGCGCGTCGAGATGACGCCTGGATAGCGCCGGATCAGGTCCTGCATGCCCCAGAAGCAGCCGCCGGCAAGCACTGCACGTTCTGTTGAATTGGCCATGGTGACATCCGTTTCGTTTGCAGCCCGAGGAGGAGGCGGGGACTCTTCGTGAGCGATCTGGCGTTCGTTACGACGCCTTTCAAGGCGGCCGCCGCTTCCTCCGGCCGCAATCCCGCAATGAATTTTTCATCAAACTCCGGCCTCCCAAAGCCGCTCCGCCACGGCCGAGCTCGACCGACCCGATCTCGACTCAGCCCGCCAGATCCGGCGTCCTCCCCATTGCGGTAGGGCGCGACCAAAGCGCCTTCCACCAAATTGCGGGATCCTATACACTCGGACAGGCCGGGATATCCGTCCGGTAGGCCTCAAGAGGGGGGGAAGCATGACCACCGATCTCCAGTATCTCGCCTATACGGCGCTCCTGACCGCGTCGCTCTGGATCCCATACATCGTGTGCCAGTCGATGACCAACGGACTGCTCAGCCCGCAGAATTATCTCGATCCGAAGCCTCGCGCCGTTCCGCTTTGGGGGCAGCGCGCCAATCGCGCCCATATCAACGCTGTCGAAGCGTTCGCGCCGTTCGCCGCCCTCGTTCTCATCGCGCAAGTCGCCGGCAAGGCGGATGGAACGACAGCCTTCTGCGCGGTCGCCTTCTTCTGGCTGCGCCTCATTCATGCGGTCGTCTACTGGATTGGCCTCCCCTATATCCGCACGCTCGTCTTCACGCTCGGATGGATCGCCGTCGTCGTCCTGTTCTTCCAGGTCGTGCGGTAGCGGCGGTCGCTCACCCTCGCCATTGACGTTGCGCCTCCTCGGCCCCACCTCGGGGGGCGATCGATTGGGGAGGGGCGCACATGAGCCTGGTTCTTGTCACCGGCGGTTCCGGCTTCATCGGCGGCCACTGCATTCTGCAAGCGCTCGCCGCTGGCCATCAGGTTCGCACCACCGTCCGCAGCCTCGCGCGCGAGCCGGAAGTCCGCGCGCTTCTGAACAAGGCGGGCGCCGACGCGGATGACCGGCTCGGCTTCGCCGCCGCCGATCTCGAGCGCGACGCGGGCTGGCCGGAGGCGGTCGCCGGCTGCGACTTCGTGCTGCATGTCGCTTCGCCCTTCCCGCTCGGCGTCCCCAAGGACGAGAACGAGCTCATCGTGCCCGCCAGGGACGGCGCGCTGCGCGTGCTCAAGGCGGCGAAAACGGCGGGTGTGCGGCGCGTCGTGCTGACCTCGTCCTTTGCGGCGATCGGCTATGGCCATCCGCCCCAAGCGGCGCCGTATGACGAGACGACCTGGACCGACGTCGACGGCCCTGGCGTCGGCGCCTACGCCAAGTCGAAGACGCTGGCCGAGCGGGCGGCCTGGGATTTTGTCGCGAAGGAAGGCGGGCCCGAGCTCACCGTGGTCAATCCGGTCGCCGTGTTCGGCCCGGTATTGGGGCCCGACACGTCGACCTCGATCACGATCATCAAGCGCATGATCGACGGCGCGATGCCCGGCCTGCCGCGGTTGCGGTTCGGGGTGGTGGACGTTCGCGACGTCGCCGATCTGCATCTGCGCGCCATGACCGCGCCCGAGGCCAAGGGGGAGAGGTTTCTCGCGGTCGCCGGGGATTTCATGAGCTTGCGTGAAATGGCGCTGACCCTGAAGGCGCGCTTGGGCCAGGCGGCGAGCCGGGTTCCGACCCGCGAACTGCCCGATTGGCTCGTGCGTCTTGCGGCCCTCGCCGACGCTTCGCTCCGGCAGGTTGTCGGCGAACTCGGCGTCGCCAAGAACGCCACCGGCGCCAAGGCGCGCCGGCTGCTCGGCTGGTCCCCGCACTCGCGCGAGGACGCGCTGGTCGCCACTGCCGAAAGCCTCGTCCGGCTCGGGCTGGTCAAGGAGCGCCGCGCCGCCTGAGCGAGATTGCGCTCCGCCCAGCTGACGGGACCGTCATCGCCGCCCATCGCGACCCCCGGCGCGGCGAAGGGGGGCCGTAACGATCCAGAGCCCTGCATCCCCAAATCGGGCCCCGACCGAAGGGCAGAGCGCGTTAACAAAGTTTAGAGCTGGTTTCGACCCAGTAAAATCGTTTTCCGTCACCCGCGGGCTTGACCCGCGGGTCCATGGATCGCCGGGTCAAGCCCGGCGACGACGCATATGGATGGGTCAACCTGGTCGGAACCCGCGCTAGCCGGCCCGGCCATCGGGGCGCCACTCCAGTGTGTGAAAACTCCAGGTGACGGGCGGGCTTCGAAACTGGAGCAAATCGATGCGCAAAGTCCTCGCAGCCGTGGCGGCCGTCGCCGCTCTCGGCGCAACCTCGGCCCTGGCGGCCAGCATGACAAACTCGAAAATGATGAACAAAACGACTGGGACCATCCAGTCGATCGATCGCTCGACCGACCAGATCACGCTCCACGACGGCTCGACCTACACCGTCGTCAGGGACGTGAGCCTGGCTGGACTGAAGACGGGTGAAAAGGTCAGCATAACCTACAGCCAGTCAGGCAAGACCATGAACGCGACCCAGGTCAAGCCGGCCCCCTGATGCATCGCTGCAACGACCCGGCGTCCGACGGCTCAAGTTGAAGACAAGGGCGGCAATTCGAGTTCGCCCGCTTTCCGCGTCCTCAACGAGGCCCTACTGTGGCCGCCGGTCCGCCCGTGACGGGTCGGCAGGCTTTGGACGGTGGACGTGGGCGGACGACGCGTCGTTTCGGCAGCTTTTTGTCTTCTGATATCGTTGCTGGTCGTCGCGCCCTTGAGCGCATGGTCGGCGCTGGCGCTTTGGTTCCGGCTGCCTGCGCCGGAAGAAACCAGAGCCGTCGCCGCGGCTGTTGCGGTTGCGACCGGCCTCCTGACGGCCGTCGCCTTGTTCACCCCGCGGCGCTGGATCGCCCTCGGCGGGTTTGCGCTCGCTTTCGCCGGCCTCGTGCTCTGGTGGAGCACGATCCGGCCGCCGGCCGATGGCGACTGGGCCCCGGACGTGGCGCGGCAGACGACCGGGACGCTCGACGGCGACATCCTGACGCTGTCGGACGTGCGCGACTTCGACTGGCGGAGCGACAGCGATTTTTCCGAGCGATGGGACCGCCGCTCCTACAACCTCGCCAAGCTGAAGACGCTCGATCTCTACCTTGCTTACTGGGCGGGGCCTGAGATGGCCCATCTGATCATGAGCTTCGGTTTCGAAGGCGGCGAGAAGCTCGCCTGGTCGGTCGAAATCAGGCGGGAGAAGAACGGCGAGTTCTCGCCCGTGGCGGACGCGTTCAAGAGCAATACGCTGGTCTATCTCGCGACCACCGAGCGCGACTCCGTCCGTCTGCGCTCGAACGTGCGCGGCGAGGATGTGCGGCTCTACCGGCTGCGCGCGTCGCCCGAGGCTGTGCGCACGGTGCTGCTCCAATATGTCGCGGAAGCGAACGCCCTGGCGGCCGAGCCCCAATTCTACAATTCGCTCACCACCAATTGCACGACGGCCGTCGTCAAGCTGATCCGCGCCGCCGGTGGAACCCTGCCGTTCGACTGGCGGCTTATCGTCAACGGCTTTTTGCCGGGCTATCTCTATGACCGCGGCGCCGTCGTCACCACGATCCCGTTGAGCGAGCTGATGGCGCTTGCGCGCATCGATGAGCGCGCGAGAGCAGCCGATCAGTCGCCGGAGTTCTCGCGGCTCATCCGTGTCGGCGTCCCTTCGCCGATTGATCCGATGGCTAAGTGAGCAAATCTCTGCACGCTGGAGTGACGCCTTCAACCTCGACGCGATTCCGCCTCCAACGGATCAAGCCGGCCGTTCGCCACAGAGATGCGAAGCACCCTAGTCTTGCCCGCATAGGCAAAAATCGGCGAGGCGAGGACCGTAGTTACATATGTAAAATCACGCAGATATGGCGTTATCCTCACGCAAAACGTACGGCGGGACCGGCGCCCGGCGGCTTCGGTTAGATATTCTTGACGGTCGCCGCTCTCCAGCCGACCCATGAATTCGGTTTTCCGCTTTGCGCTCCCCTCCTGTTCATCGGCCTAACAGGCGGGATAGCCTCCCTGCTCCGTCTTTCCCTTCTGCACGAGCAAATCCGCTCAACCAGATGAAAGACAGGGGATTTGTGCAATCGCTCGAGAGCGGCGGGAAGCGATTTGCCCTGTTGGCCGGGAGTAACAGGCGGAAATCTCGTTTCCGCGAACGCGCGTCGCTTGTGGTGAAAGTTCAGTCGAACCGCGCCTTCATCGGTCCATTCGTTGGAGTCGCTGAAGAAATCTGCCATGAAAATAGCTCTGAGGAATTGGCGTCGTGCGGCCGGCCCGTGATTTTCATCCATAATGGCGCGCCCGCGGGCGCTGGTTGGCTGCTTAGGCCAGTCAGCGTCCGGTCCAATCGGGCCTGCCCAAAATGGCGGTGTACGCGTCACAACCTCGAAACCGCTCGACCGGCCGCGCAAACACATATCCGACGCCGCGCTCCGTCTGATGATTTGCGGCGCACTCGGGTCCTGTTCCAGCTTACGGCGAAGGGGAGAATCTGGACGTCGATTCTGCGATCGAAGACGTCCTCGTGGACCCGCGTCGCCTGCAGAAGGTGCTCACGGCTTAGTAGACAAGCAAACGCGCACCTCGGCGCCGGCGCCGGTCGAGGCATCGCAAAGACGGAGGGCGCGGGCGAGCTCAGCAACAAAATCGCTCTGATCACTGGTGGAAAATGCGGCCTTCATCGTCCGGCGGCGGGGAACCTCAGCTTATCAACGATATCCTGAGTTGTTGGCAAACGTTTCGGAACGGCAGGTTTCGGTCCCAACTCCCACCTGCGATCAAGCGGGCCATCTTGCCGCCATTGCCTTCGACGGCCGGCAAAGCTATCGTCCCGGCTCCTTCGCCAGCCGCCGTCCGAAACGGATAGGGGCCGGCTTACGCATTTTCAGCGCTTCCGAAGGCCTCAATGACCGATCTTGCCGTTCCGCGGGCCGGATTTGTGCGGTCCGCCTGGACCAATCCGGTGCTGCTGCTCGTTCTGACGACCCTGATCTGGGCCGGCCATTCGATTGTCGGCCGGCTCGCCGTCGGCCAGATCGGGCCGATGACGCTGACCTGCCTGCGCTGGGCTCTGGCGCTCGTCCCCATCCTGATCGCCGCGCGCCCGGCGCTGAGGCAGGACTGGCCGGTCTTGCGGGCGAACTGGCGCTACGTCGCGGCGATGGGCGCGCTCGGCTACACCGCCTTCAACGCGCTCTTCTATCTCGCCGCGCACCGCACGAGCGCCCTCAACATGTCGATCCTCCAGGGGGCGATCCCGGCGCTCGTGCTTCTCGGGGCGCGCGCCTTCCTCGGCGTGCCCTTCACCGGGCTGCAGGCGCTCGGCGCCGGCGTCACCATGCTCGGGGTCGTCGCCATCGCCGCTCAGGGCGATCTGGCCAGGCTGGCGGCGCTCGCCTTCAACAGCGGCGACGTCATGATGCTGGCCGCCGTCGTCCTCTATGCCGGCTACACCATCGGCTTGCGCCAACGACCGCGGCTGTCCGGCCTCACTCTGCTCGCCGGCATGGCGGCCGCCGCCTTTCTCACCTCGCTGCCGCTGATGCTGTGGGAGATCGCGTCTGGCGGATTCATCTGGCCGACCGCCGCCGGCCTGGCGACGCTCGTCTATGTGGCGCTCGGCCCGGCCTTCTCGTCGCAATTGTTTTATATGCGGGCGGTTGAACTGATCGGCCCGGGCCGGGCCGGCGTGTTCGTCAATCTCGTGCCGGTGTTCGGGGCGATTATGGCGGTCGCGCTGCTCGGCGAGCCGTTCGCGGCCTATCACGTCGTCGCGCTCCTGCTCGTCGTCGGCGGCATCGCCATCGCCCAGCGCGGCGCGGGACAGACGCGCTAGAGTTTAACCAGGGAGAGACCGAAATGGGCCATTGGATTGAACTGAAGCCCGAAGGCGCCGATCCGATCCGCGCCTGGCGCGCTGATCCGGCCGGGAAACCGCGCGGCGGGATCGTCGTCATCCAGGAGATTTTCGGCGTCAATTCGCATATCCGCGCCGTCACCGACCGCTTCGCCGCCGAGGGCTATCTCGCCGTCGCTCCGGCGATCTTCGAGCATGTCGAGAAAGGGTTCGACGTCGGCTACGACCCGAACTCGCGGGCGAAGGGCATGGCGATCGCCGGCAAGATGGACCGCGATCAGGCGCAGCGCGACATCGCCGCGGCGATCGAGATCGCCAAGGAAGGCGGCAAGGTCGGGATCGTCGGCTTTTGCCTCGGCGGCACGCTCGCCTGGGTGGCGGCCGCCACCCAGCCGGGCCTGAGCGCCGCGGTCTGCTACTACGGCGGCGGCATCCTCGGCCTCAAGGACCTGAAGCCGCGCGTGCCGACCCTCATGCACTTCGGCGAGAAGGATCAGCATATCCCGGTCGCCGGGGTGAAGGAGTTCGCCGCGTCCCGTCCGGACATTCTCGTCCACATCTATCCCGCCGATCACGGCTTCAACTGCGATCAGCGCGAAAGCTACGACGCTCCGAGCGCCAAGCTCGCCTGGACCCGGACGATCGAGTTCTTGCGCCAGCATCTGGGGTAAGCGGCGGCTCCCGCCCGAGGCCGAGGCTATTGCGCCGGCAGCAGCGTCGGCGCGGCTTCCTTCATCACCGGCGGCGGGTTCCACTTGCCGGTCAGCGCCTCGCTCCTCGGCGCGTAGAGCCGCATCGTCAGGGTGAACGGCCCCTTCGGCGCCGGCAGCCAGTTCGCCTCCTTGTCGGCGCCGGGAGTCGCGTTCTGGAAGTAGAGGTCGAGCGACCCGTCCGGCTCGGTTTTGAACGGCATCCAGCTGCTGAGTGCGAATCTGTTCAGGGGATTGGCCACCTGGTAGCCCTGAGCGTCGTAGAGCGTGACCGACCAAAAGGCGTTCGCCGCAGGCGCCGCCCCCTTGTCGAAATGCAGCACGTAGTTGCTGCCGCCGTCCAGCGGCTTGCCGGTTTCGTCTGCAAGGTTGAGCGGGTAGATCGCGTCCTCCGGCAGGTTCGCGCCGAGACCGAACTGGGCGACGATCGCGCGCTTCAGGTAATAGTTGCCGTAAACGCCCATGGTGTCGGTGTTCATCGACCAGCCGTTCACCACGCGAGCCATGCTCTCTGACTTCCACGCCATCAACTTCAAGGCGTCCTCGGGCGCGCGCTCGAGTCCGGCTTTGATCGTCGGATCGACCTTGTCGATGTCGAAGCTCTTGCCGGGCTCGATGCCGATCCGCTGCATCAGCGCGATGATCGGCTGGTCAGTGATATGCGGCGGCTGCACCTTCAGGATTTCGGCTGCTGTGGCGAAGAACTTGCCGGCCGGCATGGAATCGACCGTGACCTTGGGCGGCGTCTTCATGTCGACATCGGGGTCGACAACGCCGACCACGGGCTCGTCGGCCTTGCCCCAGTTCGACAGCGGCGTGATCTTGTACCCGGCCTGGATCTGGTGCACGGCGGCGTAGTCGGCCGGCCCGTCGGTCTTGGTGCGGCCGATGATCCAGACATAGGGCGTCGGCGCGTCGATGCGAACGAGGCCTGCCGGCAGCGAGCCGATCCAGCCCGGCGGCGTCACGGCAAAATCATGCGCCTCAGTCCCCGTCGTGCGCCAGCCGGGCGAGGCGAAAACGTCGGTCCACGTGTCGAGCATCGGCAGCAAATAGTAGCGGCCGTGGGTATTGGGCGCGGAAACGATCATCGGTTGCTTTGTCAGGTCGAGCCAGGCGCTGGAGTAAAGCGTGTCGAAGTTCGGCCGCACCACCACTTTCATGTCCGCCGTCGGGTATTCCGGGACGTTGGCGAACGAATTCATCGGCGCGGCGATGCCCTCGGGCCTGACGACGTTGGTCAGCTGCTTTCGCGTCAGGTCGGTGGTGACCAGCGGGTAGAGATAGAGGTAGGCCTGCACGCCGATCGAATGGGCCTCCTGTTCGCTGATCGTCCCGGCCGCCAGCGCCCCGCTCGCCGGGCTGCCGGCGAGCGCTGCGCCGATGAGCGTGGGAAACGCCAATCGGGCGATCAGATCTGATGTGCGAAACATGCGTTCCTTCTCCTCGAGCGCCGCCATCGCGGGCACGCGTCCCGCATCTAGCGCGAGGAACAATGCAAACGAAAGACGGCCTCGACGCTGGCGCTCCCCGTCTCGAGCGCCGCCCACGCCGGGCGACTTCGGTTCTCGAGGACCATACCCGGTTCACCGCCGATTTGAGCCTCGTCTGTCGGAGGCGAGGCTGCGCGCCTTACGGGATTTTTGAAGAAGCAGACAATTTTCGTTATAAACTGTGGTTTTAATGTGCAGCTTCTGTCTTGGAGCCCGAATCAAGGCCATCTATACTGAGCCGCTGTAGGGTCTGATCATTCCGATGACCGGCCGCTACCAGTATTTCCTTGCAGATCCAAGGAAACAGGAGGTTTTTGATGAATTTGGACAGGCGCTTACACATATCTTGGGCGGCGGTCGCCGTCGCTTTCGGGCTGGCCGCCGTGCCGGTCGCGAGCGCAGTCGCGCAGGAAAAGAAGCCGAACATCATCGTCATCATGGGCGACGATGTCGGCTGGGAGAACATCGGCGCCTATCACCAGGGCCTGATGTATGACACGACGCCGAACCTCGACAAGCTGGCCGGCGAAGGCATGCGCTTCACCGACTATTACGCCGAGCCGAGCTGCACGGCCGGCCGCGCCAATTTCATCACCGGCGAACTGCCGATCCGCACCGGCCTCACGACGGTCGGCCAGGCGGGCGCAAAGATCGGCATGCCGGACGAGGCCCCGACCATCGCCACCGCGCTGAAGACGCTCGGCTACGAAACCGGCCAGTTCGGCAAGAACCACCTCGGCGATCTGAACCGCTATCTGCCGACGGTGCACGGCTTCGACGAATTCTGGGGCTACCTCTATCACCTCGACGCGATGGAGGACCCGTTCTGGCACTCCTATCCGCCGGCCCTGAAGGACAAGGTCGGGCCGCGCAACCTGATCCACAGCTTCGCCACCGACGTCGACGATCCGACGGAGGAGCCGCGCTGGGGCAAGATCGGCAAGCAGAAGATCGTCGACGAGGGGCCGCTGCCGCCGCACCCGATGCCCGGCATCAAGTACAACATGGAGACGGTCGACGAGGACATCCTCGATCACACGCTCAAGTTCATGGACAAGGCGGAGAAGGACGGCAAGCCGTTCTTCGTCTGGCTGAACCCGACCCGCGTCCACGTGATTTCGCATCTGTCGCCGAAATACGCCTCGCAGCTGACGCCGGAAAACCAGTGGTACCTGGAAGAAGGCGTGATGAAGCAGCTCGACGACGTCGTCGGCGGGGTGATGGAGAAGCTGAAGGCCGACGGTCTCGACAACAACACCATCGTCGTCTTCACCACCGACAACGGCACGGAGAACTTCACCTGGCCCGACGGCGGCAACACGCCGTTCGCCGGCGGCAAGGGAACGATTCTCGAAGGCGGCATGCGCGTGCCGATGATCGCCCGCTGGCCCGACCACATTCCGGCCGGCAAGGTCGAGAACGGCATCTTCTCCGGCCTCGACTTCTTTCCGACCCTGGTCGCCCTCGCCGGCGAGCCGGGCATCAGCGAGGAGTTGCTGAAGGGCAAGCAGCTCGGCGACAGGACCTACAAGGTCCATCTCGACGGCTACGACCAGACCAATGTGCTGACCGGCAAGGGGCCGTCCAACCGCCACGAGATCTTCTATTTCGCGGAAGGCACGCTCGGCGCGGTTCGCATCGACGACTTCAAGTTCCGGATGATCGACCAGCCGGACGGCTGGCTCGGCGGGACGGTCCACCTCGATTGGCCGATCCTGACGAACCTCCGGCTGGATCCGTTCGAGAGGATGGGGTTCGCCAAAGGCAATAACGGCTCGTTCGAATATATCGACTTCTTCGAGCACGAGTTCTGGCGCTTCGTCTTCCTGCAGCAGAAGGTCGGCGAATATGCCCAGACCTTCGTCGAATATCCGCCGATGCAGCGCGGCGCGAGCTTCAACCTCGAAGCGGTCAAGGCCGAGATCGAGGCGCAGATCAAGGCGATGAAAGGCAAGATGGAGTAGGCAGAACGCGCGGAAACGCGAAACCGCCTCCCCTGTCATACCCGGTCGATCGCAAGCGATCGATCGGGAACCCAGGCTTTCAGTCTGCCCTCAAGCGGCTGAGGCCTCTGGCCTGCCCGCAAGTCATGAAGTGTTTCATCGATTCGCTTCGCCAGCCGTGGCGTGACGCTTCGTCCAACCCGCACCGTCGGCGCGGTCTTTCGCGTCAGGCGATCGCGACCTCGAAGTTCCGCCCGCGCCAGGTCCCGGTGGTCTGATCGCGCCAGGTGAAGACGACGCTCTCGCCCGCCTTCATGCCATCGGTGGAAATTTCCGCGGTGAAGAGCCCGTAGCCAGCGTCCTTGGTGGTGATCTCCGCTTGGCTATGCCAGCCGTCGCGGGTGAAGAGCACAATGGCCGCTTGCACGAAATCGAGCCGCAGCACCCGGCCGGAAGGGATCTTGGCGACCGGAGCATCCTCGCGCCACGGCCTGCAGCGCGCCTGCCGCTTCTCCTTCAGGTAGCGGCGCACCGTATGGGGCGGCAGGTCGAACACCGCGCCGTCGGCCAGGGAGCGCAGGAGCTTGACGTACTCGGCATGCGCCCAGACGAGCGGCATCGCCGAACCGGACGGCTGTCCGGGTTCGAGCTCTCTTTCCGGGATCGGCGGTCCGTCCCAGACCTGCTCCGGGATCAGGCCGCCGGAACTGGTCCCGGCCTCGATCGTCGCCAGCAGCGCCTCCGCTTCGGCGCGCCGCCCGGCGGCCAGCGCATAATGCGCCCGCTCCCCCGTGAGCAGCGGCCAGACGCGGCCGATTCCGACGCCGTCGAACGGCCTGCCGTCCGCCCTTTCGCCGTAGCCGTCCATATTGTAGCGATGCCAGCCCGGCCCCTGCGGCAGGTCGACCTTGAGCAGCTTGTCGATGACCGTGACGGTGTTGAGAATCCGCGGGTCGTCGGGCGCCCTGAGACCGAAGCGCACCAGCGCCAGCGCGTCGGTGCTGACCAGCGCGTCGGCCGAAATCGACCCTTGGCCCGCCTCGTGGTTGCGGACCTGCACCTGGCCGTGCAGGTCCGGGCCCAGGGTCTCGGGCGACTCGGGCGCGATGCGGATGTAATAGCCGGAGACCCCAGCTTCGCGGGCAAGCGGCGTGTCTTGAACGTAGATCCAGTCCTCGATCTGTTCGTTCCAGGCGTCGGCAGTGTCCCGCAGCACATCCGACGCGCCGTCCATGTCGAGCTCGTCGGCGATTTCCGCCGCGGCGAGGAGCGAGGCGACCGCGACCGCGAGCGTGAACGGCGTGTAGCCGGCGTTCTCTTCCCAGCGGTCTTGCTTCGTTCTGGGCCCGTTGCGCATGACAAAGCCGGCGGCGTTGCGCACCATTTGCCAGTAGGTCTTGAGAACCGGAAGCTTCACCGCCCCGGTTCGGGTCGCCATGTCCAAAAGCAGCGCCGGAAAGGCGCATTCATCGAGTTGAACGCCGCGCCAATAGGCGGAGCCGTCGAGCCAGCAGTTCTGCGGCCAGGATCCGTCCGCCTCCTGGGTCGTGCGCAGGTAACGGAGAATTCGGGCCACCGCCGCATCCGCGTCGCAGGCCAGAAGCGCTCCCGCGGTTTCGCAAAGGTCGCGCGGCCAGACCAGGTGATAGCCGCCCATGTCGTCGTCGCTTTTGCTGAAGCCCCACGGGATCGAAAGGCTGGCGATGAAGCCGCCGGGGAAGTTCGGCGTCTCGTGGCTATGCAGCACGGCCGTGCTGACGCGGTACATATTGTGGCCGCGGGTCCGCCGCTCGAGCGTGCGCAGGCTCGCCTGCCAGGCGCGCCAGCCAGCCGCATAGGCGTTGAGGACGGTTTCGAACGGCGTCATCAGCGCGCTGTGCGCGTGGAATCCCGCGTCGGCAGCGCTCCGTCCAAAGCCGACGGCGACGACCGAAGCGCCCTGCGGCCCCTGCGCCAGCTCGATGGTGAGGGCGACGTTGCCGTCTGTCGCCGTGTCGTATTGATCGGTCAGCCTGAAGGAGCGCGAAAGCTGCTGCCAGCCGTCCGAGACCCCGACAAAGCCGACCGAACTCGCCAGGAACGGCTGGTCGGCGGCAAATGCGAGATTTGAGCCGTCGCCGTAGGCGAACAGCATCTGATCGCCCTTGTAGGCGCCCCGCCAGGCGCGGTTGTGGGCGCCGCCGTTGACCAGATGCGGCGCCAGAATGGCGAAGAGCCTGAGCCCGCCGCGGCCGAGATCGTCGAGGCGGATGTGCATCAGGACCGCATCGCTGAGCGGATCGGCGATGACCTGGTTGACAATGCGGAACCGACCGCCCCGATGCGTGCTCGTCAGCAGAAGAGCCGGGACCCCGTCCTCCACCGAACTCGACGACGGTCGTACAGTTCCGCTTCACCTCGGCGAAGAAGCTCTCGCCGTCGGTGACGATGAGGCCGAGGTCGCGGACGCAGGCCTGGTCGACCCGCGGGTAGTAGATTTCGTTGAGGATGCCGTGGCTGATGGTGAACCAGACCCGACTCGACTCCAGCATGGCGGTGCCGAGGCCGCTCTTAGCGCTCGACGTCCATCGCGGCTGGATTCCGGGCCAGCCCGGCGCCTCTACCATCGGTCTCCTCCCGGGCCGGCCGGCCCCGCTGGTCGCCGTCCGCTCATGTCCGCCGCTCCAGCTTGGACGCGGCCGCCGCGTCGATCAGCCACAGGGCCGGCCGCTCCGTCGGCCGGATGATCTGGGCCGGCAGCACGATCGGCTCGAGCGGCCCCTGCAACACCCGATGCAGGATATCGGCCTTGCCTTCCCCAGCGGCCAGGAACGCCACCCGGCGGGCCGCATTGATCGGCGGCGGCGTCAGCGTGAGACGCCACATGCCGACGACCTCGACGTAAGCGGCGACGACGCTCCGCTGCGTCTCGGTGATGGCGGCGAGGCCGGGGAACAGCGACGCCGTATGGCCATTGTCGCCGAGCCCGAGCAGCACGAAATCGAGCCGCCCGTCCGCGCCGAGGGCGGCCCGAAGCTCTTCGGCATAGCGCTCCGCCGCCGCCGGCGGCGGGTCCTCGCCACGCATCCGATGGACATTGGCGGCCGGGATGGCGATGCGATCGAGGAGCGCGGCCCTGACCATGTGGTAGTTGCTGCGGGGATCCCCGGGCGGCACGCATCGCTCGTCGCCGAAAAAGACATGCACGCGCGCCCAGTCGAGCTTGGCGCCCGCCAAACGTTCGTAGGCGGGCTTCGGCGTATTGCCGCCGGAGAGCGCGATGGCGAACCGGCCGCGATCGGCGATCGCGTCCTCGGCGTGCGCGGCGATGAGGTCTGCGGCGCCGGCGACGAGCGCCGGCTCGTCGGCGTAGATCACCGCCTCGGCGAGAGCGCCGTCGGCGGCGCGGATGATGACGGTGTCGGGCATGTCGGCGTCACCGACTCTGTCGGTCCGCGGCGGCGGCCCGCAGGCGCCGATACCGCCGGATCAGGTCGTTGGTCGAGCTGTCGTGGTGAAGCGGCGGCTCGGCCGCAGACGCCAGTTCCGGCGCGATGCGATTGGCCAGAACCTTGCCGAGCTCGACGCCCCATTGATCGAACGAATCGATGTCCCAGATCGCCCCCTGCGTGAACACATTGTGCTCGTAGAGCGCGATGAGCGCGCCGAGCGTGTGCGGGTCGAGGCGTTCCGCCAGAATGACGTTGGTCGGCCGGTTGCCCTCGCAGACGCGGAACGGCGTCTGCGCCGGCTTCGATCCTTCCGCCGCCAGCTCCTCGGCGGTCTTGCCGAAGGCGAGCGCTTCGGCCTGGGCGAACAGATTCGCCATCAGGAGGTCATGCTGCCCGGCGAGCGGGCTTAAAGGCCGGCAGAAGCCGATGAGGTCGCACGGGATCAGTTTCGTGCCCTGATGGATCAACTGGTAGAAGGAATGCTGACCGTCGGTCCCCGGCTCGCCCCAGATCACCGGCCCGGTCTGGTAGTCGACATGCCGGCCGTCGAGATCGACGTGCTTGCCGTTGCTCTCCATCTCCAGTTGCTGCAGGTAGGCGGGAAAGCGCGCGAGATCGGCCGAATAGGGCATGATGCCGATGGTCTCGGCGCCGAAGAAGTTGTTGTACCAGATCGTCAGCAGGCCCATCAGCATCGGCAGATTGCGCTCGGGCGGCGCGGTGCGGAAATGCTCGTCCATCGCATGGAAGCCGGCGAGCATGGCGCGGAAATTTTCCGGCCCGACCGCGATCATGGTCGAGAGGCCGATGGCCGAATCCATCGAGTAGCGCCCGCCGACCCAGTCCCAGAAGCCGAACATGTTCGCCTTGTCGATGCCGAACCTCTGCACCGCCTCGGCGTTGGTCGAGAGCGCGACGAAGTGACGCGCGACGGCCTCCTCGGCCCCGATCGCCTCGATGAGCCAGCGCCGCGCCGCGGCCGCATTGGTCATCGTCTCGAGCGTCGTGAAGGTCTTTGAGGCGATGATGAACAGCGTCTCGCGCGGATCGAGGCCCTGGGTTGCCCGGGTGAAATCGGCGCCGTCGACATTGGCGACGAAGCGGGCCTCGATATCGGGGTCGCGGTCGACGCGGAGCGCCCGGTAGGCCATCTCCGGCCCGAGATACGAGCCGCCGATGCCGATATTGACGATATTGCGGATGCGCTTGCCGGTGTGTCCCTTCCAGGCGCCGGACCTGACCGCGTCGGAGAAGGCCGCCATCCGGTCGAGCACGGCGTGCACTTCGGGCACGACGTTCTTGCCGTCGACGAGGATCGTCTGATCGCGCGGGGCCCGCAGCGCCACATGCAGGACGGCCCGGTCCTCGCTGACGTTGATCTTCTCGCCAGCGAACATCGCGTCGCGCCGGGCGGCGACGCCGCGCGCCTTGCAGAGATCGATCAGGAGGCGGATGGTCTCATCGGTGATGCGGTTCTTGGAATAGTCGAGATGGAGCCCGACGGCCTCGACGGCGAACCGCTCGCCGCGCCGCGGATCGGCGGCGAACAGCGCCCGCAGATGCTGGCTCTTCTCCCTCTCGAAATGCGCCTCGAGCGCTTTCCATTCCGTTAAGGTCCTGAGGCTCGCCGCGCCGCTCATCGCATCCTCTCCTGGTTAAGCAAAAGAAAACGCCTCTCCTCGCGCAGCTGCAAGCGGCCGCGTCGCCTTCATGTCGCCAGGGCGGCGCGATCGAGCGCAAGAAGATCGCCGATCCGCTCGACTTCGACGTCGGCCGGCGGATAGGCCGACCGCGCTTTCGCATCGTTGGCGTAATGACCCTGCCGCGGAAAGACGGTGGTGACGCGCTCGCCCCACACCGCCTTGACCGCCGCGAGGATGCGCAGCTTGTCGTCGATCAGCGCGTAGTGCCGCGCCGGATAGAGCCGTTCGACGTCGGCCAGCTCCTCTTCCTTATGGATATAGATGAGAATGTCGTCGTTGAACGCCTTCCATAGGCCGGATCGTTCGACCTTGCGCGGCTGAAAGACCGCGTCGCCGTCCGAGAGAACTACCGGCCGGCCCCATTGCCGGACATGCCGCACCGCTTCCAGCGCCCGCGGATAGAGCCGGTCGGCGAACGGGTAATCGACCAGCCAGCTCGACATCCGGAGAAGCTTCGGATTGTGCAGGTCCTCGATCCGGTAGCGCTCGAGCGCGCCGAGATAGTCGGCATAGCCGAGCTCGCTGCGCAACTCTTCGAATAGCGCCCAGTAGCGCTGCTCCGTCGCTTCGCCGAAGTCCTCGATCAGATGCGCCCGGAGATCGGCCTGGACCGCATCGTTGTCGAGCAGCGTGTTGTCGACGTCGAACAGGAAAACGATGTCGTCCACGGTCCCTACGCTCCCGTCGGCTTGGGGTTCCGCCAAGGCCCCTCGGCGCCGATGAGCGCCTCAGCCTCCGGCGGGCCCCAGGTTCCCGGCTCGTATTCGCGGACCGGCGGCGGCGCCTTGAGGATCGGCTCGACGATCCGCCACTGCGCTTCGACGATGTCCTGCCGCCCGAACAATTCGCTGTCGCCGCGCATGGCGTCGCCCAGCAGCCGCTGATACGGCGGGATCAAAGAGGCTTCCTGCTCGGCCAGCATCAATTCGACATCCTCGCCGGCCATGCGTTCGCCCGGCCGCTTGACCTTGAGCCCTAACGCGATGCAGACGTCGGGGCTCAAGCGCATCCGCACGTGGTCGCGCGTCCGCAGTTCCTCGCCGAACACCGCCCGCGGCGGCTTGTGGAATTGGACGACCGCCTCGGCCGCCGTCACCGGCAGGCGCTTGCCGGCGCGAATAAAGACAGGCACGTCCGCCCAGCGCCAGCTGTCGACGGTTAGCTTGAGCGCGACAAACGTCTCGACATCCGAGTCCGGCCTGACACCCTTGACGGAGCGATAGCCGCGGTACTGCCCCCTGACCACGTTCGCCGGGTCGACCGGCCGGATGGCTTTCAAAAGCGCCGCCTTCTGATCGCGCTGGGCCTCGTCATCCTCGCCGGTCGGCGGCTCCATCATCAGATTGGCGACGACCTGCAGCATATGGTTCTGGACCACGTCGCGCAGCGCCCCAGTCGCGTCGTAGAAGCTGCCGCGATCGTCGACGCCGAAGGCCTCCGCCATGGTGATCTGAATGGCGCGGACATAGTCGCGGCGCCACAGCGGCTCGAATATCGCATTGGCGAACCGCGTGTAGAGGATGTTCTGCACCGGCTCCTTGCCCATGTAATGGTCGATACGGAAGATCGCCCCTTCGGGGAAATGCTTGCGCAGGGTCTCATCCAGCGCCCTGGCCGACTCGAGGTCGTGCCCGAACGGCTTTTCGACGACGAGGCGGGCGTTCTGGTTGAGACCGTTCGCGGCGAGGGCGTTCCCGACCACGCCAAACAGCGACGGCGGAATCGCCAGATAATGCAGCGGCCGCTTCGCCGAGGCGAGCGCCAGCCGCAGTTTCTGGAACGTCGCCGGATCGTTGTAGTCGCCGTCGACATAGTTCAGGAGCGCCGCGAGGCGGGCGAAGGCGGCCTCGTCGAAGCTGCCGTGCCGTTCGAGACTGTCCCTGGCGCGCGCCTTCAGTCGCTCGAGCGTCCAGCCGGCATGAGCGACGCCGACAATCGGCACGTTGAGGCCTTCGTCGCGCACCAGACCCTGCAGCGCCGGAAAGATCTGCTTATGCGCCAGATCGCCGGTGGCGCCGAAGAAAACGAGCGCGTCCGAGGGCGCAGCGTCCATCTCAGACCGCCCCGGGCTTTTCGTGGTGGCCGCCGAATCCGAGCCGCATCGCCGACATGAGCTTGTCGGCGTATTCGGCCGCGCCGCGCGATTCGAAGCGTCCAAACAGCGCCGCGCTCAGGACCGGCGCCGGCACGCCCTCGTCGATGGCCGCCTCCAGCGTCCAGCGTCCCTCGCCCGAATCCGACACGCGGCCGGCGAATGTCTTGAGGTCGGCGTCCTGGCGGAGCGCCGAGGCTGTGAGATCGAGGAGCCAGGAGCCGATCACGCTGCCGCGCCGCCAGACTTCGGCGACCTGCGCGACGTTGATCTGATAGCGGTAGCGCTCCGGGTGGCGCAAAGGCGTCGTTTCGGCGTCCACCACCTCCTTCTCCAGACCGATATTCGCATGGCGCAATACGTTGAGGCCCTCGGCATAGGCGGCCATGAGTCCATATTCGATGCCGTTGTGAACCATCTTGACGAAATGCCCGGCTCCGTTGGGGCCACAGTGCAGGTAACCCCATTCGGCCTGATCGACTTCGCCGGTCGCGCCGGGCGTGCGCGGGGCCCCGTCGGCCCCGGGAGCGAGCGAGCGGAAGATCGGCTCGAGGCGCCGCACGACCGGCTCCTCGCCGCCGATCATCTGGCAATAGCCGCGCTCCTGGCCCCAGACGCCGCCGCTGACGCCGACATCGACATAGTGCAGCCCCTTCGACCGGAGCGCCTCGGCGCGCCGGATGTCGTCGTGATAATAGGAGTTGCCGCCGTCGATGACGATGTCGCCGCGTTCGAGCAGCGGGACGAGCTCGGCGAGAATCGCGTCCACGACCCCGGCTGGGACCATGAGCCAGACCGATCGGGGCTTCGCAAGCTTCGCGACGAAATCATGCAGGTCGGCTGAGCCGGTCGCTCCCGCGGCGACCAGGCCTTTCGCCGCATCGCCGTGAGCGTCGTAGACGACGAGGTGATGCCCCGCTTTCATCAAGCGCTCGACCATGTTCGCGCCCATGCGCCCCAATCCAATCATCCCGAGCTGCATCGTGTCCTCCAATTTCCTCATCCGGGCGCGCAACCGACCGTCAGCCGCCGAGCGACGCCATCCCGCGCAGTGTCGCGCCCAAAAGCGGCGCCTGCACAGTCACAACATGCACAGGCATCCGTTTTACGACAGCGCTCAAGCGGCCCTTGGCGGCGAACCTCTCGACGAACCCGCCGCGCCTCAAAAGCGGCAGCAGATGGATCGGCATGCCGCCGGCCAGATAGACGCCGGCGGTTGACATAATCTTGAGCGCCAGATTGCCGGCTTCGCCGGCCAGATTGTCGAGAAAGAGGTCCATCGTCGCGGCGGCCAGCGGGTTGCCCGTCCGGTCGTCGACGCCGGCCGCGGCGATCAATGGCGTGCGATCCGAAACCTTCGCCAGCGCCTCCGCGAAGGCCGGGACCTCCCTGTCGGGAGTGGCTCCCCGCAGAAAATCGTAGAGGTCGCCGACGCTCATGCCGGAGCAGGCGCGTTCCGCCGACACCTCGCCGAACTTGCGCCTGAGATAGCGCAGAAGCTCGGTCTGCAACTCGCTGGTCGGCGCGTAGCTCGAATGGCCGCCTTCCGACGGACAGGCGACGTAGACGCCGTCGACCCGAACGAGATAGGCCTCCCCAAGGCCGGTTCCCGGCGCGATCACCGCGATGGCGCCGTCGGGCTCGGCTACGCCTGCGTTCAGCGTCTCGAAATCGTCGGCCTTCAGACGCGGGATCGCAAAGGCGATCGCCTCGAGGTCGTTCATCAGCCTCACGTGCTTGAGACCGATGTCGCGCGCCAGTTCCGCTTCGTCCATCTCCCACGGCAGATTGGTGGTGCGCACGTGGCCCTCGACGACGGGGCCGGCGACGTCGAAGCAGCCGACTTCGGCTTTCTCGCCGGTTTCGGCGAGGAATATCCGCGCGATCGCCGCCAGATCGGGATAGTCGGCGCTGTGGTACGCCTTTTCGAACGCGGGCTTGCGCGGATCGTCGCCGCGCCTGAAGAGGGCGAGCAGCGTCTTCGTCCCGCCGATGTCGCCGACGATCAGCATGAGGCCGAACGGCTGAGCGGCGGGCGGCAAGCCGCGCCGCCTTTCGTTGGAGGGAGATTGAGAGCGCGCAAGCAGACCCCTTGGTTCGTGGTCGTTGGATCAAGCGTCAAGCCCGCGTCGGGCGCGGCCAATTGCGGCTCTTCGAGCGCGCCTTGCGGCAAATTGCTCCTGGAGGTCGCCCCTCCGACCGCCGGTCGCGGAGGCTTACGCTAACGGCGACGCGCGCTTTGCGCAATCCTGGCTGGAGCGTTGGCTCAGGTCGGGCGTCCGGCGATGATCGCCTTCAGGAACGCCACGTGGCGGGCGAACGCGGCCCGCCCTTCAGCGCTCGCCTTGACGGTGGTCCGCGGCCGGCGGGCGACGAAGGCCTTCGTCACCTCGACATAGCCCGCGCGCGCGAGGTGATCGAGATGGGCGCCGAGGTTGCCGTCGGTCGCGCCGGTCAGGCTTTTCAGCCGACGGAAGTCGAGCCCCTCGTCGGCCGGGTCGCACGCAGTCAGCGCGGCCATCACCCTGAGCCGGACGGGTTGGTGGATGACGTCGTCGGGCGTATCCATCGTTCACGCCCGCCGCATCCAGAGGCCGCAGAGGATGAAGCCGACGCCGGTGACCAGCGCCTGCCAGAGAATGAAGGCGTCGCCGGACCAAAGGTAGCCGGCGACGATCAGCGCCGCGAGGCCGAGGCCAACAGCGGAAAATGCCACGCCGAACCCGAGCCCCGCGAGCGCGAAGCCGAACAGGAACAGCGTCGGCCAGAACGCCATCTGCTCGCGGTGACCGAAATGTCCGAAAATATTCGACCAGATCCAGCCGAAGCCGTAGAAGAGCGCGAAGGCCGCGAGAACCCGCAGCGGAAAGCGGGCGACCAGTCCGCTTCCCCGGCGCAACAGGACGATCGTGCCGACGACGCCGAAGAGATCGACGAGAAACCACCAGGGGCCGAACCAGCGGGGCGCGACTGCGATGAGCACGTCCCTGATGAGATCGACGAGGCCCCACAGGATGATGACGAGCGCCGCGTTGCGATAGATGCGCGATTGCTTGACCCTGCTTACGACGCTCTCGACGTCGGCGAGCATGGCGGCGGCGTCGTCGGATCGAATGGTCATGAAGCCCCGGCGCCCGGGCTCGGCGCATCCGGCTTGGGCAAGAGACCGAGGCGGCGACAGAGGAAGAACAGCCTCCGCCCCTGGGTGACGCTGACAGCGATCATGACGCCGAGCGTCACGCCCCCGATCGCGGACCTCAGCGCCATCGCCTCGAGCATCGGCAGGGTCCAGACGATCCAGAGATAGAAGGCCGCCTTGACGAAGAAATAGGCGGCCCAGGCGAAGGTGAAGAGGCGAAAGAAGGCGGTGATCTCGCGCGTGGCGACGAAGCTTTCGCCGCGCTGCTCGGCGACTTCCTGGATCAACGGCTTCTTGCCGAGCGCGCCCGCGACGAACGCCAGTCCCGTCGCCGCATTGGTCACGACGGCTTCGTATTTCAGCATGAACGGCGTCGTCTGGGCGAGATCGACAAGGCCGAAGACGAGCGTCAGCCCGCTGGTCAGCAGATAGAGCCGGGTGAAGGGCAGGCCCTTCCGCCAGCGCCAGGCGGCGTCGGCGACAATGAAGAGGATGGAGCCGAGGATCGCAGGCTTGACGCCCAGCGTCGCCGCGAGACCCCAGAAGACGATGAGCGGGCCGAATTCGGCGAGCGCGAAGCGGGCGACGGACGAGAGTTTGGAAATGAGTCTCGACATCGTCACGAGCCGCTTTCCGCCATCGCCGCGAGAATGGCCTTGATCGCCTCGGGCCGGTAGACGATTCCCATGTGGTTCACCCCGGGCACGATCGTCACGCGCGCCCCGAGCGGCGCGAGGACGCGCGGATACGCGCCGGCGTCCATCAGTTCGTCGTCGGCGCCGGCGATGACGAAGATGCGGCCTTTCGCCCGCTCGAAGGCGCCCCTCCAGTCGGACGGCGCCGTATAGTTCGCCAGCAGGCGGAAGGTGTAGCGGCTGGCGACAAACATTTTCGCTTCGGGGGCGTTGGCGAAAGCGATGGCGGGGAGCGCCTGCGGCCAATCGATGCCGAGCCTGCCCAAGAGGATCGTCGCGATGATCCGCGGCATGTCCGGCGAGGCCCACAAAGCCGAGCCTTCCGCCGGCCGGTTGGTCGGCGCGGCATAGCCGAGATAGGGCGAGAGCAGCACGAAGCGGTCGAACTCGGCGCCGAGCGGACCGCCGGCGATGCGCAGCGCAAAGCCGCCGCCGGCCGAATGGCCGATCAGCGAGAACCTGGCGGCCGGGTTATCCTTGCGCAGTTCGGCGAGGAGATCGGCAAGATCGTCGTCGAGCTGGCCCGGATAGGCGATGTCGCCGCGTGTCCCCGAGGCGCCGTGGCCGCGAATGTCGAGCGCCGCCGCGGTGACGCCGGCCGCGACGAGCGCCGCCGCCACTTCATGCATTTCCGTCGACTGGGCGGAAGAACCATGCGCCAGGATCGCGATCCGGTCGCGCGCTCCGCCCGCGGCGGGGTAGAGCCGGTAGGCGAGCCAGGTTCCGTCGCGCGCCTGGTAGCGGCTGAGTTCGGGCGCATCCGTAGCGTCGATCCGCAGCGCTCCCGCATGGATTGAAGCGAGCGGCGGCGGATCGCGCAAGGGGACGGCGAGCATCAGCGCCAGCGCAATCGCCGCCAGGCCGATGACGGCGAAGAGCCAGAGAAAAAGATGCGAGATGGAGGAGATCGACATGATTCTGTCCAGATAACTCTAAATTGCAGAGTTATCTGGCGTTGTCAATCCATCAGCCGCGCGGGGGCAAGCGCCCTGCCCGGGAGCCGGTCGGGGAAGGGGCCCGTCTTGCCCTCGCGCCCCTGCCGCGCGATACGCAAAAAAAGGGAACGCGCAGAAGGGCTCACGGGCATGGCTTTGACGAAACACAATCGCATGACGGTCGGGGATTTACGCGCGCTGAAGGGTAAGCGGCAGTTGACGATGCTCTTTGTCGATTCGCTCGACGAGGCCGCCGCGGCGGCGGCCGCGGGCATCGACATCCTCTCGATCATCGAGCCGGTCTGGACGCCGGAGATGCGCGCGGCGGCCGGCGACTGCTTCGTCCAGGTCGGCCTCATCTACGGCCAGCACTGCACCTACGAGGACTATCTGCGCGCCGCCCACGCCGGGCTGATGACCGGCGGCGACGCCTTCTACTGCGCCGGGAGCCTCGACACGATTGCGAAGCTGGCGGCGGAGGGCATTCCGGTCGTCGGCCATGTCGGGCTGATCCCGGCGCGGGCGACCTGGACCGGCGGCTTCAAGGCGGTCGGCAAGACGGCGGCCTCGGCGATGCAGGTCTACGAGCACGTCAAGCAGCTCGAGGCGGCCGGCGCGGTCGGGGCCGAGATCGAGGTCGTGCCCGCCCGCGTCGCGGCCGAGATCTCGAAGCGCACCTCGCTCATCCTGTTGTCGATGGGGGCCGGGGCCGGGGCCGACGCGCAATATCTCTTCGCCGAGGACGTTCTCGGCTATTCGCGCGGCCACCAGCCCCGCCACGCCAAGGTCTACCGGGATTTCAAGGCCGAATACGAACGGCTGCAGCGCGAGCGCATCGCCGCCTTCAAGGCGTTCCGCGCCGACGTCGAGACCGGCGCCTATCCGGAGGAGAAGCACACCGTGCCGATCGCCGAGGCCGAGTTCAAGGCCTTCATGGCGGCGCTGGAGACGAGGTGAGCGTCGCGCGTCGCCTCCGGTCCGGCGTCGGCTCCATCCTCTCCTTCACGCCTTGGCGGATCAGCAGCCGGTTGACCGGAGTCGCCCGCGCATAGGTTCAATCCTCAGAATCCGACTCGATCGCCGCCCTTGAGCGCCAGCATTTCGCGGGCCTCGGCCGGTGTCGCGATCTCATGGCCGAGTTCCTCGAGGATGCGCCGGATCTTGCGGACTTGCTCGCTGTTGGAGGCGGCCAGCTTTCCCTTGCCAATATAGAGGTTGTCCTCCAAGCCGACGCGGACGCTGCCGCCGAGCAGCGCCGCCTCAGTGCAGAACGCCATCTGATTCCGTCCGGCCGCGAGGACGGACCAGCGATAAACGTCGCCGAACAATCTGTCCGCCGTCCGCTTCATGAAAAGAAGGTTGTCCAAGTCGGCGCCGATGCCGCCCAGAATCCCGAAAATCATCTGGACGAAGAAGGGCGGTTTCAGAAGCCCGCGATCGACGAAATGCGCGACATTGTAGAGGTGGCCGACGTCATAGCATTCGTGCTCGAAGCGCGCGCCGTGCTCCTCTCCGAGCATGTGCAGAATGCGTTCGATGTCGCGGAACGTGTTGCGGAAGATGAAGTCGTCGGTCGATCGCAGATAGGGCTCTTCCCAGTCGAACTTCCACTGCTTGTAGCGGTCCGCGAGCGGGAAAATGCCGAAGTTCATCGAGCCCATGTTGAGCGAGCACATCTCCGGCCGGGCGGCGAGCGCGCCGGCAAGGCGTTGCTCGACGGTCATTCCCATGCCGCCGCCCGTCGTGATGTTGATGACGGCGTCGGTCGCCTGCTTGATGCTAGGCAGGAACCGCATGAAGTCGGCGGGATGCGGCGACGGGCGGCCGTCTTTCGGGTCGCGCGCGTGCAGGTGCAAGATCGCGGCGCCGGCCTCGGCCGCCGCGATCGCTTCGCGGGCGATGTCCTCCGGTTTGTAGGGAAGCGCGTCGGACATCGTCGGCGTATGAATGCCCCCGGTGACCGCGCAGGTGATGATGACCTTGTCGTTGAAGTATTGGCCAACGCAAACCTCCCTGACGTGGCTCGCCAGATTCCGCACCCGAACGAAAATGCCCGGCGACCAAGCCTCTTTATTCGCGTCTTACCGCTCCGCCGCTGTAGCCGCGATCGCTGATCGCGGCCGACGCAGTCAACGACCGCGTTTACAGTTGCACCGGCCGCGACTTCCTCAGGGCGCGGGCTTGCCGAGCCACTCGCGGTAGAAGGTGTCGATGTCCGGCTTGAAATCGTGAACGATCGGATAGCCGGGCGGGACCGCCTCGACCTCGAGCAGCACGCCCGATTCCGGGTCGTAATATTCGCGCAGGTGCATCCAGTTCGTGTCACATCCCATTTTGTCGGGATAGATCTCGTTGATGAGCTCGGGCGTGTCCCGCACGAACACCTTGGCGTAGAGCTTCCAGTTCTGGTGCGCCTCGCAATATTCGTAGCCCCATTTCGATTTGATCACCCGCTTGCCGTCGGCTTTTCGCACGATGAACAGATGCTCGCTGAGCGGCATGATGATCGGGTCGGTCCACGTGACGCTGTCCTGCCAGAGCCGGAGCATCTTCTCGAAGCGGTCGGAGTCCTTGAAGCCGCTCATCATCGCGTGGACTTTGTCGAACGGCAGCTCGCCGTCGCGCAACTGCGCAAGCGTTCCGATATCATAGGTCGTGGACATGGGCTTATCTCCTCGGCGGACAGGTTTCAGTGAAGGCGCGCGCGGCGAGCCGCGACCGCCGAAAAGCGAAATGCGGTCAGAAGGCGAAGTTGCTCGGGAGTCCCCAGAATGACCGGAAGTGATCGGCCCACCGCTTCGACAGCTTCATCGAGCTCGCGTACATGTTCCTCACCGGCGAAATGAAGTCCTTGGCCTCAACGCGCCCCCGCTCTGCGGCGATGTAGTCCGCCGCGAAAACCGATCTCGCCAGCCGATGCTTGCGCATCGTCGCGCGCAAGGCTTCGCTCGCCTTTTCGTCCGCCGTAAACGAGCCGTCGGGCGCTTTGATCAAAACCACTCCGTAGATCGTCCGGGCGAAACGTTCGAGAAGCTCGCGCGCGTTGACGTCGCCGGCGACCGAGGCAGGTTCGCGATCTAGCGGATCGCCCAGTCCGGGACCGCCGCGCTGAACCGACGCATAGAGGTCGTATTCGCCGTAAGCGTGCGGTCCGGTCATCTGATTGATGTCGAAGACTTCGCGTCCCTTCACGAGCGCGCTGATGGCGCTGTTCTCCGGATCGCCGTCGAGCGTCGGATAGGGCGCCTTGGCCGCGGCGATCTCTTTCATGTTCGATTCGTGGACGTTGTGCCGATAGCCGCTGTTGCCGGGGTATCCCCCGAACACGCCGGCGCTCGAGAAGACATGCCCCTCGCCCGCGGTGAACATCACCTGCCCCGGCGTCTTGAACAGCATCCTGAGCGATTCGGCGCCGCAGCCGCCGCGATGACGCCCCGGTCCGGACGAATTCGCCTTGAGGCCGCGGCCGAGATAGAGCAGCGGCTCGAGATGCTCCCAGGTCTCGACCTCGCCCATGTCGCCCTCGGGATTCCACATCGCCGCGCAAGCCGCCTCCCCGTCCTTGACGTATTGCGCGCCGGTTCCCTGGCACGACAGTTCGAAGTTCGTGAACGCCGAGGGTTGACCGAAATGGTTGATCCCGCCGCCCTGAAGCAGGTTCCACGTGCAAGGATAGGACGCCGTGATCTCCTCCAGGAACCCGCGCGCATAATAGGCTCGCGCCAGCGAACGAATGAAGCCGGTGAAGCCAGGGATCAGGAAGAACCACGTCAGCGTCGTCGAAACTTTTTCGTAGTCCGGGTTGCACCAAGAGCCGCGAGGCAGTTCGATTTCAGTGGCGAAATAAGCGCCGTCGTTGATCTTGTCGGAGTTCCACAGCGTCTGGGTCAACTGAACCCACATCGCGCCCTGCATCGGCGAGGGGGCGCAATTGAACGAATGGTAGTCCCATTGGTTGGCGCCGTCGAACGACAGGCTGAGGCGGCCGTCGCCGGTGATTTTCATGCGCAGCGGCGCATGCATCATCGTGTCTTTCTTGGCGAGCGGATGAACGGTCTCGTCTTTCGCCCAGGGCAGGTCGATAAACGCCGGGGCCTCGTATTCTCCCGGAAATGCGAGCTGCTTGACGCGGCCGATCAGCGTTCGGCGGCCCTCCTCGACGGCTTCGCGAATGAAGCCCTTGTAGGTGTCGATGCCGACTTCCTGAATGGTCCGGAACACCTGGTCCCGAACCAGCTGGCAGCCCGTCAGCCGGGTCTTTTCGTCCAGGACCCAGTACATCTCGGCGCGAACGTTGTCGCGGCAGCGTTGAAGATAGTCCTCGTGAAACACGTCGTTGGAGCCGACGAGTTCGGCGGACACGAGGAGCCCGTCGCCGTAGCGGTCGGCATGGCCGTAGCACATCGATCCTGGCGATATGCCGCCGACGTCGATTTCGTGGGTGACGCCGCCGGCCCACGCGATGATTTCACCGTTCCAAAAGATCGGTATCAGCGTGTGCACGTCGGCCGTGTGAACGTCGCCGATCATCGAATTGTTGTTGCAGTAGACGAAACCCTCGGCGATGCCGGGATTGTCCTCGTAGTTGTTCCGGATCATGTACTTGATGGCGTCGGCCATCGTATGCACATGGACGATGATGCCGGTCGAGAGGGCGATCGATTCGCCCTCGGGGGTGTAGAGGGCGAAGGACAGTTCGCCGATTTCTTTGACGATCGGCGAAGCCGAGATGTTGAGCGCTGTCGACCGGGCGTTCACCAGGCCTCCGCGCAGATGCGAGAACACCTTCTCGTAGAGAATCGGTTTTTCGGTTCGGATCGGCAGAGTCTTCTGGCCATAGTAATGCCCCGTCTCAGCGAACAGGCGCTCCGAGGTCAGAAGCATCTCCTTGAGGGTCTGCTTGCCCCAACCGATCCTCTTGACGCGCGAGTCCGTCTTTGTCGCCTTGTCGAGCATGGACGTTTCCCTTTCGAATTCTGAGGTTCACAGATGGCGAAGATGGAAGATGCGATGGCTGTCGAGCGTCACCTCGGCGTCCGGTGGTACGACGAGGGTGGTCGCCGACGATTCGACCACGGCCGGCCCGACGATGACGTTCCCCGCCGCGAGCTTTTCCATCTCGAGGATTTTGGCGTCATGCCATTGCCCGTACCGATAGACTTTGCGGCTGGCCTTGAAAGCGTCGCCCGCCGGGTTTGGTCCGGCCATCGGTTCGGACGGCAGGACGGGCTTCATCACTTTGTGGACGCCGCGGATGACGACCGTGGTCACGAGATACCCGAGCTCCGGAGACCGCGCCGCCCGGGAGAATTGCTTGGAATAGGCGTCTTCGAACTTCTCGATGACGATGCGGACGTCGTCCGCGGTCTTGACTGTGTTGAAAGGCAGGTCGATTTCGACGTCGTTCAACTGCCCCACATATTGAACGCGCAGGCAATGCCGATACTCGATCTTGCTCTCGGCGACCTGCGATTTCGCGAATTCCTCCGCGACCCTCGCGCGGAGCGATTCCCAGCCCGCGTTGACGGCGCCGGATAGCATCGGCAGCCCGGCCTCAAAGGCGGCGGAAGCGAGATCCGGATCGGCCGTCGGAACGTTGAGCGTGCGGTCGAGCCGGTACTCGAAATCCGCACAGGCGCATCCAAAAGCCGAGAATCCGGCCGCCCATGCGGGGATCAGCACGTCAGCGAAATTGAGCCCCTTCGTATAGCCGGCGACATGCATCGGGCCGCCGCCGCCGTAGGAAAAGAGGGTATAGTCCTCGGGCGAATAGCCCTTGCCAAACACTCGCGCATAGACCTCGTTGCGCAAGTGATTCTCGAAGAGATTGAGGACGCCTTCGGCGGCGTCGTAGGGGTCGAGGCCGAGCGGGTCGGCGATGCGCTCCTTGATCGCGGCATGGGCGCGGTCCTTGTTGAGGATGACTTCGCCGCCGAGAAAATTGAACGGGTTGAGGTTGCCAAGGATGATGTTGCAGTCCGACAGGGTCGGCGTGTCCACGCCGCCCTGTTCGTAGCACATGCCGATCCTCGAGCCGGCGCTGTCCGGACCGAATTCGATCCGCTTCGAGATTGGGTCGAGGCGGACGTAGGAGCCGGTTCCTGCGCCGACGGAATCGATCTCGATCAGCGGCAACTTCAGGACGAACCGCGCCATGTTCGGCTGGCTCTTGGTCGTGAACTCGCCCGCGGTGATCAACCCCAGGTCGAACGACGTGCCGCCGATGTCGGTGCAGACGACATTCGAGACGCCCAGGTTGTTTCCGAGGTGGCGGGAGCCGACCATGCCTCCGATCGGTCCGGAGATCAGGGTTCGCGCGAGTTCCTTCGCTTCGGTCGAGATCGTGCCGCCGTGCGAGGCCATGACCCGAAGTTCGAACTGTCCGCCGAAATCCTTGGCCCGACCGGCGATCTTCTGGAATTGGCCCCGCGACGGTTCGGCGGCGTAGGCCTCGATCGTCACCGTGTTGAGCCGGGCGAAATCCTGCATGACGGGATAGAGTTCGCTGGAGAGGTAAATCGGAACGTTCGCGTTCCGCGACTTTATCGCCGCTTCGGCGATCTCCTTGACCTTCTGCTCGTGAGCGCCGTTGGCGTAGGAAAACAGGAGGTTGACGACGAGACCCTCGATGTCTTTGGCGAGAAGCTCCTCGACCGCCTTTTCGACCTCATGCTCGTAGAGCGGAATGGCCTCCGTGCCGAACAGATCGACGCGCCCACGCACGCCATAGATGCGGTCGCGCGGCACGAGAGGCGGATTGTGGCGATGTGTGGCGACCTTGAGCCTGTCCTGGTAGGAATAGCCGAGATAGGTTTGAATGCCTCGCTCGAGTTGGAAGTAGTCTTCCATGCCGGCTGTGACGATGATTCCGAGCCTGCGGCCTTTGCGCTCAAGCAGTCGGTTGAGCATCGACGTGCCGGAATAGATGCCGGTCGCAATCTGCGGAAAGAGGTCGGCCGGCCGCGCGTTCCATTGGCGGAGCGCGTCTTCGACCGATTTGGCGAAGCCGCGCAACTCGTCGTCCGGGGTCGTCTGGGCCTTGCCCACCACAAAGCGGCCGGTCTCGTCGACGAAAAACGTGTCGGTCATGGTGCCGCCGGCATCCATGGACATGATGTACTGGCTGGTCTCCACGCAAACCTCCCTTTCCACGCCTCGGATCGCGAGGCGATGGCGCGTTGCCGGTCGGGAGACGACGAGCCGGCCGAACCGGCGCGATTGAGGACTCCCGAACTGTCGCCTCTCTAAAGGCGCGTGGGAGAGATTGTTCAAAAAGGGCGGAGCTGGTATTGAACGGACTCGCCTGACGTTTGGAAGATTCGCGTTTGCAAGCCGAGAGCGGCGTCAGCCGCGACGCCACTGGTCCGGGGTCGCCTTGAACTGGTTTCGGAAGTGGCGCGTGAGATGGCTTTGATCAGCGAATCCGGCGGCGGCGGCGACTTCCGCGATTGCGAGACGCCGATCCGCCAGCAAATGGCGCGCCTTGTTGAGTCTCGCGTTCAAGATGAACCGGTGCGGGGGAACGCCGAAGGCGCGGCGAAAGACGCGCCCAAAATGGGACGGGCTAACGCGCGCGACGCGCGACAGTGTGGTGAGGCAGAGATCCTCGCCGAGGTTTTCCATGATGTAGTCGCGGACCCTGTTGACGACCGACCGATCGAACTCGCCGATCGTTACGATTGCGCTCGGTTTCAAGTCGAAATAACGGCGAACAAGATGGATGCAGAGCTGATGCGCCAGCGATTCCACGAACAACCTCGATCCCGGCTCGTTGTGCTGCGCTTCGCTGATCAGGCTATCCGCCAGCTTGAGGATGAAATCGTCCTGGACGTCGAGGAGATCGTGAAGCTGGGCGCCAACCATCTCTCGATTGAAAACGCTCTCAATCACCTCTGACATCAATCCAGGCTCGAGGTAGACATGGAGAACGTCGATCGGCTTTTCCCAGGCCCATTCGCTCGCCGTGTTGGAGGTCAATAGCGATATGTGGCCGGGGGCGACCTGACAGCTGCGGCTGGGACCATTGGCGCGACGCGTCATCCGCGTCGCGCCCATTCGATAGGCGACGAGCACGAAATCAGAGATCGGGGGGTGCGCCACTTCGCTTGGCGCGTAAGAGTAGCCTCGAGCCGAAATTCCGGCCCACGATCTGTCCAATGCGTCGAGCCAAACTGTCCCAGGCACGAACTTCGGAATTTCGGCAGGACGAATTTCAATGCGTCCTGACACGCTCATGAAAACCTCCCAGTTCCGTCTCCTCGCTATCGTTTCTGTTGGGGTCGGCGACCCGTCAACGGTCGCGTCTTCATCGTTCGCTTTACGACGCGTAGGGACCATACTCGATCCCCGCGATCCTGCAATGAGGGATGGAACCGTTGACGTCGTCGCGAATGGCCAGTTTCCCGCCAATCGCGATGTCCGCCGTCGCGATCTGCTATGGCCGCTCGACGTCGATTCGCGGCGTTCAATTATGTGGGGAGAATGTCGCGCGTCGGGTCGGGTTCCTTGTGACGCCTTCGGGCGTCACACCAGGGCGGCGATGTCGCGGCGGCCATCGAGGACATGCAGAATAAGCACGTCCTCGCCCTCGATGCGGTAAGGATGACGTAGGTGTCTGCCGGGAAGCCTCGCAGGCCTGGGCGCAAGTCGCTGCGCTCCCGGCCAATGCGCGGATGGGTGGCGAGCAGGTGAAAACGGCGGGTGATGGTATCCAGCACGCGGTCAGCGCGTTCGATGCTGCCGCTTCCCCTGGCGATGTCGAGCCAGATGTCGTCCAGCTCGGCGGAAGCCCTGCGGCGCCAGGCGATGCGCCATCAGCGGCGCGCGGCGTTCTCCGCCTCCAGGCGGGCGCGGCCCCTGCGCTTCACGTCTTCGGCAAGCGCGCGCATGGTCTCGGCGGTGATGACAGTTCCTTCGCCTCGGGCAAGGGCAGCCTCGGCCTCATCGACGCGCGCCAGAATTTCGGCGCGGCGGCGCTCGCGTTCTTCCCACAGCGCCATCGCCTGCGTCGCGGCGTCCTCCGGGCGCGCAATCCGTCCGGCGTCGATGGCCTGGCGGATAAAGGCTTCCTGGTCGGGAGTCGGGCGAATTTCCATTGGTGGAGCCTAGGAAAGCGTGATGCGCGATCAAGGGATTTGTAACGGCGAGGCAAAGAATTCCACCCCCTTGACCCGCCCCTACACATCTTTCAGCGATGGCGCCGGGCGCCTGACCGGCCCGGCCGCAGGGGCTTTTCGGCTTGGCGCGAGACTCTCTGCGCCACACGAAAAATTCCCTCCGCGGTCCCTGCTCGGGGCAAAAAGATTCGCCGCGTCTCCGCTTACCCGCTTAGCCGCTTAGGGAAATTGCCGCCAAGGACCTGAAATCCAATGCCTTGTCGACAAGATTTTCCGCCGAAAGGCCGAGTTCGCTGCGAATACGCAGCGCGCAGGGAATTTTCTCCTTGCCCCGCCTCGAAAAGCCGCTCCCCCCGCGAGCTCGACCGACCCGGTCTCACCCGCCAGGTCTGGCGTCTCCCTTGCCGACTCGCGTGAATGCGGCAAGGTCCCGGGGCCGGCCTTCCCCTTGGTCCTTGCCAATGCGATAAGCGCGTGAAGGTCCGCCCCGCCCATGCCGATTCGCCGCCTCGATCCGCTGCTCATCGACCGCATCGCCGCGGGCGAGGTCATCGAGCGGCCGGCTGCGGCGGTCAAGGAACTCGTCGAGAACGCGCTCGACGCCGGCGCGACCCAGGTCGAGATCGCCATCGAAGCGGGCGGCCGGCGCCTCATCCGGGTGACCGATGACGGCCGCGGCATGGACGAAGCCGACCTCGGCCTCTCGGTCGAGCGGCACGCGACCTCGAAACTTGCCGATGGCGATCTTAACGCCATTCTGACCTTCGGATTTCGCGGAGAGGCGCTGCCATCGATCGCCTCGGTGTCGCGACTCGAAATCCGCACCCGGCCGCCGGGCGCGCCGCAGGGCTTGCGGCTCGTCGTCGAGGACGGCTTGAAGAGCCCGCTTCAGCCCTGCGGCCAGCCCCCGGGCACGCGGGTCGAAGCGCGCGACCTCTTCGCCGCCACGCCGGCCCGGCTCAAGTTCCTGAAATCCGACCGCAGCGAGGCCCAGGCCGTCGCCGACATCGTGCGGCGCCTGGGCCTGAGCCGCCCGGACGTCCGCTTCGCTTTCGCCACCGACATCGGCTCGGGCTTCGACTGGCCTGCCGCCGGCGTCGGCGAAGCGGGCCGGCGGGAGCGGATGAGGCAGGCGCTCGGCGAGGACTTCGCCGCAAATTCGCTGGCGCTCGCAGCGGCGCGGGAGGGCCTCAGCCTCTCCGGCCGGATCGGCTTGCCGACCTTCAGCCGGCCGAATGCGCTCATGCAATACCTCTTCGTCAACGGCCGGGCGGTGCGCGACCGGACGCTGTCGGGCGCGCTCCGCGCGGCTTACCTCGATTTTCTGCCGGCCGACCGCCACGCCGTCGCGGCGCTCTTCCTCGAGGCCGACCCTCAAAGCGTCGACGTCAACGTCCACCCGGCGAAAGCGGAGGTGCGCTTCCGCGATCCGGGACTGGTGCGCGGGCTGATCGTCGGCGCGCTGAAGCAGCGCCTCGCCGAAGCCTTGCACCGCGCCGCCGCCACCGGGGGGACGGCGACCATCGTCGCGCTGCGCCCGCCCGCTCCCTTCCGCTCAGCCGCCCCGGTCGGCGGCTGGGACTGGCGCGCCTCGCCGGCCGCCCCGGACCTCGCCGCAAGCCCTGCAACAAGCCTCGCCCGAGGCTTCGCCGAGCCGGCCCAGGCGCGCTTCGCCGCCTTCGCCCCCGCCGTGCCGGCGCCCGCCGCCGACCCCGCCGGGCCCGACCTTACGGCGCCGCTCGGGGCGGCGCGGGCGCAGCTGCACGGCAATTATATCATCGCTCAGACGACGGACGGCATCGTCATCGTCGACCAGCATGCGGCGCACGAGCGGATCGTCTACGAGCAGCTGAAGCGCGAGCGCGACGGCCGGGGCGTCGAGCGGCAGGCGCTGCTCGTGCCGCTCGTCGTCGATCTCGACCCGGACACGGCCGCGCTGATCGAGGCGCATGGCGGCGAGCTCGCCGCGCTCGGCCTCGTCGTCGAAGGCTTCGGCCCCGGCGCGGTCCTCGTCCGCGAGGCGCCGGCGGCGATCGCCCACGGCGATCTCGCCGGCCTCGTCCGCGATCTCGCCGCCGATCTCGCGGCCGACGACGGGGCGCTGAGCCTCGAGCGCCGGCTCGATCGCTGGCTGGGGACGTTCGCTTGCCGCCATTCGGTCCGCTCCGGCCGGGCGCTTAAGGCCGAGGAGATGAACGCACTCCTGCGCGCCATGGAGGCGACGCCCGGGTCCGGCCAGTGCAACCACGGCCGCCCGACCTACGTCGAGCTCAAGCTCGCCGACATCGAACGGCTGTTTGGAAGACGGTAGGCAAGACTTGAGACGCTTCCCGAGCTTTATCGCACTCGCGGCGTTTTTCGCCCTCGCCGGGCAAGCCGACGCCCAGCCCGTCGCGCCGGTGAAAAAAGCCCTGCCCGAGAATGCGAGATTCTGCCCGTCCTGGGCAGAGGCGCACGAGCGCACCCTGGCGAGCCTCAACAACGGCCGCCCGCCCTATCCGGTGCGCTGGAAGGGCTGCCTTCAACTGAAGAAGGGCATGCAGGTCGACGTCGTCCACAGCGACGATGAAGGGACCGAGATCGTCTATCAGGGCAAGCACTGGTTCGCCGACGATCCGCTGTTTTGACCGGCGCGCCCTGGCGCCGTCGCGTCACGGCGCCGCCTCCGGAGCCGGCGCTGGATCGTCGTCCAGCGGCTTCATCGTCTGGCAATGAGTCCGCGCCTGCGCACCGGCTCGATCACCAGCCGATCGCCGTCAGGCGACCGGATCATACATACAACATATGTTGATAACGGAATATTGTGGATAGTGACAGCTTTTTGGACCTAACATTCTGAAAAACCATGGTCGGCGCCAAGGCGCGCGGCGAGCCGCAGGGGCTCTAGCCATTCGCCCCGCGAGGCCCTACATTGCCTCCTTGCGGAGCTGGGTGGCGCGTTAGGACAACATTCCTCGGGGCCGTACGATCCCTATGGGAGCTGTCCCTGCCCTCGCCCGTGGGCTTTGGCACACGGCGCCCACCTACTCACGTAGGCGCCCGGGATCACCGTCCGACGGCCGTCTCGGCTCCGCGCTCTGTTCGATCGACGAACCTCAAGTGACCCTTTGAGCTCGACCGGCGCTGAAGCGAAGGCGATCCTCCGTCGCGAGGCGCTGGCGCGGCGGAAGACGCTTGCGCCCGGGACGCGCGCCGCCTTCACCGACCGGCTGGTCGCGGAGGGCCTGCGCCTGGCGCGGCTCTGGAGCCCGGCCGTCATCTCCGCCTTCCACCCGATCCGCGACGAGCCGGACGCCCTTGCCCTTCTCCAGGCGCTGAGCCAGGCCGGATACGCGACCGCGCTTCCGGTCGTCGCCGGCCGCGGAAACCGTCTTCTATTCCGTCTTTGGCGGCCGGGCGAGCCGACCGTGCTGGGCGCCATGGCCATCCCCGAACCGATCGAGGTTGCGCCGACCGCCGAGCCCGAGTTGCTGTTCGTGCCGCTCGCCTGCTTCGACCGGCGCGGCCATCGCATCGGCTACGGCGCCGGCTATTACGATCGCACGCTGGAGAGATTGCGGGCGACGAAGGCAATTCACGCCGTCGGGGTCGCGCATGGGGTTTGCGAAGTCGCCGCGGTGCCGTATGAGGCGCACGATCAGACCCTGGACGCGATCGTGACCGAACAGGAAACCATTTTCTTCAGAGGCCGCTGAATGCGGCTTCTGTTCGTTGGCGACGTGGTGGGTCGATCGGGGCGCGCCGCAGTCTTGCAGCAGGTTCCGCTGCTCCGCGCCCGCTGGCGGCTCGATTTCGTCATCGTCAACGGCGAGAACGCCGCCGGCGGCTTCGGCCTCACCGAATCGATCTTCGAGGAGTTCCTGGCGGCCGGGGTCGATGCGGTGACGCTCGGCAACCACGCCTTCGATCAGAAGGAGGCGCTCGTCTTCATCGAGCGCCAGCCGCGGCTCATCCGGCCCGCCAATTATCCGCCCGGCACGCCCGGACGCGGCGCGGCGATCGTCGAGAACGCCAAGGGCGCGCGGCTCCTCATCGTCAACGTGCTCGGCCGCATCTTCATGGAGGCGCTCGACGATCCGTTCGCCGCGCTCGACCGGGAACTCACAGCCGCCCCCTTGGGCGAAGCCTGCGACGCCGTCGTCGTCGACGTGCATGCCGAGGCGACGAGCGAGAAGGGGGCGCTCGCCCATTACATCGACGGCCGGGCGAGCCTCATCGTCGGCACCCATACGCATGTGCCGAGCGCCGACCATCGGATCCTCGCCGGCGGCGCGGCCTTCCTGACCGATGTCGGCATGACCGGCGACTATGATTCGGTGATCGGCATGGAGAAGGACGAGCCGCTCAGGCGGTTCACCCGGCGTATTTCCTCCGGCCGCTTCGAGCCGGCGCTCGGCCCCGCCACCCTCTGCGCCGTCGCGGTCGAGATCGGCCCCAAGGGGCTCGCCAAGGCCATCGCCCCGGTCCGCATCGGCGGTCTGCTCAACGCCGCCCAGCCGGAATTCTGGAATTGACGGGGATGACCGCCCCGACCGTCGTCTACGATCTCGACGGCACGCTCGCCGACACCGCGGCCGACCTGATGGGGGCCTTGAACGCGGTTCTGGTCCGTGAGGGCCTCGATCCCCTGCCGGTCGCCAACGCCAAGACCCTGCTGGGCGCCGGCGGACGCGCCCTCATCGAGCGCGGCTTCGCCGCCGCCGGCCGGAAACTCACGCCGATGACGCTCGAGGCGCTGTTCGGCGACTTCCTCGCCCATTACAACGCCCATATCGCCGAGCATACGCGGCTCTATCCCGGCGTCGCGGCGGCGCTCGCGGCGATCGAGCGCGCCGGCTGGCGCCAGGCGATCTGCACCAACAAGATCGAGGCGTCGGCCCGGCTCTTGATGGCGAAGCTCGGCGTCGCCGACCGCTTCGCCTTCATCTGCGGCCAGGACACGTTCGGGGTCGGCAAGCCCGATCCGAAGCCGCTCGTCGCGACGATCGCCGCGGCGGGCGGCGTCAGCGCCAGCGCCGTCATGGTCGGGGATTCGGCGACCGACATCAGGACCGCCCGCGCCGCCGGCCTGCCGGTGATTGCAGTCGACTTCGGCTATACCGACGTGCCGGTCGTCGAGCTCGGCCCGGACCGGGTGATCTCGCATTTCGACGGCCTGATCGCCGCCGCGACGGCGCTGCTCGGCCTCGAGGTTCAACCGGCGGAAGACGCCTGAAGAGCGCGCCGGCTCAATGGCGGAAGTGGCGCATGCCGGTGAACGCCATGGCGATCCCGGCCGAATCCGCCGCGCCGATCACCTCGCTGTCGCGCATCGACCCGCCCGGCTGGATGACGGCGGTGGCGCCGGCTTCGACCGCCGCGAGGAGGCCATCGGCGAAAGGGAAGAAGGCGTCCGAGGCGACGGCCGAGCCTTTGGTGCGCGGCTCTTTCCACCCGGCGGCGGCGGCCGCGTCCAGCGCCTTTTGCGCCGCCATCCGCGCCGCATCGACGCGCGACATCTGCCCGGCCCCGATTCCCGCCGTCGCCCCGTCCTTGACGTAGACGATGGCGTTCGACTTGACGTGCTTGGCGACCCGCCAGGCGATGCTGAGATCCGCCATCTCGCGCGCCGTCGGCGCGCGCCTCGTCACTACTTTAAGCGCCGCTTCGTCGAGGACGCCGCTGTCGCGGTCCTGCACCAGAAGGCCGCCGGCGACGGAACGGACGGTCAGCGTCTTCGCTCGGGGATCGGGCAAGGCGCCGGCGAGGAGCAGGCGCAGGTTCTTCTTCGCCGCGACGATCGCCAGCGCCTCGTCGTCCGCCTCCGGCGCGATGATGACCTCGGTGAAGATGTCGACGATCTTGCGCGCTGCCGCGGCGTCGAGCCTGCGGTTCATGGCGACGATGCCGCCGAAGGCGGAAACCGGGTCGCAGGCGAGCGCCTTCTCGTAGGCCTCGAGCAGCGTCGCGGCGACCGCGACGCCGCAAGGGTTGGCGTGCTTGACGATCGCCACCGCGGCGCTCTCTCCCGGGTCGAATTCGGCGATGAGTTCGTAGGCCGCGTCGGTGTCGTTGACGTTGTTGTAGGAAAGCTCTTTGCCCTGGACCTGGCGGGCGGTGGCGACGCCGGCGCGCGGCTCGGGGGTCAGATAGAGCGCGCCGCGCTGGTGCGGGTTTTCGCCGTAGCGCAGCGAACCGAACCCGTCGTGCAGGACGCCGCCGAAGGACCGCCATTTCGGCGCGGTCTCCTGCGTTTCCTCTGCCAGCCAGTTCGAGATCGCCGCGTCATAGGCAGCCGTGCGGGCGAAGGCCTTCTGCGCCATGCGGCGGCGGAAGGCCAGGCTCGTCGACCCGTCGTTCTCCTGAAGCTCCTCGATCAGCGCCGGGTAATCCGCGACGTCGACGATGACGGCGACGTCATCGTGGTTCTTGGCCGCGCCGCGGATCATCGCCGGACCGCCGATGTCGATCATCTCGACCCGCTCCTCGAAGGAGGATCGGCGCCTGAGCGTCGCTTCGAACGGATAGAGGTTGACGACCAGGAGGTCGATCGGGGCGATGTCGTTGGCGATCATCGCCGCCTGATGCGCCGGCTCCGAACGGATCGCCATGAGCCCGCCGTGCACCCGCGGGTGCAGCGTCTTGACCCGACCGTCCATCATCTCGGGAAAGCCGGTGATCTGGGCGATGTCGACGACCGCGAGCCCCGCGGCGCCGAGCGCGGCCGCCGTGCCGCCGGTCGACATGAGTTCGACGCCGAGCCCGGCCAGCGCCCGGGCGAGCTCGACGAGACCCGTCTTGTCGGAGACCGAGACGAGCGCGCGCCCAACCTTGACGATATCTGTGGCCATCCGCGCTCCTTGCCGCCGCCAGATTGTCGCCGCGCAATAGCACGGTTCGTCATCGCCCGGAACGGATGGCTCGCGGCGCGCTCTTCTCGGCCCGCAAGGGCCTCCGCCCGTGCGCGGTCTTCGCCCAATGGTGCGGCCGCGTGGCGAGGTCGAAGACCGCGGTCCAGGCGGCCGCCGTCAGGAGGAGGTAATAGGCTGGCATCAGCAGGATCGCCAGCGGGGTGAGCGGGAAGCCGCGCTGCTTCGCCGCCACGGCGGCGGGAACGACGATCGCCCAGATGCCGGCGAGCGCCAGAATATAGGTGAAGACGTCGACGGCCTCGCGCCAGCCCGAGGCGACGCCGCCCGCCGCGGCGATCGCCCGTCGAATTGTGTCGAACGCGAAGGCCGGCCAGAGCAGGGCGCTGACGACCGAGCCGAGGATCAGGAGCGCCGCCGCGGCGGCGCGCGGCGCGCCGAGGTCGCGAACGAAGCGCGCCGGCTCACGCGAGTGCACGATCGCGGTCTGCATCCAGCCTTTCTGCCAGCGCACCCGCTGCCAGAACCAGTTGCCGAGCTCGTGCGGCGCCTCCTCGGAGGTGTCCGAATCGAGGCTTCCCACCTTGTAGCCGAAGCGCGCCAGGCGGACGCCGAGGTCCGCATCCTCGGCGACGTTCCACTCGTCCCAGCCGCCGACGGCCCGAAGCGATCCGAGGCGGAAATGGTTCGACGAGCCGCCGAGCGCGAGCGGCAGCGCGAGCGCGCAGAGGCCAGGATTGACGAGGTCGAAGAGCGCCGCGTACTCGACGGCGAAGAGCCTCGATAGCCAGGAATCTTTGGTGTTCCTGATCGTCAAGCGCCCCTGAAGGCAGTCAAGCTCGCTTTCGACGGCGAAGCGCGAGGCGGCAAGCCTGAGCTGACCGGGCGAGGGTGCGTCCTCCGCGTCGTAGACGACGACCAGGTCGCCGCGCGCTTCCGCCAGCGCGACGTTGAGCGCGCGCGGCTTCGTCGACGGCGCGCCCGGCGGCGCAATGACGATTTCGTAGCGGGCCGGCAATCGCAAGGCGAGAAGACTCGCCAGAGTTTCCCGATCTCGCTGCTCGAGGACGATTTTGATGTCGAGCTTGCTTTTGGGGTAGTCCAGCGCGTCGAGCGCCTTGACGAGATCGCCGATGATCTCGGGCTCGCGGTAGATCGCCGCGATCACCGTGTAGACGGGCAGTTCGTCGTCGGAAAGGAGCGCCGGCTTCGGGGTCGACCCGTCGGCGACGCAAGCGACCGATCGCAAGGCGACGGCGCCTAAAAACATGAGCCAGAGGGCGGCGAAGAGGCTCGCGATGAGAACTGGCAGGTTCGCCGCGCCGAGGGCGACTGCGCTGAGGGCGATCACGAGAGCCGTCGCAGTCTGACTGCCGCTGAGGCGCCTTCGGGCGCTGAGCGCCTCGGGCAGACGCCCGAGCGCCCCGGCGAGAATCGCCTCGCCGCGCTGCATCCTGACCAGCGCGGCCAGCCGCTGCGGCGAGGCCAGGGCGAAGCTCCGCGACTGCAGCCGCCCGGACAAGGTCGTTTCGATCAGACGGGAAACCGAGCGGGCGCGGGGCGCAATGACCGCCCGTGCGCCTTGAGCCAGTCCGGCAAGCGGCGCCACCCCGGACCTGAGGCTCTTGACCGGGTCGAAATGCGCGGCGAACGGCAGTTCGCCGGAATAATAGACGCAGCCGAGGCGCCTGGCCAACGCCCGGTAATAGGTCTCTTCCTCCAGAAGCCCTTCGTTCAAGAGCGCGTCGAGCGGCTCGACGCCGGCGGGCGCGGCCTCGAGCGCAATCCTGAACCGCGTCCGCAAACCGCCCTGCCCGGAAAGGAAGTCGAGCTCCAGGGGGAGAGCCGGGGCGAGAGGCTCGGTCCGCCCGTCGGCGCGAACGGGCCCACGGTCAACCGCGGCCCGCGTTGCCTCGCGCGGCGAAGCCGGTAAGATATCCGCGCCGTGCCAAACCCCCGCCATGCCGCCCCACGCCGACGCTCTTTGGTTCGCTGTTGGCGACCCCGCCGGCCGGAAGCCGCCAGGGTGATCCAGCGTTTCCCATCAGTAGGACACAGTTTTTCGCTTCTGTCATGGTAAAATCAGCCGCTTCCGCAAAGTTTGTCGCCGCAGCCGTGTTCGCGCTCGCCACGCTTCTCGGCGTGATGAAGCCCGGCGCCGCCGAACCTTTCATGCCGAGTTTCTGGGATCCGGGGCTGAGGCTCGATCGGCCCGATCTCTCGGGGGTTCGCGCCATCCGCTTCCTCACCGCCGACGATTATCCGCCGCTCAACTTCGCGCTCGCCGACGGGACCCTGGCCGGCTTCAACGTCGAGATCGCGCGGGCGATCTGCGAGGAGCTCGACATCGGCTGCACCATCCAGGCGCGCCGCTTCGATACGCTGATCGACTCGCTCGCCACCGGCAAGGGCGACGCGGTCGTCGCCTCAATCGTGGCGACGCCGGAGAGCCGGGAGCGCATCGATTTCTCCTCGCCCTATTACCAGACGCCGGCGCGGTTCGTCGCGCGCAAGGGAAAAGCGCCCGCGACGGTCAGCGCCGCCGCGCTCGCCGGCAAGACGATCGGGGTCGTCGGGGGATCGGCGCATCAGGCCTATCTCGAGACGTTCTTTCCGGAAGCCAAGCCCAAATCCTACCCGGACGTTCTGGCGCTGCAGGCGGCTTTGCGCGCCGGGGAGGTCGAGGCGGCGTTCGGCGACGGGTTGACCTTCGCCGTCTGGCTCAACGGCGCATCGTCCGACGATTGCTGCGCCTTCTTCGGCGGCCCCTATTGCGAGAGCCGCTACTTCGGCGAGGGAATCGGCATCGCGGTCCGCACCGACGACGTGCAGCTGCGTCGCGCGCTGAACTGGGCGCTGGCGCGCCTTTCCGCCCGCGGGACCTACGCGGAACTCTACCTCAAGTATTTTCCGATTGGATTCTACTGATTGGCGACCGGCCCTACGAACGCTCGCCGCCCGCAAGCGGCTTTCGCATCGCCCTCAAGCACACGCAGTTCGCCAAGGCCAGCTGCGCCGCCATCCGCCTCAAGCTGCTCAGGATCGGCGCGCCCGTGCGGGTCTCGGTCCAGCGCATCAAGCTGGCCCGGGGCTCGCACACGCCGGTCTCCCGGCGCCCCCGTGTTGAACAAGGAATTCGGCCGCCGCCTTCAGCGCCCATCTTTGCGAGGCGGTCCTCATCCACAGACCCTGCTTGCCTTCGCCCCACCCCGGCGTGAGAAGCATGAGTCATGCCGATTCGCGAGCCTCGCGTCTTCACCATCCCGCCGGGCGCGCCGTTCCTGCCGACGCTCGCCCGCGCGCTGCTCGACGGCCGGCTGCTCGACGGCTTTCCCGGGCCTGGCGGACCGCTCGCGCTTGCGGATGCGACGATCTACGTGCCGACGCAGCGCGCCGGCGCCGCGCTGGCGCAGGCGCTCCTCCGAGCGAGCGGCGGGCAGAGCGTGCTCCTGCCGCGCATCGCCCCGCTCGGCGCCTTCGAGCCGGACGACGCGACGGCGTTCTATTCGCCGGACGACGACGAGGCGCCGCGCCCCGGGCCGCCGGCCGCGGTCGGCGAACTGACCCGCCGCCATGCGCTGGCCGAGCTCGTCCGCGCCTGGGGCAAGGCGCTCCGGGGCGCGATTCGCAGCGTCGGCGCCGACGGGCGGCTGGTCTGCGACGCCTCCGAGCCGGCGCTGGTCGCAGCGACGCCGGCGCAGGCCTATGCGCTCGCCGGCGACCTCGCCGCCCTGATCGACGACATGATCATCGAAGGCGTCGACTGGCGGCGGATCGAGCGGCTCGCGCCGGAGGCCTATGATTCCTATTGGCGCATCACCCTCGACTTCCTCAAGATCGCCTTCGCCCACTGGCCGCGATGGCTGGAAGAGCAGGGTCTGATCGACCGCGCCAAGCGAGTCTCGCTGCTCGTCGAGGCCGAGATCGGCGGCCTGGAAAGCAGGACGCGCCGCGGCCCGACCGTCATCGCGGGCTCGACCGGCGCGAATCGCGCCACCGCCGCCCTCATCGCCGCCATCGCCCGCAGCGCGAAGGGCGCCGTCGTCCTGCCCGGCCTCGACCTAAATCTCGATGGTCGCGCTTGGGACATGATCGGCGGCCCCGACCCGGGCGGAGAACGACTCGCCACCCACCCGCAGGCGCTCATGCATCGGCTGATCGGCCTGATCGGCGTCGGGCGGGAAGAGGTCGTCACGCTCGGCGCGCCGCCACCGCCGCTCGCCGAGCGCGCTGCCTTCCTGAGCGAAGCGCTTCGCCCTGCCGGGGCGACCGACGTCTGGCGCGAGCGCAAGGAGGCCCTGTCCGCGCCTGCCGTCGCGGCGGCGCTCGCCAACGTCTCGATCATCACCGCCGACGGCGAGGCGGAGGAGGCTCTGGCGCTCGCCGTGGCGATGCGCGAAGTCCTGGAGACGCCCGGCAAGACCGCGGCGCTGATCACGCCCGATCCCTCGATCGCGCGCCGCGTCGCGGCCGAACTCGGCCGCTGGGGCGTCGAGGTGGAGGATTCGGCGGGGCGCACGCTCGGCGAGACCGAGGCCGGCGGACTGGCGCGGCTCATCCTCGCCGCCGCGATCGACATGACGCCGCTGTCGCTGATCGCGCTGATCGCTCATCCGGCATTGCGCCTGAACCGGCCGCGGGCCGAACTCGACCGGGCGGCGCGGGCGCTCGAGCTCGGCGTCTTCCGCGCCATCCCGCCCGGCCCGCTCGACGATCTCGACCTGGCTTTCGCCGCAGCGAGAGCGGCGCGCGAAGACCGTCATGTCCATCCGGCGATCCGGGCGATTGACGAGAGCCGGCGGCGCGAGGCGGAGGCGCTGGCGCGCGACCTCGCCGCCGCACTCGCGCCTTTGCGCGCGATCCGCCTGTCTGCGCTCGGCGACTGCCTCGCGGCGCACGGCGCGGCGTTGGAGGCGATGCTCGCCGCACCGCAAACCGACCCGTCCCAACCCCACGGCCTCGCGGCGCTGGTCGAGCTCATGGACGAATGGCGCGCGGCGGCCGCCGGCGGCTTTTTCTGCACGCTCGGCGAGTACGCCGGCCTCGTGGACGATGCGCTCGCCGGCGTCAGGGCGCCGCCGACCGAGGGCGGCCATCCGCGGCTCAAGATCCTGGGCCTGCTCGAGGCGCGGCTCCTCGCTTTCGATCGGGCGCTCTTGGCGGGCCTAGACGAGAAGGTCTGGCCGCCCGCCGTGGAGGCCGACGCTTTCCTCAACCGGCCGATGCGGGCCGAGCTCGGCCTCTCGGCCCCGGAGCGGCGCATCGGCCAGACGGCGCATGATTTCGCCAGCGCGCTCGGCGCGCCGGAGACGATCATCAGCCGCGCCAGGAAGCGGGGCGGCGAGCCGACCGTCCCCTCCAGGTTTCTGCAACGCATCGGCGCGGCGGCCGGAGACGATGCGATCCTGGCCGCCGAGCAGCGCGGCGAAGGCTATCTCCGCCTCGCCCGCGTGATCGACCAGCCGGTCAGGGTCGCGCCGATCGCGCGGCCGGCGCCGAAACCGCCGGCAGTCTTGCGCCCACGCTCGCTCAGCGTCACCGCGGTCGAAAAGATGCGGCGGGACCCCTATGCGGTCTATGCCGAGCGGATTCTCAAGCTTCAGGCGCTAGAGCCGGTCGAGCGCGAACTCGGCCCGCGCGAAGCGGGCGAAGCCTGGCATGGCGCCTTGCAGGATTTTGCCGAGCGTTACCCGAGTGGCGAGTTGCCGCCGGCGGCGCGCGAGATTCTGCTCGGCTTCGCCGGCGCACGCTTTGCCCTCCTGCTTCGGGAGACCGCTTTCGCCGGCCTCGCCTGGCCCAATATCGAAAAGGCGGTCGACTTCGTGCTCGACTTCGAGCGTAGGACTCGTCCTGCGATCGAGCGCATCTGGGTCGAGCGGCAGGGCAAGACCGAGTTTCGGCTTCGCGACGGCGAATTGTTCAAGCTAACCGCGCGCGCCGACCGCATCGACGTCCTTCGCAACGGCAAGGCGAGGCTGATCGACTATAAGAGCGGCCAGCCGCCGGGACCCGGGGAAGTGGCGGTCGGCTTCGCGCCGCAATTGACCCTGGAAGCCGCAATGCTGATGCGGAGCGGCTTCGAGGGCCTCGGCGCGATCATGCCGGCAGAGGCGATCTACCTCAAGCTTGGCGGCCGAGACGGCGGCAAGGAGAGGTCTGCTGCGGGGAACAAGGCGGACATCGTCGCGCTTGCCGAAGAACATTTTGCTGAACTCAAGACGCTGCTCGACCAGTTCACCTGCGAGGCGACGCCCTATCTGTCGCGGCCTTTCCCCAAGTTCGCCGGCCGCTATTCGGACTACGACCATCTCGCCCGGGTCAAGGAATGGTCGGCGACCGGAGGATTGGCCGACGAAACCGCGGGAGACGCGTCGTGAACCCGACTCTCGCCATTCCCGCGCCGCTGCGCGAAAGGCAACGGCAGGCCTCGGATCCAGGGGTCTCCGCCTGGGTCTCGGCCAATGCCGGCAGCGGCAAGACGCATGTGCTGACGCAGCGCGTGTTGCGGCTCTTGCTGAAAGGCGCTCCGCCGGGGCAAATCCTCTGTCTCACCTTCACCAAAGCGGCCGCCGCCAACATGGCGATCCGCATCTTCAGGACCCTCGCCGAGTGGACGAGCCTCGATGACGAGGCCCTGGCCGTAGCGATCGTTGCGGCCGGGGCAGAGAAACCTGGTCCGGCCCAGCTCAGGTTTGCCCGGCAATTGTTCGCGCGGACCATCGAGACGCCGGGCGGGCTCAGGATCCAGACGCTGCACGCCTTCTGCGAAAGGCTGCTGCAACTTTTCCCGTTCGAGGCCAATGTCCCCGCGCATTTCAAGGTGATCGACGAGCGCGAGGCGGAAACGCTGATGGGGGAGGCGCGCGACCGGGCGATCGCGGCAATCCAGACTTCGCCTGCGACGGCGGAACTGCTCGCGCTGACGGCGAGGGAGGCCGGCGCCTTCCACTTCGACGCCCTGATGGGCGAGGCGCAGGGCTTCGGCGCGACCTTCGAGGCCTTCGACACGGACAGTTACGCCTCCGCGCTCCGAAGCCGGCTCGGGCTCGCCAAGGGCGCCACCGTCGCCGCCATCGAGGCCGAAATGCTGGGCGCCGACGTCGAACGACGGCGCCGAGAGGCCTGGGCGGAGCGGCTCGAAGGCGGCCAGGCCACGGACTGCGAGTTCGCCGCGCGACTGCGCGGCGCCGACGCCGAGACCCGCCGCGCCGCGCGGATCGAGGCGCTGCTCAATGCATTTTTCACGGATGACGGAGAGCCGCGCGGCGGGAAGAAGCGTCATCTGACGACCAGCAAGCTGCGCAGGAATTGTCACGATCTCGAAACCGACCTCCATCATGAACAGGACCGGCTGGTAGTCCTGAGGGAAACTTGGCGCGCAGCTCAGACGGCCGAGCGCAGCGAGGCGCTGTTCACCGTCGCAAAGGCGATTCTCACGGCTTTCGCCGAAGCCAAGGCCGAAGGCGGCCAGCTCGATTTTGCCGACCAGATCGCGCGCGCGCTGGCGCTCGTCACCCGTTCGAGCGCCGCCTGGGTGCTGGAGAAGCTCGACTACCGGCTCGATCATCTGCTCGTCGACGAGGCGCAGGACACCTCGGCCGAGCAATGGCGAATTCTCGCGGCTCTCTGCGCCGAGTTCTTCGCCGGCAAGGGCGCCCGCGAGACGGAACGCACCGTCTTCGCCGTCGGCGACGAGAAGCAGTCGATCTTTTCGTTCCAGGGCGCAGCGCCGGAAATGTTCGCCGAGATGCGGCGCTTTTTCGAGGACCGGCATCGCCAGTCGTCACGTCTTTTCGCCAGCGTGCCGCTGAACTTCTCCTTCCGGTCGGCGCAAACCATTCTCGACGCGGTGGACAAGACGTTCGGCTCGGAAGGGGCCGGGGCCGGCCTCACGGCGGGCGGCGAACCGCCGCCGCAGCATCAGGCGGTGCGCAGCGGCATGAAGGGCGTGGTCGAGATCTGGCCGACCCTCAAGGCGGCGGCCGAGCCCCATCCGGCCGACTGGCTGCTGCCGCTCGACGAGCCCGCCCGCACCGATCCGGCGGTGAAACTGGCTACCCGCATCGCCGACACGATCAAGTCGTGGCTCTCGCCGGCCGCGCGCGACCGCATCGTCGACCCGAAGAGCGGCGAAGCCCGTCGCATTCGTGAAGGCGACGTGATGATCCTGGTGCGCAGCCGCAACGCCTTCTTCGAGGCGGTGATCCGCGCGCTGAAGGAGCGACGCGTCCGAGTCGCAGGGGCCGACAGGCTGATGCTGCGCGAGCATATCGCCGTCATGGACCTCGTCGCCGCCGGTGCGGCGTCGCTCCTGCCGGACGACGACCTGACGCTGGCGTCGGTTCTCAAGTCGCCGTTGATCGGGCTCGACGAGGACGAGCTTTTTACGCTGTCGGCGCAGCGGCGGGGCCCGCTCGCCGCGGCGCTGGCGGCCTCCGGCGACGAGCGGGCGCGCAACGCCGCCCGGCGCCTGGCGACCTGGCGCGCGCGGGCGAAAGCGCTTTCGCCCTACGCCTTCTACGCCCGCCTCCTCGGCGAGGACGGCGGGCGTAGGGCGCTCTTCGGCCGGTTAGGACCCGACGCCGCCGATCCGATCGAGGAGTTCCTGGCGTTGGCGCTCGCGCACGAGCGGCGCGAGGCTCCCTCGCTTCATCGCTTTCTCGCCGAAGTTGCGGCGACGGACACGCCGGTCAAGCGCGACATGGAGGGCGAAAGTGAAGGCGTCCGGGTGCTGACCGTCCATGCCAGCAAGGGGCTCGAGGCGCCGGTCGTCTTTCTGCCCGACGCCTGCGGCGCGCCGGCCGGCCGGCACGATCCGAAGCTGCTGCCGCTTCAGCCCGCCTTCCCCGGCGGCCCGCCGCTCTTCGCCTGGAGCCGCAAGGCGGCCGACGACTGCCCGGCGCTCGCAGCGGCGCGCGCCGAGCGGCGCAGGTCGGAGGCCGCCGAACATCGGCGCCTGCTCTATGTGGCGATGACCCGCGCCGGGCAGCGCCTGATCGTCGCCGGCTACGAGACGGCGATGGGCAAAGCCGAGGACTGCTGGCATGATCTCGTCTCGCATGGCCTCAAGCACTCGATAGCGCCGGCGCCGTCGCCGTGGGATGTGCGGGAGACCATCTTCCGGATGGGCGAGGGGCTCTGCGCCGACCGGGAAGGCGAGGCGCCGCGGCCGGTCGAGCCGGTCCAACTGCCGACGTGGCTCTCGAGAGCGGCCTTGCCGGAGGCGCCGATGCGGCCGACAAGGCCATCGCGCGCCCGCCCTCGGCGCGACGGCGAGGGCGAACGAGCGCTCGCGGGGCGCCTTGGACACGCCCTTTTGCGGATGCTTCCCGAACTGCCGGCGGCCCATCGCAAAGACGTCGCCAGCGCTTTTCTCGAGACCAACGCGCCAGGGCTCAGCGCGGCGTCACGCGATGCGCTCGCCGCTCAGGCCCTTGCGATCATCCAAGCGCCGGACCTCGCCCCGCTGTTCGGGCCGGGCTCGCGAGGCGAGGTCGCGTTCGCTGGCGTGCTGCGACGCACGGACAAACCCGACCTCCCGTTGAGCGGCCGCCTCGACCGCATGCTGGTGACGGAGAGCGGCGTCACGATCGTCGACTTCAAACTCGGCGCGCCGCCGGCGCGCCCGGCTGAGGCGCATGTGGCGCAGCTGGCGCTCTATCGCGCGGCGTTGCAGCCGCTCTATCGGTCGCTGCCTGTGAGCGCCGCGCTCGTCTATTTCGACGCGCCGGCGCTTCAGTGGATCGAAGAGGCCGCGCTCGCGGCGGCGCTCGACAGCATTGCAACGTGAGACGAAGGGCGGGTGGTTTCGAGGTTCACACGCGACAGTCAAGGAACAAGTCGGATGCCTTGAAGACGTCGCATTTGCTCGCCAAGGTCCTGCTCCAATGGCGAACCGATTAAATCGGGCGGCAGGCGCCCCAGTCATGAGTGTGGCGTGTTGAAACGCGCGTGGCGGAGTGAGTCGCGGCGGTTGCGCTTTTGCGCGGCCGCCGCGATGGCCGGCGGACTTCTGCTGTCGGGCCAAGGGCATCTGTTGGCCGCATCGCAAAGGGCGCCTGCCGGCTTGGTGCCGTACACGCATCCGGTATACCACAATGGCAAGCGCATGCTGTGGCATGGGGCTTGGCGCGGCAGAGCCGGCCATGAATTTGCCAGATCGGCGCCGGCAAGGGCCGTAATTGCCGCGAGGCCAGCGCCGCAATCGAACGGCTCGGCGATCAACGCGGCGCCACAGTCGCAGGCCCCCCAATCTCTCAAACCCTTCGCCATTCTCGCCGACCCCGACGACCTTACCGCGAGCCGCATGGCCAAAGACTTTGTCGCGGTGCTCAACGATAAGGGCGCAGCAGGCAGGGCGATCGTCGGCCCCACCTCGCCGACGGGCCTCGCCAGGGCTTCCCGGTCCGACATGGCCGATTTCGCCGTCGTGACGCTCGACAGCCTCCTCTCCAGCGTGAAGGAGGATCCGGATTGGACGAAACGCACGCCGCTCGTCACCCGCCTCGCGCCGGAAACGCTCGAGATCGTCGCCCCTCGCGAGGTCAAGGCGATCGGCGATCTCAGCGGCAAGACCGTGAGCTTCGGCGACCCCGAAAGCGCCACCGCAACGAGCGCGAGACTTCTGTTTTCGCGGCTCGGAATCACGGTCAATCCGATCTACGAGCCGCTGACGGAGGCGCTCGATGGCCTGTCTTCCGGCAAGCGCGCGGCGGTTGTCGTGCTCGGGGCCAAGGCGGCGCGGGCGCTCGATGGTTTCGGCGAAGATGGCGGTTATCATATCGTCGCCATTCCCTGGTCGGACGGACTCGAAGACGTCTATGCGCCGGCGCGTGTCGCCGCCGCCGAGCGCCCCAACCTGGTCCGGGCGAACGATAGCGTCGAAACCCTGGCCGAGCCGCTGGCGCTGGTCGGGCTCGACGCGCCGACCGGCTCGCAGCGCGCGGATGCGATCGGCCGCCTCACGCGGGTGTTCTTCGACAATTACGGCGTCCTTCTGAGCGACGACCGGGACGTGCACTGGCGAGACGTCAACCTCGCCGCCGATCCGTCTCCGCCCAGCGAGACATGGCCTCGGTTGGCTGCGGCGCAGGAATGGCTCGACGCCCACAAGTCGACGAGCGACGCCTCGCTTGACGCGTTCCGCGCGTCGGCGAAGATGGCTGCCGACTCCAGCGGGGGACCGAAGGCCGAGGATTCGGATCGGCTCTACGAATCTCTGACCCGCTGGCGAAGCCTGATGCAGTAAGGGAGGACGGAACGCTGCCAATCCAGTTGAAAGTTGTTGCCGGTCTCTTTGCGGGCCTTATCGTTGGATTTCTTATCGTGGCGTTTTGGCCGCGAATTGAGCCGTCGGCCACCCGGGAGAGGACCGCGGTCGAACAGCCGGTTTTCGTAGCGCAGCCGGTCCTCCTGACGGAGAGGTCGGCGGCCGACGCCACTCACCCGAGGGAAGCGATCAACAAGCTGGCGAACGCGCTGCGGGGGCCGGCGATCGACGCCTCGCCCATCGCCTCGCTGTCGATTCCGATCGACGACGCGCGGCGCCTGTGCGCCGAAGGTCTCGTCGCGTTCGCCAAGGGCGATATCGCGACGGCTCGCGCCTTCTTGCAGCGCGCCGCCGAGGGTGGCGACGCCCGAGCATTGATGGCGCTTGGCGACACTTACGACCCCACGACGCTCGCGCATCTCGGCGCGGTCGGCATCAAGGGCGACGAAGCCGCCGCGCGCAACTATTATTCACGCGCGCTGGCCGCCGGCGTCGGCGGAGCGCGGGAGCGGATCGCCGCGCTTGCGTCGAAGTAGAACCGCGAGGCGTCAGCGAATGGCGAACCTCTGGCGACACGCCAACCGCAGCTTGTTCGTTGCAGCGGTCGCGGCCGCGACGGCTTCCGGGCCCGGCTTGCCGATTGCTCGCGCAGCCGCGGCGACCTATGTGGTCGACAACTGGCCGTCCGACATCGATAACATTCCCTGCAGCGCGTGGACGAAAAGCACCGACGGAACCTGGGTCCTCTCCGGTTCGATCAAGCTCGGCGCTTCGGTCGTGGACAATGTCGGCTTCAAGGGCGATACGCCTGCCCGCATGATCGAAAAGAGATGCGGGCGCAAGTAGGCGTCACGCGCTCAAATGCGGGCGATCCGGGACGACGGCGCGGCGGCGCGCACGCGTTCGTCGGCATGGTCCTCGAATTTCCGGAAATTCTCGCGGAACATCTGAACGAGCCGGCCGGCCGTCTCGGCGAATTCGCCTTTGTTGCGCCAGGTCTTGATCGGATCGAGGATATGCGGCTCGACGCCGGGGACCTGCTCGGGGACGGCGAGACCGAAATGCGGATCGGTCCGGAAGTCGGCCCTGTGCAGGGACCCGTCGAGCCCGGCTGAAAGCAGGCGGCGGGTCACCCGGATCGGCATCCGCCGGCCATGGCCGACCTTGCCGCCCGTCCAGCCGGTGTTGACCAGCCAGCAGTCGACGTGGTGCCGGCTGACGAGGTCGCGCAGGAGATTGCCGTAGACCGTCGGGTGCAGCGGCATGAAGGGCGCGCCGAAGCAGGTCGAGAAGGTCGCCTGCGGCTCGGTGACGCCCTTTTCGGTGCCGGCGAGCTTTGCCGTGTAGCCGCTGAGGAAATGATACATGGCCTGCGCCGGATCAAGCTTGGCGATCGGCGGCAGCACGCCGAACGCGTCGCAGGTCAGCATGATGACGTTCTTGGGGTGGCCGGCGCGCCCGGTCGCCGAAGCGTTGGCGATGAAGTGCAGCGGATAGGCGATGCGGGTGTTTTCGGTCTTGGTCTCGTCGTCGAAATCGGGAATGCGCAATTCTGGATCGAGAGCCACGTTCTCCATCACCGTGCCGAAGCGCTCCGTCGTCGAGAAGATTTCGGGTTCGGCCTCGCGCGATAGCTTGATCGCCTTGGCGTAGCAGCCGCCCTCGAAATTGAAGACGCCGCCGCGGCCCCAGCCGTGCTCGTCGTCGCCGATCAGGTTGCGATGCGGGTCGGCGGATAGTGTCGTTTTGCCGGTGCCGGAGAGACCGAAGAAGAGCGCCGTGTCGCCCTCCTTGCCGGTGTTGGCCGAGCAGTGCATCGGCATGACGTGCCGGGGCGGCAGGACATAATTCAGGTAGGTGAAAACCGACTTCTTCATCTCCCCGGCGTAGCTCGTGCCGCCAATCAGGATGATCTTGCGGGTAAAATCGCAGGCAATGACGGTCTCGCTGCGCGAACCGTGACGCTTCGGATCGGCCCGGAACGACGGCAGGTCGACGATCGTGAGGTCCGGCGTGAACGCTGGCAGGTCCTCGGCCGGCGGCCGGATCAGCAGGTTGCGGATGAACAGCGAATGCCATGCGTATTCGGTGAAGATGCGTGTCTTTACCCGGAAGGCTGGATCGGCGCCGCCATAGAGATCCTGCGCGAACAGCGGCTTGCCCCTAACGTGGGCGAGAAAATCGGCGAGCAGCCCGTCAAAATGCTCGACCGCCATCGGGTTGTTGTTGTCCCACCAGACGGTCGGGCCGGTGTTGTCGTCGCGGACGATGAATTTGTCCTTCGGACTGCGGCCGGTGTGGACGCCGGTATCGGCGACAAGCGGCCCGTGCGCGGCGATGTGCGCCTCATGGCGCTGCAAGGCATGTTCATAAAGTTGGGGCGGGCCCAGATTCGAACGAACGACAGCCAGATCGAAGAGCCCGAGGCGATCGGCCCCGCGAAACGAGTTGTCTGAACCGGCCTCGATCATCGCAATGGTCCCTCCCGATTGACCCGTCCTACATGAACGTCGCGTCCCGTTGAACCGATCGAATGAGCAGGCAACGGGGTTAGACCTTTTCCGAACAATCGTGCATCCGCCCTACGACCGACGCGGCGTTTTGCCGCGGTCGGCGGGCCGGCGCAAGCCTCGCCGAGGTTAACGCGCGGAACGCGAAAACCGCTCAGGCGTTTTGCGCCCATGATGCTTGACCAAAGCCGACAGGGAAATAGCGCTCTTTCCGAAATTTGCGTGGATCCTCCGTTGAGCGCGCTGGGACCTCCGCCCCGGCGTGAGATCCAGGCCCCGGGTCTGCTCCTGCAATTGCTCGAGGTCCGGGCGCTGTGGGAACATTATGCCGCTGTCGCGCTGCGACCGGTGTGGAGCGCCGCCGCGAAGGGGGACGGGCATCCCGTCCTGGTGCTGCCTGGGCTCGCCGCGGGCGACGCGAGCACCGCGATCCTGCGTCGTTTCCTGCGTTCGCGCGGCTACGCCGCGGTCGGCTGGGGCCAGGGCGTCAACCTCGGGCTGCGCCAGGGCGTTTTCGAGCGTGTGCACGCGACGTTGCGCGCGCTTCGGCTCGAGCATGGCCGCTCTGTCAGCATTGTTGGCTGGAGCCTCGGCGGACTCTACGCGCGCGAGCTCGCCAAGCTGTCGCCGGAGCTGGTGCGTCTCGTCATCACCCTCGGTTCGCCCTTCACCGGCAATCCGCGCGAAACGAACGCCTGGCGACTCTACGAAGTCGCCAGCGGGTGTCGCGTCGGCCCGGAAGATTTCAGCAGGCTCTTGAGGATGCCGCCGCCGGCGCCGACCACCTCGATCTGGAGCCCGACGGACGGCGTCGTTTCCTGGCGCTGCAGCGTCGAGACGCGGCGCGAGCTGGCGGAGAACATCGTCGTCGACTCGAGCCACATGGGTCTCGGGGCGCATCCGGCCGCCCTTTTTGCCGTGGCCGACCGCCTTGCCCAGCCGGAGGGCGATTGGGCGCCCTTCCACCGCCGCGGCTGGCGGCGTTTCGTGTATTACGATCCGGCGAAGCTCGCCGCCGCGCGTCCCGCCCCGGCGGCGCACAGGCTTCCTGGCCATTCGACCTCCCTGGGAAAATCATAGCCGCGAAAGCCCCGCGCATGCGCAGCCGGAGGCGGCGCGCGATCGAGGCGACGGGTCAATCGCCGGACCGGTCTCCGGGCAAGAACCTCGCGGCGTGAGCGCTCGGACGAAACGGCGTCCATCGGTCGAGAGGCTGCGCCAGCCGGTCTGCGATGACCCAGAACGCCGCCGGATTGAAGCCGAGGCCGATGTGCGGGCCCCGCACTTCCACATTTTCGCTGAATGGTCCTTCCGCCTGACGGCACGCTTGCCAGGCTACGATTCCATCCGACCGGCTGTAGATCGAGGTGCTGGGAACCGGCAGCGGGTCTGCGAGACGGCGCAGTCCTTCCGGCGACTGCGCCATCAGCCCTTCGCCCGTCACCAAGCGCCAGCCGGCGACGACATTGGTCGCCGCCGGCGCGGCGAAAGGGCTTCCCATGGTGATGACCAGGCGGACCGAATTGGGCGCCATCCGCGTCGCTTCCCGCGCGATGATGCCACCCCGGCTCAAGCCGACGACGCTGACCGGCGTCCCGCTCGAGGCGTGGAGCGAACGGATCTGGGCCGCGACGGCGGGCAGGTCCACGCCCGCCGGACGGTCGTTGCGCCCGAGTTTCCAGCCGGAGGTCTGATAACCGAGGACCCTGAGATAGCAGCGGATCGCAACGGTCGAACGATCGGTTGTGTTCAGACCGGGAAGGACGATCACGGCCTGCGGCTCGCCACGGCGGGCGCTTGCCAGCAAGGGCCCGGCCGCCAGCAAGGCGCCGATGCTGAAAAGGCCACGCGCCTCCAGCGCGAAGAGCCGCGCCGAGGGAGGCGAGACCGGAGCCTCCGGGTCCAGCATCCTGAGGCTGCGGTTTGAGCCGACGCGCGAATGCTGGCTGCCGCCAATCCTGCGTCGTGGAAACATCTGTTGCATCGTCTCCGGGGGGTGCTACACTTTCTTGCCTGAACGACGAAGGAGGCAAGAATGCGCTCTATGCTAATCGGACTCCTGCTCGGCTGCGGCCTGGCGGCGATCGTCGCGCCTGCGCTGGCGTGCAACTTCGGCACGTCGGCTTCGAATGACAAGGCGTCGTCGCAGCAGACGGCGCAGTCTCAAACGCAGGGGGACGTCGGCTCGAACTGACGTCCGACTCGTCTTTGACGACAAGCCGCTTCGCGCGCTGTCGCGGGGCGGCTTCTTTGCGCCTCGCTTGAGGGCCCCAGCCGGCGCAAGAGCCAAGACTCAGGGGCGGCGCCCGGCGAAATGAACCAGCCGGCATGAGCGATACGACGACGCCCGATGAAGCGCTGCGCGCCGCCATTGAGCGCCTCGGTTCGCTGCGGGCGGGGTCGCTTGCGGTCAGTTTCCTTGGCGACTGCATCCTGCCGCGCGGAAGCGACGTCGGCGTGGCCGCCATCACTGCGGTGCTGGCGGCCTTCGGGATCGAGCCGGGCGTCACCCGCACCGCGATGTCGAGGCTGGCGAGCGACGGCTGGGTCAGCCGCGAGAGGGCCGGCCGCAATACTTTTTATCAGCTGACGCCGATCGCGCTCTTCGAGTCGCAGGCCGCCTCGCGGCGCATCTACGCTGCTCGGCAGCCTGAGGATCCCTGCGCCTGGCGCCTCTATCTTGTCGCCGGTCTGTCGAAGACCGAACAGGCGCGTCTGCGCTCCTTGTTGCAACACCGCGGCGCGGCGGAACTGGGTTCGCAGCTCTGGATTATTCCCGCGGGCGAGGAATCGCGCGACCTCCCACCGGCGATTGCGCTGACCGCCGCCCCCCTGCCCGATGGAGAAGCGCGGCTCGTCGTCGAGCGCGCTTTCGACCTCGCGGCGCTGGCCAACGATTACGCGAACTTCACCGCCGCCTTCGCCCCGGTGATGTCAAGGCTGAGAGCGGGAGGCAAGCCAACCGGCCTCCCGGCGGTCGCGATGCGCGTGCTGGTCATCCACGCCTTCCGCCGCATTGTCCTGCGCGATCCGCTCATCCCGTCCCCTTACCTCCCCGACGACTGGCCCGGGATCGCGGCGCGGGAAACGACGGCGGCGATCTGGCGCGCGCTCTTCCGCCCGTCCGAGGATTGGCTCGACGCCAATGCAGCCTCGGCCCACGGGCCCCTCCCGCCCCGCTCGATCGCCTGGCAGGGGTTCTAATTCGGAGCACAGGAGCGCGCGGGCGATGCGTTACATTTTTTTCTTGCATCTGACATATTATGATGCATAATGCGCCCGCAAATCCGGCTGGCGGGCAACGGCCTAGGGCCGAGCTGGAACAAGAGCCGAGCAGGAAACGGCAGGAAACGCATGTACGCCCAGGCGCTGAACGCCAAAGATCTTACGCCGATCATCGCGGAAGACCCGGTCAAGCTTGCCGCTTTCCAGGCGCGCATCGACGCGGAGGAGAAGATCGAGCCGAACGACTGGATGCCGGAACAATACCGGCGCACGCTGGTCCGGCAGATCTCGCAGCACGCTCATTCGGAAATCATCGGCATGCAGCCGGAGGGCAACTGGCTGACGCGCGCGCCGACCTTCAAGCGCAAGGCGCAGCTGCTCGCCAAGATCCAGGACGAAGCCGGGCACGGCCTCTATCTCTATGCAGCCGCCGAGACGCTCGGGCGTCACGCGCGAGGACCTCTACGAGCAATTGCTCTCGGGCCGCGCCAAATATTCGTCGATCTTCAATTACCCGACGCTGAACTACGCCGACATGGGCGCGATCGGCTGGCTTGTCGACGGCGCGGCGATCATGAACCAGATCCCCCTCTGTCGTTGCAGCTACGGGCCCTACGCCCGGGCGATGATCCTCATCTGCAAGGAGGAATCGTTCCACCAGCGGCAGGGCTACGACATCATGATCGCGATGTGCCGTGGGACGCCCGACCAGCGCGAGATGGCGCAGGATGCGCTGAACCGCTTCTGGTGGCCATCTTTGATGATGTTCGGCCCGCACGATTCGAACAGCACCCATTCGGAGCTGTCGATGAAGTGGAAGATCAAGCGGTTTTCCAATGACGGCCTGCGGCAGAAGTTTCTCGACGCCACCGTGCCGCAGGCGCGGTTACCTCGGCCTCTCGATCCCCGATCCGGAGCTCGCTTTCGACGATACGGCGGGCCATTGGCGCCATGGGCCGATCGACTGGGACGAATTCGCGCGCGTCCTCGCCGGCGAAGGACCGTGCAACCGGCAGCGCATGAAATATCGGCGGCAAGCCGAGGCGGATGGGGCCTGGGTTCGCGAAGCAGCCGCCGCCTACTCTGTGAAGCAGCGGCTTCTTGCGGATCGGGCGGCCTGAAGCGCCTTCCCTTGGAGGACAAGACAATGACCGAATCGGCGACGCCGCTCTGGGAAGTGTTCCTCCGGCCGCGCAACGGTCTCGCCCACCGCCATGTCGGCTCCCTGCATGCGCATGACGCGACCATGGCGCTGCAGAACGCCCGCGACGTCTACACGCGGCGGGGCGAGACGCTGTCGATCTGGGTCGTTCCGTCGTCGGCGATCGTCGCCTCCGATCCGGGCGAGAAAGACATGATGTTCGAGCCGACCGCCTCCAAGATCTACCGGCATCCGACCTTTTACGAGGTGCCGGACGAAGTCGGCGACATGTGAGCCTCGCCGATGCGCGCCTACTCCGACACAAGCTCCGACTGGCTCGTGCGTCTCGGCGACGCCACGCTCATCCTCGGTCATCGCCTCAGCGAGTGGCTGTCGCGGGCGCCGACGCTCGAGGAAGACATCGCGCTGGCGAATTTGAGCCTCGACCTGATCGGTCAGACGCGAGCTTTCTATACGCGGGCCTGCGAGCTCGACGAAAGCTTGGGCGACGAAAACCTCCTCGCCTATCGTCGCGCCGGAGCCGGATTATCGCAATCCGCTGCTGGTCGAGCAGCCGAACGGCAATTTCGCCGATACGATGGCGCGCCACTTGATCTTCTCCGCCTACGCCGCTCCGCTGTACGAGAAGCTCGCCGCATCGAAAGATCGCGAAACGGCCGGCATCGCGACCCGCTCGTCGCGCGAGATGACCTATCATCTGCGTCACACCGGCGAGTGGATAATCCGGCTCGGCGGCGGCACGGCGGAGAGCCATGAAAGGGCGCAAGCAGCGCTCGACGACCTTTGGCCCTATGCGGCCGAGCTCTTCGAGGCCGACGATCTCGATCGCGACGTCGCGGCTTCCGGATTCGGCGTCGACCCGTCGACGCTGCGCGACGACTTCGACAAGACAATTGACGCGATTCTCGCCCGCGCGACCTTGAGGGCGCCGGCGGCTCACCGTGGGCAGCGCGGCGGAAAGCGCGGCGAGCACAGCGAGCACTTCGGCCACATTCTGGCGCAGATGCAGTTCCTGCAGCGCGCCTATCCGGATGCGCGCTGGTGAGCGCGCTCGCTCCCGACGCCGCAGCTCGCGCCGAGGCCGCCCGCAGAGCGTGCGCGCGCGTGACCGATCCGGAAGTGCCGGTTCTCACCATCGCCGATCTCGGCATTTTGCACGAAGTCGACGTCGACGAGCGCGGCCGGGCGACGGTCACGATTCTTCCGACCTATTCCGGCTGTCCGGCGATGGGCGTCATCGCGCTTGCGATCGAGACGGAGCTTGCCAGGGAGGGCTTCGAAGACGTGCGCGTCGCCTTGACCCACGCGCCGGCCTGGACGACCGCTCGTATGAGCGAGGCGGCGCGCGAGAAGCTGCGCGCCTGCGGGATTTCGCCGCCCGAGCGCGCTTCCGGCAAGCGCGCCCTTTTCGAGCCATCCGCCGATGTCGCCTGTCCGCGCTGCGGCTCGAATGACACGGAGCGTGTCTCCGAATTCGGTTCGACCGCGTGCAAGGCGTTGTGGCGCTGCCGGGCATGCCGCGAGCCGTTTGAGCACTTCAAGTGCGTCTGAGCCGCGAGCCATGAGCCGTTTCCACGCGCTTGCCATCGCCGACCGGCGTCAGGAAACGCCCGACAGCGTCTCGCTCGCCTTTGCCGTGCCTCCGTGCCTAGACGAGGCGTTCGCCTTTCAGCCGGGCCAATACCTGACTGTGCGTGCGACGATCGACGGCGAGGAGTGCCGCCGTTCCTATTCCATCTGTTCCAGCGCCGGCGAAGGCGAGCTTCGGATCGCGGTGAAGAAGGTCGAGGGCGGCCGCTTTTCCCGCTTGGCCAACGACGTGCTGCGGCAGGGCGCGCTCATCGAAGTCGCCCCGCCCGAGGGCCGCTTCACCGCCGACATCGGCGCGAGCCGCCATTACGCTTTCTTCGCCGCAGGCTCCGGAATCACGCCGGTGATCTCGATCATCGGCTCGGCGCTCGCCGCCAGCGCCGGGGCGCGCGCGACGCTCGTCTACGGCAATCGCACGGCCTCGAGCATCATGTTCCGCCAGGCGATCGACGAGCTGAAGGACCGTTATCTCGGCCGCCTCGCTGTCTTTCACGTGCTGTCGCGCGAGTCGCAGGAGATCGACATTCTCAACGGCCGGGTCGACGGCGACCGGATCGCGCTCTTCGCCAGAAATATCGTTCCGCCGAAGGATGTCGACGCCTATTTCCTCTGCGGCCCGTTCGGCATGATCGAGGAGGGGCGCAAGGCGCTGATTGCCGCCGGAGTCGAGCCCTCCCGGATCAAGGCCGAGCTCTTCTCGACCGATGGCGCGCCGGCGCCGCCCGCCGTCGCCATGCGCTCGCCACATGCGGGCGAGGCGCAGGTCGACTGCACGCTCGACGGGCGAACCCGCCGCATCGAGGTCGACCCCGGCGGCCTCATCATCGAGGCGGCGCACCGACAGGGTCTCGAGATCCCCCATTCCTGTCGCGGCGGCATGTGCTGCACCTGCCGCTGCAAGGTGATCGAGGGGAAAGTGGCGATGGACGTCAACTACTCGCTCGAGCCCTGGGAGCTCGACGCAGGCTATGTGCTCGCGTGCCAGTCCCGGCCGCTGACGGCCACGGTGAAGCTCGACTTTGACGCGGCCTGAGAAACGCGGGCGCAGAGTCATTATACAATACGCAGATGATATTTCTTGCAATAAACAGCTGTTATACGTTGGAAAGGCTCTGAAGGTTGCACAAAAGAACACTCAAGTCTTTGAAAAAGGCCGATCACGATGAAATCCGCACGGCCGATTTTTGGCGCTCGTCCGCGGGCCTGGACGATGATGCATGCAGCCGGATTTCGGCGGAGACGGTGTTTTAGCTACGCGAGAGGATCTGGACGGCCCGGTCGAGCTGCGGGTCGCTGCCCGCGGCAAATCGGGGATCGAACGGAACCTCGATGGTCGGCGCGACGCCCACGCCCTCCAGGCGTTGGCCGTCGACGCGGACATCTTCGACCGCAAGCAGCAACAGACCGCTGTCGCCGATCAGGAACGCCGTCGCGGCTAGGACGGCGCCTTCTGTGCGAATGCCGACGAGCTCGCCGAGCCGGTATTCCTTGAACCCGTAAGCCAGCACCTCCTTGCCGCTTCGGGTGCCGCCGTTGATCAGCATCGCCACTGGCTTCCGCCACTTGACGTCGACCATTCCAGTCTCGCCGTTGCGGTCCGTCACCTGCATGGTCGGCGCGCGCGCATTGAAGAGATCGAGATAGTCCGGCTGCGCCCCGCCCCAGCCGTCCCGGAGGTCCCATACGAGCGCGTCGGCGTCCCGCAGGGCGCCCTCGGCGATCAGCTCCTCGAGCGCCGCCTGATATCTGCGGCTCGCGTACGACCAGACATGGACGTAGCCGATCCGGGCGCCAGCGCCCGCGGCGATGACGCGGGCGCTCGCCCGCAAGCCGCGCAGAAACATCGCCGCCGGCTGGATCTCGGCCGGCACAATCCTGATCGTCATCGGGGCGGCGCCAGGCGTTCGGCGGATGGCGAGCGATACGGGAGCGCCGACCTTGCCGCGAAAGGATTCGACCGGGCGGAAGGGGCCGTCGTCCACCGAGAGGATTTCGTCGCCGACGAGCAGACCCGCCGCGTGCGCGGGGGCGCCCTCGACCGCGCCGGTGACAAAAAGCCGGCCCTGGTCGTCGACCTCGGTGAACACGCCGATCCCCGGATAGGTCACCTCGCCGGACGGGAAGATCCGCTTCAGGCCGCGATGCGCGAGGGCGTAGGAGAAGATATCAGCGAGCTGGTAATAGGCCGGATCCGCCGGCGTGTAGTAACGCGTGTGGGAGGCGCCGAGTTCGCCCAGCATCGCGTTGACGACGACCGCCGTTCCTTCACCGGAGCCAGCGGCGGCGGCCTGCGGGCGATAACGCGCACGAACCGCCTGCCAGTCGAGGCCGTGCAGGCGAGGGTCATAGAAACGGTCGCGCACGGTTTCCCAGACGTCGTCGAAGGCCGCAAGATCCGCCTCGCTCGATGGGGCGGATTCGTTCCCGATCTCGGCTCTCGCCGGCCAACCGGCCATCGTCGCCGAAGCGGCGAGCGCCAGGACATCTCTTCGTGTTGCTTCCATGGAATCTTCAGGCGCTCCGGCCAAAACATCAGACAGGCCATTCCCTGCCAATCGGGCATGGCATTTTTTAGATTTAGTTAGGACGGCCAAGGCGCCGAACGCGTCTAGCCGATCTCCTCCCGAGTCAGCGCGGCAAGCTGCCTCTCCTCCTCCGGGCTGAGAGCCGGCGTCGCAGCCGGCGCCCGGCGCCGGACCAGAATGACGGCGGCGAGCCCGGCGCCGAGCGTCAGGGGGGCGGAGAGCCAGAGGAGCAGGGTGTCGGGCTTCAGGGGCGGCTTCAGGAGAATGAAATCGCCGTAGCGCGAAACGAGGAAGGCGCGGACGGCCTCGTTGCTCTCGCCCTCGGCGATGCGCTGGCGGATCAGAATGCGGATGTCGTGAGCGAGCGGCGCGTCGGAATCGTCGATCGACTGGTTCTGACAGACCATACAGCGAAGTTCCGCCGAAAGGGCTCGGGCGCGCGCCTCGAGCGTCGGGTCCTTCATCACCTCGTCGGGCTGCACCGCGAACGCGGGCCCGGCCAGGAGGGCAAAGGCCAGGAGAAGCGCAAGGCGGAGCCGGCGCATCGGTCACCCAGCCGCGACAGCCGCGCCGGCCCGCGCGCGCTTGGGGATGCCGAAACGCAGCCGGCGATCGGCTAGCGAGACGGCGCCGCCCAGCGCCATCGCTGCGCCGCCGAGCCAGATCAGGGTGACCAGCGGCTTCCAGTAGAGCCGCGCCGGCACGCCTTCTGGCGTCGGATCGCCGATCGATACGTAGACCTGGCCGAAATCGAGCGTCGCCAAACCCGCTTCGGTCGTCGTCATCTCCCGGGCGAGAAACTGCCGGCGCGCCGGCTCGATCGTCGCGACGACCGTCCCGCCGGAACGCACTGTCATCACGGTCACGGTTTCCTTGTAGTTCGGGCCCCCGCGCTCGCCGACGGAATCGAGGGTGATCTCATAGGGTCCGACGCGCTGAGGCGCGCCCTTGTGCAGCGTCGCGATCGTCTCGGCGCCGAAACCGACGCCCGCCAGGCCCAGGATGGTCGCTCCGACGCCGATATGGGCCAGCGCCGCCCCCCAGAAGGAGAGCGGCAGGCCGCGGACGCGCTTCAGCGCCACACCGGCTGAAAGCCCGGGACGCCAGGTCCGCATGACGACCTCGGTCAGCGTGCCGACGATGACGAAAATCGCCAGTCCGGCGGCAACGAGCGCGAGAACCGATGCGCCAGTTCGCCAGGCGGCGCCGCCGAGCGCCACAATCGCGCCGGCGGCGAGAGCCGCTGTCAGCCGCTGGATGACCCCAAGCAGATCGCCTCGCTTCCAGGCGAGCGAGAAGCCGAAGGGAGTGGAGAATGCGGCGGCAAGCAGCAGCACGCCGCAGGTCATGTTGAAGAAAGGCGCCCCGACGGTGATCTTCTCGCCGGTCACCTGTTCGAGCGCGAGCGGATAGAGCGTGCCGAAGAACACCGTCGCGCAGGACGTGGTCAGAAAGAGATTGTTCAGCACGAGCGCGCCCTCGCGTGAAATGGGCGCGAACAGGCCGCCCGGCTTCAGCGTCTGCGCGCGCCAGGCGAAAAGCGCAAACGAGCCACAGATGAAGAGCGCCAAGATCGCCAGGATGAAGACGCCGCGGCGCGGATCGCTGGCGAAGGCATGCACCGATGTCAGGACGCCGGAGCGGACCAGAAAGGTGCCGAGCAACGAAAAGGAAAAAGCGAGGATCGCGAGAAAGATCGTCCAGATTTTCAGGGCGTCGCGCTTCTCCATGACCGCGACCGAATGCACGAACGCGGTGCCGGCGAGCCAGGGCATGAGGGAGGCGTTCTCGACCGGGTCCCAGAACCAGAAGCCCCCCCAGCCCAGCGTGTAATAGGCCCAGAACGAACCGGCGGCGACGCCGAGCGTGAGCAGGCTCCAGGCGGTGAGCGCGAAGGGCCGCACGAAGCGCGCCCAGGCTGCGTCGATGCGCCCTTCGATGAGCGCCGCTGCGGCGAAGGAATAGACGATCGAGAAGCCGACATAGCCGAGGTAGAGCAGCGGCGGATGGATCGCCAGGCCCGGGTCCTGCAGGATGGGGTTGAGGTCGCGGCCCTCGAAGGGGGCTGGGGAAATGCGCTCGAACGGGTTCGACGTCAGGAGGATGAAGAGCAGGAAAGCGAGGCTGATGAGGCCTTGCACCGCAAGCGCGTCGGCGCGCAGCCGGCGCGGCAACGACCGGCCGAAAATCGCCACCAGCGCGCCGAAGATCGCCAGGATGAGGACCCACAGCAGCATCGAGCCCTCGTGGTTCCCCCAGACGCCAGAGATCTTGTAGATCGTCGGCACGGCGCTGTGCGAATTCTCCGCCACATTGAGGACAGAGAAGTCCGACGTCAGATGCGCGTGGACCAGCGCCGCGAAGGAGAACGCGATGAGGGCGAACTGAGTCAGCGCGGCGCTGCGACCGACCGCCATCAATTCCGCATCGCCGATGCGCGCGCCCCAGAACGGGACGACGGTCTGCGCCAGCGCTGCGCAGAGCGCGAGGACGAGGGCGAAATGGCCGATTTCGACGATCATTGCTTCGCCGCCGCCTCCCCTTCCTGCCAACGGCCCTGTTTCTTGAGCGCCTCGACGACCTCTCGGGGCATGTACCGTTCGTCGTGTTTGGCGAGGATCTGATCGCCGCTCAGCCGGCTGTCGCCGGAGACAACGCCTTCGACGACGACGCCCTGGCCTTCGCGAAAGAGGTCTGGCACGTCGGCGAAGCAGGCGCTCGAGCAATCGACGCCAATGGTCTTCGTTCCGTCCGTGACATTGAACTTGAGCCGGTCGTCGGTCCGCACGACGGAGCCCGCTTCGACGAGCCCGCCGATCCGGAGCCTCGTTCCCGGCGGCAGGTTCTTTTCGGCGATTTCAGTCGGCGTCAGGAACAGCGAAAGGCTGTCTTTCATCGCGTATAGCCCGAGCCCGGCCGCGCAGCCGATCACGACAAGCGCGGCGGCAATGAGGGCGAGGCGGCGGCTGCGGCGGGTCAATTGGCGTCTCCGAGGCCAAGATCATGCGCAAGCGCGTCAAGGCTCGCGACCGCATTGGCGTCAGGCGAAAGCGCCTTGCGCGCGTCGGCGAGCGCCGCCTTGGCCTTCCCGCCCTCATGCAAGACCGTATAGGCGCGAATAAGGCGCGCCCACTCATCGAGGCTGCCGCCGTTGCTGGCGAGGCGGTTGGCGAGCCGGCTCACCATGCCTTCGATCATCGCCCTCTGCGCCTCCGGCGCGCCAGCGGGGGCGTTCACCTCGTCCGGCGCGCCTGCAGCCTGCGGCGGCGGCTCGCCCTTCAGCGCGGCGAGCCTGGCCTTTACGATCACGAGCCAACGCGCATCTCGCGGGGATTGGGCGATCAGGGCCTCATAGTCGTGAATGGCCTCGTCCTTCTTGCCGTCCTGTTCCGCCCCGAGCGCCAAGTAGAAGCGCGCCTGCGGCAGGCCGGGCTCATCGGCGAGCGCCTTTTCAAAAGCCTCGTGCGCCTTGTCGGTGACGACACCGCCGGCGGCGGCGACCACCGCCTCGCCGTAACCCGCGCGACGGGCGCCGTCCTCGCCGAGAAGCCTGAGCGCTTCGGAATACGCGTGCGCGGCGTCGTCATAGCGTTCGAGGCGCATGTAGACTGGCGCGATCACCGCCCAACCCTTGCCGTCGTCCGGTTTGGCGATCAGATGCGCCTCGACCCCGGCGACCGCCGCCTCGATGTTGCTTGCCGCGAGACGAGTGGGGTTTCGGCTTGCCAATGGCTCGTCCGGCATCTGCGGCTGACCGACATAGGCATAGAGCGGGAAGGCGATCGCGGGCAGGCCGATTGCGATCAGCACCGCAGCGACAAGGCGGTTGCGCTCGCGCGGGGACGCGCCCCGGGTCTTCGGCGACTTCGAATGGACGGCGATGAGGCGGCGCGCCGCCTCGGCGCGCGCGCCTGCCGCCTCCTCATGCGGCAATTCGCCGCGAGCGACGTCGCGCTCGATCTCGTCGAGCTGGGCTTTGTAAAACGCCGCCTCGCCCGCCGCCGCCTCGGCGTCCGCGGTTTCCGGGGAGCGGCGCAGGACAGGCCAAATCGCCGCGAGCGCCGCAACCGCGGCCATTCCCGCCAGAATGAACCATATCATCAGAAGCCTCTGGGCGGACCGGCGAGGGCCGCGACGATCTCGGGCGCTCCGATATCGCAATCCGAGGCCAAGGTCTTGCTAAAACTCTAGTTGGACATTTTCCAGGTTCCGTCCGGCTGCTTGCAGGCAGTCCCCTGCCCACGGTTCGGCCGGCCGGAGACGTAGATGGTCTGCGTATAGGCGCGGCACCCGCCGCCTGTCTCCGGCCCCGGTTCGACATAGCCGAACACGCCGTGAGCGCCGCGCCAGGAACGGCGCTTGCCGGAATCGAGCGCAGCGACCTGGGCCTCCCATGCCGTCTGCCGATCAGCTTCGCTGAGACCGGCGCCGACCGGTCCGCCGAGTACGCCGCCGAGCGCGGCGCCGGTCGGGGCTGCCGGCGGGACCGGTGGCGACGAAGCGCTCGCGGCCGGCGGCGGCGGAGGTCCGCCGCTCATGCCGAAGCCCGAACAGCCGGCGAGCGAGAGCGTTCCGAACGCCAATGCCGCTACGAGCCTATGCCTCATTCGCGTCGATCCCTCAGGCGCTAGGCAACCGCAAGGTCGCGCGCAGACCGCCGAGCGGACTGTCCGCCAGCTCGAGCAAGCCCCCGTAGACGGCCGCGAGCTCGACGACAATGGAGAGGCCGAGGCCCGAACCGGGGCGGAACTCGTCGAGCCGCTTGCCGCGCTCCAGCGCCTCGGCGCGGGCCCCCGGATCGAGGCCAGGACCGTCGTCGTCGATCTCGGCCACGACAAAGGCGGCGGCGTCCCTGCCGCCGGCTTCGTTCCAGCCGCGAATGGCCACCCGGTCGCGCGCCCATTTGCCCGCATTGTCCAGAAGGTTGCCGATCATGTCCGCCAGATCCTGCGCCTCGCCGCGGAAGCGCAAGCCCTCCTGCAAGTCGACCGCGAAGGTCGGGCCGCTTTCGGTGTGCAGCGTCTCGAAGGTCCGCACCAGTCCGTCGACGACCGCCTTCACGTCGGTGGCGACGCCGATCGTTCGCGCCCGCGCCGCGGCGCGCGCCCGATCGAGATAGAACGTCACCTGGCGGTGCATGACATCGGCCTGCTCGCGCACCTTTTCGGGCAGGTCCGGGCTCACCGAGTCGGCCTCGTTGATCAGGACGCTCAGCGGCGTCTTCAGCGCATGCGCGAGGTTGCCGACCTGCGTGCGCGCGCGTTCGACGATTTCCCGGTTTGCGTCGAGCAGTTGGTTCACTTCGATCGCCAACGGCGCGACATCCTCCGGAAAGTCGCCGGCGATTCGCTCGGCCTCGCCGCGGCGGATCGCCGCCACCCCCTCCTGCAGCACTCGAAGCGGCCGCAAGCCGAAGCGGACGGCGAGCGCGGTCGAGCCGATTAGCGCCAGCGCCAGCGTCAGGAAGGTCGCCGCGAGCGCCCATTGGAAGCCCTGCTCCTGCGCCTTGATCACATCCGCGTTGGCGGCGACCTGGACGAGATAGCGCCCCTCATCGCCGGCGTCGATCTGGCGTTCGATGATCCTGAGTTCATGGCCGCCCGGCCCGATCCCGTAGCCGCTGAGGATCGCGCCGTGATCCTCGCCGACCGGCACGAGATGGGGAAGCTGGGTCGCAAACAGCGACTTCGACGCCCGGATCTCCGGCGGGTTCATGTCGACGCGGGTGATCTGCCAGTACCAGCCGGAATAGGCGAGCTCGAACTGCGGGGCGACCGCCGCGGGCGCCCCGCCTTTAGCCTCCTCGCTGGGAATCGCCACATTGGCGACCAGCGCCTTGAGATAGACTTCGAGCTGATCGTCGAAATTGGCTTCCGTCCAGCGCGCGTTGAGCGCGCTCAGGCCCAAGCCGGCGAAAACCAGGATGAGCGTGCTCCAGAAGGCCGCCGACAGGAAGAGGCGGGAAGCAATGGATCCGGCGCGGAGCGCCTTCCGAATCGGCTTTATGTCAAGGCACCTCGCGCACCGCGCCGCGGGCCGCGCTGGTCGCGAAGGCCGCATAGGCGCGCAGCGCTGTCGAGACTTTGCGTGTGCGCGGTTCGGCCGGCTTCCAGGCCTTTGCGCCCCTGGCCTCCATCGCCGCGCGACGTCTCGCCACTGTCGCCTCATCGACGAGCGCATTGATCGTGCGCGCCGGGATGTCGATCTCGATCCGGTCGCCGTCCTCGATGAGGCCGATGGCGCCGCCTTCGGCCGCCTCGGGCGACACATGGCCAATGGAGAGCCCCGAGGTGCCGCCGGAGAAGCGCCCGTCGGTGACGAGAGCGCAGGCCTTGCCGAGGCCGCGCGACTTCAGATAGCTCGTCGGATAGAGCATCTCCTGCATGCCCGGGCCGCCGCGCGGCCCTTCGTAGCGTATCACGACGACGTCGCCAGCGGCGACCGCGCCGCCGAGGATGCCCTTCACCGCATCGTCCTGGCTCTCGAAGATGCGGGCAGGTCCGGTGAACTTGAGGACGCTGGCGTCGACGCCAGCGGTCTTCACGATCGACCCGTCGAGGGCGATGTTGCCCGAGAGCACCGCGAGTCCGCCGTCCTTCGAGAAGGCGTGTCCGGCGTCGCGGATCACGCCCTGCTTGCGATCCGCGTCGAGCGATTTGTAGCGGGCCTGCTGGCTGAAGGCGATCTGGGTCGGCACCCCGCCCGGCGCCGCGGAGAAGAACTCGCGCGTCGCGTTGCTCGAGGTGCGCTTGATGTCGTGCCGCGACAGCGCGTGGTCGAGCGATTCAGCGTGCACCATGGCGACGTCGCGGTTCAAGAGGCCGGCGCGGTCGAGTTCGCCGAGGATGCCCATGATGCCGCCGGCGCGGTGGACGTCCTCAATGTGCACGTCGGCGACCGAGGGCGCGACCTTGCACAAGACCGGCACATGCCGCGACAGCCGGTCGATGTCGGCCATGGTGAAGGGAATTTCGGCTTCGTGCGCCGCGGCCAGAAGATGCAACACGGTGTTGGTCGAGCCGCCCATTGCAATGTCGAGGGTCATCGCGTTCTCGAACGCCTTGAAGCCGGCGATGCTGCGTGGCAGCACGCTTGCGTCGTCTTCCTCGTAATAGCGGCGGGCGAGGTCGACGATGAGATGCCCCGCCTCGACAAAGAGGCGCTTGCGGTCGGCGTGGGTCGCCACGACCGTGCCGTTGCCGGGCAGCGACAGCCCGAGCGCTTCGGTCAGGCAGTTCATCGAATTGGCGGTGAACATGCCCGAGCACGAGCCGCAGGTCGGGCAGGCCGAACGCTCGATCACTGCGACGTCGGCGTCGGAAACCTTCTCGTCGGCCGCGGCGACCATCGCGTCGATCAGATCGACCGTGCGCACGCCGCCGGCAAGCTTGACCTTGCCCGCCTCCATCGGGCCGCCTGAGACGAAGACGGCGGGGATGTTGAGGCGGAGCGCCGCCATCAGCATGCCTGGCGTGATCTTGTCGCAGTTCGAGATGCAGACAAGCGCGTCGGCGCAATGGGCGTTGGCCATATATTCGACGCTATCGGCAATGATCTCGCGCGAGGGCAGCGAATAGAGCATGCCGTCGTGGCCCATGGCGATGCCGTCGTCGACGGCGATGGTGTCGAACTCCTTGGCGACGCCGCCAGCCGCCTCGATCTCGCGCGCCACGAGCTGGCCGAGGTCCTTTAGGTGCACGTGTCCCGGCACGAACTGGGTGAAGGAATTGGCGACGGCGACGATCGGCTTGCCAAAGTCCTGATCGCGCATGCCGGTGGCGCGCCAGAGGCCTCGGGCGCCCGCCATGTTGCGGCCGTGCGTAGTGGTGCGGGAACGATAGGGGGGCATGACGGAGGGGCCTTTTGGAAGTCGGGGCGGTTTAGGCTGCAGCGCAGGGCAGCCGGCATTGTCGCATTTTGCTGCGGCCCTGAGCAAGACCCGCTGATGAGCCTCAAGAACGCGGTCGGGGCGTCTCGCAGGATCGACCGGCGCGTTCTGCTTGGCGAGAGGCGAGCCGAGGCTTAGACTGGGGCCAACTGGTTTTAGGAGAATCCCGATGGCGACGAGAGCGAAGGGCGAAGCCAAGCCGAGCGATGTGCGCGGCAAGATCGTCGATGCGCTGATGGAGCTGGCAAGCGAGCAGCGTTTCGAGGAGATATCGATCCGCGACATCTGCAAGGCGGCGGACCTGTCGCTCGCCGATTTCCGCGACGCCTTTCCCTCGAAGGGCGCGGTGGTGGCGGGCCTCTCCCGCCGCATCGATCATGCGGTGCTGGCGCAGAGCGCCGAGGAACTGGCCGACGAGAGCCCGCGCGAGCGCCTGTTCGACATTCTGATGCGTCGGCTCGAGGCGATGGCGCCCTATCGGGAGGGCCTGCGCGAGGTTGCCGCCTGGCTGAGGCGCAATCCGGCGGCGGCGTTGGCGATGAATCCGGTCGTCATCAACTCGATGCGCTTCATGCTCGAGGCGGCGGCCATCGAGGTCGAAGGCGGCGCCGCCGGGGCGATCAAGCTGCAAGGGCTGGCGCTCGCCTGGGCGCGCATCGTCGGCGTCTGGCTCGACGACGAGGATCCGGGCCTGTCGAAGACGATGGCCGAGCTCGACCGCGAACTCAGTCGTGGCGAGAGAGCAGTCGCTGGGGTGGATCGCGTCAACGGGCTCGCCGCGCCGTTCCGGGCGATCGCCCAGGCCGCCTTCGAGGCGCGCCGGCGCGGTCGCGATCGCCGCCGGCGCGCGCGTCGCGACGGCGAAGCGGAGGCGGCGCCGGACGCTGGCGATCACGGCGCGCCGATGGTGTAGTCGGCAGGCCAGGCTCGGCGGCTCCAGCGTCGCAGAAGGCGCAGCCGTGCGCGCCGACGTTTCAAACTTAAATCATTCGCTTCAGCGCTTGCTCGCCATGCGCTGTGAAACCCGGGCGGAACCGCGCCGTTAAAGCGGGCTTAACCAGCTTCGTTAGGCTCCCGACCAGCGCCTTCGAGCGATCTTTCCGCAACGTTCAGTCAATGCGGGAACCGGTCTTGACGTCATCGATATCCTTCGAGCCTCGTGACAATCGAAGATTGCGATCCGAGATCCGACGATCGCCGGCGCCTCATCGATGTGGGCCGCGAAACAGTGACGATCCGGCGCGCCGTCGCCGGCGTGTCGATGGCGATCCGCCTCTCCGCCAGCGCCTACAGAGGGGTCAGTCTGCGCGCTCAGGCGCTGCGGGACGGTCGCTTCCATTACGAGGTCAAGCTCCTGCATCGCGATCCGGATCTCTCGGTCATGCTCGCCAGGGGATGCGATCGGGCGGCGATCGAGGCCCGGTGGCGCGAGTGGGTCGGCTTCCTGCGCCTGCCGGCGCTCGTCGGGCGAAACGAGGCGAGCGACGTGGAAGTAAATCTCGACGTCTCCGGTCTGGCGGGGCGAAAACCGAGCCTGCGCCGGCGCGGCGGGGCGACCCTGTCGCGCCGGCCGCGCTTCCTGAGGAGGCGCAAGGTCGGAGCCGTCGCGCTGGCGCCGGGCGTCCATGCCGATCCCAGGGTGCTGTTTCCCGGATCGAGGTCCGGGCGCTGACGGGTCGTCTACAGCGCCGATACGTTGGCCGGCCTTAAGCCCGGCGCCGGATCGCCGCCGAGTTCGACCATGACGACTTCCGGCGGCCGCAGCACGCGCACCGGCGCCAGGGATGTTCCCAACCCGCCGGAGACGATAAGCCGGCGGTCGTTCAGCGCATATTCGCCGTAGATGTACCTGACCGACCGCCGACGGACGTAGCGCAGCGGCGAGCCGATGAATGGAAGATTGACCTGCCCGCCATGCATGTGGCCGGCGAGGGTAAGGGCGACGCGGTCGGGCACCTGGGGAAAGATATGGGGCTCGTGCGCGAGGAGGATCGCCGGCGCCGCGTCGTCGACCTCGCGCAAGGCCCGCCCGAGGTCGTCGACCCCGCGCCGCGACCCGGCGCGCCAAGCGAGACGGGCGAGTTGGTCGCCGAGTCCGATCAGCCAGAAAGGCCGCCCCTTCTTCGACAGGCGCAACGACTCGTTCTCGAGCACCGGGATGCCGGCGCCGGTCAGCGCCCGGCGCACGCTGAGCGAATTGTCGGGCGGGTCGGTCGGAACAGCAGCCGACCACCAGTCGTGATTGCCGAGGACCGAATAGACGCCGAGCGGCGCCTCGAGTCGGGCGAGCTCAGCCGCCCAGGCGCCGGGCGGTACGTAGCCGGAGACGAATTGATGGGTACAGACGAAATCGCCGAGCAGCACGGTCAGGTCCGGCTTCTCAGCATTGGCCAGATCGACGATCTGGCCGACACGCTCATCCGACATCCAGGGGTAGCACGCGTGGATATCGGCGATGACCGCGATCCTGAGTTCGAGATCCTCCGGCCAGCCTCTGAGGCGGGGCGCATAGGATGTCCGGACGAGCGCGCTGCCGGTCTCGTAGGCGACGGCGTATCCGGCGAACGACGCGGCGGCGGCCGTCGCGGCGGCGCCGGCAAGAAACCGTCGCCTTGTCAGCGGGACCATCGGTCCCGACATTGGCTTCGGCGCCCCGCGACAGAGCGCGGCTTGCATGAGAGGGGGTTTACCCGACCATCTCGGCTTGCCCGAGCGGAGCGTCGTACGGAAGCAGATAGAACTCGCCGCGTTCGAGAGAGCTGTTGAGATCCGGGTCGAAATCCGCGTTCAATAAATTCAAGGCATCGGCCACCGCAGCCAGTCCGATATCATGGTAGATGCGGGCCAGCGCCATTCCAGAATTGTCCCGTTGACCGTCCGCCTCCGGAATTGCGTCGAAATCATCACGCATCGTCTTGATCGCCCTCGCTCGAAGGACCGGCCCGTTTTCGAAGCGCCTGTCGGACAAACTGGGTGAAATTCGTTAAGAGCGAATTAATGACCAAACCGCGGCGGCTGACGTAGCGGCCGCCGAGCGGTCGCCGACGTCCGGCCGCAAAGGAATGTCCGGGAAACCCTTGGTGAAGCATGACCGAAACCTGCCTTTGGCCGGCGTCCTTTTCGATAAGGACGGCACGCTGATCGATTTTCACGCCACCTGGGGGCCTGCCGTCCATGCGATGATCCATGCTTTGGCGGATGGCGATCCGGCGCTTGTTCAAGCGCAGGCGGAAGCGCTCCACTTCTCAATCGGGACGAGGCGCTTCCTGGCGACGTCGCCGCTGATCGCCGGCTCGACGGCGGACTACGGACGCCGCTGGGCCGAAGCGCTCGGGCGCGCCGACACCGACGCCTTGAAACGCGAGATCGACGCCCTCTCCGCCGTCGAGTCGCTGAAGGCGCTGACGCCGATCGGCGAGCCGCTGGCGGTTTTCGTCGCTCTGCGGCGCATGGGTCTCAGGCTCGGCGTGGCCACCAACGATTCCGAGCGGAGCGCCCGCCGACAGATCGAGGCGCTCGGCCTCGGCGAGCTTGTCGAGTTCGTCGCCGGCTACAATTCCGGACACGGCGGCAAGCCCGATCCCGGCATGGCGTTGGCTTTCGCCGCATTTCTCGAGGCCGACCCGACGCAGATCGTCATGGTCGGCAATTCCGTGCACGACCTCGCTTGCGGCCGGGCCGCCGGCGCGGTCGCTATCGGGGTGCTGTCGGGGCCGGCGGACCGCGCAGCGCTCGAGCCGCATGCCGATTTCGTCCTGCGGCACGTCGGAGATCTGCCGAAGCTTCTCGCCCGCCTCGTCGCCTTGAGGTCGAAACGCTTCGACAGCCGGCCGCCACCGATCAAACCGCCGCCGCATTTCCGGTGAGAATGGCTCGGTCTCGCGGGTGAGACGATTTCCGTAGTTAAGCGGCTCATACAGTTTGCTTTTCTGGGCGCCTCAGGATGCAGCAACGCGCGCTGACGCTCCGACTTATCCGGCTCGCCATGGGCGCAGCCCTGTTGCTGCCGTGCCTGCTGTTCGGCGTGGCGTCGTGGATCAGCTATCGCAACGTCGAGAATTTGACCACAGAGCGCCTCACCCGCTCGCTCGAAGTCGAGTTGGAGGAGGCGCAGAAGACGTTCCTGGTCGTCAACCATATCCTGGACGACGCGCGCGCTGTCGTGGCTGACCTCTCGCCGGCGGAGATCCGGGCGAGCGAAGGGCGGATTCACGATGAACTAAGAGAGCTGAGAAGCGATCTTCCGGTCGCGCAGTCGATCTGGATCTACGACGCCAACGGGGACGCCCTGGCCACTACCGCGATCGAACCGCCACCGTCGATCAGTTTCGACGACCGGGATTTCGTCCGCGCCCATCAGGCTGGCGGCGCGGGAACCTATTACGGCCGGGTCTATCCGCCGATCTACGGCCCGCAGCCCTACTTTACTGTCAGCCGAGGCGTCTTCCGCAACGGCGCGCTCGCAACGATTGTCGTGGTCGCGGTTCCGCCGAGCAGCTTCTCCGATTTCTACGCCACACTCGCCTCCGGGCCCGAGCAGGAATATGCGCTCATCCGCGATGACGGCGCCCTGCTTGCCCGCTATCCAGCCGCGCCGCCGGGCGCGCCGGACCAGTTGGGCGAAGGCCCCGGGTTCCGGCGAACGATCGCAACCGATCCCGGGGGCGGTTTCTATACGTCCACTTCTCCCATCGACGGCGTGACCCGGCGCTTCGCGGCGCGCCGTCTCGGGAATACGCCTCTCTATCTGTCGGCGGGCATCGCCACCGCCGCCATTCGCCAGGAATGGGTCGCTCAGATGGCGCCTCATCTCGTCTTCGGCCTTCCCGCGACCCTGCTGCTCTTCTTGACCCTGCTTATAATCCTGCGCCGAACGCAGCGCCTCTACGCGGAGATCGACCAGCGCAGCCTCGCCGAGGAATCGCTGCGCCAGGCGCAAAAAATGGAAGCGATCGGCCAGCTCACCGGCGGCGTCGCGCATGACTTCAACAACCTCTTGACCATCATTCTCGGAAATTTGGAGACGGCGAAGCGCCAGCTGGCGAAGGACAACGACAAGGCGAAGCTCGCCAGCCGGATCGAAAGCGCCATCCAGGGCGCGAATCGCGCGGCCACCCTGACCAAGCGGCTGCTCGCTTTCTCGCGGCAGCAGACGCTCAATCCGACCGCCGTCGACGTCAACAAGCTGCTCGGCGGGCTCGCTGACTTTCTCCAGCGGACGATCGGCGAAGAAACGTCGCTCGAGGTTGTCGGCAGCGCTGGCTTGTGGCCGATCGACGCCGATCAGACCGAACTCGAGGCGGCCATCATCAATCTCGCGGTCAATGCCCGCGATGCGATGCCGGAGGGCGGCAAGCTGACGATCGAGGCCGCCAACGCCTACCTGGATGACGACTATGCCCGCGAGAATTCGGATGTACGGCCCGGTCAATACGTCCAGATCGCCGTCAGCGACACCGGCGGCGGAATGCCGAAGGACGTTGTCGATCGGGCCTTCGAGCCCTTTTTCACCACGAAGCCCGCAGGTCAAGGCACGGGACTGGGTCTCAGCCAGGTCTACGGGTTCGTCAAGCAATCCGGCGGACATGTGAAGATCTACAGCGAGCTCGGCCTCGGGACCACGGTGAAGATGTACCTGCCCCGGCGCCTCGCGGCGTCGCCCCCGCCGCGCGCCGCCCCCGCGAACGCGAGCCGGGGCCGGCCGGGCGAGACCGTCCTCGTCGCGGAAGACGATTCCGAGGTCCGCGCCTATGTGGTCGAGACTCTGGAGGAACTCGGCTACAACGCGGTCGGCGTCGCCGACGCGGCGGAGGCGCTCCGCGTCCTGGATCGGAACGGCGCGATCGATCTCCTCTTGACCGACGTGATCATGCCGGGCGTGAACGGCCGAAAGCTGGCCGAGCAGGCCACACGGCTCCACCCGGACCTCAAGGTCGTGTTCATGACCGGCTACTCGCGCAACGCCATCGTCCATCAGGGCCGGCTCGACCCTGACGTCGAATTGATCCAGAAACCGCTGACCAGCGACGCGTTGGCGACCCGGATCCGCAAGGTTTTGGACCGCTAAGCGGAGATTCTTGGGCGAGCCAACGGATCAAGGCGGACCGGTTCGCCACAGAGATGCGAAGCACGCGGGTCTCGCCCGCATAGGCAAAAATCGGCGAGGGCGAGGAGCTCTCACACAAACCGTAGTTACGTCGGTAAAATCAAGCAGATATGGCGTTATCCTCACGCAAAACGCACGGCGGGACCGGCCCCCGCCGACTTTGTTTAGATATTCTTGACGTTCGCGCGCTCCAGCGGACCCATGAAGTCGGTTTTCCGCTTTGCGCCCCCCTCCCGGTCCCTCCTGTTCATCGGCCTAACAGGCGGGATAATCTCCCTGCTCCGTCTTTCCCTTCCACACGAGCAAATCCGCTCAACCAGATGAAAGACACGGGATTTGTGCAATCGCTCGAGAGCGGCGGGAAGCGATTTGCCCTGTTGGCAGGGAGTAACAGGCGGAAATCTCGTTTTCCGCGAACGCGCGTCGCTCGTGGCGAAAGTTCAGTCGAACCGCGCCCTCATCGGTTCCGGGGCCGAGGCAGTCCACATTTGCGGCAAAGGACGATTGGAGCAATGCCCGTTGTTTCTGGAAGCCGCCCGCGCAAGGCGGCCATCGATCAGCCGCCGAACTTCGATTGCCCCCGCATCCCATCAGGAGTACGGACAAGCACGCTGACGGAGATCCGCCGCTCATGGCGCCCGACAATCTGACGTTCCTGGGCGGTCTGCTGATGGGGCTGGCCAGCAGCCTGCACTGCGCCAGCATGTGCGGGGCCATCGCTTCGAGCCTGATGTTTGCCTTCTCGACGGGCGAAGGCCCGTCCGATCGCGCCCGGGCGCTCGGCGCCGCCTATGCCGGTCGCATCCTGATGTATGTCGCGGCGGGCATGATCGTCGGCGGCGTCGGATCCGCGTTCTTTGGCGCCTTCGATCGCGGCTCGGCCTTCATCGTCATGCGTTGGGCCGGCGCCGTCGCCCTTGGCTGGATCGGACTTTCGGTCGCCGGCTTCGCGCCTTCGATCGCTATGGCCGATCGTCTTGCAGCGCCGATCGCCGCCCACCTGCGTCACGCGCAAGCGTTGCCGGGCGGCTCGGGCGCCTTCGCCTCAGGCCTGATGTGGGGGCTCATGCCTTGCGGCATGGTCTACGGCGCCCTGTTTTACGCCATGCTGTCGGGAAGCGCGCTCGGCGGCGGGGCCGTGATGGCCGGTTTCGGCCTCGGGACGCTGCCGTCGGTGACCGCGGTGGCGCTCGGGCTTTCGAGCTTCCTCCGTCTCGCGCGTGGGGAGCGGGCCCGCGTCGTCGTCGGCCTCGCCATCGTGGCGCTGGCCGTGGCGAGCGTTGCAGTTCCGGCTCTCGCCGCCGCCGGCTTCTGCCTCAATTGAACTGAGCCAGATTTCCTGTTGAGTTTCATTTCATTGTATAGACGCGTGCGGCAAAGCGAGGCCGCGCCGGAGACCCAGAGGCATGCGTCGGGCGGCAGCATGGGCGGGCGGCATCGGCCTGACAGCCGCGGTCGGGACGCTCGGATTCGCCTCGTGGCCGCTGTCCACGCAACGCGTCGCCGACCGCCTCGGCGGAGCCTCCGCGCCCCTACGCCTCGGCCTGCCTGACGCGGTGACATTTCGCGCGCTTCCCTGGCCGAGCCTCAGCATTGAGGGCGCCCGCCTCGACGGCGCGGACGGCGCGGTCCGGGTCACGGCGCCCGGGGCGAGGCTGGATCTGTCGGTCAGCCAACTCGTCCAGGGGCGGTTCGCGCCGGTCCGGGCTCGTCTCGCCAACCCGATCCTGACGCTCGATCTCGACCGGGCGCCGTTCGCGGGACCGGAAGTCGGGCTGCCGGGGGCGGAACCGGCAGCCGCTCTGGCGCCGCTCGACGGGCTCAGCCTGACCGACGGCGTGCTGCGGGTCATGAGCCGCAAACGTGGGCTCGACACCATGATCGAGAACATTCAGGGCCGGCTCGACGGGCTCTCGCCACGCGGGCGCCTGCAGTTCAACCTTTCGGCCGTCTGGCGCGGTACGCCGTTTGCGGTTTCCGGCTTGCTCGCCAATCGCGAACGCGCCACGCGGGGAGGGCCGAGCGCCTTCGAGCTGGCGCTGGCCTCCCCCATCGCCGCGCTCTCTTTCAAGGGCGCCTTTGTCGGCGGCGCGACCCCAGGCGTCGCCGGCGACGCCACCGTCTCGATTCCCTCGCTAAGGGGGCTTGCCCGGCTGATCGACCTCAGTCCGCCCGCCTGGTTTGCCGGCGACGATGTCGCCCTTGCCGCCACGCTCAAGGCCTCGCCCAGGGAAGCCGCTCTCGCCGGGGCGACCGTGACCAGCGCCGGTCAGACGTTCGAGGGCGCTCTTCATCTCGTCGAAGAGGTCGGCGGCCGCCTTGCGCTCTCGGGCACGCTCGACGCCGATCGCCTCGCGCTCGCTCCGCTCATCGGTCCGGCCCGATCGCTGTTGGACGCCGGCGGCGACTGGAGCGACCGCCCCTTCTCGCTGGCGCCGCCGCAAGATTTCGATCTCGACCTCCGCCTGTCAGCGGCGCGCCTCGATGTTTATGGCGGCGAGCTCGCCAACGCCGCCGGGTCGCTGATCCTGAAAGACGGCGTTCTTACCGCGAGCCTCCTTGACGCCGGCTTCTACGGCGGACGGCTGCAGGGGGAAGCGCGGATAGCCTGTATGGGGCAGGACCTCGACCTGCGTGCCCGAGGCGCCGTATCGGACGCGGATTTCGGCGCAGCCTTCTCCGACCTCGGTTGGCCGATCCCCGGCGGCAGGGGCGCCGCGGAATTCAGCCTGCAAACGGTCGGGCGCACGCCGGCCGCCGCCGTCGTCGGCCTCGACGGCTCGATCTCGGTCAGACTGCAGCAGGGCTCGGTCGCCGGCGTCAATCTGGAGGAAGCCCTCCGCCGCAGCCTGCGGCGCAAGATCGACGTCGACCGCGACATGCGGATCGGCAGCACCGCCTTCGACAGGTTGGCGCTCGACTTCGCGCTCGGCCGCGGCGTCCTCCACGTCGTCAACGGGGAACTCGCCGCCCAGGGCGTCTCCGGCAACCTTGAGGGCCGGATCGATCTTGCCGGCCAAACCTGGGGTCTGCACTTCAACGCCTTGCAGACGGACGCGACCGGCGACGAGTCGCAGAACGCCGCCCATCTGAGCCTCGACATCGACGGACCGTGGTCACAGCCGACGATCCGCGTCGTGGGCGACAAGGCGAAGGACCCGGGCGCCGAGTAGGCTCCCCACGGCGACGGCGTCGTTCAGCGCTCCCTGGCGGATCGCTTCGAAGGGCGTCGAGCGTCGATTTTGCAGATCGGCCCCGACGCTCGAAGTCGCGGCGGAACCAATCCGCCCGCTCGGACATAGGAGACGCAAGGCAGGCGGCGCGCCTCGCCATCAATCAGCGAGGAGCCCCTGGCGCATGCGTGTCCTCTATCTTTATTGCCATCCGCTGCCCGACAGTTTTCACGGGGCAATCCTGAGCGCCGGGCTGAAGGCGCTCAAAGCGGGGGGCCATGCGATCGATCTCCTCGATCTCTACGCGGAATCGTTTGCCGCCGTGCTTACCCCCGACGAGCGGCGCCATTACTTCGAATCGCCGCGCAACCAGGTCGGGCTCGAGGCCTATGTCTCGCGGCTCAAGTCGGCCGAGGCGCTGGTCGTCCAGTTTCCGACCTGGTGCTTCGGTCCGCCGGCGATGCTGAAGGGCTTCTTCGACCGGCTTTTGATCCCCGGCGTCGCCTACGATATGTCCGATCCGTCGGGCGCCCGGCCGACCCTCGACCAGGTCCGCAAGATCATCGGCGTCGTCACCTACGGCCAGCGCTGGAGCGCGGCCTTCTGGATGGGCGACGCGTCGAGAAAAACGGTGACCCGGTTTCTGCCCTGGTTCACCGGCGGCAAGGCCAAGGCTCATTGCTGCGCGCTCTACCATGTCGACGCCAGCGGCCTGGCTGAGCGCAAGGCCTTCATCGCGCGGGTCGAGAAGGCGATGCAGAAAATGTGAGGCCGCCGGCGCGAGCAGGCCGAGCGCCGTCAAAGCGTCCCCGCCGTCTGAAGGGTTCGACGGGCGCATGACGAGGCCGACCTGAGGCGCCGCGGAGTCGGCTGATGGCGGAATTTCTGACCGAACCTATCTCCGAAACTCCGACTTCACCGCCTCATAGAGCGCCTTGAACCGCTTTCGCTGCGCTGCGAATGCAGCCAGGAGCTCAGGCTCAGGCTCCGTCACGTCCAAGATCTGCGGCGGCCTGCACACCGCCTCGGCCGGCTCGCCGGTCGCCGCCATCCGGGCGAGCCGCGCCGCGCCCAAGGCGGGACCGGTTTCGCCCGCTTGCATGCGCACAATTGTGAAGCCGGTCGCGGCGGCGATCATCCGCGTCCAGAGGTCGCTCTTCGCGCCGCCGCCGATGAGGCCGACGCGTGCGATCCTGGCGCCCGCCGCCTCGAGGCAGTCGCGCGCGTCGGCGAGCGTCAGCGCGACGCCCTCCATCACCGAGCGGGCCACATCGGCGCGGCTCGTCGTCTCGCTCATGCCGAACATGACCCCGCGCGCGTCCGCGTCGTCGAGCGGCGTCCGCTCGCCCGAAAGATAGGGAAGGAAGATCAGCGCGCCCGGCCCCCGATAGCCGTCCGCCGCCTCCCGCTCGAGCGCGTCCGGCCTCATCCCGATCAGGCGACCGGCGAAAGCGAGCGCGCCGGCGCCGTTCAGCATGGCGGCCATGGCGTACCAGCGGCCGGGCAGCGCATGGGCGAAGCTGTGGACGAGCTTTTCCGGCGCGCCGAGGGTGCGGTCGGCGGCGACGATGAGCTGCATCGCCGTTCCGAGCGAAATGAAGGCCTGGCCCGGGTCGATCGCGCCGAGGCCCACCGCGCCGGCTGCCGCGTCGCCGCCGCCCGCCGCGATAACGAGCCTGCGGGGAAGCCCGAGGTCGTCGGCAGTCGCCGGACGGATCTTGCCGACCGGAGCAGACCCTTCGAAGAGCGGCGGCGCCCAGCCGGCTTCAGCCTCGCAGGCGGCGATCGCCTCGGCGGACCATTGGCGGGCCGCCTCGTCGAGCATCCAGGTTCCGGCCGCATCGCTCATGTCCGTGCCGCGCTCGCCGCAGAGTTCGAGGCGCAGATAGTCCTTCGGCGAAAGGATGCACTCGATCCGGCGCCGGCTTTCCGGCTCATGCCGGCTGAGCCACAGAAGCTTCGGGCCGGTGAAGCCTGCCATTGGCTTGACCCCAACCACGCTGGCGAGACGGGGAAACCGTTCGGCGAGCTCGGCCGCCTCTGCGGCGGCGCGTCCGTCGTTATGCAGGATCGCCGGACGGACCGGCCGGTCGGTCCGGTCGAGGAGGACCGCGCCGTGCATCTGGCCCGAGAAGCCGATCGCTCTCAGCCCGTCGAGCGCCGCGCCGGCCGAGCGAAGGTCGGCGATTGCGCCCGCCATGGCCGCGCGCCAGACGTCGGGATCCTGCTCCGACCACTTGGGTTTCGGCCGATCCGGAGCATAGGCGCGCGCTGCGCTGGCCACCGACGCCCCGCTCTCGTCGGTGAGGAGCGCCTTGAGCCCGGAGGTGCCGCAGTCGAGCCCGAGATACATACACCGAGCATGCGCCGGCCCCCCGCGCCAGACAAGGCGGCGTTTTTCGGCGACCTCAGCTCAGTTCGGGCGCGCGTCGCTGCAGGCGAGGGCCGCTCCGGGCGCCGCCTTCCAGCCTCCGGGTCGCGCCCGGTCCGCGGCGTTTTCGAGGCTGCGCTCGAGGATGTAGCGAAGGCCGCTGAGGATCGGCATGTCTGCGCCGCGCGCCGCCTCGTCGACACTCTCCCAATCGCTCTCGTTCGCTTTGCGGGCGAAATAGCGGACGAGGCGCGAGGCCAGAAGACCGCTCGATAGGTTGCGTTCGGCTGCGTCGCGCGAGAAGTTGCGGGCGAAGTCGCCGCCGATCGACGCCACGGCCGCGCGCGCGACATGAGGATTGGAGCACGTGACCAGGATCTCGCGCACGATCATGTGGGATCCTCCTCCTTATGGCTGTACCCACCCAGCCGACTTCCTTGAGACGCCTTTTTGAGCAACGAATTTGTCCTTTGCGTGTCGCTGATCAGGATTCGCAAAATTTCATCAGGGTCCAGGAGGCTTCGACGGCTAACAGTAGGTCATGTCAACGTTCTGTCATAAACTTCCTCGGTGCGATGCAGCATACCTTTACTTCGCAGTGCAGGCGAGACGGGCGACGAAATGAAGCAAAATCTTTGTTAAGGTCGCTTTATTGAATTGCTTGAACGGCGGAGCGGAGGCCGCCAGCGTCTGGACCGACACGAGACCAAGCCTTGGCGTTGGCAAGGACCGGACGCCCGGACAATACGATTTTTCGGCCGGCCCCCGCGCCCGCCCTGTGTCCAGAACACAAGTCACCCGCGCCTTTCAGCCGCGACGCTGAATGCCCTGCGCCTCGTGAAATTCGAAGACGCGATCGGCCCGGAAAGGCGCAAGAGCGGAAAAAATTGGGGCGGGCCGCGAAATTGTTCTCGCATTCGCGAGCCGAAACGCGCAAATCGTCGCCCGCCAATCCGGCCGGTCGCGAGCGCGTTCCTAAACAAAGTGCGGTTCTCTTTTCTCAATGTCGCGCGGCAGGCGCTCAAGCATAACGAGGACTGGCCGGAGCAATGGCGAAGCCCCGAGCCCAAGACCGCCTATGACGCGATCATCGTCGGCGCGGGCGGCCATGGTCTTGCCACCGCCTATTACCTGGCCAAGGAGCACGGGCTCAACAAGATCGCGGTCCTCGAAAAGGGCTGGCTCGGCGGCGGCAACACCGGCCGCAACACGACGATCCTGCGCTCCAACTATCTCTGGGAAGAGTCGGCGGCGCTCTACGAGCATGCGCTGAAACTCTGGGAAGGGCTCTCCTCCGAACTCAACTACAATGTGATGTATTCGCCGCGCGGCGTGATGATGCTGGCGCACAACACGCATGACGTCCAGGTGAGCAAGCGCCACATCCACGCCAACCGCCTGGCCGGCGTCGACAACGAGTGGCTCACTCCGGACGAGGCAAAAGCCTTCTGCCCGATCCTCAACATCGCCCGCGACATCCGCTATCCGATCGTCGGCGCGGCGCTGCAGCGGCGTGGCGGCACAGCCCGGCACGATGCGGTCGCCTGGGGCTACGCGCGGGCGGCTTCCGAGCGCGGCGTCGACATCATCGAGCGCTGCGAAGTCACCGGCATCCGCCGCGACGCGTCGGGCGCGGCGTCTGGTGTCGAGACGACGCGCGGCGCCATCGCGACGAAGCGAATCGGCGTCGTCGCCGCCGGGCATACGTCGGTGTTGATGGCGATGGCGGGCGTGCGGATGCCGCTCGAGAGCTATCCGTTGCAGGCGCTGGTGTCGGAGCCGGTCAAGCCGATGATGCCCTGCGTCGTCATGTCCAACACCATTCACGCCTATATGTCGCAATCGGACAAGGGCGAGATGGTGATCGGCGCGGGCACCGACGCCTATGTCTCCTATTCGCAGATGGGCGGCCTGCACATCGCCAGCCACACGCTCGAGGCGGTCTGCGAGCTCTTCCCCACCGTCAGGCGCCTGCGCATGCTGCGCAACTGGGGCGGCATCGTCGACGTGACGCCCGACCGTTCGCCGATCATCGGCCTGACGCCGGTTCCCGGGCTCTTCGTCAATTGCGGCTGGGGCACCGGCGGCTTCAAGGCGACGCCGGGCTCCGGGCATGTGTTCGCCCATACGCTGGCGCTGGGCGAGCCGCATCCGCTCGCGGCGCCGTTCACGCTCGACCGCTTCCGCAGCGGACGGCTGATCGACGAAGCGGCCGCCGCGGCGGTGGCGCATTGAGGCCCCGATGCTGCTGATCCCCTGTCCGTATTGCGGCATGGAAAGGCCGGAGCCCGAATTCCGCTACGGCGGCGAAGCGCATATCGCGCGACCGCAGGACCCGGGGCGTATTGAGCGACGCGGAGTGGGCCGAGTTCCTCTACTTCCGCTCGAATGCGAAGGGCGTGCTCGCCGAGCGCTGGCGCCATGCCTCCGGCTGCGGCCGCTTCTTCAACGCCTTGCGCGATACCGTGAGCGACAGGATCCTCGCCGTCTATAAATCGGGCGAGCCGCGACCCGACCTCGGCGGGGCCAGGCCCGCATGACCCAGGCGTTCCGCGTCGCCGGCGGGGCTTCGCTCGACCGCGCCCGCCCGGTGTCGTTCACCTTCGATGGCGTCGCCTATGGCGGCTACGAGGGCGACACGCTCGCCTCGGCCCTCCTAGCCAATGGCGTCCGTGTCGTCGGACGCTCGTACAAATATCATCGGCCGCGCGGCATTCTCTCCGCCGGAGCGGAAGAGCCGAACGCGCTCGTCGGCCTCTCGCGCGGCCCGGGCCGCTTCACCCCGAACCTGCGCGCGACCCAGGTCGAGCTCTACGACGGCCTCGTGGCGGCGAGCCAGAACCGCTGGCCGACGCTCAGATACGACATCGGCGAAGTCAACGATGTCGCGGCGCCGCTGATCGGCGCCGGCTTCTACTACAAGACCTTCATGGGCCCGAACCTGATCGGCAAGAACTGGGCCTGGCGACACGTTTATGAGCCGGCGATCCGCCTTGCCGCCGGGCTCGGGGCCGCCCCGCGCGAAGCCGATCCCGACCGCTACGTCCGCTATTTCGATCATTGCGACGTCTTGATCGTCGGCGCCGGGCCTGCCGGCCTGGCGGCGGCTCTCGCGGCGGGCGCGAGCGGCGCCGAGGTCGTACTCTGCGACGAGAATGCAGCGCCCGGCGGCTCGCTCCTCGCCGAGACGCGGGCGCGGATCGACGGCATGAGCGCGCTCGACTGGCTGGCGGAGGCGCTTGCCGCGCTCGGGGCAACGGCCAACGTCAAGCTGATGCCGCGCACCCAGGCGTTCGGCTATTACGCGCAGAATTTCCTGGCGCTGAGCGAGCGGCTGGCCGAGCCCGAGCTGATGGCGGACGCCGATCTGCCGCGCGAGCGGCTCTGGCAGGTGAGGGCGAGCGAGGTCGTGCTGGCGACGGGCGCGATCGAGCGGCCGCTCGTCTTCGCCGACAACGACCGGCCGGGCGTGATGCTGGCCGAGGCGGCGCGGCGCTATCTCAACCAGTACGGCGTCAAGGTCGGCGAGCGCATCGCCATCGCTGCCGCCGACGACAACGCCTATCGCGCCGCTCTCGACCTCGAGCAGGCCGGCGCGAAGGTCGAGATCGTCGCCGACCTGCGCGACGAGCCGACGGGTCTCTTGCCGCAAGCGGCGCGCGCCGCCGGCATCCGCGTCGCGGTCAAGGCGGCGATGCACGAGGTGCGCGGCCGGCTCGGCGTCGAGGCGGTGCGGCTCGCCGCCCATCCCGGCGGCATGCGCTGGGTCGAGTGCGACGCGCTCCTGATGTCGGGCGGCTTCACGCCGTCGGTGCATCTCTTCTCGCAGTCGCGCGGCAAGCTCGCGTTCGACGAGGCGCTGCAAGCCTTCCGGCCGGGCGTGTCGGCGCAGCGCGAGCGCTCGGCCGGCGCTTGCAACGCCGCGTTCGGCCTCATGGAGGCCCTCGCCGAGGGCGACGCGGCCGGCCGCGCGGCCGCGTCGGCGGCCGGCTTCGCCGGCGCCGGAGCCGCGCTCCTATGCCGTCGTCGATGCGCCGACCGGTTCGGGCGGCGCGCTCGGCGCGCCGCTGCACGTCCTCGGCGACCGCCGTCTCAAGGCTTTCGTCGACTTCCAGAACGACGTTTGCGTCAAGGACGTCGAACTCGCGGTGCAGGAGGGAATGCGCTCGATCGAGCACATCAAGCGCTACACCACGACCGGCATGGCGACCGATCAGGGCAAGCTCTCAAACATGAACGCGCTCGCCATCGCCGCCGCGGTGCAGGAAAAGCCGATCGCCGAGGTCGGCCTGACCACCTTCCGTCCGCCGTATACCCCCGTCACTTTCGGCGCGCTTGCCGGCCCGGCGCGCGGCGATCTCTTCGATCCGATCCGTCGCACGTCGGTCCATGACTGGGCGGCGGAAAAGGGCGCCGCATTCGAGGACGTCGGCCTCTGGAAGCGCGCCTGGTACTTTCCGCTTGTAGGCGAATCGATGCACCAAGCGGTCGCGCGCGAATGCCGGACGGCGCGCGCCTCGGTCGGCCTCTTCGACGCCTCGACGCTCGGCAAGATCGAGGTCGTCGGCCCGGATGCGGCGCGCTTCCTCGAGCGCATGTACGCCAACGCCTTCCAGAAGCTCGAGGTCGGCCGCTGCCGCTACGGCCTCATGCTGAGCGAAGCGGGCTTCCTGATGGACGACGGCGTCATCGCCCGGCTCGGACCCGAGCGCTTTCATGTGACGACCACGACCGGCGGCGCGCCGCGCGTGCTGGCGCAAATGGAGGACTACCTTCAGACGGAATTCACCGATCTCCGGGTCTGGCTGACCTCGACGACCGAGCAATGGACGGTGATCGCCGTGCAGGGGCCGAAAGCTCGGGAAACGATCGCCCCGCTTGTCGAGGGGGTCGACCTCGCCAATGAGGCCTTCCCGCATATGAGCGTGCGTCAGGCGCGCGTCTGCGGCGTGCCGACGCGGCTCATGCGCATGAGCTTCACCGGCGAGCTCGGCTACGAGATCAACGTTCCCGCGGGCTACGGCCGCGCGGTCTGGGAGGCGACCTGGCGCGAGGCCGAGAAGCAAGGCGGCGCCGTCTATGGCACCGAGGCCATGCATGTGATGCGCGCCGAGAAGGGCTATGTGATCGTCGGCCAGGAGACGGACGGCACGGTGACGCTCGCCGATCTCGGTCTCGACTGGGCGATCGGCAAGACGAAGAAGGATTTCGTCGGCAAGCGTTCGCTGACCCGCCCGGACATGCTGGCCCAGAATCGCAAGCAGCTCGTCGGCCTCCTGACCGACGACCCGGACGTCGTCCTGGAAGAGGGCGCACAGGTGACCGGGAGCGCCACGCCGGCGACCGGCTCGCCCGCGCTCGGCCATGTGACGTCGTCCTATCGCAGCCCGACGCTCGAGCGTTCGATCGCGCTGGCGCTGGTCGCGGCGGGCCGCTCGCGGCTCGGGGCGAAACTCTTCGTGCCGATGCCGAAGAGGGCGATCCCGGTTAGCGTCACGGCGCCGATCTTCTACGACAAGGAGGGAAAGCGCCTGCATGTCTGACGCCTCCACGCCGACCATTCCGCTTCATGCGCGCTCGCCGATCGAAGGCGTTACGCTGCCGGCCGGGGAAAGGTTCGCGCTCGCCGAGGCGCCCGCTGCGGCGCGCTTCGTCTTTCGCGGCGACGAGACGGCTCGCGTCCAGTGCTCTCAGGCCTTTGGCGCCGACCTGCCGGCGAAGCTCGGAGAAGCCGGCGAAACGAATTCGCGCGCCGCGCTGTGGCTCGGGCCGGACGAATGGCTCCTGATCGCCGAGGGCGCCGACCCAGGGCCGCTCGAATCGGCGCTCGAGGCTCAGCTGCGGGAGGCGCCGCTGAGCCTCGTCGACGTCTCCGACCGCCAGATCGGCCTCCTCGTCCGCGGCGCGAGCGCGGCGCGGGCGCTCAGCGCCGGCTGCCCGCTCGACCTGCGCCTGACCGCTTTCCCGATCCGAATGGCGACCCGGACGATCTTCGACAAGGCCGAGATCGTGCTTTGGCGCCGCGGCGAGGACGCGTTCCACGCCGAGGTCTGGCGGACCTTTGCGCCTTACCTCGTCGCGGCCCTGACCGAAGCGGCCAGGGGAGCGCCCAAGGGCTGATCTAGCCTCCGTTCGTGGCGCGCCGCGGGTCAGGGCCGTCGTCCGTGGTCAAGCGGCCCTCCGCGATTGGACGCGTTGGCCGGGCTTTGTGCGGACTTCCGGCGAACAACGATTAGGTTTGTTCACTTTTTCAGTTCCCTTTGCGAACCATTTTTGGCCATGTACGAGATGCCGCCATCGCGCGGACTGCTCGGCTTGGGAGGCTTCACGATGTGCCGCGGGTGTTTCAGTCAGCTCATTCTCCGAGACGAGTTCCATTCCGGCGGGATCGCCGGCCTGCTCGGCAAAGCGGCGGGCATGCCCACCCGACGCGCGTTCATGGCGTGTTCGGTTGCTGCGGCCTCGGCGCTGACCGGCGTCGGGGCCGCTGCGGCCTTCGCCGCGGACGAAGGCGCAGACCTCATTCTGCGTGGCGGGACGATCCGTCCACTGGCCGGCGCGCCGGTCGCCTCCGCGCTCGCGGTCAAGGGCGGCGCTATTCTCGCAGTCGGCGACGAGAGCGCGCTGTCGGGCCTCAAAACGGGCGACACCAAGGTCATCGATCTCGCCGGGCGCACGCTTGCTGCCGGGCCTGATCGACCCGCACTGCCACACGATTGCGGTTTCGCTGATCTCCGAACTGCTCGACGACGTCGGCTACGCCAAATATCCGACCCGTGAAAAACTTGTCGCGCACCTCAAGCAGGAGGCGGCGACCACGCCGAAGGGGCAGTGGATCGTCGGCGCTAATTTCGACAATCTGCTGCAGGGCGGCGATTTTACGCGCAACGAACTCGACGAAATTTCGAGCGATCACCCGGTCCTCATCTGGTACGTCAATCTGCATGACGCCTGCGTCAACAGCGAGGCGTTCACAATCGCGGGGATCGGCGAGGATGTCGGCGAACTGCCGGGCGGCGGTCATTTCGGCCGCGGCGCAGACGGCAAGCTCAACGGCATGGTCTACGAGGAAAGCGCGATGCTCAAGTTCGCGGTCCATTTCCTCGCCAAGATCACGCCGGAAGTCGCGGCCAAGGCGATCGCGAGCTATTCGCATTTCGTCGCCTCTGTCGGCAACACGATGCTGCACGAGCCCGGCACGATCCGCTCGGACTGGATCGAGCCGTTCGCGAAGCTCTCGAATACACTCGCCTGCCGCACCAGCGCGAGCGTGATGTTCGACGACATGAAGGGCCTGACGCCCTGGCGCAACCTCGGCCTTGGAAAGGGCGGGACCGTCGACAATTCCCTGTTCTCGCTCTACGGCGTGAAGATCGTCGGCGACGGCTCCAACCAGACCGAGACCGGGGCGCAGACAAAGCCCTATCTGAACTCGACCTCCAAGGGTTCGCCGAACTTCGACGCGGCCCGGATGAAGCAGATGGTCGCCGAGGTTAAGGCCTTCGGCCTGCCGATCCAGATCCACTGCAATGGCGATTACACGATCGACATTGCGCTCGACGCGATCGAGGCGGCTTACTCGGGCTCAACCGACTATGGCGTCAACCGCATCGAACACGCGACGATGGCGCGCCCCGACCAGATTCTGCGCATGAAGAAGCTCAACGTGCAGCCGAGCTTCCTGATGAACCACGTGCGCTTCTACGGCGCGGCCTATCGCGATCAGCTGCTCGGCCCCGAGCGCGCGGCCTTCATGGACCCGGCCGGAGCCTGTGTGAAGGCCGGCCTGCCGTTCACGCTGCACACCGACGCCCCCTGCTCGCCGCAGGGCCCGCTCGCCCTCATCAGTACCGCGGTGACGCGCCGCTGCATCATCGACAAGTCGGTGGTCGGCCCCGATCAGGCCGTTTCGCTTGACGACGCGATCCGCGCCGTGACGATCGACGCGGCCCGTCAGCTTGGGCAGGGCGACCGCCTCGGCTCGCTGGAAAAGGGCAAGGAAGCGGATTTCACAATCCTGGAAAGCGATCCCTACAAGGTGAGCCCGGACGCGATCGCCGACATCAAGGTCAGCGAGACCTGGGTGGCGGGGGAACGGAAATTTGGTTGACGCAAGCCTTTCGTAAACGGCGGGGACATAGTTTCGATTGCCGGTTCACCTGGGCGCCGTGACACGGCCAAGCCTCCGTTGCGATTTTAGGAGCCGCCGATGTGCCGCGCGTGCGTGAGTTCCCTGATAACCGATCAACTGACCTCCGGCCTCTGGCGAGCCGCGCCGAGCCGGCGCCGGTTCCTGGCCTACGCCATCTCGACGGGGGCCGCAGCCGCCGCAATGACGGCCGAACGCGAAGCCCATGCCGCCGACGGCGCGGACGCGATCTTTCGCAACGGGACGATCTATCCGATGACGGCCGGCGGGCAGCCGGTCGAGGCGCTCGCGATCGGCGGCGGAAAGATTCTCGCCGCCGGATCGGCCTCCGACGTGTCCTCGCTCGCGCGCGGCGCGAGCCGGATCGTCGACCTTCAGGGCCGCGCCGTATTCCCGGGGTTCATCGACCCGCACCATCACACTGTCCTCTCCGCGCTGTTCGCCGATCTGCTGCTTAATATCGGCTACGCAAAATATTCGAATCGCGCCGACGCGCTCGCCGGGCTGAAAGCGGCAGCCGCGAAAACGCCGCCGGGCCAATGGATTCGCGCCGGCGCCTACGACAACCTCTTGCAGGGCGGCGATCTGTCGATGCAGGAGCTGGACGCGATCTCGACCCAGCATCCGATCTTCATCTTGTACGTGAACGGGCACGTCGGCGCCGCGAACGCCATGGCGTTTAAGCTCGCCAAAATCCCACAGGATGTGGGCGAACTCCCCGGCGGTGGCCATTTCGGCCGCGCGCCAGACGGCAATTTGAATGGCCTGATGTACGAAGAACCGGCGCTGCTCCGCTTCATCGCCCTCGCGGCTCCCGCCGTTACGACCGAGCGGATCGCCACGGCCCTCGCGTCCTATACGAAACAGGCGGCAGCCGCCGGCAATACGACGCTGCACGAGCCCGGCACCATCAAGCCGGACTGGATTGAGCCGCTCGCAAAGCTGTCCAACACGCTCGACGTGCGGATGAGCGCGAGCCTGAGCACGGATTCGGTCGAGGCCAGCAAGGCCTTTACGTCGCTTGGGCCCGGCGCCAAGGCGAGGAAGATCCCCGACAGCCGGTTTTCGCTCTACGGCATGAAATTCTGGGCGGACGGCTCGAACCAGGCCGAGACCGTCGCGCAGACGAAGCCCTACTTGCACAAGACGAAAAGAGGCAAATCAAACTACTCCGCGTCTCAGATGGCTAAACTGTGCGACGCGGCCAAGCAGGCCGGGTGGCCGATCTTGATCCACTGCCAGGGCGACGCAGCGATCGACGACGCGCTCGACGCGATCGAACAGGCGTACGGCCCCAATCCGGCCACGGGACTTAGCCTGGTGGAGCACGCGACGATGGCGCGTCAGGACCAGCTCGATCGAATGAAGCGGCTCGGCGCGAAGCCCAGTTTCCTTCCAGACCTTCTGCACCTGTATGGCGCGGCCTATCGGGACCAGATATTGGGAGCGGAGCGGACTGAGTTCATGGAGCCCATGGCCGCCTGTGTGAAGGCGGGCATCGCATTCTCCCTGCACACCGACGCGCCGGTCTCCCCGGCCGGCCCTCTGCGGTTGGTGCAGATCGCCGTAACCCGCCGCTGCGTCATCGACAATTCGGTGATCGGCGCCGACCAGGCGGTCACGATCGATGAGGCGTTGAAGGCGATCACGATCCACGCCGCGCGGCAGATTGGCCTCGAGGATTCGATCGGCACGCTCGAGCCGGGCAAGGAGGCCGATCTGACGATCCTCGAGAGCGATCCCTCCAAGGTGAGCGCGGACGCCATCGCCAACATCAAGGTCAGCGAGACCTGGGTGGCCGGGGAACGGAAATTCGGCGGAGGGGGCTGACCGTTCACGGATCGCTCCTCCTTGGAGGCGGCAGCCGCACGATAACTTCAGGCTGAGCTACCAGGCGTCAGGACGAGGGCAATACGGGCGCCGTGCGGAACCTGTCATTCCGCCGCCTTGCAGCCGTCCGGCGCCGGACGCCGTCGAACCGGTCCTTGATCCACGGCAGGTAGAGCGCCTCGGAGGCGGCGGGCGTCGAGTAATGCGTCGGCTCTCCGGCGAGCTTCACGCGCGTGACGTTGCCGCCCAGAGCGCACATCTGATCTTGGTAGAGCTTGCCCATGACCGGGGGGACGACCGTATCCTTGGTCCCCCAGAAGATGATCACTGGTGCGACGGGTTTCTCGCGCGGAACGCTGCCGTCGATGAGCGCCTTGACCCAGGCCTGCGTATTCGACGGTTTTTCCTTCAAACATGCTCTTGTAAGCATCCCCGAAGGTGAAGTTGATTGTGTCGGCGGCGCCATGGACGCATTTCCCACGCATGATGGCGTCGACGGCTTTCGCGCCTGCGTCGGTGAACACGTCCGTCAGTTTGAGATCGGGAAACGCGGCCGTGTTCGCCCAAAGCGTCATCGCGAGATGGGTGAAGTTGAAGACATTGTCCGAGAAGGCGCCAACCAAGATCGCGAAAGTCTTGCCGGCGGCCAGGGGGTCGGACGGGATCTTGGGCGCAAGAGCTGCCACGTCCTGCGGCGCCAGCGCGACAAACCCGACGATGTCGATTCCGTCGTAGGCCGTGCCGCTCTGCGAGATCGTGTCCGACAGGCTCGCGGCCGCGATCGTTGCCCCGCCGCCCTGCGACCAGCCGTAAACCACCGCCTTCTTGTTGGCGCCGGCGAGCCCCATCGCGCCGACCGCCCGGATCGCGTTGATGGCGTCGCGCCCTTGCGTCGTCGCCACGGCGTACTGATGGACGCCGCCGCCGCCTAATCCTTGGTAATCGGTGGCGACGACCGCGTATCCCTCCTTGATGAAGGTCTCGATCGCCGGAACGCCATAGTCGGTCCACGAATTCCCGCCGACGAACAGATACTGGTTCAGCGGCTGTGCGGGGTTGATCAGTTGCGAAGGGCCGCAGTTTTCGGAGGTCCCCGTCGTGCCGTGCGCCCACGAGACGATCGGGCGCCCCTCCTCCGGAATGTCGCCCTTCGGCGCCACGACCAGCGCGGTCACGACGGTCTTTCTCTCGAGCGCATCCGAGGAAACGTAGGCGATAAGCCAAGCGTCGGCGCCGGCGAGGGTGGTCGGAATGCTTTGCCTGCTCAGCACTTGCCCCAATTTGCCGTCGGGGCTGAGCTTGGTCGCCTCGTCGTGGAACTTCGGCAGATAGACGGTCGGCGTTTGCGCGTGCAAGGGGGCTGAGGCCGGCCCCCACAACGCCAAGGATGGCCAAAGCCGGCCCGATGCATCGTGCGCGCGCCTTCATCGTCGGATCTCCAAGTCGTTCACTCTTTGCTTCGGTAGCCCGGTGCGACATGGACGACAATGAGCGTCGGCGATCATGGTCAGGACCAATCGTCGCAACCTACTGTGAGCCTTCTGCGCTGCTACGCGGCAGCGTGTGCGTTGGAGTGTAGGGGATTGGATGTGAAAGAGACTTTCCTGCGCCTCGCCGAACTGCTCCGCGCAAGCCCTGGCGAAGGAAGAGGATCGCTGGGAAGCCAGAGACTGCCGATTTGCCTTCGCGTGAAGGTGGCTCTCAGTGAGCTGGCGGTAACCGGGACGGATTTTCGGGCAGCGCGGGCGTCATGGCCGGCTTAACTCGGCCATCCACGCAGAAGTGCTGCAAAATACCGTCAGACATCAACGATCCGTGCTGCAAAGATGAGTACTCCTCGACAAGCGGAACAGCGTGGATGGGCCGGGTCAAGCCAGGCTTGACCCGGCCATGACGCGTTGGCTTTCGAAATGGGTCCGCCAGGGTCTAATAATAAAGTGCCGACAATCTCTTGCAGATAATCAGAATATCCTCTACAATTGCGTCATGTGTTCAAGACGCCTTGATTGTCGCCATCGCTGCGCCTGCCGCCGCCCCGATTTAGCCAACCGCGATCGCTCAATTGGCCGCGGCGCGCCGGGCCGAGCTGGCCAAGGGGGCGCTCGAGCGAGCGTCCGTCGAGGCCTCTTCGGGCGCCTCAGGTCGAGATCGACGGGAGCCATCCTTGGGAGTTGCTTCCTCCCTTCTTTTTCCCCTTCCATTCGCCCATAAGCCTTTGATAAGTCTAGAATCCGGGACAGGAATTGCAATTTTTGGCAAGAAATTGCAGGCCGTTTGCAGGCCATTGCAATGCAAATCGCAGCTTTTGCAAGCGTCCGGAAAGAAATGGAAGGGACGCGAGTCGATTGGGTGAAACGACCTGCGCCGAGGCGCCGCGGCCCGCGACTTCAAAGCCGGCCGCATACAGCCGACCTATCCCGCAAGTCGTCTCCTTCGAGAAATCCCGGGCTCAGCGGCTACGGGCGCGCTCCGCCTGCCAGCGCAGGCGCGCCTTGGCCGCTGCGGCGGTGCTGAGCGTCGAAGCGGCATCGACCAGGGTCGCCAATTCGGGGCTGAGACCGGCAAGCGCCGCAACCTGATCGCCTCCGGCCGACGGGCAGGCGTCGGCGACGACGAAGACCTGGTAGCCGAGCTCGCCGGCCTCGCGCGACGTCGCGACGACGGCGTCGGGCGCGCCGCAGAGGACGAGCGTCGTCGCGCCGATCTCGTCGAGCCGGATCTCGAGCGCCGTGCCGGCGAAGGCGCTGGCCGCGCTCATGGCGACGACGATCTCGCCCTCGGGGTCCTCGCGCCGCTCGTTCCGCGCGGACGCGAAGGCGTGCGCCAGCGGCAGGGCTTCCGCCCGCCAGGCGGCGATCAGCGCCGCGACGTTGGCCGCCGCCGGCGGCTCGTTCGACGCCTGGGACGGCCTGGCGTCGACGACGATCAGCGTGGCGTCGGCGGGCAGGCGCATGGGAAGTCAGAGCCGGCGCGGCGCAAGCGCCCAATAGTCGAGATCGAGCACGACGCTCGGATCGTAGCCGTCGCCGGCGCTCGAAGGGAAATCGGCGCAGCCGCGGTTCTTGGTCGCGATCGTGCGCACTCGGAGCGCGCCGACATCGTCGCGCCCGGGAAGCGGGGCCGTTGCCCTGATCTCGCTCCAGGCGAATACCGTGTCGCCGGCGAAGAGCGGCGCGACGTGGCGTCCGGCGTTGATCGCGGCGATATGGAACGCATTGGCGAGCCCGTTGAAGCTCAGCGCCCGGGCGAGCGAGATGACGTGGCCGCCGTAGATCAGCCGCCGCCCGAACCGGCCCTGGCCCTCGCTCAGCTGGTTGAAATGCACCTTGGCGACGTTCTGGTAGAGGCGGGTGGCGATCATGTGCTCCGCCTCCTCGACGGTCATCCCGTCGACATGGTCGATCCGCTCGCCGGCGACATAGTCCTCGAACAGGAAGGGCGAGCCGCTGAGCGCGGTATCGAAGGCGGCGCGGTCGATCGGCGGGCAGGCGGCCCCGAGCTCGGCGACGGCGACCGCTTCGGGCAGCTTCGGCGTCTGCGGCTCCGGCGCGCTGGCCTCCGGATCGCGCTTTCTCACCATCACCCAGCGCACGTAGTCGACGACCGTCTCGCCGCGCTGGTTGAGGCCGCGCGAGCGCACATGGACGACGCCGGTCTGGCGGTTCGAGTTCTCCTTGAGGCCGATCACCTCGGACGAGGCGGAGAGCGTGTCGCCGGGATAGACCGCCTTGAGGAAGCGGCAGTCGGCGTAGCCGAGATTGGCCACGGCGTTGAGCGAGATATCGGGCACGGTCTTGCCGAAGACGACGTGGTAGGCGAGCAGGTCGTCGATCGGCCGCGCCGGATAGCCGATGGCGCGGGCGAAAGTCTCGGCGCTCTCGCGGGCAAAGCGCGAACCGTAGAGCGCCGCGTAGAGCGAGGCGTCGCCCTCGCCGAGCGTGCGCGGGGTCGCGTGGCGGATGATTTCGCCGAGCCGGAAGTCCTCGAAAAAGCGGCCGGACGCGGTCTTGGAGCCCATGCTCATTGCCGTTGTCTTGGCCGGATCAGTAGAACAGCGGCGCGATGTCGTCCTGGATGATCCACTGGATGAACATGATCGCGAGAAGGAGGATGATCGGCGAAATATCGATGCCGCCGGTGTTTGGCAGGAACCTGCGGATCGGCTTCAGGAAGGGATCGGTGAGCGCGATGAAGAGGTTCCAGATCGCCCGGACGAAGTCGTTGCGGATGTTGACCACATTGAAGGCGATAAGCCACGACAGCACCGCGCCGGCGATGATGACGATCTTGTAGAGATCGAGGATGGTGAGGATCAGTTTGATCAGCGGAAGCATGCAGTCTCCTCAAATCCGAAGCGCCGTCCCGCCGGCCGCGAGGCGAGGATCCGGACCCCGTCGACGCAATTGACAGGGAATAGGCGCGCGCCTAAACACCCGCGCGGACGGGGCTGTAGCTCAGATGGGAGAGCGCTGCAATCGCACTGCAGAGGTCAGGGGTTCGAATCCCCTCAGCTCCACCAGGAAGTCCTCGTGAGCGGCGGTGGTTTCCAAGGTTCCGAAATCTCGCGACCTTATAAAGCGTTAGCAGGGCCGAGCACGGTCTGCGACGGCCACTAGGCGGGTTTGTCCGGCCTCTTGCGCCGGAACGCGACGGCGAGTCTCTGGCCGCAAAATTCCGTTTCCCAAATGCGCCGGTTGGACCTAGTGAGGCAACGAGCGTCGGACAACCTGACGGCGGCCCCGATCTCGGATTGAGACTTGCGTGCGGCGAATGATGGGTTGAGCCGATCGGGTTTCGATCAGGCCGATGCGGGCGCCTTGAGACCGAGCACGGACCACTGATCCGACCATGCGATCGGAAGGTCCATCAGCCGCTTGACACCGAAGCCGCGCGGCAGCCGTCCGTCGATCGCCGCTTTGACTAGGGTCGGACAAAGGAAGGCGAGCGACATCGTCAGGCGGATCGAGCGTTCGGTCTTCTTCTCGCGGGCAGCGATGGACTCGATCGTGTGGCTCGAATTTGTCGTCAGTTCGTCGAGCCAACGATGGGCGTCGCGGAGGGCATCGATAAGAACCCCGCGTGCTTTGGTTCGCATCGGACGCACCGCAGCGGATTGCTCGCCTTGCCCCTGGATGATCTGGCGGCGTCGATAGGGCGATGGTGGCGTCCACGGAACGACAATGATCCGATCCGGATGCGTCTCCCGCCGTCCCTTCAGCGAGCTGAATCTCCAATGCTGCCCGGCGGATCGTGATGCGCTCGACGGCGGCGCGAAGGTCGGCGCCGGGATCGAGGGCGCAGGGGGACGAGCCGACTGCGTCGCTGTCGATGGCGTCGTCGGGACGGGGGTCAGACACGCGACAGATGATCTGCGTTTCGATCGAACGCTCGCGACGATCCGTGGGCGCGGCGCCTCGCACCGCCTCGACGACCCGTCGTTCGAGCTCCATTGCGGGGACACGGGCGACGGCTCCCGCATCCTCCTTGTGACCCTGGAGGATCGCCTGCGAGACATAGTAGCGGTATCGACGTCCGCGCTTGGTCCCTTCAGCGAGCTGAATCTCCAATGCTGCCCGGCGGATCGTGATGCGCTCGACGGCGGCGCGAAGGTCGGCGCCGGGATCGAGGGCGCAGGGGGACGAGCCGACTGCGTCGCTGTCGATGGCGTCGTCGGGACGGGGGTCAGACACGCGACAGATGATCTGCGTTTCGATCGAACGCTCGCGACGATCCGTGGGCGCGGCGCCTCGCACCGCCTCGACGACCCGTCGTTCGAGCTCCATTGCCGGGACACGGGCGACGGACTCCCGCATCCTCCTTGCGACCCTGGAGGATCGCCTGCGAGACATAGTAGCGGTATCGACGTCCGCGCTTGGTCGCGTGGCTCGGGCTCATCCGGTTCCCGCGATCATCAAAGAGCTTACCGGCAAGCATGGCGTCAGAGTCTCGGCGCGATCCCGCTCTGTCTTGGGCATGCTCGGCAAGCAGGCGTTGGACCCGGTTCCAGCTCTCGTGATCGACGATCGGGTCATGCAGGCCTTCATGGACTTGGTCCTTGTGGGTCAGCCGACCGACGTAGATCGGGTTCGACAGGATCTTGTAGAGATGCCCTCGGCTGATCAGCCCGCCTCCGGTCGTCTTGCCCCTGCCGTCGGTTCGAATGGGCAGCCGGACGTTCTCCTGGTCCAAAGCAGCCTTGAGCCGCACGACGCTGCCGATCTCGAGATAGCGCCGAAAGAGGTCGCGGACGAAGGCGGCATGCTCCTCGACGACATGGAGCGCCCGATTGTCGACCCGATAGCCGAGCGGAACCACCCCACCCATCCAGATGCCCTTCTTCTTGGAGGCGGCGATCTTGTCCCGAATGCGTTCGCCGGTGACTTCGCGCTCGAACTGGGCGAACGACAGGAGGACGTTTAATGTCAGCCGCCCCATGCTGGTCGTGGTGTTGAACGCCTGGGTGACCGAGACGAAGGACACCTGATGCTCGTCGAAGAGCTCGACCAGCTTGGCGAAGTCGGCGAGCGAGCGGGTCAGCCGGTCGACCTTGTAGACGACGATGACGTCGATCCGTCTCGCGCGAACGGCGTCCAGCAGCTTCTTGAGAGCGGGCCTCTCCATCGACCCGCCTGAGAAGCCGCCGTCATCGTAGCGGTCCCGCATCAGCCTCCAGCCTTCGTGGGCCTGGCTCTTGATGTAGGCCTCTGATGCTTCCCGCTGGTTGTCGAGCGAGTTGAACTCCTGCTCCAGACCGTGCTCGGTCGAGACGCGGGTATAGACGGCGCAGCGCAAGGTCGCCTTGGGATTGGCGGGCTTCATGACGCCGCCGCCGCGCCGTTGCGACGGCTTCCTCGGTCATGCGGACACCGCGCTCCCTGCGGCTGATGCGACCGCTTCTCTTGGTAAGGAGCGGCGACGACCGACCTGTTTGCTTGCTGTAGGTCCGTCCGATGCGACATCCGGCCTGGCAGTCGCCTCCCTCACCAGCCCGTGGCGAGCTTGCGCAGCGCGGTCGGACGTCGCCGTTCGCAAGCCGAAGAAGCGGTGGCCGTTCCAGGCTGTGCCGGTCATCGCCTTGGCGATCTGCGAAAGGCTGGAATAGGACTTGCCATTCCAGGCGAAGCCCTTTTCCAGGACCATCACCCTTTCCAGCTTGCCCTTCCACTCGCGGACCAACACCGCTCCCGCTCTGAGATCGACCCCCTCCCGCGTCGAGGGAATGCGGGTTTCAAACGGACCGCTTTCGGCGGAGTCGAGCGTTTGGCCTTTCGGTTGGCGAATGACGCGCAACGTCGCTTTGTCGGGACCGCCGAGTGCGGCGACCTGGATCTGATACGCCAAGACTTCGAGGAGCAGCCAACGCGGCAAATGGGCGGGAGGGGTCCCGCCCAAATGATTGCGCCATTGCAGTCGAAGCCCATTTGCGTCGAGATCGGCCAGGCCCGCGATCACGTCCTCGACCGACCCTGCATTGTCCGATCGCGGCGCCGACGGCGGCGATGCCTCGCCGACGTCACCCGAAAGTCGGCGCATCGCCATCACGCCGCTCGACTCGCTTTGGGTTTCGCCTCGCGGCGCATCTTCTTCGAGAGAGACGCGACGTCGGCCTGCGCTACGTCGGAGTGGTCGGCTGCGTTGTCTTCGGCGGCAGGACCCCTTTCGATGCGGTAGATCGAACCGCGCTCTTTGTCAGACCGATCGATTGCCGTCACGAAGCCGCGCTTGCGCAGGCCGGTCAGTGCTGCGCGTGTCGTGTGCGGAAGCCAGCCCGTCACGGCGATCAGCTCGTCGATGCTCGCGCCGCGATCCAGTCGAAGCAGTTCGACGACCCGCGCCAGCTTCGTCCCGCCTCGCGGAGAAGATGAGCGCCGGGGCGCAGTCCCGTTCTCTCCCGCCGATGAAGGAGCAGGGGCCGAATGCTCATGTGATGACGAGCACGCCGGCGCGACTTCCTTCCGCAAGTCGCCATCGTCGTCGACATTTCCCGGTTCCGCGCTCTCGTCGATCGCGATCGCCTTCGCCCCTGCGGCGGTCAGTTTCAGCGAATAGGACAGCCCGGCATCGTCATCGCGTCTCCAGACGGGCGCTTCGGCTTTCGCCCTGATCTCCTTTACGAGGCCGGCGCCGATCAGTTTGCTAGCGATCTTTTGCGCCGCGGCGGCTTTCAGGTTCGGCGCGGCGACAAGATAGCGATCGTTGCGCTGCGCAGCAGCGCTCAGCATCATGAGCTGCGTGTCGGTGAGCTTGATGGACATGGATAAACCCTTCGCGTCTTGACGGGCCCGGCCAATCCAGGCCCCTCACTGACACGAGCCCCGGTTCGGCGCGAACGCCGGGGCATAGGATCAACCGTGCGGCTCCTCCCGCCCGGCTGCCGTCCCTACACACGCTCTCTTTCGAACCGAACGCCAGTCCTTTCTTCGTAGTCCGCGATATGAGGCTAATGATTTCGCGCGAGCGGCATCCCAACGAGCGTCGGCAATCTTCGGCTTGCCCATCGTCGCCCGGCCACGCACCGACCCCTGGTGATGCTGACACGCTTTCCGGCCGTTATATGAGCGTCGAGGACGACCTCGAGGCATTGGTTGAACAGTGTGCTGGCGAGCAATCCGCCGAGCAACGCTTGCTCCGCCTCAATGGAGTAGCCGCATTCTACGGTGGGTGGAAACGGCCCTAACTAACTGCCGCACGACAGCAACCGTGCGTTATGCGGTCGGCGAACGACGGGTATTTGCGCAAAAGAAGAACCTCTCGAACCGACGTAAAACACCCGTTGCGGATCGTTGCCTTGGACGCCTCAATTGGGCGGGAAGCGGTACTTTATTGACAACGCTTTGAAGGTTTCGAGTCCCACCCAAAGCACGCATTCATTGAAGCCCCAGCAGACCGCCGTGAAGGACGGATTCCGCCGTTCGGCTTGGAAGCCCGATTTTCCCTCGCTTCGCTCGATTCTCGCGTGCAAGCGGAGTAGAAAGTCCCCGCGGGGCAGGACGGGGCGGCGATGCTCTATCTCTTCGAAGACTACGCGCTCGACACGGATCGCCGCGAATTGCTGAAAGCCGACCGGCCGATCGCCGTTCAGCCTCAAGTTTTCGATGTGCTCGCCTTTCTCATTACCAACCGCCGCCGCGTCGTTACAAAAGACGAGCTGATCGAAGCAGTGTGGGACGGCCGGGTCGTTTCGGAATCGACCCTGACCAGCCGCATCAACGCGGCCCGAAGCGCGGTCGGCGACAGCGGCGAGGACCAGCGGCTCATAAAGACAGCCTCCCGAAAAGGGTTTCGCTTTGTCGGCACTATCCGCGAGGCCGCTTCGGCGGACCTGGCTGCGAAGCCCCCTCCACCAAGCACGCTGGCGCCCGTAGGGGCGCAGACCCCCGATGGCAAGCCGCCGCGTCTGTCGATCGTTGTGCTGCCTTTCGCCAATTTGGGTAGCGATCCCGAGCAGGAGTATTTCGCCGACGGCGTCACCGATAGCCTGACCACCGACCTCTCGCGCATAGGGGGCGCTCTCGTGATCGGCCGCAGCCGACCGCTCGCGTTCGCGAGTGTGCTCGTGATGGATCGGCTTGGGCTTGGGGACGAACGGCGACGGCACGTCGTCGCGCAGGGTGACGACGAATGGGCGGCTCGCCTGCGGGAAAGCTCAAATCGAACTGAAGCGCGTCGTAGACGGGGTTGAAGTCGCGCGTCGAGATGAAGTACAGATACTTGCCGTCGGGGTCCAAAACTGGCGAGCGATCGATGCGCAGCGGCGAGGTAATGTCGTGCACCTTGCCCGAGCGGACCTTCACCACGCGGATGATCGACGTTCCCTGCGCCGGCCACCATACGTACGCGATAAATCGCCCGTCGGGTGAGAACGCCGGCTCTTCGATACGGTGCGTCGGGCAAGTGTCGACGACGCGGACGTTTCCGTCGTCGAGATCGAGAATGCACAGCTCGTGGCGGTGATTGGCGAACGCCACGACGCGGTCGGAAGGCGAGCAGACCAGGTCGGTCACGCGTCCGATATCGGCACTGGTAACGAGCTTCGCTTCGTTCGATGCGTCGTCGCGGCAGACGCCGATCTGTTCGTATCCGTTGGCGTCGGTGACGTAGACGAGATGCTCTCCGTCGGCGAGCCATTGCGTCAGGCGCGTGCGTGCACCGCTTCCCGAGCCGTGTCGCGTCACGGCGCCTTCAAAGAGCGGCATCGTAAACTGCTGCCCCCGCGAAACGAAGGCGAGTTGCGTGCCGTCGGGGTGCGGCGCGAATCCCTCCAGCGATTCGGCGGCATTTTCAAAGCGGCGCACCGTTTGCGGTGCGGTCGAGTGCGTGTGCACGTCGACCGGCGATACCGCGTCGGCAGCGATGTCGTAAAACGAAATGGTGCCGCCGTTGGAGTAGACGATGCGTTTGCCGTCTGTGGAGGGAAAGCGAACGTAATACTCGTTCTCGTTGGTGTGCCGGCGCAGCTCGCCGCCGTCCAGCGCGCACGAATAAACGTTGCCGATGCCCTCGTGATCCGACAAGAAGTAAATGCGATCGCCGATCCACATCGGCCAGCACGGATTTCCGTCGGGCAGAGTAAGCCGCGAGAAGATGCCGCTGCCGGCCGCGTCCACCCAAATCTCGCCGGCGGTACCGCCGCGATAGCGCTTCCAGCGCGCCGGGTCGGCGGCGTTGCGTCCAATAACCATTCGCCCGTCGGGCCCAAAGCGAGCGAGCGGGCGTGCCCTAGATTCAGCTCGCGCGGCGTACCGCCGTCGGGGGAGATCGCAAAGGGACGCGTTTCTCCCTCATACCAAGTGGTCGGATTCGCGCAGAAATAGATCTCGCTGCCGTCTTGGCTCCAGCCGATCGTCTGTGCCAGGGTGGCGCCAAGAAAGGTGAGGCGGCGCGGCTCGCCGCCACGCGACGGCATCACGTAGAGCTCGGGATTTCCCTCATCGGTGGAGACGAAAGCAATCGACGCGCCGTCGGGCGAGAGCCGCGGAAAAGAACAACTGCCGAAACTGACCGTCAACCGTACGCCGTCGCCGCCGCTCGCCGCGACGGTCAAATATCGTCCTCGCAAACAAAGACGATGCGGTCGCCCGCTATCGACGGATAGCTGCGATAATATCCTTGATCCATAAGGCCAAGCTTGGCGAAAGGCTACGCGGCTTCCCTTAGGGGCTTACAATAGCGGTTTGCCGAGTTAGGGTCTTCGCGGAATCACGCCGCCCGTCGAATGCAAGAGCCTCCCGAGCGTCGCGTCGAGCTCGGCTGCATTTTGAATCTGGGTAATGTTGGACACCAGCGTCGGGGTCGTCGAGCGCACTTGGAAGGGCAAAATCGGTCCGCGCCAGGCGAATTTGGGTCGCCGAATCGCCGGCTGTGAGGCTGCGAAAGAATAGCTCGGCACCCAATGCGTTGGCCCAGCCGAACTCGTCGCGCGTGTATCGCCAATACCCGTCGGGATAGAAGCTTTCGTGGATCAACCCGCTCTCGCCGTCCGTTTCGGCCAGCGTCGTGATCGCCGTCGCAACTTCCGCCGAGGACGTCGCGGTAAGCGCGCGTCCGATGATGCCGAGCGGCCAGACGAAACCGAACGGCGTGTGCCGGGCTACCGAGCCCTTGCGCGTAACGCCCGGAAAAATAGTACGGATTGTCCATGCTCAGGGCGAACTTACGCGTGGCCAAATAGGTCGCATCGAATGCGGAGCACCAGTCGATATACGGCAGCGTCGTGAGATTGGGAATGTTGGCGTCGTCCATGAGATTGTAGTGTCCGTAACCGTCGGTCTCGTAGGCGTACATCCAGGCGTGGCGATCGGCATTGTAGAATCGCCCGTACCGTTCGATCCCGACCTGTGCGCGCGCGCCGACCGATTGCGCCACTTCGGCAAGATGGGCGTCGCCGTAGCCGTCTTGCGCGAGCTGCACGATGTCGCGAAGCGCGACCACCGCCAACGCGTTGGCCGGAACGTTGAACGCATAGCGAACCGCATCGTCGGATGGCCGGAAGGCGCTCCAGATCATCCCCGTCGCTTCGTTGAAATTCGGGATCGCTATAGGTCCTCTGAGGATAGTGGTAGTGACTGCACTCCCGATGGCGCTGCTCGCACCGGTAGGTTGCGACGATCGACGTCAACGCACGGTGCAGGTCTTTGCTGAAGACGGTGCGGTCTCGCGTGGAGCGCCAGTATACCGAAGCGAGGACGGCGAGCCACGCCGGCGAATCGACTTCCCACTTTCGTTCCCAGATGCCGTAGTCGGCGGTCAGCGCGTTGGCGTACGGATCGGTGATTACGTTGCGGGCGTTGCGCTGGATTACGCCGACGAAACGTTCGCGCAGCACCGGATAGGCCGCCTGATAGCGTATGTACGGGATCGTCTGCGCCGAAGAATCGCGCAGCCACATCGCCGGGATGTCGCCCGTCTGCACGTACGTGGTGGCGTCGTCTTCCAGAAAGAAGTCGCGCATCAGGGTGTGAAAAAGCGTCTCGGTCTTAATGTCGCGGACCCGCTTGCCGGTCAGCGGGACCACGAGCGTCTCGGCCGGCGCAGCCTGCGGTCTTGCGAACGCGACGACCGCGCCTAGCGCCAAGAGCGCCGCACAGCGCGATGCGAACGACTTCACCGCGCGACTAGTTGGCTTCTAGGAAGGTCCGCTCTTGCTTAATGCTAAGAGAGAGGAGTCCGTGGGGCCGTTCTCGTGCGCGATGCTGAGGTAAGCTTTGACTACCGACGCCGATCTGCTACGCGATTTCGAAGCGCGCAAGCCGCGCGCGCTGGCGCGCGCCATATCGCACGCCGAATCGGGACGCGGCCGCGACCTGGTGCGCGCGTTATTCACCAAGACCGGCCGCGCCACGACCATCGGCCTCACCGGGCCGCCCGGCGTCGGCAAGTCGACGCTTGCCTCGGGGCTAGTGCGTAAGGCGCGTGCGCTGGGTAAGAGCGTCGGCGTCGTTTCGGTGGATCCCAGTTCGCCGTTCTCGCACGGCGCGTTGCTGGGCGATCGCATTCGCCTCTCCGAGCATTTTACCGACGAGTCGGTCTTCATCCGTTCGATGGCCAGCCGCGGTCATCTCGGCGGACTCTCGGGCGCGACTGCAGACGCGGTGCTGCTCATGGATGCGTTCGGCTTGGACGTGATCGTCATCGAAACGGTCGGCGTCGGACAGAGCGAGGTCGCCGTTGCGGAGCTGGCGCAGACGACGCTGGTGGCGTTGCAGCCCGGCAGCGGCGATTCGATTCAGGTGCTCAAAGCCGGCATCATGGAGATCGCCGACGTTTTTGTCGTCAACAAATCGGACCATCCGATGGCCGACCAGCTTCGCCGCGAGATCCGCTCGATGATGGAGATGCTGCAGTTTACCGGTTGGGTTCCCGAACTGGTCGCGACGCAAGCGCTCTCCGGCGACGGTATCGACGAACTCTGGAACGCCGTCGAGCGTCACATGGCCTACCTCAACGAAACGGGCGAAATCGAACGGCGGCGCCGCGACGCATTCGTGCACCAAGTGCGCCAGCTTGCGCTGGGGCGGCTGGAGCGGCGACTCGATCGCGAGCTGCAAGACGACGCGCGCGCCGGCATCGATCCCTACGAAGCGGCCGATCGCGTTCTCTCGACGCTGGGCCTGTCTTAGGGAGAAATAGCCCCCGGCGTCGAAAAACTCGGCCGCTATGGCCAAGATGATCGAGCGC
>CAWGBJ010000009.1:0-514050 GCA_963820795.1 uncultured Alphaproteobacteria bacterium
AACCTGTGCTCTATCCTGCTGAGCTACCGGGACCTGACCAGCAAACGCGACTGGCCGACCTCATTGCTATAGACGAAGGAGCACGATGCGGGCAAACGCTTTGGCATGAATTCGCGCCTCGCGCCTCGCCTTCGTCAGCGGATCTGGGGATCCTCTGGCCGCCCTGGCCTTCAGGCCGGAGCAATATGCATCGTCCTTGCCTTCGTCGTCCCGGCGCAAGCGGCGTGCGGAACGCCGTCAGGCGCGGTGCGTGTCGTCGACATCGACGAAAGGCTCGGAATTCATCTCGAGGACGGACGTATTGTCCGGCTCGGCGGTCTGGACACGCCTGTTCCCACGCGGGGTTCCCCGCAAACCGCGACGGCCGCACGAAAATTCTTATCCGGCCTGCTTGTCGGCCGGGAGGTCGAACTCGACCTCATGGCGAGCGGAACGGATCGCTGGGACCGCACCCTGGCGGATCTCGCCATTCCGGAAATCTCCGCAGGGACCACCGGATCGACCGCCATCGCGTTGCTGGCCGCCGGCCATGCGCGGGTCAGGCCTGAGTTCGAGGCCCGCGCCTGTGCGCCGGCCCGTCTCGCAGTCGAGAACGAGGCGCGCCGGGCCTGGCTCGGCGTCTGGCGCGACCCCGCTTACGCGATCGTGGAAGCCTCGGACGCCGCAGCCCTCAGGGCGCACGACGGACAATTCATCGTAGTCGAGGGGCGGGTGAGGAGAGTTGGCTTTGCCCGCTCGCGTCTCTATCTTGACCTCGTTCCGTACGGCGGCCCGACGGTCGTCATCGCGCGGAAGCTCGCCCCGGCGCTCGCTCGAGAGGGCCGTCCCGTCGAGGGGCTCACGGGAGCAGTCATTCGAGCGCGCGGCGCGCTCGACGATCGCCCTCGCCCGACGATCGAGGTAGATGAGCCGGCAATGATCGAAACGGTCCGCGCCAGGGAGTAGAATAGCGGCCTCGATGAGCGAACGGTTCTTGCAGATCTCGATCCGGCCGGCCGACGCCCGGCGCTGGCGGGGTGTCCTGGCGCCGGTGGCGGCCGCCCTTAGCCTCGTCTTGGCGGCTTGCGCCGCGATCGAAGCGCCGCCTGCTCCGAGCAACGTCGCTCCCGCCGTTGCGGCGCCGAGTGCCGTCGGCGCTCCGGTCAGTCCAGAGCGCAAGCGCCTGATCGAGGCGTTCGGCGGCGAATATTACAACCCAACGACAGAGAGCTACCTCAACGGCGTTCTGGCGAAGCTCGCGCCTGCCTCGGGCGCTTCGCCCGCGCCCTATCGCGTGACGCTGCTCAATTCGCCCGTCGTCAACGCCTTCGCGCTGCCCTCCGGCGACATCTTCATGACCCGAGGATTGCTCGCGCTTGCAGACGACACGTCGGAAATCGCCGCCGTCATGGCGCACGAGATCGCGCACATCACCGCCCGCCACGCCGCTCTCCGCGCGGAGTTCGAAAGGACGACGGCGCTGTTCAGTCGCGTCAACCAGCAGGTGTTGCAGCATTCGCAACCCGAGGATGAAGTCGAGGCCCGCTCGAAGCTGTCGATCGCGCGTTTCTCCCGCCAGCAGGAGTTCGAGGCTGATCAGATCGGCATCAAGAACATCGCCAAGGCCGGGTACGACCCGTTTGCCGCGGCGCGGTTCCTCAACGCCCTGGGCGAGTGGAGCGCTCTCAAGTCGACGTCGGGCGCGAGCACCGCCGACCGGCCTGACATGATGGCGACCCACCCCTCGACGCCGGAGCGGATCGCCCAGGCGACTGCGGAAGCGCACGCAATCGACCCGTTGGGAACCGGCGCGCGCGGCCGCGAGCCCTATCTCTCGGCGATCGATGGCGTCGCCTTCGGCGACGATCCTTCGCAGGGCATCGTGCGCGGAACCACATTCATCCATCCGAAGCTCGGATTCGCGTTCCAGGCGCCGGAGGGCTTCACCCTCGAGAACCAGACTTCCGCGTTGATCGGCGTCGGCCAGGCGGGAGGCGAGGCGTTGCGGCTCGACAGCGTGCCGATCGCCAATTCGACGTCGATCGCGGCGGCGATCGAGTCCGGCTGGATCGACGGGGTCAAGACGTCGTCGGTCGAGACGATGCAGATCGGCGGCCTTGAGGCCGCTACCGCGGTGGCGAAGGGCGATCAATGGAGCTTTCGGCTTGGCGCGATCCGCCTCAACGGTAGGCTATACCGGCTGATCTTCGCCGCGCACACGCTCTCTCCGGCCGTAGACGCGGAATTCCTCGCCTCGCTCCAATCCTTTCATCTGATCAACGCGCAGGATTCGGCGATGGCCGCCGCGGAGACGATCAAGATTGTCGCCGCCGGCCCCTCAGATACGTCGGAAACGATGTCGGCGCGAATGACGTTCCTGCCCCAGAGCCTCGACCAGTTCCTCGTCGTCAACGGCCTCGAGCGCGGTGTTCGGCTGGTTGCCGGCCAGCGGTACAAGGTCGTGGCGCAATGAACGCGAAAGCGCCTCCGAGGCTCTGCCTTCCCAAGCGGCTCGTCGCGGCGACGCACAATGCGGGCAAGCTGCGCGAGATCGGCGATCTCCTGCGGCCTTTCGGCATCGAAGCTGTCGGCTCCGCGGCGCTGGGACTCCTCGAACCGGAAGAGACCGGCTCGACCTTTCGCGACAACGCGGTCCTGAAAGCGGAGGCCGCGGCGCGGGCCTCCGGCGCGGCCGCGCTCGCCGACGACTCAGGCCTCTGCGTCGAGGCGCTCGGCGGCGCGCCCGGCGTCCTTTCAGCGCGTTGGGCCGGCGACGCGAGGGACTTCGCCCTCGCCATGACCCGCATCGAGAGGGAACTGCGCGCGGCCCGGGCGCCGCAGCCCTGGCGGGCCTATTTCACTCAGCGCGCTGGCGCTAGCGTGGCCAGACGGGCGGGTCGAGGTCTTCGACGGCCGCGTCGACGGCGAACTGCTCTTCCCGCCGAGGGGAACGCAAGGTTTTGGCTACGATCCGATATTCCGGCCCGACGGCCACGTTCGCACCTTCGGCGAGATGAGCGCGGCGGAAAAGCACGGGCTGCCGCCGGATGGCTCGCTCGCCCTGTCGCACCGGGCCAGAGCCTTCCAGAAACTGTCGCAGGCGCTGCTTGTTTACGATCGATCCCTGGGTAACCTGTAGAAGCGGTCGATCACCCGGTCAGCCGCGATCCACGATCGCGGCTACAGCGCCTCGCCCTCACAACCTGCCGAAAATCTTGTCGAGGAAGCTGTTGGTCCTCTCCCCTGGCTGGCCGACGTTGGGAATCGGCGCGGGCGGCACGGGGGCATCGTTGACGACCGGGGTCGGCGAAGCGCGGCCGCCCGGCACGAGCGAGGCCAGGGTCGGCGCGAGCGGACCGGCGGCCAGCGGTGCGCTCGCGGGGGACCCGCCGCCGCGGCCGCCGGGCGGCGGGGTCGGCCCCGGGGCGCCGGTGAGGTCGAGCGGCGGCAGCGAGAGCGGGAAGGGATTCGGCGGCCCGCCGCTTCGCCAGATGCCGAGCGGCAGTCCCGCCGCCGGGACGCCCTGGTGGGCGGCCTTCATGAACCGACTCCAGATCTCGACCGGCAGGTTGCCGCCGGAGACCTTTTTGGTCGGGCTGCTGTCGTCGTTGCCAAGCCAGACCGCAGCGACGAGATAGCTCGTGTAGCCGACGAACCAGGCGTCGCGCCACTCCTGGCTCGTTCCGGTCTTGCCGGCCGCCTGCCAGCCGGGCAACTCGGCCTTATGCGCAGTGCCGGTCAGAAGCGTCTCCTCCATCATCGCGTTCATCATCGGGACGTACTGCGGATCGATGACGCGGCCGAAATTCGCATTGCGGCGGAGGTAGAGCTGCTTGCCGCTAGCGGTCCGCACCCGCATTATGACGTGCGGCTGGACGCCGATGCCGCCATTGGCGAAGGCGGCGTAGGCCGAGACCATCTCGAGCGGCGTCACCTCCGAGGTGCCGAGCGCGATCGAGGCGTTCGGCTCGAGCTCGGAGGCGATGCCGAGCCGGTGCGCAACCGAGACCACCGTCTTTGGCCCGACCTCGAGGCCGAGCCGGACGGCGACCGTATTCAGCGACAACGACAACGCCTTCGTCAGCGTGACCGGGCCAAAATATTCGCGGCTGTAATTTTCGGGGTTCCAGCCGTGTACCGAGATCGGCGCGTCCTCGCGCACCGTGTCGGGCGTCAGGCCCTTCTCCAGCGCCGCGAGATAGACGAAGGGCTTGAACGATGAGCCCGGCTGGCGCTTGGCCGATACGGCGCGGTTGAACTGGCTCTCGGCATAATTGCGACCGCCGATCATCGCCTTGACCGCGCCGTTCGGATCGACGGCGACCAGCGCGCCCTCCGAGACGCCGAACTTCGCCCCCTTGGCGTTGAGCTCTTCGGTCAGCGCATGCTCGGCCTCGACCTGCATCTTCGGGTCGAGCGTGGTGGTGACGACAATGTCCTCGTCGATCGCGCCGACCGTGTCGTCGAGCGCGTCCATCACATAGTCGGCGGCGTAATTGATTGAACCCGCGCTCTTGTCGCGCCAGACATGCGCCGGGTTGGCGAGCGCCATCCTGGCCATCGCCGGGGTGATCTGGCCCTGCTCCGCCATGGCGGCGATGACCTCGGCGGCGCGCTCGTTGGCGCCGGCGAGGTTGTGATTCGGCGCGAGCCTGGTCGGCGACTTCATCAGGCCGGCGAGGAGGGCTGCTTCCGACAGCGAGACGAAGCGGGCGCTCTTGCCGAAATATTTCTGCGCCGCCGCCTCCACCCCGTAGGCGCCCGAGCCGAAATAGACGCGATTGAGATAGAGTTCGAGGATCTGGTCCTTCGAATATCTGCGCTCGAGCCACAAGGCCAGGATCGCCTCCTGGATCTTGCGGGCAAGCGTCCGCTCCTGGGTGAGGAAGAGGTTCTTGGCGAGCTGCTGAGTGATGGTCGAGCCGCCCTCCACGCCCCGCCCGCCGGTCACGTCGCGCACCAGCGCTCGCGAGATGCCGACAGGATCGATGCCGAGATGCGAATAGAAGCGCCGGTCCTCGATGGCGACGAAGGCCTTCGGCAGATACGGCGGCAGATCGATGAGCCTTACCGCGGGACCGCCGGTGTCGCCGCGATTGGCGATGAGCGAGCCGTCGTCGGCCAGGATGGCGATGTTGGGCGGCCGCTTGGGCACCGCGAGCTGGTCGATCGGCGGCAGCTGGCTCGCCTCGTAGGCGATGAGCCCTGCCGGACGCGATGAGCCCCCAGACGCCAAGCACCAAGGTCCAGTAGAAAAGGCGGCCGAGCGGCGAGCGGCGCTTGCCTCGGCTTTTCCTGCCGCGCTGCGGCTTGGCCGCCTTCCGGCGCGCCGAGGGCGGCCGGTCCGCCGGGTCGGCGCGCAGGTCGCCTATCGTCCGGCGCGCCCGCCAAGGCGCGGCTCGATCCGCGTCCGGTTCTTTTTGCCGCCTCGGCCGAACATCGCGATCCCAGTCAAGGACGCCGCCGAGCAACCCGGAACGCGCCCACCGCAGGGGAGAAGCCTAAAGCCGGCGATTTAAGGGCCAGTAAAGCTTTCGCAGGAATTGACGGGACGGTGAATATCCGCGACGAGGCGGAGTTCGACGGCCCCGCGCCCTTGCGAAGGCCGAAGCCCGTTGGCAAAGTCCGCGGCCCCAACCACAAAGAGCGCATCGGGCGTCATAAGAACAGGGGATTGAAGCGATGAAGGTCACCATCGAGCGGTCCGTCCTGCTCAAGGCTCTCAGCCACGTCCACCGCATCGTCGAACGCCGCAACACCATCCCGATCCTCGCCAACGTGCTGATCGAGGCGGCCGACGGCAAGGTGACGCTGAAAAGCACCGACCTCGACCTCGAGGCGACCGAACAGGTCCCCGCCGACGTGGCGCAACCGGGCGCGACGACCGTGCCGGCGCATGTGATCTACGACATCGTGCGCAAGCTGCCGGAAGGGGCGCAAGTCAGTCTGGAGATCGCCGCCGACACCGGCCAGCTCCTTGTGCGCTCGGGGCGCTCGCGCTTCTATCTTCAGGCGCTGCCGGCGTCCGATTTTCCCGATCTGACCTCAGGCGAGTTCTCGCACCGCTTCACCCTGCCGGCGGTCGAGCTCAAGCGGCTGATCGACAACACGCAATTCGCCATCTCGACCGAGGAGACGCGGTACTATCTGAACGGCATTTTCCTGCATACCGTCGACGTCGGCGGAACGACGATGCTGCGCGCGGTCGCGACCGACGGGCATCGCCTGGCGCGCGTCGAAACGCCGGCGCCGCAGGGGTCGGCCGGCATGCCCGGCGTCATCGCGCCGCGCAAGGCGGTCAGCGAAGTCCTGAAGCTGCTCGAGGACCCGACACAGGACGTCAAGGTCGAAATCTCCACCGCCAAGGCGCGATTCCAGTTCGGCGAAGTGGTGCTGACCACCAAGCTGATCGACGGCACCTTCCCCGACTATGCGCGCGTCATTCCCGACGGGAAACGACAAGCGCCTCGTGGTCGACAAGGAGCCGTTCGAACGGGCGGTCGACCGCGTTTCGACGCTCTCCTCCGAGCGAGGGCGGGCCATCAAGCTCGCCATCGCCGACGGCAAGATGACGCTCTCCGTCAACAATCCCGATTCGGGATCAGCCAGCGAGGAGATCGAAGTCGACTACGATTCGCCGCCGATCGACATCGGCTTCAACGCGCGCTACCTGCTCGACATCGTCGCCCAGCTCGCCGGCGACACCGCGCTGATCCGCCTCGCCGATCCGGGCTCGCCGACGCTGATCCAGGACCGGGACGGCGCGTCCGCGCTTTATGTGCTGATGCCGCTCAGGGTGTGAGGTAACCGCAATAGGCGCGGGCGGATAGGTCGTGTCGTTCCGCCACAATGTCTTTTTTGCCAAATGCCGCTAAAGGGACTTCCTGAGCGGCTGTCCCGGCCGAATGTTTCATCAGCGACCGCCGCGAGCGAAGTTCCTTGGGTCGACGATTCCTTGTCATGGCGGCGCTCGCGGCGATTGCGCTGATCGTCGGCTGGACGCTGTTTCGCCCGAGGGCGCCCGCGCCGATCGCCTGGCAGGGCTATGCGGAGGCGGATTTCGTTAAGGTCGGGCCGACTCAGCAGGGGCTTCTAACCGCCGTCAATGTCGCGCGCGGCGACCGGGTGGCAAAGGGCCAGCCTCTGTTCGAACAGGACGCCGCCGACGACCGTGCGGCGGTCGATCAGGCGCGCCGGCTCCTGCAGCAGGCGCGCAACCAGCTGGCCAATCTGCTGTCGCCCGCCAAACCTACCGAGATCGAACAGGCGAAGGCCAATCTTCGCGACGCGGAAGCGGCGCGCGACCGGGCGCAGGAGGATCTGCGCCGGAGCTCCGCGCTGCTCAAATCGGGTTCGGCGACCCAGCAGACTGTCGATCAGGAAGAGACGACGCTTCGATCGGCGCAGGCCAAGGTCGCGGCGGCGACCGCCACGCTCGCGACGGCTCAGGCGGCGATGGGGCGGGCGGCGGAGATTGAGGCGCAGAAGGCGATGGTCGATTCGCTCGAGGCGGCGTTGAAGCAGGCCCAGTGGCGGCTCGATCAGCGGTCGGTCGTTGCTCCGGACGCCGGCATCGTCGCCGACGTCATCGCCTTCCCCGGTGAAACGCTCGCAGCCGGCGCCCCGGTCGTCTCGCTTCTGCCGCCCGAGAACATTTTCGTGCGCTTTTTCGTCCCCGAGCCTCAACTCGCGCGGGTGCATGTCGGCGACAAGGTCGCCCTTTCCTGCGACAATTGCCCGGCCGATCTCGGCGGAACGATCTCGTTCCTCTCCCCGCAGGCCGAATACACCCCGCCCTTCATCTATTCCGAGGAGACGCGCAGCAAGTTCGTGTTCCTTGCCGAGGCCCGGCCGCCGTCCTCGGAGGCCAGGCTCCTCAATCCCGGCCAGCCGGTGACGGTGAAGCCGATGACGGTGAAGTCGATGACGGCGAAGTCGATGACGCGGGCGCCATGAGCGACTACGCCATCGACGTCCGCGGATTGCGAAAGAGCTTCGGCGATCTCAAGGTGGTCGATGGCCTGAGCCTGCAAGTCGCGCAGGGCGAAATCTGCGGGTTTCTCGGGGCCAACGGCAGCGGCAAGACGACGACGATCCGCATGCTCTGCGGCCTGCTCAAGCCCGACGCGCGGTTCGGGGCAATGTCTGGGCTACGACATCATCGCCCAGCCGCACGAAATCCGCCGCCAGGTCGGCTACATGACGCAGCGCTTCAGCCTCTACGACGACCTGACGGTGTTCGAAAACCTCGACTTCGTCGCCCGCGTCTACGAAATGCCGAACCGTCGCGACGCGGTAAGGGCGATCCTCTCGCGCATGGCGCTCGAAGGCCGCCGCGACCAGCTGGCGGGCCAGTTATCGGGCGGCTGGAAACAGCGTCTGGCGCTCGCCGCCTGCGTCTTGCACGAGCCGAAGCTGCTGCTTCTCGACGAGCCGACCGCCGGCGTCGACGCCAAGGCGCGGCGCGAGTTCTGGGACCTCATCCACGACATGGCGGTCGAGGGTCTGACGACGCTGGTCTCGACCCACTACATGGACGAGGCGGAGCGCTGCAAGCGCATCGTCTATCTGGCGCAGGGACGGATCGTCGTGCGCGGCGGGGCGACGTCGGTCGTCCAGCAGTCGGGTCTGGTCGCCTTCGAGGGGACAGGGGACGACGTCGATCGTACGGCGGTCGCAATGCGTCACGCGCCGGGCGTCGAGGCGGCGGCCGTATTCGGCAAGGGCCTGCGCGTCGCCGGTCTCGACAGGGAGGCCTTGAAGCGGGCGATCGAGGCCAAGGGCGGCGGACTCGTCTGGGTGGAAGTCGAGCCGAGGCTCGAAGACGTGTTCATCCACATGCTGAGCGTGCAGGAGGCGGCGAAATGACCGCCTTTTCCTTTGCCCGCCTCGTCGCCCTACTGCGCAAGGAGTCGATCCAGATCCTACGCGACACGATGACGCTGCGCATCATCATCCTGATCCCGATCATGCAGCTCTTCCTGTTCGGCTATGCGATCAACTCCGATCCGAAGCACCTGCCGGCCGGCATCCTGTCGATCGAGGATTCGAAATACACCCGCACGATCGCCGCGGCGCTCAACAATTCGGGTTATTACGATCTTCATGTCATCCGGTCGGAGGCGAAGGCGGAAGCGGGACTTGCCCGGGGCGACTTGATGTTCGTCGTCGAAATCCCACCAGACTTTGACCGCGCCGTCGATCGCGGCGAGCAGCCCGGCGTGCTGATCGATGCCGATGCGACCGACCCGACCGCCATCGGCAACGCGGTCGCGGCGCTCGGCCAGGTGGCGAACAGCCTCAATCGCGATCTGCCGCCGATCCGGCAGGCGCAGCCGCAGACGCCGCCGTTCCAGTTCGTCGTCCACGCCCGCTACAATCCCGAGCAGCTGACAGTGCTCAACGTCGTGCCGGGCCTCATCTGCATCGTGCTGATGTTCTCGACGCTGTTCGTCACCACGCTCGCCATCACCAAGGAGCGGGAGCGCGGCACGATGGAGAACCTGCTGGCCATGCCCGTCAGGCCGGTCGAGGTGATGGTCGCCAAGATCGCGCCCTATGTGGTGATCGGCTACATCCAGGTGCTTCTCATCCTGGTCGCAGCGTCGATTTTCTTCGCCCTGCCGATCCGCGGATCGATCCCGCTTCTCCTCGGCGCGCTCGGGCTCTTCATCGCCAGCAATCTGGCGCTCGGCGTCACCTTCTCGACCATCTCGGCCAATCAGATGCAGGCCGTGCAGCTGGCGCAGTTCACCCTCATGCCGTCGTTCCTATTGTCGGGCTTCATGTTCCCGTTCCGCGGCATGCCGGCCTGGGCGCAGGCGATCGGCAATCTGCTCCCCGCGACCCACGCCATGCGGATCGTGCGCGGCCTGCTGCTCAAAGGCGTCGGCTGGCGCGAAATTGCGCCCGAGCTCTGGCCGATTGCCCTCTTCGCCATCGTCGTCATCGCCTTCGCGAGCTTCGTTTACCGCGAGACGCTGGACTGAGCTTCGATCCGACGCTGCCGTAAGGGGCGACCCCCCGGCCGGTTGACCACGATCAACGACAGGCTCGACGCCTAGGATAAACTGAATAACGATGGGGCTCCGCGAGGGTCTGCGATGAGCGAAAACGCTTTCGACGCCGTCGTCATCGGCTCAGGCCTCGGCGGGCTGACCGCCGCGGCGCTGCTCGCCAAGGCGGGCCGCAAGGTTTGCGTGATCGAGCGCAATCACAGCGTCGGCGGGGCGGCCTCGGCCTTCAAGAAGGGCGCGCTGACGATCGAGCCGGCGTTGCATCAGACGGCCGACCCGCACGATCCGGCCGAACCGAAACATGCGATCCTGAAGGAGCTCGGCCTGCTTGACGAGATCGAATGGGTTGCGGTGTCGCCGTTCTTCTCGGTCAAAGGCGGTCCGGTCGGGGAGATGTTCGATCTTCCGGTCGGATTCGACGCCGCTCATCACGCGCTGAGCCGCCGGTTCCCGAAGAGCGCCGAGGGCTTTGCCCGACTTTTGGGGACGATGGAGCAGATTCAGGCAGGCGTGGCCGGCCTGACGCGGGCGGGCGAGGAGCGGTCGCTCGGCCAATTGCTGCGCGCCGGCGTGCAGCTCAGGCCATTGATCCGCGACTGGCGCGCCTCGACCGCCGACATGCTCCAACGCTTTCTCGGCGACGACGAGGCGGCGAAATTCGCGATCGCCGGGAACATCGGCTATTACGCCGACGACCCGCGCCGCCTGGCCTGGCCGTTCTTCGCCATGGCGCAGGCGGGATTCCTCAAGGCGGGCGGCCGTTTCATCAAGGGCGGATCGCGGGTGCTGACGATGAAGCTCGCCCGGGCGGTGACCAGGGCCGGCGGATCGGTTCTGCTCGGCCGGGACGTTTCGGCGATCGAGCTCGACGCTTCCGGTCATCCTGCCTTCGTCCGGCACGTGGACATAAGGACGAAGGCCGACGAGCAGCGCCTCGGCGTGAAGCAGGTCTTCGCCAATTGCGCTCCGCACGTTGTCGCACACTTGCTGCCGCCGGGCGAGCGGGCGGCGTTCGAGCGCGCCTATAGCGGACAGGCGCTCTCGATCTCGCTGTTCTCGGCGCATTTCGGCCTCAGCCTCGCTCCGGCGAAGCTCGGCCTCGACCGCTACAGCGTCGCCGTCCTGCCGGACTGGATGACGTCGCTCGACCAGACTCCAGAAAACGCGCATATGTTCGCCGCCGATCCGGGCGCCCGCCTGCCGGCGTACGGCATCGCCAATTATGGCGCGATCGACAGCGGGCTTGCCGGCGAGGGACCGGTTCTCGTCACCGTCGTCGGTCTCGACCGGTTCGACAACTGGGCGGCGCTCTCGCCGCAGGACGAAATAGACAGGCGCGAGCGCTGGCTCGACGCCTTTCAGTCGGCGCTCGACCGCGACCATCCCGGGTTCAGCGCGGCGGTGAGCGAGCGCCTGTTCCTCAACGCCCGCTCGATGCACAATTTCATGCACACGCCCGCCGGCGCGGTCTACGGCTTCGCGCCGCTGCCGTTCGAGCGGGGGATCTGGGCCGGCCTGCCGCGCTCGCCGCGGACGCCCGTGCCCTCGCTCTATCTCGCCTCGGCTTTCGCCGAATCGGGCGGGTTCACCGGGTCGATGAAATCGGGCGCGGACGCGGCGCGGATGGCGATGAAGGAGCGGGCGCGGTAACGGCCGGAGGGCGAATTCCCTGCCTACAGGGAAAGGTGCTGGGAACTTCGATTTTGGCGGGCCGAATCGGCGATTGCGCCCTAAAAAAATGCGAATGAAACGACCCGGTTGCCAGGAAATTCCCTATGCATCGGGGCAGGGAATGGATTCGGCCGAACAGGCATGAATTCGGCCGGATCCGCGGACAAGCAGGGAATTCCGCCCTCGCCGACGCCCTGGAAGGCCCAGCCCCTCAGCCCGGCGCGCCGATCTCCTCGGCCCTTCGCCCGCCCGCCCAGACGCCGGCGACCTCGAGATTGTCGGTCAGATGGACGAGATCGGCGGCGAAGCCCGGCGCGAGGCGGCCGATCCGGCTGTCGAGGCCGAGGAGCCGCGCCGGCGTCAGCGTCGCCATGGTCAGCGCCTCGGCCGCCGGCCGGCCGAGATCCCTGACGCAGTAGCGGACGGCGTCGGACATGCTGATCGCCGCGCCGGCCAGCGTGCCGTTCTCGTCGACGAGCTTCAGGCCGACCCGCTTCATCCGCCGTCCCTGCAGGACGAATGCGTCCGGGCCGCCGGCGGCGGGCGGCATGGCGTCGGAGACGAGCGCGACGCCGCCGGCCCCCTTGGCGGCGATCGCCGTCCTGTAGGCGGCGGGCCTGGCGTGCTCGCCGTCGGCGATGAGGCCGCAGACGATGCGCGGATCGGCGAGCGCGGCGCCGACGACGCCCGGCGCGCGCGACGACAATTGGCTCATCGCGTTGAAGAGATGGGTGACGGCGCGCGCCCCCGCGTCGAACACGGCCTCCGCCTCTTCCGCGGTCGCGTCCGAATGTCCGAGGCTGACGACGATGCCGGATTGCGCAAGACGGGCGACGAGGCCGAGCGGCGCGCTCGCCGGCGCGAGGGTGACGACCATGACGCCGGCCCGCATGGCGATCAGCGCGTCCGCGTCCTTCTCTTGCATCGGCCGGATCCATTCGGCCGGGTGCACGCCCTTGCGCTTGGGATCGATGAACGGTCCCTCGACATGGACGCCGAGCGCGCCGGGAACCCGCGCATGCGCCTTCCGCGCCGCTGTCAGGGCTTGAGCCAGGACCTCCGGCGCGTCGGTGACGACCGTCGGCAGGAAGCCGGTGACGCCCTCGCGGCGATGCGCGGCGGCGATCCGGGCGATGCCCTCGACCGTCGGCTCGGCGTTGAACAGAACGCCGCCGCCGCCATTGATCTGCCAGTCGATGAATCCGGGCGCGAGAATGCCGCCGCCGAGGTCGATCCCTTCGGCGCCGGGCGGACGGTCGCGCCAGTCGACGAGCGCGCGAATAGCGTGGCCATCGACGACAAGGGCGCGATCCTCGAGAAACCGCTCGCCGTCGAAGAGGCGGGCGCCATGAAACAGCTTCATCCGACGGCTTCCCTCTCGCGCGCCGCGGCGCCTCCGACCAGAAGGATCGCGCCGTCCGTCGCGTCGAACAGCGGGCGCCGCAAGAGCGCCGCGATCCCCGGCTCGAGCGCGGGCCGCAAGGCTTCGCCGGCGCCGCCGACGAGCGCCATGCGCGGCGCGCCGAGTTCGACGGCGCGCCGGGTCAAGGTCGCGATCGCTGCGGCGGCGGCGGCGACGATGCCGAGCGCGATCGCGTCGCCCGCTCCCGCGTGACTGAAGACGCGCGGCGCGAACCCGCCGAAGTCGCCGGGCTTCGCCGTCCGCGCCCAGCGCAGCATGGCGACGACGTCCTGGTTGAAGGCGGCAAGGATATCGACGGTCAGCGCGCTCATGGGCCCAAGGCCGTCCGCGGCGCGGGTCGCGGCGCGCAGCGCCTCGAGCCCGATCCGCGCCCCCGAACCGTCGTCGCCGAGGGTGAAGCCGCGTCCGCCGACGATGGTCTCCCTGCCGCCGACCCGGGCGATCGCCGCCGAGCCGGTGCCGGCGATGACGAGGCCGCCGTCTTCGCCGGCATGCGCGCCGATGCAGGCGGCGGTCGCGTCGTTGGCGGCGCGGACGAGCGCGAATCCCGGGAAGGCGGCGACGACCGCTTCGGCGTCGCCGGCATCGTTGAGCCCGGCGAGGCCGAAGCCGATGGCGACGCCCGGCCGGTCGGACTCGCCCAGCCCTGCCTTGCTCGAGACTTCACCGAGGACGCCGCGCAGGACCTCGACGGCGGCAGCGAAATCGACATGGATGTTGGCGGCGGCGCCGGTGGCCTCGGCACGCTTAACCCCGGCGTGGTCGCGCAGCCGCGCCCGGCACCGCGTCGCGCCGCCGTCGACGCCGATGAACCAGCGCGGCCTCTCGCTCACGCGTAGGTCCGGTCCGGGCGCCGCCGGACCGCGAAGAGAACCGCCGCCCCGGCCACTCGTTTCTCCGAAAACATGCGTTGGTTGGCATGCAACATTTTCGGCGCGATGGCGAGTCGCCGCCCGCCGGGTCGTCTCTCAGTTTGAAATTCGGATTTCGACGCTTTCCCCTTCCCGATCGGTCCCGGTAAGGAAGCAATGCGCCGGAATGCGGACGAAGGCGCTACGTGACCCTTGCGCCAGGAGCGACCGTCCCTGAAAGTGGCTTCGAACGCGCGGTTCGAACCGGCGCGCAACATTCGTCCTGAAGCAGTCGAACGTCGCGAATTCGAGTATTGCTGACGTTGCGGATTCCGAGAGTCGCGAGTGACCCCCTCCTTATGGACGCTCGAACGCGATCGCGTAACGGAAGCGATTGTTTGACCAGTCGGACGAACCCGACTGCGACTTCCGGAATGGCATGCGACCGATTGCCGCAAGTCGATCCGCTCATCGCGCGTCCCTGCTACTCGTCGGCCCTGACCTCGTCCGACTCCGCCAAAGCCGCCAGCAGCGCCTCGGCCTTGGCGATCTCGGGCATTTCCGGCGTAGGCGCAAAACCTTCGAGCGCGGGCGCCAGGGCGGCGCGGGCGTCGGCGGGGCGGCCGGTCGAATGGTAGAGCTTTGCGAGTGCAAGGGACGCAAGCAGCCCGTAACTGCGCGCGCCCTGTCCCTTCGCGATGGCGATGGCTGTTCGGTAGCTCTCTTCGGCTGAAGCGGGATCGGGAGGATTGCGCTTTAGCCGGAGGTTGCCCTGCAGGCGATAAATGAAGGGCAGGTCGAACCGATATTCGACTTGATCCGAGTCCGTCAGAGCTTCGTCGATTCGGGCAAGCCCGCTCTCGACCCCCGACGCCTCCGCTTCAATCTCTGCAAGCAGCCCCCGATTAAACCTCAAGGTGACGCTCACGCCTTGATTGGCAAGGGAGGCCAGTGCGCGCTTGAGTTGGGCCGCGCCAATAACCGGGTCGCCAAGACGACCTCGCGCCCATCCGGACAGGCATTCGCCCGCGGCGAGCCAGAAAGGCATTCCCTGCTCCCGGCCGAGAACCTCAAGGCCCTCGGCCGCGCTCAAGGCGGCGGCGGGATCCCCCCGCAGCATTTCGAGAACGGCTCTCCAAGACAAGGGATTGGCGTTCGAGACGCCATGCCCAAGTTCGTCCGCCCGCCTGGTCGCCGCGTCGATCAATTCCCGCGCGCGATCGACCTCGCCCAGGTGCCAGGCCGTGAGCGCCTGGATCGAGAGGACGACGGTTCCGATATCGTCGCCAAAGCGTTCCCTCACCTCCTGGTCGCGGTTCGGGTCGCAGTCAGCGAGCGCCCGCTCGCATTGACTGCGCGCTTCGAGGAATTCTCCGCTAAAGTACGCAATCAAAGCAAGGCCGCGGCGCGCAACGCTCGCTTCCATCCTTTGGCCCGCATCCTCCGCCTCGCGGAGCATGGCCGAAGCGAGTTCGCGCGCGGCGCGCATTTGGCCGCGCGAGAACTCGAGGGTCCACTGACCGTGGGCCGCCGCCAACCTCTCTGAAAAGTCCCCAGCTCTCGCGGCAAGCACTCCGGCGTGCGCAAATGCCGCCTCCGCCTCTTTGGAGGCGAACCCTTTCGACCACATCACCGCATGGGCTAGCGTCGTCTGAAGATGGAGCCGGTGCTTGCGCTGCCCGATGGCCGCCTTCACTTCATCATTTTCCCCGAGCGCCGCGAGCAGCGTATGTGCCTCGGCGATCTCGGGCATTTCGGGGGTCGGCGAAAAGCCTTCGAGTGCGGGGGCGAGCACGGCATGGGCGTCCGCGGCACGATTGGTCGATTGATAGAGTTTCGCCAGAGACAGCGCGGCGCGCAAACCCCAGCTGCGCGCGCCCTGTTGCTGCGCAATGGCGATAGCGGCCCGGAACGCTTCCTCGGCGGGAGCCGGGTCGGACGGATCGCGCTTGAGCAGGATTTCGCCCCGCAGACGATGGGGGAAGGCCAGATTGCATTGAACGTCGAGCTCAAGCGCGAGCGCCAACGCTTCGTCGATCCGCCCCAGCGCGCTGTCTGCGCCGAGCGACTCCGCCTCGAGCTGCGCCAGCAGCACATTGCGGTACCATGCAGAGTGCCTCTCGCCCATCTTGGTCAATTCGGCTGCAGTCCGCCGCATTTCGGCGGCGCCGGCGGCTAAATCATTGAGACGACCCCGCGCCCACCCCGCAGTCCATTCGGCAGAGGCGAGCCAAAACGGCATTCCGTGTTCCCGGCTGAGACGCGCCAGGCTCTCGGCTGCGCTCAACGTACCGGCGGCGTCGCCACGCAGGATTTCCAGATGGGATTTCCAATACAGCGGATGAGCCATCGAGGGAGCATGGCCGATCTCTGCGGCGCGCTGGTTCGCCTGGTCGATCAGTTCGCGCGCACGATCGACTTCGCCCAGTTGCCACATAGTCACGGCGAGGCAGGGCTTCGCGACGGACGGGGTGTCGTCGTTGAAGCGCTCCCGCGTCTCCCGGTCGCGGTCGGGGTCGCAGGTCTCGAGCGCCCGCTCGCAATGGATCCGCGCCTCGGCGAAATCGCCGGCCTGGTAGCAGGCCAGCGCGAGGCCGCGTCGGGCGACGGCAACCTCCACGAGGCGCCCGGCATCTTCCGCTTCTTTCAGGAAGCTCAATTCCAGCTCCCGCGCCGACCGCAACTCGCCTCGCACGAAGGCCATGGTCCATTGGAAGTGGCCCGCCGCGAAGCGCTCGGAAAAGTTGCCGATCGTCGCCGCGAGCTCCGTCGCGCGCGCGAAGGCAGTCTTGGTCTCCTCGGCGGCGAAGCCCTTGGCCCACATCATCGCTTGGCCATAGGATGTTTGGAGGTGCAGCCGGCGCTGGCTCTGACTCGCCTCGCGCTTCAGTTCGTCCGTCTCGGAAAGGGCCGCGAGCATCGCCTGCGCCTCGGCGATCTCGGGCATCCGGGCGTCGGTGCAAAGCCTTCGAGGGCGAGCGCGAGGACGGCATGGGCGTCGGCGGCACGGTCAGTCGATTGGTAGAGCTTCGCGAGCGCCAGCGCCGCTTGCAGCCGAGGACTGCGCGCGCCTTGCCCCTTCGCTATGGCGATTGCAGTCCGAAACGCTTCCTCGGCTGGAGCGGGATCGGCTGGGTCGCGTTTCAGCAGGATTTTGCCGCGCAGGCGATGCAGGAAGGGAAGCGAGCAACGGGGTTCGACTTGCTCCGAGAGGCTCAAAGCTTCGTCGATGCGAGCGAGCGCGCTGTCCGCGCCCAGCGTTTCCGCCTCGAGCTCCGCCAGCAACCCGCTGTAGAACCCGAGGTTGACCCTGACGCCCTGTTTGACGAAGGCCGCCAAAACCCGTCGAACTTGGGCGCCGCCAGCCATCGGGTCATTGATCCGACCCTGTGCCCAACCGGAATGCAGTTCGGCCTCGTTGACGTACTGCACCATCCCGTGGTCTCGCGCAACGGTTTCCAGAGACTTGGCCGCGCTCAACGTCGCTACGGGGTCGCCACGCCAGACTTCCAGATACGAATTCCAAAAGAGCGCATTGGCAATCGACCCGATCTGGCCGCTCTCGGACGCGCGCCGTGTCGCCCATTTGATCAATTCGCGAGCGCGTTCGACCTCGCCCAATTGCCACATGGTCGCGGCGAAGGTAGATGACGCCCAAGTGCTGAGGTCGCCGTCCCGTTCCCGACGATTCAGGTCGGGGTTCGGGTCGAAAGAGGCGAGCGCCCGCTCGTGGTAGGTCCGCGCCTCAACAAAGTCTCCATGCCAGTAAGCAACCAAGCCGAGCCACCAGGTGGCCATACTGGCCTCCCCAACCCGTCCCGCATCCGTCGCTTCGCGCAAGAGCGTCAACGCCAGCTCTCGTGCAGTACGCAATTCGCCTTCTGTGGCCGCCGAAGCCCACTGACCCTCCACCGCGGCGAAACGCTCTGAAATGTCGCTAGTCTTTCCGGCCAACTCGGCAGCGTGCGCGAGGGCGGCCTTCGTCTCTTCGGTGGCGTAGCCCTTCGACCACATCATTGCTTGGCTGTAGTCGGATTGCAGCTTCATCCGTTGGCTTGAGGTGGCGACGTCCTCCGCCCCACCCCGCAACGCAACGGCCGTTGCTTTGTCCGCCATCTCGATCGCTTTGCCGAGATGGGCGATTGCCTCCTGGAAGGCCGAGCGGCGCAGCGCCTGGTCGCCCGCCTTGCCCCACCATTCGATTGCCGCGTCGTCGAGGCCGGCCTCGGTAAAGTGATGCGCGATCGCTTCGGGCTCCGCGTCCGCGGCGAGCAGCGCGTCGGCCGCGCGGCGATGCAGCGCCTGGCGGCGGCTCTTCAGCAGGCTGTCGTAGGCTGCGTCGCGGATGAGCGCGTGCTTGAACCGGTACGAGCCGCCGGGCGGGGCGCCCTCGACGATGAGGAGGTCCGAACTCAGCAAGACGATCGAGCGCCGCCTTCAGGCGGCCGGATTCGAAATCCCGCGACAGCGTCGAGAAGCGCGTAGGAGAACTCGCGGCCGAGTACCGCCCCGATCTGCGCCACTTCCCGCGCCTCGCCGAGTCGGTCGAGCCGCGCCGCGAGCGACTGCTGCAGGGTTGGCGGGATGGTCTGCACGCCGCCTCCCGTGCCGCGCTCAACAAGCAGGCGCGTCACCTCCTCGATGAAAAGGGGAACACCGCCGGTCCTCTCGCCGACGCCCTCGACCACGTCGGCGGGCAGGGCATGGCTTGCGGCGATCTCGCGCACCATGCGCCGCACCTGCGCCCGGTCCAGCGGCGCAAGCGAAATGACGCTGTGATGCGATCGCATGGTCCAGGGCGCTCGGAATTCGGGCCGCGCGGTCGCAAGGATCATCAGCGGCGCCTGCCCGCGGCGTTCGACCAGCGCACGCAGGAGGTCGAGTGAGGTCGGATCGGCCCAGTGGAGGTCCTCGATCGCGAGCGCGGCCGACTGCGTCCGCGCGCCGGCGAGATACCAGGCGACGATCGCCGCGAGCTGCCGGCGTCGGAATTCCTCGGGCGCCAGCGCGACCGCGGCGGGCGCGGGGATGTCGAATAGGGGAGCGAGCAGGGTCGCGGCCTCCGAGGCGTCGAGCCCGACCACAGCGAGCGTCGAACTCGAGGTCGGCAAACCGCTGTTCGCCGGGAATGTCCGGACCGCCGAACCGCTGGCGCCCCCATTCGGCGATCGGATGCAAGGGCGTGTTCTGCAGGAGCTGGGACGACGCCCATTCGACCCAGGTGTGGGGCGTCTCCGCCAGTTTGGCCCGGAACTCCTCGATCAGCCGCGACTTGCCGAGGCCGGGTTCCCCGACGATCTGCACGAACTGGCCTTCGCCCTGAACAGCGCGCGACCAGCGGCGCATAAGGAGCGCGAGCTCGTCCTCGCGGCCGACGAGCGTCGTCAGTGCTCGCGACCCGCCGCGCCGGCCGCCGCCGCTGGCGCGCACGATGCGGTAGAGCGTGACCGGCTGAGGGACCCCCTTGAGCTCTTGCGCGCCCTTGTCTTCAACAACGAACAGCCCCGCCGTCTGCCGCAAGACGCTCGCAGTGACGAGCACCGTCCCCAATTCGGCCGCGGCCTGCACTCGCGCCGCAACGTTCGGCGCGTCGCCGAACACTTCGCCGGCGGCGTCGACCACGACGGAGCCGCACTCGATGCCGATGCGGGCGGAAAGCTCCGGCGCGCCCGCTCGGGCGTTCCTGGCGTTGAGGCCGGCGAGCGCGCGCTGGATGGCGAGCGCCGCGCGCACCGCGCGCTCGGCGTCGTTCTCCTGCGCCTGCGGATAGCCGAACAGGGCCATCAGTCCGTCGCCGAGTTTCTTCAGCACGTGGCCGCCAACTCCCGTCACCGCGTCCGAGGCCTCGCCGAGATAGGCGCCGACCAGGTTGCGCCAGTCCTCGGCGCCGAGCCTCGCCGCCAGACCCGTCGAGCCGACGAGATCGCAGAACATCACCGTGATCGGACGCCGCTCCGCCGAAGTCTCGAGACCCTTGGGCGGGGCGGTATTGGGCGATGAAGCAGGCGCGTTTGCAGAGGGCGTTGGGCCACACAGGGCGGCGATTACCGGCGAGCCGCCTGCGCCGATCGCCGACCGCCAAGACGCCGATGTCCTTGAGGTCGTCAGCCGTCAGCTGCGGCAGCACGTCTGCATCGATCTTGTTTTCTCGGAACTTCGCCCTCGTATTGATCGAGGCCAAGACTGCGAAGCCACCCGCCGACGTCCATGGCCGTGCTCCACATTCGAATCCCAGAATAATCACTTAGTCGAGAGGGCGTGTCCAGCTGCGGACGAACGCTGGTATTTGGCTCACTTTCGTATTGGCTTGGCCCTTTGGCGGAGGACCGCTCCTTTGCCTTCCCACCGTCCGAATTGTCGAGCTTAAGGGGCTGCAATCGACCCTTGGCGACGCTCTGCCGGGGGCTCCGATGAATGCGTGCTCAGGGCGGACGCAGGCCTACAAGGGCTGCCGGGGAGGCCCGCTTCCCGCCCCGTGCCTGCCGTTCGGCCGACAGCGGCCATCACCAATACTCGAAATTCAAGCTGAGCCACTACGTGCCCCGCGAACACACGGGACTGCAAAGGAGGTGTGAAGCTGTTATTACGGTGACAGTGCGCCGGGAGGCCGGCGAGGAGTAGGTGGTGCAAGTCCACTACGATGAAGGAGTAGCGAACCCCATCGGTCCCGAGCCGTGCGTCGTCGGTCGCGAGGCCGGGGGCGAAGCGTCGGCAGGGGTGCGTATAGGCCAGCCATCGAGCCGCGAAAGAATCAATTGGACACCATTACGGTGACACGACCGTCTTTACCGAATTGTAAATCCATGTTACGCGTCGCCAATGACCCGCATCGCCCGCGTCGTCGTTCCCGGCCTGCCGCATCATGTCACGCAGCGCGGCAACCGGCGCGAGCGGATCTTCTTCGAGGACGGCGACTACGCGCTCTATCGCGACTGGCTGGGCCAATCCTGCCGGCGCTTCGGCGTCGAGGTCTGGGCCTATTGCCAGATGCCGAACCACGTTCACCTGATCCTGACGCCTGAGGACGGCGAAGGTCTGGCGCTGGCGCTATCGCGGACCCACCGCCTCTATGCCGGCTTCGTCAACGCCCGGGCCCGCCAGACCGGCCATCTGTTTCAGGGCCGGTTCGGCTCGGTGGCGCTCGACGAGGATCATCTGATGAACGCGGCCCGCTATGTCGCGCTGAACCCGGTGCGGGCGGGGCTCGCGCCGCGGGCGGAGGACTGGCCGCATTCGAGCGTGCGCGCGCATCTGGCGGGGCGCGACGACGGGCTCGTCAGGGTCAAGCCGCTCCTCGACCGCGCGCCGCGTTTCGCCGACTTGCTCGAGGGCGAACCCGACGCGGCCGCCTTCGCCCTCATCAGGCGCAGCGAGCTGATCGGCCGGCCGCTCGGCTCGGCGGCGTTCGTCGCGGCGATCGAGAGAAGCCTCGGGCGCGTCCTCGCCCCGGGCAAACGCGGACGGAAACCACGCAGGGAGGGCGACAGACGAACATTAAGGTAAAGACGGGCGTGTCAGTGCGTCAGGAAAGCTGATGTGATCCAGCGGGTGGAAGTCCCGCCCAAGTAAAGGGTAGCGCCTGCTTGGTAGCGAGTGTTGCACGGTCGTCGGCGACGGCGGACGTGAAGCGTACACAGCGATCGTGCGGGGTGGGCTATTGAGCCGCGAAAGTACAACATCGCAGAGGCCGAGGCCGTTGACACAGCCGAAGGCGACATGTGCGGCGCCGGTATTGCGAGGCGCCGTCGCTCTGCCGTGGTCGAAGACCCCATCACGCACGAAAGGAGCGCATCGGAACCTGAGAGGTCTCGGGTCCGGCCGGGCGGCTTCGGCCGCGCCGGTCCGCGTCGGGAAGGCGATGAGCTTTAGCCGGCGACGAACGGGCGCGAGAAGTCAGACCCCGCCATAGTAGCGAGGAAGCCGACGAACGAAGCCGGGCGACCGGCCGAGGAGTCGGGGGAGCGAAGGGCGGGGGCCGAGGGGAACGTGGCTCAGCACAACACGCACCGGGCACAGAACCGGGAGCGCGTGACCCAAGGGCTGGACCGCGTACGAGAAGCAGCACGGCAAAGGAAGAAGGAGCGGTTCACCGCGCTTCTCCACCATGTCAACCCCGACACGCTGCGGACGGCGTTCCACGCGCTCAAGCGTAAGGCCGCCCCCGGCGTGGATGGCGTGACGTGGGATGACTACGAGGCGGATCTCGAGCCCGGGCTCGCGGACCTGCACGCTCGCATTCATCGGGGAGCGTACCGGCCGCAGCCCGCCCGCCGGACATACATACCGAAGGCGGACGGGCGGCGACGGCCGCTGGCGATCGCCGCGCTCGAAGACAAGATCGTCCAGGGCGCGGTCGTCATGGTGCTGAACGCGATCTATGAGGAGGACTTCCTCGGGTTCTCGTACGGGTTCCGGCCCGGACGGGGGCCGCACGACGCGCTCGACGCCCTGGCGGTCGAAATCGCCAGCCGGAAGGTGAACTGGATCGTGGACGCCGACATCCGGTCGTTCTTCGACTCGGTCAGTCAGGAATGGCTCGTCCGGTTCGTCGAGCACCGGGTCGGCGACAAACGCATCGTCCGCCTGATCCGCAAATGGCTCAAGGCGGGCGTGCTCGAAGACGGGACGGTGACGGTCAGCGACAGGGGAACGGGGCAGGGCTCGGTGATCTCGCCGCTCCTCGCCAACATCTACCTGCACTACGTCCACGACCTCTGGGCCGAACGCTGGCGACGGCGGGAGGCTGCCGGCGACATGATCGTCGTGCGCTATGCCGACGATCTGGTCGCGGGCTTCGAGCGCGAGGCCGACGCAAGACGGTTTCTCGATGCGATGCGGGCGCGGTTCGAAGAGTTGGCGCTGTCGCTCGATCCGGACAAGACCCGCCTGATCGAGTTCGGCCGCTTTGCAGCGGCGAACAGCGAGAGGCGCGGGCAAGGCAAGCCGGAAACCTTCAACTTCCTCGGGTTCACCCAGATCTGCGGCAAATCCCGCGCCGGCAAGTTCCAGATCAAGCGGAAGAGCCGGCGCGACCGCGTGCGGGCGAAGCTCAAGGAGGTGAAGGCGGAGCTGCGGCGACGAATGCATGGGCCGATCCGCGAGCAAGGCGCATGGCTCAAGCAGGTCGTCACGGGCTTCTGCAACTACCACGCAGTCCCGAACAACATGCGAGCCATCGCAGCGTTCCGGCACCACGTCACGGACCTCTGGAGACGCACGCTCCGGCGGCGCGGCCAGAAGCACCGCATGACATGGGTGCGGATCGCGAAGCTCGACGACGACTGGCTCCCCAAACCGCGCTCCTCCACGCTTCCTTCGCAATCCGATCGCAGCCGGGCTGCCGGAAGAATGAGCGAGACCCGGAAGATCGTCGCGATCCTCGCAGCCGGCGCGGTCGAGCGGGCGCGGCCTAGGCCTTGACCGCCCAGGCGCTGGCGAAGGGCCCGGTCACGGTCTGGGCGCGCCGGGCGATCGCTTCGGCCACGATGCGCTCGGCGAGAGTGTCCGGATCGCCGACGCGGGGATCCACCGTTCCGAACTTCTGCATAAGCGGGAGGAGCGTTTTGTAGGTGAGCATGAGCGAGCGCAGCCAGATGTCGTCCTTCGAGCCCACCACCACCGATTCCCAAAGCACTTTCGGTTCGGGGAGCCCGGCCTCGATGAAGCAGCGGATCATGCGGCCGGCGACGTCGGGGCTCGGGAGCGCCGCCAACATGGATCGCTTTATGCTGCCGGCCGCCGCGCTCCTGAGCTCTAGCTCCGGAAGAGAGTGGCCGTCGCAGTGAATCGCCGGTTCGAGAAACGCGACGACGCCGCCCGACCGCACGACCGCTGCCGAGCGGCGGATCATCGTAGTCGGATCGCGCTGATGGATCAGCACGAAGCGTCCGATCGCCGCATCGAAGGGTGCGTCGGCGGGCAGAGCGTCGTCGCCGGCGACCGTGAACGCGACGTTGCTGTATCCGGCTTCCGCCGACCGCCGCCGCGCGAGCGCGACCGAGCGTTCCTCCCGGTCGACGCCGACGACCGAACCCGTCGGTCCGACCGCCTCAGCGACGAGGAAGGCGACGTCGCCCGGTCCGGCGCCGAGGTCGAGCACGCGCATGCCCGGCCCGATGCCGCTTTCCCGGATCAGTCGGCGCGTGACACCTTCCAAGCAACGGGCCTGCAATTGCAGGCGCTCGAGCTCGGCATCGGACCCTGGATCAAAATGAGGCCCATCCGACATGAAGAGCCTCCTCGCTCGAAGAAACCAAAGACTGTCTACTCGGAATCTGCCGCGGTCGCAGTGACCACGGTCACATTGGACTGCTAAGGCGCAGCGACTTGCGCGCCCCGAAGATAGCTACTTCAGGGTGGAGAAAGCCGGTCAGAGGCGCATCGGAATTGCCGCTTCGGGCGGACGCCGGGCCAACAAAGGCTGCCGGGGAGGGCCAACCGGGGAGCGGCTGGAGTGGATGGACAGTCGATTGCGGCGTTCGAGACGGCTCTTGCCAGAAGCTCTCAACCGGCCCAGGCGTGTTCCTGAAACGGTGCTTCGAGGGGCGTTTTCGTGATGCTGCCGGTGTAGTTGGTGATCGTCGACGCGGCGACGTGGCGATCACTTCGAGGAGGTGATCTTTGCCGAACCCGGCCGCGATGAATCGATCGACATCCTCGTCGTCAAGACGTCCGCGCTTTTCGATCATCGTCTTCGCCAAGGCCGACAGCGCGGCGAGTTTGCTGTCCTTCGGCAGACGACCCTCACGAATGGCCTGCACATCCGCCGGATCGATCCCTTCCTTGAGCGCCAGAGCCGTATGGAATGCGACGGCCCATGGGCTGCCGTTGGTTACCGCGTCGGTGAGCAGAACGGTCTGGACCTGCGCTTCGGTGAAGCTGCCGCCATGCACGTTCCCGAACAGACCGACGAGGCTGTTGATCAGAACCGGAGAGGTCGCCATCGCTCCGGCGATGTTCGGGATCATGCCGAATGCCGACTGCAATTGCCGCAGCGCCGGCTTCGAACGTTCGGGCGCGGATTCCATTGTGTGAACGGGAAAGTTTGTCATGTGAGTGAGCCTTTATCGATGTTGCCTTGGGATCATCGCGGCCAATGCCTTGACCGGCCCTGCTGTCGTCTATTTAGGAGCGTGGCCGTTGGCGGGCGCGCCAATAGACCCTCGGTTCTCGCCAAACGAGTCTTGCGCGATCGAGGCTCATTCCCGTCTCCAGCCGGAATGGCGATGCCGAGTTTGGCGGCCACACGTCGTGCCGTCTGCTTCGCGTTGCGCCGTGATGCGCGCGCACCGATCGCCGCGCTTGCTCCAGTATCGCGGCTGGCGCCGTCTCGGGCGTGCCGCTGTCGAAGGGCGGCTCCGGCGCATACGACCATGTGAAGCTGGATGGCCTGAGCGGCCTCGTCGCCGCGCAACTCGGCCGCGAGGCGCAAGGCGCCATCGATGCCTGCCGTGACGCCCGCGGCGAAGACCCAGGCGCCATCGACGACCACCCGTTCGTTGACGGGGATTGCGCCAAAGTACGGCAGCAGGTGAAACGACGCCCAGTGGGTCGTCGCCCGACGTCCCTTGAGCAGGCCGGCCGCGCCGCAGATCAGCGCGCCCGTGCACACCGAGAAAATGCTGCACGCGCCTGCCGCCTGCTGCCGGATCCAGCCCAGCACTTCGGCGTCCTCCATCAAGGCCTCCTGGCCGAAGCCGCCCGGCACGTGCAGGACATCCAGCGGCGGCGCATCGGCCAGGGTCGCGTCAGGCGTAAGCCACAATCCCTTCACGATCGCGAACCGGCGCCGCGGTCTTGCCGTAGATGCGATAGGTCGCGTTCGGGATGCGCGACAGCACCTCGAACGGTCCTGTCAGGTCGATCTGATCGACGCCCTCGAACAGCAGGGAGCCGATGCGCAGGTGGATGTCATGCGGGATCATGGTCATCTCCAGGTCCGATTTCAGCGATAGAGAAGGCGAACCTATCCGGGCATGGTTCGGCGGAAATGCCAAAGTCCCCTCGCTTCTCGCCAAACGCGGTCCGCGTCATCGACGTGCTCACCTACCCGGCGGTGCAACTGCTCGATGTCACCGGGCCGGTTCAGGTGTTCGCCTCCGCTAACGATCACGTCGCCGGCGCGGGCGGCGCGCCGCCCTACCTCCTCAGGGTCGTGGCGCAGGGCGGCGAAGGCGTTACAGCCTCGGCCGGCGTGGCGCTTGCAGCAGGTCCGCTCACGCAACTCGGCGAGGCGCTGGACACCTTGCTCGTCGCCGGCGGCGAGGGGGCCGAGGCGGCAGCCGAGAACCCGGTGCTGGTCGATTGGGTGCGGCAGCGGGCGGCGCAGGCGCGTCGCGTCGCCTCCGTCTGCACGGGGGCATTCCTGCTCGCCGCGGCAGGGGTGTTGGACGGGCGCCGCGCAGCGACTCATTGGATGTACTGCGCCAGACTTGCTCAGCGCTTTCCGGCCGTGCGCGTCGAGCCCGATCCGATCTTCGTGTGTGACGGTCCGGTCTGGACCTCGGCTGGGGTAACCGCTGGGATCGACCTGGCGTTGGCGCTCGTGGAAGAGGACCTCGGCCGCTCCATGGCGCTCGCCGTCGCCCGCTACCTGGTCGTCTTCCTCAAGCGTCCCGGCGGACAGGCGCAGTTCAGCGCTGCGCTCGCCTTGCAAGCGGCGGACGACAAGTTCGGCGCGCTCCACGACTGGATCAACCGGCATCTCAGCGATGACCTCTCGCTTTCGGTTCTGGCCGATCAGGCCGGCATGAGCGAACGCAGTTTCAGCCGCCACTATGCCGAGGCGACTGGGCAAACACCGGCCCGCGCCATTGAGCGGCTGAGGGTGGAAGCGGCGCAGCGTCTGCTTTCGGAGTCACGCACGCCGGTCAAACGGATCGCGCAGCGTTGCGGCTTCGGCGCGGAGGAAACACTGCGCCGCAGCTTCCTGCGCCTGCTCGCCGTCACGCCGCAAGACTACCGCTCTCGGTTCACGTTTTGATTCAAGATTCCGAGCCCACTCGGTCGTCAACGAGGGAGGGTAAAACCATGAAGATCGTCGTCATCGGCGGCACCGGCCTGATCGGCTCGAAGACCGTCGCCATTCTGCGCCAGGGCGGCCACGAGGTCGTCGCCGGCTCGCCCAAAAGCGGCGTCAACAGCATCACCGGCGAGGGGCTCAGGGAGGCCATGGCCGGCGCGCAGGCGGTGATCGACCTCGCCAATTCGCCCTCGTTTGAAGACAGGGCGGTGCTGGAATTCTTCGAGACGTCCGAGCGCAACCTTCTTCCAGCCGAGGCCGCGGCGGGCGTCCGCCATCATGTCGCGCTATCCATCGTCGGCATCGACCGGACAGACAATGGCTATTTCCGCGCCAAGGTCGCCCAAGAGAAACTGATCGAGGCCTCCGGCATCCCCTATACGATTATCCGGTCGACCCAGTTCCTGGAATTCCTCGGCGGCATCGCCGCTTCAAGCGCGGATGGAAACATAGTCAGGCTTCCGCCCGTCCTGTTCCAGCCCATTGCGGCGGACGACGTTGCTCCTATCGTCGCTGAGGCGGCGCTCGCGGCGCCAAGAAACGGCATCGTCGAGATCGCCGGTCCGGAACGAGCGCCGTTCAACGAAATCATCGCCCGCTATCTGAAGGCGGTCGGCGACCCGCGGGAGGTCGTGCGCGACCCCGAGGCCCGATACTGGGGCGGCAGGGTCGAGGAGCGCTCGCTCGTGCCGTTGGGCGAGGCGCGCCTCGGCCGCATCGGTTTCGACGAATGGCTCCGCCGCTCACAGGCGGCAGCCTGATCCCGCGGCCATCTGAAGGTTAGGGGCTCCGCTTCGGTGCGCAGATATTGCGCCGCGAGAAATTGGCGGCGTATGATCGCCTAGCGCACACGGAAGGTATCAGAGGATGCCTGCCGACATCACCGAGCAAAGCAGCCAGTCAAATCCGACCGACGCGCCTCTGAAGGGCGAGGGAAGCGGTCCGACTGATTCCGCGCAAACTCATCAGGCACATCCTGGCGGCCCGCAGACCCCGCCCCAGGCCCGTCGGTCCACTTGGAGGCGAAAGCTGCTGATCGGCGCGCTCGGCGTTCTCGTGCTGGCCGCCGCCCTTTGGTTCGGCATTCCCTACATACGCACGAGCCTCAACACGGTTTCGACGGACGACGCCTACGTCAACGGCCATGTGACCTTCGTCGCTCCCCGGGTCGCCGGCCAGGTCGCCCGGGTGCTGGTGGACGACGACAACCGTGTGCGCAAAGGCGAGCTTCTCGTCGAACTGGACAAGGAGCCTTTTGAGACCGCGGTCGCCGTGAAGAAGGCGGCCGTCGGGATCGCAGAGGCGGACCTGCGGGCGGCGACGGCCAGGGTGCGTGGCTTCGAAGCGGAGGCCAGGAGCCAGCGATGGAAACTGCAGCACGCCATTGAGGCCGTCGACAACGAGGTCGCCCTGCTGCGCGCCCGGGTCGCCGCTCTGGACAAGAGCAAGGCGGACCTCGCGCTGGCTCAGGATGAATACAATCGGGCCGCGAAGCTGGTGGCGCAGGGCGTTATCACCCAAGAGTTGTACGACCAGCGGCAAGCGGCCTTGTTGGCGGCCCGCGCGGACGTCGCCCAGGCGTTGGCCGATGTCCATCAAACGCGTGTCTCTTTGGGGCTGCCGCCGCAACCCGAGGGGGGAGATCTCGCCCAGGTTCCGCCCGATCTCGATCAGACCTTTGCTTCCGTGCTGCAGGCGCAGGCGGACCTGATCCAGAGCGCGGCGCAGCTGGGCGTCATCCATTCGTTCGGGGAGACGCCGAACCAGATGGTTGAGGCGTTCGAAAAAGAAGGCGACATCAATCGCGTCTTCGCTCGGCTGGCGACGGAAGCGCCGGACGTCAAGCAAGCCGAGGCGAAGCTCGAGGCCGCAAACCGCGATCTCGCCCAAGCCGAACTCGACCTCAAGTATTGTGACGTCGTCGCCAAGATCGACGGCGTTGTCACGCGGCGAAACGTCAATCCAGGCGATTACGTTCAGGTCGGCCAGGGCCTCATGGCGATCCGATCGCTGACCGACATCTGGGTCGACGCGAATTTCAAGGAAACGGCGCTAAGCGACTTGCGCATCGGCCAGCCGGTCGATCTCTATGTCGACATCTATGGCGACCGCCATGTGTTCAAGGGACGCGTCGAGGGGTTCACGGTGGGGACCGGATCGACGCTGGCGCTGCTGCCGGCGCAAAACGCCACGGGCAACTTCGTCAAAGTCGTGCAGCGGCTGCCGGTTCGGATCGAGGTTTTGAACTACGATCCGGACAAGCGCCCGCTGTTCATCGGCGCCTCGGTCGTTCCCTACGTCTACATCCACAAGCCTCCCACCGGGCCCAACGCCGGGAAGTTTCTGCAAGCCTATGTGCCTGGCTCGGCGATCTTGAGTTCGGCTCCGAGCCCGCCAGGCGCCGAAAAATGACGGACGCGGTCCTTGCGCCCTCGGCATCCCGCGCGGGCGCAAATCCCTGGGTGGTCGCCGCCATCGTCGTGGTGCCGACCTTCATGGAGGTGCTCGACACCACGATCGCGGTGGTCGCGCTACGCTATATCGCGGGCGGCCTGTCGGCGACGGTCGACGACGGCGAATGGGTCATCACCAGCTACCTTGCCGCCAACGCCATCGTCCTGCCGATCACCGGCTGGTTGTCGGCGCACCTCGGCCGCCGCAACTATTTCCTGCTGTCGATCGCGGTGTTTACGCTCGCTTCCGGATTGTGCGGCATCGCTGGCAGCCTCAGCCAGCTGATCCTGTTTCGCGTGCTCCAGGGCTTGGCGGGCGGCGGCCTTCAGCCTTCCAGCCAGGCGGTGCTGCTCGACGAATTCCCGCCGGAGAGGCAAGGCGCGGCGATGACGATGTTCGCGCTGGCCGCCCTGATCGCGCCGGTCGTCGGCCCGACTCTCGGCGGCTGGATAACCGACAGCTATTCGTGGCGGTGGGTGTTCTTCATCAACGTCCCGGTCGGCCTCCTGACGCTTGCGGCCTGTTATGCTCGACTCCGGGACCCCGACTATCTCGTCAACCAGCGCATGGAGTTGAGGAAACGGCCGTTCCATTTCGACTCGATCGGCCTGTCGCTGCTGGTCATCACGGTGGTAAGCTGGGAAGTGATGCTCAGCAAGGGGCAGGAGTGGGACTGGCTGGGCGATCCGTTCTGGCGGGTGCAGACGCTCGCGGCCTTTTTCGCCGCGGGCCTGACCGGCCTGATCATCTGGGAGCTGCGCCACCCGAACCCGGTGGTCAATTTCCGCCCCTTGCGGGAGCGCAATTTCGCCGCGTGCTGCATCATCATCTTCTTCGCCTACGCCGTGCTCTACGCCGCCAGCACGTCGCTGCCGGGCCTGCTTCAGTCCCTCTTCGGCTACGATGCGCTGAACGCGGGACTGGTCATGTCGCCGGCCGGCCTCTTCGCGCTCGTCGCAATGCCTGTCGTGGGCCGTCTGATCGGCCGGGGGACCGACACCCGGTGGCTGATCGCCGCCGGCGTGCTGACGATGGCCGTCGGGAACTACTGGATGTCGCAGCTGAACCTGAACATCAGCCCGGGCCAAGTCGTCTGGCCGAGGGTCGTGTTGGTCCTGGGACTTTCGATATGCTTCGCGCCGGCGAACGTGGCGGCCTACCTCTATACGCCACCGCTGCTACGTGGAGCGGCTGTCGGCCTGCTCAGTCTGCTGCGCAATGAAGGCGGCAGCGTCGGGACGTCGGTCGCGCAGACGGTGCAGGAGCGCCGTGAACAATTCCACACCCTGCGGCTCGGCGAGTATCTTGATCAGCTCAATCCTGCCGTGCATGCCTTCATCGCGCAGGCGCGCGGACTGTTCCAGACCGGCGATCCGGTCCTCTCCAAGGAGCTGGCCTGGCAGGTGCTGGAGAATCTGCGCCAGCAGCAAGCCTCCGCCCTCGCCTATTTCGATTGCTTCTGGCTGATGGCGCTCGTGATGGTCGCGCTCGTGCCCGTGGTGCTCTTGATGAAACGCTCGGTGGCTGAGAAGGGCGCTCATCATGTTGTTGAATGAGCCGCTTGCGGGCGATCACTGGGCGACGCCTATCCGCCTTCCGCTCACACGACCGCAGCAGCTCTTGTCGGACTCACGACAAATTCGATGATGCCGACCGAATCGATACGAGCGTAGTTCGGCAATGTCGCATCGAAAGCCTCCGGGTTCCGACCTACCGATCGATCAGCCGCACAAGGGAAAATTGGCGCGGGTTCGCCTCGGCTCCTACGAGTTCAAGAAAAAGGGCGTTTCGCGCTTCGATTTGCGAGATCCCTACCACCTCGCAATCGCCCTGACCTGGCCACAATTTCTAGCGTCGCTGCTCGCATTTTATCTGTGCGTGAATGTCGTATTCGCCACGCTCTTTTGGCTGGCTCCCGGCTCCGTGGAGCATGCTCGACCGGGTAGCTTTGCGGACGTCTTCTTTTTCAGCATCGAGACGATAGCAACCGTCGGGTACGGCGAGATGTATCCGGCAACATCCTACGGCCACTTGATTGCGTCGGTCGAGATCGTCTGCGGGCTCGCCTTCACGGCAATTCTGACCGGCCTCACCTTCGTCCGCTTTTCTCGACCGAGGGCCAAGCTGATCTTTGCCGCCAATCCGGTCATAGCGATGCATCACGGCAAACCGACGTTGATGATGCGGATTGGCAATGGGCGGGCCGCGGTGCTCGCGGATGCTATGGCGCGGCTGAACGTCCTGCTTTCCGAGATCGGCGACGACGGCCAGGTGCTTCATCGCGCCCAGGAGTTGCGGCTGGAGCGAGCGCACCTTCCGATCTTTCCTCTCTTTTGGACGCTGATGCATGTGATGGACGAGCGGAGCCCGTTGCATGGTTACGATGCGACGCGAGCGATCGAGGCTAACGCGCAAGTGTTCGTGACGATCGAAGCTCACGATCCGACGCTCGCGACAACAGTGCGCGACCTCCACAACTATTCGGCGAAGGAAATACGCTTCGGCATGCGCTATTGCGACGCCGTGACCACGGCAGATGACGGGACGCTGGTTTTGGATCTGACCAGAATCGGAGCGCTGGAGCCTGATGTCGGAGACCGCCAGGAACAGGGTTGGACAGAACGCGAAGAGGACGGATAGATGCCCCCACTCCTCACCCCTCGGCAACACGCGACCAACGAGGATAAACGGCCGTGAAGACAAGCGGGTCGCAGGGCAGCAAGTCTCCTTCCCTGCTGATAGACGCGAGAATCGAGGAGCTCGGCGACTGGCGGGGCGAGACGCTCGGCCGGCTCCGCGCCTTGGTCAGAGAAGCCGATCCCGAAGTCGTCGAGGAATGGAAGTGGAGAGGGGTTCCGGTGTGGTCGCACGACGGCTTGATCTGCACCGGCGAGACCTACAAGAACGTCGTCAAGATGACCTTCGCCAAAGGGGCCGCTCTGAAGGATCCTTCGCGCCTCTTCAACTCCAGTCTGGACGGCAACACAAGGCGCGCCATCGACTTCCGCGAGGGCGAGACGATCGACGAGGAGGCGTTGAAGACTCTCGTCCGCGCCGCTGTCACCCTGAACAAGTCCAAAGCTCGGAGCTAGTCGACGGAATCGAGGCGCCTTGGCTTGGCGCGTTTCCCGCAGTCCTTGCGCAAGCTGTCAATCGGCTTTGGGATCGGGCTCGTGTTCCGAGTCGGAGTGGAGGCGCGGGTGAGCCTTTCGAATGATGAGCAAAATCGGCAGGCAGTGCTCGGCGCGTTCGCCAAACAGGTTGCCTGGTGCGAAAGTTTGGGCTCGCTGTTCACTGCGCGGCTGCTGACGGTGTTGGCGGATGACATCGCGGCCGGCGGGATCAGCGCGGAATTGGTGCGGGCGTGGCCCGGCGATCCGGTGGCGGATGCTTTGGCTCTCAGGATGGCTGCGGCGCTGCACGCGCTCGCATTGAGAGAGACATCGCCCGATCTGCTCGCCTGCTATCCCCCGCACGCCGCAACGATCGAGCAATTGCGGTCCGTTCTGCCGCGCGTAATGGAGGAGCATCGAAACACCATTCAGACTTTCATGTCGTCGGCGCCGCAGACAAATGAGGTCGGCAGGTCCGGCGTGCTGGTCGGGGGATTCCTGCAGATCGCCAAGGAGACGGGCCTGCCGCTTCGGCTTCTCGAAATCGGCGCCAGCGCAGGGCTGAACGCCGTCTGGGACCGCTATCACTATCAGTTCGGCGCTGCCGACTGGGGCGACAGGCAGAGCGCGGTGCGCATCGCGCCGCGCTGGGAAGGACCGTTGCCGCCGCTCGACGCCCGTGTGCGAGTGATCGAGCGCCTTGCTTGTGACATGGCGCCGGTCGACCTCGAGGATCCTGCACAACGTCTTCGTCTCAGAGCCTATGTTTGGGCCGATCAGCCCGAGCGCCTGTCGCGTCTGGAAAGCGCCATCAGCTTGGCGCGCGCCCATGGTCCAAGAGTTGACCGGGCCGACGCCGCCGACTGGGTCGGAGCAAGGCTGCAGGAACCAGGCGAAGCCAGCGCAACCGTCGTCTACCATTCCATCATGTGGCAGTATCTGCCGGCGCAGACTCAGGCCGACATCACGGCGAGCCTTCAGCGCGCCGGCGAGCGAGCGACGGACGCGGCGCCCTTGGCTTGGTTGCGCTTCGAGCCCTTGCATCCCGAATCTCGGCCAGAGTTGCGTCTGACTTTGTGGCCCAGCGCTCGGGAAGTTCGCTTGGCCGTCGCTCACCCTCATGGAAGCAGCGTACGATGGTCCGGCTTGTGAAGCAGGCCTTCGGTCGAGGAATTTTGGCGCGGTTCGATCGAGCGGCAATTCCGCTAAGCCGCGGCAGCCGCGCCGATCGCTATAACCGCGGCTTGCAATGCACGAGCGACGTCGGCCGTTGAAAGCCGGCGCGCGCTTGCGCCGGGCGGCGTCTGCTCGGGCGTCGCCGGGAGATGCAGGAACAGAGCCGGCGTCTCCGGCGAGGCGCCGCGCAAGAATCGGAGCGTGCCGTAATAGAGATGGTTGCAGACATAGTCGCCGGCGTTCGTCGAGACGCGGGCCGCGACGCCGGCGCCGCGGATGGCGCGGGCGACGGCGCCGGCCGGCGCGGTCGCTTCCAGGCGGTCCGGGCCGGCGGCGAGCCCCTCGGCGGGGCGGACGGCGCCGCGATTGTCGGGGGTCGACGCGTTGGCGACGTTCCGCGCGACGCGTTCGACTGAGACGACGCCGCGCCGCGCCGCCTGGCCGGTCATCAGCACCGCGTCCGGTTTCAGCCGTTCGAAGGCTTCGATGAGGTCCTCGACGCAGGCGCCGTAGACGCAGGGAAGCATGCGCGCGACGGCGACCCGCTCGCCGCACCGCCATCCGTCCAGCCGGCGCGCGGCCTCCCACGAGGCGTTGACCGTCTCGCCGCCGAACGGTTCGAAGCCGGTGACGAGAATGGTCCGCAAAGCGCCCGCCTCAGGCGAAGAGACTGCCCTGATCGGCGAGCTTGCGCACATGCAGGTCCGCGTCGCCGTAGGCGAGGTCGATCATCGTCAGGCGCTTGAAGAGATGACCGACCTTGTATTCGTAGGTCATGGCGATGCCGCCGTGCATCTGCACCGCCTGCTGGCCGATGAATTTGGCCGAGCGGCCGATCTGCGTCTTGGCGGCGGAGATCGCCTTGCCGCGCTCGCGAGGCGTTCTCCTCGCCCGCCATCATCGTCGCCAGATACATCATGCTGCGCGCCTGCTCGAGCGCCACGACCATGTCGGAAGCGCGATGCTGCAGCGCCTGGAAGGAGCCGATCGGCACGCCGAACTGCTTGCGCGTCTTCATGTATTCGACCGTCATGCCGAGCGCTTCGCTCATCGCCCCGACCGCTTCGGCCGAGAGCGCCGGCGATCGCCTCGTCGACGGCGCGTTCGATCAGCGGCAACGCGTCTCCCGAGGCGCTGAGCACGGCCTCAGGCCCGACGCGCACGTCGGCAAAGGCGATGTCGGCGGCGCGCTGGCCGTCCTGGGTCGGGTAGCCGCGCCGCGTCACGCCCGGCGCGTCGGCGCTGACGAGAAAGAGGCCAATCCCGTCGCGGTCGCGCCGGCCGCCGGCGAGGCGCGCCGACACGATCAGCCGGTCGGCGCTGTCGCCCTGGCCGACGAGCGTCTTCTCGCCGTTGAGCACGAAGGCGGCGCCGTCCTTGCGGGCGGCGAGCCCGACATCGACGAGATCGAAGCCCGACTGCTTTTCCGTATGGGCAAAGCTCAGGCGCAGATCGCCCGACGCGATCCTGCCGATAAGGTCGGCGCGCTGTTCGGGCGTGGCGGCGTGCTTGAGGAGGGCGCCGCAAAGGACGACGGTCTGGAGATAGGGCTCGAGCGCCAGCGCCTTGCCGAACGCCTCCATCACGATCATCGTCTCGACCGCGCCGCCGCCGAAGCCGCCATCCTCTTCGGCGAAGGGCGCGCCCAAGCAGGCCCATTTCCGCGTAGTCGCGCCAAAGCGCCTCGCTGAAGCCCGGCGGGCTCGCCTGGTGGCCCTTGCGGGCCTCGAAGCCGTAGCGGTCCTTCATCAGACGCGCGATGTTGTCGCTGAGCAATTGCTGCTCGGCGCTGAGTTCGAAATCCATCGTATCAGAGTCCCAGAATGGCCTTGGCGATGATGCTGCGCTGGATCTCGTTCGAGCCGCCGTAGATCGAGACCTTGCGATAGTTGAAATAGATCGGGCGCGAGCGGGCCGGCCCAGTCGAAGCCGACCGGCGGCTCGTTGGCGCGCTCGTCCGGGTCTTCGTAGGGCAAGGCGTAGGGCCCGACCACTTCCATCAGGAGCTCCGTCGTCGCCTGCTGGATTTCCGAGCCCTTGATCTTCAGCACCGACGAGGCGGGATCGGGCTTGCCGTCGTTGCGGCGGTTGGAGATCACCCGCATCTGCGTCATTTCGAGCGCCTTGAGCTCGACCTCGACCGAGGCGAGCCTGGCGCGGAAGAACGGGTCCTCCATTTTCGGCCCCGAGCCATAGACGGAGAGCGACGCGAGCTGGCGCAACCGGTCGAGCCGGGCCTTCGAGATGCCGACGCGGGCGATGCCGTTGCGCTCGTTGGCGAGCAGGAACTTGGCGTAGTCCCAGCCCTTGTTCTCTCCGCCGACCAGCGCGTCGAGCGGCGCGCGCACCTCGTCGAAGAACACCTCGTTGACCTCGTGGCCGCCGTCGATGGTCTGGATGGGCCTGACCGTGATCCCCGGCGTCTTCATGTCGACGAGGAAGAAGGAAATGCCCTCCTGCTTCTTCGCCTGCGGGTTGGTGCGGGCGAGGACGAAAATCCAGTCGGCGTATTGCGCCATGGTCGTCCAGGTCTTCTGGCCGGAAATGACCCAGGAATCGCCGTCGCGCCGCGCGCTCGTGCGCAGGCTCGCGAGATCGGACCCGGCGCCCGGCTCCGAGAAGCCCTGGCACCACCAGTCGCGGAGATCGACGATGCGCGGCAGGAAGCGCTCCTTCTGCGCCTGCGAGCCGAAGGTGTAGATGACCGGGCCGACCATGTTGACGCCGAAGGCGATCGCCTCGGGCGCGTTGCCGCGCTGCATCTCGTCGAGAAAGATCGACTGCTTGATCGGGCCCCAGCCGGTCCCGCCCCATGCCTTCGGCCAGTGCGCGACGGCCCAGCCCTTGTCGGCGAGGATGCGCGTCCAGCGCACGTAGTCGTCCTTGGAAAGATGTCGTCCGGCGATGCTCTTCTCGCGGATCGAGGCCGGCAGATTGTCGCGGACGAAGGCCCGCACCTCGGCGCGGAAGGCGAGCTCGTCGTCGGTCAGTCGAAGATCCATGGCGCGCCTCCCGAATGGTCGCCGCGAACGTCTGGCCGCCAGCGACGCGACGGCAGTGTCGGGCTTCGCCGCGGCGGCGTCAACTTTGCAAGTCTCGGTTTATCGCTCTGAAGCTTGCTTTGCGACCGCGGTTTGTGTCCCGGTAACATCAGCATATGGAGAAACCCACAACCCGCAGAGGAACTCCCATGACCGCAACTCTTCAGGCAACGCCGCTCACGCGAGACTCTGTCCTTGGTAGCTGGAGAATGATCTCCTGGTCCTACAAGGTTGTCAGAACTGGCGAGACGCGGGACGCCCTCGGCAAGCATCCTCACGGCTGGATCGTTTACACTCCCGAGCGTGTCATGGTGCTGGTGTTGAGGAAGGATCGCAAGAGACCTTTGGAACTGCCCCCAGCCAACGATGAGAAGATCGCGCTGTTTGATTCCATGTTTGCTTATTCCGGGACCTATACGGTCCAGCCGGATCGAGTGATTCACCATCTGGACATGAGCTGGAACGAGGCTTGGAGCGGCACCGAGCAAGTGCGGCTCTGCACGTTTGAAGGAAACAAGCTCACGTTTACGACCGAGCCCGCCAAGAACCCGCTCGACGGCGAGGAGGTTGTGCACGAAGTGACCTTCGAGAGAGCGGCCCATCTCGATGGGTGAGTCGATGTCGGGGCGGCCAATGAATAAGCGCGACCGCTGCCTAGTACTGAGGCCTGATGCTTCTAACCTCCGGTCGTCGCCGGAGCCGTGTACCGCCGCTCGATCGCCTCGCGCACCCGCTGCCGCGACGTTGCAGGATCGGCTTCGTCCTCCGCCTGCCGCACCTCGTCGGCGAGCTCCTCGTCCTTGATCGCCTCGGCCATCCAGCGCGAATAGTGCCGGCCCTTGAGGTGGTGCAGCCACGTCTCGTCGTCGACGCCGTCCGCCATCTGCAGGAAGACCGTGAGGTTCTGGGCCCGCAGCTTGAGCGCGTTCTCCGGCCCGCGGAAATAGAAGCTCTTGTCCTCGCCGAGTTCGCCCTCGGCGTATTTGCGGGTGTGGCGTTCCGACTTCTCCGCCGGCGCGTAGGTCGTCATGAGGCCCGGCTTTTCGCCGCGGCCGCGGCGCCAGACGAGCGCCTGCCCGCGTTCGGGCGGCTCGGCGGGCAAAGCCGGCGCTTCGATGCGAAGCGCGCGGCAGAAGGCGCGGATCGTGTCCGCCGCCTTGCTGCCGACGGCAAAGACGTCGTCGGCGCGGGCGAGCGCATCGCGCGCCATCGTCTCGGGATCGACCGAGACGAAGACCGTCGCCGGCAGGGTCGGCGGCAGCGCGGTCACGGTCGGGTCGCGCTCGGCCGGAAGAACGTGGTGGGCTTCGTCCACCAGGATCCAGTGCGGCCTGCCGGTGCGCGACCGCAGGTCGGCGATCGCGGAAAGAAAACTGGCGAAGACCGCCGGCCGTTCGCTGGTCGACACGGCGAGCATGTTGACGACGACGCTGTGGTCGGGATGCTCCAGTTCTTTCAGGACGTCCGCCAGCCGCGGCGGCGCCTTCGCGCCGCCGGCGACGGTGGCGAAGCTGGCCTCGGTGAAATCCCCCTCGGGGTCGAAGACGCAAACCTGGAAAGCCTCGGCGACGAAGCGCTCGAGGAAAGCCGTCGCCAGGGTCGACTTGCCGCCGCCGGAAAGTCCGGCGATCAGCGAGCCGCCGCCGCGCGGGTGAACGGCCACCGGCCGGCCGTCGAGCGTCCGTCCGACCTCGACAGCGCGACGTTCGAGGGTCGCGCGGAACGCATCCGCGTCGTGTTCCAGCAACAGGCCGATGAGCTCGGAGACGCCGGCGCCGCGCGCGCCCTTGGTCACCAGGTCCGCCTCGTCCTTGACGGCGGGAAGAGCGTTGGCGACGGCGACGGCGTAGCCGCAAGCCTGCAGGAAGGCGTGATCGTTTTCCGCGTCGCCGACCGCCACGACGTTGTGGGCGGACAGGCCGAGATCGCCGAGCGCGGCTTTCAGCCCGCTCGCCTTGTTGACGCCGGCCGGCAGCACCATCACCGCGCCCTTGTTGAACACGATCTGCAACTCGAGCCCGAGGTCCCGGATCGCCTCGAGCACTGCCGTCTCGTTCGGCTCCCAGGTCGCGACGATCGAGCGGCCGATCGACAGCGGCTCAACCCCCTTCGCCTTCAGGGCTTCGACGAATCCTTTCGGCGGCTCGGGCGCGAGAGGCGTTTCTTTCTTCGTCCCAGGGTCGTAGAGCAGCGCCCCGTTCTCGGCCACGACCCGGTCGAACAGGTCGAGGCGCGAAAAGACACGCCGAAGGTCGGGCAATTCGCGCCCGGTGACGAGAATGAGCTTGCGGCCGGAGCGCTTGAAGTCCTCGAGCGCCTTAAGGGTCGGCGGATCCACTTCGCCATCGCGCGCCAGCGTGCCGTCGTAGTCCGTTGCGAGACAGATGATGTACATTGAATCTCCCCGGCGGCTCAACGCGACTGTGGCGGCCGCAGTTCCGGCGCCGGCGGCGCGGGAACGACAGGCGACAGCCAAGACTTTGCGCAAACCTCGGCTTTCTGTTTACCGCGGCGCCATTCTGGACCGTTTCGCCGCCACGGCGGAGGCGGCTCCACCGCGTCGAGCGCATGTCGCCCAACGAGCGCGACCCCGCGAGATTTGCGCGCCGACTCGCCGACCTCGGCCTGACGCGGGTCCTGTTCAACCTGCCCGCGGGCGACGGGGCGGCGCCGAGCGTGTGCCCTCGCGTTTCAGGGCGGACGCGGTTAGCGGGCAACCGCCGCCTGTCAAGGCCTTTGGACCTAAATGGGCCTAAATAGGGTTCGGAGTGTGACGGCCATCACAGCGCGGCCAGCCCCTGGGTGCTTAACTTAACGTCAACCAAGGAGGGGGTCGTGTCCTGGCGGGTGGTTTTCACCGGCGTGTCTCTAGCAGCGGCGGCGATTGTGGCGGAGGCGGCGGTTTCCAGCCCATCTCCGGAAGCAGCGGTACGCGCGGCCTACGCGGCTGATGCGGCGGCTTTGCGCGGCGACGCCGGGGTGATGGCGGATCCTTACGCCCGGGAAAGGTTCTTCTCGCGCTCGCTCCTGAAAGCGATTGAAACCGATGAGGCGGATGCCGTGGCGGCCAATGCCGCCCCTGGGGCTCCGGCCGACCCGTTCAGCGATTCAGCGCCCCATCTCGTCGATCTCAGGATCACGCCGGTCTCGGAGAACGGCGCGTCGGCGAAAGTGTGCTCCGAATTCGCCCGCGGCGACGGCGCGCGCGAACAATTGACCTATGCGCTCGTGTTCGAGCGCCACGAGTGGCGCATCGACAACATCAGCTATCGTTTCCTGGACGGAGAAAAGCGCACGCTGCGCGAAATGACCGCGGCGAAATGACGGGCGTTCCTTCGGGAGCAATGCGAAAGAGGAGGGGAATTCCAAATCAAGGATGCGTCATAGGGCGAGGTAGCCCTGGAAACGGGCTACGGATGCACCGCTTCGGCGGCGGACCTTTTCGGGCCGTCCTTGGTTTTGAACTCCCCTTCCGGTTGCCAGCCTCGTTGCGCGCTTGCTTTCGCCGCTGTTCTAGCGGCCGACGCCGAACCGCAGTAATGTCCGTGGCCTTTGGGCGAGGGACCAACCATGCGGCGCTTGCCGACTTGCCTGGCGGTTTGCGTTTTCGCTTTCGCCGTTGCGCCGGCACAGGCGGCGGACGAGCGGACGCTTGCGGTCGACGCCGCAGTCGTTTTGGCCGCGGATGTCTCGCGCAGCATCGACGACGGCGAATTCGATCTCGAGCGCACGGGCTACGCCGAGGCCATCGCCAGCCAGAAGCTCTTGGACGCCGTCTCCACCGGCCCGCACGGCGCGATTGCCCTGGCTTATGTCGAGTGGGCCAGCGAAAGCGAACAGAAGCTGGTGGTCGATTGGACGGTTATCCGCAACGTCGCCGACGCCCGCTCTTTCGCCGCCGCCCTCACCGCTGCGCCGCGCTCTTTCGTCGGACGCACGGCGATCGGTTCGGCGATCGACTTCGCCGCGGCGCTCTTCGGTGAGACCCGGTTCGCCGCCGACCGCCGGATCATCGACGTCTCCGGCGACGGAACCAGCAATCAGGGGCTCGCCGTCACCGCGGCGCGCGACGCGGCGGTCGAGGCAGGGACGGTTATCAACGGCCTCGCCATTCACAACCGCCGAGCCGAGGCGATCGGCGGTTATCTGGCCCTGCACACCAATCCGCCCGGCGGCCTTGCACAATATTATCGCGACAACGTTATCGGCGGCAGCGGCGCGTTCGTCGTCCCGATCGACGACTTCCACGCCTTCGGCGACGCCATGTTGCGCAAGCTCGTGAGCGAGATCGCGGACGAATGAACGGCCGCCGCAACGTCTATTGCAGCCGCGGCCGCTTCAGAAACCCGGCCCGGTCGGCCGAATGGATCGTGAGGCCGAGCGCGCGTCCGTCGCGGATGATCTCGACCGGGACCTCGACGCCGGCTTGCCCGCAGCTCCAGACCTTGCGGTAGAAGTCGCCGAGGTCGGCGATCTCGGCGCCGCGGACGCTCGCCAGAATGTCCCCCCGGCGAAGCCCTGCGGCCGCCGCTGGGCCGCGCTCCGCCAGCGCCGCCACGACGACCTCGCCGCCGCTCTCCGCGGAATAGATGCCGAGCCACGGCCGCGCCGGCTTGTTGACCCGGCCATAGGCCAGAAGATCCTCGAGGATCGGCGGCAGAAGGTCGATCGGCACGATCATGTTGGTGTCGCGCGGTCCGCCCTGCGCCGGCGGCTGTTCGACATGGAGCGAACCGATGCCGATCAGCTTGCCTGCGTCGTCGATCGCGCCCGCGCCGCCCCAGTAGGGATGCGCAGGCGCGGTGAAGATCGCCTCCTCGAGGAAATATTCCCAGTAGCCGGCGAATTCCTGTTTGCCGACAATCGAGGCGTGGACGGTCTTCGTGTCGCCGCCGGCGGCGACGGCCACTCGATCGCCGAGCCTCGTCTCGCCCGACCGGCCGAGCTGGAGCGCCGGGCAATCGAGGTCACCGAGCGCCTGCACCAGGCCGAACCCAGTCTCCTGGTCGATGGCGAGGGCGTGCCCGGGCGCCACGCGGCCGTCGGCGCGCGCGATCCAGACGTCTTCCGCCTCTGTGATCAGGTAGCCGATCGTCAGCACGAGGCCGGAGTCCCGGATGACCACCCCGCTGCCGCTCCGGCGCTCGCCCAGCGTCTGGGCGGTGTAGGCGTCTTCCGGAACCGACGACTGAATGGTCACGATCGATTTCAGGACGTGATCGAGGTCGAAGCCGGGCCTGTCGACGAGTTTGGGCGGACCCGGGCGCGGCGCCTCTCTTCGCGGCTTGTCGGTCATGGCTCTTTCCATCCGATCGAAGGCGCAGCAATGTTACTTCGGCGGCGCACGAGCCGCAATTCACGCTTCCGCCTATTGCTGCCGATGTCGCCCGACGCGTTCAAAAGCCCGCGATCGCAGACGCTCTTTCAATCCGGTTCGGGGCCGCCATTCTGCTAGAACGGATGGTACTGGAACATCCAGGTCTCGGTCAGGGTCTCGCTGCCGGACTTGAGGAAGCCGCGCAATTCGACCGGATCCGTGCCCTCGACGATGAGATCGAACTGGGCGCGCCAGTGACCCGCGACGCTGTCGGGGACCGCCTCGATCAGCTGGTAGGGACCGAAGGTTCCGCGCGAGGTCGAGACCACGAGATCCGGTTTCACTCCATAGGGGAGCTTGGCCAGCGGCGCGCCCAGGAATTCCACCATGAACTTCCGCACCCCCTTCGGCCGCGGCTGGCCGGGCTGGCCGCCGCGGCCGAGCCTGGTCGCGACGGTGATCGCCAGATCGGTCGGAAAGGGGGCATTGGCAAGCCAGTAAAGGCGGTAGTTGAGATTGAGCTCGGCGCCCGCCGGGACCGGCTCGGCCGGCACCCACATGGCCACGACATTGTCGTGGATCTCGTCGTCGGTCGGGATCTCGCAAAGCTGGATCGATCCCTTGCCCCACCCTTGCCCCGTCGGGCCTGGCACCGGCTCGACCCAAAGACTTGGGCGCCGATCATAATACACGCCGTCCAGGTAATGGTCGAACACCCGGTCGCGCTGCATGAGGCCGAAGCCCCGCGGATCGTGGTCGGAAAATGCCGACACGATGATCCGGGGCGGATTGTTGAGCGGGCGCCACAGCCGCTCGCCAGCGCCTGTCCACATCGCGAGCCCGTCGGAATCGTGCACTTCCGGACGCCAGTCGATCGCCTCCGGCTTTTTCGTCTCGGAATACCAGTACATCGTGGTCAGCGGCGCAATGCCGAAGCGCGACACCTGGGCGCGCACGAAGAGCGAAGCTTCGATGTCCATGGTCACGCCGCGCCCGCGCATCATCAGGAAGCGGTAGGCGCCGACGATCGAGGGCCCCTCCAGGAGGGCGTAGAGGGTCATCGTGTCGTCGTCGGGCGCGGAGACGATATAGAACTGGGTGAAGTCCGGGAACTCCTCCGGGTGGTCGGCGACCGCGACGTCGAGCGCGATGCCGCGGGCCGACAGGCCATATTGCCTCAATTCGCCGATGGCGCGGAAATACGAGGCCCCGAGAAAAGCCACCCAATCGTTCTTGCGCCAGTCGAGGTCGCCGTTGCGCGGTTCCTGAACACGCAGTCCGGCAAAGCCCGCTCCAGCCGGCAATTGCCGAGCCGGCGAATTGGCTGGCATGTCGAAGTAGGCCTGTTCGTAGATAATCTTGCGCGACTGGTCGCCCTCGACCACGTGCATGCCGACGGCCTTCTCGAAGAAGAGCCCGAGATGGAAAAAGGTGACCGGAAAGGGCCCCGGGCCGTTGGCGAACAAGGCATAGGAGTCACGGTAGCGGATCTTTCCCCACTGCTCGTAATTGATCTGCTGCAGCACGTCGGGCGCCGGACGAGGCGGCGGCTGATAGGGCTGATGCGCCCTGTCGCGCGCCTGCGCCTTGAAGAGGTCATAGGAAAAAGGGACCGGCGGCTCGAATTGCAGGCCGTCGGGCTCGGCTCCGAGGACTGCGCCGATGGGGCTCATCGCCGCGGCCGAAGCAGCAACGCCGATCAGAACCGAGCGACGGTCCACGCTATCCGACATGTGTTCCCCTTCGAACCCTATGAGACCATAGCCCGATTCTGCCAGCTTGGAGAACCGCGCCGGGTCGCATCGAGGCGCGTCATACACGAACAAAAGTGAGGTAAACCGAACCCCGCCGTTCCCGGCGCGCCTTGGCTTCATAGCGCGTCGAACGCCAGTCCGGCCAGGGGACGCGCCAGTCGTCGGCGCGCTCGGCCGCCCAACGGAATTGCGTCGATGCGAGAAACCGGCGAAGCGTCCAGCCCGCATAGTCGTCGATGTCGGTGGCGAAGCGCACGTCTCCGCCAGGCGTCAGCGCTCGCGCCAGCGTCTTGATCATCGGGTCGGAGATGACCCGACGCTTGTTGTGACGCCGTTTCGGCCAGGGGTCCGGATAGAGAAGAAAAACCCGGCTGAAATAGGCATCCGGCGCGGCTTCGAGCAGGGGGACCGCGTCCCCCCGCCGCAGCCGGACGTTCGCGAGTTTCTCGCGCTCGACCGCGGCGAGCGCCGACGCCATGCCGTTGAGGAAGGGCTCGCAACCGATGAACCCGACGTCCGGACGCGCCTTCGCCTGTCCGATCAGATGTTCGCCGGCGCCGAAGCCGATCTCGAGCCAGATCTCGCGTGTTTCGAAAAGGAAGGGGCGGGCGCCGGCGAGCGCCTCCGGGGCGATCTCGACGCCCGGCAGAACCTCGGCGATGAGGCGTTCCTGTCCGGGGCGCACCCGCTTGCCGCGGCTACGCCCGTAAAGCCTGCGGCGCGCTGTTTCGGGAGGGCTTTCGCCGCCCGCCATCCTCCTCGGCTCCGGCGCTTCCGGCTCAGGCGAGACGGCGCAAGTCGTCGGCCAGGTCGGTCTTTTCCCAGGAGAACCCGCCGTCGGGTTCCGGCGTCCGGCCGAAGTGGCCGTAAGCGGAGGTCCTGGCGAATATCGGCCGATTGAGCCGCAAGTGCTCGCGAATGCCGCGCGGCGTGAGATTCATGATCTCCATCAACGCCTTCTCGAGTTTCGCCTCGTCGATCTGCCCCGAGCCGTGCAAGTCCGCGTAGATCGACAGCGGGCGAGCGACGCCGATGGCGTAGGAGAGTTGCAGCGTGCAGCGGTCCGCAAGGTTGGCGGCCACGACATTCTTGGCGAGATAGCGCGCGGCATAGGCCGCCGAACGGTCGACCTTGGTCGGGTCCTTGCCGGAGAACGCGCCGCCGCCGTGCGGCGCCGCGCCGCCGTAGGTGTCGACGATGATCTTGCGTCCCGTAAGGCCGCAATCGCCGTCCGGGCCGCCGATGAAAAACTTGCCGGTCGGGTTGATGTGCCAGACGGTCCTCGGCGTGATCCAGCTTCCCGGCAACGCCGCGATGACATAGGGCCGAATCAGCGCGGCGACCTCCTCGGAGCTCAGATCCTCGACGAGATGCTGGTGCGAGACGACGATCTGCGTCGCTTCGACCGGCTTGCCGTTCTGATAGCGCACCGTCACCTGGCTCTTGGCGTCGGGGCCAAGCGTTTTCTCGGCTCCGGAATGACGCGCGTTCGATATCTCCCGCAGAAGCTTGTGGGCGTAGTAGAGCGGCGCCGGCATCAGTTCGGGCGTCTCACGGCAGGCGTAGCCGAACATGATGCCCTGATCGCCTGCGCCCTCGTCCTTGTTGCCGGCCGCATCCACGCCCTGAGCGATATCGGCGGACTGCGCATGCAGCAGCACCTCGATCCTGGCGTCGCGCCAGTGGAAGCCGGCCTGCTCGTAGCCAATGTCCTTGATCGCGCGGCGCGCCGTCGCCTCGATGTCGTCGCTCGACAGCTTCGGACCGCGCACTTCCCCGGCGATGATCACCCGGTTCGTCGTCGCCAGCGTCTCGCAAGCGACGCGGATCTGATACGGATCTAGGCCTGCCTGCTTACCCTCGCGAAAATAGAGATCGACGATTTCATCGGAAATGCGATCGCAAACCTTGTCCGGGTGCCCCTCGGACACCGATTCGCTGGTGAACTCGTAGTTCAGACGAGCCATATCTCACGCCCTCCCGCAGGCAAACAGCGATGATCCCTCTCGGACTCGACCCGGTCGTCGAGTCGCGCGGCTTTTGACAGCGAGCGTTCGATAGGTCAAGCCAGATTTGCCGAAAACGTTCGTTTTAACGAACATCCTCCTTGGCGGTTTCCTCGGGAGGAGCCAGGGAGACCACGAGGTCGACAATCCGGCGGCGCACTTTCGGATCGGAAATTCTGATAAAGGCGCGGTTGAGCTGAAGTCCCTCCGAACTCGAAAGGAATGTAATGTCGAAGGGCGGCGCAGACGAGTCGCTGAAGCCGCCGTCGCTGGAGGTTGCTGTCGGCGCGCCCTCGAGGAAAAACTGAATGTTGGTGTCGAGGACTTCGGCGGCCTGCCTAAGTCGTGTGGCGCTGATTCGATTCGCGCCCTTTTCGTATTTCTGGATTTGCTGGAACGTGACGCCAAGATGCTGACCCAGCTTGCCCTGACTCAACCCGAGCATCACCCGGCGCATCCGCAACCGCGCCCCGACATAGACGTCGACCATGTTTGATCGATTGTTCATGGCTTCCCGTGTTCCACACTTTCTCGGCGGTGTGTCGCTGCCGCCAGCGGTTGCATTCCCCTAGGGAATAATCGACACTCGTGTGGCGCGCAAGGGAGGAGATCTGCAATCCCAGGTTTCCTTCACACCCGTCGCTTCGCAGCAAGGGCCGCGGTCAGGAGAGCCAGCGCGATCAGGGCCGCTCCGAGCGATCCGAAGCGGGATTGCCAGGTCGGCGGCAGAGGTTTCGGCAACCCGGCGTCCAGCACAGTTTCGACGCCGAGCGGCGTGACCGCGATTTCCCGGCCGAACCCATCGACGACTGCCGAGACGCCCGAGTTGGCGGCGCGCGCCAGCGGAAGCCCGAGTTCGATCGCCCGCAGTCGCGCCTGCGCATAATGCTGGTAGGGCCCCGGGGTCAGTCCGAACCAGGCGTCGTCGGTCACGTTCAAGAGCCAGCCCGGCCGCTCTGCGCCCGAGAGGGCGTCGCCGATCTCGATCGGAAAGATCGCTTCGTAGCAGATCAGCGGCATGGCGAGCGGCAACCCAGGGACCCGGAGAACCCGCGGACCTGAACCGGGCGAAAAACCGCCCGGAACGTCGACGAACAGCGTTATGCCGGTTGCGTCCAGCACGCTCTCGAACGGCACATATTCGCCAAACGGCACCAGATGGAGCTTGTCGTAGCGTTCGGGCGTCAGTCCCCGCCGGTCGAGAACCTCGATCGAATTGTAATAGCGCGCCTCGCCGCCGCTTCCTTCCACACGGGCCGCGCCGGTGATCAGCGTCTGGCCGCCGCGCAGAAAATCGGCGATGTCGCCGATCGCGCCGGCGTCGCGGGAAAGGATGAAGGGGAACGCCGATTCTGGCCAGATGAGATGCGTGACGTCCCGGACGCCGGCGTGGTCCAGCCCTCCATAGCGATCGGAAAGCTCGAGATAGCGGCGGAGGATGGCGTCCTTGTTTTCCGGGGCGAAGGCGGCGCCTTGCGAAATGTCGGGCTGGATCAGGCGCAACTTGACCCCGGGTACGGTCGGGCTGGCGGGGGCGGTCAGCCTCAAGGCGCCGAAGCCCGCGATCAGCGTCAGGGCGAGCGCGGCGCCGATCGTCGGCGCGATGGCCGGACGCGCCGCAGGCGAACGCCACAGAGTCGCCGGAGCCGCAAAAATCGCAATCGCAAGGAAGGTCAGTCCATGCAGGCCGACAAGCGAGGCGGTCTGGGCGAGCGTCAGATTGGCCCCGAGCGCCATTCCGGCGTCATTCCAGGGAAAGCCGGTGAAGGCTAGCCCCCGGGCCCATTCGCTGACGCCAAGACCGAAGGCGAACGCCAAGACCCGCAATGGGCCAGGGGACCACACCAGTCGGGCCAAGGCGAATCCGGCCCCGGAAAAGACCGCGAGACCCGCCGGCAGGGCCAGAACGGCCAGCGGCAATGCCCAGGCGAACTTTTCAGCGTCGACGAGCACGGCCGAGCCGACCCACCACAGGCCGCAAAGAAAGTAGCCGAGGCCCCACCACCAGCCCGCGCCGAATGCCGCCCGGAGGCGGGTCGCCAGGCCTCGCCCGTCGGCCGAGCCGTCGATCAGCCAGACGGCGGCGCTCATCGGCACGATCATCAAGCCGAAGAGCGAGAACGGCGGCAGGGCGAGCGCGCCGATCCCCCCGCAGGCGAAGGCGACCGCTCGCCTTGGCCAGCCGCGCGAGAGCGCGACGCGATCCGCCAGCGACGCGATCAGGCTCGCTCCCGGGGCGGCATTGACGGCGGCTAGGGTTGTCGGCATTGCGCTCGCGGGTTTCGTAAACGTCCAGGCGGCGTTGCTGGCGCTATCGCTCTTCGCCCGGCTTGACGGCCGGCGCAAGCGCTGCGGCTCTCGCTCCGTCCGCCGCAAGCGGCCAGATCTTCAGTCGTTTGACCCGTCTCGGATCGGCGTCCAGCACCTCATACTCGAACTGACCCGGTCCGCGGAGAATTTCTCCGCGGTCGGGAACTCGTCCCGCAGAGGCGGTCACGAGGCCGCCGATGGTGTCGACCTCCTCGGCGTCGGCGAGCGAGGCGAAATCGAACCCCATCGCCTCGGAGACGTCGTCGAGCGAAGCGCGCGCCTCGACGACAAAGGCGCCGTCGCCGGCAGGATGAAGGTCCGGCGGTTCGGTCTCGTCGTGTTCGTCCTCGATGTCGCCGACGATCGATTCGACCACGTCCTCGATCGACACCAGCCCGTCGGTGCCGCCATACTCGTCGATCACCAGCGCCATGTGGGTGCGCGAGGCCTGCATTTTCAAAAGAAGATCGAGCGCCGGCATCGACGGCGGCGCGTAGAGCACCGGCCGCAAGATGCTCGCGGCCGACAGGGGCATGTCGAGGCTCAGCTCGGGCCTCTCCGGCGCGGCGGCCTCTCCGTCCGCCACGCCGAGCCCGAAGCGCGGATCCGCGGCGAGGAAGATGACGAAGTCCCGGATATGAATCATGCCGCGAGGATCGTCCAGCGTCTCCTCGTACACAGGCAGGCGCGAATGACCGGCGGTCCGGAACAGGTCCAGCACGTCGCGCAGCGGCGTGTCCAGCGCAAGCGCGACGATGTCGGCGCGCGGCACCATCACGTCGGCGACCTTGACGTCGTGCAGGGCCAGAACGTTCTTGAGAATCGCGCGTTCCTGCGGCGTGAACTCGGCGCCGACGCTCTCGAGCGCGTCCTCGATGTCGTCGCGTACGGAAGCCGGCGTCAGGCCGAACAGCGCGCGAAACCGCTCGAACAGCCCGGGATGGTGTTCGCGCGAAAGCGTCGGGCGGGGCCGATCCGCTGCGTGAGCTTCGTCCTGTCTCTCGCTCATTCGTCGATGACGCTGTCCGCGTAAGGGTCGGCGACACCCAGTCGCGCCAATATTCGTTTCTCGAGCGCTTCCATGCGCTCGGCCTCCCGCTGCGTTTGATGGTCGTATCCGATCAGATGCAAAAATCCATGCGCAACCAGATGGCGGTAGTGGTCGGCGAGCGCGACGCCCGACTCCCCGGCTTCGCGCTCAAGCGTCTCGTAGGCGAGCGCGATGTCGCCGAGCAGCGGCGGTTCCCGGCAGCAGCCGTTGGATGGCGCCGCCGGAAACGACAGCACGTTCGTCGCCTTGTCCAGCCCGCGCCAGCGGGCGTTCAGCGCGCGAACTCCGGCGTCGTCGCTGAGGCAAAGGCTGACCTCCGCGCCGTCCCGTATCGCAACGTCGGCTTCGTCGGCGCAGGCGGCGATCGTCTCGCGGGCGATTGCGCGGGCGCGCGGCAGGCCGCGCCACAGCGCCGAAGGCACGCTGATGTCGAGCAAAACCTTCATCTGCCCGCGGACGATTGTCCCTCGCGCTCATAGGCTTCGACGATCTGTCGGACGAGATCGTGCCGCACGACGTCGACATGGGTGAAGCGAACGTGGCCGACGCGTGGAATGGAAGTCAGCAGGCGGATCGCTTCCCCGAGCCCCGACTTCTGCCCGGGAGCGAGGTCGGTCTGCGTCGGATCGCCATTGATGATCATGTGCGACCCTTCGCCGAGCCTGGTCAGGAACATCTTCATTTGCATCGCGGTCGCGTTCTGCGCCTCGTCCAGCAGCACCGCGGCCTTCGACAGCGTGCGGCCGCGCATGAAGGCGAGCGGGGCGATCTCGATCATTCCCGTCTGGATGCCACGCTCGACCATGCGCCCGTCCATGAAGTCGTACAGCGCATCGTAGATTGGGCGGAGGTAAGGGTCGACCTTGTCGCGCATGTCGCCGGGCAGGAAGCCGAGCCGTTCGCCAGCTTCGACGGCGGGTCGCGACAAGACCAGGCGCTCGACCAATCCCTGCTCAAGGAGCGAGACGGCGTGGCCGACCGCGAGCCATGTTTTCCCGGTTCCCGCCGGCCCCTCCGCGAACACCAGCTCGTATTTGCGCAAGGCCGCGAGATAGCGGTCCTGCGCAGCGCTGCGGGCGCGCACGACGCCGCGCTTGCGCGTCTTGATGACGCCGAAACTGTCCTTCGTTCCGTCTTCGCCGGGGAAGAGGAGCCCCTGGTAGGCGCTTTCGGCGATCGCCCCTTCGACGTCGCCTTCGCTCGCCGGCTGACCGAGCTTGACCCGCTCGTAAAGCATCTCGAAGACGCGACGCGCATGCTCGCTCGCCTCGCGCGGACCCTTGATGACGACTTGGTTGCCGTTAGCGTAAGCGGAAACGCCGAGGCTGCGCTCTATCCGGGCGATGTTCTGATCATAATGGCCAAACACCACGGATGCGGCGGCGTTGTCGGGAAAGGCGATGGAGATTTCGCCGGGTTTGGAGTCTCGGAGCGTCGGATTCAACGTGGGGGGAGCGGCGGCGATGCGCGACGGCGACGAATCCTGCGGCTTCAAATCGGCTCTCTCCCTTGGTTCCTGTCCCGGGCTCGAATCGTCCTGCACGCCGATCAAAGCCTCCTTTTACGACGGGGGCGAGACAATTCGTCCCTTGAGCGAATTCGGCCCGGCGGCCAGGATCTCGATCTCGGCCATGGCGCCGATCCAGGACAGCTCGCCCTCGGCGAACGTCGCCTGCATATACGGGGTGCGGCCGGCGACCTGGCCCTCGCGCCGGCCGCGCTTCTCCAACAGGACCTCAAAGCGCCGACCGACGCACGCCTGGTTGAAGGCCTGCCGTTGGCGCTCGAGCAGGGCCTGCAGCTCGGTCAGACGCGCGATTTTCACGGTCGCGTCGATCTGGCCGTCCATCGAGGCGGCGGGCGTGCCGGGCCGAGCAGAATATTTGAAGGCGTAGGACGAGGCGTACCCGACCTTGCGCACAAGATCGAGAGTCGCCTCGAAGTCGGCCTCGGACTCGCCGGGATAGCCGACGATGAAGTCGGACGAGAACGCTATGTCGGGGCGCGCGGTCCGCGCAGCCGACACGATGTCGAGGTAATCGCTAACCGTGTGCCGCCTGTTCATCGAGGCCAGGATCCGATCCGATCCCGACTGGATCGGAAGATGCAAGTAAGGCGCCAGGGCCTCGACCTCCCGGTGGGCAGCCATCAGATCTTCGCCCATATCGTTCGGGTGAGAGGTGGCGTAGCGCACGCGTCGGATCCCCGCAACCGCCGCCGCAGCGCGAATGAGGCCAGCGAGTCCGACCGGCCGCCCCTCGCCATCGGCACCATGATAGGCGTTCACGTTCTGCCCGATCAGAGTGACTTCACGCACCCCCGCGCGCGCCAGCTGCGCGATTTCCTCGAGGATTGCGCCGACTGGCCGGGAGACCTCGACGCCGCGCGTATAGGGGACGACACAGAAAGAGCAGAACTTGTCGCAGCCCTCCTGGACGGTGACGAAAGCGGCAACGCCGCGGCGAGCGACCGCTTCCCGCGGGCTCGGCGGCAACCGCGCAAACTTGTCCTCCACGGGAAATTCGGTGTCGATCACGCCGGAACGAACTTGCGCCTCACGCAAGAGTTCCGGCAGACGATGGTAGCTCTGCGGGCCGACGACCACGTCGACGGCGGGCTGCCGACGCAGGATTTCGGCGCCTTCCGCCTGGGCGACGCAACCGGCGACGACGAGAGTGATCCGGCGGCCCCGCTCCCGCTGCGCCTCTTTCAGCTCCCGCAGCTTCCCGAGCTCGGAAAAGATTTTCTCCGATGCTTTCTCGCGAATATGACAGGTGTTCAGAACGATGAGGTCGGCGTCCTCCGGCGTCATCGCCTCGGCATACCCTTCGCCTGCCGCCAGATCCGCCATCCGGTTGGAATCATAGACATTCATCTGGCAACCGAACGACTTGACGAACGCCTTTCGGCCTTCAGATCGCGCAATCGCCTCGCGCGGAAGGCCATCATCATACGGCGTGTGTTTGCTCAATACGGGTCTCCAGATGCCGCCTCCTATGTAGGCGCTTTTCCGCCGAAGGAAAATAACGCGGTCTCCAACGGGCCTCGGCGGCCAGTCGCCGAACTGCCGCCTCCGTCAGCGCCGTGGCGAATTTCCGGTCCATATCAGGCAAAACGCAAATCGGCGCTCCCACATGAACGTCGCAGGTCACTCCGCCGCCCCGGGCGAATTGAAAAAAGTGGCTAAGGAAGGTCATGTCGCCGTACCAGGCGACACGCGGACGTTCGCCCCGTCCCATCGGCAATCCGGCCATGTACGAATAATCGAGATAGAGGGGCTGAATGACGGCGGCGACGCCGTCCTCGCCCCCCGCGGCCTGCCGCGCCGCCTCGAAGTGCGACGAGCGGAACCGCAGCAGGCGATTGCCGTCCCCGGTCGTGGCCTCCGCGAACAGGACGACAGGCGACCCCGCGCGCATCGTCTCGGCAATCCTGGCGTTGGCCGCGGGGATGCAGGAGCGGCGCTCGCGGTCGATGTAGACGACGCCCTGCATGGCGACGAGCGCGCGGCCGGCAGGATGGTCGCCGACTTGCCTTTTGGCCAGAAAACTCATCGGCTCGAGCGAACCGAGGACCGGAATATCGAGCCAGGAGACATGGTTGGCGACGATCAGCTGTTTCGCCTCGACGGCGAGGGCGCCGTACAACCGCACCCGGACGCCGAGCCCGGCGCAAAGCAGGCGCTGGAACCAGACCGGCGTCCGACGGCCGACGCGCCAGCCGAATCTCTGCGCGATCCGCCGCGGCGGACCGAAAATCGCAATGAACGCGGCAAGCGCCAGGATCAGAACGACGAGCCGCATCGTGGTCGTGGCGGGAAACGCCGGACGGGTCCTCCGGGCGAGCACGACGGCGCTCACGAGAGGGGTTTACGCATGACGACGGCGGTGGCGCGCGACCCGTCGCCGCGCCGATAGTAGCCGGAGCGTTGGCCGACCTTGTCGAAGCCGAGGCGGCGGTAAAGGGCGAGCGCCGGCGCGTTGTGCTCATCGACCTCGAGGAACATCGCCTGCGCCCCGGCATTGGCGGCCTGGCGCAACACTCCGGCGAGCAACGCCCGGCCGACGCCCCTGCCGCGCCACGCGGATGCGACCGCGATGGTCAGGATCTCGGCTTCGTCGGCGGCGAGTCGCGACAAGACGAAGCCGCGCAATGCGCCGCTCACCGGATCGAGCGCCGCAGCCGCGAGCGTCGTCGGCCGGGCGATGAGCGCGGCGATTTCGTCGGCCGGCCACGGATGCGCGAATTCGGCGGCATGAAGGCGGGCGCAATCCGGCGCCTTGTCCGGCCGCAATGGCCGAATAACAGGCGGGGACGATTTGCCGAGGCTGAAGAACATCGAAGATCTTCAAGTTCAGGCGGGCGCCCTGGCGATCGGCTCGCCAAGGTTCGGCCGGGCGTCGGGCGGCTTTATATAAAGCGGCCGGGCAGGATTGGCGGCGGAATCGAGGGCAAGGCCCATTCGCGCGACCGCGACGATGTCGGGCGCCGCAGCAGCGCCCTCGAGATCATAGGGCAGTCCGGCGCGGTGGGCTTCCGTCGACAGAAGCGCGGCGGCGTCGCCCGCCAGCAATGCCGGCCCCGCGCCAATTCCGCGCACGCATTCGCGCAGCGTATCGCAGCGCGCCGGACCGAGCGGCCGGCCCGACGCTTCGAACAGCTGGAAATAGATCGAGCCATGGCGCGCGTCGATCGCGGCGGCGATGACTCCGGGCCGGGGCTCACTCAAGAGCGGCGCGGCCAAGGCGGCCAGCGTCGAAACGCCGACAACCGGAACGCCGAGCGCCAGTCCCATCGCGCGCGCCATCGCGAGGCCGATCCGAATGCCGGTGAAGGAGCCCGGCCCGGTCGTGACCGCGATACGATCGAGCGTGGCGAATCCACCCTCGATGTCGCGCATTGCCTCCGCCACCATTGGCGCCAGGGCCTCCGCATGGCCGCGCGCCATCGGGCGGCTGACGACGGCCAGCGGATCGGCTCGGCCGCTCTCGACGACCGCGACCGAGGCTGCCCCGCAGGAGGCGTCAATCGCCAGAATGCGCATTTCGCCTCGCTCCCGCCTCTAACGCGTAATGAGCGTCCCCGCGCCGTGGTCGGTCAGGAGCTCGATCAGCACGGCGTGCGGAATTTGGCCGTCGAGGATGACAACGCCCTCGACGCCCTTCTCGATAGCGTAGATGCAAGTCTCGACCTTCGGAATCATTCCGCCGGTGATCGTGCCGTCGGCGATCAGGCTGCGGATGTCGTCGACTTTCAGCTCCTTGATGAGATGCTTGTTCCTGTCGAGGACACCGGGAACGTCGGTCAGGAACAGTAGACGCTTGGCTCCGAGCGCGCCGGCGATCGCGCCGGCGAACGTATCGGCGTTGACGTTGTAGGTCTGGCCGTCGGCGCCCTGCGCGACCGGCGCGAGAACCGGGATGAGCTCGCGTCCGAGAATCTGCTCGAGCACCGTCATGTCGACCTTGTCCGGCTCGCCGACGAAGCCGAGATCGACGACGTCCTCTCCTTCGGCGTGCGGACGCGCGACCTTTCGCGCCATCACCATGTTGCCATCCTTGCCGCACAGGCCAATCGCCCTGCCGCCCTCAGCGTTGATCGAGCCGACGATCGATTTGTTGATGGAGCCGGCGAGCACCATTTCGACGATCTCGATCGTCGGCTTATCGGTCACCCTGAGGCCGTTGGAGAATTGCGATTCGATGCCGAGCTTCTTCAGCATCGAGCCGATCTGCGGCCCGCCGCCGTGCACCACAACGGGATTGATGCCCGACTGCTCCAGAAGCACCATATCCTTGGCGAAGTCGCGCGCCTTCTGCTCGTCGCCCATCGCGTGGCCGCCGTATTTGACTACGACCACCGCATCGTCATAGCGCAGCATGTGCGGCAACGCCTGCATCAGAATTTCCGATTTCTGCTGCGGCGAGGCGTTCAGGGCGTCAGTCATTGTCAGCTCCAGGGCCTTCAAGACCCAAGAGCGCTTCTAGCCGCTCGCCGGGCGAGGCTCAACGGCGGCCGCCATCGGCAATCATTTGACCGGGCCGTCTGTCGCGTCAATACTGTTGCAAGGCCAATCTGCGGAGCGGCCATCGTCCCAGGGAGGACAACGATGAAAATTGCGGCTTTCATAGTGTCGGCAGCGATGGTGTTGGGCGGAGCGGGCGCGGCGCTGGCCGGCGACCCTGAGAGCTGCAAAACCGTCAGGTTCTCCGACGTCGGATGGACGGACATCACCGCCACGACCTCGATCGCGGCGGAGATCCTCAAGGGACTTGGCTACACCCCGAAGATCACGGTTCTCTCCGTGCCGGTCACCTACGCTTCGATGAAGAACAAGGACATCGATGTGTTCCTCGGCAACTGGGAGCCCTCGATGGAGAACGATCGCAAGCCCTATATCGCAGACAAATCGGTCGTCGAGATCGGAGCCAATCTGCCCAAAGGAGCGAAATACACGCTTGCCGTTCCGCAATACACCTACGACAAGGGACTCAAGGACTTTGCTGACATCGAGAAGTTCAAGGACTCGCTGAAAGGTAAGATCTACGGCATCGAACCCGGCAACGACGGCAACCGGCTCGTCCTCGATCTCATCAAGGGGAACAAGTTCGGCCTGAAAAACTTCCAGCTCGTCGAATCGAGCGAGCAGGGCATGCTCGCAGAGGTGCAAACCGCGACGAATCATAAGGAGGACGTCGTCTTTCTCGGCTGGGCGCCCCACCCGATGAACGTAAATTTCAAGATCCAGTATCTGACCGGCGGCGACGACAGCTTCGGCCCCAACTTCGGCGGCGCCGTGGTGTACACCAACGAGCGGGCCGGCTTCGCCGCCGAATGCCCGAACGCCGCGAAGCTCATCAAGAACCTCGTCTTCAACGTCGATCTCGAAAACGAGGTGATGAACAAGATCCTGACCGACGGCAAGGAAGGTCCCGCCGCGGCGAGGGAGTGGCTGAAGACGAACCCGCCGGAACTCACAGGATGGCTCGACGGCGTGACGACCTTCGACGGCAAGCCCGGGCTCGATGCGGTCAAGAAGAGCCTCGGGCTGTAACCCCGCCGTCCCCTGCTAGCGCCCGGACCGGTTGTCGCTCAAGGTCCGGGCCGCGCGCCGTTTGGCCGGGCTGGAGGAATCCTGTTGGAAAGCTGGTTCACCGAACCGAAACTTCCGCTCGGCCGCTGGGTCAAGATCGGCATAACCTGGCTGCAGGACAACGCAGCCGGGTTCTTCGACGCGGTGACGGCTACAATCGATTTCATGGTCGACGGCTTCACCGCGGTCCTGCTGCAGATTCCGTTCCTCATCGTCGTTCTCGCCGTTGCGGCGCTGGCGTATTGGCTACACCGGTCATGGCGGCTCGCCGCCTTTGTGGTCGTCGCCTTCATTTTCATCGCCAACCTCGGCTACTGGCAGGCGACGGTCGAAACGATCTCGCTCGTCGGATTCGCGACGCTGACGAGCGTCGCCATCGGCGTGCCGCTCGGCGTCGCCTCGGCGCACCGGCCGTGGCTCTATGCTTTCCTCCGGCCGTTGCTCGATCTGATGCAGACTCTGCCGACCTTCGTCTACCTGATCCCGACCCTGGTGCTCTTTCATCTCGGCTCCGCGCCGGGGCTCATTTCGACCGTGATCTTCGCCATTGCGGCGCCGATCCGCCTGACATACCTTGGCATTGTCTCGGTTCCGCTGCCGCTGAAGGAGGCCGGCGAGGCGTTCGGCGCGACGAAACGGCAACTCTTGTGGAAGGTGGAACTGCCCTATGCCCTGCCGACGATCATGGCCGGGGTGACGCAATGCATCATGTTGAGCCTGTCGATGGTCGTCATTGCGGCGCTGGTCGGCGCAGCGGGTCTGGGCACGCCGGTGGTGCGCGCGCTCGGCACTGTCAATATCCCGATGGGCATCGAGGCCGGCGTCTCGATCGTGTTGCTGGCGATCGTGCTCGACCGCGTCTTCCGCAATCCCGAGCGCAAGGCCGGGTGAGATGTCGGCCGTTGTTTTCGATCGCGTCGACATCGTCTTCGGCGACAAGCAGCGGGAGGCGCTCGGGCTCATCGACCGCGGCGCGAGCCGCGACGAGATCCTGAAGGCGACGGGGGTCGTCCTCGGCGCGGCGGGCGTCGATCTCGCGGTGGAGCCGGGCGAGATCTGCGTCCTCATGGGATTGTCCGGCTCGGGCAAGTCGACCATCCTGCGGGCGGTCAACGGGCTGAACAAGGTGGCCCGCGGCCACGTCTTCGTCCGCCACGGCGAGGGCGCGATCGACGTCGCCAATTGCTCGGCCGGCCAACTGCGCCTCCTGCGCACGAGCCGGATCGCCATGGTGTTTCAGCAATTCGCGCTCCTGCCGTGGCGAACCGTCGCCGAGAACGTGGCGCTCGGGCTCGAATTGCGCCGCCTGCCGAAGACCGACATCGACCGCATCGTCGCCGAGAAGCTGGCGATGGTCGGCCTCACGCAGTGGGCCGGCAAGTTCGGTCACGAATTGTCCGGAGGCATGCAGCAGCGCGTCGGACTGGCGCGCGCCTTCGCCACCGACGCCGACATCCTGCTGATGGACGAGCCGTTCTCGGCCCTCGATCCACTCATCCGCGACAAATTGCAGGACGAACTCCTGAGCCTGCAGAAGGACTTGAGAAAGACCATCATCTTCGTCAGCCACGACCTCGACGAGGCGCTCAAGATCGGCAACCGCATCGCCATTCTGGAGGGCGGGCGCATCGTTCAATGCGGCGCCGCCGAGGACATTCTGCTCCGCCCGGCGAACGCCTATGTCGCCGAGTTCGTCAAGCACATGAACCCGCTCAACGTCCTCCGGGGCGCGGCGCTGATGACGCCGGCGGAAGCCTTGCTACGAGTTCGACGACGAAGTGCATCTCGACCGCCGCGGCCGGGTTCGCCTGCGGCTCGACAGCGACGGCAGACCGATCGGCGTCACGCTCGACGGCGCCGCCGGAACGCTCGCCAAGGCGGACGGCGCGACCGGCGAGACCTCGGCTCCCGAAGGCTTCGACGTCGTCGTCGCGCCGATCGACCTCAAGATGCGTTCGGCGATCGCGCTCCGGCGCGCCTCCGGCAATCCGATCGTCCTCGTCGACCAACTCGGCCGGATGGCAGGCCTCTGCGGCGACGACGAGATCTACCGGGCGCTGCTGCAGCAGCGCCGCGCCGCCGAGGGCGCGTAATTCCGCAACAAGCCGCTATCGGCCGCCGCGTCGGCCTCCGGCGTAGAGCCGGCCGGTGCGGGTCGCCAGAAAGGGTTCGAGCGGGATGCTCTCCTGCTTGAGAAAGCCGTTTCGCGGCAAGGCGCCCGAGCGCACCAGTTCGATCACCGCGGCGACCGATCCGGCCGTTGTCCAGGCGATCGCAGTCCGCGCCTTGCCGCCGATCTCGACTGGATAGTAGATCCGCACGAATTCCTTGCGGCTGAGACGGCCGGCGCTCCAACCTTCGGCCGCGACGTGAACATAGACCACGTCGTCGTCGACCGGCGGCTTGGCGTGGATGAGGATCTTTCCCGCAGCGGCGCGGTCCTCCCGCATCAGGAGTTCGTGGAAGAAGAAATTCATCAGCGCCGCGTGGCCTGGATAGCGCAAGCTCTTGTAGTCGAGATTTTCAATCCGATCGGCATAGGTTTCGCACATGGTCCCGATGCCGCCCGACGTCGTGAACGCCTCGAGCCTGACGCCGTCGATATAGACGGTCTCGAGCCATTCCATCGCCGAGACGAACTTCCGCATGCCCTCCTCGATCACCTCGCAATCGTTGAGATATTCGTTGACGACGCCTTCTGGCGACCAGTTGAAGGCGTAGCCGAGCATGCCGGTGGGATGCTGCGGCAGCGCGCCGACCCTGAGGCGTATGCTTCGAACGCGTTCGAACTGCTCGGCCTGATGCGCGCCGACGATGCCGACAAATCCCGGCGCCAGGCCGCATTGCGGCGCCATGACGCCCTTGGCGCTCTTCGCGAGCTCGCGGATGTGCCTGGTCGTGGACACGTCTTCGGTGAGGTCGAAGTAGTGAATGCCGCGCTGATGAGCCGCCGACGCGAGGGCCTTGTTGAGGGCGTAGGGAAGGCAGGACAGAACCGCCTCCTGCCCCTCGAGCGCCGCCGCCAGCGCGGCGTTGTCGGCGAAGTCCGACTGGCGAGCCGAGAACGGCGCGTCGTGAATCGGGCGCGAATCGAACCCGGTCACCTCAAATCCAGCCTCAGCCAGAAGCTCGGCGGCGAGATGACCGACCTTGCCGAGTCCCAAGACCGCGATTGTCGTGAACGCCATCGACCTTCCCGTCCGTCAGCCAAGAAAGGCGGCGGTTCGCCCCCTCATCGAATCTGGCGGCGACTCAAGCTTTTCAGTTGCTTGGGCGCCGAATCCTGGCAACTCCGTAAGCTCCGAAAACCCGCCGGGAGACGACTGCTCCAGGTTGACCTGACGCCGTCGGCCGCACGCTCCGCATCCCTCGGACCCTGGGCCTTCCGGGCCCTTTCAGGCCACTGAATCAGTCTTTTCAAAGCTTTGCGACGACATTTCCAGCCGGACCCTCCCCTCCCGCGATGCCTCCGAGGCGCCGCCTTGCCACTCGGCGCTGGTGATTCCGCCGGGAACCAACCGCTCATCGGCGCGCAGCCCTCGTCGGCGGCACGGACCCCACCTCCAGGCTCGTCGATGTCGACATTTGCTTTCTCGCTCATTTGCGAGCCTGGATCGAGGCGAAAGAAACATAGCATAGATTGGCTTGCACGTACACTGTTTGTTCCGTCGTAGCGCGGATGACGAGCAATTGAGCCGGCGTAGGTCAGCCCGGGTTGGCTCGGGCGATCAACCTTCGGGCACGCCTGCCTTTCGCATCCCCTCGATGACTCGCTCGCGCCAGGCGAGATAGTAGGGGTCGTCGGTGAGCTGCGCGGCTCGGAAGCTCGCGACATTGAAGGTCGGGTCGAGGGCGAGCCCGGCCGCGGCGGCGGCGTGCGCTTCGTCCATCTGGCCGAGGTGGGCGAGCGCCGACCCGAGATGGAAATGCGCCATGGCGAATTTGCTGTTGCGGCTGACGCTTTGCCGCAACCACGCGACAGCCTCCTCATAGCGGCCGAGCGAATTTTTGGAGAAGCCGACAATCGCAAACCAGGGGAACGCCAAGACGTCAAAGGGGCTCAGCCGCAAGGCTTCGCGAATGTGACCCTCGGTCTCCTCGCCTAGACCAAGATGCAGGGCGTGCAGCCCCATCATACCATGGGCGAAGGCGAGATTGGGATCGAGTTCGAGCGCGTGCCTCGATTCGGCCATTGCGCGTTCCGCGCGGTTGGTCACGCCGAGGACGAAGCCGTAGACGGCGTGAGCCTGGGCATGATCGGGGCCGAGCGAAAGCGCCTTCGCGGCATTCTGCTCCGCCGCTGCTAGGCGCGCCCCGCCTTTTTCCGCATTGAAGTTGGACACGGCCAGCAACGTATCCACGAACGACGTCCAGACGAGGGCATCGACGTTCTCGGGATCGATGCGCAGCGCCTCGGAAAAGAAAGCCTGGGCGCGCGCAAGCTCGACCGGATCGCTGCCTTTGTTCAGGCAGGCTTTGCCGCGAAAGAAGAAGTCCGTGGAGTCCGGGTGCGGCGAGCGCTCCGCCCGCCGCGCCTCGGCGGACACAAGGGCCGCATTCAGTTGTCCGGCGAGACGGGCGACAATTTCGTCCTGCGTCGCAAAGAGATCCGCGAGAGCCTTGTCGAAACGCTCGGCCCAGACATGCGCGCCGGTCTCGGCGTCGACGAGCTGCGCATTGATGCGCATCCGTTCGCCGCTTCTTAAGATGCTTCCCTCGAGCACGTAGTGGACGCCGAGTTCGCGGCCAATCTGTTTCAGGTCGATGGCCTTGCCCTTGTAGGCGAAGGCGGTGTGCCGGGCGATGACGAAGGAGCCGCGAATCCGGGAGAGATCGGTCGTGAGGCTTTCTGTCACGCCGTCGACAAAGGGTTCGTGATCCGGGTTTCCGCCGAGGTTCGCGAACGGGAGCACGACAATCGACAGGCGCGGCGTCTTGCCGTCTGGGGCCAGCGCCGGCGTCGGCAAGACGACTGTCGGAGTCGGTGGCGCAGGCGCCTCGGTGGAGGCCGTTTCCCGGACGGCGCCGATGAAGCGAAACCCTTTGCGGGACGCCGTCCGGATGAGCCGCTGCGCCTCGCCGCTGTCGCCGACAGCGCTTCGCGCCGCATTGATGCGGCTGGTCAGCGTCGATTCCGAGACAACCCGGCCGTCCCACACCGCTTCGATGACCTCGTCCTTACTGACGACGCGGCCGCGATTGGCGATGAGAAACGCGAGCAGATCGAAAACCTGGGGCTGAACGGCGACCGGCCGGTCCGCCCTCAGCAATTCGCGGCGAGCGGTGTCGAGCGCGCAGTCTTCGAAGAGATAGAGCATGGCCGCCCCGTCCACCCTTCGGGGACAAGCCTTTCTACTCTCCTCACGGGCGAAAATCGAGCGCGGCTGAAGGAAAAATCAAGCTTGTCTCAAAGGCTTTCGACCGGCGTCCCCATAGCGTGGCGAGGTTCGCATATCGCGGCGAATGGCCAACGCGATCTGAGATGAGCCCATGACCCTGTCAAGCTTCACTCCGACAAATTCAACCACGCCAATCCCGGCCAGCAATCGCCTTGCGCCCAAGCGCCGCGTGGCCGCAAAGGTCGGCCGTACCTTCCGTCACGCCGCTGCGGCGGTTGGCAGGACCATCGTCATCCTCGTCGCCTACCGGGCGGCCGTGAAACGGCTGGAGGCCGGGGTTGAAGGCAACCTGTTCGATGAGCCGGTCCTTTGGGCCGAATTGAATTCGGCGGCATGGGCCGAGGCGGGTGCGGCCGCCGAGCTTTGGAACGACCAGCTTCCTCTTGTCGGCGCCTTTGCGCTCGGACTCGGCTTGGTTCTGGGGATCCCCTTCGCCGGTCTTTGGTGGCTATAGCCGGAAAAAGCTGAGTGATGAGATGCCCGCCCAATGGGGGCCACGCGCCGCCGCCGCTGCCCACCGAGCTTCGCAAGTGGCCCTCATCCGGCGCTTCGCGTCACCTTCTCCCAAAGGGCCCAAAGGGGAGAAGGAGTTGCTCTCACGCCCGCAGGGCGGCGTTACGCGGGTCGTATGGGCTGTCCGCGATCACCTTCGCCCGACGCGCCTCGCCCAGCACGTGGACCTCGACCTCGGTTGCCGGCGCCGAGAATTCCGGCCTGAGCATCGCCAGCGCCAGCGACTTCCCGGTTCGCCAGCCATAGCCGCCCGAGGTCGTGCGGCCGATCATGCGGCCCGATTTCATCACCGGTTCCGAGCCGCGCGCGTCGGCGTCGGTCACGTCGTGCAGCTCGAGCGTCACGAGCTTGTTCTCGAAGCCCTTGCCGCACCAGGTGACAAGCGCGTCGCGGCCGCGGAACGGGCCCTTGTCGAAATCGACGAAGCGCTCGAGGCCGGATTCGAGCGCGGCGTATTCGATCGACAGCTCGCGCCCGACGAGCTTGTAGGACTTTTCGAGTCTCAGCGAATCCATGGCCCGGATGCCGAACGGCTTGATGCCGAATGCGGCCCCCGCCTCCATCAGCGCGTCGAAGACGTAGTTCTGCGTCTCGATCGGATGATGCAGCTCGTAGCCGAGCTCGCCGACGAAATTGACCCGCAGCGCCAGGAGCCCGGCGGCCCGTATGGAGAGATGCCGGGCCGTCAGCCACGGGAAGGCCTTGCTGGACAGGTCCCCGCCGGCGACTTTCGCCAGCACCTCGCGCGAACGTGGGCCGGCGAGCACCAGGACGCCGCGCTGCGTCGTGACCTTGTCGAGCCGAACGCTTCCGTCCTCGGGAACGAGCTTTTCCAGCGTGTCGAAGTCATGGGCTTCGAGCCCGCCGGCCGAGACCATGTAGAAGCGTTGCGGCCCGAGGCGCGTCAGCGTGAACTCGGCCCGCACGCCGCCGCGCTTCGTCAGGAGATAGGTCAGCGTCACGCGGCCGACGGTCTTCGGGACCCGGTTGGTCAGGATGGAATCGAGCCAGCGCTCCGCGCCGCGTCCCGAGACCTCGAACTTGGCGAAGGCCGACATGTCCTGCAGGCCGACGTTCTCGTGCACATTGCGGCATTCGGCGCCGACGAAGTCGAAGTAATTCGAGCGGCGGAAGCTCCATTTTTCGCGCGGGCGCGCCCCCGCCGCGGCCGGAGGATGGTTCTCGTTCAGGAGCACGTCGGGCTTCATCAGCTCGGCGTCGTCGAGACCGTAGCCCTTCGGCGCGAACCAGTTCGGCCGCTCCCAGCCGTAGATCGAGCCGAAGACCGCGCCGAGCGTCCTTCATCCGGGAATAGCAGGGCGTCTGGCGCAGCGGGCGCGCGGCTCCGCGCTCCTCGTCCGGGTAATGGACGGTGAAGACCTTGGCGTAGGCCTCCTCGTTCTTCTCGATGAGATAGCCGGTCTGCGCATAGGGCCCGAACCGGCGCGGATCGACGCCGAGCATGTCGATCGTCGGCTCGCCCTCGACGATCCACTCGGCGAGCTGCCAGCCGGCGCCGCCGGCGGCGGTGACGCCGAAGGAATGGCCCTCGTTCAGCCAGAAGTTCTTGACCCCCGGCGCCGGGCCGACGATCGGCGAACCGTCCGGCGTATAGGCGATGGCGCCGTTATAGACCTTCTTGACGCCGACCTCGCCGAAGGCGGGCACGCGCGCGATCGCTGTCTCGATATGCGGCGCGAGACGATCGAGGTCCTCCGGAAAGAGCTCGTACTCGCTGTCGTCGGAAGGTCCATCGACATAGCAGGCGGGCGCGCCGACTTCGTAGGGGCCGAGGAGAAAGCCGCCGGCCTCCTCGCGCATGTACCAAGATGAATCGGACTCGCGCAAAACTCCCATTTCCGGCAGACCCTCCGCCTTGCGCTTGAGGATTTCGGGGTGGGCCTCGGTGACGATGTATTGATGCTGCACCGGGATGACCGGAACGCTGATCCCGACCATCCGTCCGGTGCGGCGGGCGAAATTGCCCGACGCCGAGACGACGTGCTCGCAGACGATGTCGCCCTTGTCGGTGACGACTTTCCATTCGCCGCCCGGTAGCCGCTCGAGCGCGGTCACGCTCGAGCGCCGATTGATCTCGGCCCCGCCGTTCCTCGCGGCGCGCGCCAGCGCCTGGGTCAGGTCGGCTGGCTGGATATAGCCGTCCTCCGGGTGCTGGATCGCCCCGACGATGCCGTCGATATTGCAGAGCGGCCAGAGCTGCTTGACCTGGTCCGGCGTGAGGAACTTGACCGAGACCCCGATCGTCTCGGCGACGCCGGCATAGTAGCGGTACTCGTCGAGCCGGTCCTGGGTGCGGGCGAGGCGGATGTTGGAGACCTGGCGCAGGCCAACGTCGAGTCCTGTCTCGGCCTCGAGGTTCTTGTAGAGAGCGACAGAATATTTGTGGATCTGTCCGACGGAATAGCTGAGGTTGAAGAGAGGCAGGAGCCCAGCCGCATGCCAGGTCGAGCCGGAGGTCAGCTCCCTGCGCTCGACGAGCACGCTGTCCGTCCAGCCCTTCTTGACGAGATGGTAGAGGGTCGAAACGCCGACGACGCCGCCGCCGATCACCACCGCCCGAGCCTGCGTTCGCATGAAAACCCTCGATTTCGCACTCCCCTCTCCCGCGTTGCGGGCGAAGGGATTAGTAGGTCGCGTCCGGCATCGACGCCTTGCGCCGGTCGATGAAGTCGCGGATCGCCTCATCCTTGCTCGGATCGAGCGGCGGCGCCTCGTACTCGGCGAGCATCGTCTTCCACATCGCGTTGGCCCGGGTCGCCGCGTCCTTCGAGCCCTCCTCCTGCCATTGCTCGACCGAATTGTTGTCGGCGACGTTCGAGCGGTAGAAGGCCGTCTCGAAGTTCGCCTGGGTGTGGGCGCAGCCGAGGAAATGCCCGCCGGGCTCGATCTGGTGAAAAGCCTCCATCCCCTGCCCATTGTCGCTGAGGTCGATGCCTTTGGCGAGCACGTGCATCGCGCCGAGCTGGTCGAAGTCGAGCACAAATTTTTCATAACTCGCGGCAAGCCCGCCCTCGAGCCAGCCGGCCGCGTGCAGGACGAAATTGGCGCCGGCGAGGACTGTCGGCACGAGCGTCTGCGCGCTCTCGTAGGCCGCCTGCGCATCCGGGATCTTCGAAGCGCAGAGCGAGCCGCCGCTGCGAAACGGCATCTTCATCCGCCGCGCCAGCTGCGCCGCGCCGTAGATGGCGAGCGCCGCCTCGGGTGTGCCGAAGGTCGGCGCGCCGGACTGCATCGAAAGCGTCGAGACGAAGGTGCCGAAGACGACCGGCGCGCCGGGGCGGGTGAGCTGGCAGAAGGCCGTCCCCGCCATCACTTCCGCCAGCACCTGCGTCAGCGTTCCAGCGACCGTGACCGGACTCATCGCGCCGGCGAGAATGAACGGCGTGATGATGCAGGCCTGGCCGGCGCGCGCGTAGACTTCCGCCGCGCCGAGCATGGTCGAGTCCCAGACGAGCGGTGAATTCGCGTTGATGAGGCTCGTCAGCACGGTGTTCTCGCCAACGAAGTCCTCGCCGAACAGAAGCTCGCAGATGCGCACGCTGTCCTCGGCGCGCTCGGGCTTCGTCACCGAGCCCATGAACGGCTTGTCCGAATATTTGACATGGGCGTAGACCATCTCGAAATGTCGCTTGTTGACCGGCAGATCGACCGGCTCGCACAACGTCCCGCCGGAATGGTGGATAAAGGGGCTCGCGTAGGCGAGCTTCACGAAATTCTCAAAGTCGGCGATCGTCCCGTAGCGCCGTCCCCGGTCGAGGTCATGGACGAAGGGCGAGCCATAGTTCGGCGCAAACACCATCGCGTCGCCGCCGATGACGACGTTGCGCTCGGGGTTGCGCGCATGCTGCACATATTGCGAAGGCGCGGTCGCGCAAAGCTTCCGCGCCAACCCGCGCGGAAAGCGCACCCGCTCGCCTTTGACGTCACAGCCGGCGCCGCGAAGAAGCTCGATCGCCCGAGGAAAGTCGCGGAACTCGATGCCGATCTCCTCGAGCAGCGTGTCGGCGTTGCGCTCGATGATCGCCAGCCCCTCTTCGCCGAGCATTTCCGTCAGCGGGATCTTGCGGGTAATGTAGGGGACGGACGCAGCGGAGCGCTGCGCGCGCTGAGAGCGGCGCGACTCGCGACCGCGGCGGGGCTCCCGGGCGGCGGTCGAAGCAACTTCGGACATGGGCGTTCCCTCGGGCGATCGAGCAGGCGGCACTTTGCGCCAGCGCGCCATTGATTTGAACCCGGAAAATTGCGGTCCCGGCCCCTGTCTTGTCATGCCCGAGCGGCCGGGGCGTGACGCGCCGGGCCGGCTCTACCGCTGCCGCGTTTCCCAGTCCGGCGCCGCATGAAACGGCGCGTTGGACGGGGGCAGCGGGTCGCGCCCACGGATCATGTCGGCCGCCTTCTCGCCGATCATGATGGTTGGCGCGTTGAGATTGCCGTTGGTGATCTCGGGCATGATCGAGGAATCGACGACCCGCAGCGCCTCGACGCCGATGACATGCGTCTCGGGATCGACGACCGCCAGCGGGTCGTTTGGCGAGCCCATCCTGCAGGTGCCACACGGATGGTAGGCGCTCTCGACCTTGTCACGGACAAAGGCGTCGATCGCCTCGTCGCTCACGCAATCCGCGCCTGGCGAAATCTCGCGCCCGCGATAGGGATCGAACGCCTTTTGGGCGAAAATCTCTCGCGTCAGCCGAAGGCAAGCGCGCATTTCGGCCCAGTCGTCGGGATGGCTCATGTAGTTGAACTGGATTTTTGGCGGCTCGAGGGCATCGGGCGACCGAAGCCGCACCCAGCCGCGGCTCTTAGAACGCATGGGGCCCACATGCGCCTGAAATCCATGTTCCCTGGCGAGCGAAGAGCCGTCGTAGGCGACCGCCATCGGCAGGAAGTGGAACTGGATATCGGGGTAGCGCACGCCGGCGCGCGAACGGATAAATCCTCCGGCCTCAAAATGGTTGGTGGCGCCGAGGCCGCGCCCGCGCATGAGCCACTGCAGGCCGACGAGCCCGCGGGCCATGAGGCCGGTGTGGGCGTAGAGCGTAATCGGTCTTTTCGACGCGACCTGAAAATAGAATTCGAGATGGTCCTGCAAATTCTCACCGACCCCGGGCCGATCCGCCACCACGTCGATGCCGAAATGGCGCAGTTCGGCGGCGGGTCCGATGCCGGAAAGCTTGAGGAGCTGCGGCGAGTTGATCGGGCCGCCGCTGAGGATCACCTCGCGTCGCGCTCGCGCCAGATGGCCGCGGCCGCCACGCTTGTAGCGCACGCCGACCGCGCGCCGGCCCTCGAAGGCGACCCGGATCGCCAGCGCCTGGGTCGCAACCGTCAGGTCCGTGCGCTTCATCGCCGGGCGCAGATAGGCGTTTGCGGTCGACCAGCGCACCCCGTCCTTGACGGTCATGTCGAACCAGCCGAACCCCTCCTGCCGCTCGCCATTGAGGTCGGCGCTGACCGGATAGCCGGCCTGCCGGCCGGCTTCGATGAAGGCCTGATAGAGGGGGCCGTGCTTCAGTCCACGCGATGTCGCGAGCGGCCCGTCGGCGCCGCGCCAAGCATCAGCGCCGCCGCGAAAGCTTTCCGCCCGGCGAAAGTACGGCAGGACATTGGCGTAGCCCCAGCCCCTCGCGCCCTCCTCGACCCAGCGCTCGAAATCGAGCGGATGTCCCCGCACATAGACGAGGCCGTTGATCGAGGACGAACCGCCGATCACCTTGCCGCGCGGGCAGTTCAGGCGCCGGCCGCCGAGATGGGGCTCCGGCTCGCTTGAATAGCCCCAGTTGTAGGTCTTCGAGTTCATCGGCATCGCGAGCGCCGCTGGCATCTGGATGATCAGCGCGCGGTCCGATCCGCCGTACTCGATCACCAGCACCGAGCTGCGGCCGTCCTCGGTCAGCCGGTCCGCCAGCACGCAGCCCGCCGATCCGGCGCCGACGATGACGTAGTCGTATTCCGCTTCGCTCAAGCATCCCTCGTTCGCCTACTCGCCCCGCCGCCACCGATGTGCGCTGACGGCGGCCCTGCGGCAAGCGCGATCTCCTCTCGCGCGCGGGCGCCCTTGGTAAGAGGATGACCTTTGCGCGTTGCGGCGCTCTTTCATCGGTCTCCCGGGGAGGTCGGACAGGCGGTTCGGCGGGGAAAAGCGCCGGCGGCGCGCTCAGAGGCGTCCGACGAACAGCAGGATCGCGGCCGCCGCGAGGCAGGCCATCGACAGAAGATAGGCCGTTTGTAGCGTGATGTTCTTCCACCAGAGGATTCGGGACAGAATCGCGCACCGCACCGGGAGCCCCTCGAGCTCGGCCTCGGTGTCGGCGATGATATCGAAATCCCGCGGATCCGGATTGCGCCAGATTGGGAAGCGCTGGCGCCCGGCGCGAGGAAATCGCGGATAAACCGATATTAACAAGTTAATAAAAATGATCATGAACGGGGTCAGGATGACCGGCGGGCTCAGGTACCAGGGATAGAGCGCCCGGAACTGGAGCACCGTTCCCATCATGATCGCCACGAACAGCACCGCGATGAGCGCCTTGATGTCGCTGAGGCGGATCGAGTCGCTGTAGCCGGCGATAAGATCGCGCAACTGGGCGTTTTTATCCTTGGCCATCAAACGTTCCGACTTGCCCGCCGGCGGCGCCCGAGCATCATGTAACCCAGACGTATAGAAGCAGAAGCATGCTCAAGAAGACGCAGACGATCGACAGCAGGAAGCCGATGCGGATAAACTGCGTCTTCCACCAAAGAATGTCGGACAGCACTGCGCAGCGCAGCTTCAACTGTTCAATGTCGTCCTCGGTCTCCGCGACGTTGTCGAAATCCGCGGGCGTCAAGTTGCGTCTGACGAGGAAGTTCTTGGCCCCGCGCCTGGGATAGCGCGGCAGGAGCACCATGAACAGACAGAAATAGAGGATCAGGAAAGGTATCAGCACGAGCTCGACCGGCAGGTAGCTCGGAAAGTACGTGTAGTTGTAGAGGACTGAGCCCATCATGAAGGCGGCAAACAAAAATGCGATGTTCGCCTTGAAATCGTTCGCCCTGATCGCTTCGTTATATCCGGCGATCAGACTGCGATAAGGTTGAGTCGGATTGGAAAGGGGTTTGTTCATCCGACTTTCGGACGCTCCCACTGGGTCGGGCCCGGGACGGCGCCAAAGCCGGCGTTGCGGATGACCCCCGTTCAAACATGAGAATCGCGTGAAGCGCGATGGTCTGTCAAGTCAATGCGCAGCGTCGGCGGGGGCCGACCCGGCGCGTCTGCGTCGAAGCACGGAATGAACCGGCGACGCATCGCATCTTGGTCGCCGGCATATCGAGAAGGCTGAGCGGAAGGAACCGGTGTGCCCTTTGTGGTCGTCCTTGACCATTAAATCGGCTCCGGCCCGCGCGAGATCGCCGCGACGCCGGTACGCGAGACCTCGACGAGGCCGATGGGGCGCATCAGCGACACGAAGTCGTCGATCTTCTGCGGCGCCCCCGTCAGCTCGAAAATGAAGCTCTCGACCGTCGCGTCGATCACCTTGGCGCGAAACGCCTCGGCGAGATTCATCGCTTCCACCCGGTTCTCGCCCTTGCCCTTGACCTTGATCATCGCTAGCTCCCGCTCGATCGCGCGCACCGTCAGCGTCAGGTCCTTCACCGAGTGGACCGGCACCAGACGCTCGAGCTGATGGCGGATCTGCTCAATGGTCTCCGGCGTTCCGGAGGTGACGATGGTGATGCGCGAGAGATGCGTCTCATGCGCCACTTCGGCGACCGTCAGGCTCTCGATGTTATACCCGCGGCCGGAGAAGAGGCCGACCACCCGGGCAAGCACGCCGGGCTCGTTGTCGACCAGCACGGAGAGCGTATGCCGCTCGATGCTGGATTTGACCGTCGCCGACGAATAGGGCGAGGGCGGCGCGCTCGGTGTCTTGATCATGTTCATTCCAGGTCCTCGTCCCAAGTCCTCGTCGAAGAACCCCCCTTCCCGGGGAAGAAAAGCGTCACGCCGCAGCGGCGCTCGGCGCGGTCGCGATCCAGCGCTGGAAGAGATCGAAGTCGATATTGCCGCCGGAGAGCACCAGACCGACCTTGCGCCCCTTGAGGCGGGCGCGCTCCTTCATCGCGGCGGCCAGGGCCGCCGCGCCCGCGCCCTCGGCCAGATTGTGCGTATCGGTCCAATAGGCGCGAATGGCCGCTGCGATCTCATCGTCATGAACGAGCGCGATCCGGGCCGCGCCCTTGGCGATGACGGCGAAGGCTTCCTCGTCGGGGACCCGGGTCGCCATGCCGTCGGCGAAGGTGTCGGCGCTGTTGGTGCGCACGACATGCCCGGCGGCGAAGGAGAGTGCATACGCCGGCGCCTCCACCGACTGCACGCCGACGATCTCGGTTTTCAGGCCGAGCGCGTCGCGCGCTGCGATGCAGCCACAGATTCCCGAGCCCTGGCCGATTGGAACATAGAGGGTGTCGAGATCGGGATGCTCGCTCAAAAGCTCGAGCGCGTAGGTCGAGACGCCCAGCGCGAGATCGCGGTGAAAGGAGGGCACGGCGTGCAGCCCACGCAATTCAGCGAGCCGCATGGCCTCCTCGCGCGCCTCCTGAAAGTCGTTTCCGTATTCGATAAGCTCGGCGCCGAGCGCCCGCATCGCGGCGTTCTTCTCGCGCGAATTGCCGTGCGGGACGACAATGGCGACCGCGAGGCCGAAGCGCCGCCCGGCGAAGGCGAGGCTCTGGCCGTGATTGCCGCGGGTCGCCGAGATCAAGCCCTTCGCCTCCGACTCGCGGCGCCGTAGCGCATCGACATAGGTGAGGCCGCCGCGAACCTTGAAGGCGCCGGTCGGCTGGTGGTTCTCGTGCTTGACCACGACCTCGGCCCCGAGACGGGCGCCGAGCAGCGGCCAGGCGATGGCCACGGTCGGACGCAAGGTCCTGAGAACGAGGTCGTGCGCGTCGCGCAGCGCCGAGAGAGAGAACATGAGAGCCGCTCCCGCCGGATCACACCAGCATCTTGCCCTTCTCGTCGATGACGTTGCCGATTTCGATGCCGGCGTCGTCCTCGAGTTCGGCCATGATCATCTCGTTATGCGCCTTGCCCGAGGGGATCATCGGGAAGCAGTTTTCCTTCTGATCGACGAGACAGTCGAAAATCACCGGCTTCGGCGTCTCGATCATCTCCTTGATTGCGGCGTCGAGATCGGTGGGGTCGACGCAGCGGATCCCATGCGCGCCATACGCCTCGGCGAGCTTGACGAAGTCGGGCAAGGAGTCGGTGTAGCTCTCGGAATAGCGGCCGCCGTGCAGAAGCTCCTGCCACTGCCGCACCATGCCCATGTACTGGTTGTTGAGGATGAAGATCTTGACCGGCAGGCGATATTGGATCGCCGTCGACATCTCCTGGATGTTCATCAGAATCGAGGCTTCGCCGGCGATGTCGACGACGAGCGCGTTCGGATGGGCCATCTGCACGCCGATCGCGGCCGGCAGGCCGTAGCCCATCGTCCCGAGCCCGCCGGACGTCATCCAGCGGTTTGGCTCCTCGAAGTGGAAATGCTGGGCGGCCCACATCTGATGCTGGCCGACCTCGGTCGTAATGTAGACATCCCGGCCCCGGGTCAGCTCGTAGAGCCGGCGGATCGCGTGCTGCGGCTTGATGATCTTGTCGGAGTTGCGAAAGCCGAAGGAATTGCGCGCCCGCCAGGCGTCGATCGCGTTCCACCATTTGCCGAGCGCGGCCGGTTCGGCCTGATGCGAGCCGGCCCGCCACAGCCGCACCATGTCCTCAAGCACATGCGCGCAGTCGCCGACGATGCCGAGCTCGACCTTGATGTTCTTGTTGATCGAGGACGGGTCGATGTCGATGTGGATCTTCTTCGACTTCGGCGAGAACGCGTCGATGCGGCCGGTGATGCGGTCGTCGAAGCGCGCGCCGACACAGATCATGAGATCGCAGTCATGCATTGCGTTGTTCGCCTCAAACGAACCATGCATGCCGAGCATGCCGAGCCATTGCTTGTCGGAAGCCGGGTAGGCGCCGAGGCCCATCAGCGTCGAGGTGATCGGGAAGCCAGTGACGCGCACGAGCTCGCGCAGCAGCATGGACGCCTGCGGGCCCGAGTTGATCACGCCGCCACCGGTGTAGAAGACCGGCCGCTTCGCCGCCGCCATCAGCTCGATGGCGTAGCGGATGCGATCGAGATCGCCCTTGAGCTGAGGACGGTAGGTCTTGTGCTGGATGTTCTTCTGGAAGGAATAGGCGCCGGTGGCGAACTGCACATCCTTCGGGATGTCGACCACGACCGGTCCGGGACGGCCGTGCGAGGCGATATAGAAGGCTTCGTGCAGAATGCGCGGCAGGTCCTCGATGCGGCGCACGAGATAGTTGTGCTTGGTGCAGCTGCGGGTGATGCCAGTCGTGTCGCACTCCTGGAAGGCGTCCGAGCCGATGAGATGGGTCGGCACCTGGCCGGTGATGCAGACGAGCGGGATCGAATCCATCAAGGCGTCGGTGAGGCCGGTGATGGCGTTGGTCGCGCCGGGGCCGGAGGTGACGAGGAGGACGCCGACCTTGCCGGTCGACCGGGCGTAGCCTTCCGCCGCGTGCGCGGCCCCCTGCTCGTGCCGGACGAGGGTGTGGCGCAACTCGTTCTGGTGGAAGATCGCGTCGTAGATGGGCAGAACCGCGCCGCCGGGATAGCCGAAGACGATGTCGACGCCCTGATCCTTCAGCGCCTCGACCACCATCTCCGCGCCGGTCATGTGCCTGGCCATACCTACTCTCCTGTTTTGCCCTTCATTGGCTGTCAGGGGCAATAAAAAAGGCCCGCGAGGGGCCTGGTGCATGCGCTAGCGAACGGCGACAGGACCTAACCCTGCCCGCTCCCCAGCGCCAAAGGTACAATGAGGACCGCCATCGCTTCGCTAATCCCGGGTCAAAGTCGACCGCTACCGTAGTGCTCCGCCCTGACCGCGTCAAGGCCATGGCGCGCAGCGTGCCGCCTTGACGTCGCCATCGCCCGCTCGAAGACGTCTCAACCGACGGACCCCAGACGGACCCCGCAAGGGCGTGGATAACGGCGGCTTGCTACAGCGCTATGAGGGCGCGCGTTGCCCCCCCGTTACCCACCCCCATCCAACCCTCCGCCAGCCAGAACAGGACAATTCTGCTTTGTCTTGACATCGCTAACCGACATTGCCGCGTATTCGGGTCGCGCGTTCTCCTTCCCCAGCGTGCTGTCAGCTCCTGGAGAGGTGGCGCGGAGCGCCGGATGGGTGTGGGCCGCCGCTTCGAAGCCGGCAGGATTGCACAAGCGGCGCCGCGAACTTTCGTCGTCGCGAACCCGCTCTCCACGGCCCATCCGTCGCCATAGCCCGTCGAAAGACGGGTGTCTTTCGACGCCTCACGGCGCCACTTTCCCCACTTCGTGCACTTCGTCGAGAAGGGACGACGCACGGGCGGCGGATCGTCAATTGAATTGATCGCTGGCAGCACTCAGGTAAAACCGCTCGATGGAGGATCTGGTCGCCGGCGGCGCCTCGGATGAAGTCGGCGGGTGGGCGAGACGGAACAGGGAACCGGTCGGGCCCGTTTTCGCCTTTGTGCCTTTTCTTGATCGTGACCGACCGTTTCAAAAGGAGGACACGAGTTTGCCGGATCGGCAGGAAAGCCTCTGTTTTTCAAAAATGCTGCGCCGGCGTGAGACGCGAGGCCACGACGGCGAGGCCGCGCCTTGAGCGCGATCCCCGGCGATGAGCGCGACAGCGTCCGGGATCGCGCGATCGCGGTCTACGGCCTGCTCATCGCCGCCAACGTCGGCGCCTGGGCTTGGGCGATCATCGCCTTCCACCATTTCCCCCTGCTGCTCGGGACGGCGGCGCTCGCTTACAGTTTCGGCCTTCGGCATGCCTTTGACGCCGACCATATCGCGGCGATCGACAACGTCACCCGCAAGCTCATGGCCGAAGGGCGGCGGCCTGTGGCGGTCGGCCTCTTCTTTTCGCTCGGACACTCGACGATCGTCGTCGCGCTGACTGTCGCCATCGCCGTGGCGGCGACGGCGCTGCAAGGCCGCCTCGACGCCTTGAAAAGCTTTGGCGGCGTCGCCGGGACTCTGGTCTCGGCCCTGTTCCTGTTCGCCATCGCCATCGCCAACGCGCTCGTGCTCCTATCGCTGTGGCGGACCTTTCAGGCCGTCAAAAGCGGCGGCCCCTTCGTCGAGGAGGACCTCGATCTCGCGCTCTCGAGCCGCGGCCTCATGGGGCGGCTCTTTCGCTGCTTTTATCGCCTGATCGAAAAGAGCTGGCACATGTACCCGCTCGGCGTCCTGTTCGGCCTCGGCTTCGACACAGCAACTGAGGTCGGGCTCCTCGGAATTTCCGCCACGCAGGCTTCGCAAGGCCTGTCGATCTGGTCGATCCTGGTCTTTCCGGCACTCTTCACCGCCGGCATGACGCTGATCGATACGACCGACAGCATCCTCATGCTCGGCGCCTATGGCTGGGCCTTCATCAAGCCGATCCGCAAGCTCTACTACAACCTGACGATCACCGCGGTTTCTGTGATCGTTGCGGTCATCGTCGGCGGCCTCGAGACGCTCAACCTGATCGGCGATCAACTCGGCCTGACCGACGGCGGCGGATTCTGGGGCGCGATCGGCTCGCTCAACGACAATTTCGGCGTCCTCGGCTATGTCATCGTCGGCATTTTCGTCCTCGCGTGGGCGATCTCGTACGTCGTCTACCGCGTCAACCGCTACGACGAGATCGAGGTCTCGGCCGGGTAGCCGTAGATCTGCCGGCGCCGATGGCCCCAAACGCACATCGACGAACTGCGTGCAGGATGGCGGGCGCGGCGGCGCGGGTGCAACTGCGCTCCTCGCAACTCGAGCTTTACTGACCCTCCTGCTGCACCTTTTTCACATAGGTCTCGACTGCGTCGAGGACCTTTTTATCCGGATTGGCTTTGCAGTAGACGATAACCTCGTGAATGCCTTCCTTCGTCCGTTTGACGTTGATGGAATGTCTTTTGAGGTGGCCGTTGAACCATCCGCTGTACCAGGCCCCAAGGAAATTTGCGTCTTCCTGGTAGGTGTTGGCGAGCTGCGCGCAGGTCAACGCTTTTACATTGAGATAGCCCTTTTCATCAGCATAGGTCTTCAGTTCGACCTGGGCCTGCGACGCCAAAGCCGAGGCGATCAGAGCGCCTGACGCGATCAGCGCCATCCGCAATTCGACGCGACCAAGCGCAGCAAAGAATTTGGCGCCAGTGGGGTTTGACGAGATCATACCTTCCCTTTCCATGTTCTTCGAGTAGCTCAAGTTTTTAGAGGTCGGATCAGTTATTTCTCATCGTCAACCTTGATGCCAAGTTCCTTGCGCATCTGCTTGATGTTGATATCCATCGCGGCGATGACCTTCTTTTCCGGATGGGCTTTGCAGTAGACGATGACGCGATGCTCCAGTTCCTTGGCGCGATCGATCTTCATCTTGCTGTAGTTCGCCAAACCGTTGTACCAGCCGCTGTACCAGACGGTCATGAAGTCGGCGTCCTCCTGGAATGTGCCGGCCAGTTGAGCGCAGGTCAGCTTCTGAATGTCGATATTGCCGTTGGCGTCGGCATAGGTGGTCAGGTCGACCTGGGCGTGCGCGGCGCTGGCGCAGAGCATCGCTGCGCAGACAGGAATTACGAGCTTCATTCTTGGATCTCCAAACCTTTGATTGAATTGCGCCCGAAGGGTATTTGCGGATCGACCTGCGTCGCCGGTGCGCGCACGAGCATGAAGGTCACCGATAGGGTGACCACTGAGCGTTCCTCTGTTTGCCGGCCCTGCCCGCTGGCGCTTGCGAATTGCTTGTGTCCCGTCGCCCAGAGGACGCCGATTTAAGCGGAATTGTTCTTCGGGACCCCGTTCCTGACAAATTCGAGCTCTCGGCGCAAGTTCGAACGGCTCGCCATCACCCGCCGGCGCGCCATCGAAACGCTCGGCGTCGTGCTCGAAGGCTCCGACCGCCCGCTGCTGGTCACCTCCGGGCTCGCGCTGTTGGCGGAAGGCCGCCTTGCGACCAAGGAAGACGCGCCAACTCCCCCTCCGCCATCTACCCCCGCCCCCGTCTTCCGGCTGGCGCTCGAGCGCGGCGCCGCCGGACGCCCCTATCATGCGGTCGCCGATGAGGGCGCAAAAGGCCGCAACCTTCCGGGGAGGCGCAACCTACTTCAGCGCGGAGAAGGCTGTAGGCGTCAGGATCTCGTTGCGGATGCTGGCGACGATCGGTCCGTCCCGCTCGCTGTCGTCCCGCGCCTGGCGCCAGGCGGGATCGTTGAGGAACCCGGTCCACTTAGTTTCGCGATCCGCCAGAGACTCCCACGGCAGGATGTAGGTCAGTGCGTTGCTGGATTCGCCGATGAGCGTCGTCCAGAAACCGAGAGGTCGGATGCCGTGCGTTTCCCAGATGGGAACGGTGTGGTCCCGGAATCGGGCCAAGAGCTTGCCCATCTGGCCCGGAATTGCCTGATACACGCGAAGTTCGTAAATCATTGCCAATATCTCCGTCGTGACGCGAGCAGACTATTATCGCCAGCCGCACGCATGTCGCAAACTGTCGCCCTGATTGGCCGTCCAGCGCGATATCCGCAAGCCCAATGGCGCGCCGGCTGATCTGGTGCTAGGGCAATAGGCCATGTCGACCCGGGACGAAAACGCCGGCGGCGCTGTCTCCGCCGGCTCAATGTTCGTCGCCGACGCCAGAAACAGCCGGGAGAGCCAGCGCCGGCTCTATGGCGTCGCTTCCTGCGGTTCCGCCGTGGCGGTCGCCGATCCCGGCGCCGGCCGGGCGCCGCTGCGGGAGGGCGCGCCATGACGGCGCTGCAAGGCATCCCGCGGGAGGGGCATTTCGCGGCGATGGAAATCCGCGTACGCGGCCGGGTGCAGGGCGTCGGATTTCGCCCGACCGTCTGGCGCATCGCGCGCGATCTCGACCTTGTCGGCGAGGTCCTCAACGATGCCGAGGGGGTCCTGGTGCGCGTCGGCGGCAGGCCGGGCGCGATCGAGGACTTCATTGCCCGGCTCGAGCGCGAGCCGCCGCCGCTGGCGCGGATCGACGACATCGAGGCGCACGCGTTCACCGGCGCGCTGCCGGCAGAATTCCGGATCGCCGAGAGTCTCGCCGGCGATGCGCATACGCAAGTCGCGCCGGACGCGGCGACCTGCGCGGCCTGCACCCGCGAAATCGCCGATCCGTTCGAGCGCCGCTTTCGCTATCCCTTCGCCAATTGCACGCATTGCGGGCCGCGCCTCAGCATCGTCAACACCATCCCCTACGACCGCGCCAACACGACCATGGCGACGTTTGCGATGTGCGCGGCGTGCGAGGCCGAATATCGCAATCCCGCCGACCGCCGTTTCCACGCCGAAGCGATCGCCTGCCCTTCGTGCGGACCCAAGGCGAGGCTCGTCCGCCTCGACGGCCGCGCGACGAGCTTCGACCGGCATTCGATGCTTGATGACGTCGACGCCGTCCGCCGGCTCGTGTCGAACGGCGAAATCGTCGCCATCAAGGGGCTCGGCGGCTTTCACCTCGCCTGCGATGCGACCGACGCCGAAGCGGTTTCGCGCCTGCGCCGGCTGAAGCGCCGCGACGCCAAACCGCTTGCGCTGATGGCGAGGGACCTCGACGTCGTCCGGCGCTATTGCAGCGTCGGAGCGGAAGAAGAGCGGGCGCTCTCGAGCCCGGCGGCGCCGATCGTGCTGCTGGCGGCCGACGGGGGCGAGAAACTGCCGGAGGAAATCGCCCCCGGTCTTCAGACGCTCGGCTTCATGCTGCCGATGACGCCGCTGCATCAGCTGATCCTGGCCTCCATCGAGCGCCCGGTGGTGATGACCAGCGGCAATGTCTCCGAGGAACCGCAGGTGATCGACGACGGCGCGGCGCGCGAGCGGCTCGGCGGCATCGCGGCCTACGCGTTGCTGCACGACCGCGAAATCGCCAACCGCGTCGATGATTCGGTGGCGCGCATGATGGCCGGCCGGTTACGGCTCCTGCGGCGGGCGCGCGGATTTGCGCCGGCCCCCCTCGCGCAGCCGCCGGGATTCGAGCCGGCCCCCGAGCTTCTGGCGATGGGCGGCGAGCTCAAGGCTTCCTTCTGTCTCGTCAAGGACGGCGAGGCCATCCTTTCGCAGCATCAGGGCGATCTCGAGAACGCCGAGACTTTCGACGACTACCGCAAAAACCTGGCGCTCTACGCAGAGCTCTTTCATCACCAGCCGGTCGCGCTCGTCGCCGACATTCATCCCGAATATCTCTCGACCAAGCTCGCTGAGGGCTGGGCGCGGACAAAGCGGCTGCCCCTGATCGAGGCCCAGCACCATCACGCCCACGTCGCCGCGTGCCTCGCCGAGAACAACGTGCCGCTCGACGCGCCGCCGGCGCTCGGCATCGTCCTCGACGGCCTCGGCTGGGGCGACGACGGGACCATCTGGGGCGGCGAATTCCTGCTCGCGGACTATCGCAGCTTCGAGCGGCTCGGCGCGCTCAAGCCCGTGCCGATGCTGGGGGGGGCGCAGGCGGCGCAGCGAGCCGTGGCGCAATCTCTACGCCCATCTGATGGCGGAGATGGGCTGGGCGGAGTTTTCGATGAATTTCGCCGGGCTCGAGCTCTTTGGCGACCTCTCCCGCCGGCCCCGTGCGACGCTCGACGCCATGGCCCGCCGCGGCGTCAATTCGCCGAAGGCTTCCTCCTGCGGCAGGCTGTTCGACGCGGTCGCCGCGGCCCTGAACCTCTGCCGCGAGCGCCAATCTTATGAGGGCGAGGCCGGCGCGCGTCTGGAGGCAATCGTCGACCCCGACACGATGCGCCGCGAGGACGAGGACTCGGCCTATCCGTTCGCCATCCGCCAATCTCGGCGGAGCGGGCCTGCCCATTATCGAACCGCTGGCGATGTGGCGGGCGCTGCTCGGCGATCTCATCCGGAAGACGCCAGCGCCGCTGATCGCGGCGCGCTTCCACAAGGGCCTCGCCAGGATCGTCGTGGCGATGACGAAGAAGCTTGCCCGTCGCGACAGCGAGGGCGGCCCCCGCTTCGACACGGTCGCCTTGTCGGGGGGATGTTTCCAGAACCGCATCCTCTTTGAGGAGATCGTTCGCCGTCTCGAAGGGGAGAACTTCACCGTGCTCTCGCATGCGCAGGTCCCGGCCAATGACGGTGGTCTTGCGCTCGGACAGGCGGCGATCGGCGCCGCGCGCCTGATCGGCGCCGGAACGAACGGCCGCAATTCGGGTTTAGCGAAGGGATGAGCGTCATGTGCCTCGGGATACCCGGCCGCATCGAGACAATCGACGATCCTGTCAGAAGGCTGGCGACGGTCGACGTCGGCGGCGTCAAGCGGCTGGTCAACATCGCCTGCGTGGTCAGCGACGAGCGTCCCGCATCCGCCTGCGTGGGGGATTGGGTCCTGATCCATGTCGGCTTCGCCATGAGCCGCATCGACGAGGCCGAGGCGGCCGAAACATTGCGCATCCTGACCGAACTCGGCGAGGCGCAGGCGGAACTCGACGCCATGCGACTCTCCGCCGGCCCATGAGGAGGCCCAACGATGTCGGAGCAAACCGATCTCCAGAAACTCTACCCCTTCCTGCACGGCGTGGCGCAGGAGCCGGAGAAGCTTGACGCCGCCCTCCTGCGTTCCGTCGAGGACAAGGCGCGCGACTCGCGCGAGACGAACGCCGCCTTCTTCGGCGCTCAGGCGCCTGTTCTGGTGGCGGCGGCCAAGACCGTCGCCGGCGTCTATCGCCGCGGCGGCCGGCTTTTCTCGATGGGCAACGGCGGCTCGAGTTGCGACGCCTCGCATATCGCGGTCGAATTCGTCCATCCGATCACGGCGGGCCGGCCGGCGCTCGCGGCGATCAACCTCGTCGCCGACATCGCCATGATCTCGGCGGTCGGCAACGACGTCGGCTTCGACCACGTCTTCGTCCGGCAGATCATCGCCCAGGGCAAGGCGGGCGACGGGCTGATCGGCATCTCGACCAGCGGCAATTCCGCCAATCTCATCGCCGCCTTCGTCAAGGCCAGGGAGATGGGCATGGCGACGATCGGTCTCGCCGGCGGCGACGGCGGCAAGATGCAGACGAGCGGCGTCCTTGATCACTGTCTCGTCGTGCCGACGACGTCGATTCACCGCATCCAGGAATGCCACGTCGCCGCCTATCACATTCTCTGGGACCTGGTGCACACCCTGCTCGCCGACGATCGGGGATCGGCTGCGGCCAAGGGGGAAGCGGCATGAAATACCTCGACGAGTTTCGCGACAGCGCCAAGGCCAGCATTCTCGTGAAGGAAATCGAGGCGCTGGTCGCGACGATGGACATTCCGGCCGACCGGCCGCTCAACATCATGGAAGTCTGCGGCGGCCACACCCATTCGATCTTTCGCTACGGCGTCGAGGGCATGCTGCCGAAACAGATCGAGCTGGTGCATGGGCCGGGATGCCCGGTCTGCGTCCTGCCCATGGGACGGGTCGACGATTGCGTCGCCATCGCCGAGCAGAAGAACGTGATCTTCACCACGTTTGGCGACGCCATGCGCGTGCCCGGCTCGAAGAAGAGCCTGCTGCAGGCCAAGGCCGACGGCGCCGACGTGCGCATGGTCTATTCGCCGATGGATGCGCTGGCGCTGGCGCGCGCCAATCCGGCCCGCGAAGTGGTGTTCTTCGGCCTCGGCTTCGAGACGACGATGCCGTCGACCGCGCTGACGATCCTGCAGGCCGAAAGCGACGGCGTGACCAACTTCTCGGTCTTCTGCAATCACATCACCATCGTCCCGACGATCAAGGCGATCCTCGACAGCCCCGATCTCAGGTTGGACGGCTTTCTCGGGCCCGGCCACGTCTCGATGGTGATCGGCACGGCGCCGTATGAGTTCATCGCCCGGTTCTATCGCAAGCCGATGGTCGTCGCCGGCTTCGAGCCGCTCGATATCCTGCAGTCGATCTGGATGGTCTTGCGGCAGATCAAGGAAGGGCGCGTCGAAATCGAGAATCAATATGCCCGCGTCGTTCCCGAGCGCGGCAACGCGCCGGCCCTGAGGGCGGTGGCGCGCGTTTATGAGTTGCGCGAATTTTTCGAATGGCGGGGCCTCGGATCGATCGATCATTCCGGCGTCAGGTTGCGCGAAGAATATTCCCGCTTCGACGCTGAGCGGAAATTCGCCATACCCAACGTCACGATCGCCGATCCCAAGTCCTGCCAGTGCGGCGAGGTGCTCAAGGGCGTGATCAAGCCGTGGCAGTGCAAGGTGTTCGGCTCGGCTTGCACGCCGGAGACGCCGCTCGGCGCGCTGATGGTGTCTTCGGAAGGCGCCTGCGCGGCCTATTATCAATATGGCGGCGTCAAGCAGCATGAGGCCGCCGAATGAACGTCGCTCCGTTGATTCGCTCCCGGACTCTCGGCCGGGTCCACGTGCCGACGGTGACGCTGGCGCATGGGGGCGGCGGCAAGGCGATGAAGGATCTGATCGACGACGTTTTCGTCCGGGCCTTCGACAATCCCGTGCTGGCGCCGCTCGAGGACCAGGCGCGTTTCGATCTCCGCGATCTCATGCTGCACGGCGACCGGCTCGCCTTCACGACCGATTCCTTCGTCGTCGATCCGCTCATTTTCCCAGGCGGCGACATCGGCAAGCTCGCTGTCTGCGGCACGATCAACGATCTGGCGGTCGGCGGGGCGAGGCCGCTTTACCTTGCCTGCGCGGCGATCGTGGAAGAAGGCGTGACCATCGATTTCATGCGGCAGATCGCGCGCTCGATGGCCGGAACGGCCGCCGAGGCGGGCGTCGAGATCGTCACCGGCGACACCAAGGTCGTCCACAAAGGGGCCTGCGACAAGCTGTTCCTCACGACGACGGGAATCGGCGTCATCCGCGAAGGCGTCAATCTCGGCGCCCATTTGGCGCGGGAAGGCGACGTCGTCCTGGTCAACGGGCTGCTCGGCGACCATGGCGCGGCGATCCTGTCGGCGCGCGGCGACATGGCGCTGTCGACGCCGGTCGAAAGCGACTGCGCGCCGCTCAACGGACTCATCGACGCGCTGATCGCAGCGGCCCCCGGCGTGCGCTTCCTGCGCGACGCGACGCGCGGCGGGCTTGCGACCGTGCTCAACGAAATTGCCGAGGCCTCTCAGGTCGCTATCGAGATTGACGAGAAGGCGACGCCGATCCGCGAGCAGGTGAAGGCGTTTTGCGAGATTCTCGGGCTCGATCCGCTCTATCTCGCCAACGAGGGCAAGGTCGTCGTGATCGCGCCGCCTGAAGAGGCGGAGACGGCCCTCGCCGCGCTGCGCGCGCATCCGCTCGGCCAGCTCGCCGCGATTGTCGGGCGGGTTCAGCCGGGCGAGGCGGGACGGGTGACGATGCGCACGACATTCGGCGGGCGGCGTATTGTCGACATGCTCGTCGGCGAGCAATTGCCGCGGATCTGTTGAGGCCGGCGATGCACGAACTCAGCATCACGCAGAATATCGTGGCGATCGTCGAGGAGGTCGCCAAGGGCCGGCGTGTGAGCCGCGTCACGCTGGAGGTCGGCAAGCTGTCGGGCGTCCTGAGCGAGGCCATCGCGTTCTGCTTCGACATGGTGACCGCGGGAACGGCGCTCGACGGCGCGACGCTCGAGATTCGCGAAATCGAGGGCCGCGTGCGCTGCGACTCCTGCGGCGCGGAATTCGCGACCGAAACGCTGTTTGCGCCCTGCGCCTGCGGCTCGTTCCGGTTGACGCGGCTCGAGGGCGAAGAGCTGAACGTCAAGTCGATGGAACTGATGGAGGCTGCCTGATGTGCGGACATTGCGGATGCGGCGAGGCCGACACGACAGTTCTCAACATGGAGACGGGGAAGGAAACGGTCATGCGACGCGACCTTCCCGGCCCGCACGACCACCCGCATGACGACCATCCGCATGATCATGAGGATGCGCACACCCATGGCCAGGACCACGATCACGGACGCCACGATCATCACGGCGACCATCATCACCGCCACGGGGATGCGCCGCCCGCTGTCGCCGTGATCGAACTCGAGACCCGCATCCTCGCCAAGAACGATGCGCTGGCGCAGAAGAACCGCGCCTTTTTTAGGGGCAGGGAGATTCTGGCGCTCAATCTCGTGAGCTCGCCTGGCGCAGGCAAGACCTCGCTGCTCGAGCGGACGATCCGCGACCTCGGTCGCGACTTGCGCCTGTTCGTCATCGAGGGAGACCAGGCGACCGCCGTCGACGGCGAGCGCATCCGCGCCGCGGGGGCCCCGGCGGTGCAGGTGAACACCGGGTCGGGATGTCATCTGGAAGCCGACATGATCGCGCGAGGGCTGCAGGAACTGCGGCCTTCCGTCGGCTCCATCGTCATGATCGAGAATGTCGGCAACCTCGTCTGCCCGGCGCTTTTCGATCTCGGCGAGCGCACCAAGGCGGTGATTCTCTCGGTGACTGAAGGTGACGACAAGCCGCTGAAATATCCCCACATGTTCCGCGCCGCCGACCTCATGATCCTCAACAAGATCGACCTCTTGCCGCATGTCGATTTCGATGTGTCGCGCGCGATTGCCAACGCCACGCGCATCAATCCGGAGATCGCCACGCTCAAGCTCTCCGCCCGCACCGGCGAGGGGCTGGACGCATGGTACGCCTGGCTGCGGCGGGAGGCCGCGGCTGTGGCAGGCGCGGTTTTCGGCTGACGTAGCACCGCCGGCGCCTTCGCCGACGGCGGTGAGAGGCGGGTCTAATTTTTTGAGAGGCCCAGCCGGTTCGCGCGCTGGTGACGTCATCGGAACGGAGCCGGCGGGATGCGCCGGGCCGAAGAACTCATGTCACTGGCGGTTTTGCGCCCAAGACACCGTGCAGTCGACAGCGCCGCACGGCTCGCCGTTGGCGGCGCGCTCGATGAATCTCGAGCTCTCATTGAGCAAAGCAAGATTGTTGATTGTGGTCGCGTTGCGCGGGCTCAGCCGCAGCGCCGCCTCGAACTTGCCACGCGCATGTCCGAGGTCGCCGCGCAGCATGTAAGAGTAGCCCTCGTTATTGAGAACGGTCGCCGTGGCGCCGACGAGCCGGGTCGCCTGTGCGTAGGAGCGATCGGCGAGATCGAATCTGCCCAGCCGGTCGTAGCTCGCAGCCAATCCGACCCAGGCCGTCGCGTCTTTGGGCGCCTTTTCGACGGCGTCCTGGAAATAATGCTGCGCCAGCCCGTAATTACCCTCGTAGAAGCGCTGGATGCCGAGACGGACCGGTTCATCGGACGGGTAGTATTTAACGTCCTCCGGCCTCTGTCCGACAGTCGGATTGGGCACGGGCGTCGGGGTCAGCGTTGGCAGGCAGCCGGTCATGCTCAAGCTCACAGCGATCGCCAGAGCCGACCGGATCAAGCGGTCCAACCTCGGCGCGCCGGGACCAAGACTCTTCAACTTCGACGGAGACAACCCGTGGTGTTTCAGGCGGCTGGCCAAGGAAAACGGCATGTCTCGGGACGCCTCAGGTTGAACAAGCTCTGGCTTTCGCCGGCGTTCGAGCGTGCGATGCAAACGGCAATTTGCGGTCCCACTCGTTATCCCGGCGGACGCAACGCACAAAAGCAGGATTACAAGAACTGGCTGTGGAGCGGGCGTTGACCGTTTCGCCTGAACTCGCTCCGCAACTTTCGGCCTTGATGTGGTGTAAAAAGTTAAGGCGACCTTGGTTAACCGGAGGTTAAATTAATTGTACTCCGGAGTTGAAATTGCGAAGGGCGGCTCCGCCAAGCGTCGATAGAGCCCGCTCGGCAGTGTACTCCCTCGAATTAGCCACGCACGGTTACGTAACGTAATTTTGCAATCGTAAATAATACTTCAGCTATGCATAACTTTTATCAGTTTGAGCATGACAGGCAACATAACAATCATCAAGATCACCGGAAAAATCCCGAAGGCCATCGGCATGACAATCTTTACCGGCAGCTCGTTTGCCTTCTTTTCCGCCATCAACATTCTTTTTGTGCGCATCATTTCACTGTAGACACGCAAGGACGTCGCAATGTCGCCGCCCAGTTCGACCGACTGTCGCAGCATGGCGACCAGGGACGCCGCCTCGTCCAAGCTGATTCGGTCCGCCAGCAAGCTCAGCGCCTCGACGGTGCTTCGTCCGGCGCGCATCTCGGTCTCCATCAGTTCGATGTTGCGCGCGAATGCCGGACACCGTCTGAAAATGTGGTCCCGCATCTTGGTGAAAGACGCCTCGACGCTGAGGCCCGCCGAGACGCAAACCGTCAGCAAATCCAGAACGTCGGGAAAAATCAGCCGGTATTCCTTGACGAGCTTGCTTTGCCGCCGGGAAAGATAGGCGTCTGGCCCCAAGACGCCGACGGCGGCGGCGACCGAGACCGCAACCGTGACCAGAATCGACGAAAGATCCGGAGCAAACGCCTTGCATGCGACAAACACAAGGCCGGGCAACCCGACCACCGCGCAGAAGCGCGCGAAAACGTAGTACCGGATCGCCAAGGGAGAGAAAAAGCCCGCCCGCAGCAGCTGACGCTTCAGCTTTCGCTTGAGCGCGGTGTCAATCCCGTAGCGCTCCTCGGTGAAGTGCTCTGTAACAGCGGCGCCGAAAGTCCAGCCGCTGCCCTCTGGGCCACCAACGCTGGCCGGCAGTCTCCTGCGAACCCGCCTGTGTGATTCAAAGTATTGCCCGGAGACGAACACGACCGCCGCCACCGCGGTGAAGGCCGTCGAGATGATCAAGACAATTTGCACGTCCATGGTCGAAAGCCTAAACCTTGAAGTTAACCATGCGATAGATGACGAAGTTTGACAGGAGTATGGAAGAAATTCCGTAGACCAGCGCAGGCACGAGCGCTGCGCTTGTCTTCACCTCCTCAAAATAGTTTTGGGAAATCAGCTGCACCGCGCCAAAGAGGACGAACGGCATGGCGGTCAGGAACCAGGCGGACATGCGCCCCTCGGCGCTCAGCGCTTTGACCTTCAGCCGCAAGTTCACCCGGTCACGCATCAGGGTCGCCAGTCTCGACAGCACGTCGGCGAGATTGCCGCCGGTCTGCGCCTGGACGCTCACCGCGATCACCAGAAAGAGCAGATCGTCCTGGCCGACCCGGCGATAAAGATTGGATAGAGCGGTGATGATGTCCTGGCCGTAGGTCATCTCGTCCAGCGTCGTTCCGAACTCGTAGGCGATCGGATCGAGCATTTCCCGCGCGACGAGTTCGATCGACGATGTGAAGGGGTGTCCGACCCGCAAGGCTCGCACGATGATTTCCAGGGCGTCGGGAAGCTGCGCGCCAAACCGATCGATCCGCCGGCGCCGCGCTCGCATAAGATAGAGGCCGACAAGAGCCGGCGCCCCGATCAGGGCCGCGGCGGCGCTCAACCACAATTGCGGCCCAAACCAGGCGATCGGCGCGGCGATCACCGCCGCCGTGACGGCGGTCCAAACGACAAGCGCAAGCTTGGAGACCTTCAGGCCGGTCTGCACGAGAAAGTCGCTCATTGCCGACTGGTTCAGCACGGACATTCCGCGCCCCTGAAGCAGAACGTCGGCGACCTCGCTCTTGGCTTTCTCGCTCAGGCTCAGACGCCGCCTGATCGCCTTCTTATTGGTCCGCAAATCGTAAGCGAGCCAGAACGAGCCTTCGATGGCGAAGATGGCAGCGGCGAAAACCAGGCCGTAGACGAGCCAAAGCATCTGCCGCCCTTACAAGCTTGTCGCCGGATCGAAGTACAGCGCCGGCACCTCGATCCCGTAGGCTTTCAGATTGGTGAGGAACTGGGGACGGATGCCCGTCGCCTTGAAACTTCCATGCAGCTTGCCGTCCTTGTCGGTGTGGCCTTTCACGAACTTGAAAATCTCGTGCATCTGGATGATCTCGCCTTCCATCCCCGTGATCTCGCTGACGCTGGTGACCCGGCGCGCGCCATCCGGGAATCGCTGGACCTGGATGACGAGCGTGAGCGCGGAGGCGATCTGGCTGCGGATGGCGGCCAAAGTCATCGGCATTCCGGCCATGCCCACCATATTCTCGAGCCGTTTCATCGCCTCGCGCGGCGAATTGGCATGGATCGTCGTCATGGATCCTTCGTGACCGGTGTTCATGGCCTGAAGCATGTCGAACGCCTCCTCGCCGCGGCATTCGCCGATGATGATCCGGTCGGGCCGCATGCGAAGCGCGTTCTTGACGAGGTCCCGCTGCCGAATCTCGCCTTTGCCCTCGATGTTGGCGGGCCGCGTCTCCATGCGGCCGACGTGCGGCTGCTGCAGTTGAAGCTCGGCCGCGTCCTCGATCGTGATGAGGCGCTCGTTGTTGGGAATGTAATTCGAGAGACCGTTGAGCATCGTCGTCTTGCCGCTGCCGGTGCCTCCCGAGATGATGGCGGACACCTTGCCGGTGACCGCTGCGGCGAGGACCTCCACCATTCCCGGGCGCAAAGCGCCGACTTCCACAAGCCGCTCCATGTTGAACGGGCGCTTCGAGAACTTGCGGATCGACACCAGCGGCCCGTCGACGGCGATCGGCCGCACCGCGATGTTGACGCGGGAACCGTCCGGCAGCCGCGCGTCGACCATGGGCGAGGACTCATCGACCCGCCGGCCGACGGCGGAGACGATCCTGTTGATGATGCGCAGAAGATGCAATTCGTCGCGGAAATAGATCTTCGTCTCCTGGAGCCGGCCGGCCCGTTCGACGAAGCAGCGCTTGTGCGAGTTGATCAGGATGTCCGAGATCGTCGGATCCTTCAGCAACGGCTCGATCGGTCCGTAGCCGGTCATTTCGTCGATGATTTCGTTGGAGAAGAGGTCGAGCTCCTTCTGATTGAGCGACAGACTTTCGCTGCGCGCGTAGTTCCCGACATAGATGCGGACCTGCCTGGACAATTCGTCAGGCGGCAGTTTGTCGAGCGCCGCGAGGTTGAACTCGTCGATGATCTTCTCGTGCAGCTTGAGCTTGACCTCGATGAGATTGGGACGGCGCGAAACCAGTTCGGCATAGACGTCTTCCGTCCGCGGCTGCGGCGCCTCTTCGACAGCCAGCGGCGCAGAAGTCTGCGGCGCAGAATTCTCCGGCGCAGGCGCATTCTTGCTCGCGAAAAAACCCATGTCGTCACCCTTCGGCGTCAGCCTCGGATCGCCACAATGATCCAGAAATGCGAGCCGGTCGGTTAAGGACGCGGCCCGCGCTAGACAGCAATCGATTCAGGGTTAAGGTTCGCGCCTGCGCGTCTGTCGAATTCGAATCATTCGCCCGACCAGGCGACGAAGGCGATCGCCGGCATCAGGGTCGCGCCGCCTGAGCGGGTTTGAGGGCCATGCAAAAGTCGGCGATGCCCGCGATGTCCTTGACCATCTTTTCGGACGGATAGGCGAGCGTCATCGAGGCGCCCGCGTTGACGCATTCGACTGCCGCTTTGGAGTCCCTGACGAAAATCGTTTTTTCGCTGCCGAGGATCCGGGTCACGTGATCCGCCCTCGCCAGGCCGCCAAAGGGCCGGAACTCGCAACGGTTGACGATGACGCGAAGGTCGGCGCCGATGCCGCCTTCGGCGCGGATCGCGCTCAGGGTCTCTGCGGTCCGCGTCAGACCGGGGATGGTGTTCAAACCGGTGACGAGAACGCCTTCCGACGCCGCCAGCAGCGGAACCGTCCATTCATGAGCCCCGAGCGGCAGATCGACGAGGATGTAGGCGTAGCGGTGCGCCATGCGGTCGAACAGCGCCGACAGGGCGTCGACGCTGAGACGGCGGACGCCGAGAGGATTGCGCGGCGCGGCGAAGACATCGAGGCCGCTTTGGTGGCGGCTGGCGAAGACCTCGAGCAGCTGCTCGTCGAGCCGCTCCGGCGCCTCGATGATCTCCTCGACCTGAACCTTGGGCGCGATGTCCAGATAATCGCAGACGTGGCTCGACTGCAGATCGAGGTCGACCAGCGCGATCCTGCATCTCCTTGTCGGCCTTGCGCTTGATGAGCTGCACCGCGGTTTCCATCGACAAGGTCGAATTGCCGACCCCGCCGGCGCTGGGAACGAACGACACGACGACAGGCCGCTGCGAGGCGACGGCGACCGTCGGCGTCGCATCGACCTTGCGAAGGATGTCGAGGGCTTCCCGCGGCAGCCCGCTCTCGGCCGCCCAGTCGGCGTTGCCGAACTGAATGAGATGCTTGTAATCGCGGGCGGAGATGTCGTCGCTGACGACGAGGAAGAACACGGTTCTGTGCCGGCTGATCACCCCGTCGGCCAGCGCCGCCAGATCCTGCTTGTCGGCCGAGCCCGCCACCAGAATGACGAAAGCCCGGCCGCCGCTCTTGAACGACGACTTGCCGATGTCCTCGACGCTGCCGATCCGCTTGAGCCCGGGAATGGCGGGTTCGAGCAGCCTCTCGACAGCGTCGAGCGCTTCGCCGGACTGGCCGGCGTTCAGAATATATACGGACATCCCCCGTCTCCGCCGCCTACCCGTTCAGGGCTCTGTCCGCCTCGCATCGCCAAAGAGAAGCATGGCCAGCTTAGGTCGTGCCATTGGGAACCAGCCTCACGGACCCGAGCGAAGCGCCGATGTTGGAGAAGATGGCGGCGGAACTGCTGCTCGCCGCCGGCCCCTTTTCCCCATTGGGACAAGCGGCCGAAGGCGGCGCGGTGTCGGAAGCGAAATTGCTGAGCTTCGAGGCCATCTCCAGCAGCGTGCAGTAGGGCGTGATCGTCGGGCTCGTATCGGTCGAACACCCCCCCGAACCTGTGATCGGAGCGGTGCCGACGGTATAGACCCACGTCCCCGCGGCTGTGGCGTTTTGCGCCGCGGTGATCGCTTCATGGCACTGCTGCTTCGCCTCCGAGGCGACGATCTGGGCTGCCGGAGGTCGCGTCGGCGTCGCCGTCGCTCCAGATGATCATGACGTTCTGCGAGTTCGCGCCGGCGGCGCCCAAGCGAAGTCTTGAACGCCGCCAGGTTGCTCTGCGCCTGGTTGATCGCATCGGCGTAATAGGTCCCCTCGCCGCCGACGACCTTCATGCACCCGGTCGTCGTCGAAGCTTCCGACCGCCTTCACCAGGTTGCTGCTGCTGTTGAGGCTCGTCGCGCCGTTGGAGGTCCGATAGCAGTTTCCGCTGGTTCCGAGTGGTGCACTGTCGCCAGTCCGACGATCGTGTAGGTGTCGGTCGGACTGGAGCCGCTGAAGCCGCTGATTCCGTACTCGACGGGCGTAACCGAATGGCTGGAACAGTTGCTGACGTCATACTGCGCCGACGCTGACGTCACGCCCGGGAACACCTCGATCCCGACATAATCGACCGACGGGGACAGCTTGGCGAGAAAGCTCTGAACGCCCGCCATCGGCGCAGGCGACCTTTGTCTTGCCGCTGCAGTTGGGATCGGTCTGGGTCATCGACTGCGTGTGTGTCGAGGACGATCATGACGTTCAAATTGGGGTAGTTGCCGCCCCCGGGCGCAGCGCTGGCGGTGGCCGAAACCGTCATCTGCGCGAACTTGAGCGCCGATCCGAAGAAAAGCGGCACCTTCGCCGTCTGCGTCACGACGATCATGTTGCTGCTGCTCGAGCCCGAGCACGCGAACTCCGGCGTTCGTCAGCGTGGTCGAGCATTTCGTCGTGATCGTCGGCGCGGCGACCGTGATCCCGGAAATCGTGTTGACCCCGCCGACCGCCGCGCTCGCGCTGTAGAGTTTTGCTTTTGAGCTGTAGGTGCCGTCGATCAAACCTTGCGCCCCGGCGAGCGCCGCGGCGTCGGTCTTGAACTGCAGCGTATTCTGCACCTGGAGAACGTAGCCATAGTCCACCGCCAGCGCCGTGGAGCCGAAAATGACCGGGATCGCCACCGCCACCAGGGGGAGCGCCAACCCCCTCTCGTCGCCGATCAGCCGGCGCGACGAGCGACCAACCTGGTTTCGTCATGGTTCCTTCTCCTTCTGTGACGGCTTCCGCCGCAAGGTTCACTCGATCAGCGCGCTCTCGCTCGCCGACAGCGTGCAGGTAGGTCCAAGATTGAACAGCTTGTAGGTCAAGCTGCAGGGATATGTGGCGGTAACCTGCAACGGCGTCGCCGGTCGACGTGGGCAACAGCGTCGCGCAGCTGCTGGCGCCGCTCGCTCCGCATGCCGAGCATGAGGTCGCGCTGGCGTTGCAGATGGACAGCGAGACCGTGAGACTGGCCGACATCGCGCCCGCGGCTGCGGACACCTGACTGAGCGTATCCGCATAGACGTTCGGATCGGTCCCTCCGGCCGCCATCGCCTGGGCCCCCTGATGCACCGCGTCCTGGAGGATCAGCTTATCTTGCAGCAGCGGTCCGAACTGCATCGCGCCAACCCACATCAACATCAGGATGGGAGCCAGACACGGAGAACTCGACCAGCGCCGCGCCCGAGGTGTCCTGTGTCAGGCCCGCCAATCGCGCCGCGACCGGGTTGCCGGCTGCCCGCGACACGTTGAAAGGGGCAGTCCGGCTCCACTGCTTCTGCATCCAAACCTTGGCTTAGCATTCGCATGGCTCACTACTGGACGACGAAGGTCGCCGCCGCCGTCAACGTGCAACTGTTCAATCCATACAACGGTATTGCAACAAAGCACGGGATACGAAGTCTTAACGGTCACAATGTCGTTCTGACTGTTCGCCAGCAAGGTATTGCAGCTTGCATCGGAATTGCATGTATTTCCTCCGCAAGTCGAACTCGCCGAATAGACGCAAACTGAAGAAAGCACGATGCCGCCGGTCGAGGCCTGCGCCGCGTTCTTGTTGAGGCGTGGCCAACAGCCCTGCACTTGTCTTGAGCTGGGTCTTGAGATCGGTATAGGGCGTGGTCGAGATCGACGTCGTCGAGACCGGCGCGTCGAGGGCGAACTGGCGGGCGGCGGCCGACGTCGCCGACGTCAGCGATATATAATTGTTGGTAATAAAACCGAGGGTGATGAGACCGAAGGTCAGCAGCATCAGCGTCGGGAAGATCAGCGCCGTCTCGACGAGAACGCTTCCGAGTTCATCCCTGGCCAAACGACGCAGTCGTTCGACGTTGGCCTCAGCCGCCGGGGCGGGCCTCCAGCTGGACTTGCATGGCTGTCTTGACACGCGCATTCTTGACAGGGACCGGGAACACAAGGAATACAATCGCAGTTTGCATAAACGCTCGAAATTAAAATATAAGAAACATAAATGCTAAAATCCTAGCGATTTCGGTCCAACCGATCGCTGTCACGGCCCGGTCATTGCGGCGCGGCGCCGGTTGCGCCTGTGATTGCGCTTGCGGCCGTGGTCCCGCCGGCCGACGATTGAGCGCTCGGTTCCCGGTTCTCAAATCGATTGACGGCCTTCACCGTGCTCACGCCGTCTCCCGCCACGTTCGTGTCGCTGGAATAGGCCGGCCAGGGTCCTGCCGTTTGCATGACGGTGTTTGTCGCCTCGGCGTTCCCGGCGGTCGGCGAGATGGTCAGGCTGCGCTGCGTGTACTGGCTCCCCGGATCGTCGAATGGCGGCGCGGCGGTCACGCAGCCGGCCAGCGCGCCGGCGAGCAGGCCGAGAAGACCGAATCGACCGAGCCGCCGCCGCTTCTCCGTTCTTGACCATAACGTCATTCACTTCGCCTCGAGGATATGACCGTAGGGGCCTTGCAGACCGCCGCCGCTGGCGACGAATTCGGTGTACTTTTTCTTCCGCTCGGTATCGCTCATCAGGAACAGATCGATGTCGTTGGCCGCCAGTGTCGTGTCGAAGGGTGTGGCCAGCTTCTGTCCCGGGGCCGCCGGCCGCACGAGGCGCGGCGAGACGATGACCACGAGATCCGTCTCCTGCTTCTGGTAGTTGGTCGAGCGGAACAGGGCGCCGAGGACCGGCACGTTGCCGAGCCATGGAAGCTGCGCGATGTCGTTCGTGTCCTGCGCCTGAAGAAGTCCGGCGATGGCGAAGCTCTGTCCGTCCCGAAGCTCGATCGAGGTATGCACCTGGCGGTCTATGATCCCGGGAATGAGAGTGCCGTTGACCAAAATGGAATGAGCGGTGTCGAGTTCGGACACGGAAGGATCGAGCTGCAGGTTTATGAGCCCGTTGTTGAGCACGGTCGGCGTGAACGACAGGCCGACGCCATAATTCTTCCAATCGACCGTGACCGTCGGAACGGTTCCGCTGGTGCTCGACTGGACGACGGGCACGGCAATCTCGCCGCCCACGAGAAACTTCGCGGTCTCGCCTGAAAGGGCGACGAGGTCCGGTTCAGCCAGGCTTTTCACCAGGCCTTTCTCCTCCAGCGCCGAAATCAATGCATCGATCTGGAGCCCGTGCGTGTTGATGACTTGCGCCAGCAGCGCCCCAAACGGAGCGGCTGTCGACGCGGCGCCAGGAAAAAGCGAACTGAGAAGGGAAACTGCGGTGGCGCTGCTGGCTGACCCGGTGATGCCAATGGAGTTGCCGACGACATCAGTGGTGGTGGAACGCAGTCCCAGTTGACGATGTGGTTTGGGTGGAGCGAATGGCGGTCGCCGAATTCGGAAGGGCGCCTAACCCCGAAACTCCGAGCCCGTTCTGGGTTCCGCCGAACCAATTCACACCCAGATCGCGCCCGGCGTTGCGGTCGACCTCGAGAATGCGCACCTTCAGCATGACCTGCTGGGAGGCCGTCACCCGCATCGCATTGATGACCGGCGCGGTCGGCGAGAGGCCCTTGGCCACATCGACGGCGCGCGCCGCAGTGAGCGCGTCGCTGGCCTCGCCGCCGAGCACCACCTCGCCGTTGGCGCTGCTGACCATGATATCCTTGCCGCCGGTGCTCGCTGTGATCTTGCTGCGCAAGGTGGCGACGTCGGGCGTCACCTCGAGGTCGACGACGGCGACCAGATGCTTTTGCCCGTCGAACACCGAGATATTGGTCGTCCCGACCTTCTTTCCCTGGACGTAGAGCGTCGTCTCGGTCAGCGGCAACGCGTCGGCGATGTCCGGCGCGCCGATGGCGGCGGTCGAGAACGCCCTGTCGAACCTCAGCGTCCGCGACTTGTTCACGGTTATGGCAATATGCCGCACCGGGCTGCCGAGGTCCTCGACGACCTGGGCGACCGCAGGCGCGCTCGGCGCTCCCAGCGATCCGGCCGCGCCGACTGCCAGCAACGTGAGATGAAAAAGCCGGCTCCCGAGGCTTTTCCCTTTCGGCGCAACTCCTGAGAAACCCAGCCTCTCTCCGGAAAGATTGCAAACCAAACCGCCTCGTCCAGAGGAGGCGGCGAAGCCGCCGTCTCGAAGGACGATTCCAGGATCCGCTGTTTTTGAGCAGGGGTTGGCGCCGGGCGCCTCGGCGCCTTCTGGAGCCTCCTTCGAGGCTCTTGCTCCGCAAGAGCGCCTCAGGATGAGGGCGGCGGAATTTGACCGCCAATCCGCGAGAGCCTGGGAGTTCCGACGAGGCGAGCATGTCCGCCGTTGGCCCTTCAAATGCGCCTCCAAACCGGCCGTCCGCGCCGCCTCGTTTCGCGGGTCCATTGAGCACCCGTCCGATGACGCCTAGCCCGTCGGGCTGGCCCGAAGCTGATCAACCGCCTGCCGCCGCGGAGGTCGCGAAGGGTCAGTTCGTCCCGACATGGATCGGCCAGCTCACGGAGCCGGGACTGCTCTCCCACCGCTGCCGGGCCCATTGCAGGCCGGGAGACATGATCGAGGGAACGTCTTCGCTGAGCGGCCACTCGAGCGGCATGCAGTTGTTCGGGCCGACGGCGCTGCGCCCCCTTCCCGCCAGGACGTCGTTGCGCCAGGACCGCAAGGCAGGCGATTCCAGGCGAGAAAAACCCGCGGTCGGATTCTCCTGTCCGAGCTTGATTAACGTTACGAACAACGCCGTCCTGTAGGCGGCATCGATCGGCGCATCGCCGTCGTTGTTCAAAAGGCGCGCCTTCATTTCGGAAATCAATTCGCTGTCGGCTATGCCGATCCGGCAGATCGCCAAAGCGGCGAGCAAGCCATCGACGAGAGTTGCGTCCTTCGCCAGGAAATGATCGCGGTAGATCGGAAAAAGCTTCTGCCCGACATCGCCCAGGCGAACATACAGAAGCGGGTAATCCTGCCGCACATGATCCCTCCCGGGAAAGTCGGTCAGCCGGTCCTCGACCGCGGCGAAGCTCAAAGGGTCGAGCGCCGAAATTCCCGCCGCCAACAGGGCAAGCTGCAGCCGTTTGCCGGGCGCGTCGGAAGAACCCGTGCGGTCGAGTTCGATAAAACGATTGGCCATCGCCGCGGCGAGCGGCGCGAGGCGGGCAGGATTCTGGCCGACGCCCTGGACCATCGACCAGGACGCCACCGGATTCTGTCCGCGGACCACGTCTTGGAGGGCCGCCAAGGCGGGGTTCTCGTCCAGGGCCATCGGCCTCGACATGGTCTCGACGCCACGATCGACAGGCGCCGTCTTGCGCTCTGCGAGGTCGCCCGCCGAGTATTTCCTGATCCCCAGCATGATGCTGACCGGATCGTCGTAGACGTCCCGATCGATGGTCCGCGGACGGCTTTCAATCGCCACGCGCTCGGTGATGAAATCCGCCTCGCACCGCCGCGCGCTCGATGCAGGGGAGAAACTGCAGCCGATCCTGAGAAACGGCAGGACGGGAAGGCGGCGGGCATAGGCCGAGCGAAAGACGCCGACGGTTCGCCCTTCCGCCGCGATCGAAGTCGTCTCCCCGCCAATGTTCCAGTCTTTCCAGCCCTGCCCGGGATCGTCGGAGACGGTCGCGGCGACAATCGAATGTTCGGGCTTTTCCGCCGTCGCGAGGTCGTCGAAGACGTGGCCGCCAACGGATATTCTGTCGATCCGGAAGCCTTTTTCGGCGGAAGCGGACATGGAACCGGCGTCGCGCGGCGTCGGCAGGCGAAAGGATACGTACCCTTCTGGACGGTAGGCGGGGTCGCGCGCGTAGACGACCGGGATCGCATGCGAGGCGACGAATTCGTTCGCTCCGTTCATGACCAGGGAATATTTGCTCGGATCAAATTTCAATACCGTTCCCGGATTGCCATTTCGCACTTCCTCCGATCTGAGGCGCAGGTGGCTATCCTGTTCCGAGCGAGCGACGTAATAGCCGCCGTAGACAAGCATCGGGATCAGCGCCGCCGCCCGGGGAAGGCTGCCGATGATCGCGTCGGCCGCCAGAGCCAGCAGACACACATGCGCCAGCCATCCGGCGACGTAGGCCGCGCCGACATCAGCCAGCAACGGCCCCGTCGAAGGGAGGAGCTCGACGATCATCAAGGCGATTAGTGCGGCAACTGACCACAGCGAGAACAATCGTAGCGGGCGGGCTTGCTTCATTCGGGCTCATTCCGGCCTTGCCGCACCTCGAGCGCAAGTTCGGGTGTCGGAAGGATCGCGATTCGCGAGGGGAACCTACGAACCTGTCGCGGAGCCGGTCTGAACGGTGACGAGCGGTCTCAAGCCGCGCTTGATGATGGTTATCGACCGCCGTATCGCGAGACTGGCGGAGCTGTTCAATTCGGGGCGACGAAGCCCAGGGCGAAAGTTCCGATCAGTGCGCCGGCGATCGACGGGGCAAGGGGAATCCACAGTCCCGCCCGTGTCTTGAGATTTGCCGCCCAGCCCAGCCTGGCCGCCAGATAATGCCCGATCATGAAGACGAGCAGGAGCATTGCGAACGGGGCGGCCGCCCAGGGCCCCGTCCAGAGGAAAGCCACCGCCAGCAGCTTGAGATCGCCGCCGCCCATCTGCTGGCGCCAGTAGACGTACATCATCCCGGCGAGCATCACCGCCGCGAACGCAACATTGGCGGGTATCGACGCGTACCGGCCTGAAATGAGCGCATAGAGGACGTAGAGTCCGGCCAGAACGAGCACGAACTCGTTGGGAATCTTGAATTTCTTGAGGTCCGTCAGAGCGACCCAAAACAGCATCGCCGACGTTATGAGCAAAATCCACAAGGAGGCCGCCGGGTACGGGCTCATAGGATATTCAGCGCATCGGCTGCAGGGGAAACAGGCGAAAGCGAGGCTGCCGGCGCAGCCGTAACGAAACGCAACTTCGTCCAGGCAAGCTGGCCGAGCGAGCGAGTGCGCCCGGCCGCCGCTTCGGCTAACGGACGGATCAGAGCGCTGCGTTCAGCGCCGTCCACTTGCCGCTGACCCACGTGCCGACGAGACCAATGGTCGCGATCACGCCGACCAGCAGGATTCCGATGAGGACGGTGTATTCGATCAGCGCCGCGCCATCCTCGTCATTCTTGAAGCGGTTCAAGACTGACATCGCATTTTTCATTACCCTAACTCCAACACAGCGGCGCCGCCGAAGGTGGGCGCCATGTGCACGATCTAGAGGGAAAGCGTTGTCTTTTCCTTTATAATTTTGATCAAAATTGAACTGTATCAAATCAACATAAGTTTAACCTGAGCCTGCTAGCCTCTAACGTGAGCAAAATTTACCATTTATATTCATCGTACCGCCACTCGGCAATGTAGATAAATCAAATGTACGCAAAGGATGGCATCACTATTCGGTTGACATTTATAAGTTCAATGCCAAGGCTCGCGTAAAGTTTCCTTTTAACATGACGTAGCGGAACATAAGGCAATGCGCAGAAACAGTAGTCTGATAATACTTCTGATCGCCCTCGCCTTAGGCGGCGTTGCAGCCTTTCTCGCGCGGAATTGGCTGGAGAGCCATTCCACGCCGGCAGTCGTAGAGGATACATCGTCGGTCGTCGTCGCCGCAGAGCCTCTCGCCTTTGGCGTGGCGATTACCTCGAACGAGGTCAAGGAAATCCATTGGCCGTCGAACTCGAGGCCGGAGGGCGCGTTCTCGACCGTCGAAGAATTGACCAAGGAGGGACGTCGGGTCGTCCTGTCGCCCTTCGTCCGGGGCGAGCCGATCGTCGCCGGGAAAGTCAGCGCGCCCAATGGCCGGGCCACTTTGTCGACGGTGATCGAAGAAGGGAAGCGGGCGGTGACCGTGGCGGTTGACGACGTGCGGGGCGTTGCAGGATTCATCTTTCCCGGCGATTTCGTCGACGTCGTCCTGACCCGAACCAACAACGGCGACGGGCAGCAAGACTTTTCCGAGGTCATCCTGCAACACATCAAGGTCCTGGCGATCGACCAGGTCGCCGGCGAGCGACAGGAGCGTCCGACCGTGGCGAAGGCGGTCACAGTCGAAGTGACGCAGGAACAGGCCTTGAAGATCCTGCTGGCCACCAATGTCGGCAGGCTCTCTCTCATCCTGCGACAATCGGCGGAAACTGCGATGGCCCCTGACGCTAGGATCACCGACAAGGACCTGTACGGACACGAGCCGGTCGCCGCGCCGCCGCCCGCGCCGGCGAAACCGCCTGCCCCGCCGGTCCAGCCGAGGACTCGGAAGATTACGGTCGTACGGGCGATGAAGGGCCAAGAGTACGATGTGCCGATCGATTGACGCCATGCGCTACAATCGCCTCGCGTGGTCGTTGCCGGTGAAGCAGCGCTTGCAACGCCCGCCAAGGCGGGGATGAGGACAGAAACGGGTCGCCCTGGGGCGAGGTCGCCACGGGACCTGCGCCCGAGGGATGCTTTCTCCGGAGTCCGCTCAGCCGATCGAAGACGGCTCGGCTTGATCGCGCGGGTCGCCGCGCAGGTAGCTCGAGAGCCGGTGGAGGTCGATATAGACCATGTCGGCCGCCCCGAGCCGCTGCGCCTTCGGCTGCGGCCGGATATCCGAGAATTTCATCCGCATCGGCATCGCCAGCGCCTCGCCGAAGGCGATAGCCTCCCGGTCGGCGATCGACGGCAACAGCATGGTCAGCGCGGAGGCCCCGACGGCGCCCTGCACGATCCGCTTGTCCTCTTCATTGACGAGCCGCATGGCGAAGGTGGTCGAACATTGGGAGAGCACGGTCGGGTCGAGCTCGGAGGGTCGCGGCGAGATCACCCCGAGCGATGCGCCGTATTTCCGTCCCTCCTTGGCGATACGGGCGACCGCGCGCCTTGCCGGCGCAAACACCTCCACTCGCCCGGAGGGGATATAGCGATGCGCCTCCTCGCAGATGACATTGACTTCAAAATTTCCGGAGCACCAGAACGCGATCTCGAACGCGAGCCGCGCGATGACCGAGACGACCGAGTTGACGACTTCGTTCGGCAACCCGGCAAGCTTGATGACGGTGATCGGCATTCCCAGAATCGGGATACGAAAGAGCGGAGAAACAATCTTGGCGATGTGATCATCGGCGACGGACTTGCGGAACATGAACCTGTACCTCGGGTCGCGGCCGAGGCTGTCCAGGCGGGAACGAAGCGACTTCAGGTCGGAGCGGGGATAACGCTGGTCGAGTTTGCCCAGCCAATCGTCGAGGACTGAGATGGCGTCGGCGATGCGAAACGGACTGGGCGTGTCGGGGGTTACCGCAACCCTCTCGAGCGCCGTCTGGCGCCGCAGCAACCCGGTCGAGGAGGCTGAAACCGTGTCGGTGAGAAACTTGGTCTTGGCGGCCTGGATGACTTCGTAAAGGGCATCACGCTCGTCGGCGCGCGTCGAACCTCCGCTGAAGACGACATCGGCGAGTTCGTCGAACTGGAACATCCACGCCGGAAGCTCGAGGGTGTCGGAGTCGATGACATAGGCGACGTCCTGAAAAATTCTTCCATACTCATTGTGCGGATCCAGAATGATGACTCGCAATTTTGGCTTGGCGGCAATCGCCTCGGTGATCAGAAGACTGGCGGCCGTTGTCTTTCCGACGCCGGTAGACCCGAGCAGCGCGAAATGACGTGAGATCATCGCGTCGATGTCGATCTGCGTCGATATGGTTTCGTTCTGGCTGAGCCGGCCGATTTCCACGCCGCCCTTGCCTTTGAACGTATAGATCGCCTTCAGATCGGTGGCTCGGATTCGGTGCACGATCGCGCCAAGCGACGGATAGGAGCGAATTCCGCGGTGGAAGACGGGACGGCCCGGGGCCTCGTCGATGATCTCGCCGCTGAGCTCGCAGGTCAGCCGGGCGACATTGGTTTCTCCCTCGAGCCATTTCCCGTCGACGGTTGCGATTTCGCTGACCACCCCAACCAGGCGGGTATTGCGATGGCTGACTGTGATCAGGTGGCCGACCGACCACTCCTCGCCAGCCGGATCGAGCCGGCAGTCGACGATGGCGCGGGTCCCGCTCAAGGCCGTCAGGTGCCCGACGATGCGCGCGGTGGCCCGTCGCTCGGCGAGTCTCGAGTCCTCCTGATCGAGCGGCGCCGGCGGGCCCGCTTCCAAGAGGCTCTCGGAGAACCCGAATGTCGAAGCCGGATGAAGAGATTGCATTGAAAGTTCGCCGTTCATGGAATTCGGGTCGTGGCGTCAGGCTCTTGAAGCCCTCGAACAGTGCGTTTCCCCCGGAAGGCCGACGCCCCGCCTGTCGTGAGGGTCAAGCTGCGGCTCGGATTGGAACCAGAGAACACAAGAATGACCCGGAAATCTCGGGCGGGATCGGCCGACTTTCCTTCTCATTACTCGGACAACTTCCTTATTTGCCGGTTAATCTCGGCATCGCCTTGATCGATTTGACCCTCGGGCCAGAATACTATTGGCTTAATTTCTTGTTTGAACGTTTTCGCAAACCAATCCGCAATGCTCCCACCCGCGCCGCTCCGCGGTTCAATTTCCGGAGAGTGACGATGCGGCGATTTAAACCGGATCTTGGTAACATTCGAACGATGTGAAGACGGCACAGCTCTGATCGAGCAGGCTGTACTCTTGCGCATCATGATTCTCAGGAGCGATCAACAAGTTCGGTCTCCCTGGCGCTTGCAACAGCGCCATTTGGATCATGTTGAACGCACTGTCCGATCGCGCGAGACGCCGCGCAGTGAAACAATTCAGTGCGAAGCTTGCGTCAAGCCAAGCCGGGCCGAACGCACTCGCACAAACCGTCGTTACATCCATAAAATCAGGCAGATATAGCGTTATCCTCACAAAACGCACCACCGGGAGCCGGCTCCCGGCGGCTTCGTTTAGATATTCTTGACCATCGCGCTCTCGCGCCGGGCTCCCCGGTCCCTCCCTCCTGTTGATGAGCCCAACAGGGAGAACAATCCCCCTGTTTTGTCTTTCTCTTCCGCGTGAGCAAATCCGCTGAGCGAGCTGAAATATCACGGATTTATGCAATCGCTCGAGAGCGGCGGGAAGCGGTTCGCCCTGTTGGCAGGGTGTAACAGGCCGAAGGGCCTTGCTTTCCGCCAACGTAGCGCTCGTGGCGAAAGTTCAGTCGAACCGCGCCTTCATGGAGTGGCTGAAGAAATCCGCTTAGTGAAGCTGCGTTCCCGCATCGTCGCCGCGCGCCAGGCCGATGGTCGTGATCGCAACCAGCATCTCGGCCCGCGCCCTGAGGTCCGGCGCCTCGAGCAGCGCCTGCTTTTCCCGCGGCCCGCACGGGCTCAGCATGGAAAGGCCGTTGACCAGCGCCTCGTTGGAAGCCTTCTTGATGTCGCTCCAGACGATCTTGACCTCGTTGACCTCGGCAAACCGTCTCAGGGTCGCGAGCAGGCCATCGCGGTCGACGGCGGCTTCTCCGGCCCCCTCGAGGAAATCCTCGGCGAAAGGCGTGTAATCGGTCATCGCGATGCGGTAGGGGCGTTCGCTCGGCCCCTCCGAGAGGAGCCGGAACCGCGCGACGCCCATCAGCGTCAAAAAGCAGCGCCCGTCGCCGATTTCGGCATATTGCACGATCCGGCCGGCGCAACCGAGGGGATAGAGCTCAGGCGTCGGGTCCGAGGTCTGCTGCGACGGCTGAATGATGCCGATCAGCCGCTCCCCGCTCAGCGCCTCGTCGAGCATCGCCAGATAGCGCGGCTCGAACACCGTCAACTGAATGGGCCGGCGAGGCAGGAGAAGCGCGCCTTCGAGCGGGAACAGCGGAATCGAGGCCGGCATGTCCTCCGGCCGGGCGTAGCTGCGGTTGAGCTTCATCGTCCTCGACTCGTTCTCTTCGGCCCCTCTCGGCGTCCGCGATCAGAACCAGACCGCAGACAATTTTCGGCGCGCGGCGACCGTCGCCGGATCCATCAGGCCCCAGGCTTCGAACAGTTGCAACAATTGCTTGCGCGCTGCCTCATCGTTCCACTTCCGGTCCCGCCTGATGATCTCGAGCAGCTGGTCGGCCGCGCCTTGCCGGTCGCCCTTCGCCGACAACGCGACGGCAAGATCGAAACGTGACTGGTGGTCGTCCGGGTTGGCGGCGACCGCCTTTTCGAGCGGCGCGAGTTCGCCGACGTTCGAAGCCTGCTCGGCGAGGCGCAACGCCGCCGACGCCGCGGCGATCGCGGGGTCCTGCTCCTTGCCGGGAGCGGGCTCAGGCGCGGTCGCGAGCACCGCCCGGGCTTCGGCGAGCTCGCCCGCGGCGAGGTGAAGCTTCGCCAGCCCGGCGATTGCCTTCGGATCGGCCGGATTCTCGGCCAGCGCTTCGGCGTAGATGGCCGCCGCTCCAGCGGCGTCGCCCGCCGCGACCGCCTCCTCTGCTTCGGCCAGCAGCGCCGCTGTGCCGCTTTCGAGCGGTCCGATCAGGCGTTCGATGAAGCCGCGAATCTGGCTTTCCGGCAAGGCGCCGACGAAGCCGTCGACCGGCTGGCCCTTGTCGAAGGCGATGACGGCGGGGATCGACTGGATCCCGAGCTGACCGGCGATTTGCGGGTGCTCGTCGATGTTCATCTTGACCAGCGCGACTTTGCCGTTCGAGTCGGCGACCGCTTTTTCCAGCGCCGGCGCGAGCTGCTTGCAGGGGCCGCACCACGGCGCCCAGAAATCGACCAGCACCGGCTGCTTCTGCGATGCGGTCAAAACGTCCGCGCGGAACGAGGCGGTCGTCACCTCCTTCGCCCCAGGCGATGTCTTTGCGAGCGGCGCTGCGACGCCGTGGAAATTGGCCATTTCGTTCCTTTCCAGCCCCTTTGTGAGACCCGGGTCTCCTAAATTCCCTTGTGCGCGCCTAGATGGAGGGCGGGTTGGCCTTATTCAACCGCGCCTCTTCCTGACCCAGCGCCACGATCAGCGGCTCGTGTCCGGTGGCGCGCAGAAACTTTATAAGATCGGCGCTCGCAAGTCCGGTTGTGCGGGTGTTGACCAGCGGATGGAAGTTAAGGCGGCCTAAGCGCATCATCGCTTCATCGAGGATGACGCTGACCCGGGCGTTTTCGTCATTGAGGGCGCCGAACGGCGTCACGGCGCCGGGTTTGACGCCCCAGACCTCCTCCAGGAGTTCGGCCGCGCCGAAGGAGACCCGCCCCTGGGCGCCGATCTTCTCGTGCACGTGTTTGAGGTCGACGGGCGTATCTTCGCCCAGCACCAGCAGAAAGAGCCGGCCCTTCCTGTCCTTAAGAAACAGGTTCTTCGTATGACCGCCGGGAATTTCGCCGCGCAAGGCCCGGGCTTCCTCCACGGTGTGGAGGGGCGGATGCTCGACGGTGGCGGCGCCGATCCCGAGGCAGGCGAGAAAGGCGAACAGATCTTCTGGGGATTTCGGCATGGGGTCACGTGCGCGGGGAACGCGGGGTTAGCTAGTCGCTCGCCGGCGCCCGGGCAAGCCGGGCGATCGTCGGAAGCAAAGCAAGAAAACGGTGGCGCCGTCGGGCCAAATCTGTATAAGCGGGCGTCCCGCGCCGGCGAAAGCATGGGCCTCATCGTCGCGACCGACCTGGACGACATCCCGGTTCGGCCGCTCTCGCAAAAGCAAGAAGGCCGCTTTCGGCCTCCGAAGAACAAGGAAAATCCCTCCGATGTCGATCACGCCCGAGCGCAAGACAGCGCTGATGAACCAATATGCCTTGAAGGTCGGCGACACGGGGTCGCCCGAGGTGCAAGTTGCGATCCTGACAGAGAGGATCTCCAACCTGACCGGCCATTTCAAGACGCATGCGAAGGACAATCACTCCCGCCGCGGCCTGCTCAAGATGGTTTCGCAGCGCCGCACGCTGCTCGACTATGTGAAGAAGCAGGACGAAGCCCGCTACAAGGCTCTCATCGAGCGCCTGGGCATCCGCCGTTAACGGCAATTCCGGGCGCTGAAGCGCGCCCTTTCAGCTGCGGGCGGCGGCAGTCGCCGGCGCCCGCGAACCGCATGCGAGAGCCTCGCGTCATGGCAGGATCGCCAAGGGCTGGCGTTCGTCCAGCCCCTCGCCGTCTTGCCGATGACGAGTCCGACCCGAAGGACGGCATGGGCCGCGGGCTTTCGCATCCTCGAACCGCAGGATGAAGAAAGATGTTTGACATTCAACGTGAAGAACTCGACTGGTGCGGGCGGAAGCTCGTCTTGGAAACCGGGCGCGTGGCCCGTCAGGCGGATGGCGCCGTGCTCGCCTCCTGGGGCGAAACCACGGTGCTCGCGACCGTCGTCGCGGCGAAGGAAGCCAAGCCCGGACAGGACTTCTTCCCTCTCACCGTTCATTATCAGGAAAAGGCCTTCGCCGCCGGCCGCATCCCAGGCGGCTATCTGAAGCGCGAGGGGCGGCCTTCCGACCGCGAGACGCTCGTTTCCCGTCTCATCGACCGGCCGATCCGGCCGCTGTTTCCCGACGAGTTCCGGTGCGACACGCAGGTCATCGCAACGGTGTTTTCCTACGATCTCGAGTCGGATTCGGACATTCTCGCGCTGGTCGCGTCCTCGGCGGCCCTGACCCTTTCGGGCGTCCCTTTCATGGGGCCTGTCGGGGCGGCGCGTGTCGGCGTGATCAAGGGCGAGGTCAGGCTCAATCCCACCGTCGAGGAGATGAAGGATTCGTCGCTCGACCTGGTCGTCGCCGGCACCTCGGACGCGGTCCTGATGGTCGAATCCGAGGCGAACGAGCTTTCGGAAGAGACCATGCTGAAGGCGGTGATGACCGGTCATGCCGGCTTCCAGCCGGTCATTCAGGCGATCATCCGCCTGGCCGAGAAGGCGGCGAAAGAGCCGCGCGATCTGCCGCCGAGCGACCGCGCCGCGGTGGAGAAGGCTGTGCTGGAGATCGCCGAAGCCGATCTCCGCGCCGCCTATTCGATCATCCAGAAGCAGGAGCGCTACGCCGCCGTCGATGCGGTGAAGGCCAAGGTCCTGGCCGCCCTCACGTCGGAAGGGCGGGAGCCGAAGTTTCCGGCGTCCGAAGTCGCCGAGGCTTTCCATAGCGCGCAGGCCAAGGTGGTGCGGTGGAACATCCTCGACCACAAACGGCGGATCGACGGGCGCGACCTGACCACCGTCCGACCGATTGTGGCGCAGGTCGGCGTCCTGCCGCGCACCCACGGCTCGGCGTTGTTCACGCGCGGCGAGACGCAGGCGCTCGTCGTGGCGACGCTGGGGACCGGCGAGGACGAGCAATACGTCGACTCGCTCGAAGGCACCTACAAGGAGCGCTTCCTGCTCCACTACAACTTTCCGCCCTATTCCGTCGGCGAGACGGGCCGCATGGGGTCGCCCGGGCGGCGCGAGATCGGTCACGGCAAGCTCGCCTGGCGGGCGATCCACCCGATGCTGCCGACGCCGGCGGAGTTCCCCTACACGATCCGGGTGGTCTCCGAGATCACCGAGTCCAACGGTTCGTCGTCGATGGCCACCGTCTGCGGCTCTTCGCTGGCGCTGATGGACGCCGGCGTGCCGCTGAAGCGCCCGACGGCCGGCATCGCCATGGGCCTCATCCTCGAAGAAGCGCGGTTCGCCATTCTCTCCGACATCCTCGGCGACGAAGACCATCTCGGCGACATGGATTTCAAGGTCGCGGGCACCAGCGAAGGGGTGACATCGCTGCAGATGGACATCAAGGTCGCCGGCATCACCGAGGAGATCATGCGCGTCGCCCTCGCCCAGGCGCGCGACGGCCGCATGCACATCCTCGACGAGATGAGCAAGGCGATCACCAGTTCGCGCCCGGAGCTCGGCGAGTTTGCGCCGCGCATCGAGACGATGAAGATCCCGACCGACAAGATCCGGGAAGTCATCGGCGCCGGCGGCAAGGTGATCCGCGAGATCGTCGAAAAGACCGGCGCCAAGATCAACATCGAGGACGACGGCACGGTGAAAATCGCCTCCAGCGACGGCGCCAAGATCAAGGCGGCGGTCAACTGGATCAAGTCGATCGCCTCGGAGCCGGAGGTCGGTCAGATCTACGACGGCACGGTCGTCAAGACCGTCGAGTTCGGCGCCTTCGTCAATTTCTTCGGCTCGAAGGACGGCCTCGTCCACATCTCGCAGCTCGCCAAGACCCGGGTCGGCAAGACGACCGACGTCGTCAAGGAAGGCGACAAGGTCAAGGTCAAGGTGCTCGGCTACGACGATCGCGGCAAGGTCAAGCTGTCGATGCGCTCGGTCGACCAGCAGACCGGCGCGGACCTCGAGAAGGCGCAGGCCGCCGAGCCGGCGACCGCCGGCGACTAGGCGGAACTCCGGACCCGGATAATTCCCTGCGGGCAGCGACTTCGCAGGGGACGGCCTTTTTCGGCAGGACCTGCTTGCAGGGCGCGGTCGTCGGCCGCGTCCGCGCCCAGCGAGCGTGGCGGCAACGCGTCCGGACGGCCTCCCGTCCTGCAGCCTATTAGGGAGCGCCGAAGCGGCGGGGGGCCAGCTCCTCGCCTCGCTGATTTTTGCCTGTGCGGGCAAGATTAGCGTGCTTCGCATCTCCGTGCGAACGGGTCCGGCTCGATCCGTTGGCTCGCCCAAGAATCTCTGCCATGAAAATAGCTCTGAGGAATTGGCGTCGTGCGGCCGGCCCGTGATTTTCATCCATAATGGCGCGCACGCGGGCGCTGGTTGGCTGCTTAGCATAGGCCCGCAAGTTGCAGGCGCTGCGCCCGCTTTGGAGTTGCCATGTGGTCAGGCCTGCTCGCCCTCGCTTTGCTCCTGCTGCCTGTCCCGGCCCTGGCTGGCCTAAAGGAGAAAATCGCGGCGCTGGCGCCGTCGGGGGCGGTTCTCGTGCTGGACGCCCAAGGCGCCGAGTTGGTGGCCCAGAATGTTGATCAGCCCTTCGTCCCGGCCTCAGTCGCCAAGATCGTCACGGCTTGGCTGGCGATGGAGGTCCTGGGCGGCGACTACCGCTTCGAGACCCGCTTCTACCTCGACGACAAGCGGGTGCTCTACGTGCGCGGAGGCGGCGATCCGTTCCTGATCTCGGAGGAGCTGGCGCCGCTCGCGACCCAGCTCGTCGCAGCGGTCGGCAAGCAGCCGATCGCCGGCATCGTGCTCGACGCGAGCTACTATCCGTCGAACCTGCGCATTCCGGGCATCGAGGACGACGACGAGCCCTATGATGCGCTGAACTCGGCGCTGGCGGTGAATTTCAACACCGTCTACGCAGTGCGCCACGGCAATATCGTGCGCTCGGCCGAGAAGCAGACCCCGATCACCCCGATCGCGATCACCCAGTTCCGGGCGCGGGGACCAAGCGGAAGCGGCCGCATCAGCCTCAGCCGGGACCCCGCGGTGAGCCTCCAATATGCCGGGGAGCTGATCGCCGCGTTCATCGAGCGGGCCGGCGGCAGCGTGAAGGGCAAGATCTCGACCGGAACCGTGCCCAACGGACTGGAGCCGGTCTATGTTCACCGACAGTCGCGCACCCTTTCGGAGATCCTCGTCGAGCTGCTCCGCGCCTCGAACAACTACATCGCCAACCAGGTCTTCCTGGAGGTCGGCGGGCGCCGCCTGGGCGGCCCGGTCAGCCTCGAGAAGTCGCTCGAGGTCGCCAACGAGATGCTGGCCGCGCACGGCCTCGCCGCAGCCATCCATCTCGAGGAAGGCTCGGGCATCAGCCGCGACAACCGCTTAACCGCCCGCGGCCTCGCCAAAGTGCTCGAGCTCTTTGCGCCCCACGCCGACCTGCTCCGCGGCCATGACGGCGGCAAGAACAAGACCGGCACCATGGACGGGATCCGCACGCTCGCCGGCTATGCCGACACCCAAAGCCACGGGCAGGTCCGTTTCGTGATCTCGCTCGCCGGCAATGACGGCGAGCTGCGCTTCCGGCTGCTGCGGGCTATTGAGTCCGGGCTGTAGGCGGAATCCGCGAAGTGTCCCCGGAAACCGGCTGGCTGTCGAGGGATAGAACTATTTCCTCGACGGGAAGAGGCCAACGTAACTCCCAACCACTGTCATGTCCGCGGACGCAGGCATCCAGGATCGTGGGCTTAAAGGCTCGCAACGACACCCGTCAGGGCTGGACTTTGGATTCCCGCGTTCGCGGGCGTTCGCGGGGATGACACATTGCGGCACGGGTCTCGCCGCATTAAGCAAATGCTGGACGGCATGAGGACATCGCCCTCCGTCGGCGGTAGGGTCCTTAGCGCTCTTCTTGCTGTTGTGGCTCGTCGGCGTCTCGTTCGCTTTCTCTCCGCTGGAGAAGGCAGCCGCTCAGACCCAACTCCCCGGATACGTTCAGGCCGAAGACGCCTTCATGCGTCTCACGATGAGCGAGTCAAACTGCAAATCCTTCTGACGGCGGCCGGCTATTGGCCGGCTGTGCCCGACCCGGACTTCAACACGCGCCTGTTCAACGCGATCTTGCGCTTCGAGGTCGACAACGGCTTTGTGCCGCTGGGCATCGTCAATTCGGCGCAGATGGACCGCCTGACGGCGATCGCCGGACCCTACCTGAACGCGTGGAACTTTCAGGTCGTCAGGCATCCCCTGACCAATAGCTGGATCTGGGCGCCGATCGGTCTGCCTCTGACGGAGGAAACGACGGCGACCGGCCTCACCTTTTTCAATCGGCCGTTGGGCGTCGTGCTGACTTACGACTACTATTCCCAATTCACGTTACGCGCCTCGCTCGAGTCCTTGCGCAATAAACTGGAGCGTAGCGGCGCGACGATTTATTATGCCAAGCTCTACCGGAACGAGTTCTTCGTTTTTTCCTATTCCGACGGGATCACCGACGCCTACGTCCGCTATCATCAGACCGGACGAGGCGGCGTCGGCTTCACGCTCACCTGGGACCACGCCGCGGACGGACGCCCATATCGAACGCATCGCGACGTTGATCTCGGGGTCGCTCTGGTCGTCGGAGAGCGGCGCTCCGTTCACCCGTCCGTTTACTGTCAGGATCGGCGTTTCAGACGGCGCAGCGGCGCCCGGGCCGAGCCCCACGCCGCAGCCCGTTCCGTCCCTTCCCGAACAAGCGGAGCCCCATACGTCGAGTTCCGGCACCGGCATTTTCGTGACGAACGATGGCCACCTCATCACCAACGCTCACGTCGTCAAGGATTGCCTGGCTATTCAGGTCGGCGTGAGTCAGGGAACCTTCGAGGCCGGAAACCTCGTCGCCAAGGACCCGACCAACGATCTGGCGCTCCTGAAGGTGAACGACACTCCGGTGCGCGTAGCAGCGCTCCGCTTCGGCGCGAGGCAGGGAGAGAACGTCGAAGCGTTCGGCTATCCGTTGAGCCAGGTTCTGGCGACGAGCGGCAATTTCACCACCGGCATCGTGACGGCGCTGGCCGGGATTGGCGACGACAGCCGCTTCTATCAGATTTCCGCGCCGGTCCAGCCCGGCAACTCCGGTGGTCCGCTCCTCGACGAGAACGGCAACCTCATCGGCGTCGTCTCGTCGAAGCTGGATTTTCTCGCCGAGATTAAGAATGCCGGCGATATCCCGCAGAACGTGAATTTCGCCATCAAGGCTTCCGTTGTCGCCAACTTCCTTCAGGACAACGCCATCAAGTTTGAGATCGGCGAGGCGACGCAACCGATGAAGGGGCCCGACCTGGCGGACGAAGCGAAAGCTCTCAGCGCTTTCATCGTATGTCGGTGACGGCGCCAAACTTGTATCGCCCCAAGAAGTTTGAGCCGCCTAGAGCGGCGCGCGCCCCCTTCTCCCATCGGGAGAAGGGACGGGGATGAGGGTCGCAGGCAGTCGACTCTGGCGGGGCTGATCCGCCTGGCGGATAGGCCCTTCGGCTCGGTCGGCTCATCCGGCAGGCTTCGCTCGCCACCTTCTCCCGAAGGGACCCGGAGGGAGAAGGGGTCGCGCCTTCGCGGGTTCCGCATTCAGGTGACAGTGCGCATTGATCCTCGCCGGTCACCGCGACAGTACACTCACGCGCACGCTGGCGGGGCGCATGCGGTCGGGCTATTATGAACTATGCGCCGCAGCGAAGTCATCGCGCGATTGAGGGAAGCCGAGCCCGCAATTCGCGCGCGCGGCGCCCAGGCGCTTTACCTGTTCGGGTCGCATGCCCGGGATGAGGCCGGCCCCGATTCCGATATCGACGTCTTCATAGACAAGGACAGATCGCGTCAGTTCGGCTTTGACGAGTTCATGGACATCTATTTTCTGTTGCGGGAGCGCTTAGGCGAAAGGGTCGATTACGGCACGCGGGAAGGCCTCAGCCCGGCCTTGCTAGGGGAGATCGAGCGGGAAGCGATACAGGTTTTTTGATGATCGCCCGCTCGCCGCGCGTGTGGCTGATCGATATTCGGGAAGAGATCGCGGGCATCCAAGGTCTCACGAAGGACGCCGACCTTGGCGCGTTTTCCGCGAGTTGGGGAATGAAGCGCGCGGTCGAGCACGCGCTCCTCATCATCGCCGAAGCCGCAAAACACTTGCCCCGGTCCATGAAGAGCGCACGGCAGGAGGTTCCGAGGTCAAAAATCCACGGGCTCGGTAACTTGTTGCGCCACGAATCGTCACGTCGATCCAGAGGTATTGTGGTCGATCGTGACCGACCAACTGGACCAACTCGACAATGCGGCTGCGGCGCTGCTTGAAAATCTCGATGAGGCGGGGAGCAAAAACGTGTAGCGGAGCCCGAAGGATTTATGGGCACGCTCCGCTTCGACCCCGGACGCGCCTCGCCGACGAGGAAGTTTTTCCCATGCAAGAGACTGTGATCGCTGAATATGCGCGGCAGCTCATGGAGACGCATGGCTCGGACGGTGCGTCCGCTGCCACCCGCGGAACCGCCCGCCCGTCGCCAACTCCGCCTTAGGCGATCCTGCCCTAAAACGCCGGAGCCGCCGCGCGGAGGAGGGCGTCCAGATCGAGCCTGGCGAGCGCCCGGGCGGGAACGCCGTCGATCAGGTCGGAAAAGAGCGCCCGCTTTTCCTCGATGATTCTGGCGACGCGCTCCTCGACCGTATCCGAGCAAAGATAGGCGAAGACTTCGACCGGTTGGGTCTGGCCGATGCGATGGACTCTGTCCTCGGCCTGGGTTTCGACCGCCGGGTTCCACCACCGATCGAAATGGATGACGCGGGAGGCCGCGGTCAGGTTCAATCCGGTCCCTCCCGCCCGGAGGGAAAGAACCATCACGCGACGTGACCGATCGCGTTCGAAGGCGTCGAATGCGGCGCTGCGGGCCGGCTGATCCATGCCGCCGGCGATGACCAGCGGCCGGAAGGTCTGCAACTCCGCAGCGATTCGGCGCACGCCGAACGGCACTGCGACGAATTGCGAGAAGACGAGCGCTTTCGCGTCGGACGCCCCGAACTGTTCAAGCCGAGGGCGCAGATCGTCAAGCTTGGCCGAGTCTCCCGTCTCAGGACAAAAATTGCAAATCTGCTTCAGACGGAGAATGAGTTCGAGCACATGCGATATTCGCAACTCCCGTCCCAGCGAACGCAACCAGACGGTTCCCTTCTCCTCGGCCTTTCGGTAGGCGGCGCGCTGGGCCGCGGCGAGGTCGAGAGCAATGACCGAAGCGAACTTGGGCGGCAGATCGTCAAGGACCTCGGCCCGACGACGGCGCAGTTGCACCCGACCCATCAGCCCGCGAAGACCGACGCCCATGGCGCTGGGATCAAATTCGCCCGGCGCGGCGAAATCGAGAACGGAAAGCAGATCGTCAAGACGGTTCTCGAGCGGCGTTCCGGTCAACGCCCAGGAGCGCGACCGCGCGAGCGACTTGACGACAGCGGCGACAGCGGAATTGGCGTTCTTGATGCGTTGGGCCTCATCAATCACGACGACGTCCCACGGGCGGCCGGCCGCCGACGGTCCGCCGAGATCCGCCCGGACGGACTCGAAACTCGACACGCAGAGCGTCGCGTCGGCGCGCCAGGCGGCCTTCCGTTGGTCTTTTGAGCCAACCGCGGTGGAAACCAGGAGCTCGGGAGCCCAAACGCGGATTTGCCGCCGCCACTGCGCGACCAGATTGACGGGACAGACGATCAGCGCGCGCTCGATCTCCCGGCGCGCCGCAAAGGATGCGCAGGCCCGCGACCGCCTGGATCGTCTTGCCCAGACCCATTTCATCGGCGAGCAGGACCGAGCGGTTGCTTAGAAGCCTTTCAATTCCCTCCTTCTGATAGCGGAAGAGCGGATAGGGCCAGTTGAGGCCGAACGCCTCGTTCGACGCCTCTTCCGGCGCCGCCACCCGGACCTACTCCTGGTCGACGTCGGGCGCGGAGGAAGCTTGTTGCAATTCCGCGCTCTCGCTGTAGTCGGTGCGAATCGTTCGGGCCTCGGTGGTCGTTCGTTCGCCGTAGAGGCGCTCGATATCCCATTCGGTGATCCAGGACTTGATGTATTGGCGCATCGACTTTCCTGCCAGGCGCTCGCCGATCGCGAGGCCGGAAGGACGCCACTGGTAGGCATCGTAATAGAGATCGGCGATACGGCTTTGGGCGGCGCCCAGGGCGGACTCGTCGGGCGGGACAAGCCGAACGCCGCGCAAGCGTCGCAATTGCTCCATGCACCGCTTGGCCAAGTCGGCTTGGCGGGCCAGTCCCTTCCTTTCCAGCGCCTGGGGAATCAGCTCCTCGTCCCGCCGATTATCGAACATCTCCGCGACGAAATCGTCGGTGAATGCGGCGGTCGTGGCAATGCCCGGCAAGCCGTCCAGATCGTCCCAGCCAAGCCAACGCGCCAACTCGGCGTAGCTCCTGCCGCGTTGCAACGTCGAATAGCGGCCAATGAGTTCGACCTCATCCAGAAGAACGCACCAGCCGGCAAGGCCGACCGAAGACAGGAGACGGGGCGCGAATCGCAGCCGCTGGCGAGCGAGCTCGGCTTCCCGGGTCGGCTTGATGTCGAACAACTTGGCCGCGCCATGCTCGCGCAGCCAGGACTTCGCCACCGCGGCGTTGAGCCTGCCGCCGCCGAAGAATCGAGGAATGCGCGCATGGTCTTCGGGGCCGAGGTGCGGCAGCAGCCAAAGCAAGGCGGCGAACACGGCGGACAGCGACCCCGAGCGCGCTTCGTCCGTCGCCCATGTCTCGAGGCGGTCGTATGGCTCCGTCTGGGGCTTCAGTCGTGAGAGCGCGACGGTCATCACATCGTCGTTCGCGCCGGGAACCTCCGCAACCCGAACCGCCGCGGCGAACAGCCGGGCAGGATCAAACATCGGCGTTTCCTTGCTGACCGGCACGAGGCTGACGACGAAATTCCGTTCCAGGGCAAGCTCGCGCATGTAGCCGAGCAGATGCGATTTGCCTGCGCCAAAACTGCCCCAAACGAGATTTCCCTCGGCTTGCCGACCCTGCTCGAGGCTGTGAGCGCAGCGCCCGAGCAAGTCGAGAAAGGAATTGACCAAGACGCCGTCCCGTTCCCCCAGAAGGCGGATCGCCGCGCGGTTGGGAACCCCGGCGCGCAGAGCTTCAATCGCGCCGCGCGCTTCGACGGGTGGATGATCGCCCATCATGCCGCCTCGGTCGTCGGATGTCGGCCCGAATGCAACCGGACGAGGGCCGCGAGCGGGTTATCCCTTCCCGCCGCGCGGACATCGTCCCACACCCGCATCTTGAGCGCGGCGTAGGCGTTGAGCGATCGTTTGGGGTCGAGGCCGGTCAGCGCTTCGTCCGCCAGGACGACGACCAGTAGGCCCTCGAATGTTTCGGCGTCGTCGATGAGTTGGCGCAGCACCTCGAAGGCGTCGATCACCGCCGCCGGGGTGTACCGCAGCCCCTCGCCGAGAGCCGTCCCGGCGCGTAAGACCCGGCGAATGTCGAGCGTGACGCAAATCCCCTTGCGTCCGCAGAGCCGCAGCCAACGGCACAGCGAGCGGAGCATCGCCCGTCCATTGTGCCTGGTGATTTTGGCGGTGATGTAGGTTTGGCGGAGAGCGCCGATTGCCCGCAATTCGCCGCGCAGCCATTCGAGAACCGGCGTCGTGACGCCTTTGTCCGTCTCGTCCGGCTCGAGCCGTGTTCGGCAGAGCGTGGCCATCGCGATCCGAAAGTCCTGGCTCATCGAACGATCCCGCATGATTTCGTCGGTCAGCCAACGGTTCAAGTCGTGACGGAAAAACCGCTCATCGATCTCATTGCAGGCCGCGACATCCTGGAACGTAACGACGCCGCCGGGGCGGGGCCATCGGTAGCCCTGCTTGATCACCAGGGCCTCGACGAAAGCTTGAGCCATGGCTGGCCAGTCGAGACTGCGCGAGATGGCGAAGAAGATGTCCTGGACCATGTGAAGCTTGGTCTCAGACGCATCGATCCGGCAGGACGCCACCCCATGTTGTTCCGCAAGTGCGACCAGGCGCGATCGAACCTCGTCGAGTTGTTCGGCGTCGGCTTCGACGAATTTCACTGCGCTGCCGCCGCCGCTGATGAATTGGCGGAGATATTCGCGGTCGATCAGGTCGAGCCAGGCTTCCGCCGTGATCCCCATCTCACTCTCCCGGGACGAAGCGGATGCCGTAATAGATCCGTTCGGCTCCCTGTTCGTCGTAGACGATCAGCGGCTTGATGCCCTTCGTGGTGGTTCCGCGCGGGAATTCAAAACGCTCTCCGCTCCGCGCACGCAGATCCGGACGGCGGTCCAGAAGCAAGAGATCGCGGGCGAATTCCTCTTGCGGATAGTCGGAACCCGGCAGCAGCGTAACGGTCTCATGAATGTCGATCAGCGCGACAACTCGGCCCGGATCGGTTCCATTCCACTCGCGCCCGACGAGTCGCCGATAGGCGCGCCAGATGAGATCGAGAAACGCCTGCTCCCGGAACCGCTGAGGCCTTTTCTGAGCCTTCGCCAAAAGTCGGACGAGCTCACGCGGCCGAATGGCGCGCTCGATCTTCCGACCGATGCGGACAGCCGACTGGTTGGCCTCGATACGCATGAGCACGGGAAAGCAATAGATGCGGCCATTCCTTTCGAACATGTCCAGTTTCTGTTCGGCGGCCGCCGTTTTCAGGTCCGCCAGGAAACGGCCGTCAGCGAAATAGGCCGATGCGTCGAAGCGCCACGCGTCGGAAAGATCGCGCGTCGCGGCTTGGGCATCCGCGAGCCGATCATCGAGGCCGCCCAGGCCCTTGCCGATCTCGGATATTTGCCCGATCCGGGCGGCCCGTCGCACTTGCTTCAGGCCGCTGACCAGACCCTCGGCTGCCTTCTGCGCCTTTTCCAGTTTTGCATCGAGCGAGTTCAGCTCCTCTTCGAACTCTGAAGCCATCCCCGATCCTCGCTTTACAGCTTGACTGCCCGCCGGTTTCTAACATCAGCCTTGCACCGGGCCAAACCCGCGTTTTCGCCGATTGCGGCGAGAGTGCAGCCTCGCGGCTTGTGTAAGTCAACTGCACTGTCACCGTCCGCGTGTCGCGGCGTGCGGTCGCCGCGTGCGCCAGGCTTACGCCATGCTGGCTGGGCGACGCTCACGATGACCATCTTCTGCTCTGACGCGGTCATAGCGTCCTCCGGTCCGTATCACGGTTGCAGGGATGGCCAGCGGCCAACTCAGTGACGGTGAAAGCCAACGCCCGGACCGCCGCGCATCAGTCCTGCGCGACCGCCATGCCCTTCTCGGCCAGTTCTTTCCTGGCGCGCTCGTTCTTGGCGAGGCGGGTGAGGCCCATCCCGCGCAGCACGTTAGGGGCCTTGGTGAACTGGACGTTGTCGTAGCCGACGATCTCGACGCGATTGCCCCAGGGATCGCGAAAATCAAGGAAGGGTCCATCGGTCAGGGCGACTCCTGCGGCGTCGAGCGCCTTGCGGGCCGCCTCCTTGTCATCGACCACGAGGCCGAAATGGCGGCCGTCGTCCGCCGCTTGCGTACGGCCCTTCTGCAAGGCGATGAACTGGTCGCCCAGGTCGATGAAGGCCATGGCGTCGGTCTTGCCGCGCAGATCGAAGGCGAAGAGACGGCCGTAGAACGCCAGCGCTTCGTCGATGTCCCCGACCTCCAATGCGATGTGGTTGAGGCCGACGGCGCGCGGCCTTGTGGATTCAGTCACCGGATCCTCCTCGTTCAGCCCGAGAATCAGGTGGGTAGAGCCTGCCCAGGACGCAAGCGCGACGGACCGCGTTGCCGCCTAGCGGGGGCTCGATCGTCACATTCTTCCCCGCCGAGCAACGCTGAACAGGTGAGGCTGGCCCTGCCTCCGGTAAGAAGCCGCAGGCGCTGATGCCTCGGCTCTCGACGAGCCGCCGTTTCCATCTCGGGCCGCCCGGCATTCCCTGAGGCGCTACAAATGGAGCGGCAGGCCAGCGGCGTGAGCCGGCCTGCCGCTGGGTCTGGCGATCGCCTCCCGGCTCCCCCCGCCAGACCCGCCGCTCGCATTACGAGGCGGCTTCGGTCGACAGCGCCACGTAGCGCGGGCTGTCTTTCGTCTCGACCCGCAGCAGCACGGACTTCTTGCCGCCGGCCTTGGCGGCGTCGATCGCCGCCACGACGTCGGACGGCTGCGAGACCGGCTTGCCGGCGACTTCGAGGATCACGTCGCCGCTCTGAATGCCCTTGTCAGCGGCCGCGCCGTCGGGGTCCACGTTGGCGACGACGACGCCGGTCTTTCCGGCGCCGTCGACGGTCGGCGCGAGCGTCATGCCGTATTTCGTCAGCGAGTCCTTCGCCGGCGCCTCAGGGGCGTCGGCCTTGGCCTGCTTGACGTCCGGCAGGGTTCCAAGCGTGGCTTCGAGCGTCTGGGTCGAACCCTTGCGGACGATCTGAAGCTTGACCGGCGTCTTCGGCCCGAGCGTCGCGATGGTGCGCGAGAGGTCGTGGGCGTCGGCGACCGCCTGGCCGTTGACCGCAGCAATGACGTCGCCGTCCTCGAGGCCGGCGGCGGCGGCGGGGGAGCCCTTCTCGACCTTCGCCACGATCGCGCCCTTGGCCTCCTTGAGGCCGAGGCTGTCGGCGATGTCCTGGCTCACCGGCTGGATCTCGACGCCGAGCCAGCCGCGCACGACCTTGCCGTCGACCTCGAGCTGGTGGACGACGCTGTTGGCGACGTCGCCGGCAACGGCGAAGCCAATACCGACGCTGCCGCCCGACGGCGAAAAGATCGCGGTGTTGACGCCGACGACCTGGCCATTGGCGTTGAAGGTCGGGCCGCCGGAATTGCCGTGGTTGACCGGGGCGTCGATCTGCAGGAAGTCGTCATAGGGACCGGCGCCGATGTCGCGCCCGCGCGCCGAGACGATGCCCGCCGTCACCGTCCCGCCGAGGCCGAACGGATTGCCGACGGCGATCACCCAATCGCCGACCCGCGGCGCCTCGGAGGCGAACGAAACGAAGGGAAAGTCCGAGCCCTTGACCTTGAGCAGCGCCAGATCGGTCTTCGGGTCCGTGCCGACGATGCGGGCCGGCATCGACTTGCCGTCCGCCATCGTCACCGTCACCTCCTTGGCGTGCTCGACCACGTGATTGTTGGTGACGACATAGCCGTCGGCGGAAATGAAGAAGCCCGAGCCCTGCACCATGCTCATGCGCGGCTGGACGTGATCCTCGCCGCCGAACGGCTCGCCGCCGGGCCCGCCGAACTCATGGAAGAACCTTTCCAGCGGCCCGCCCTTGGGGGCGTTCGGCAGCGGCTGCGCCGCGCCGTCATAGGAGACGTTCGTCTCGGCGACCTTGACCTTGACCGATACGACCGCGCCCTTGACCCGGTCGACGACGTCGGCGAACGAGAAGGGACCGGCCGACGGCGTTGTAGCGGCGGCGAGCGCAGGAACGCTGGCGATCGGCAGCGCCTCGAACGTCATTCCGCCGACGGCGGCGACGGCGACTGCCCCAAGCAGCGCGGCGCGGAACGACTTCGATCGTCGCGCGGACGAAAATAGATTGGCCACTTTTGACTGCTCCATTGATTGAAACGCCGGCCGGGTTAGCCGCGTGAGGAGCGCTGATATCGTGCGAACGCTGTTACGTTACCATGGCGGAGGCATGAAAGCTTGGTAAGGTCTTCGTGCCGTCGATCTGCGGCGGGGGCCACAGTTGGTCAAAAAGACAGGCGCCGTCGGCTGAAGCCCATGGAGGGGCGGGCCGGTCAGAGGCGGCCTATCGCGTCGCCATGCGGACGATATGCCCGCCGGGCCCCGGCTTCGGCGGCGGCACGTGCGGCAGATAGCGGGCGGCGAGGGCGGCGCGGTCGAGGTCCTCGATCGCGACGAAGCCGAGCGCCCGCGCCCGCTCATGCAGCGCCGCGGTGTCGAAGCGCGCCGCGGAAAGGTTCGCCGAGCTCGGCGACGCGCGCCGCGAGCGCCCGACGCGAACTCGCCGTCTTCGATCGCCGCGCGCGGATTGACGTAGTCGAAGACGATCTCGGCCCCACCGGGAAGGCGGGCGAGTTCGGCGAGCGTCGCCTCGATGGCGGTCTCGGTCAGATAGACGGTGACGCCGAGCCACATGACGAAGGTTGGCGCCCCCGCGTCGTGCCCGGCGGCGGCCAGCGCCGCAGTGAAGCTGCCGAGGTCGAAGTCATGCGCCACATAGACGGCATGCGGCGGCTCGACGATGCCCGCCGCGGCGAGCCGGCGGCGCTTCTCGGCCTGCGTCGCCGGATGATCGAGCTCGAAGAGGCGCAAGTCCGGAGGCGGCTCGAGGCGATAGGCGAAGGTGTCGAGCCCGGCGCCGAGGACGACGATCTGCCTGCACGCCGGCGGCGACGGCGGCTTTCGCCGCGTCCTCGGCGAAGCGGCTGCGCATGGCGATGAAGATCCGCAACGGCCGCTGCTCCGGCGCCGCCGTGGCCCGCGCGATCGCCTCCTCGGCTTCGTCGCCGAGGATGCGAAGCGCCATCGGATCGGCGAACACGAAACCGCCCTCGAGCCGCTGGTGCGCCGCCCGATGCCCCGCCGCGCCGAACGCCGTCCGGCTCGCCTGACCGTGCTTCATTGTGTCGCGAAGGTTAAGGACGCGTTCTCAGTCTGTCGAGAGCGAGCGCTTGCTGGTCCTGCCAAAGGGGCCGTGCGGAATCGCGGGCGACTGCGGTTTTTCAGTAGCTTAGGCGCCCTTTTCCGCAACATCCGCAACTCCAAAACCCACTTGAGTTCGGGTGACGGCAACATGCTACTCAAACATACTGTATTTAGTCGAGACTTGCTGGCGGCGCGATAGAAAACGCTTTTGGTCGCCGCCTCAGGGGTGGCCCTTCGGGGAGCGCGCACGGGCGCTTCAGGCGAGCTGCTTCAGGATGTGTTCGGCGCTCGAAAGATCCGCCTTGCCCGGTTGCGGCTCGACGTTGAGCTCCTTGACCACGCCGTCGACGACGAGCATCGAATAGCGCTTCGAGCGCGGGCCAAGACCGCCGGCCGAGAGATCGATGTCGAGGCCGAGCGCCTTGGCGAAGTCGCCGTTGCCGTCGGCGAGGAAATCGATATGGCCCTTGGCTCCGGTCGCCTCCGACCAGGCCGAGAGCACATGATGGTCGTTGACCGAGGTCATGGCGATCGCGTCAATGCCCTTGGCCTTGAACGCGGCTTCGTTGACGATGAAGCCGGGCAGGTGGTTCTTGTGGCAGGTCGGGGTGAAGGCGCCCGGCAGGCCGAACAGCACGACTTTCTTGCCGGCGAAATAGTCCTTGGTCTCGATCGGCTGAGGCTCGCCCGCGGTCACGAGTCGCAGCTTTGCATTGGGCAGACGTTCGCCGACGGAAATAGTCATGAGGGGATCCTTTGAGGATGGCGCCGCCCGACGCGGCTTCAGGAAAACGGCGAGACTATGCGAAGGAAGCGCCGGGCGTAAAGCTGCCCGCTCACCCCGCCGATCGCTCCTTCGCCTCGACCTTGGCGACGAAAGCGCCGATCGCCTGGAGATAGAGCTGCGCCGCCTTTTTCGTGAAGTCGTGGCCGAGGCCCGGCACGAGGAGAAGCTCGGCGCCGGGGATGCTCCGCGCGGTGTCTTCGCCATGCGCCGCGGGGAGCGCGGGATCGTCCGCGCCGTGGATGACGAGCGCGGGGATCTTCAGCGTCCCGAGCGCCCCGTTGCGGGGCCAAGCGGCAATGACGGCGGCCATCTGGCGCGCCGCTGACGGCGGGTCGAACGGCGTATAATCCACGCTCAGGCCCCAGTAGGCGCGCCGTTCCTCGTCGCTCTCCTGAAATCCGGGTCCGCCGACCGCCTTGGCGGCCGCGACGGCAGTGGCGATGCGGTCTTCGCGGCTCGGGCTTGGAGAAACCGTCGTCAGCCTCGCCATGACGTCCGGATCGGCCGGCGGCAGGCCGGCTCGGGCGGTCGTCGACATGATCGAGACGAGGCTCTTCGTCTTCGACGGATGGCTGATGGCGACGAGCTGCGCGATCATGCCGCCCATCGACGCGCCGACGATATGCGCGCGTGCGATCCCGAGCCCGTCGAGGAGGCCCGCGGCGTCGGCCGCCATGTCGTCGAGCGAATAAGGAGGGATGACCTTCTCGCCTGCCTCGATCTTCGCCATCATGGCCGCGAGGTCTGGAGAGCCAAATTGAGCCAGGCGGGTCGAGAGGCCGACGTCGCGGTTATCGAACCGGATGACGCGAAATTCCTTGGCCGCGAGTCCGTCGCAAAGCGAATTGGGCCAGCCCGTCAGCGGTGTGTTCAGGCCATGGATCATGAGGATCGCCGGATCGCCGTCGCGTCCCAGGCTCTCATAGGCGATGTCGATGCCGTTGGCGCGGATTTTGGGCACGGGGCCAACCTTTCAGCGATGGCGAGACCGCGACCATGAGCCGCGAAGGCCACAGGCTCAAGGGCGGGAACTGCATGGGCAGGCATGTGAGAGCGGCATTGTAGCCGCGGTCGATGACCGCGGCGCCGCGGTCAGCAAGCGCGGCAACAGGCGGGACCGGCGCCAGAGATTGCAGGCCCTACTTCGGCCCGGCGGCCTCCATCGTCGTCTCGACCGGCCCCGCGCCGCCCGTCAGCGTCAGGCGCAGGGCGACCGGCAGGGCGGCGTCTTTCGGCTTGTCGCGCAGCGTCAGGCTGAAGCAGTCGCGCCCCGCCTCGGCCGCTGCGGGCGCGGCTGTCACCCACCAGCCGGTCGGCGGTTCGACGAAGAGGTCGCGCGGGGCGCCGGATTCGTGCGCGGCGCAGAGCCGCCAGCCGTCCGGCCCGTCGGACTTGAGCTCGCCGAAATCCTTCGCCGCTACAACGTGCGGGGCGGCGGCCAGCGCCGTCTCGACGAGGCCCGCATAGGGCGAGGCGTCGCCCGCCGCGGGCAGCGCCAGCGTCAGGCGCGCCTCGGCCGGCAGGCAGACTTTTTCGCAGACGGCGTAGTTGGCGTGCAGCGCGAGGGTTGCCGGTTTCGACGGATCGCGCTTCTCGACCCGCAAGGGAAAGAGCACGTTTCCGTCGTAGCCGAACGCCTCGCTGCCGTCGGCCTCGCGGATGCGTTTGGGCGCCGGGAAGACCGGCTCGACCCTCAAGACATTCTCCGAGCCGGCGAAATCGAAGGCCGGCGGCAGGCCCGCATCGCCGGGATCGCGCCAGTAGGTGATGGCGCCGGGCGCGAGCGCGACCTCGAAGCCGGCGAGGCGCCCGTCGGCGGCGACGAGCCGCGCCTCCGATTTGGCAGCCTTCGCCCAATCGGTCGCGTAGCCGCCAGCGGCGCAGGCCGGAGCGACGAGCCCGACGATGAGAAGCGCGTCGCCGAGCCGCCGGGCCATGCGCAAGCCCCACTCCCTGCAGGGGCTGAGACAAATCCCCGTGAAACCGGCGTTCACGATTTCGGCGCCTTCCTTTTTTCGTCCCCAATGCGTCATTATCTCCTGACTATACCCTGAACCGGATTTCCACTAGCATTCAAGAAACCGTCATGGATGGAGCTCAATCCCCGGAGGCGCGAATGAAACGGGCAGACCCTCCGCCGCCGACCAGTTTCGAGGGCCAGTTCCTCATCGCCATGCCCTCCCTGCGGGACGGCCCCTTCGCCCGATCGGTCGTCTACCTCTGCGCCCATCGCGAAGACGGCGCGATGGGGATCATCATCAATCAGCGCGCCGACGAGATCGAATTCGCCGAGCTCCTGGTCCAGCTCGACATCGTCCCCGGCGGGGACGAGATTCGCCTGCCGCCGCGCGCCGAGGCGGTGCGCGTTCTGCGCGGCGGTCCGGTCGAGACGGGCCGCGGCTTCGTTCTGCATTCGAGCGACTATGGCGCGACCGATTTCGACGGTGAAGATCGCCGACAATGTCTGCCTGACCGCGACGATCGACATCCTTCGCGCCATCGCCAACGGCGCGGGGCCTTCGCATGCGGTGCTCGCCCTCGGCTACGCGGGATGGGGTTCGGGCCAGCTCGAGAGCGAGATCCTGGCCAACGGCTGGCTGACCTGTCCGGCCGATGCCGATCTCATCTTCGATTCGGATTACGAGCACAAATACGACCGGGCGCTGGCGAAGCTCGGCGTCCAGGCGGGCTGGCTCTCATCCGACGCCGGCCACGCCTGAGACCCGCGGCCTGACGCCGGTCTCGGCCGAAACCTCGAACATCTGCGCCCGGCCCTCGAGGTCGGCGAAGGCGGCCCAGTCGGCCCCGGTCAGGAACACCTGGCCGCCGAGTCGCTCCAGCGCATCGAACAGCGCTGCGCGCCGCCGCGGATCGAAATGCGCCGCGACCTCGTCGAAGAGGGCGAGCGGCGCGATCCCGGACATCTCGGCGACCAGCCGCGCGTGCGCCAGCACGAGCCCGACGAGCAGCGCCTTCTGTTCGCCGGTCGAGGCGCTCGCCGCCGGGGCGTCCTTGGGTCCGTGCCGGACGCCGAGGTCGCCGAGATGCGGGCCGATCAGTGTCCGGCCGGCGGCCGCGTCGCGGGCGCGATTGGCGCCAAGCATCGCGCGATAGCGGTCCTCGACCTCGAGCGCCGGGCGGCTCGCCGCCAGAGCCTCGACCTCGCCCTGGAGCGCCAGCCGCGCCCAGGGAAAGGGCGAATCCTCGTCGCGTTCGGCGGCGATCAGCGCTTCGAGCCGGCGCACGCATTCGAGCCGCGCCGCGGCGACGGCGACGCCGAGCTCAGCCGCCTCGCGCTCGATGGCGTCCAGCCAGACCGGGTTGCGCGCGCCCTCCTCGAGGAGCCGGTTGCGCCCGCGCAACGCCCGCTCGAACTGGCCGACCCGTGCGCCGTGACCCGGGTCGATCGCCAGCACGAAGCGATCGAGGAATCGCCGCCGCTCGGCCGCCGGTCCGGCGAACAGCGTGTCCATGGCGGGGGTCAGCCAGACGACGCGCACATGGTCCGAGAACGCGCGCGACGACGACACTGCGGCGCGGTCGATGCGGTTGCGCCGCCCCGCGCCGGCGTCGCCATCGGCGGGGCTGAAACCCGAGCCGAGCTGATGCGTCTCCCCCTCCTCCTCGACTTCGACCGAGAGCGTGAATCCGCTCGTTCCGCCCTCGCGCGCGCATTCGGCGAGCTCCGCCCGGCGCAGGCCGCGGCCCGGCGACAGCAGAGAGAGCGCCTCGAGGAGGTTCGTCTTGCCGGCGCCATTCTCGCCGCATAGGACGACGAGACGGCCGTCGATGGCGAGATCGAGCGCCGCATAGGAACGAAAATCCCGCAGCATGAGGCGCCGAACGAAGGGGCGCCGCGGTGCGGGACGAGGGCCGTCGGGGCTGGCCATGGCAAGCCGCATGTGCCATGTCCGGCCGCGTCGGGAAAGTGGGAGCGGACCTTGGCCGGGACCTTGGGAGAGACGCGCGCGAAGCCTCTCGACGTGCTGATGCCGGGCGAAGGCCTCGGAATCGTGGCGGCCGACCTGATCGCCGAGCGGCTGCCGCTGCATCGCCTTTGGCTTGAGCCCGAGCCGGAAGCCTGGCTCGCCGAATGGGGCCCGAGACTGCGCGCCGTCGCCTCGAGCGGGCATCAGTTCCCCATCGACGCGGCGTTCATGCGCCGGCTGCCTCGTCTCGAGATCGTCGCCAGCTTCGGTGTCGGCTACGAGCATGTCGAAGCGAAATGGGCCCGCGAGCACGGCGTCATCGTCACCCATACGCCGGGCGTGCTCGACGACGAGGTCGCCGACACCGCGATGGCGCTGACGCTCATGGCGGTGCGCCGCCTGCCGCAGGCCGAACGTTTCCTGCGCGCCGGCGAATGGCTGAAGTCGTCGTTTCCGCTGACCGCGTCCCTGCGGGAAAGGACGATGGGAATCCTCGGCCTGGGGCGAATCGGCAGGGCGATCGCCAGGCGCGCCGAAAGCTTCGGGCTCAAGGTCGCCTATCATGGCCGCAAACCCCAGCCCGGTGTTCCTCACCGCTTCCACGCGTCGCTGATCGACATGGCGAAGGCCTCGGATATCCTGATGGTCACTGCGCCGGGCGGGCAGGAGACGCGCCATATCGTCGACGCCGCAGTCTTGCGGGCGCTCGGACCGGACGGCGTGCTCGTCAACATCGCGCGCGGATCGCTGGTCGACGAGAAGGCCCTGATCGAGGCTTTGCGGGACGGAACGATCCTCGCCGCCGGCCTCGACGTGTTCGAAAACGAGCCGCTCGTCCCGTCGGAGCTCACCGCCCTCGACAACGTGGTGCTGCTGCCGCACGTCGGCTCGGGTTCGGTCGCGACCCGGCGCGCGATGGCGGAATGCGTCGCGGCCAATCTCTTCGCCTGGTCAGAAGGCGAGCCGCCGCTGACGCCGGTGCCGGAGACGCCGTGGCGCGGGCGCTGGGGCCAGGACGGCCCAAGCCGAAGCGCGGCGAACCGCAAGCCTGAGGACATCGTGGGCGATAGGACAAGCCTTATCGCCGGAATCTTGGCCGTCATGCGGAACTGCTGGGACCTGCCGGCCGACTGCAACGAGGGCGAACTGTTCAGCTATGCCGAGATCCTGCTCGATCGCATCGAGGCCGGCGACAGCAAGGACGCGCTTTATCGCTACCTGGCCGACGTTCAGGTCAAGAACCTGGAAATGCCGATGTCCCAGGCCTACCGGGAGATCGTCGATCGGGCGGTCGAGCTGGTCAAAGGCGGTTAGACGCCAGGCCCTTCACCGCGACATCAGGGCGGAAATATTCGCTGCGGGCAGCGAATTTCCAAGGAACTCGGGCGCGGGCGGGCAGGGAATTTTTAGGCCGGCGCAGGGCATCATGCCGCGGAGCAGGCAATTTCCAGTCGCGGCCGAAGAGGGTTTGCTGTTGTTTCTCCGGCGCGCTTTTAACCCTCCGGCGCGGCGGCCTTGCGCAATCCCTCGATCACGCGTTCGCGCTGCTGGAGATAGACGGGATTGTCGCTTTCCGCCCCGGCGCGAAATCGCGCCAGCGTGAAGGTCGGGACCAATTCCAGGCCCGCCTGGATCTCGGCCTCGGCCTCGCTCTGGCGGCCGAGATTGGCAAGCGCCGTAGCGTTATAGAAATGGTTCAAGGGATAGTTGCGGCTCGTGTCGATCGACCGGCGGAAGAGCTCCGCCGCCTCCTGGTCCGCCCCGAGATGGAGCTTGGCGAAGCCGTGGATGTGCTGCCAGAGGAACGCCGCCCCGTCAGTCGGCGAGATGCGGAGCGCCTCGGCGATGTGCCCCTCGGTTTCCTCGGCCCGGCCGAGAGTGACCTTCGCCAGGCCCATCCAGGCGTGCGCCTGGCCCAGATTGCGGTTCAGCGTCAGGGCGCGCTCGAGTTCGCTGATCCCGCGTGACGCGCGGTTTGTCAGGATCTCGACGTAGCCCAGCCAGAGATGCGCCCAATAGTTGCGCGGCGCGATGGCGAGGCCCTTCAGCAGCGCCGCCTCCGCGGCCGCCAGCCTCTCGCTGCGGTCGTCGTCGGCGAAGACCGCGCCCAAAAGAATATCGACGCGCGCCGATCCCACGAGAGCGTCTATGTTGGTCGGGTCGAGCTCGACCGCTTTTTCGAAGAACTGCCGCGACCTGGTGATGTTGTCCCGGCGTCCCTTGTTGAACGCGGCGACGCCGCGGAAATAATAGTCGATCGAATCGGGATTTGGCTCGCTCTGGGCCCGTTGCGCCTCGACTTCGATCAGCTCCGACCGCAGCTGGTTGGCGAGGCGGGAAACGATCTCGTCCTGCATGTCGAAGAGATCGGCGATCGGCTTGTCGAACCTGTCCGCCCAAAGATGATTTCCGGTGATCGCGTCGATGAGCTGCACGTTGACGCGCATGCGGTTTCCGGCGCGCTGAATGCTGCCTTCCAGAATGTAGCGGACATTGAGTTCGCGGCCGATTTGCTTCGCATCGACCGTCTTGCCCTTGTAGGTGAAGGCGGTGTTGCGGGCGACGATAAGGGAATTGGTGATGAGCGAAAGGTCGGTCGTCAGGCTTTCGGTGACGCCGTCGGCGAAGTGCTCCTGCTCCGGGCCGCCGCCGAGATTGGCGAACGGCAGGACGACGATCGAAAGGCGCGGCGGCCCGGACTTCTGCGCCGGCGATTCAAGCGGAGTGGGCTTGGCTTCGGCCGGCAGGCCGACCTCGAGCGAATAGACCCGGATCGGCTCGGCGATGTTCTTCAGTTCCTTCGGGCCGAGATCGCTGACAGCAATGTCGAGCCGCCCCTTGACCTGTCGATAGGCGTCCTCGGAAAGGGCGATGGCGCCGGGCTTGGCGATTCCCTCGAGTCGCGCGGCGATATTGACGCCATCGCCCATCAGGTCGCCGTCGGTCTCCTCGACCACGTCGCCGAGGTGGACGCCGACGCGAAACTCGATGCGACGATCGGCCGGAAGACCGGCATTGCGCTCGACGAGCCCGTTCTGCATCTCGATGGCGCAGCGGACCGCGTCCACGACGCTGCGGAACTCGACCAGTACCCCGTCGCCCGTGCGTTTGACCACCCGGCCGCGATGCACGGAAATGGCCGGATCGATCAGGTCGCTTCTGAGGCCGCGAAGCCGCGCCAGGATGCGATCCTCGTCGGCGCCGGCAAGACGCGAGTAGCCGACGATGTCGGCCACCAGAATTGCCGCCAGCTTGCGCATCACGATCATGGGGTCGCCTCCGCGCGTCCGGGACGAATATAGTGGGCGCGGAGGAACAATCCAGAATTGAGGGAGAGGCGGTTCCACCCGGCGATGGGCGCAGAGGCTCATCCGCGGCGTTTCCGTCAACGAGGCCAACGCCATGGCCGGGCCGCCGCGAGATTGTCCGTGGTTCCGACGCGAATGCATCGGGGTTGATGACGGGCCTGGCGGCCCTGTCCCTTACTGCAAGATGCGATCAGCCCGATCCGCGTGTCCGCGCTTGATAGAGCCGGATGCGTTCCCGCCCGGTTTGCGGCGGGTTAGGCTGTGAGTCGCCGTTGCCTATCGCTTATGCATTCCGGGCCGCGGCAGCGCGCGTCCATTATCCCGCCCGCACAAGGAGGGCGGCCGCCAGTGGCGCATCCGTCGGTGATTCCGACAAATGCATCATGCTCCAGCCTATTGGCGATATTGCTGGATGCGGGTCGTGCGCAGTCCGGCGAGCCCGAACTGGTCGATCGACACCTGCCAGCTCAGGAACTCATCGACCGTCAGACTGTAGCGGGAACATGCCTCGTCGAGCGAAAGAAGACCGCCTCGCACCGCCGCCACCACCTCGGCTTTGCGGCGAATGACCCAGCGACGGGTCGTTGGATCGGGCAGGTCGGCGACCGTCAGCGGACTGCCGTCGGGACCGATCACGTATTTCACCCTCGGCCGCATTGTTTCACTCATGGAACACTCACTCGAACGCACACCCGACGGCCTTGACAATAGAGCAGGCGCTTTAAGATTTGCCTAAACGGCAGCCATCGAAAAACTCTCTTATGTGTTTCAAATCAAATGATGTATTACTCAAAGGTAAGCAACGGCCGCGGGCCGGGGTGGCCTCCGGCCTTTGAAACTGGCGGGATAGCCGGATTTCGGCTATGGACTTGCCCTCGCGGGTGAAAACCCCAATCTAGGGGAAAAGGGTCCGGCCCCGCCGCCGGGATGAGATCGGAATGGCCGCCACATTGCTCGCGCCGGCCAAGGCCGCCGGGCTCAATAGCCTTGGCCTTGGCAAGGCGCCGGAAGAGACTCGCGTCGTCGTCGCCATGTCGGGCGGGGTCGATTCTTCGGTCGTTGCGGCCGTGCTCGCCGCCGAGGCCTACGATGTCGTCGGCGTCACCATGCAGCTCTACGATCACGGCGAGGCGACGCACCGCAAGGGCGCCTGCTGCGCCGGGCAGGACATCCATGACGCGCGCGACGTCGCCGCCCGTCTCGGCATTCCCCACTACGTTCTCGACTACGAGCAGCGCTTTCGCGAAAAGGTGATCGAACCGTTCGCCCGCGCCTACGTTTCGGGCGAAACGCCGGTCCCTTGCGTCGCCTGCAACCAGCACATGAAGTTCGCCGACCTGTTCGACGCCGCGACCGACCTCGGCGCTGACCTGCTGGCGACCGGCCATTACGTCATCGGCCGCGATGACGGGCATGGGCGCCGAGCGCTTTATCGCGCCGCCGATCCCGAGCGCGACCAGAGCTATTTCCTGTTCGCCACCACGCGCGCGCAACTCGAGCGTCTGCGCTTTCCGCTCGGCGAGATGCCAAAGGCGCAGGTGCGGGAGCTGGCGCGCCGGTTCGGCCTCCTCAACGCGGAGAAGGCCGACAGCCAGGACATCTGCTTCGTTCCGGCGGGCCATTACAGCGAGGTCGTCGAGCGGCTTGCGCCCGGCGCTTCGAGGCCCGGCGACATCGTGCATGTGGACGGGCGCGTGCTCGGCCGCCACCCCGGCGTCATTCACTACACCATCGGCCAGCGGCGTGGGCTTGGCGTCGCGGCGACCCAGCCGCTCTATGTCGTGGCGCTCGATGCGGCGGACGGGCGGGTGATCGTCGGCCCACGCGCCGCCCTCGCCAAGGCTCGGCTCAAGCTTCGAGACGTCAACTGGCTCGGCGACGGCGACATCGAAGATCTGCCGGAGGACGGGTTGCCGATCGCGGCGCGAATCCGCTCGACCCGGCCGCCGGCGCCGGCGCGGCTGTCGCCGAGCGGCGAGATCGAGTTCGCCGAGCCTGAAAGCGGCGTCTCGCCGGGCCAGGCCTGCATCTTCTACGATTCCCTGGACCCGCACGCGCGGGTGCTCGGCGGCGGATTCATCACCGCGCCCTAAAGGTGACTTTGACGGAGCGATCGATGGCGTCTCTCGAGGAGGAGTCTTTATTCGCGCAGAAGCCGAAGCCCAAGGCCGCGCACGAGATCGGCCAGAACCTCGATGACCTCTCCGCGCCGGAACTCGCAGAGCGCATCGGCCTTCTCAGGGCGGAGATCGAGCGGCTGGAAAAGGCGATCGAGGCCCGGCAGGCGACCCGAGCCGCTGCCGCCGCGGCGTTCAAGGTCTGACTGCGGAGAGCCCTGGATCACGCGCTGAGGCGATCCGGACGGTCGCGGCGATAGCGGCGCTGTCTGGCGATTCCACGGAACTCCAAGCCGCCTGATCCGCCGGGCGCCCGCTCAGGCCGCCTGCGTCTCCCGTTCGCGAGCCCGGCGTTCCGCCTCGAGGACAAGGCCGACGATCCGTTCCGGCAAAACATGATGGGGCGCGTGGCCGACCCCGGGCAGGATGGTGAGCCGAGCTCCCGGTATGTGGCGCGCCAGGGCGCGGGCGTGGATATCGGTCGAGACGACGCCGTCGCGGTCGCCCGCGACGATTTCGGTCGGCGCGCGGATCGCGCCGTAGCGCGGAGACAACGCCATGACCGCGGTCTCGGCGAAGGTGACGTCCTCGCAGTTGGCGCGGAACTGGAGCGGCCTCAGGAGGAGCGGCAGGCGGGTCGCTTCGACGAACCCCGGCGGCGGGACGTTGGGCGCGAACACGCCCTCGACGCCGCGGCGGATGAGCGTCAGTCCGATCGGCAGCGCAATGAGCCGGCGGAACGGCGCGCCGATCACGGGCGCGGCGCCGACGGTATAATACCAGGCGACGCCGCCGCCCCAGGAATGGCTGACCGGTGCGATCAGGACGAGCGCCCGCACGAACTCCGGCGCGTCGAGCGCCATGGCGAGGCCGACAACTCCGCCGAGGGAATGGACCACGACGATCGCCTGCCTCGCGCCGAGACTTGCCGCGGCCCGTCGCAGCGCCTCGGCCTGGCGGGTGGGCGAAGAGAATGCGTCGCCGCCGATCCGCTCGCTCCAGCCGTGCCCCGGGCGATCGACGCTGAGGACGCGGAAGCCCGCGCCGGCAAGGCGCTCGCCGAGCGCCCCGTCGAGGTCGAAGGCGTTGCCCGAGGCGCCGTGGATGAGGAGGACCGCGCCGCGCTCGGGCCCCGGCGCCGGCCGGTCGAGACAGTGAATGGCGCCGCTGCCGACGTCGACGCGCTTGCCCGTCGCAGGGTAACGTGCCTCGATGCGGCGCGTCACAACGATGGTGAAGGCCGAGAGGGCGGCCAGGAGCGCCAGCACGACAACGAGCGCCATCACGCGCGCCCGGTGCGCATGCCGAGGCTCACAGCTCCTGAGCCGCGATGGCCGATTTCAGCCTGTCCGCCGCTTTTTCCGCGTTGCGCCAGTGCGGCGCGATGGCCAGCACGCGCTGATAGACTTTCAGCGCCTCCTCGGGCTTGTCCCGCGCTTCGAGGATGGCGGCCATGCCGAGGAGCGCCCCGAGATGGCGCGGCTCGCGTTTCAAGGTCTCGGCGATGTCGGCCATCGACCCGTCGTAGTCGTCGTCGAGGTAGCGGAGCGTGGCGCGCGCGTTCCACCCCTCTGCCCAATCCGGCAAAAGCGCGATGGCGGCGCCAATGATCTCGCCGGCCGCGTCATATTCCTTCTGGCCCATCGCCTTGCGCGCGCGGCTCAGGAGGAGGTCGCAGGTGTCCGATCCCGACCGCGCATAGGCCGCGAGAAGGAGACCGACGAGGCCGTCGGTCTCGTCCGCGTCGGTCGAGGCGGCTAGACGCGCGTAGAGGTCCTCGCGGACTTCGGCCGGCGTCTTCGGCGCAGGCGCCGGTTCAGTTTCGGGAGCAGGGCTCGGCGCGGCCGGCGGCCCGTCATCGGCGCACGCGCCTACGCTGCCCGGAAGGGCCGCCAGCGCCAGCATTGCGAAGAGAGACGCTGCGCGAAGTCTCATGGGCGGCAGACTACCGCGCCGGACCTGGCCGGTCAAAAGCCGGCCGGCTGCCTTCAGCCCTGACGGGCCTTGAACCGCTTCTGCGTCTTGTTGATGATGTAGACGCGTCCCTTGCGGCGCACGAGACGATTGTCGCGATGGCGATTGCGGAGCGACTTCAGCGAGTTGCGGACTTTCACGGGGCTCACCAACGGTTCTTCCGTCGGGGAAGGACCCACGGCGGACGAATTGAAGAGGCGCTCCTATGCCTGAAAGCCAGGCGACGATCAAGGGCGTCGGGTTCACGGAAATATGAAGCGCCCTTGATAAACGAATTAAAGCTGCGGCGCGCGCAATTCTTCCATATGCCGCCGGTGCCCATCGGGAATTGGAACCGGACGGCTGGTCCCGCGCTCGACATAGACATGGGTGAAGCGCCCGGCCGCAGCCGCCTGTGCGGCGCCAGCCTTGAACACCGCCAGATGATAGCGCACAGAGGAGCGCCCGAGACGCTCGACCACGACGCCGACCTCGGCCAACTCGGGATAGGTCAGGCTCGCATAATAGCGGCAACTGCTTTCAACGACGAGGCCGATGACCGGGCTCGTCGCCGGATCGAGCAGCCCCGCCTCGATCAGGAGCGCATTCACCGCCGAATCGAACAAGGAATAGTAGACGACGTTGTTGAGGTGACCGTAGGCGTCGTTGTCGCTCCAGCGTGTCGCCAGCGGCACGAAGCGTGCGAATGCGCTCCGCTCCGGCGGTGCGGCGCGATCGGGATCGGCCGCCATCCGCGGCGCCTAGACGGCTCGCCACACGGCAGGCGCTCCGGCGCCGCGCACCCGCACAAAACCGGGTCTCGCGGAGGGGAGCGTCGAGCCAAGCCTGGCGTTGGTCATGCTTTCCCCGGAAACGACAATCGCCAGATCGGCCTGACCGGCTTCGCCTCTTATCCGAAGGCGCGCTATGATGACAAGGCGACGCAGACGAAGGAGCGTTTCGAATGGCGGAGGAGAGCGAACCGGACCTCTTCGCCGACGCGCGCAGCCCCCCGCCGCGCGCACTGAGCCGCCTTTCTCCGCGCGTTCGCCGCCTCGTTGCGCCGAATGCCTCGCCGTACACTTTCAACGGCACCTGCACCTACATCCTGGGCGAAGGCGCGGTCGCCATCCTCGATCCGGGGCCGGACCATGAAGGGCATTTGCAGGCGATCCTGGCGTCGGTCGAGGGCGAGCGGGTCGAGACCATTCTCATCACCCACACCCATCGCGACCACAGCCCCGGGGCCGGGCGCCTGAAGCAGGCGACGGGCGCGCGAATCGTCGGGGCCGCTCCCTTCGAGCCGAAGGGCGACGGAACCGCCGGCCTCGACGGCTCGCATGACCGCAACTATGCGCCGGACCATGTTCTCAGGGACGGCGAACGGTTCGCGGGGTCGGGCTTCACCCTCGAAACGGTTGCGACGCCGGGGCACTGCGCCAACCACCTGTGCTTCTCTCTTCTGGAGGAGCGGGCGCTGTTCTCCGGCGACCATGTGATGGCGTGGTCGACTTCCGTCGTCGCGCCGCCCGACGGATCCATGAGCGCCTACATGGCTTCGCTGGACAGGCTGCGCGACCGCGAGGAGGGCGTTTACTGGCCGGGCCATGGGGGTCCCGTCGCCGAGCCGCAGCGCTACGTGCGCGCGCTGATCCACCATCGCCGCCAGCGGGAAGCCTCGATCCTGGCCGCGCTGGACGAGGGCGCGGAAACCATCGCTGAGGTGGTCGCCAGGGTCTATGCCGGCCTCAGCGCGCCGTTGGTCCGCGCCGCCGGTCTCTCGACGCTCGCCCACCTCGAAGATTTGCAGGAGCGCGGGGCGGTGACGGTCGAGACGCCCGCCGCAGGCGAGGCGCGCTATCGCCGGGCCTGACCCCTTCACTCCTCGCGGGCCGTCTCCTGCGCGTCGGCGATGAACCGTCGGACGCGCCGGGCATTGGCGCCGAAATCGTGCCGCCCGACGCGGGAGACCGAGCGCAAGTCGATGGCGGTCTCAACCGCCCCGGGACGAATGCGGATCGCAATGTCGCTGATGAATCCGAAAAACAGCGACCGGGCGGTCGCCTCGATCAGCGCGGCGCCGTCGCCGCCGAGATTCGGCGGCTCGGAGTCCACCACCCGCCAGCCGAGGTCGCTGGCGACGTTGAGGGCCAGCTGATAGGCCCCGGTCGAGTCCATCGGAACCCTGACGGTCGCGAGGTCGGGATAGGCGGCGCGCTGTGCGGCGCGCGTCTCGTCGCTTGGCGGCAGCGGCTCAGCACCGCCGCGCGCCTCGCGCGCCTTGGCCGAAAGCAGGAAGGGCGGCGGCGACTTGAGATCGGTCGAGACATCGTTGATCGGCGGCAAAAGGAAAGCGACAGCCGCAAGATAGATCGGGTAGGCCACCAAGGCGGCGGCGAGAACGAAGCCAAGCGCCGCCTGCTGAGCGCCGCGCAACCCGTCGCGCCAGATCAGCACCGCGGCCGAAACGGCAAGCCCCAGCGCGAAGGCCGCCACGACCAGCGCCGCGCCGAACACGGTCAGCGCGGCCGAGGGGTCGACGGCATGCATGCGCGACAGCGCAATCGCGACGCCCGCGATGGCGAGGGCGAACAGGGAAAGCCGTCGCGCCCAAACGGCGGAGCGCGCGACAGGTTCGGCGACGATCAGCCGGCGCAAAGCCTATACCGCCGCAATCGCTTAGCGCACGGTAGTCCGCTTGCCGGCCGCATCGCCGGGCGCGGCGCCCTCAGCCGGCAGAGCGCCGGCGCTGGTCGAGACCCGAAGATGAACCGAGAGGCCGGAGGGACGCCTCGCCGTTCCCGCATGCGCCGGGGGCGCGCCGAAGGCGATGACGAAGGCGACGGCGAGCCCAAGGCGGGACGACAAGAGGCAGCCTCTTCACTGCGGCGGGCGGCCGGATATCGCCCGCAAACGGTGAACAAAGCCTCAATGTCGCTGAAAAGCCGGGGCATCAGGCGGCAGGGAATATCGCCGCTCCCTCGTCGGCCGCGCCGACGAAGGCGCGGAAAGCGCCGAACAGTTCACGCCCCACGCCGACGTGCGCCGCCGACAGGTCGATCGCCGCCGGAACGCGGTTCGTCCAGTCCTCGCTCGCCACGTCGACCTCGAGCCGACCGTTCGCCGCATCCAGACGGATCATGTCGCCGTCGCGGATCTTGGCGATCGCTCCCCCCGCCGCCGCCTCCGGCGTCACATGGATCGCGGAGGGCACCTTCCCGGAGGCCCCGGACAGGCGCCCGTCGGTGACAAGCGCGACGCGCCGGCCGCGATCCTGCAGCACGCCGAGCGGCGGCATGAGCTTGTGCAGCTCCGGCATGCCGATCGCTTTGGGGCCCTGGAAGCGCACCACCGCGACAAAGTCGCGGTCGAGTTCCCCGGCGCGAAACGCCGCGTGCAATTCCTCCTGGCTGTGGAACACCCGGGCCGGCGCCTCAATCAGATGCCGGTCGGGGTCGACGGCCGAAGTCTTGATCACGGCCCGACCGAGCGGACCTTCGAGCACTCGCAAGCCGCCGGTCGGCTGGAACGGAGCGTCTGCGCCGCGCAGCACCGACGGATCGCTCGACCGCTCGGGCGCGGGAGACCAGACGACTGCGCCGTCATCGCCGAGGCTGGGCTCGATCGCATATTCGGAAAGCCGCTCGCCCCATACGGTGCGGGCGTCGCCATGCAGGAGTCCGGCGCCGATGAGTTCGCGGATCAAAAGACCCATGCCGCCCGCCGCCTGGAAATGGTTCACGTCCGCCTTGCCGTTCGGATAGATGCGGGTCAGGAGCGGCGTCACTTCGGCAAGATCGGAGAAATCCTCCCAGGTCAGGGCGATGCCCGCGGCAGCGGCCATGGCGATGAGGTGAATGGTGAGGTTGGTCGAACCGCCCGTCGCATGCAGGCCAACCACGCCGTTTATTACCGCCCGCTCGTCGATGACATGGCCAATTGGCGTGAAATGATTTCCGAGCGCGGTCAATTCCAGGGCCCGTTTCACTCCGAGCATCGTCAACGCGTCGCGGAGCGGCGTGTTGGGATTGATGAAGGAGGCGCCCGGCAAATGCAGTCCCATGACTTCCATCAGCATCTGGTTGGTGTTGGCCGTGCCGTAGAACGTGCAGGTTCCCGGCGCGTGATAGGCCGCCGCCTCGGAGGCGAGCAGCTCGGCGCGCGTCGCCTTGCCCTCGGCGTAGAGCTGGCGGATCTTGGATTTCTGGTCGTTCGGGAGGCCGGAGGGCATCGGTCCTGCGGGCAGGAACACCGCCGGCAGATGGCCGAACGACAACGCGCCGATCAAGAGTCCCGGCACGATCTTGTCACAGATCCCGAGATAGACCGCGGCGTCGAACATGTTGTGCGACAGCGCGACCGCCGTAGACAGCGCTATCACGTCTCGCGAAAAGAGCGAGAGCTCCATGCCCTTTTCGCCCTGAGTGACGCCGTCGCACATCGCCGGAACGCCGCCGGCCACCTGCGCCGAGCCGCCGGCCTCGCGCGCCGCTTCCTTGATCAGATCGGGAAAGCGCGCGTAGGGCTGATGCGCCGACAGCATGTCGTTATAGGCGGTGACGATTGCGAGATTGGGGCCGGTCCCGTCGCGCAAGGCCTCCTTGTCGCCAGGGGCGCAGGCGGCAAAGCCATGGGCGAAATTGGCGCAGCCCAGACGCTTCCGCGCAGGCGCCCGGGCGACCGCGTCGTCGATCCGGTCGAGATAGGCCTGGCGGGAGGCGCGGCTCCGTTCGGCGAGCCGCTCGGTGACGTCCCCGACGCGGGCGTTGAGTTGGGTCATGAGCTTCGCCTCCTTGATACAAGTCAATCCAGGCTCGGCCGCCGCCGCCACGTTTGCTTCGAACGCGGCGTTTCGAGCCGCCGGTTAAAAGCCGATCTGGTCGCGGACGAGCCTGGTGAACCGCTTGCGCTCGTCGTTCGTCAGGTTGGCCGTGGCGACATCGAGACTTCTCATCGCTGAGGCCGCCCGCCTTGGCGAAACTGTTCCATGCGGCCGCCTCGGCCAAGTCGCGCGGCACCACGCCGCCGTCGACATAGAGATGCGCCAACCGGTTTTGTGCGATCGGGTTCCCTTTCGCCGCGGCGATCCGCAGGATCTTGACAGCGCCCGCCTCGTCCTTCTTCACGCCGTCGCCATTGAACAGCATGATCGCATATTCCACCTCGCCGGCGACGATGCCGCCGTCGGCGGCGCGCTTGAGCCAGTGCGCCAATTCCGCGATGTCCTGAGGGACGCCTTTGCCCTCGCGCACCATCACGCCGTAGGAATAGGCCCCGTTGTCGTCGCCGGCGTTCGCCGACTGCAGGAAATACTGCGCCGCCTTGGCGAAATCGGGTTTTCGACCATTGCTTGCGTCAAGCGCCATGACGCCGAGGTTATAGAGGGCTCCGGGATGTTTCTTGGCTGCCGCGCGCTCGAACTGTTCCTTGGCGCCCGGCACATCCTTTGGCACGCCGTTGGCCCCCTCGAGCAGCAGCACGCCGAGCTCGTAGGCCGCCTGCGGATCGCCGAGATTGCTCGCCAGACGATACCAGCGAGACGCCTCGAAGTCGTTTCGACCGACTGCGGCGCCGTCGTGGTAGATCGCGCCGATCAGCGTCATCGCGGCGGCGTCCCTCGGGTTGTCGTCGATGCGGCGCTCCGCCTCCTTCAGCGCGAACAGGAAGTTGCCGCGCTGATAGGCGCCGAAGGCGATGTCCGGCGGCCTGCCGTCCGCGCGCGGCGGCAAGGGCGATGGAAAGCCGGGAGGCCGCAACGCGGCCGTTGAAGGGGTCGCGAACGGCGAAGCGGGCGGAACCGCTGGACTTTGCGCCACGGCGGCGCTCACGGCGGCGACCCCGAGCGTTGCGAAGAGCGCCGCCCTGATCATGAATCTTCCGCCTCGGCGTTTGTAAGCAGGCGGCCCGTGCGCCGGGCGGCCTCCGCCGGGGAGGGCGCGCTCCAGACCGCGTGGTCGAGCGCGACGAAATCGGCCCCCGCACGCGCCAGGTCGCGCGCCGCCTCGATTGATTTCGGCATAGGCGACGCAGGGCAATTCGAAGATCTCCGCCCACCAGGCGACCCGTTCGGCCAGCAACTCGAGCGCCATGGCGGGAATGGCGCCGCGCGGCTCGCCGAACATCACATAGTCGGCGCCCTTTTCCCCGGCCGTCATCGCCTCGTCGCGCATACGCAGCGCGCCCGCGCCGACGATGCGTTCGGGCTTCAGACTGGCCAGCGCCTCGTCCAATGCTTCACCCGCTCCGGCGACGTGCACCCCGTCGGCGCCGAGCCTGGCGGCCAGACGGGCGTCGTTCTCCAGAAGGAGCGCGCAATTTCTGCTGACGGCAATCCTCAGGAGCGGGGCGACGATCACCTTGGCCTCGCCTTCCGAACCCGGCGCGAGCTTGATCAGGGCGCTGGCGACCGGGGCGGCGCTCAAAACCTCGGCGAAGGCTGTCCCGAAGGCATCCACATTGGCGGCTGAGAGGGGCGGCGTGACGAGATAGAGCGAGCAGGGCAAACGGGTTTCCGGGGCCGGCATGAGCGATGCGTCGGTTGAAAACGCCAAACTCTCCGACCAATGCGGCCAAACCGGGGAGGAGGCAAGTCCCTCAGTCGCGGGAGGCCTGCGCGGAGCGAAGAGGTCACCTGTGGCTGGCGCTCAAAGGAGCGCTTTGCGCATTGCGAACGCGGCGCGCAGGCGCTCGTGTTGCGAGGCGATCTCGCACGGCCGCCGGATCGCCTCCGGCGAGCGGGCGATGGCGAGACTGCGGTCGAGATGAATCACGCGCTCCTGAAGGCGAAACGAGCGCAGGCTCAAATGCCGTAACGTCGCCGGCAACTGCTCGAAGATCTCTGGAGCGGAGTTCGAGAGGCTCGGGTGTCAGCCTGACGCGGTGACGCTCGGCCAACGCCTGGACAGGCGTAAGCTCGCCCTCGTTGACGGCGCGCTGCAAGAGAAGCCAGGAAGCGACCTGCATGAGCCGCGTGGTCAGGCGCATGCTTTCCCTGCCATAGGCGAGCGCCGCCGCGCCGGCGAGGTCCTGCGACTCCTTTCGTCCCGGCCCGTCGAGATAGGCCGCCGCCTCCTGCACGAGCGTCATGCCCTGGCCGAACAGGTCCTTGAACGCCGCCGAGGCGGTCAGCCGATGAATGAAAGGAACGGCGGCCGACGGCTGGCCCGAGGCCGGGTAAGCCTTCCCCCCGTCGTGCTGGCGGTTCATTCGCTTTGCCCTCCTTCCCCAAGGACAGCGGCACGCGCAAGCCCCGCCGCATACGGTCGCGGGGAAGCGCTTTCTTTACGATCATAGGCCTTGGGAGAACTTCCAGCGCCTTAACTTTCGACTAAGGTTAACGCGGACGTCGAAACGCGCGGCCTAGGCCTTCCGGTCCAGCCGCTCCATCAGCCATTCGACGAGCGACATGCCGGCGATCGTGCCGATCGTCCCGAGGACGCCTGCCCAAAACGCGGCGCCGATCCAGCGATCGACTACGGGCGCGAGCGGGATAACGAAGCCCACGAGCGCCCCGGTCAGCGAGCCGAGGACAACCGCGACGGCCTGCGCCAGAAGCCGGACGAGGCCGGCGCTGCGCCCAGCGATGAGGGCGGCGAGAACGGCGAGGAGCGCCAAGGCGGCGATCGCGGCGACGATCCAGATGGCGGGCTCCTTTCCCTTCCCGGGCAATAGACGAGGAATTGTGAAAAAATTGCGTAGCGTGCCGCTCACCCAACCCACCGGGACGCGCCCGCCAGTGTCCTGCGCCGCCTTCTATTTGTCGATATACTGGATCGTCTGTTGGAGGGCGGCCGGCGAGACTTTGAACGCCCCGGAGTACGGTTCGCCGAGCTCGAGAATCAGGAAAATGGCGAAGGCGATCGACACCGCGCCGAACGCGATCGCCGCGAGAACCACGGCGTTGCTCTTTGCGAACAGGCCGATGCTGAAGAAGAGCGCCAGGGTCCAGAAAATGAGCGCCGCCACCACCACCCACGAGACTGGCGGACTGGCGACCTGAAGGGACATGAGAAGCCTGCCTTGTTCGACAAGCCCGGCGTAGATGTTCGCCGTGGCCAGCGCAGCCTTCTGTGCATCGGTTTTGGGTTGCAGGGTGGCGAGATAGGCTGCCACAGCCTCGCCGTTGGCGAGCGGACCCTCCACCGTCATCGCCTTCGGGTCGGTTTCTCCGCCGCCCCAGAACATCTCATAACCCCGAACGATGGTCTCCTTGAGTTTGTCCCGCGCCGGCTTCGTCTCGGGGCCGAATTGCTTGAGCGCCTGGTCGAGCCTGAGGACCTGGGCCGAGAAGGTCTCGAGCTCGGTCCTCTGGGTGGAGAAATAGGCGAAGCTCACTCCGATCAAGGTGCCGAGAACGAGCGCCAGCAGCAGGCTGACCAGACCCGACACCTGGCCGACGACGCCGCGAGCGCTGTCCGACATGTGCTCGGCCGGCAGCACCTTCTGCACGGCGATCCCCGCCAGTCCGCCGCCAAAGGTCAGGATAAAAATCAGGATCGAAGTGAGGATGACGCCCATAGTCGTTGTTCTTCTCGTTGTCTGTGCCCCGGCCGAAGCCCATGCCCCAATTCCCACTGCCCGCGCAAGCCGAGACTTCCTGCGCAGTTTGAGCGCGGCGCTCCTGCGGCGCGCCGCTCTCGATCTCCGGCACGATGTCCATGGTGGCCTGTGGCCAAGGCGAGGACGTGCGGCTACGCCTCGAGGCTTTGCTTTTTGGCATAGCGCCGGTGGACGTCGTCAGATGCCGGCGATTTCGCTGGCGACCGGCAGCCTTTCGATTTCGGCGCGAAGGGCGTCGCAAACGGCCGAGGGCGCCTTCGCATGCACGAGGAGGCCGCGGTCCTGGTCGGTCACGGCGCAAATCTCCACCTGGGCGCCGGGCAGCGCCGCGGCGATCAGGTCGCGCACGGCATGTTCGGCGGCGATCTCGCGCAGACGCGGCTTGAAGATCTTGCCGACCGGCGTCGTCGGCATCTCGGCGATGATCTCGATTGCGCGCGGCCGCGCCGGCGGCTCGAGGATGCGGTCCTCGACGAAGCGGCCGAGCGCGGCGAGATCGATCGATGCGCCGGGCGAGGGCGAGACGAACAGCATCGGCGTTTCGCCGGCATAGGGATCGGGCCGCCCGACGGCGGCCGCAAGCCCGACACCGGGAAAGCCGAGCGCCGCGTCTTCAATTCCGGCCGGATCGATGTTGTGGCCGCCGCGGATGATGACGTCCTTGATCCGCCCGGTGACGTAGATCTCGCCCGCGGCGCCGATGCGCCCGAGATCGCCGCTCCTGAGCCAGCCGTCGTGGAAGGCGCCGACGCGGCCGTCGGCGTAACCGGCAAAGACCTGCGGGCCGCGAGTCACGATCTCCCCGGTCGGCGAGGGTCCCTGATGCAGGTGGCCGTCGGCGAGCACCGCGACTTCCGCAAGCACGACGGGCACACCGACCGATCCCGGCTTCTGCCCAAGGTCGTGCGGCGTCTGGGTGATCGCCCCGGCGCATTCCGTCATGCCGTAAACCTGCCGCACGCAGTCGCCGGGCCAGGCAGCGAGAAATCGACGTTCGATCTCGGGCGGGCAGACCGACGCCCCGGTGGCGAACAGGCGCAGCCGCGAAATGTCGGCGCCGGCAAGCGGCGTCTCGGCAACCGCTCCGAGCGCCGTTGGAACGAGCGCGCCGATCGTCACCCGCTGCGCTTCGACGATGCGCCAGAAATTGGCGACGACCTCCGGGTTGCGCAGGCCAGCCGCGGTCGGAATGATCTGCGTCGCGCCCGCGGCGAACGCCGCAAGACTGCCGCAGAAGGCTCCGCCGACGTGAAACAGCGGCAGGGCGACGAGGACGCGGTCGTCAGGCCCGGCGCCGAAGGCGAGCATGGTGGCCACGGCCGATGCGGTCACATTGCGGTTGGTCAGCCTGACCGCTTTCGGCGCGCCGGTTGTGCCGCCCGTCGGCAAAAGGGCGACGACCCTGTCGGCGGCGCCGGCAGCCGGCGAGTTGTCGCGCCAGCCGAAGTCGGGGCGCAAGGTCTCGTCGCCGAAGGCGACGCTTCCATCGAGCGGAACGGGAATGACGCGCTCGAGCGTGGGAGCCTCATCGAAGACGCCCTCGACTTTCTCCCACAGTCCGCCCGGCGCTCCGGGCGGCGGCGCAAACATGACTTTTGCCCGGGCGGAATTCAGTTGCGCGACGATGGCCTCGCGGCGGAACAGAAGATTGAGCGGATGGACGACGGCAAAGCTCATCGCCGCCCAATAGGCGACCGACATCGCGGTGCAATGGGGCGTGAAGATCGAGACCACGTCGTCGGGTCCGACGCCGTTCGCCCTGAGCCAGCGTCCGGCAGCGGAAACCAGGCCGAGGAAATCCCGCGCCGTCGTCGTCGCCGGCGCTGGATCCAGCGCCGTTCTCAAATAGACGATCGCATCCTTATCGGGCTTCGCTGCGACGCCGCGCGCAATCAGGCGGAAGACGTCCGGACAGTCTTGGAGAATCGCACGGGCGTCGGCCTCGAGCGCTTCGCGATCTCGAGCCGCATACTGGATCGCCATAGTCCTCCCCGGCCAATTCGTCGTACGACACCGGCGTTTCGGTGTGGTCGATGCGCGACCTTCCGTCGCCGCGACCGCCGGGTCAAGTGCACCTCTGGCTCTGTGAAAAGCGAAAAAGGGCCGGGGCGGCGGCTTTCGCCATACGATGCGTCGAGAGTCAGGAGCCCAGGAGCGCCCTGGACGAATCGCCGACCATGAAGGCTCGGGTTTCCGGCGGAACTGCGTTCAGGAGATCGTGGATGAATTTGTCCTGGACCCCGAAGCTCAGCTTTTCCGGCAGGCCGACGGTCGAAACCCGGAAGAGCGCGCCATCCGGAATCCATCCCCTGAGACCATATTCGAGTTTGAGCGCCTGACGGGTCCAATTGCTGTTTGAAATGTCATAGCCGACGCGCATCCAGTAGCTGATCGGCTCTAGCCGGTCCTCCCGCGTCGCCACGAGTCGGGTGAGCGGGAGCGGCGGGGCCGAGGGCGACCACTGGAACTTCGACGTCACTGGCCGGGTCACGCGGAATCCCTGTGCCGTATAGCAGACCTCCGGGTGATGGAGCTGCAGCCGGTCGCTCTGGCTCTCGCCGTAGGCGACGATGAAAAAGACGATATGCCCTTCTTTGTCGGTATAGGCCCGGTAGGCTTCCTGGTTATAGATCTGCGCCTCGAGCCCATCCGGCGGCGGCTTGATAACCCCCGCGCCGGGGAGAGCCGACCAGTCACCGAAGGCGATCGGGATGCGGGCATTGACATCGAAGACGTCGTGGGTGCGCGCCATGAGCCTGTGAGGCACCAGAGCGACCGCCAGCAGCGCCGTCGCCAGCATGGCGACGCAACTCAAGGTCAGATTGGCCGAACGCGCCATCGCTGTCGTCGTCCTTTAAGCGAGCCGCGGCCCGGATTTTGGTCTTATAATACGTCTGCTCGCTGCGCCGGCGCAACGACGGCTGCGCCGATCGCCCGAGGCGTCTTGTATCGCGGCAAGGTTCAGATTGAAGAGGCTTTTTTCAGGCGGCGGAACAGGAAGGCCCTCCCGATGATCCATAAAGACGCCCTCGAACGCGCGGGCCTCGGCTCAGCGGAACTGGCCGAGGGAACGCTCGTCGTCCGTTCGCCGATCGACGGGGCGGAGATCGCCCGGACGCCGGAGACGCCGGTCTCCGACATGCCCTCGGTCGTCGCGCGCGCCAAAAGCGCCTTCGCGGTCTGGCGCCTCGTTCCGGCGCCGCGACGGGGCGAACTGGTGCGGCTCATCGGCGACGAACTCCGGGCCGCCAAGGAGGCGCTCGGCGCGATCGTGACCCTCGAGACCGGAAAGATCGTTTCGGAGGGGCTCGGCGAAGTGCAGGAGATGATCGACATCTGCGACTTCGCAGTCGGGCTCTCGCGCCAGATCTACGGGCTCACCATCGCCTCCGAACGGCCGGGGCATCGCATGATGGAGACCTGGCATCCGATGGGACCCTGCGCGGTGATCTCGGCCTTCAATTTTCCTGTCGCGGTCTGGTCCTGGAACGCCGCCCTGGCGCTCGTCTGCGGCGACCCGGTGATCTGGAAGCCGTCGGAGAAGACCCCGCTCAGCGCGCTCGCGACCATGAAAATCTTCGATCGAGCGCTGAAGCGCTTCGGCGCCGATGCGCCCGAGCGACTCGCTCAGGTCGTCATCGGCGGGGCGGCGATCGGCGAGGCGCTCATTTCATCGAAGGGCGCGGCGATCGTCTCGGCGACGGGTTCGACCCGCATGGGCGCGGTCGTCGGGCCGAAGGTCGCAGCCCGGTTCGGCCGGGCAATCCTCGAACTCGGCGGCAACAACGCGATGATCGTCGCCCCGTCGGCGGACCTCGACATGGCGGTGCGGGCGATCCTATTCTCCGCGGTCGGAACCGCCGGGCAACGATGCACCTCGCTGCGGCGGCTCATCGTCCATCATTCGATCCGGCCGGAACTCACCCGACGGCTGATCAAAGCCTATTCCGGTCTGCCGGTCGGGGACCCGCGGGACGCGCGGACACTGGTCGGGCCGCTGATCGACCATGCAGCGCGCGAGCGGATGACGGCGGCGCTGGAGCGGGCGAGAGCGGAGGGCGGCGTCGTTCATGGCGGGCGGATCCTGCAGCACGGCGTCCCTGCCGGCGGCGCCTATGTGGAGCCGGCGATCGTCGAGATGGCCCGGCAGACGGCGATCGTGCGCGAGGAGACCTTCGCGCCGATCTTCTACACGCTCGGCTATGACGCATTGGAGGAAGCGATCGCCATCCAGAATGACGTCCCGCAGGGTCTGTCGTCTTGCATCTTCACCCTCGACCTGCGGGAAGCGGAGACCTTCCTCTCGGCCGCCGGCTCCGATTGCGGCATCGCCAATGTCAACATCGGTCCGTCGGGAGCCGAGATTGGCGGCGCGTTCGGCGGGGAAAAGGAGACAGGCGGCGGCCGCGAGAGCGGCTCCGACGCATGGAAGAGCTATATGCGGCGGCAGACCAGCACGGTGAACTACTCCGCCGAGCTGCCGCTCGCCCAAGGCGTAAGGTTCGACGTGTGAGCCTCGTCTGAAGCGCAACGCGCGATGCTGGACGTCGTCGTCATCGGCGGAGGTCATAACGGGCTCACTGCGGCCGCCTATCTCGCCGCTGCAGGCCTGAAGGTCGCCGTCCTGGAGCGGCGCGCGATCGTCGGCGGCGCGGCGGCGACGGAAGAATTCCATCCCGGCTTTCGAAACTCGGTCGCCGCCTATACGGTGTCGCTGCTCAATCCGAAAATCATTGGCGACCTCGATCTCGCGCGGCACGGGCTCACGATCGTCCAGCGGCCGCTCTCCAACTTCCTGCCGCTACCGGACGGCCGCTATCTGAAGGCCGCGCCCGGGCGGACGAAGGCCGAGGTGGCAAGATTTTCCGCCCGCGACGCCGAGCGCCTCGACGCCTACGAAGCCCGAACTCGAGCGGATGGCCGACGCATTGCGCGCCGCCGCGATGGAGACGCCGCCCAATGCGCCGGCCGGAGGCGACATCTTCGCCGGCGTTGGCGCGCTCTTCGACGCCGCGAGGGTCGCAAACCGCTTGCGGCCGCTCGGTTTGGAGGGGCAGCGCGATCTTCTCGAAATATTCACCCGCTCCGTGGGCGACCTGCTCGATGCATGGTTCGAATCCGAGCCGCTCAAGGCGATCCTCGGCTTCGACGGCATTGTCGGGACCTACGCCAGTCCCTATTCCGCCGGCACCGCCTATGTCCTGCTGCACCACAGTTTCGGCGAGACCGGTGGCAAGAAGGGCGTCTGGGGCCACGCGATCGGCGGCATGGGCGCGATCGCCGAGGCGATGGCGCGCTCCTGCGCGGCGCGCGGCGTCGAGATCCGCACGAAGAGCCCGGTCCGCGAAATCCTGGTGGTCAACGGTCGCGCAGCGGGCGTCATCACGGCGCGGGGCGAGAAAATCGCGGCGCGCGCCGTCGTCTCCAACCTCCATCCGAAGCTCACCTTCGAGACCCTGCTCGATCCGGCGATTCTCCCGGCGGACTTTCGCGCTCGAATCGCATCGTGGCGCAGCGCGTCGGGAGTCTTCCGGATGAACGTCGCGCTCGGCCGGCTGCCGAGCTTTTCCTGCCTGCCGACGCAGGCGGCGGCCGAACACCACGGCGCGGGAATCGTGATCGCGCCAAGCCTCGCCTACATGGAGCGCGCCTTCATGGACGCGCGGCGGGAAGGCTGGTCGCAGGCGCCGATCATCGAAATGCTGATACCCTCGACGCTCGACGAGACGCTCGCCCCGCCCGGGCGTCACGTCGCCTCGCTCTTTTGCCAGCATGTCGCGCCGAAGCTGCCGGACGGGCGCTCGTGGGACGAGGCCCGCGAGGCGGTCGCCGATCTGATGATCGACACGGTCGAGGCTTACGCCCCCGGCTTCAGGGAATCCGTCATCGCCCGGCGGATCCTGTCGCCGCTCGATCTCGAGCGCGACTTCGGGCTCGTCGGCGGCGACATTTTTCATGGCTGCCTGTCGCTCGATCAGCTCTATTCGGCGCGTCCCGTCCTCGGACACGCCGACTACCGCTCGCCGGTTCCCGGTCTCTACATGTGCGGCGCTTCGACCCATCCCGGCGGCGGCGTGAGCGGCATTCCGGGACACAATGCGGCGCGCGAGGCGCTGAAGGATTTTCGTTGGCGACGATTGCCGCGGTGAACTTTGCCGCCGGCGTTTGCGTTCCGGAGAAACACTACGCAATGGGGCTCCTGCCGCAGATGACCTCAAGCATGGCCTCCTCCGACGGTGCGCCCGTTCACGACGGCCTCGCCAATCCGCAGCGCTTGCTTGCGCTGGCGACGCTCGGCATGGCGACCGCGATGGCGGTCCTCGACGGCGCCATCGTCAACGTGGCGCTGCCGACCATGGCGCATGAGCTTACGATCGCGCCCGCGACTTCCGTGTGGATCGTCAACGCCTTCCAGCTTGCGGTCACCGTCTCGCTCCTGCCGCTGTCCGCGCTCGGCGACACGTTCGGCTACCGGCGCGTATACTGGCCGGGGCTCGCGCTCTTCACGCTCTCCTCGCTCGCCTGCGCGCTTTCGCCGAGCTTCACGACGCTCGTGGCCGCGCGCGCCATGCAGGGCCTCGGCGCGGCCGGGATCATGAGCGTCAATATCGCGCTCGTGCGGTTCATCTACCCGTCCTCCCGCCTCGGCCAGGGTGTCGCCAACATCGCCGTCATCGTCGCGGTGTCCTCCGCCGGCAGCCCCAGCGTCGCTGCGGCGGTCCTGTCAGTCGCCTCCTGGCGGTGGCTTTTCCTCATCAACATTCCGATCGGTATCGCCGCGCTGGCGATCGCGGCGCGAACCCTGCCGGCGACGCCGACGGCGCCGCGCAGCGTCGATCCGATCAGCGTGGCGCTGAACGCGTTGACCTTCGGCCTGCTCATCGCCGGAGTCGACGACATCGGCGCGGCCCGCAGCCTCTGGGTCCCTGCTGCGGAGCTCGCCGGCGCCGCGGCGTTCGGCGTCTTCTTCGTCCGACGCCAGCTCGGGCAGGCGACGCCGCTCCTGCCCGTCGACCTCCTGCGCCTGCCGGTTTTCTCCCTGTCGCTGGCGACGTCGATCTCCTCCTTCGCCGCCCAGAGCCTGTCGTTCGTGGCCCTGCCTTTCTTCCTCGAGGATACGCTGCATCGCTCGGCGACGGCGACCGGCCTCATGATGACCCCCTGGCCGCTTGCCACCGCCGTCATTGCCCCGATCGCCGGCCGGCTCGCCGACCGGTTGTCGCCCGCGCTGCTCGGCAGCGCCGGCCTCCTGGTGATGAGCGCCGGCCTGGCGCTCATGGCGCTTGACGTCGGACATCCGAGCCTGTCCTCGCTCGTCTGGCGGCTGGCGATTTGCGGGTTTGGCTTCGGCTTCTTCCAGTCGCCGAACAACCGGATCATCATCGGCAGCGCCCCGCCGGGGCGCAGCGGCGGGGCCTCCGGGCTGCAGTCGACCGGCCGGCTGATCGGCCAGTCGCTCGGCGCCGCGCTGATGGCCGTCGCCTTCGGCCGGGCGCCCGAGTATGCGACGTCGATCGCGCTGTGGACCTCGGCCGGGCTGGCGTTCGTCGGGGCCTGCGCCAGCGGCTTGCGCCGGGCCTGACGAGGAGCAGCCGCCATGGCCTTCCGTCTCCGGCAGGGGAGGCCGATTCCAGCCGGGGGCAGTATTTCCCCGGCGGTCAAAGGCTGGTCGATGGCAACCGGCTCCAATCGCTCGTCGGGATGGAAGAACAGCCTGCACATCACTTGCCGCAACACACCAGGCGCCGGCGTCATTGGCCGAAACGGACCTCCACTCCCGGCGATAGGGATATCGAGCGGGTGCATGTAGGTCCTGGCGCCGGTTTCCCGCACGATCGCAGCGGCGCTGCCGATATGATCAGGGTGGCTGTGAGTGAAAATCAGGTGTTTGAGCTGGTCCGGCGAACGACCAAGTCCGCGGATCGCCCCGAAGACGACTGCCTGCTTCCCCGGGAACCCGGCGTCGATCAGTGTCAATCCGTCGTCGCCGTCGATCAAGGAAGGCGTTTGCCATCCCCATAGGGACGACCTGCACTCCTTCGATCACACGCTTCACGCTCATAGGCGGAACTCCCTGCATCGCTTGATGGGCCAGGCCAGGCGCGAGCGGCTCCACAAAAACAGGTCACCCGAAGGGGGTGTTCCCGAATGTCGCCCGGTGTGCCGGTTTCTCGGACGCCGGAATGACGCGGCTCACCACGGGCTGGGACGGCCGGCGTCCGAGAAGCGCCAAGGCACGAAATCGCGGCGGGGTGAGGCGCGGGGCGTGGCCACGGGCTCTATGGGGATTTAGCGTCGCGCCCACGGCGCGCGCCCGAGCATGCGGCGTCGATCGCCTTGTGGACGCGGGGAGCCGCACGATGGTCGGCGCCTGCGCGAGCGGCTTGCGCAGGGCCTAAAGCCTCCACGGGCGGCGCGGCGAGACCAGGGTTCAGGACCGGAATGACGGCTCAGGGCTTGGCCGGAGCGTTGCCGGTATTCGTATTGTGGGTGGCGCTATTCACGGTCGCCGTGGTGTGCGCCGGCGTCGTCGCCACTCGGTTTCCGCCGTACCAGCCGCGATACCAGCCGCCCCAGCCGAATCCGATGATCACAAGGACAACTATGACCAGGATAATCCAGCCATAACCAAATCCGCCGCCAGTCGGCCGGCGCAGGGGGTCATAATCGGTCATCACATCCTCCGTTGCTCCCGCAGACCCCTGCCGCAACGTTCGCAAGAGGCGCCGTGTTCCGTTTCTCGGCGGCTTGGGAGGAGATAGGAGGGAGCTCCGGCGACGGGAGCTCCCGTGACGTCGAAGCGTCGGCGCCGCGTCTGGAGCCCAGGCGATCGCCGGAGGCGGCGAGTCAGGCGGTTCGGGGCTTGACCTCGCAGAAGGCCTCGTACAGCACGCCAATAACCGAGCGGACCCTATCGCTGGCAATGCTGTAATAGATCGTCTTGCCTTCTCGCCGTCCGGCGACGAGTCCCTCCAGGCGCAGCCGGGCCAGTTGCTGCGACACGGTCGACTGCCGGACGTCGAGGAACGACTCCAGTTCGCCGACCGACCTCTCGCCGCCAAGGAGATTGCACAGGATCAGAAGGCGCGAACTCATGCGCCAAAGCCTTGAGAAACTCGCTGGCTTCGCGTGCGCTTTGCGCCATCCTATCCAAGTCCACTGTGTCACGGGTTGCAGCCGCTTTCGCGAGCGCCATGGCGATCATCTCTTCATTTTTATATGTGAGAATGTCATCATATTACGACCGAACCGCCAAAGCAACCGAACCCGGCCGCGTTCGTCGCAGGCGAATTTGTCAGGGCGTCAACCCGAGCGGCGGGCGAGACATCGCCGCTGGCGTCAGCCGCCCGGATAATCCTCCAGCCGGCCGATCGCCGGCTTCCGGCTCTTTCTGAGGGACTTCCCGACCCTTTCGACCTTGCGCATTATCCGCAGAATGTTGGCGGAGGACATCTTTTCGAGATCGCGATCGGAAAAGCCGCGGCGCGCCAGCTCGGCGAACAAGTGCGGAAATCGGCTGACGTCTTCAAGGCCGACAGGCGAAGCGCCGCCGAAATAGTCGGATCCGACGCCGACGTGGTCAACCCCAGCGGTCTCGACGAGGCGTTCGATGTGATCGGCCACTTGTTCGAGGCTCGCCTTGGGCGCAGTCCCTTGCTTGGCCTCGAGCTCGGCGAACTGCGCCTTGGGGTCGGCCGCCAACGGCGCCTTGCCGTACGCGTCGCGGGAGCGGCGCAGCCAGTCGCGCAGGGGCTGCGAAACGAAACCAGGCACGAAGGTCGCCATGACGAGGCCGCCATTTTTACGGAGGCGTCGGAGCACGTCGTCAGGCGCGTTGCGCGGATGATCGCAGAGCGAATAGGCGTTGGAATGGGAAAGCGCGACCGGCGCCTCCGTGACGTCGAGCACCCGTCGCATTGCCTCGTGCGACGTATGCGCCAGATCGATCACGATCCCCAGCCGGTTGAGTTCGCCGATGACGGCGCGGCCAAAAGCGTTGATGCCGCCGTTGCGCGGCGCGTCCGTCGCGGAGTCGACCCAGTCCAGCGTCTCATTGTGGCAGAGCGTCATCAGTCGCACGCCTGCCGAATGCCAGATGCGCAAGGGGCCGAGCGAATTCTCGAGGCCGACGCCGCCCTCAACGGCGATAAACGAAGCGATCTTGCCGAGCGCTTTGGCTTTGGCGTAGTCGGACGCCCGTCGCGCCGGATGAAAGGCTTCCGGGTGCGCCTCCTCGATTCGGCGGATGAGATCGATCTGCTCCAGCGCCGTCACGGCGGGATGAGGAGCCTTGGTCGGCTGGAACGCCGCCCAGAACTGGGCCCCCACCAACCCCTGGCGCAATCGTGGGATGTCGGTGTCCGCGCCTTCGTGGACGCGGTCCAGTCCATAGGCGGCAACGTCGCCCCGGGCCGCCTTGTCGACGCGGATGACCCAGGCAAGATCGTTGTGGCCGTCGAACAGCGGCGCGCGCTCGAGGACGGCGCGCGCCACCGCGAGCGCGTTGTCGCTTTCCGCCGCTCGGCTCGTGTGGGGCGCGTCCATGGCCTGGGTCCCGCGTCAGTTCAGCGGAACGGCGACAAAGCGGACGACGCCTTCGCCGTTCGACACGAGCAGAAGCGCCGGCTTCTTGCCCGAGTCTTTGCGCGCGCCCTCGAGCGCCTTGGCCACGTCGCTCGGGCGCTCGACCGCCTGATGATTGACCTCCTCGATGACGTCGCCGGCCTTCAGGCCGCGCTCGGCCGCCGGCGAGCCCGCCTCGACCGAGGTGACGACCACGCCCCTGACACCCTGTTTGATGTTGAAAGTCTTGCGCGTCTCGTCACTGAGGCCCGAAAACTCCATGCCGAGCGCCTTCTCGACCGAATTCTGCTGCTTGGGGTTGTCCTCGACGCTGGCGACCTCGGTTTGCTTCTCGCCGTCCTCGAGACGGCCGAGCGTGACGGTTTTGGTTTGCTCCTTGCCGTCGCGGACGACGACAACGTCGACCGCCTTGCCGACCGGCATGGAAGCCACCAGTCTCGGCAGGTCGCGCGACTCCTTGATGTCCTTGCCGTCGAACTTCACGATCACGTCGCCCGGCAGAAGCCCGGCGGGCTTGGCCGGCCCCTTGTCGTCGACCCCGGCGATCAGCGCCCCGCGCGTCGCGCCGATGCCGAGGCTTTCGGCGATCGTGTCGTCAACCGGCTGAATGCGAACCCCGAGCCAGCCGCGCCGCGTCTCATGAAATTGCTCGAGCTGTTCGATGACGGGCATCACCGTCGCCGCCGGCGTCGCGAAGCCGATGCCGATCGAGCCGCCGGAGGGCGAGAGGATGGCGGTATTGATGCCGATCACCTCGCCTTGCAAGTTGAACAACGGACCGCCGGAATTGCCCTTGTTGATCGACGCGTCGGTCTGCAGGAAATCGTCGTACGGCCCGCTGTCGATGTTGCGGTTGCGGGCGGAAATGATGCCCGCCGTCACCGTCTCGCCGAGACCGAACGGGTTGCCCACCGCCATCACGCCGTCGCCGACCCGCATCTTGTCGCTGTCGCCAAACTTGACGGTCTTGAGCGGCTTGTCGCTGTCGACCTTAAGGACCGCGACGTCGACCTTGGAGTCCTTGCCGATGACCTTGGCCTTGAGTTTCCGCCCGTCGGTGAAAATGACCATAATCTCGTTGGCCTCGCCGACCACATGATTGTTGGTGATGACGATGCCGCTCGGATCGATGACGAAGCCGGAGCCGAGCGACTGCGTCTGCCGCGCATGCGGATGCGGATTGATGCCGTGATGGCGGAAGAATTCCTCGAACATGTCGTCGAACGGGGTGCCCTTGGGAAGATCGGGCGAGGACGTCTCCCCCTTGTCCTCGATCGTCTGGGTCGCCGAGATGTTGACCACGGCGTCGGCGACCGCATCGACGAGATCGGCGAGGTTGGTCGGCCGCGCCTGGGCGAAAGCGGGCGCGGCGGGAGCGAGCGCGAGCGGCGCCATGGCGAGCATAGCCGTCAGGGCCGCCATCGGCAGCGCCGGACGGGCGCTGCGCCGCATCGCCGAAAATCGCGTCGCGTGGTTCATCGGGTCCTCCTCGAATTCGTCATAAACCGAACATGACGACGCCTCGGCGCCGGAAACGGAACAGAACTTAGTGCAGCAGCAGGCGGGAGGCCCAGACGATGGCGACGCCGACCAGCGCCGCCCCGAGGCCGACGCCGCGCAATTTTCTCGGGTCTTCGCGCGCCGCAGCCGCCATGCGCTTTCGCATCGTCTCCGTGAACCCCGCCATCAGCAAACCCTCGATGGCGAACACGAGCCCGAGCGCGGCGCCGAGATCGCGCACGTCAATCCGCCTTCGCCGACGGGGAGGGCGGGGGCGGAAGCGTCGATGGCGGCGTTCCTTCCGCCGCGGGGGTCGGCGTCGAGAAGTAGCGGAAGAAGTCGGATTTCGGACTGATCAGCGCGCGGGTGTGTCCATTGGTGAAACTGCTCTGATAGGCCTGCATCGAGCGGTAGAACGCGAAGAATTCCGGATCGGCCCCATAAGCCTCGGCGAAAATGCGGTTGCGCTCGCCGTCGCCCTCGCCGCGGAGCTGCTCGGCCTGCCGCTGCGCCTCGGCGAGGATGACGGTCACCTTGCGGTCCGCCTCGGCCTTGATCTGCTGGCTCTGCTGCGATCCTTGCGCGCGATAGGAGGCGGCGCGCTGCTGGCGCTCGGTCTGCATGCGGCGGAAGACGGCCTCCGAGTTTTCCGCCGGCAGGTCGGCCCGCTTGATGCGCACGTCGACGACCGCGAGGCCGAAGCGCTTGGCGCCGGCGATCATCTGGTCGCGGATGTCGGCCATCAGCGCATCGCGCTTGTCGCGCACGATGTCGGTGATCGAGGCCTCCGACAGCGTCCGGCGAAGCGCCGAATTCAGCATGCCGCCAAGCTGCGCATCGGCGCCGCGGGTGTTGAAGACCGATTGATAGAAGAGCAGGGGATCGTCAATGCGATAGCGAACGAAGGCGTCGACCTCGAGGCGCTGGTTGTCGGACACCAGCACTTCCTGCCGCTCGTTGTCGAGCGCCAGGATTCGCTTGTCGATGTAGACGACCGCATCGACGAACGGCCATTTGAAATAGAGGCCGGGGGCGCCGATGAGGTCACGGACCGGCTGGCCGAAGCGCAGCACCAGGGCCTGCTCGGTCGGGTCGACGACGAACGTCGACATCCAGGCGATAATGATGGCTACGATCGCGACGACGGCGATCGCCATTCCGCTGAGCGGGCGTCTCATTTGGCGCTCCCCGCCGGCTTCGACTGCAACGGATCGAGCGCGATATAGGGCACCGGGGCGCTGGCGGAGTTGGAGTCGACGATGGTCTTGTCCATCGGTCCGAGGACGCGCTCCATCGTCTCGAGATACATGCGCTCGCGGGTCACGCCGGGGGCTTTCTTGTACTGCTGGTAGATCTGATTGTAGCGCGCCGTCTGGCCCTTGGCTTCGAGGATCGTCTGTTCGCGATAGGCCTTGGCCTCGGCGATGATGCGCGACGCGCCGCCTTCGGCCTCCGGCACGACCTTGTTGGCGTAGGTCTCGGCTTCGTTCACCGCCCGCTGCTGGTCTTGCTGGGCAGCGGTGACGTCGCGATAGGCCGAAATGACCTGGCTCGGGGCGTCGACGGACTGGAGCTGCACCTGCTTGACGAGCACCCCGGCGCGATAGCCGTTAAGCACGTCCTGCATGCGCTTTTGCACGTCGGTCTCAACCGACGCGCGGTCGGTCGTCAGGATGCCGTCGATCGTCTTGAGGCCGACGACTTCGCGCATGATGCTCTCGGCCACCGCCTTGACCGTTTCCCGCGGGCTCAAGATATTGAACACGTAGTCCTCGGGCTTAGCCGGATCGATCTGCCAGGCCACCCGGAAGTGGACATCGACGATGTTCTTGTCGCCGGTCAGCATCTGGCTCTCTTCCGGAATGTCGGCGTTCGAGCCGAGGCTGCGATAGCCGACTTCGGTGATCTGCTGATCCCACACTGGAACCTTGATCACCGAGCCGATCGGCCACGGCCAGTTGGTGTTCAGTCCAGACGAGGTCTTTCCGGTGTAGCGTCCGAGAACGAGGTTGATGCCGACCTCGTTCGGCTGGACGGTGTAGAATGTGCCCCAGGCGAACCAGACGAGGATCGCCGCCAGCGCGACAAAGAGGAGCGTACGGCCGCTGAGGCCGCCGCCCGGACCGCCGCCGCCCGGTCGACCGCCGGGGGCGAGCCTGCCGAGCGCTTCCTGCACACGGCGGATGATCTCTTCGAGGTCGGCCGTCGGCTGCGGGCCGGACGGGCCCTGTCCCCAGGGTCCGCGCCCAGGCGGGCGCCACGGCCCGCCGCCTTGATTGTTCCAGGACATCCAAACCTCTCGCCGGCGAGCCGGCCTGTGCACGGGGCGCTTATATAGGTAAGGTTGTGGCGCGGCAAAGGCGCTCAACCCGGTTCAAGGGCCCGAATCGCGCGACGCCGCCTCGCCCTCCGGGCGGATCGATCGCATCCCGGCGTCCCGTAGCGTAAGCGGCGCTATCCTGATGGCGGCGATGCGATTACGCTGCTTGCGCAGCACCTCGAAGCGGAAGCCGTGGAAGGAGAACGTCTGCCGCGGCTCCGGAATGGCGCGCGCCTCGTGAATGACCAGTCCGGCGACGGTCGCGGCTTCCTCGTCCGGAAGGCTCCAGCCCATGGCGCGATTGAGGTCGCGGATCGTCGCCGAACCGTCGACGACGACCGATCCGTCGCGCTGCTTGCGCAGCCCCTGCACCGCCTCGTCGTGCTCGTCGCGAATGTCGCCGACGATCTCCTCGATGATGTCCTCGAGCGTCACCATCCCCTGCACGACGCCATATTCATCGACGACGAGCGCAGAATGCGTCTTGCGGCGCAGAAAGGCCTGCAACTGGTCGCGCAACGTCGTCGACTCGGGAATGAACCAGGGCTCGAGCGCGATGTCGGCGATCTTCAGCTTGCTGGCGTCGCCGTCGGCGGCGACATAGGCGCGCAGGAGGTCTTTCGCGTGCAATACGCCGATGATGTTGTCCGGGTCGCCGCGCCAGAGGGGCACGCGGGTATAGGCCGAGTCGATGACTTCGCGCACAAGTTGCTCAGGCGGCAGATCGGCGTCGAGGAGCTGCATCTTGGTGCGGTGCACCATCACGTCCGAGACCGGAATCTCGGCGAGTTCGAGCAGGCCACCGAACATATCCCGTTCGGCGCGCTCGACTTCGCCTTCCTGGTGGAGGATGTCGACCGCGCCCATCAGCTCCTCGTGGCCGCTGACGCCCGGATCCCTCTCGGTCAGCGACAGCCCGAAAAGGCTCAGCATGCCACGCACCAGCGCCTCGACCGCGCTGACGATCGGACCGAATATCGTTACGAAGAAAAGGACGAGCGGCGCGATCAGGAGCGACACCCGGTCCGGATAGGCGATGGCGATCGTCTTCGGCGTCACCTCGCCGAAGACGACAATCAGGGTAGTCATGATGACGGTCGCGGCCAAGACGCCGTGGTCGCCGTAGAGTTGCAGCAGAACGCTGGTGGCGATTGCCGATGAACCGATGGTGACGACCTGGCCGCCGAGCAGCATCGCGCTGATCAGACGGCCGCGCATGCCGATGAGGCGCGTGACGAGTTTCGCCCGTTTGTCGCCCGCCATTTCGAGCGCGTGCATGCGCGCGCGCGAAGCCGCCGTCAGGGCTGTCTCGGCGCCAGCGAAAAATGCCGCGGCGACGATGCTGACGATGATAATGACGAGATCCAGGCTGTACGGCATGCCGCTATTTTAGCATGATTTGGGCGGGAAGCCCGGAGCTCCATCGGTGGCGAGCGGGAGCCTGGCTGGTGGGCGGAAATCTCGTGTCGCGCCGCACAGTGCTGGATGAAAGGCCACGGCTCAAGAATGCCGACCCTCTGGGCGCTCCCGACTGGCGCGGCCCCGCCTAAGCCGGCGACAGTTCCCGGTCCTCCTCAAGAAAGGCGAGCACATCGCCCTCGTCGACGTCGGGCGCGATGAAACTTTCGCCGATCGCTCTGGCGAGGATGAAGGTCAGTCGTCCGCGACTGACTTTCTTGTCCTGCCGCATCGCCGCCAGGATTTGCTCTGCGCTCGCGTCGAGGCCGGAGATGGCGCGAATGCGGATCGGCAAGCCGGCGTTTTTGAGATGCGCCTCGACCCGCGCGACTTCCTGTCCCGGACACAGGCCGAGAAAGCGCGAAAAGCGGAAGGCGGCGGCAATCCCGACAGCTACGCCTTCGCCATGAATCAGGCGAGCCGAATCATACCCTGTGAGGTTCTCGAATGCATGGCCGAACGTATGGCCAAGATTGAGGAGGGCCCGTTCAGCCTGCTCGGTCTCGTCGGCAACGACGATGCGCGCCTTGGCGGCGCAGCTCATCGCGATCGACTGGACGCGGGCGGGGCCGCCCAGGAACACGTCGCGCCAACGCGCCTCGAGATACTCGAAGAACTGGCGGTCATCGATGAGGCCGTACTTGACCACCTCGGCGTAACCTGCGCGAAACTCCCTTTCGCTCAGCGAGTCGAGAACGTTCGTGTCGGCAAGAACGAGCGAGGGCTGATGGAACGCGCCGACAAGGTTCTTGCCGTGGCGCGAGTTGATGCCCGTCTTGCCGCCGACGCTGGAATCGACCTGCGCCAGAAGCGTGGTCGGGACCTGGACGAAGCGCACGCCCCGCCTCAGCGACGCCGCACAAAATCCGGCCAGATCCCCCAACGACGCCGCCGCCGAGCGCAACGACGACGTCGCGCCGTTCGACGCGGGCCTCGATGAGGGCGTCCGACACGCGAGCGAATTCGGCGAAAGACTTGCTGGCTTCGCCGGGCGGGCAGACGATCGAGACGGAGCGCAACCCCGCCTTCTCGAGGCTCGCCTTGATGCGATCGAGATAGAGCGGCGCGACATTGGCGTCGGTCACAATCGCGCATTTGGCCTCGGGCGCGATTTTGGCGATCTCTGCCCCGGCCTCGTCGATCAGGCCCGGACCGATCAGGATCGAATACGCCCGACCGCCGAGCGGCACGTCGACCTTGCGCCGCTCGGGCGCGCCGGGCTCGACCGCGCAGCCGAGCGCTTCGGCCATCCGGCGGAGCGCCATGTCGACCACCATATCGTGCGGGCCATCACGCGACTCGATCGTGATGTCGGCCAGCCCATAGGTCGACGAGCGCTCCTCGAGGAGACGGCGCAAGGTTCGCTCCGGGTCGTCGGTCTTGAGCAGGGGCCGGTTCGATTTCTTGCGAACGCGCGCCAGGAGAACCTCGACGTCCGGCTTTAGCCAGATCGAGACGCCGCGCGCGCTGATGTTCTGGCGTGTCATCGCATTCATGAACGCGCCGCCGCCGGTCGCCAAAACCTGCTGCCCCGAGCTCAGAAGACGGGCGATCACTTTGCGCTCGCCGTCACGGAAATAGGCTTCGCCGAACCGATCGAAAATCTCCGCGATCGTCAGCTGCGCGCCGGCCTCGATCTCCGCATCCGCATCGACGAAAGGCAGGCCGAGCTTTGCCGCGAGCCGCTTGCCGACAGACGTCTTGCCGGCTCCCATCATGCCGACGAGCACGACTGAGCGGCCCGCGAGCGCGGCCGCCACCCGCCGGCCGTCGACCGGCTGACCCTGGACCATCGACCTCTGAACCTTGCCCATGCTGCTATGAGCCCGGTCCAATACAGGAAAAGGACAACCAAGGCGACAGCGCGCAGCCCATGTCGCCCTCCGCTTCCGGCGCCGGCGACCCGCTTGCGCCCGGCGGCGGTTCTTGCGAGCATGTCGAGAGCATGACGGTGCGCGCCAGGCGCGTCATTGACACCCGGGCCGCCAAGCCCCGCGCGCGTCCAACAAATCGGCGGTCGACGCCGCTAATAAAACTTGAGGGAGCCCGATCTTGACTGCAGGAAACAATGAGCACCGCGTGCCCGGTCCCCGCCTCGTCGCCATTGTCGGCCCGTTCCAGAGCGGGAAGACGAGCCTTCTCGAGGGGATCCTGGCGCGCGGCGGAGGTTTGGCGCGGCAAGGATCCGTGCGCGAAGGCACGAGCATCGGCGATTCGAGCCCCGAGGCGCGCAACCACGCCATGAGCGTCGAGCCCAACGTCGCCAGCATCGACTACATGGGCGACCGGCTGACTTTCTTCGATTGCCCCGGCTCAATCGAATTCATCCACGACATGCGGCACGCGCTGCCCGTCTGCGACGCCGCGATCGTCGTCTGCGAAGCGGATCCGCGCAAAATTCCGGCCTTGCAGGTCATTCTGCGCGAGCTCGAGGAACTCGGCGTGCCGCGGCTCCTTTTCCTTAACAAGATCGATCAGGCGACGGGCGGCCTGCGGGAGACGCTCGAGATGCTTCAGCCCGCGTCGCGCACGCCGCTGCTCTTGCGACAGATCCCCGTGTGGGAGAACGGCGTCGCCACCGGCTTCGTCGATCTCGCGCTCGAGCGCGCGTTCGTTTATCGGGAGGCCTCGCCCTCGACCGTCATCGAGATGCCGGCTGGCGTCATCCCGGAAGAGAAACAGGCGCGCTACTCGATGCTGGAAAAGCTCGCGGACTACGACGATGCGCTGATGGAACAACTCATCAGCGACATCGACCCGCCGAGGGACCTCGTGTTCGACGACCTCGCACGCGAATTGCGCGAAGGCCATGTCGTGCCGGTGCTGATGGGCTCGGCGACGGACGGGCACGGGGTGACGCGGCTCCTGAAAGCGGTTCGCCACGAAGCGCCAGCGATCGCCCATACGCGAAGACGCCTCGGCATCGACGACAAGGGCCCCGCCCTCGCCCAGGTTATGCGCACCGTTCACACAGCTCATGGCGGCAAGCTGTCGTTGGCGCGGGTGCTGCGCGGCGCCTTCGCCGATGGCGCGACGGTGGTCAATTCGCGCGGAATCGAGGAGCGCATCGGCGGCTTGGCGCGGCTGATGGGGGCGACATCGTCCAAAGTCGGACGCGCCGAGGAGGGCGACACCATCGCCTTCGCCCGCCTCGAAGCTCTGTCGACTGGCGACCGCTTCGCCGACGGCAAGACCGCTCCGCCGCCCGCCGATGTCGCCGCGCCGCCGCAGCCGACGCAGGCCTTCGCCATTCATGTCAAGGATCGCAAGGACGAAGTGCGGCTCGCCAGCGCGCTCGCCAAGCTATGCGAGGAGGATCGCGCGCTTTCCTTCGTCCAGGACGCCGAGATGTCCGAAATGAAGCTCCACGGACAGGGCGAGATGCATTTGCGCGTGACGACTGAGCGCCTCGCCGACCGCTTCGGGGTGACCATCCAGACGCAGAAGCCCACCGTCGCCTACCGCGAGACGATCCGGGACGCAGTGACCGTGCGCGGGAGGCACAAGAAGCAGTCCGGCGGCCATGGCCAGTTCGGCGACGTGGTGGTCGAGGTGGCGCCGCGCGGGCGCGGCGAAGGGTTCGCCTTTGCCGAGCGGGTGCATGGCGGCTCGGTGCCGAGACAATATTTCTCTTCGGTCGAAGCGGGGGCGAAGGACGCGCTGGCGCGCGGGCCGTTGGGGTTTCCGGTGGTCGACGTGTCCGTCACCCTGATCGACGGCTCCTACCATACGGTCGATTCCTCGGACATGGCGTTCCGCGCCGCCGGCAGGATCGCGCTCGACGAGGCTCTGGCCAAGGCGCGGCCCGTACTGCTCGAGCCGATCCTCCTGGTGACGATCTACGTTCCCTCCGACGCGCTGGCGCGGGCGAGCGCCCTCGTCAGCGCGCGTCGCGGCCAGATCCTCGGCTTCGAGGCCCGACCGGGCTGGACTGGCTGGGAGGCGCTGCGGGCCCTCATTCCGGAAGCCGAAATCGGCGACCTCATCGTCGAATTGCGCTCTGCGACCGCGGGCGTCGGCGCCTTCGAGACGAGATTCGACCATCTTGCCGAGCTCTCCGGCCGGACAGCCGACCAGGTGATCGCGGCGCGGCAGCGGGCGAACGCCTGAGCTCTTCCGACCGAAGGGCTTTCTGGCTTTTTCGCGACTGTACATGCGTATGCTCATCGCCTAAACGGGGCGCATTCCGCCCTGCCCGGAGATTGTGCCGATGGCCGACGCCACTTTCGAAGAAAGCCGCCTGGCGACGGTGTTCGGCGGTTCTGGTTTTGTCGGCCGCCACATCGTGCGGGCGATCGCGCGCAAGGGCTGGCGCATTCGGGTCGCAGTGCGCCGTCCCGATCTTGCGGCTTTCCTGCAAACCGACGGCGTCGTCGGCCAGATCCAGCCCGTTCAGGCGAACCTGCGTTATCCGGCCTCTGTGGCTGCCGCGCTCGAAGGCGCCGAGATGGCGGTCAACGCAACCGGCGTACGGGTGGAGAGCGGCGCCCAGACCTATCAGGCGGTGCATGTCGACGGCGCCGCGACGCTGGCGCGGGCGGTGAGGGAATCCCGCGTCGAAGCTTACGTCCATGTCTCGGGCATCGGCGCAGACGAGCGCTCGCCCTCGCGCTACATCGCCAGCAAGGGACGCGGCGAGATTGCGACGCGAGAGGCGTTTCCCGACGTGGTCGTCCTTCGCCCGTCGGTCGTTTTCGGCCCGGAGGACGACTTCTTCAACCGGTTCGGCGCGCTCGCGCGTTTCCTGCCGGTTATCCCGCTTCTAGGCGGCGGAGCGACCCGCCTGCAGCCGGTGTACGCGGGCGACGTCGCCCGGGCGACGGCCGCCGCGCTTGCCGGCAACGCCAGGTCCGGCGTGACTTACGAGCTCGGCGGCCCGCAAGTGATGACGCTGCGCGAGGCCGCAGAACTCGTCCTGCAGACGATCGACCGGCGGCGCCTGCTGGTCGGGCTGCCGCTCGGACCGTCGCGCCTGCTCGGGTCCTTGAGCGCGTTCGCGAGCAAGGCGACGTTGGGGCGCTACCCGAAGCTGCTGACGACAACCCGCGATCAGGTCGACCTCCTCGCGGTCGACAACGTGGTCTCGGCGAAAGCGGAAGCGGAGGGCCGCGTCCTCAGCGGGCTTGGCATTGAGCCTCAGGCGCCGGACGCGATCATCCCGACATACCTTGTGCGCTTCCGCAAGACGGGTCAGTATGAGCTGCAGCGTTCAGCCTGAGGCCGTCGGGGCCGCTTCGATCGCCCCGATGCGCCTGCTTACAAATGTTTCGTATTGATCCGACAAGTCAATTCAGGGCATGAAGCTTCTCAAGAGATGCGCCGGGCCATTTCGAGTTGGGGTCTTCAGTGATTAAGTCTGAACTTGTGCAGCGCATGGCCGCCCGCAACCCGCACCTTTATCAGCGCGACATCGAGAATATCATCGATGCGATTCTCGGCGAGATCGCCGATGCGCTGGCGCGCGGCGAGCGGGTGGAACTGCGCGGCTTCGGCGCCTTTTCGACTAAGCAGCGCCAGGCGCGCACCGGCCGCAATCCTCGTACCGGCGACAGGGTTCCGGTCACCGAGAAGCTTGCGCCTTTCTTCAAGACCGGCAAGGAGATGCGCGAGCGTCTCAACCGCGGCGCGGTCGAACAGGTTTGAGCCGGCCCGCCGCCCGCTGATGCCCCAGAGCCGCGATGGAGCGAACGAGGCAGGCATGATTCGCTTCGTGAAGATCGTCTTTCTCGCCGTTGTCGCGATCTTTCTGCTGCTGTTCGCCTTCGCCAACCGGCAGATTGTCAGCGTGTCGTTCGATCCGTTCGGCTCGATCGGCAACCCGGCCTACGCGATAGCGGCGCCGCTGTTTGCGGTTGCGATCGTGTCCGCGATGCTCGGCGTCATCGCCGGCGCGTTCGCCACCTGGCTGTCGCAAGGACGCCATCGGCGCGCCTCTCGCCGAAACCGCGCGGAGGCGGAGAAATGGCGGACGCAGGCCGAGGCGGCGCAGGTCGCGCATCCTCCATCCGCCCCGACCGTCCATCCGAGCGGCTGAGTTGGTCCATCCCATGCGGTTCTTTTCGACCGGGGAAATCGATGCGGCGCTCGATTTTCCCGCGCTGGTCGAGGCCCTGAGCGAAGCGATGCGCGGCGGCTTCATCGCGCCGGCCCGCCATCATCACGAGATCGAGCGCGCCGGCGAACCTCAGGCGACGCACCTTCTGATGCCGGCCTGGACGGACAGCGCCTCGCGCGTCGGCCTCTATCTCGGCGCCAAGATCGTCAACGTCTTTCCCGGCAATGCGGTGCGCCGATTGCCCGTGGTGACGGGCCTCTACGTGCTGCAATCCGGCCGAACCGGCGAGACCCTGGCGACCTTCGACGGCACGCGGCTTACCCACTGGCGCACCGCCGCCGCGTCGGCGCTCGCGGCGAAGCATTTGGCGCGGCAGGACGCGGAACGTCTGCTGGTCGTCGGCGCTGGCGCGCTGGCGCCCTGCCTCGCACGGGCGCACGCCAGCCAGCGCGCGTACAAGACGATCGCGGTCTGGAACCATCGCCCCGAGGGCGCCCGTCGCGTCGCCGAGACGCTCGCCGCCGAGGGCCTGCCGGCGCGCTTCGTGGAGAGTCTGGCGGAGGCCGTCGCCGCCGCCGATGTGATCTCATGCGCGACACTGGCGACGGCGCCGCTGATCGAAGGCCGATGGCTGAGCGCCGGACAGCATCTCGACCTCGTCGGCGCGTTCAACCTGCGCATGCGGGAGGCGGACGACGAGGCGCTGAGGCGGGCGCGCATCTTCATCGACACCGAGGCCGCCTGCGTCGAGGGCGGCGACGTCGCGCTCGGGCTCAGGAGCGGCGCGATCACACGGGCCGACGTCGTCGCCGACCTGCCGGCGCTCTGCCGTGGCGCGCAAGGGCGTAGGAGCGAAGACGAGATCACCCTCTTCAAGTCGATAGGCGCGGCGATCGAGGATCTGGCGGCGGCGATGCTCGTCTGGCGCAAGGCCGGCGGCGCGGAACCCTGAGCGCGCCCCTTTGGCCGCCGGCCGGCCGCGTTGCCGGCAATTTGGACTTTCTTGGAATCTGGGAAGTCTCTCTAGCTTACCATTTTTGGCCCTGTTGGATTGTCTTGGATTCCCTTGGATTCTCTCGTTGGAAATGAGTGATTTCAATGGCTTGCCGGCGTCCATCGCCCGGAAAAGTATTCTGGGCGCCTTTTGGACAAGTACGATCGGTTATATTGCGGGCCCTCGGCCGGCGGAGAAGATGGCGACAGTGGAAGCGTCTTCAAGCATGACGGAATTGTATGCGTTATTCTGTTTTTCTGCACGCAATTATCGCAGTATCATCGAAATCTGAACCCGCGCTTCCCCGCTGCACGGCGCTCGAGAGGTTGGAGGGGAGGGTTGCCGCAGAAAGCGAACTATTCCCCAAACCGCTCCTTCCACGTCGGCTTTGCGCCGGCAACCTTGAGCGGCGTTGCTTCGTAGACGCCGCGGGCGACGGCGCGGGCGACGCACTCGGCGGCGAGCATGCCGATTTCGGTCAGGTCGCGAAGGTCGGGCGCCTCCGCGGCTTTCGCGGTGGTGGCGGCGAAGACGGCGTCGTTGTCGCCCGGGGCATGGGCGGGGCGGAGCGCCAGCGCGAAACCGTCCTGCGCCATGATCGCCACCCGCTTGACCTGCGCCTTGGTCAGCGGCGCGTCGGTCGCCACCACCGCAAGGTCGGTGTTGGCCGGCAGGTCGCTCTTGAGGCGCAGCGTCAGCGCGTCCTCGATCTCGTCCGGTCCGAAGCCGCGGCCGCCGAATTCGCCCCCCCGCTCGTAAGGCGCAGCCCAGAAGTGCTGGGTGAGGCCCCGCGTCGCCCGGCCGACCGAATTGCAGACAACGAGGGCGCCGACCCGAAAGCCCCGCGTGGTCACAGCGCTGGTCGAGCCGAGCCCGCTCTTTAAGTCATAGGTCGAGGCGCCGAAGCCGGCGCCCGCGGTGCCGAGCTCGAAATCCTCAGGACCGGCGAGCGCATCGGCGGCGGCCGCATAGCCGAACTCCCAGTACGGCGGCTGCCGGCCCCAGTTCTTGTCGCCGCCGTTGGCGAGGTCGAAGAGGCTGGCGCTGGGCACGATCGGCACTCTGGCGCCGTGCGCAACGAAGCCGCGGCCGATCGAGGCGAGGAACGCCATGGCGCCGCCGGCGGCGTCGAGACCGTAAGCCGAGCCGCCGGAGAGGACGAAAGCGTCGATGCGCTCGACCATCATCTCCGGCTCAAGCAGCGCCGTGTCGCGCAAAGCCGGGGAGCCGCCATTCATCGCGATGGCGGCGACGACCGGCTCGTCGAAGAGAACGGCTGTGACGCCCGAGGCGAGGCGCGCGTCATCGGCGCTGCCGACCCGCACGCCCTCGACGTCGGTGATGAGATTGGCGATCATCCGGGGTTCCTCGCAAGCGCGACGTTTGCGACCCTGCGCCGCAACGGCCCTTTCGACAAGCCGCCGAGCTGGCGGAAGCGCCTCCGCGAGGTCAACAGGACACGTCCGGCGATGAATGTCGCGCCGCGGCGGAAATTTGCTAGGCTGGGCTCAAGCAGTCCAAGCGGTTCGGCAAGCGGTTCGAAAGGCGTAGCAAGCTCATGAAGGACGATCTGCCCTATCGGCCCGGCGTCGGCGTCGTGCTCGTCAATCGCGACGGCGAGGCCTTCATCGGCCGGCGCAAGCGCAAGCGCGGCGACGAGGTCCTGGACGCGCGGTCATGGCAGATGCCGCAAGGAGGGGTCGACGACGGCGAGGCGCCGCTCGACGCCGCCAGGCGCGAGCTCTGGGAAGAAACCAACGTGCGCTCGGCCGAACTCATCGCCGAAATGCCGGAATGGCTGCACTACGACCTGCCGGCCGACGCGACGCAGCGCTGGGGCGGGCGGTACCGCGGGCAGAGACAGAAGTGGTTCCTCTTCCGCTTCGTCGGCGACGAGGACGAAATCGACGTGCGCCGGCCGGCCGGCGGCGAGCACGAGGCCGAGTTCGACCAATGGCGCTGGGAGCGCTTCGAGCGCCTGCCCGACGTCGTCGTGCCGTTCAAGCGCAAGGTCTACGAGACGGTGGCCAAGGCCTTCGCGCCGCTGGCGCTGGGCGCGTCTCCGCGCCACTGACGGGCCGGCCGATTGGCGCGAGCCGGAAGATCGATTGTCCCCCACGTCGACAATCGGGAAGCGGCGCCCGTCGCACACAGGCTCGCACCATCGCTGATGGCGTGCAGCACTGCACCCGCCGCCTTTGCCGATCTCGCCCCAAACCGCGCCGCCAGCAGAAAGGCGGAGGATGCTACTGCACCACCACCGGCGTGCCGATGTGGACGCGGTTGTAGAGGTCGATCGCGTCCATGTCGCGCATGCGGATGCAACCGGACGAAACGGCTTGCCCTATTTCGGACGGCTCGTTGGTGCCATGGATGCGATAGAGCGTGTCCTGGTTGCCCTGGAAGAGATAGAGGGCGCGGGCGCCGAGCGGGTTGTCCCACCGGCCTTCGAGCGGGCCGTGCTGGATATAGACCTGGAACTGCGGCCAGCGCTGCATGATCGACGCGGTGGGCATCCAGGTGGGCCACTCCTTCATCGCACCGACCGTCGCGCGTCCGGTCCAGCCATAGGCTTCCTCGCCCGTCGCGACGCGATACTGGATCGCCTTGTTGTTGGGCAGAACGAAATAGAGATTGCGCGGGCCGGTGTCGACGATGATCGTGCCGGGCTTTTCGCTGCTGTGATACTCGACGATGTTGCGGACGTCGGGGATGCGCCATTCATCCGGCTCGGCGAGCGCCATCATCTGCTTGTCGCGCTCGGTGAGTTTGGGGTCCGGCAAGCCGGCCTGGATGACGGGCTGGCATGCGCTCGCCATCGCGCTGACCGCCAGCGCCAGCCCCAATAAGATGCCGTTCGTCTTCATTCCCCACCCCACTCGGTTCAAACAGTTAAGCTTCAGTTACCCTAGAACATGACGGTTTAACCAAGGTTACCGTGCCGGAAGCCCGAAAACGCCATTACACGAAACCCCTATGGCTTCGCCAGTGCCCCGGCGCCACAGAAGCTCCATTTTTTCGCCTCGTACTCGAGCGCAGCCAAACCATCCCTTTCCTAATTCCGCTGAATTCGAATGAGAAACCCGCCGCTTACAGCGTTAGCTGCTGATATGGCCAGATTGCGATGGCGCCGCCGAGGAAGCAGTCCTGTGGGGTTGCTAGGTCGCTCAAGCCTCCATCGCTTGTCTGCGTCTTGGGCTTGTCCAATGCGGGCGAGCCGAGAAACTGGAGTCGCCAGCGGAACGCTGTAGCGGCATGGACATCGCAACGTCGCGCAGCCTTCGCTGGTTCCCTCGATCATCGCCGGGCTGGCCGAGCCAGCGCGTCTCACGGCGACAGGCATGGCCGACACGGCCGCCAGCATTTGCCGAGAATTGAGCTGGCGGGAGATTTCGCTCGCCGATACTCTGGGAGGACGACATGTTCTAAAGGGCGTTATCCGAGCGAACGGCCGTGTTCCGCAGGTGAGCGGTTTCATCGCCGCGTCTAGGACTTCAGGAGGAGCCCTTGCCAACCCAAATCGAGGCGGCGATCGCCGAATTGAAACGCCGCGGCCTCGGCGCCCTGCCGCCGCTCGCCATCGTGCTCGGCACCGGGCTCGGGTCGCTGGCGGATGAAGCGAGCGACGCGATCGCGGTCTCCTATCCCGACATCCCCGGGTTTCCCGTGCCGACTGTCGAGGGCCACGCCGGGCGACTGGTCGTCGGCAGCGTCGAGGGGCGCAGGCTCGCGTTCTTTCAAGGCCGCGGCCATTATTACGAACGGGGCGACCCGGCCGAGATGCGCGTCGCGATCGAGACGTTCCGCCGGCTCGGCGGCGAAACCTTGCTGCTCACCAACGCCGCCGGCGGCCTCAACAAGGAGTGGACGCCGCCTTCGCTGGTCGCGATCAGGGACCATATCAATTTCGCCGGGGCCAACCCGCTGATCGGCGACACGGGCGCGGAGCGTTTCGTGCCGCTGACCCAGGCCTATGACGGCGCTCTCATCGCCGAACTGCGCGAGGCGGCGCGCGCCGCCGCCATCGAGCTCCACGACGGCGTCTACATGTGGTTCTCGGGGCCGAGCTTCGAGACCCCGGCGGAAATCCGCGCCGCCCGCATTCTCGGGGCCGATCTGGTCGGCATGTCGACCGTACCGGAAGTCATTCTGGCGCGCCGCTGCGGTCTCCGCTGCGCCGCCGTGTCGGTCGTCACCAATTTCGCCGCGGGCCTTGCCGGCGGCGATCCGAGCCACGACGAGACGCAGGAATACGCCCGGCTCGCCGCCGACCGGTTCAAGAGCCTGCTGCGCGGCTTCATCCGCGTCCACGCGGGGCTGAAAGCCGCATGAGCCTGCCGCAGGAGATCATCCGCGCCAAGCGCGACGGGCGGCCGCTGAGCGAAGCCGAGATCGGCGAGTTCATCGCCGGCCTGACCAGCGGCGCGGTCACCGAGGGGCAGGCCGCCGCCTTCGCCATGGCGGTCTTCTTTCGCGGCATGTCGCTCGAAGAGCGGGTCGCGCTGACCCGCGCCATGACCCTCTCCGGCGAAACGCTCGACTGGCGCACGCCTGACCTGCCTGGACCCATCCTCGACAAACATTCAACCGGCGGCGTCGGCGACAACGTGTCGCTCATGCTCGCGCCGATGCTGGCTGCCTGCGGCGCTTTCGTCCCGATGATCTCGGGGCGCGGCCTCGGCCACACCGGCGGCACGCTCGACAAGCTCGATTCGATCCCCGGCTACGTGACGCAGCCCGATCTTCTCCGCTTCAAGCAGGTTGTCCGCGAGGCGGGTTGCGCCATCATCGGCCAGACGGCCGCTCTCGCCCCCGCCGACCGGCGTCTGTACGCCATCCGCGACGTGACGGCGACGGTCGAATCGGTTCCGCTCATCGCCGCCTCGATCCTGTCGAAGAAGCTCGCCGCCGGGCTCGAAGGCCTGGTTATGGACGTGAAGACCGGGTCCGGCGCGTTCATGGAATCGCTCGAAGGCTCGCGCGAGCTGGCGGAGAGCATTGCGACGGTGGCCGGCAGCGCCGGCCTGCCGACCGTATCTTTGATCACCGACATGAACGAGCCGCTCGCCAGCGCCGCCGGCAATGCAGTCGAGGTGCGCAACGCCGTCGACTTTCTGACCGGAGCGAAGCGCGATCCGCGCCTGCACCGGGTAACGCTGGCGCTTGGGGCCGAACTCCTCGCGCTCGGCGGGGTCGCGAAAGACGTCGCGGACGGGACGTCGTTGATGCAGCGGACGCTCGACTCGGGCGCAGCGGCCGAGCGCTTCGAGCGCATGGTCGCGGCGCTCGGCGGCCCGAAGGATTTCCTGTCCCATGCCCACGCGATGCTTCCCCGGACGCCGATTCTCGCTCGAGGCGATGCCGGAAGGCCGCGGACGGGTGGTCGGCGTCGACGTGCGCGCGGTCGGGCTCGCGGTGGTGGAACTCGGCGGCGGGCGGGCGAGGGCCTCGGACGCGATCGACCCCGCGGTCGGCCTCACCGATCTCGCGCCGATCGGAGCGGAGGTCGGCCCGGACGCGCCGCTGGCGCGGGTTCATGCGCGGCGGCCGGACGAGGCGGAAGCCGCGGCCCGGCGTCTTCGCGCCGCCTATCGCCTTGGCGCCGCGCCGCCCGCCCGCCCCGATCCGGTCGTCGCCCGCATCGCCCCGCAATGAGCATCCTCATCGCGGCGCCCGGCTGGAACGACGCCGCCTGGCGTTCGCGGCTCAGCCAACTCATGCCTTCGCATGAAGTGGCGATCCTCGGCGAGCCGTTCGATCGCGCCGCCGTCCGCTACGCGCTGAGCTGGAGCCATCCGCCGGGCGCGCTCGGCGACCTGCCCAATTTGCAAGCCATCTTCTCGCTCGGCGCCGGCGTCGACCATCTCTTCACCGACCCGGCCCTGCCCGAGGCGCCGATCGTGCGCATCGTCGATGCTGATCTCCGCGACCGAATGAGCGAGTGGGTCGTCATGCATGCGCTGATCCACCTGCGACAGCTCAGGCGCTATGAGCGCCAGCAGCAGGAGCGTGTCTGGGCGGATGACGGCGGCCAGCCGAAGGCGGCGGACGTCGCGGTCGGCGTGCTCGGCCTCGGCGCGCTCGGCATGGACGCGGCGACGAAGCTCAAGGCGATGGGGTTCAAAGTCGCCGGCTGGACCGCCACGCCGAAAGCGGCGGACATCGCCTGTTTCTGCGGCCCCGACGGCCTGAAGCGCCTGCTGGCGCAGACGGACATACTCGTCGTTCTGTTGCCGCTGACGCCGGCCACGCGCGGGTTGCTGAACGGCTCGCTGTTTGCGCAAATGAAGCAGGGCGGACCGCTCGGCGGCCCGGTCCTGATCAACGCCGGCCGCGGCGGCCTTCAGGTCGAGACCGACATTCTCGCCGCGCTTGATTCCGGCGTTCTCAAAGGCGCGTCGCTCGACGTGTTCGAGCGCGAGCCGCTGCCCGCCTCCTCGCGCCTCTGGACGCACCCCAATGTCTATGTGAGCCCGCACAATGCCGCCATCTCGGCGCCGCATGCGGTCGCCGCCGCCATCGCCCGGCAGATTGAGGCATTCGAGCGCGGCGAGCCGCTCAGAAACGTGGTGGATCGGCAAAGGGGGTATTAGAGGCCGACGCATACCGTCATGTTTACCCGCAGGGGCGATTCTTCCTGATCGAACTGTTTCTTGTAGGCGTCCCGGATCGCTTCGATCTTCACCCTCGGTCGTTGCGTCGGCCTTCGTAGAAGCGCTGGCGGAGAAGCACCGTTGGGCCTGTTACTCCCTGCCAACAGGGCGAATCGCTCGGCCGCGCCTCCAACGATTGCACGAAATCCACGGCATTTCATGTCGTTCAGCGGATTTGCTCGTGCGGAAGGAAAGGGCGGAACAGGAGGATTGGTCTCCCTGCTAGGCCAACAAACAGGACCAGGGAAGAGCGCGCCAAGCGCACAGCGAGCGCGCGATCGTCAAGAAAAACCAAACGAAGCCGACGGCAGCCGGCGCCGCCGCACGCTTTGCATCAAGATAGCGCCATATCTGCTTGATTTTAGGGATGTAAACTACGGTTCAAAATACCGTTGCGTTTGCACTTGCGCGCTGGCAATATTAGACATAAAGATATGTTTATGTCTAAAGATCACGCTCCGCCGCGGCCGCTCTCCTTCCCCGCCTTGCTCGCCAGCCTCGAGGCGGCGGGGGAATCGACGCGGTTGCGCATCCTTTGCCTGCTCAACGAGGCCGAACTTACCGTCAGCGAGCTCGTCGCCATTCTCGGCCAGTCGCAGCCGCGTGTGTCGCGCCATCTCAAGCTCCTGGTCGAAGCCGGACTCGCGGTGCGCAGCCGCGAGGGCGCCTGGGCTTTTTTCCGGCTCGCCGATGAGGGCGGCGCGTTGGCGCGTGACCTCGTCAGCCGCCTTGATCGCGCCGACCCGACGCTCGCCGCCGACCGCGGGCGCCTCGAGGTCGCGCGCGAGGCTCGCCGCCGGCAGGCGGCGGCCTATTTCGCCGAGCGGGCGGCGGACTGGGACACGATCCGCGCCCTGCATGCGCCGGAGGAGCGGGTCGAAGCCGCGCTCATGCAGATCATCGGCGAAAAGCCTTTCCGCAGCCTGCTCGATCTCGGCACCGGCACCGGGCGGATGCTGGAAGTACTGGCGCCTCGCGCCGTGCGCGCCGTGGGCGTCGACCAGAGCGCCGCCATGCTGGCGCTCGCCCGCAGCCGCATCGACGAAGCGGGCTTGCGCCATGTGCAATTGCGCCAGGGCGACATCTATGCCGCGCCGGTCGAGCGCGACGGCTACGATCTCGTCGTCATCCATCAGGTGCTGCACTTCCTCGACGACCCGGCCAGGGCCCTGAAGGAGGCTGCGCGCGCGGTCGCGCCCGGCGGCCGGCTGGTCATCGTCGATTTCGACCAGCACGAAGAGGACTATCTGCGCGCCGACTTCGCCCATCGGCATCTTGGCTTCGCCATTTCCGAGATCGAGAGCCTGCTCCAGGAGGCCGGCCTCGCTGACATCCGCTCGATGCGCGTGCCGCCGGCCCCAGGCGAATCCGGCAAGCTGACGGTCGCGCTCTGGCTGGCCGAGGACCCGCGCATCATCTCCGACGCGTTCCCGAAATCGGACCTGGAGTTTGCTTAAATGGCCGCAAAGCCCGTTCCCCTGAGCCGCGGCGGGGCGCACGTCAGCGTCTCGTTCGAGTTCTTTCCGCCGAAGACGCCCGAGATGGAGGCCAATCTCTGGGAGGCGGCAAGGCGGCTCGAACCGCTCGACCCGGCCTTCGTCTCGGTCACCTATGGGGCTGGCGGGTCGACGCGCGAACGCACCCACACGACGGTCGCCCGCCTCGTGCGCGAGACGACGATGAGGCCTGCCGCGCATCTCACCTGCGTCGGCGCTTCGCGCGATGAAATCCGCGAGACCCTCGCCGCCTATCACGGCGCCGGCGTCCGCCACATCGTGGCGCTGCGCGGCGATCCGTCGGTCGGGCTCGACGCGCCCTACGAGGCGCATCCCGACGGCTACCGGGCGACCGCCGACCTCGTCGCCGACGCCAAGGAAATCGGCAATTTCGAGGTGTCGGTCGGGACCTATCCGGAGAAGCATCCGCAGAGCCCGACGCTCTTGCACGACATCGAGGTGCTGAAGCGCAAGGTCGGCGCCGGGGCGGACCGGGCGATCACCCAGTTCTTCTTCGACAACAGCGCCTATTTCCGCTTCCTCGACGTGGCCAGCGCGGCCGGCATCCGGATCCCGATCGTGCCGGGGATCTTCCCGGTGCAGAATTTCCGGCAGACGGCGAATTTCGCCCGCCGCGCCGGGGCGAGCGTGCCGTCATGGCTCGCCGAACGCTTCGACGGCCTCGAGGACGATCCCGCCACCCGCCGCCTGGTGGCGGCCGCCGTCTGCGCCGAGCAGGTGATCGACCTCATCGACCAGGGCGTCGAGGAATTGCACTTCTACACGATGAACCGCGCCGACCTCGTGTTCGCCATCTGCCATCTGATCGGGCTGAGGGCGAAGGCGAAGCTCGAGGTCGCGGCGGCGTAAGCGCGCTCTTCCCGAAGGCCGGGCTTCGGCACATCGGCGTCCATAAGCCCGGCAAGACCAACGCAAACGATCGCTGCCGCTCGAATTGTCCGTACAATCGACAACGAGCCCGCGATTGTCGCGACCGGCTCACACTTTCTCGGAATTGGGCGCAAGCCGGCGGTATGGCGCGGTTCACCTTTTCCGAGTGGACCGAATTCGCTCAAACAGTGCTGTGATGAAGGTCACTGCGAGTCGGCTCGGATTCTGCTAGCGCAGGAAACGCATAGTAAAAAGCAAGATTTCTCCTTCCACTCATTTTATCAGGAGACTTGAAATGATGATGCGCAGCATGATAGGCGCGCTCCCCCCGTTCGCTTCTCTTGTCTTCCTTGTGAGCGTCGAGTCCAGCGCTTGGGCCGCTGACGACACCTGTCGTTCGGGCTTCGTGTGGCGCGAAGCTTCGAGTGTCGACCACATATGCGTCACGCCCCAGACCCGGTCGCAAACCGCAGCCGATAATGCCGCTGCTCTGTCGCGAATCGATCCGAAGGGGGGGCAATTCGGCAAGTTCACTTGTCTCTCAGGCTTCGTGTGGCGAGAGGCGTTCCCCAATGACACGGTCTGCGTCACCCCGGATACCCGCGCGCGGGCGGCCGCCGACAATGTGCAAGCGGCGAACCGCCGCGTGGCGCATTCAATTGACTGACGGATCTCCGGCGGCGTCTCGTTCACAGGCGGCCAATTGGGTGGCTCATGCATAAACGCCGATCAATTGCGTTGGGGATGGCCGCCCTCATTCAACTCGCGGCTGTCGACGGCGCGGCCGCGACCGAGAAGGCTCGCGTTTTCCTGAAGACGGGTTCGAAATCTCCGCAGGAGGTTGCGGAGGCGCTCCGTTCAATGAGCCTCCAGAACTGTCTGGCGTTTGCGTCCATTCCCTTCGGTCTTGACGAAGTGGTGGCAGGTCTCGAGTGCAACGAAAACAAAGACGTGTACGTTGCGGCGGGTGAGATCGCGGCCAAGCTCGAGGGCATTCAGGGGCTGACCCTGGTTTCTGTCGAAGGGAAGTAGGGAAACGCCGGCGCTGCTGCGGCTCTCACCCGCGCTTCTTCAGGAACGCCGCGAAAGCGTCGAGCGTCGCGTGCGACACATAATGCTCGATGCCCTCGGCGTCGGCTTCGGCCGCCTCGCGCGGCGCGCCGACGGCGACGAGGAGGTCGACCACCAGGCGGTGGCGCTGGCGGGACCGTTCGGCCATCGCCTGGCCGGCCGGGGTCAAGAAAACGCCGCGATAGGGCTCGGATCGCGCCAGCCCTTCGCGCTTCAGCCTCGCGATCGTCTTGCTCGCGGTCGGATGGGCGACGCCGAGGTGATTGGCGATGTCGGTCATGCGCGCTTCGCCGTTGGCGGCGTGCAGATCGGCGATGAGCTCGGTATAGTCTTCGAGGATCGACGCCGCTCGCGCCTGCCGCGCCTTGCCGAAGCGGCGCGCATGGGCCGGGGCGGTGACGTTCTTGACGCCGTTCATCCGGCCCCCTCAGGCTGACTTCTTGCCGTCATCTTTCGCTTTACGCCCGCTGCGGAAGCGAAGCAAATCGGCTTCGTTTCCCTCGACCCTTGTAAGGGTTGCGGCGAGAGGCGCGGAAGCGCCGCGCTCGACGGCGCGGGACCCCTCAATCCGGCGCAGCGCGCCATCCCGGAGGCAGGCTCTTCTCCCGCAAAAGGAGAAGCGGGGTCATCGCCTGGCGAGCACCTCGCGCACGCGCTCGACGATCTCGCTTTCCGGAGCGGCGAACTGGGCGCGCCGGCGCAGCTCGAGATAGTCGGCGCGGTCCTTGGTCGCTCGGGCGAGCTCGGCTCCGAGCTTCAGATCGCGGATCGTCACTTGCGGGCCGCCCGCGCGCGTCGCGTTCGTTCGAACCCTGGATGACGGCGCAGCGGCTCCTGCGCTTGTCGGCGTATTTGAGCTGGGCGTTCATGCCGCCCTCGCCGAGATGGAGTTCGGCCGGAATACCGGCCGCGCGCAGCGAGGCGACGAGGCGCTGGTAGTTCGCCATCGACTTCGCGTCGCGGTCGAGCGCGAGCACGACGACGGGGCCGGGCGCCTCGGCGGCGGCGACGATCGGGCTTTTGATCGCCCGCAACGCCGCGAGCAGCCGCGACACGCCGATCGAAAAGCCGGTCGCCGGGACTGGATCGGCGCGAAAGCGGGCGACGAGGCCGTCATAGCGCCCGCCGCCGCCGACCGAGCCGAAGCGAATGGGCCTGCCGTCTTCGCCGGGCGTCTCGAAGGTCAGCTCGGCTTCGAAGACGGGGCCGGTATAATATTCGAGACCGCGCACGACCGAGGGGTCGACGATGCGACCCGGTCGTAGGCGCCGCCGGCCTCGACGAGCGCGACGATTTCGCTGAGTTCCGCAAGCCCCGTTTCGCCCGTCGCCGACCCTTGCACCGCCGGCGCGAGCGCCGCGATTGTTGCGAGACTGTCGCCCGCGCGAGCGGCGGTGTAGGCGAGCACGCGGCCGATCGCATCGGAGGCAAGCCCGGCGCCCTTCGTGAAGTCGCCACTTTCGTCCTTGCGCCCGGCGCCGAGCAGCGCCCGCACGTCCCCTGAGGACCGAGCCGGTCGAGCTTGTCGATCGCGCGCAAAACCGATAGCCGGCGCCCGAGCGCTGTCCTGCCCGCCGAGGCCAATCGCCTCCATCACGCCGTCGAGCACCTTGCGGTTGTTGACCTTGACGACATAGTCGCCGCGCGCAATCCCGAGCGCCTCGAGGCAGTCGGCCGCCATCATGCACATTTCCGCATCCGCCGCCGGCGAGGCCGCGCCGACCGTGTCGGCGTCGAACTGCATGAACTGACGGTAGCGGCCGGGGCCGGGCTTTTCGTTGCGGAACACCCAGCCGGCGCGATAGGAGCGGTAGGGCTTCGGCAGCCTATCGTAGTGTCTCGGCGACATAGCGGGCGAGCGGCGCGGTCAGGTCGTAGCGCAGCGACAGCCATTGCTCGTCGTCGTCCTTGAACGAGAACACGCCCTCGTTCGGCCGGTCCTGGTCGGGCAGGAACTTGCCGAGGGCTTCGGTGTATTCGATGAACGGCGTCTCGACCGCCTCGAAGCCGTAGAGTTCGTAGACGTCGCGGATCTTCGCCAGCATCGCTTCGGCCGCGGCGATGTCGGCGGCGTCGCGGTCGATCAGCCCGCGCGGCAGCGCGGCGCGGACGCGGTTCGAGGCGTCGGATTCGGTCATCGAGGGTCCCGTTCCTGCGAGTCGCTGGCGTCTTAGAACAAGTTTGCCGCGATGTTGATGGTGAGGGCGAGAATGATCGCGTTGAAGAAGAACGACACCACGCCCTGGATCACGACAATGCGGCGCATCCGCGTCGAGGTGACATTGACGTCGGAGCTGGCGAAGGTGCAGCCGATGACGAAGGCCTGATAGACGAATTCGCCCCACCCCGGCTCGGGGTTGCCGGGGAAATCGAGACCGCCGCGGATCTTCCCGGACAGGGGCTGGAAGTAGACCCCTGCATAGTGCAGCGCGAACATCACATTGAGGAAGGTCCAGGCGCTGAGGATGGTCGCGGCGACGAGCGTAAGATGCCCCGCCTTGAGTAGGCCGGCCATCTCCTTGACCCGGCCCAGTTCCCAGACGATCGCCGCGACGGCGGCCCAGGACGCCACGATGCCAAGGAACACGAGCGTCCATTGATCCTCGTCCTCGGGCGCCGCCTGGGCGCGCGCGTGCCGGCGCGGGTCCGCCATCATTTGCGCGATCATGACGAGGAAGGCCCAGGCGCCGACGTTCCAGGCGATGAGAAGGCGGGTCGGCTGCCGAAGCACGAAAGGGAACCACAGCGACAAAAGATAAGTCGCGACCATCAGGGCCGCCCCGATGAGAAGGCGTGGCCGACGGGCGATACCCGCCAGAATGCCGCCCGAAGCCGCGGCGGCTGTTGGCGGAGGCGCCGGCTTTTTGGACATGTCGAAGGCCGTTCGGTTCTGAGCGCGCTGCCTTGCCCGAGGCGGCCCGGAGGGTCAAGCGGCGTCGGCCGCGCCATCGCCATCGATTCTTACCGATCGATTCGATTGATGCTAAACGGGTTCCATGGCGAAAGCGAAGTCCGGACGACCGGCATGAGCGCGACCGTTTCCGTCCGCGCCGACGGGCGGGTTACCGTGGTCACGATCGAGCGGCCCGAGCGGCGCAACGCGGTCGATCTGCCGACCGCGCATGCGCTCTTCGAGGCCTTCCGCCGCTTCGACGCCGACCCGGCTGCGGACGTCGCGGTGCTGACCGGCGCCGGCGGCGCCTTCTGCGCCGGGGCCGATCTCCGTGCGATTGCCGACGGCGAGCAGCGCCCATTCGAGCTTTCGGGGGAATTCGGGCCGATGGGGCCGACGCGCCTCAGGCTCGGCAAGCCGGTGATCGCCGCCGTCGAAGGTCCGGCGGTCGCTGGCGGCATGGAGCTCGCGCTCTGGTGCGACTTGAGGATCGCCTCGCGTTCGGCGACGTTTGGGCTCTTCAATCGCCGTTTTGGCGTGCCGCTCGTCGACCTCGGCACGATCCGGCTGCCGCGCATCGTCGGCCACGGCCGGGCGATGGAGCTGATCCTGACCGGCCGGCCGGTCGGGGCCGAGGAGGCGCTCCGCATCGGCCTCGTCAACGAGCTGACGGACGACGGCGCGGCGCTCGCCCGCGCAGCCGCGCTCGCCCGCACGCTCTGCGGCTTTCCCCAGACAGGACTGCGCAACGACCGCCTGTCGGCGATCGAGCAGTGGGAGCTCAGCGGCGACGAGGCGATCCGCAACGAGGTCGAGCGCGGTCTCGAGACGATCGCCAGCGGCGAGACGGACGAGGGCTCGGCCCGCTTCCGCGACGGCGCCGGGCGGCACGGCAGCTTTCTCGCCAACCCGGAAGCTTGAGAACGCTTTCGGGCGAACAGCCGTTACTTTCACGGCGGGCCCGGAAACCATTGCAAGCTCGCGTCAGCCGTCGCCTGCGATAGCCCGACGCGTGGAGTAGCCGGAACAAGCTCAGTCATGACGGCATTGGCTGCTTCAGCGGAATGTCGCCCGCGCCGTGATGGCGCTCACATCGCGCTTCGCGCGATTGTGCGAGAGTGGTTGTTGCTCGGCGGGATGCCTGAGCTCGCGGAGGGGAAAATGCGAAGCGTGCTGTTTCTGCTGGTGGCTCTGACGATGGCTTGTGGCGTGGCTGCCAGCGTGACCGTCAGTCTGGCGCCTGCGATGGCGGACGACAGCAGAGGGTATTAGGCGCCTTTTCGAGCCGGTTGTGCGGAGCGGGGCGGCGACGCCCCGCTTTTAGTTCGATGGCCCGCTGGCCCCACCGGCGGGACACCGGCGGGGGGCCGTCTCCCCGCCAGCGGGATGCGGAGACCCGCGAGGGGTATGAGGTGAAAGTCCTCTAAGGCGAAGGTTTTGGCGCATCGGCCGTCTTTGCGAGGCAGCGGCAAGCCGCTCGCAGTGCGACGGACTCGGCGACCGCGTCTACAAGTTAACCTCGCCGCCGAGGGCCGCGGCCAGTCGCCGCCAATGTGCCTCTTCGGCCGGAATGCCGAAACGCAGCCGGTCCGGCGCGTCGGCAAAAGGGCGGAGCAGAATGCCGGCGGCGAGCAGGCGATCGAAGATGGCTTTGGCGTCGTCCCGGGCGGCCAGGCGAAAGAGCCGCGTGCCGCCGAGGATGCGCCAGCCGCTCGCATGAAGCAGCGCGTCGAGCCGGGCGGCCTCATCCGCGAGCCGTGCGCCGGTCGCGCTCAGCCACGCCTCATCGGCGAGCGCCGGGACGCCGACTGCGATCGCCGGGCCGCTGACCGGCCACGGGCCGAGCGCGGCGCGCAAGCCCAAGGCGATGTCGGGCGAGGCGGCGGCGAAGCCGAGCCTCAATCCGGCGAGGCCATAAGTCTTGCCGAAGGAGCGCAGGACCGCCGCGCCCTGCCGCGGCAGGAACGGCGCGAGGCTTTCCCCGCCGTCGAAATCGGCGAAGGCCTCGTCGACGACGAGCCAGCCGCCGCGCGCCTCGAGGCGCGCGTGCAGGTCGAGGAGGTCGAAGCGGCCGGCGACGCGACCGTCCGGGTTGTTCGGATTGACGACGATCGCCACATCGACGTCCGCGAGAGCCCCGAGCGAGGCGGCTTCGAGAACCCGCGCGCCGACGCAGCCGAAGGCTTCGCCATAGCCCCGGTAGGTGGGCCCGAGCGCGGCGACGACCCCCTTCGGCGCGATCCGCGCCAGAGTATGGATCAGCGCCTGTGAGCCTGGACCGGCGACGACCGCCTCCGGCTCAGCGCCGTAGCGGGCCGCCGCCGCGGCCTCGAGCGCGGCCAGCGCCGCGCCGTCCGGCAGGCGCCTCCACGCCGCGGACGGGAAATCGGGCAAGGGATAGGGATGCGGGTTGATCCCGGTCGAGAGATCGACCCACGGGCGGGGCGCGTCGGGATGGAGCCGGCGGGCGACGTCGAGCGCGCCGCCGTGGTAGGCAAACGCGGCAAGGCCTGCCGCCGGGATGTGTCCCGACATCAAGAGGTCCGCCCCGGCATCAAGAGGTCGCGCCAGACATCGCCATGTCCCTTTCGCTATCGCCGGCGCTCGCGCTCTTAGCGCTCCTCATCGAAGCGCTGGTCGGCTACCCGGCGCCTCTCTATCGCGCGATTGGCCATCCCGTCACCTGGATCGGCGGCGGGCTCGGCTGGCTCGAGGCGCGGCTCAATCGCGCGAACCTCGGCTTCGCCGCGCGCCGCGGGCTCGGCGGGCTGGCGCTGGCGCTGACGCTCGCGCCGGTCGCGCTCGTTGCCGAGGCGGCGACGCGGTTGCTCGTGCCCGAGGGCGCGCTCGGCTTCGCCGCGCTGGCGCTTCTCGCCGCGAGCCTGCCGGCGCAGAAGAGCCTGGACAAGCATGTCGGCGCCGTCGCCGACGGGCTCGACCGCGGCCTCGACGAAGGACGGCGGGCGGTTGCGATGATCGTTGGCCGCAATCCGGACGTTCTCGACGAAGCGGGCGTGGCGCGGGCCGCGATCGAGAGCCTCGCGGAGAACTTCTCCGACGGCGTGGTCGCGCCGATCCTCTGGACCGCGCTCGCGGGGCTGACCGGCGGCGCGCTTTTGAAGGCGATCAACACCGCCGACAGCATGATCGGCCACAAAGACGAACGCTACGCCGCCTTCGGCTGGGCCGCGGCGCGGCTCGACGATCTCGTCAACCTGCCGGCCTCGCGCCTCGCCGCGCTCTTTCTCGTCGCCGCCGCCGCGCTGACCCCGGCCGCCTCGGCCCGCGAGGCCGCCGGCGCCGTGCGGCGCGACGCGGCCGGGCACCGCTCGCCGAACGCCGGCTGGCCGGAAGCCGCGATGGCGGGCGCGCTGGGCCTGAAGCTCGCCGGCCCGCGCGTCTACGGGCGGACCCTGGTCGACGACGCCTTCATGGGCTGCGGGCGGCGCGGTGCGACCGCCGCCGACATCCGCCGCGCGCTGAGGCTCTACCGGCTCGCCTGCGGGATCGAGGCGCTGGCGCTGGCGGCAGCGGCTGTCGCGCTATGGACCTTTGGTCCGCGAGGTCTGTGAGGCGGCGAGCGCTGCCGAGCGATCCGGGGCGCCGAATGACCAAATCGGTTGTGGCCTCTTCGAGCGGAACTGATCCGGGTCCTGACCTTGCGCAAACCCTAAAAGTCTCAGTTGAAGCCCTGTTTCCACGCTGGATCCTTAAAAAAACCAAACGTGAGCAATAGGGGCTCCGTATTCGCCGATGATACCGGAACTGCCGCTCGGCAGTTGATCCCAGACTTCGTCGAGCGAATGCGTTTTTTTCGGACTGTGATACGGTTGAAGAGCGCCGTGACTGCGGGCGCGCTTCGGCGCGCAGCGATCAAGGTCAAAACCTGCGAAGAGAAACTCTCGAACGGAGGAACACGTGGAACACGACAGCCAAGATCAGATGGACGCAACGAACGCCGCGGGCGCGATTAGCCGTCGCACGGTCTTCACGACCGCTGCAAAGCTGGGATTGGGGGCCGCCGGACTCGCCGGCGGCATCGGCCCGGCCCTGGCGCAGAATGCCGGCGGCGGACTGCCGAAGAAAAACTACAAATTCTTCTTCGTCTGCCATGTAACGCTGGACCAATTCTTCACGCCGACGCGATATGGGGCGGCGGACGCCTGCGCGGCCTTCGGCTGCCAGTATCAGTGGACCGGTTCGGAGAAGAATGTCGTTTCCGAGATGGTCAACGCCATGCAGACGGCCATCGCGGAAAAGGCGGACGGCATCGCCGTGTGCCTGGTGGACCCCAAAGCCTTCGACGCGGCGACGGCCGAGGCGATCGCCGCCGGCATTCCCGTCATCGCCTTCAACGCCGACGTGCCCGCCGGCAGCCCCAACGAGCGTCTCGCCTACGTCGGGCAGCCCCTGTTCCAGTCCGGGTATAATTCTGCTGCGAAGTGGCTCAAGATGGTGCCGAAGGGCAGCCACATCATGCTCGAGATCGGCGTCCCGGGCTCGCTGAACACCCAGCCTCGACTCGACGGCTACATCAAATACATCAAGGACCAAGGCGACCCGGTAACCTACGACGTGGTCAACGCGGGTCCGGACCCGGCCTCCGAAATATCGCGGATCGAAAGCTACTACCTCAGCCACAAGAACGTCGCCGGGCTATTCGCGACCGGAGGCTCCGACACCTACGCCTGCGGCTTCGTCTCCAACAAGTATGGTTTGGCGAAGGCGGGCGTGATCGTCGCCGGCTTCGACCTCTTCCCGCAGACCCTGCAATTTATCAAGAGCGGGGACGTGACGTTCACGGTCGATCAGCAGGCCTATCTGCAAGGCTTCCTGCCCGTCCAGCAGATGTACCTGTGGAAGCTTTCAGGCGGTCTCACCGGGCCGGCCGACACCGACACAAGCCATGCTTACGTGACCAAGGAGAATATCGATAAGTATCTTGCGAAGAGCCGGTTCACGGGCGCGGTCAGCACCGAGCCGACTTGAGATTGTCCACTCGGACGGGTTAGGCGCCGCCCCAACATCTCCCTGGACGGTGGGGCGGCAGTCTCGACCGTGTACGCGGATTATCGCTGACATTACCCATGCGAAAAGGGTCGTTCTCAAAGCCCAAATGCCTGGCGGACGGCCGCGGTGGAACCCGGGCGGGTTGCCGATGAGTTTGGAGTTGGAACCCAGAAAGGCGCACACGGGTGGCTACCGAGCCCAGCGTGGGGACGAGGCGGAAGGTTGGCGTCAAGATACCGACCACCATGGTCGAGAGGCTGCTGTTCATCCTCTCCCGGTATCGAGAGACCAGCATCGCCGCGGTGGCGATCGTGCTCGTGCTCTATTTCCAGATTGGCAGCGGCGGCCAGTTCCTGACCGCGCAATTCCTGGCCGTCGTCTTCCGCGACACCGCCCGCATCGGCTTGCTCGCGATGGGCGAAGTGATGCTGATGATCACCGGCGAGATCGATCTTTCGGTCGGCAGCACCTTCTCGGTCGCTCCCTACACCATGGCCCTTCTGTCCGTTCTCTGGAATGTGCCGCTCGCTGTCGGGGCGGCCGCCGGAATTCTGATCGGCGTCCTGGTTGGCGCGGTCAACGGAATCATCACCGTCCGCTTCCGCGTGCCCTCGCTGATCACCACGGTCGGCACGCTCTTCTTTCTGCAGGGCATTGCCGTCTCGATTTACAATAGCCAGCCCATCATGACGCCGGTGCAAGAGCCTTTCAACGCGTTCTTTGGCGAGAGCCTGTATAATCCTCGGTCCGACGCCCTCTTGTCATGGCACAGCCTGTCGGCATTCACGCCGGTGCTGTGGGCCGCCCTGGTCGCCGTGACGTTGACGCTGGTCCTGAACCGAACGACCTTCGGCCTGCACACCATCGCTACGGGCAGCAACATCATCGGGGCGCGGGAAATCGGCGTTCGCACCGATCGGATCAAGGTCTACAACTTCATGATTGCTGGAGGGCTCGCCGCACTTTCCGGCATCATCAACACCTTGCAGTTTGCCTCCGCCGACCCCGCTGCCGGCAGTCCTTTTCTCACCCTGCAGGCGATCGCGGCCGCGGTCATCGGCGGCACCTCGCTGTTTGGCGGGTCCGGCACCGCCATCGGCGCCCTGATCGGCGCGTTCGTGGTGGCGACGCTGAGCAATGGCCTGGTCATGATCGGCGCCCAGGCGACGGTGTCCGATATCTACCTGGGGGCCGGGATTCTCGCCGCCATGCTGCTGAACGTCCAGGTCGACCGGCTCCGGGCGCGGAGACGCATATGAACCCGCACGACATTCCCACTCTCGACCCGGACGCTCCCGTCATCCTCGAGATGCGCCAGATCAGCAAGACTTTCGGCGCCATCACCGCTCTCGTCGAGGCGAGCATCAAGCTGCATCGAGGCGAAGTGCTGGCGTTGGTCGGCGATAACGGCGCGGGCAAATCCACCCTGATAAAGATCCTCTCCGGGTTTCATCGACCTGATGCCGGCGCGATACTACTGGACGGCAAAGAGGTCCGCTTCGCCTCGCCGCGCGATGCGCGCGCCCACGGCATCGAGACGGTTTACCAGGATCTCGCGCTGATCGGCGATCTCAGCATCTTCCACAACATGTTCCTGGGCCGCGAACGCCACAAACGCGTCCTTGGACTCAAGCTGCTGGATAACGCGAAGATGCGCGATCTGGCGGTGACATACCTCGAGACAATGGGGATCTCCATCCCCAGCGTGCACAGCATGGTCGATCTGCTGTCAGGCGGGCAGCGCCAGTGCGTCGCAGTCGCCCGGTCGATCTATTCGTCGCCGACGATTTTGGTTCTCGACGAGCCGCTGGCCGCTTTGGGCATACGCGAGGGCGGCCAGGTTCTCGGCCTAATCCAGAATCTTCGCCGCCAGCGCAGCGTCTCGATCATTCTTATCGTTCACAACTATCGTCAGGTGTTCGAAGTGTGCGATCGCATCAACTTCCTGCATTCCGGCGAAGTTGTGCTCAACGCCTCCACCGCCAATACAAGCGAGGAGGAATTGGTCCGCATCGTCAAATCGGGTCTGGGTCGAAGGGCGATGGGGGCCGCGACGGCCGGAATCGGGTCCGGCGCGGCATGACCTTGTTCGGCGCATGGCTCGGCGAAGGCAGTGCGCTTTGGCGCGCTCAAGCTGCGGCCGCAAGTCAGAGGAGCAGAGAAGATGGCTGACGAGGCATCGTCGTCGTTGCCCACACGCCCGCTCGGCACGACGGGAATGAACATCACCCGCATAGGATTGGGCACCTGGGCCATCGGCGGACCCGGCTGGGCGTTTGGCTGGGGCCAGCAGGACGACGCGGTCTCGATCGCCACGATTCGGCGTGCGCTGGAGCGCGGCCTGAACTGGATCGATACCGCCCCCGTATATGGCCTTGGCCATGCTGAGGAGGTGGTGAGCCGGGCGCTGCGCGACATTCCGCGCGCCGACCGTCCCTATGTGTTCACCAAGTGCTCGCTGGTCTGGGACGAGAACGACCACTCTGTGCCGCCACGGCGCGTCGGGACGCCGGCGAATCTCCGGCGCGAGGTGGAGGCGTCGCTGCGCCGGCTCCAGATCGAGCGGATCGACCTTTACCAGATGCACTGGCCGGCGGACGACACGCCGCTCGACGTCTACTGGCAGACGCTCCTGGACCTGAAACGCGAAGGGAAAGTTCGCGCGTTGGGGCTGTCCAACCACAACGTCGCGCAACTCGAGGCGGCTGAACGGCTCGGCCACGTCGATTCGCTGCAGCCGCCATTTTCGGCCATCCGCCGCGAGGTCGCGGCGGCCGAGTTGCCATGGTGCGCGGCGCACAAGACCGGCGTGATCTGTTACAGCGTCTTGCAGAGCGGGCTGCTGACCGGGTCGTTCAGACTGTCGGAGCTGCCGCAGAACGACTGGCGCGCCCGCGGGCCTGACTACAACGTCGGAGCCGGGGCGGAATTCGCCGGCGAGCCGTTGCGTCAGAACCTGGCGCTGGCCGAAGCGATGAAGCCCGTTGCGGCGCGGCACGATGTCGCCCCGCCGGTCGTCGCCATAGCCTGGACCTTGGCATGGCCCGGGGTGACCGCGGCAATCGTCGGCGCCCGAAGCCCGACTGAAGTGGACGGCTGCTTGCCCGCAGCCAATCTGCAGCTGAGCCAGGCGGACCTGACGGAGATTGCCGACGCCATCGCCCGGACCGGCGCCGGCGGCGGTCCGGCGCTTCCGCCGCGCCTCGCCTGACGGCGCCCCCGCCGTAGACGACGCCGCTTGCCTTGCGGCGATGCTCTCGGGATCGCTTCCGTGCTCAGGCGGCAAACCCGGATGGATTGTCGTCTCAGCGGGCGAGCCAACCCCCATCGACCGCGAGGGCGTGGCCCGTGACATAGGCCGAGGCGTCCGAAGCGAGAAAGACCACCGGCCCCGCAAGGTCCTTCGGCAGCCCCCAGCGTCCCAAGGGAATGCGGGCGAGAATCTCCTTGCTGCGGACCGGGTCGGCGCGCAGCGGGGCTGTGTTGTCCGTTTCCATGTAACCCGGCGCGATCGCGTTCACCGTGATGCCGTATTTTGCCCATTCGTTGGCGAGCAGCCGAGTGAGCCCGAGCACGCCGCTCTTGGCCGCCGTGTACGACGCCACGCGGATGCCGCCCTGAAAGGACAGCAGCGAGGCGGTGTTGATGATCCGGCCGCCCGTCGCCTGTCCCGCATTCTGCTGGCGGATGAACTGCCTGGCCGCCGCCTGCGATAGAAAGAACACCGGCTTCAGGTTCACTGCGATGACGTCGTCCCAGTCACGCTCGGTCAACTCGAGCGCGTCGGCGCGGCGGATGATGCCCGCATTGTTCACCAGGATGTCGATGCGTCCGAACGCCGCCGTTGCTGCGCCGACCACCTCTTCCGCGACCGCGGAGCCCAGATCCGCTTGTATGTGATGGAACCGCCGGCCCATCTGCGCCGCGGCCGTCGCGGTCGCGTCGGCGGGTTTGATGCTGACGCCGACGATATCGCACCCCGCCTGCGCCAGGGCGAGCGCCATCCCCTGGCCCAGCCCGGTGTTGCAGCCCGTCACAATGGCGACCTTCCCGCCAAGGTCGAACATGGCCTTTGCTCCCGAGCTCAGCGAAGCGCGCCGACCGCCACCTGGTCCATGTCGTCGAAGGTCTGGTTTTCGCCGGCCATGCCCCAGATGAAGCTGTAGGCGCGGGTGCCGACGCCGGAATGGATCGACCAGCTTGGCGAGATCACCGCCTGCTCGTTATGCACGACGATGTGCCGGGTTTCCTGCGGCTGGCCCATGAAGTGGAACACCGCCGCATCGGGATCGAGGTTGAAATAGAAGTACACTTCCATGCGCCTGTCGTGGGTGTGGCAGGGCATGGTGTTCCAAAGGCTGCCCTCCTCCAGGTTCGTCATGCCCATGCACAGCTGGCACGTCTCAACCACCTCGGGGATGAGGAATTTGTTGATGGTGCGGCGGTTGCCGCTGCTCCTGTCGCCGAGCGTGACCGAGGCGGCGTCGGCGAGCGTCAGCCGACGGGTAGGCAGGGCGCGATGGGCCGGCGCGGAATTGTAGTAGAGTTTCGCCGGACGGGCCGGGTCGATGCTGTTGAAGGCGAGCTCACGCGCGCCCATGCCGATGTAGAGCGCCTCGGTCGGGCCGACCGAGACCGTCTCGCCGTCGACGGCGATCCGCGCCGGACCGCCGACGTTGATCATTCCCATCTCCCGGCGCTGCAGAAAGAAGTCGACGCCGAAGGCGCGGTCGATTCCCTGGGGCAGCCCGACGGGCTCGGCGAGCGGCATAACGCCGCCGACCACGATCCGGTCAATCTGGCTGTAAGTCATCGTCAGCTCGCCCGGCCGGAACACCTCCGGGATGAGGAACTCGCTGCGCAGGCCTTCCGTGTCGAGTGTTCTTGCGTGCGCGCTGTGGATGGCTTGACGCGTTTCCATAAGACCGGCTCCCTGCCGTTGGCTCGGCGGCGGAATTTAGCGCCATGGGACCGCCGGCGCCACGGACGGCATTGACGGGGCAAGATGGCCTAAGGAAGACAAAGCCGTTGGGCGAGGATGAGTCCCAGGCGAAAAGCAGAATCCGATCCGCGGCCGTCGAAATTCCGGACGCGTCAGCGCGCGGCTTTGAGGATGGCGTCGCAATCGAGATGCGCCTCGAGATGGGCGGCGAGGGCGTCGAGCGTTTCTTCGATCGTCGCATGATAGTCGATCGCCGAGCCGACGCCGAGGGAGGCGAGCCAGGCGGCGCGCTGGTGGTCGTCGGCGAAGAAGCCATGCACGTAGGAGCCGGCGACGCGGCCGGTGGCGGAGACGGCGCCGTCCGCGCTGCCGTCGGCAAAACGCACGAGCGGGCGGGCGCAATCGGGGCCGCCGGTTTCCCCGACGTGCATCTCGTAGCCGGTAAACGGCGCGCCGTTAATGAGGCATTCGCCGGCGACATGGCGAAGCGTCTTGTCTCCGGTCAGCGTGGTTTCGACCTCGAGGAGCCCGAGGCCGTCGACGGCGCCCGGCGGACCCTCGATTCCCTGTGGGTCGGCGACGCGCCGGCCGAGCATCTGATAGCCGCCGCAGACGCCGAGCACGCGGCCGCCGCGCCGCACATGGCCGGCAAGGTCGACATGCCAGCCCTGCTGACGAAAATCAGCGAGATCGGCGATCGTCGCCTTGCTGCCCGGCAGCACGACGAGGTCGGCGACCGGCAGGGCTTCCCCCGCACGGACGAAGACCAGCCGCACCGCTGGCTCGAGCTTGAGCGGATCGAAGTCGTCGAAATTGGCGATCCGCCCCAGCACCGGCACGGCGATCGTCACTGATGCTCCGGCGCGGGGCGCGACGTTCCTGAGGCCGAAAGCGTCCTCGGCCGGCAGGCGCTGGGCGGCGGGAAAGAAGGGCGCCAGGCCGAAGGCGCGCCAGCCGGTGCGCTCGGCGAGCGTGGTCATGCCGCTTTCGAACAGGGCGGCGTCGCCGCGGAACTTGTTGACGATGAAGCCGACGATCATCGCCGCGTCGTCGGGCGCAAGCGCCGCCTTCGTTCCGAGGATTTGGGCAAAAATGCCGCCGCGGTCGATGTCGCCGACGAGCGCGACCGGGCAGGCGGCGGCGCGGGCGAAGCCCATGTTGGCGATGTCGCCCTGGCGGAGGTTGATCTCCGCCGCGCTGCCGGCGCCTTCGATCAGGACCAGATCCGCCTCGCCCTTGAGCCGGGCGAAGCTCTCGAGCACCGGCGCCATCAGCTTCGGCTTCAGCGCCTGATACTCGCGCGCCCTGGCGTTGCCGATGACGCGGCCCTGAACCACGACCTGCGCGCCGGTCTCGCTCTGCGGTTTGAGCAGCACCGGGTTCATGTCGACGTTCGGCGGCGCGCCCGCCGCCAGCGCCTGCAGCGCCTGCGCCCTGCCGATCTCGCCGCCGTCCGACGTCACGGCGGCGTTGTTCGACATGTTCTGCGGCTTGAACGGGCGCACCCGTAGGCCGCGCCGCGCATAGGCCCGGCAGAGGCCGGCGACGATCAACGACTTGCCGACGTCCGAGCCGGTGCCCTGGAACATCAGCGCCTTTGCGGTCAAAATTCCACGCCCTCCTGGGCGCGGACGCCGGCGGCGAAATGGTGCTTGACCAGGCCGAACTCGGTCACGCAATCGGCCGCCTCGATCATTTCCGCCTTGGCGTTGCGGCCGGTGACGACGACATGGAGGCCGGCGCGGCGGCCTTTGAGCGCCGCGACGACGTCGGCGAGCGGCAGATAGTCGTAGCGCAGCGCGATGTTGAGCTCATCGAGCACGAGGAGGCGGAAGGTCGGATCGGCCATCATCCGCCGGGCCTGCGCCCAGGCTGCCTCGGCCGCAGCGACGTCCCGCGCCCGGTCCTGCGTCTCCCAGGTGAAGCCCTCGCCCATGGTCCGCCACTCGACCTGGTCGCCGAAGCGCTCGAACGCCGCTCGCTCGCCGGTCGACCATGCGCCCTTGATGAACTGCACCACGCCGACCCGCTGGCCGCGTCCGAGCGCCCTTAAGGCCAAGCCGAAGGCCGCGGTCGACTTGCCCTTGCCGGGGCCGGTATGGACGATCAGGAGCCCCTTTTCGGCGATGGGCTTGGCTGCGACCTCCGCGTCCTGCGCCGCCTTGCGCTTGATCATCTTGGCTTTGTGCCGGTCTTCGGCGTTGGTCATTCCGGTAACATTGGGGTTCAGTCTCGAGCTCCGCGTTTGCAGACCGGCCGACGGCTTGGAACCGGCCGATGTCGAACGCATCATTTTGACTGGCGCGAAATGCTTTGCCTAGCGCGAAAAGTCCGCCGACCCAGGTTGCTTTGGCTCGACTGAGGTCCACCGTCGGACTGAACTTTCACCACAAGCGACGCGTTCGCGGAAGAGAAGGCCATTCGGCCTGTTACTGCCTGCTAACAGGGCAAATCGCTTCCCGCCGCTCTCTAGCGATTGCCCAAATCCGTTGTCCTTCATTCCGTTCAGCGGATGCGCTCGTGCAGAAGGGAAAGACAGAACAGGGTGATTATCCTGCCTGTTAGGCCCGATGAACAGGAGGGACCTGGAGGAGAGCGCGAAGCGCAAAGACCGACTTCATCGGTCTAGCGGAGAGCGCGATCGTCAAGAAAATCTAAACGATGCGACCGGCAGCCAGCTCCCCGTGCGTTTTGCGTGAGGATAACGCCATATCTGCTTGATTTTACGTACGTAACTACGGTTCGCGCTCTTGGCCGCGCCGATTCTGCCGATGCTGGGGAGACCAAAGCAGATTTCTTCCGCCGCCCCAGGGAAGGATCCATTAGCGCGGGTTCCGACCAGGTTGACCCATCCGGATCCGTCGTCGCCGGGCTTGACCCGGCGATCCATGGACCCGCGGGTCAAGCCCGCGGGTGAGTGCGTCCGTGATGTTGTCTTGTCAGGGAGGTGAAAGTCCGACCGATGTGAAGTCGTGACACATGTAGCCGAAGGCAACTGCGTCGTCGCGAGACGGGGTGGGGAGCAGCCGGAGGCGAACGAACAGCCCGCAGGATGACGAACCCGTTTCGGCGGCGTGGCGCGGCGAGCCTGCTCATCCATGGCGAAGCCTGGGTCGTAAGACCCGCCGGGCGCGTTGAGGCGACTGCGAAAACGACGCTTGGGCCCACCACGTGGTTGGGGGCGGGATGTTCGGACGGCAAGACAAAGGAAGCGGAGAGACCTGCGCGGCGTGTGCGAGCCGGGCAGGAGTCAGAGCCCGCATACTACCGCTGCGGTTTGCGCCCGGAAGGGACGGATCGCGAGAGGACGGGGCCACATAACCCCGTGCGAGGGAAGGTGGGCAGGAAGGGGGATGCGCGATGAACGGGTCGAGGCAACGAAACGCCGGGAGTGCCGAGGAGGCTACACAAGGCGGAGCGGCTCAACGTGACTTTGCGTGGGTCGAAGCCTCGGTCTGGACGGAACGCATGCTGTCGGCGCTGGGCAACGGCGTCAAAGGCGGCAAATGGTTCAGTTTGATGGATAAGGTGTTCGCGCCCAAGACGCTGGCGGCGGCCTGGATGAAAGTCCGGGCCAACAAAGGCGCGGCGGGCGTGGATGGGCAAAGCATCGAGCGGTTCGCGGCGAAGGCCGAAGACTATCTGGCCGAGCTGTCGGCGGCGCTGCGGGAGGGATCCTACCGCCCGCAAGCCGTCAAACGGGTCGACATCCCCAAGGGCGATGGAAGAACGAGGCCGCTGGGCATTCCAACGGTCAAGGATCGCATCGTCCAGCAGGCCGTCCGGCTCGTGATCGAACCGATTTTCGAAACGCGTTTCCGCGACGGGAGCTACGGCTTCCGACCGGGGCGCGGATGCCATGACGCGCTGCGGGAAGTCGATCGGCTGATCAAGGACGGCTACGCCCACGTCGTAGACGCGGACTTGGCCTCCTATTTCGATTCGATCCCGCATGATCGGCTGGTGGCGCGGGTCGAGGAGAAGGTCAGCGATGGCCGGGTTCTCGATCTGATCCGCGGCTGGCTGAAGGCCGACATCCTGAAGGGGCTGGAGAGGTGGACGCCGACGCGGGGCTCGCCGCAAGGCGCGGTGATCAGCCCGTTGCTGGCCAACATCTTCCTCGACCCGCTGGATGCGGCGATGGCCGAACGCGGGCGCCGCATGGTGCGGTATGCGGACGACTTCGTCATCCTGTGCCGGACGCGCGAGGAGGCGGACGCCGCCCTCTCGGAGGTGCGCGCCTGGGTGAGCGAAAACGGCCTCGCGCTGCACCCCGAAAAGACGCATGTCGGCGACTGCCGGCAGCCGGGGCAAGGGTACGAGTTCCTCGGCTACCGTTTCGAAGCCGGCCGGCGTCGCGTGCGCCAGAAGAGCCTGAACAAGTTCAAGGACAGCATAAGAGAGAAGACGCGGCGCACACGCGGCGACAGCCTCGCCTGCGCCGTAGCTGACCTCAACCCGCTGCTGCGCGGCTGGTTCGGCTACTTCAAACATGCCCATCACACCACCTTCGACAAGCTCGACGGGTTTGTCAGGAGGCGGCTGCGCGCCGTCCTGCGCAAGCAGGAAAAGCGCCCCGGTCGGGGCATCTGCCGCGCCGACCATCAACGCTGGCCAAATGCCTTCTTCGCGGAAGCCGGGCTGTTCGCGCTTCACACGGCCTGGTTATCCGCGAGACAGTCTCGATGAAGAAACCACCGACTGGAGAGCCGTATGCGGGAAAACCGCCCGTACGGTTCGGAGGGAGGGGTCGGCGAAAGCCGATCCCTACCCCTATCGGAAACAAGTCTGCCTGATCGGAACCACTCGAAAGGCGCGGTTCGACTGAAGATTCACCGTCTGTCTCTGTGGCAAATGGGCGGGTTGATCCGTTGGCTCGGGTAAGAATCTCTGCCATGAAAATAGCTCTGAGGAATTGGCGTCGTGCGGCCGGCCCGTGATTTTCATCCATAATGGCGCGCCCGCGGGCGCTGGTTGGCTGCTTAGGAACGCCGCGTCTCCATGCGAGGTTCGACGTTGCCGCTGACGCCCGAATGGTCCAATTTCTTCATGGCCGAGCTCGGGGCGCTCGCCGCGCTGACCGGCTTCGTCGTCGTCGCGATCTCGATCAACCTGACGCGCATTCTCGCCTTCGCTGGTCTTCCTGGCCGGGCGGCCGAGTCGTTGATTTTGCCCATGGGCGCGATCACGGCGACGGGCGTGATTCTGGTGCCCGAACAGGCCTCGTTGCTTGTCGGCAGCGAAATCCTCGCGATTGGCCTCGTGACGGTCGTCGCGCCAATCGTGATCCAGGTCCGATCCTGGAGCGACCGCAAGGAGGTGACCGCGGTCCAGCGGATCTTGCGCTTCGTCACCAGCGCCGGCCTCGGCCTGGCCTTCGGCGTGGCCGGCGCGCTTTTGATCGCGGGCGCCCGCGCCGGGCTCTTCTGGGTCGCGGCGGGCGACATCGCCTGCCTGGTCGCCGTTGTCCTCAACGCGTGGGTGCTGATGGTCGAGATCTTGCGATAGGGAAACGCGCGCGGAGGCGCGGGAAATCGTGTGGACGCCGCTCGTCGCGCCCAAGATCGCAGGCGCCAGGGCCGGGCGGGCGCGCTTGCCGGGTTTACGGCAGTCTGATTTGATGAGCCTCGCCGGAAGCGGCTGGGTCGGGAGCGCAGGAAATGTCGGCGATAGACGATTACGACGAGATCGAGAGGACCGTCCTGCTCTATGTTGATGGGACGACGAAAAACAAGGAAGGCCTCGACCTGGTGAAGCAAGCCTTTCACCCCGATGCCCGGCTGTTCGGCTCCATGCTGAGCGAGCCGAACAAGGACTGGAACATCGACATGCCGACCTTTTTCGCCGACCTGGCGAAAGAGCCGCTCAACGACAAGGGCACTTACCGGGCTCGCGTGCTCTCGGTACAGCAGTTCGGTCCCGCGGCGGTCGTCGTGCTCGCCGAAGATGGTTGCTGGGGCAACGTTTCCTTCGTCGATATCTTCTCGCTGTGGAAGCAAGAAAACGTCTGGAAGATCGTCAACAAGACCTTCGGCCAAACGGCGTAGCCTGCGCCGCGCGATAGGGTCCCGCACGCACCCGTCGCATGAGAAGGGCTCGGCTTGACAAGCTATTTTTGCAAGCTCACTCTGTCTGTAATTGATCGGCGGTCGGCGGCATTTTGGCAAGAATTGCATTCGCGTTCGCGAAGCCTGAACCGACAAATTTGCGGCTGCGGCGCTGTCAGGGACAAAGAATTCGGAACGGTCCGCCGTTCGCGCCAGCTGCGCTGGTTGGCTCAACAAACGTTGTGGATTGATGGGGGGCCTAATGACCGTCGGCGCGCAGGACAGCTCCCTCAAGAGCCGCCTCGAAAAGAACGAGCGCGAGGAGCGGTCGCTCAAGATAGAGACCGACAAAGCCAAGCACTATGGCAAATTTCCAGACATGTCGTGGCGCGACCACCTCGTGATGCTGTTGCAGTTCGGCGCGGCGGCAGAGCATTGCCTGATGGTGGAATATCTCTACGCCGCCTATTCGCTACGCACCGACGACGAGGATGCTGAACGCCGGGCGAAAATCGAGCGGTGGCGCGGCGAGCTTCTCTCCGTCGCGAGAGAGGAGATGGGGCATCTCCTCACGGTTCAGAACGTGTTGCTACTGCTCGGAGCGCCGGTCAGCCTTGGACGGGAAAACTCGCTCTGGGCGCACGAGTACTATCCCTACCAGTTCACCCTCCAGCCGTACAATTTCGACGCGCTCGCTTGTTTCGTCTACGCTGAGATGTCCAAGGACTACAGCGACGATCCAAAGCTGAAGGACGAAATCACCGACCGGCTGAGAAAAAAATTCGGCGCGATGCCGGAGGTACATCACGTCGGCGAGCTTTACGACAAGATCATCGATCTCATTTCAGATCCCGTGCGTATACCGGATTCGTTTTTCGATGGGTCGAGCTACCAGTTCCAGGCGTCCTGGGAGGAATGGGGCCGCGGTTACCAGCCCGCTCCTCGCCAACTCGACCCCGAAGGCAACCGGACGCCGGAGCTCGACGCCCAGGGCATACAAGTCAGCGCCGCCCCTCCGGGCGCCGAAGCGATCGTGGAAATCCGCCGAATGGCTAGCCGCCGCGACGCCATCAAGGCCATAATGGATCTGGCCTTCCAAGGCGAGGCGCCGCACGTAGCGCGCAAGCCGAATGTGAGGAAGGAGCTGCGGCCGCAAGGCAGGTTCAATTTGACGCCTGAGGATGCGGATGACGCCGGGGCGGCCGACGAGCCGTCGCATTTCGACCGCTTCGTTCGGCTCTATCGCGAGCTCAAAGACGAGACAAAAAAGACGCCGGGCTGGTCTCCCTCTGCCGGAGTCTGCTTCGATCCAACCACCCGGCCCGATTTCGTTACGGCCGGACAAACGTTCTATGGGATCTTGTATGCGCCCATCAAGGCGATCACGGCGAAACATCTCGCTCAGATTTTCAACCAGCGCTATCGACTGCTGCTGAACTATCTCGCGCACGTTTTCCGGATTACCCGCTCGCAAGCCGTCGACCGCCCGAATCTGCGCTCCATGCTGATGCACCGCGTCTTCTGCGAAATGTACAATCTGAAGACCATCGCCGGCATGCTCGTGCGGCTGAAGCGCCTGGATGAGGGCGACGACGGCATGGGAATCTGGGCGGCGCCCCCTTCGAGATGCCCTACACGGTCGACCTGCCGAGCGCGGACGCCGACATCTGGCGTCGGCACAAGGATCTTCTCGAGATGTGCAAGGTGACATGCGGCCACCTGCTCTATTACGCGACGACCGAACTGCCCGAGCATCGCGAACGGACACAAAAGATCAAAGCGGAAGTCACAAGGACCGGCGCCGAGGCGTTCGTGCGCACGCTCATGGATATCGACGATCAAACGCGCGAATGGATCGGCGCCATCCTCAACGGCCTTTTGGAAGGAGCCGAAAGCCGATGAGCAAGGCGATCAAGGCGCTGAGGATCCTGCCCCCCTTCGCGATCGGACGGCTCGGCTCCGCCGACGAGCCGATGGACAATTACACCATCGATGTCGCCGTGGCGGCCGATCAGGCGCAGCCGCTCGGCTACCGGCCGCTCAAGCCTCTGCCGACCCTGGTGGTAGGCGAACGTTCGGGCGAGATCGAGGACGTTCGGACGCCGAACCTGCCGCTGGAATTCAAGCGGAACGGCAGAATTCGTCCTGTGGCGCCGTTCCTCGAAGTGTTCGCCGTGACCGAGGACGACGAACTCGTGGCGCTGACGACTGACCTCCTGAAAGCGAACGATTTGAGTGTCAACGACGTGTCATGGACAGTCCACGTCGCCAACCGCAAGGTCGCGCGACGGACGGGAGACAGCAAAGACGTCGTCGCCACCAAGCCTGTCGTGATCTCCGATCACGACATCCATACGCTGCACGGGACATCCGACAATTTCGTGCCGCGCGAGGCCAGCATCGACTTCGGGCAGGTGCGGTTCATCAGGCCGAACGCCGACCATCCTGAGATTCGGCTTCGGTTCACCCCTGGCCGCGGCCTGATCTACGGACCCGAACCGAAGCGGGCTCCCGAGCATGACGCCGCCGAGGGTGTGTATCGAATTCCAGAAGAGCAGGCGGTCTATGGCGGCGATGGGACGTGGATCGGTTATTTCGACGCCTCGGATGCCGACGGCGTTCCCGACGAAAAGAGTGGCTGGAAGGACAAGCGCGACCGAATCTGGAAAGACAACGGCTGGCCGCTCGAGTTCGACAACGAGACGCTGCCGCCGTCCCTGTTTGCCATCGAACCTCCCGCGCCGTCCTGGCTTTACGACAACGAAGCGTTCAGCCGCGGCTATCTCGACGATGCGTGCGACGGCTTTGTCGAAGTGCGCCTCACGCGCCGCGGCGAGGATCCGGACAAGAGTAGCTTGACGGCGAAGGCGCGCATCTGCTCTGGGCCGCCGGCGATGGCGCCGGATTCGCTGTTCGTGCGTTCGCTCGCCGATGATCTGGATCAGGTCGTGTTCGGCCCGGAGGTCGCCCGGGACGAGGACCCCGAAGTCACCCGGGCGCGGGCGCAGGACATCGTCAGGCGCGCCTACGAGACGGTCCGTTTCATGAACCTCGTGGTGTTGAACGGCAACGACTACAAGGGCCGCCCTGCCCTTTTGCTCGATTCCATGCCCGAAGAGGAAGCCGCCGACACCGAGCGCGCCATCCGTCCGGTCATGCATCCGGGCACTGTCGACACCAGAACGATCACCGCGCTGCATCAGCAGGTTTACGCGGCGCTCCGCGGCGGAGCGGCTCCGTGGTTTGTCCGGCTCCTACGCCGGCCTGACGAAGTTGCTGACTTCACCGACCGCGGGCGGCGGAAGATGCCGGCGTTGATGTGCGCCGCCGACAACAACTATCTCGCCCTGACCTGGCGTCAGATCCGCACGATCGAGAAGGCTGCTGCAGGGCCGCCTCCGAAGCCCGACGAGACCATGCCGGCGACGGGCCTCACGCCCCGCAACCTCTCTGCGCAAATCCACTACGAGGCCAAGGGCAATCCCATCAGCTCCCGCCCTATCACATCGGTCGCCAACTGTTGCCCGGGACTTGAAGTCGACTTCCGCGCCGTTTGGCGGCGGCTGTTCCGCGGCATCGAACTGCGCGAGTACGACAATCTCGTCGTCCGCATCGATAAGGATTGCGACCCCGAGACGCTGATCAAGATCGCCAACCTCGCAGGCCACCGGCTCCTGCGGGTGAATGTTGCCGGACCTGACGGCAAGACGGCGGTTCTGACGATGACGAGAATCAAAGGACCAGCGTCGTCGGATACCGACGGAAAGATCGATCTGACGACGCGTCTCAATCCAAGCGGGCTTGCGCCGCTCGAGTGGTCGAACGCCCTCGCCTATGTCCTCACCCACGCCCGCGAGCATGTGCGCTGCGACTTCACTGCGGAGCCCTCCTGGGAACAGCAGCAGGAACTGATCGAAGAGGACAGGGATGAGAAGGGCAAAATAGTGCGGGCGGCGAATTACGTCAGCGTTGACTTGCTGGTACGCCCGTTCTTCGAGGACGACACGGCTGTCATCTCGGACGTCCTGGCCAAGGCCGGCGAGCTTACGCAGGGCCTGTGCTCGCCGTGGCAGAACGACTATCGCGAGTGCTCGTGCTATTACTGGGCGTCGGCGCGGCCCGATTTCGTCAATGTCGAGGTGGGCTCGGACGGTCTGAGCAAGGGCGACAACTGGTTTCAGCGGGAGCGGACAAAATCCTACGTCCCCGACGATTATGCCGACATGCGGCTCGTCATGTATGATGAGCTTTTCAAAGATTGGGAGAAGGTGCTGAAAGTGCAGATCGGCGGAAAGGACGCGCCGGAGACGGGCACAGGGTGAGCCTCGCAGAAGCGCGGCGTTCGATTAAAGCCGCAGCGCCAAGAACGCCGCAGGCGCACCTGATCGAAACCGATCGCGGCCATCACATCTTCGTCGCCGACGGAAGCCGGCTGTTCGACGCCGAGCCGGACTTCTTCGCACGATGCGAGGCGGCGATGGCGCGTGGCCAGGTCGACGCGGTTGACGAGGCGCTGAGGCAAGCCGGGCTCGGCGGCCGCCCTCTAATCGATGATGCGCCCCTCGAATCCCATCCGATCCGGGCCCTTTCGCTCGCCATCGCCCAGAAGTGCAACTTAGGTTGCGCCTATTGTTACGCCCAGCAAGGCGAGTTCGGCGGATCGCCGAAGAACATGGCTTTGGACGAGGCGTTGCGCGCGGTCGAGCTCCTGGTCGGCTCGGCGGAAGCGGGGGCCCGCCTCAACCTCGCCTTTCTCGGCGGCGAGCCGCTGGTCAATCGCGCCGTCTTGCAGGCGGCGACCCGGAAGGCTCGCGAACTCGCTGACGCCCGAGGCGCGAACGTCGGCTTCTCGATCACCACCAACGGCACCCTGCTCACCGAGGCGGACGGGCGCTTCTTCGAGGATTTCGGCTTTGCCGTCACAATCAGCGTCGACGGGCCGCGCGAAGTCCACGACGCTCTCAGGCCCTATAAAGGCGGCCGAGGCAGCTTCGATACGCTCATGAGGCGCGTCGAACCTCTTTTGCGCATGCAACAGAAGATGCAGGTGTCGGCTCGGGTGACCGTGACGCCGAGCAATCTCGGACTTCGCCGCACGCTGGACACATTCGTCGAAGCAGGCTTTCACAGCGTCGGATTCTCTCCGATGTTGAGCGCCCCGAACGGCCGGGGCGAAATGCGATCCGGCGATCTTGAGCTCATGCTGGGCGAGATGATCGACTGCGGGCGCGAATACGAGCGGCGCTTCCGCCTGCGCCAGCGCTATCCTTTCGCCAATCTCGCCAATGCGCTGCGCGAGATCCACCGGGGCACGCACCGGCCCTATCCGTGCGGCGCGGGCGCGGGCTATCTCGGCGTCTCGGCCGACGGCGAACTCGCCGCCTGCCATCGCTTCGTCGGCGACGAGGAGGGCGCCCTGGGCTCGCTCAACCAGGGGGTCGATCCGGCGCGCCAAGCCAAGTGGCTGGCCGAGCGCCACGTACACCGGCAGGAGCCTTGCCGCTCCTGCTGGGCGCGCTACCTCTGCGGCGGCGGCTGCCACCATGAGGTCCTGAGCCGCGGCCGGCCTGCCTGCGACTACATTCGCGGCTGGCTGAACTATTGTCTCGAAGCCTATCTGAGGCTATCGGCTCAGCCGTCGGGCGTCGGGCTCGAACCGGCCGGAGCGGTGGATGGCTGAAATCTGCGTCATCGGCGCAGGTCCTGCAGGATGCGTCTTCGCCGCCCGCATGGCGCAGCTCGGGCACGACGTCTCGCTCGTCGAGCGTGAGGCTTTTCCGCGGAGCCGCCTCGGCGAATCGCTGAGCCCCGGCGTTCAGCCTTTGCTCGCGGCGGCGGGGCTCGAGGGCGCCCTCGACGATTCGCGCGCCCGGCCCATCCGCAACGTCTCCGTGGACTGGGAGGACGGACCTCGCCAGCGCATAGACACGCGCGAACAGGGTCTCGTTGTCGACCCGGGAGCCCTTGACCTTGCTCTGGTCGAACGCGCCCGCGCATTCGGCGTCGCGGTCCTCCAGCCCGCGCGGGTCCTGGATCGCCGGCGGGAGGGCGGCCGATGGCGCCTTGCCGTCGAGGTGGAGGGACGCCGCGAGCCGCTCATGGCCGACTTCGTGGCGGAAGCCGGAGGACGCGCCGGCGCTGCGGCGCGACCGCGCCAGCAGACCGGCGCCCAGACGCTCGCGATCTATGCCTACTGGCGCGGGGCGCGCCTTCCGTCCGAGCCCCGGATCGCGGCCGGGGACGAGGCGTGGTTCTGGGGCGTGCCGTTGCCGAATGGCGCATACAACACCCTGGCGTTTGTTGACCCGAAGTCCTTTCGGGCCGGCGCCGGCGGGTTGGCGGAGCGGTTCCTCGCCCGCCTGGCGCAATCGCCGCTCATGCAGGACTGCCGGCACGCCCGGCTGATCGGCGCTCCACGCGCCGTCGACGCCACGCCCTATATCGTCAGCGGGTGCGTCGGCCCGGACTCGATTCGGCTGGGCGACGCGGCCCTGGCCATCGATCCGATATCCTCGAGCGGCGTGCAAAAGGCGGTCCAGAGCGCGCTCACCGGCGCCGTCGTCGCCAACACCCTTCTGCGCCGGCCCGCGGCGGCCGATCTGGCGATGGGCTTTTACCTCAGCCAGCTGAAGGACGCTTCCGAGAGCCACCAGCGCTGGGCCGCCGACCATTACTGGACCGTCGCCACGACGCGTGGCGGCTCCTTCTGGAGCGCGCGGGCGTCGGGCCGCCAGGAGCCGGGCGCGCCGTCGCGCGAGGCGGTCGACGCGAGCATGATGACGGTCATGGCGTTCGAGCTTTCGCCGGACGCGGCCTTGGTCGAGACGGCGTGTCTCGACGGCGAATTCGTCAGCGCGGCTCCGGCGCTCCGCCATCCGCGCCTCGCGCGTCCGGTGGCCTACCTCGGCGGCTGGGAACTGGCGTCGCTCCTGCGCGATCTTCCCGCCCGCCGCACGCCATTGCAGATCGCCCGCTCCTGGTCGGATCGGATGCCGCTCGAATCCGGCCTTGCGATCGCGGGCTGGCTCGTCAGCCATGGCGTGCTGGTGAAATCCGCCGGTCAGATTGAGGCGCGGCCGTGCTGACGTCGCCACTCACCGACTGGCTCAAGTCTCATGGGCTCGAGCGCTTCGCGACGCTCTTCGAAGAGAACGAGGTCGACCTGGAGACGTTGTGGCTTCTGACCGACAACGATCTCAAAGAGCTCGGCCTGCCTTTCGGACCGCGCAAGCGCATCCTGAACCTCATCGGCGAAGAGAGGCGACTCGAGAAATCGGCGCCCCCGACCGCCGAAGTCGGCGCGCCCGTCGGCGAGCGCCGTCAGCTGACCGTTCTCTTTTGCGACATGGTCGGCTTCACCAGGCTCGCCCACCGGCTCGATCCGGAGACGCTGCAGGTCGTCGTCCGCGCCTACGAGGAGGCATGCGCCTCCTGCGTCAGCCGCTACGACGGATACGTCTTCACCACTCTCGGCGACGGAGTTGTCGCGTTCTTCGGCTACCCCATGGCGCACGAAGGCGAGGCGGAACGCGCCATCCGCGCCGGCCTCGACATCATCGACGCGATGGCCACGCTCCAAATCCCCGACGTTGGACGGCTTCAGGTCCGCATCGGCATCGCGACCGGCATGGTCGTGGTGGCGACCGGCGAGCACAACGCCGTCGGCGAAACGATGAATCTCGCCTCGCGCCTGCAGACGACCGCAAGACCAGGCACAGTCGTCGTGAGCGAGCGCGTCCGGCGGCTCGCCGGCGGCCTGTTCGAATACGAGGACATGGGTGAACGCGAGCTGAAAGGCGTCTCGAAGCCGAGCCATGTTTATCGCGCCGTCGGCGTCAGCGCGGCGGAGAGCCGGTTCGGCGCGGCGACCGAGAGCGGCCTGACGCCGTTCATCGGCCGCGAGGAGGAGATCGGCGCGCTGCTCGAGGCCTGGCGGCAGACGCGCGCCGGCGGAGCGGGCCGGCTGGCGATGATCGCCGGCGAAGCCGGCATCGGCAAGAGCCGGATCGTCGACGCCATGCGCGAACGCCTGAGCGGCGAGACCGGCCGAACAATGCTGTTCCAGGGTTCGCCCTTCTTCGTCAACAGCGCGTTCTACCCGATCCGCGCCTGGTTCGAACGAACCTTGAATCTCGGCCATGACGAGGACCCCAACTCGCGTCTCGACAAGCTCGAAGCGTTGATCGTGGGCGAGCTCAACCTGGCGAAAGACGATCTTCGCTTCATCGCCGCGATGCTGGGCATTCCGTTTCAGCACCGCTACGGCGCGATCCTGATTTCGCCGAAGCTCGCGCGTGAAGACACGATGCGCGCGCTGGTCGAGATCGTGCGGGCGCAAGCGCGGGCGACGCCGACCCTGCTCGTCTTCGAGGACGCGCACTGGGCGGATCCGTCCACCCTCGACGTCTTCACCCGGATTGTTGACCGGATTGCCGATATCGCCGCGTTTTTTGTCGTCACCGCGCGGGCCGAGTTCAAGCCGCCCTGGGCAGCGCGTCCGGAGGTCGGCGAGATTCATCTGGCGAAATTCACGGCCGAGCAGACCCGCTCGCTGCTCGACAAGATCGTCCGCGGCAAGTCGCTGCCGCCCGAGCTCGCGGCCCAGATCGTCGCTAGAACCGACGGGGTGCCGTTGTTCGTCGAAGAGCTGACGAAGACGATCCTCGAATCGGGCGAGCTCGTGATCGAGGGCGATCGCATCGCCTATGCCGGCGCCTCGCCTGTCGTCTCCATCCCGGAGACGCTGCGCAACTCGCTGATGGCGCGCCTCGACCGCGTTCCGGCAGCGAAGGAAGTCGCCCAGGTCGGCTCGGTAATCGGCCGGGAATTCATGTATGAACTGATCGCCGGCCTCGATCTCATGAGCGAGGATTCGCTGGCGATGGCGCTGAGGATGCTGACGGCGGCCGGACTGATGCACGTTCGCGGCGAAATTCCCAATGCAGCCTATGCCTTCTCGCACGCCCTGGTGCAGGACGCCGCCTACGATTCGATCCTCAAGAGCCGGCGCAAGCAGCTGCACGCGGGTATCGCGCGGCTCCTGGGCGACCGCTGGCCCGAAACGCGCCGGACTTCGCCGGAACTCATTGCCTACCACCACACGGCGGCGGAACAGCACCGGCTCGCCGCACCGCTTTGGCTGCGCGCGGGCGAAGCCGCCATTCAGCGGTTCGCCCTCTCAGAAGGCATCACGCATCTGCGGACGGCGATGACGGCCTTGAGCAGTTTTCGCGCTTCGAAGACCCGCGACCTTATCGAACTCTCGATCAGAACCTCGCTCGGGCCGGCGCTGGTGGCGCAGCGCGGCTGGGCGCACCCGGAGGTCGCCCAGGTTTTGGAACCGGCCTGGACGCGAGCGCAAGCCCGCCAGCAAACGTCGGCCTATCTGCCGATCCTGAGCGCCTTGGCGGTTCATTACATGTCGGCGGGGGCGCTGACGGAATCGCTCCGCTGCGCCGACGAACTTCTCAAGGCCGCTGCGGCGACCGGCGACGACGGCCTGGAAATCGTCGGCGAACGCTCCGCGGTCGCTACGCTTTTCTGGCGCGGCGATTTCATCGGCGCGAAGCGCGCGGGCGATCGCGTTCGCGAACTCTATGACCCCAAGCGGCATTGGCGGCTGCCGCTCATGACCAACAGCGATCCCTTCACCGGCGAAGGCGTGTACCGCTCGAAATATCTCTGGATCCTGGGATATCCCGACCAGGCGAGGGCCGCCAGCGAAGCGGCGGAGAACAACGCTCGCCGCCGCGGCCATCCGTTCGACCTCGCTTTCGCGCTCACCCTGGGCGCGGAAGTCTACGACTTCCTCCACGAGCATGAGGCCCTGCTTCGCCGCGCCGAGGAGGCCGAGCGCGTCGGCAAGGAGCACAACATCAGCCTGCTCGGCGAAGTTCTGGCTGAGATCGCGCGCGGGCTCGCCTGGCTGCGTTCAGGCCGCCCAGTCGAAGGAACGGCCGAACTCGGCCAGGCGATCGAGCGCCTGAAACAGACCGGCCATCGGATCTGGATCTGGTATTTGGGGGCGGTGCAGGCCGAAGGCCTGGCGCTGATCGGCGATCTCGGAGCGGCCTGGGCGTTGACGGAGGACTCGCTGGCGCGAATCGAAGCGAGCGAGGAGCGCTCCCACCACGCCGAGGTTTTGCGCCTGCGCGGCTCGCTTTTGATCCGAAAAAGCGACCTCGCGGCGGCCGAGGCGACCTTGCGCAGGGCGGTCGACGTGGCGCGCGGCCAGCAAGCCAGATCCTGGGAGCTTCGGGCGGCGACGACGCTGGCCCGCCTCCTGGCCGATCAGCGCCGAAAGGCGGAGGCGGTCGCGATCCTTAAGCCGGTCCACGACTGGTTCGCCGAGGGATGGCAGACCCCGGACCTCCAGGCGAGCCGCCGCCTGCTGGACGAACTCGCCCCGGCCGCCGCCTGACGTCTTTTCACAAGCGCTCGCCGTGCGGGAACGCCTTCGACGCACCGAGCGCCTGGCGCCTGCCCCGACTTTCCAGCCTTTAAGCGGCCGCCCCCGCCTCCAGGACCAACAAGGTGGAGGTTCCGTGCGCCAGGACCCGGCCCTTCCTGTCGGTCAGGCGAGCCTCGGCCGAGAGGATGCGCCGGCCGCGGGAGACGACCCGCCCCTCAGCGCGCACCGGCCCCGTGTCCTTGGTGATCGGCCGCGAGAAATTCGCCTTGGTCTCGATCGTCGTGTAGAGGCTGCCGGACGGCAGCAGCGACATACCGGCGCATCCCGTGGCGCTATCGATCAACGTCAGCGCCCAGCCGCCGTGCACGGCGCCCATCGGGTTGAGGAAGGCATCGCCCGGCTCGCCTTCGAAGACCGCCGAGCCGTCGCCGACTTCGACCAGCGCAAAGTCGAGGGTCTTGGCCATCGGCGGCGCCGGCAACTCTCCGAGCATCATCGCCTGCAGCACCTCCCTGCCCGTCAGGCCCGCGGTGTCTTTCGGATCGGCGAGGCCGTAGCGAGATTTCGCCGCGTCAAGCATGATCGTCTCCCTTCCATTGCAGATACAAATATTGTACATGCATGGAAATGATCCGCGACACAAGACTCTCGCCCAGGAAAAAGCTCGTGACCGACGCCCGCGCGGCGATCGAGGCCTGCGCCGTCGGCGCCGCGCGCCTCGCCGCGCGCAGGCTGACCCAGTACCTGACCGACCACATGAGGCCGTCGGACCTCGGCGTCGCCCAGTTCTGGCTGATGGCGCAGATCGCTGCTGCGAGCGAGGATTCGCTCGGCGCGCTCGCCCATCGCACCGGCCTCGATCCCTCGACGCTGTCACGCAATCTGCAGGTGCTGGAGCGCGAGGGACTCATCGAAATGGCGGTCGGCGAGACGGATTCGCGCCGTCGCGCCGTATGGCTGACCGAGGACGGCGCGCGGCGACTCGAATCGGCGCTCTGCGCCTGGCGCAAAGCCCATGACGAGCTCGCGGCGGTCATCGATGTCGGCGCGGTTCAGCGGCTGGCGAAGGCGACGGAGCGGTTGTCCGGGGAGTAGGCGGCCTCCAACGGCGGTCCATCCGCCATCGTAAGCGCGCGGCCGGCGCCTCATTGCGGAGAAGCGCCTTTTTGGCAGGCTGCCCGGCTGAGCCGCGCCACCGGGCCGAAGCTCGCCTCGCCAACGCGATCCCGGCGTATTGAAACCAAAAGGCCCTCTGTGGCATGTTAGCCGGCGTGACCGCCGCCGCAATGGCGAGAAGAGATCGGGTCGCACGGAGGAAACCATGTCGGACAGCACGAAAGACATTTCACGGGATCGCCGCAAGCTTCTCCAAAGCGCCGCCGCCGGCGCGGGCGCCGCGGCTCTGTTCGGCGGGTTCGGTTTCAATCCTCTGATCGGCGCGGCGATGGCCAAAGAGGCGGGCAGGTCGCCGAAGCCGCTCAAAGCCGCGTTCTCCAACGCCGGACTGCAGTTTACCTGGTGCGCGCAGGGCAAGCAGGCGGCCGAATATTGGGGCAAGCTGTTCAACGTCGACGTCACCTGGTTCGACGGCCAGGGCGACGCGGTCAAGCAACGCGCGGCGATCGACAACGTGGCCTCGCAGAAATGGGATTTCGTCGCCATTCAGGCGTTCGGCATCGGCACCCTGACCGCGCCGGTCAACAAGATGATCGACGCCGGCATTCCGGTCATCGACATGGATACGCTGATCGCCCCGCTCGACAGCATCAATGTGCACACGTTCATCGCCCCGGACAACGAGTTCATGGGGGCGTCGGTGACCCAGGCGCTGGTCAACGCCATCAACGGGGAAGGGACGATTGTCATGACCCAGGGCGCGCTCGGCCACACCGGCGCTCAAGGGCGCGCCAGAGGCTTCAAATCCGTCGTCTCAAGATTCCCGAAGGTTCAGGTTCTCGACGAGGAGCCGGCCGATTGGGACGTCACCAAAGTGGCACGCATCTGGGAGACGCTGCTGAACAAATATCCGAAGATCGACGCTGCCTTTTTCCACAACGACGACATGGCGCTCGCTGCCTATAAGGTCATGCAAGTCAAAGGCCGCACCGAAACCAAGATCGGCGGCGTCGACGCCATGCCGCCGGCGATCAAGGCGGTGCAGGACGGCAAGATGTACGCGACCGTCCGCAATCCGTCTTGCCGCATTCATGGCGGGGCGATCGTGGCCGGAGTATCCGCTGTCGTGAACGGCGCCAAGACAGGAACGGACATCCCAAAGAACATCGTCGCCGATGGTCCGGTCGTCACCAAGGCCAACGCCGACGGCATGCTGTGGATGGAGGAGCAGTTCCTCATCTGAACCGTCGTGAAGAGCTGGCGATGGCGCTGCTCGAACTGACGGGCGTCTCGAAGTCGTTTGGCGGCGTCCAGGCGCTTCGGGACGTCGACTTCACATTGCTCGCCGGTCAGATCCATGGTCTGGCCGGCGAGAATGGGGCGGGCAAGAGCACGATGATGAAGATCATCGCCGGCGTCCATCCGGCCGACGCCGGACGCATGCGCGTCGACGGCAGGGAGGTGCATTTCCGCTCGTCGCGCGATGCGCTGGCGGCCGGTATCGGCATGGTGCATCAGGAGCTCAGCGTCGCGCCGGAGCTGAGCGTCGCTGAGAATGTCTTTTTGGGCTCGCAGCCCGTCGATCGCTTCGGAATCGTCACCTGGCGGCGGATGGCCGAGGCCGCCTCCGTGCAGTTGAGGAACCTCGGCCTCGACATCGACCCGCGCGCCCGCCTCGGCGATTTCCCGATCGGCGTCCAGCAGCTCGTCGAGCTTTCGCGCGTGCTGTTCTCGGGCGCGCGCATCATCATTCTCGACGAGCCGACATCCGCCTTGTCGCCGCCGGAGATCGAGCGCCTGTTCGCCGTCCTCGACAAGCTGCGCGAGAGCGGCCGCAGCATCATCTTCATTTCGCATTTCCTTGACGACATCCTGAAGATTTCAAACGCCATCACCATCTTTCGCAACGGCCGCAAGGTCGCCACGACCGACGTCACGCCGGCCATCGACAAGGGCTGGATCATCGAGCGGATGATCGGTTCCGGCCGCGAGGAGCTGGAGGAAAGCTATCTCGGCCAGATCAGGCTCGACAGCCGACCCGAGGCGCCCGTCGCGCTACGCGCCCGCGAATTGACCCTGGCTCCCGCCTATCGGGACATTAGTTTCCAGGCGCGCGCGGGCGAGGTGCTCGGCATCTACGGCTTCATGGGCTGCGGCCAACTCGAGCTCGCGCGCACCCTGTTCGGACGGCTTCGCGCCGACAGCGGCTCGCTTGAGATCGACGGCGCGGTCAAGACCTTGTCGAACACGACGGCGGCCAAGAAGGCGGGCGTCGCCTATGTCGCGGAAAGTCGCCGTTCGATGCTGTTCGGCGACGAACCCGTCTACAAGAACGTCTCGATCTCGATCCTGGAGCGGCTGTCGCGGTGGCTCCTGAAGCCCGATCGGGAACGCGAGATTGCCGCGGCGCAGACCAAGAATCTCGACATCCGCCCGCCCGACATCGAATTGCGCCTCGGCGGTCTTTCCGGCGGCAATCAGCAGAAGGTCGCGCTGGCGAAATGGCTGACCCACGCGCCCCGAATTCTGCTGCTCGCCGAGCCGACGCGGGGCATGGACGTCGGCGCCAAGGAGGACGTCGTCAGGATCGTGCGCGCTTTGCGCGATCAGGGCATCGCGATCGTCGTCTTCTCGACCGAGCCGGAAACCGTTCTGTCGCTCGCCGATCGGGTGCTGGTGATGCGCAAGGGCGAGATCGCGCACGAATTCGCGAGCGAGGCGATCAGCAAGGATCGTCTGTTGGCGGCGGCCTGACCAGGGATTTTTAACGGTAATGAACACGCCTGGCGTCGAAGCGAGTTCTGCCCGCCCCTTTCGCCTCGGCGATTTCCTGCGCGATCAACTGCGCAACATCGCCCCCTTCATCACGCTTCTCTGCCTCGTCATTTTCTTCAGCGTTGCAAGCCCGCGCTTCGCCTCGCTCGGCAATCTTGAAAACATTCTCCAGCAGGTTTCGGTCACCGCGATCATCGCGGTCGGCCTGACCTTCGTCATCCTGACGGCGGAGATCGATCTCTCCGTCGGCGCGGTCGCCAACGCCACCGCGATTGTCCTGACCTTCTTCACCGCGCAGCCCGACTATGTGAACATCTCCAACCTGCCGATGCCCGGGGCGATCGCGATCGTGCTGGCGCTGCTTGCCTGTTTCGCGCTCGGCCTCCTCACCGCCTTCGGCGTCACCCGCATCGGCATTCCGTCCTTCATCATGACCTTGGCGATGATGCAGATCGGCGCTGGCGTCTCGGCGGTTCTAGTGCGCGGGCAGATCGCCTACACGGTACCGGGCCTCATTCTCACGCTCGGCTCCAAGTCGATCTACGGCATTCCCTGGATCGTCATCGTCGCGGCGGTTTTTCTGCTCGTCGCCCATCTCGTGCTGATCTACACCCGGTTTGGCCGCTACGTTTACATGGTCGGCGGAAACCGCGAGGCGGCGGAATATTCCGGCGTCAACGTCCGCTTCATCGTCGGCGCGGTCATGGTGATCTCGGCGATGTGTTCCGGCGTCGCCGGCATGATCGGCGTCGCCTATTTCGGCAGCGCCCAGCAGAACGAATTCGACACCTTCCTCCTGGATGCGATCGCTGCCGTCGTGGTCGGCGGCACCAGCCTCTTCGGCGGGCGCGGCGGCATTGGCAACACCATCGTCGGGCTCTTCGTGCTCGGCGTGCTCAACAACGGACTCGATTATGTGAAGATCGACAGCTTCCTCAAGATCCTGATCCGCGGAATCATCCTGCTGGTCGCACTGATCATCAATGTCTACGCCGAGCGGCTGCGCACCGCCCGGGGCGGCGGCAGGGCTGGCTGACGCTCATGCCCGCTTACGCCCCCGTCGACGGATCGCGTCTGGCCGGCACGCTCTCCGACATTCCCGCGGTTCGCGAGCGGCTGGGCGGCGAGCCCGCGGCCTGGCGCATCCGCGAGGTCGGCGACGGCAATCTGAACCTCGTCTTCATCGTTGAAGGGCAGAGCGGCGCGGTCGTCGTCAAGCAGGCGCTGCCCTATGTGCGACTTGTCGGCGAATCCTGGCCCCTGCCGCTCGAGCGGGCCTGGTTCGAATATAGCGCCCTGACAAAACAGGCCCGCCATGCGCCCGGCCTGACGCCCGAGGTTTTCCACTTCGACCGCGCCCAGGCAATGATTGTCATGGAATATCTCCAGCCCCACGTCATCATGCGCAAGGGGCTGATCCGGGGCGTCGAATATCCCCGCTTCGCCGACGACATCGCCACATTTCTGGCCGCGACGCTCTTCAACACCTCGGTGCTCAAGGAATCGGCCGCCGCGCACAAGGCGCTGATCGAACTCTTCGCGCCCAATACAGCGCTCTGCAAGATCACCGAGGACCTCGTCTTCACCGACCCCTATCGCGAGGCGCCGCTCAATCGCTGGACGAGGCCCTATCTCGACGCCGACAAGCGCGCGTTCGAGCGCGACAGCCCGCTCAAGGTCGCGGCGCAGGCGCGGAAATGCCAGTTCATGACCAGCGCAGAGGCGCTGATCCACGGCGATCTGCACACCGGCTCAATCATGCTGACAGCGGAGGACACCCGCGTCATCGACCCGGAATTCGCCTTCATGGGGCCGATGGGCTTCGATATCGGCGCCGTCATCGGCAATCTCCTGCTCGCCTTTTTCGCCCAAGCCGGCCACGAGGCCGCGCCCGGGGCGCGCGACCCCTATCGCGACTGGATTGTCGCCCAGGCCGAGGCCGTCTGGGAAGGCTTTTCCCGTCGCTTTCTCGAATTCTGGCGCGCCGCGCCGTCTGGCGACGCCTATCCCGCGAGCCTGTTCACGTCCGACGACGATCGCGCGGCGATGGACAAGGAGCGCGCCCGGTTCCTGCGCGTGCTCTTCGCCGACACGTTGGCCTTCGCCGGCCTGAAGATGATCCGCCGCATCCTCGGCCTGGCCCATGTCGAGGACCTGGAGGCGATCGCGGACCCGGAACGGCGCGCCCGCTGTGAGGCCAAGGCGCTCAGAACTCGCGCGCGAACTGGTTGTCGGCCCCGAACATTTCTCCGGCATGGCGGACGTGACGGCCGCGGCGCGGGCGGCAAATCGCGGCGCGTGAACCGTCGGTGCGAGAACTGAAGCGACGAAGCCCGGACGTCATTGCGAGCGTGAACGAAGCAATCTTCTGGCGCCTTCCCGCGTCATTGCGAGCCGAAAGCGAGACAATCCACACCCTGAGCGGCGGCGGCTCTTAGATTGCTTCGTCGCTGCGCGTCTCGCAATGACGGTTGAGGCCTGAGAAGTCCGCCAATGCCCGCCTACCGTGCGTCTGCATCATGGATGCCGAGATCGAACTGGCAAAGATTGCGCTGGCGCCGGCCGCCGCCCATGGTAGCAGGGTCGCGGGCCGCCAAGATGTGGGTCAGGCGCCGCTTGGCCCGCAGCTGTCCCGATTGGTCACAGCTCGACCTCAACGCAGGGCCAAAGGATGATGGACGTCCCCCTTCATCACATCGTCATTGTCGGCGGCGGCGCCGCCGGACTGGAGCTGGCGACCAAGCTCGGCGAGCGGTTCGGCCGGCGAAAGCGCGCCCGTATCACGCTCGTCGATCGCAGCCGCACGCATATCTGGAAACCGTTGCTGCATTCCGTCGCCGCCGGAAGCCTGCGCCGCTCGCAGCACGAGCTCAACTACATCGCGCAGGCGCATTGGCGCCATTTCCGCTTCCGCAACGGCGAAATGACTGGCCTCGACCGCGACGCCAAAACCATCGCCCTGGCCGCCACGCAGGATATCGAGGGGCGCGAAATCAGCCCGAAGGCGACGATCGGTTACGACACGCTGGTCATCGCCGTCGGCAGCGTCACCAACGATTTCGGCACGCCTGGCGCGGCGGAATACGCCGTGCCGCTGGAGACCGCCGAGCAGGCCAGCCGGTTCAACCACCGTCTGGTCAACGCCTGCCTGCGCGCGCAGGACCAGGACGCTCCGGTCCGTCCCGGCCAACTGCATGTCGCCGTTATCGGCGCCGGCGCGACGGGAACCGAGCTCGCCGCCGAGCTGCACCACACCGCTCGCGCCATCATCGCCTACGGGCTCGACAGGATCGACCCGGAGCGCGACCTTCGCATCGTCCTGATCGAGGCCGGCGATCGCATCCTGCCCGCCCTGCCGCCGCGCATCTCCGAGGCGACCCACGATCTCTTGGCGAAATTGGGCGTCGAAGTGCGCACCGGCGCGCGCGTCGCCGAGGTGCTGGAGGACGGCGTCCGGCTCGCCGGACGGCGAGTTCATTCCGTCCGAACTGGTGGTCTGGTCGGCGGGCGTGAAGGCGCCCGACTTCCTCAGCCATATCGCCGGGCTCGAGACGAACCGCATCAACCAGCTTGTCGTGCGCCGGACGCTGCAGACCACGCTCGACGACGACATCTTCGCCATCGGCGACTGTGCGGCCTGTCCCCGCCCCGGTTTTCCCCAGCCCGTTCCTCCGCGCGCCCAGGCCGCCCACCAGCAGTCCGACTTCATGGTGGACAGATCGACCGCCGGCTCGCCGGAACGCCGTTGCGCGAGTTCACCTATCGCGACTTCGGCTCGCTCGTCTCGCTCGGCGCGCTACAGCACGATCGGCAGCCTGATGGGCTTTTTCATCGGCCGCAGCTTTTTCGTCGAGGGCTATTTCGCCCGTCTCATGTATCGCAGTCTCTACAAGATGCATGAAGCGGCGCTGCACGGCCGCGTCGGACATTGCTTCGCCTCGTTGCGCCTGGGGCTCGGCCGGCGCCGACGGTGAAGCTGCATTGAGGTGGATGGCCCGCCGGTTCACCCGGACCAGCCAATCGAATTGGAGCGTAATGCGATCGGGCTGAACCGGCGCCGCCGGGTCAAGAGCAAAGGACCGGATGAGGAAATCTTGCCGATCCCTGGCCCGCCGGCCGGTTCTGACGGGTTCGCGGAAAGCAAGGCCGTTCCGCCTGTTCGGCCCTGATAATGCCTGCCAACACGGAGAATCGCTTCCGCCGGTCCTCGGGCGATTGCACAAATCCATGGTATTTCATTTCGTTGAGCGGAGTTGTTCGTGCGGCAGGGAAAGACAGAACAGGGAAAGTATTTTCCCTGTGGGGCCTATTAACAGGAGAAAGCAGCGAGGAGAACGCGAAGCGGAAAAGCGACTTCGCGGGTCCGGCGCGAGAGCGCGATCGTCAAGTATTTCTAAACCGAGCTGCCGGCAACCGGCTCGGCTGCGGGTTTACCTGAGGATAACGCCATATCATTCTGATTTTGCGAATTAAGAGCTCCGGCTGGCGCACAAGCTCCTTCGCCCGCCGATCCCGCCCCATGGCAGCAGGCTCGACACGAGAGTGGATTTCCTCAGCCATCCGAACGAATGGTCCAATGAAGCAGGTATGTTGACGCGGTCGCCTGACCGCCTCGGCTCAGTTCATGCCGAGCGCCGCCAGATAGAGGTCGAGCACCGTTTCCTCCTCCACCCGCTTGTCGCGGTCCTGCTTCCGGATCGAGACGATCTTGCGCATGATCTTGACGTCGAAGCCGTTGCCCTTGGCCTCGCCGTAGACGTCCTTGATGTCGTCGGAGAGCGCCTTCTTCTCTTCTTCGAGCCGTTCGATGCGCTCGATGAAGGCGCGCAGGTGGCCGGCGTTGACCTCGGCCGTTCCCGTCACCGCATCCTTCTTGGTCACGTCGTCCATTGCGCCTCGCCTCCAATACGCTTGCGGAAGGGCCGAGGGATGAGCCTCGCGCCGAGTCGCGTCAAGCGGCGGCGCTGCGGCTCTTGTGGATGACCGCGACGGGCGGCGCGACCCATGACAATTGACGTCTGAACGCGTTGAACAAAAGGCGTGGCGTCAGCGGGGGCTCACAGTAACATTGGGCTCGATGCGGCCGAGGCTCGGTCCGGATTGAGGATGCCCGAGGATGACTGGAGGGGGAGAAAGCCGGACGCCGGATGCCGGCGAGCTGCTGGGCGACCTCAGTATCCGGCGCGGCCATTTCCGCTACGAGTTCGGGCTATCATGGCGAACTCTGGCTTGACCTCGACCGGCTGTTTCTCAATCCGCGCCGACTCGCGGCGCCGTCGCGCCAGCTGGCGAAGAAGCTCGCCCGGCATGAGGTCGAGGCCGTCGTCGGGCCGCTCGTCGGCGGCGCCCTCCTGGCGCAAACAATCGCCGCCGAACTCGGGGTCGAATTCGCCTATTCCGAGCCTCGGCCGCCAGCCTCGACCGAAGCGCTCCTTTCCGTCGTCTATCGTCTGCCGGGGACCTTCGCGCCGCTCTTGCGCGGCAAGCGCGTCGCCATCGTCGATGACGCCGTCAACGCCGGATCGGCGGTGCGCGGGACCTTCAGCGCCCTCATCCTGGCCGGCGTGAAGCCGGTCGTCGTCGGCGCGCTCCTCCTGCTCGGCAGCGCCGCGCGACCGTTCCTCGTCGAAAACGGCCTCGAGCTCGAGTTCCTTGCGACGCTGAACAATCCGCTTTGGGAGCCGACGAATTGTCCTTTATGCGCTCGCGGCGTGCCACTGGACGCGATTCCAGTGTGAAGGGCGAACCTGGCCGGCTGAACCGGCGATCAGAAGGTCGGCGCGAAGCGGCGGCGGCGGTCCGAACGGCGACGGTCGGTCTCCTTCATCCAGCCCCACGGGGCGACTGAGCGCCGATCTGCCGGGACCGATAGCTTCACCGCACCGAAAGCCGTCGACAGTATCCTATGCCGTCGCGCTTCTTTGCCCTGTTTGTATTCAGCGGCGCCTAATATCGCGGCTGGGGCACGGACCGTCTTTCGCCGGGGTCGCCCGAAAGCGCCTTCCGACCAACCGATTGAGCTGCTTTGGGCCGTTGCGCTTCTGCTGGCACGGCGGTTGCAGACCCAACTTCGAAAGCCCAGTCCGTGAGGTGATGTTGGAGCCGGCCGACCTCGAACTTGTTCATCTCACCAAACGCTATGGCGCCGCCACTGCGGTCGATTCGATCGATCTCAGGGTTCCGGCAGGGGCCTATTGCTGTCTCTTGGGACCGTCGGGCTGCGGAAAGACGTCGACCCTGCGCATGATCGCCGGCCATGAGAGCGCGACGGAAGGGGATATCCTCATCGGCCCGACGAACGTCACCGATTTGCCGCCAGCCAAACGCGGCACGGCGATGATGTTTCAGAGCTATGCGCTTTTCCCGCATCTCTCCTGCCTCGACAACGTCGCCTTCTCGCTCAAGATGAAGGGCGTCGACAAGACGACCCGGCGCAAAAAAGCGATGGAGTTCCTGGATCTCGTCGCGATGACGCCCTACGCCCAGCGCGTTCCGGCGCAATTGTCGGGCGGCCAGCAGCAACGCGTCGCCCTCGCCAGAGCGCTGGTCACCAATCCACAAATCCTGCTGTTGGACGAGCCGCTGTCGGCGCTCGATCCGTTCCTGCGCGTTCGCATGCGGGCCGAGCTTCGCCGCTTCCAGAAACAGCTCGACATCCCTTTCATCCACGTGACGCACGGCCAGGACGAGGCGCTCGCGCTCGCCGATCTCGTGGTGGTGATGAACAAGGGGCGCATCGAGCAGATCGCCACGCCGCATGAGCTGTTCGAAAAGCCTGCGACGGAGTTCATCGCCCGGTTTCTCGGCGGTCACAACGTGATCGAGACGGCGCTCGGACCCGTCGCGGTGCGCTCCGACCGGATCACGCTCCGCCGCAACGGCGCCGGGGCAAATGAGGCCCGGCTCGTCGCAGCGGTGCGCGCGATCGAATATCAGGGCGCGCATTATCAGGTCGCGCTCGACCATCCGGGCCATACCGAACTGACGGCCCTCGTCAGCGACGAACAATTCGCCGGCGAACCGTTGACGGTCGGTGACAATGTTTCAGTGCTCTGGGCTGACAAGGATGTTCACGCGCTCAGCCCAGCGCCCTGAAACGACTGCGAACCAGGAGGAGAAAGCGATGTCGATGAAGCGTAATAAGATGGCGAAGGGTCTGTCCCGTCGCGCCGTGCTCAAGGGAGCCGCGGGCCTCGCGGGCGCCGCTGCGGGGTCGGGGGCGATAACCGGCTTCCCCGCGGTCTGGTCGCAGGAAGAGAAGGTGCTGCGTTACCTCGGCACCGCCGTCAACCAGTCGGACGACATCACCAAGAAGGTGAAGGCGGACACCGGCATCACCATCCAGAACATCGTGGCGACCACCGACGACGTTACGAAGCGGGTCATCACGCAGCCGAACTCTTTCGACATTCTCGACACCGAATATTTCAGCCTGAAGAAGCTGGTGCCGTCGGGCAACATCCTGCCGATGGACGCCAAGAAGATCAAGGAATTCGACAACATCACGCCGGTCTTCACCAAGGGCCAGTTGCCCAACGGCAAGGTCATCGGCGACCAGGGCACCGCGCCGAAGAAAGTGATGTTCGTCGAAAGCGAGCATTCGACCAAATTCTCGCCGACCCCCACCGAATGGGTGACCTTGATCCCGACCGTCTACAACGCCGACACGCTTGGCATCCGGCCGGACCTGATCAAGCGTCCGATCAACAACTGGTCGGAATTGCTCAACCCCGAGTTCAAGGGCAAGGCGGCGATCCTCAACATTCCTTCGATCGGCATCATGGACGCCGCGATGGTGGTCGAGTCGCTCGGCAAGTACAAATATCCCGACAAGGGCAACATGACCAAGCCCGAGATCGACATGACGATGGGCGTCCTGACCGAAGCCAAGAAGGCCGGTCAGTTCCGCGCGTTCTGGAAAGACTTCAACGAAAGCGTCAATCTGATGGCTTCGGGGGAGACGGTCATCCAGTCGATGTGGTCGCCCGCCGTGACGGCTGTCCGCACCAAGGGCATTCCTTGCATCTTCCAGCCGCTGAAAGAGGGCTACCGTTCCTGGGCCTCGGGCTTCTGCATGTCCAAGGGCGTGACGCCCAAGCAGGCCGAATGGGTTTATGAGTTCGTCAATTGGTACCTGTCGGGATGGGCGGGCGCCTATCTCAACCGGCAAGGCTACTATTCGGCGGTCCTTTCCACGGCCAAGGCCAACATGGAGCCCTACGAATGGGCCTATTGGATGGAAGGCAAACCGGCCGAGAAGGACATCCACGCGCCTGACGGCTCGCTGCTCGAAAAGGCCGGCGCGGTCCGGGACGGCGGCTCCTATGACGACCGCATGGGCAACGTCGCCTGCTGGAACGCGGTCATGGACGAGAACGACTACATGGTCCGCAAATGGAATGAGTTCATCGCGGCCTGAGGCGGAATCTGGTCTTCCGAACTCAACTCTATTCGCTCGTCCCCTTTGCGTTTTTGCGGCAGCGGGGACGAGCGCGGAACCTTCGGCTTCGAATGATGACCGCCAGGAGCGCCATCGACAGAACGGGAGTGCCGGGGTGGCTTCAGGCCATGCCGTTCGGCCTCGTGTTTCTGTTCTTCTTTGTCATCCCTCTCATCCTCGTCATCATTGTCAGTTTCTGGGACTACAACGATTACGAAATGCTGCCATCCTTCACCTCGCGCAGCTACACCGAGACTTTCGAGGGATGCCTCACCCAGTTGCCGGATCTCTGCACGATCCTGAAGACCTACATATCGACGGCGAAATTCTGCTTCATCGTCTGGCTGTCGACGCTGATCATCGGCTTCACCGTCGCCTATTTCCTCGCCTTTCATGTGAGGACCGTGACCATGCAGATGGTCCTGTTTCTCGTCTGCACGATTCCGTTCTGGACCTCGAACGTGATCCGCATGATCTCGTGGATTCCGTTACTCGGACGCAACGGGCTCGTGAACCTGGCGCTGACGCGCGCCCACCTCGTCGACAAGCCGGTCGAATGGCTGCTTTACTCTCCATTCTCGGTGGGCCTCGCCTTTACCCATCTCTTCACCTTCTTCATGGTGGTGCCGATCTTCAATTCGATGATGCGCATCGATCGCCGGCTCGTCGAGGCGGCCTACGATTCCGGCGCCTCCGCCTGGCAGACCCTGTGGAATTTGATCGTTCCGCTCTCCAAGCCGGGGATCGTCATCGGTTCGATCTTCGTCGTGACGATCGTGATGGGGGATTTCATCACGTTCGACGTGATGGGCGGCGAGCAGATCGCCTCCGCCGGCAAAGTCGTGGAGACGCGGCTGAACGCCCTGCAATTCCCCCCTGCGGCAGCGAACGCGGTCATTCTCTTGGCCGTCACGCTGCTGATCATCGTCGGCCTCAACCGCATCGTCGACGTGCGGAAGGAGCTATAACATGGGCGGCGAACGATCCCCGGCGTTTTACTGGCTGGCGGCCTTCTTCGCCGCGTTCGTTCTGTTTCTCTACGGCCCGATGATCGTCATCTTCATCCTGTCCTTCCAGGGTCCGACCGGCGGCCTGACCTTCCCCTTGAACGGCTTGTCCGTCCATTGGTTCGAACGGCTGTGGCATGGCGGCGGCATCGTCGACATCAGCGGCGCCTTCGAGCGCTCGCTCAAGCTCGGCCTGGTGGTGATGGTTCTCACCGTTCTGCTGTCGCTCAGCGCAGGCCTCGCCTTCCGCAAGCGGTTCAACGGCTCGGACCTCCTGTTCTTCGTTGCCGTCGCCAGCCTCATCGTGCCGTCGATCGTCACGTCCTTGGGGATAGCGCTGGAGTTCCGCCTGCTTGACGATTTTCTCAAGAACCATGCGCCCGATTGGCTGGCCGGAAACCTGAAGACGACCATGGGGCTCTTCACCTCCGGACTCGGCGCGCATCTCACCTGGACCCTTCCGTTCGGCCTCCTGGTGATGTTCGCGATCTTCAATCGGTTCGACAGCCGCTACGAAGAGGCGGCGCGCGACCTCGGGGCGACGCCGTGGCAGACATTGCGCCATGTCGTCCTGCCGATCATTCTGCCTTCGGTGATTGGCGTTGGGCTTTTCGGCTTCACCCTCTCATGGGATGAGATCGCCCGCTCGAGCCAGGCAATGGGCGAGCACAATACGCTGCCTATGGAGCTGCAGGCCCTGACGACGACCGTGACGACGCCGGAGATTTACGCTCTCGGCACCGCGACGACAGGCGTGTCATTCGGCGTCATCGCCCTGGCGCTGCTCGCGATCACGTTCATTCGCGCCCGTCAGGCTCGATACGGCTCCGACGCCGGTCAGGCGTGATATCTCCGCGGGCCATGCCAGGCGCGCGAAGCGCCAGCAATCATCGCCAGGCGGCATGAGAGTCCGCCGATCGCGAACACGAGACCGAGGGAAGAAAACCGGCCTCAATCCCACCCACCTCGTCCTGACGCGCTCTTGCGAAGAAAGAGCCTCGAAGGACGCTCCAGAGCGCGCCTCCGGTTGGGCAGCCTAGCTCACACGCTCTCCTTTGGACCCCTCTTCGCAAGCGCCACGAGCGCTGAGAAATCCCCGCGCATGTAGGCCTCCTTCTTTGCCCTCGACCAACCCTTGATCCGCTTCTCGGCCGCGATCGCGTCGACGATCCGTTCGTAGCGTTCGGAAAAGACTAGGGGCTCGCGTCAGCCGAATCGAAGGGTCGCGCCTTCTCCCCTTGCGGGAGAAGGTGGCCGGCGTGGCCGGCCGGATGAGGGGTCGCGGCGCAAGCCGCGGCTTTGGATCTTGAAATCATCTTGCCCTCATCTGTGGACGAAAAAATTGCGCACGGCAGGCAGCAAGCCGGCGCTCGCGCGCCAGACCCCTCATCCGTCGTTGCTTCGCAACGCCACCTTCCCCCGCAAGGGGGGAAGGGTCGCACGCCTCCAATTTGGCCGACGCGCGCCACTGGTTCTACTGGCCTGCGGGTCAACGTGTAGCGGGGCATCAGGCCTTGCGCGTGCTCGCTCACGCGCTCTTCAACCGAGCGTCGCGTGATGCCGGTGTAATAGCTGGCGTCGGAGCACAGGACGATATAGATCGACGCCCCGCCCAACTGTCCCTCCCGTCAGTTCAAATCATATCGCGCGCCGTTCTCTGAAGACACGCGTCCATGGCGCCTTCTGGATTCGTCCTTCGAGGCCGCTTCGCGGCGTCCCCGGACTTGATCCGGGGGTCGCCGGGGTGGTGGGGGTGGCGCCGGATCATTGAACGCGGAACGGCTTGCGGGAGCTTGTAAAGCCCGGCCGTCAAGGCTCGACTGCCCGGGAATCTGCCCCGGTACAGGCAACGTTCGTTAGGCCCCTGTCGCGTGCGACGTCGCCCGGGCGAGGAATTGTCCATGTCGGGGCGACCCGACCACGTTCCCCTCGTCCATCACGACAGAGCCGCGAACCAGCGTCTTGATCGGCCAGCCGGTGACTTCGAAACCTTCGTAGGGCGTGTAATCGCTGCCGTGCTGCATGAGGTCCTGCGTCAGCGTCACTTTCCTTGCGGGGTCCCAAATCGCGATGTCGGCATCGGCGCCGACCATGACAGAGCCCTTGCGCGGATAGAGCCCATACATCTTGGCGTGGCTGGTCGCGGTGAGGGCCACGAACTCCGGCAGCGAGATCCGGCCTTTCGAGACGCCCTCAGAGAACAGGAGGGGAAGCCGCGCAGCTACGCCGGGAATGCCGTTGGGAACCCAGCGGAAGGAAGTGCGCGCTTTCGGGCCTGTCTTGCCCGCGTCGTCATCGAAGCGGAACGGGCAATGATCGGACGAGAACGTCTGGAATACGCCCGTTTCCAGCCCGCGCCAGATCGCCGCTTGAGATTCCCGGTCGCGCGGCGGCGGCGAGCAGACATATTTCGCCCCGCTCATATCCATGTTGAGACCCTTGAGGTCCTCGGCCGTCAGAACGAGATATTGCGGGCAGGTCTCGGCGTAGATCTTGAGGCCACGTCGGCGCGCCCATTGAATCTGCTCCATCGCCTCGCGGCCCGAGACGTGCACGATCATGATCGGAATGCCGACAAGTTCGGCATGCGAGATCGCGCGATGGGTCGCCTCGCGTTCGACCAGTTCGGGCCGCGACTCGGCATGATAGAACGAGTGGGTCTTGCCTTCGCGCTCGAGTTGGTCGGACATATATTTGATCTGGTCGTAGCCTTCGGCATGCACCATGACCAGCGCGCCCTGTTCGCGCGCGACGGTGAACACGTCGAGCATTTGCCGATCGGTCAGAACCAGATCGTCATAGGTCATGAAGACCTTGAATGACGGGTAACCCGAGCTGACCAGCGCCGGAAGCTCCTGGCCGAGCGCCGCGGGCGTCGGATCGGTGACAATGAGATGGAAGCCGTAGTCGACATAGGACTGGTCCCGCGCCTTGAGATGATAATCCTCGACGGATTGTCGCAAAGAATGGCCGCGTTGCTGCAGCGCAAAGGAGATGACGGTGGTATTGCCTCCCGCCGCTGCGCTGCGCGTTCCGCTTTCGAAACCGTCCGCCATGACGATGCCGGGACCCATCGGCTGCGCAAGATGCACGTGGCTGTCGATCCCGCCCGGCAGCACCAGCAGACCCGAGGCGTCGATCTCTTCGGCGGCGCCCGGCAGGCCCTCGCCGAGGGCGACAATTCGTCCCGCCTTGACGCCGACGTCGCACCTGCCGACATCGGCGGCCGTGGCGACAGTGCCGCCCCGAATAACCAGATCAAGGTCCAAGGCTTTCTCCCGATGTCTTTGCGATCGGATATGTCGGTACAGAAATTCGCCGCGGACTCACGGCGAGCCATGGGTGAGCACGAGGATTTGATGGCTGCCGTCCGCGAATGGGACACTGCCGGCTCTTAGCGCCCTGTCAACAAGGACTGCAAAAAGACAGACGTCAAGAGTTGGAAATGATATCCGATCGCTCCGGACCGCGAGCGGGGCACATTTTTCCGGGAGGCGAGGGATGCGGGTGTTGGATGTCGATCGGGCGGAGTTCCTGAGGGACGAAGACATCGTCATCTTCGAGGATTCGGTGGCGAAGTTTCTCGACCAACACGCGCCGTCCTCACGCGTCGAAAAATGGCGCGAGGCCGGAATCGTCGAGCGTGCGATATGGCGCGAGGCGGGCGAAGCCGGCTTGTTGTGCCTTGCCGTTCCGGAGGCCTATGGCGGCGCCGGCGGCGACTTTCGCCATGAAGTCATCCTGATGGAGCAGATCGCCGCGAAGGAGGTCAGCGGCTTTGCCGCCTCGCTGCACAACGCAATCGTTGCGCCCTACATCCTCCACTACGGCTCCGAAGAGCAGAAACGGAAATGGCTGCCGAAGATGGCGTCCGGCGAATTCATCGGCGCCATCGCCATGTCCGAACCGGGCGCGGGATCGGACCTGCAGGGGATCAAGACTTCGGCCCAGCTGCACGGCAATCACTATGTCATCAACGGGCAGAAGACTTTCATCAGCAATGGGCAGCTCGCCGACCTGATCATCGTCGTCGCCAAGACCGAGCCTGCGCGCGGCGCGAAGGGAACGTCGCTCATCGTTGTCGAAACGGCCGGAGCGGAGGGCTTCAGTCGCGGGCGCAATCTCGACAAGATCGGGATGGAGGCGCAGGATACGTCGGAGCTCTTCTTCGACGATGTGCGCGTGCCGACCTCGAACCTTCTCGGCGCGCAAGCAGGGCAGGGCTTCGTCCAGCTGATGCAGCAATTGCCGCAGGAGCGCCTGACGATCGGCGTCTCGGGCGTCGCGGTGATGGAACGGGCGCTGGAGCTGACGATCGCCTATGTGAAGGAGCGCAAGGCGTTCGGCCAGCGGCTGATCGACTTTCAGAACACCCAATTCAAGCTGGCCGAATGCAAGACCGAAGCGACGGTCGCGCGCATCTTCATCGACCGGCTGATCGGCCTGCATCTCCAGGGCAAGCTCGACGCCGCAACCGCGTCGATGGCCAAATACTGGGTGTCGGACCTGGAGAACAAGGTGGTCGATGCCTGCCTCCAGCTCTTCGGCGGCTACGGCTACATGAACGAATATCCAATCGCGCGGATGTTTCGCGACAGCCGGGTGCAAAGAATCTATGGCGGCGCCAACGAGATCATGAAGGTGTTGATCGCCCGCACCCTGTGAGGCGCCGCAGCGGACTAGCCGGCGATGGTCGCGCCGCCGTCGACGACGATCGTCTGCCCGGTCATGAACGAACCCGCCTTGGAGGCCAGGAACACCGCCGCGCCGGCGATTTCGTCGGGCTCGCCGATCCGCCGGAGCGGCGTCATCGCCGTCACCGTCTTCAGCGTTTCCGGGTTCTCCCACAAAGCCCGGGCGAAGTCGGTCCTGACGAGGCCGGGGGCGATGCAATTGACCCGCACGTTGTGCCGGCCCAACTCGACTGCGAGGTTCCGCGCCAGCTGGAAGTCCGCGGCCTTCGAGATATTGTAGGCGCCGATCACCGGCGAGCCTTTGAGCCCGCCGATCGAGGAGACGATGATGATCGATCCCTCCTTCCGCGCGATCATCGCCGGCGCGGCCATCTGCACGAGCCAATGGTTGGCGAGCACGTTGTTGTCGAGGATCTTGCGGAACTGCTCGTCGGAAATGCCGGACATCGGCCCGTAGTGCGGGTTGGACGCGGCGTTGCAGACGAGGATGTCGATGGTTCCGAGGCGCCGCTCGGTTTCATCGACAAGGCGCCGCAGCTCCTCCTTGGACGAGATATTGGCGGCGACGGCGATCGCGGCCTCGCGTCCCAGCCTGCCGTTGATCGCCTCGGCCGCCTCGGCGCAGGCCGCGGCCTTGCGCGACGAGACCACGACCGAGGCGCCGTGCTCGGCGAGCCGCTCGGCGATCGCCCGGCCGATGCCGCGCGAAGAGCCAGTCACGACCGCGACGCGGCCGGCCAGATCGAACAGGCTGCTCATGTCCCCTCCCTGCCTAACGGCTTATCGGATCGAGCTTACGAGAAAGGAGCTTCTCATCCAAGCCGCCTCGGCGTCGCGCCCGACAAGGTCAATGAACCGCCCGCCTTGCGGAGGCCATGGCCCGCGCCCGCTCGTACGCCGGCCGTGTCCGCGAGGTCGGCCGCTCGGCAACGCGCTCGGCGAGGAGGGCGCGCGCCAGGCTCCATTGTCCGCCGCGCTCGGCTGCGGCGATCAGCGTCAGGTTGACGATGTCGCGCTGGGCGTGGCTGCCGCCGATGCGGATGGCGTCGTAGCGGACCGGAAGCATGAGGCTGATCGCCCTGGCGTAGTCGCCGGCGCCGAAGGCGAGCACGCCCTCGATCAGCGGCCGGCCGACTTCAACCGTCACCTGCCAATTGTGGCCGCGCCCCACGCGAGCGAAATCATCGAGCGAGCGAAGCAGGCGGAGCCCGTCGTCGAGGTGCGGCGAGCGCGACGCGGCGAAGGCGCAATGCAGGTCGTTGAAAGCGAGCACATGGTCCGCGGCATGCGCGCGCCATGCGCTGGCGACCGGGGCCCAGCGATCGCCAACGGCAAAACCAGCCAGTTCGAGGCGCCACAGCAAGGCGGCGGCGTCGACGCGGTCCAGCGTCATGTCGTCGGCGAGCTTCGGCGCGACGAAGCGGTCGTAGTCTGCAAGCGCCTCGTCGACGCGTCCCTGTTCGATCAGATAGAGCGCGAGATGCCAGCCGTTGTGACCGGCCATGAAATGCGCCTGGCCCCAGAAGCCCCGGGTTCCCTTCAGAAAAGCGATCCCCTCCTCCTGGCGGTTGGCCGTCTCCATCACATGCGCCAGCGCATGCGTCGCCCACGCATCGCGCGGATTGCCTGCGAGCGCGGCGCGGGCGACGTCCTCGGCGCGGCTGAGCTCGTTCGTCTCCTCGAGGCCGAAGGCGTAGGCGCCGTTGACGAAGCTCGTCAGCGGGTTGTCACGCTCCCAGGCCGGCAGGACGCGCGCCGCCGAATCGCGTAGCGCCAGCGACTGGCCGAGCATGTAGTAGCCGTCCTGGCCGAAGCGCAGCGCCAGCGCGTCGGTCGGCCAGTCGGTCAGGATGGCCTCCCAGTTGCGCAGCGCCTCCGGGGCGCGGCCCTCGGCCCAGGCCCGGACAGCGGCGAGATGCAGCCGCTCGCGATCCGAGGCGCCACGGATCGTCCCCTCCGCCGCGGCGAGCGCGCCGACGACCTCGGGATGATCGCTGCGAAAGCCGCCGATCATGAAGAGGCCGGCGATGGCGACGCCGCCGAGAGCGAAAGCCGGGTCGTCCGCCAGCGCCTGCTTCAGGCCGCCGACCGGATCGCCGGTCAGCCCCCAATAGTCGGCGACCGCCCGGTCGAACGCCTGCGCCGACCTTTGCGAGCCGCCGAGAGGCAAACCCTGCTGGTCTCTGGCCATTGTTTGTTCTTCCCGCGATGACAATCTTCCCGCCACGTTAGCGCGGAATAATCGACGTCGAAAACCGTTCCGTCGCTGAAGCAGGGGAAGCCGCATGCAGGGGAAGACCGTGGTCGCGACCGGAGCCACGTCCGGCATTGGCGAAGCCGCAGTTCTGGCGCTGGCGCGGATGGGCGCGCGCATCGTCTTCGTCGCCCGCGACGAGAAACGGGCGGAGTCGACGCTGAATAAGCTGGAAGCGATCGCGCCGGGGCGCGGCTGCCGCTTGTATCTTGCCGATCTTTCCAGCATGGCCGAGACCCGACGGGTCGGCCTTCAGATCGCCGAGAGCGAGCCGCGGGTCGACGTGCTGATCAACAATGCCGGCGCCATATTTTCGGACCGGCGCGTCACCTCTGAAGGGCTCGAGCTGACCTTCGCCCTCAATCACATGGCGTACGTTCTGATGACGGCGGCGCTCCGCGAGACGCTTGTTGCGTCGGCGCCGGCCCGCATCGTTTCCACCTCGTCGGCCGCGCACATTGGCATGAGCCTCGATTTCAGCGATCTGCAGAGCGCCAGACGGTACCGGGGACTGCGGGCGTATGGCCGCTCGAAACTCGCCAACATCCTTTTCACCCGCGAGCTCGCCCGACGCCTGGCGGGAACCGGGGTCACCGCCAACTGCCTTCACCCCGGCGTGGTGGCGACGCGCTTCGGCGACTCTGCCGGCGGCTGGGCCGGCCGCCTGTTCCCGCTGCTAAGGCCGTTCTTCACCTCGCCCGAGAAGGGCGCGGAAACGATCGTCTATCTCGCCTCGTCGCCGGAGGTCGCGAACGTGACGGGCCAGTATTTCGCCAATTGCAAGGCCGTGCAGCCCTCCGCCGCGGCGCGCGACGACCAGGCGGCGAAGAAGCTGTGGGAAGCGAGCGACGCCCTCGCCCGCTCCGGGCCGTAACGGTCGAGAGACGGGCGCCGCAAGGCCTCAGCCAAGCCTAGCCCGACGGGTTTTTGTCTTTGACTTTGTCCTGGTCGTCATCGGTCGCGTCCTTCTCGGACGTCCGCAATATGCGGTAGCGATTGCCTTTCGGAGAATCGATCGACAACTCCGCCAGAATCGAGGATTGCGGCGGCAGACCGGGACGCGTCGGGCTTCCCTCGCCTTTCTGGCTTCCAGCCTTCGCCCCCTTGCCGGGCTGCTCGCGCGGCCCGCTCATGCGCTTGGCGACGCGGACTCGAACTCGATGGTGGAGATCGGGTGCACTTCCCAGATCACCGGCATGTGCGGATGCAGCGTCGGCGGCCCCGGGCTTCTTCCGTGGGCGTGCGTTATGTCGAAGAAGAGCGACCCTTCCACCCGGATCGGAATCGGCGGATCATAGAAATCGTAGCTCGCCCCTGGCGCCATCTGGCCAAAGAAACCTTGGAAGGAGTCGCGTGCGGACTTCAACTGGGTGAAGCTGTCGGCGCGCGTCGGCGGAAGCCCGGAGACTTCCATGGTGATGTACACTTCCTCTTGTCCTTGCGGATTCTGGCCGACGATCAGGTGGAAGTCGTTGTCGTTTTCGCGGCTCGCCGCATAAAGGAAAGCCGACAGGCTGACGTTGCGCTCTTCTTCGGCGACACGTTCCGACGTCGCATTGTCCCTGATCGGCGGATCGTGGTTCTCCATGTCGCTCTTCGAAGGCAAGGTCGCGACGATACTCCCGACCGCGTCAAAGGGCTCTGGCGGCGCGTCGGCTATCGTCAGTTTTGCGGCTCTGCGAGCCGTCCCCATAAAGTCATCGCCAGTGTTCCTGATGGCGGGCGCGGCGGTCGCCACCATGTTCGCGCGCTCTTGCGCCGTGAGCGGCGCGTCTGTTGCGTCCATTTCATCGGTCCTCAGGATCCGATAATGGCCGACACCAGGCTGCGCGGCGGTCCCCGGTTGAGGGGCGAGCCCCGGCGCCGCTCTGGTCGTGGGCAGGGTCAGTGTCGCCAGAACTGAAGTTGCGGGCGGAAGTCTCGCAGGCGCCATGCGTCTCTCCCTCGTCGGCCCGATTCACGCATGAATCGATTGGGACGCCAAGCGGAAAGTTCGACTGCAAGTGTCCGTTCAGCGGCCTCGCCGCGCCTTCTTCGGCTTGGCGGCGCCGTGGCGCCAGGCCATCTCGAGGGCGGCGCGAAGCTCGGTCTCGCTGAGGGCGGCGAGCGTCGCGCGCGTCCAGCCCCGCCGGCCCCAGGCATTGTCGAGCGCGGCGAAGGCGTCCGGCGCGACGGCGCATTTGAGCGCCTGCTCGTCGGGGGCGAACTTGATGTTGGCGGTCAGCTCGTCCGGCGCCAGCGTGGCGAAGGTGACGCGCGCCTTGAACGCGCGGCGGTCGAAATGCGGGTATTCGGTTGCGCCCTCGAGCGACAGCGCGATGCGGCGGAAATCGGCGGCGTCGGCCATGGGCGCCTCGCGAAGGGTTGCAAGCGGCCGCGTGAGAGCAGAAGCGGAGCGCGGCGGCCGCAATACGCCCTCTCGGGCGGTTGTGCCAGCGGCGGCGACGGGCGTATTGTTTCGCTTCGCCAAGGAGGAGCGCAATTTGCGCAGGCTCCGAAGCGCCAGGGAGGAGCGACCGCAATGGGCGAGACCGGGCTCGAGAAAGTCAAGACGGTTCTCCGCGTCACCAGCGGCAACTTCCTCGAGATGTATGACTTCTTCCTGTTCGGCATCTACGCCCGGCAGATCGCGCACACCTTCTTTCCCAACGACGATCCGTACGCCTCGCTGATGCTGACCTTCCTCAGCTTCGCCGCCGGCTTCGCCATGCGGCCGATCGGGGCGCTGGTGCTCGGCCCCTATATCGACCGGATCGGGCGCCGCCAGGGCCTGATCGTGACCTTGTCGATCATGGCCTGCGGCACCATCCTCATCGCCTTCGTGCCGGGTTATGCGACAATCGGCGTGGCGGCGCCGCTGCTCGTCGTGCTCGGCCGGCTCTTGCAGGGCTTTTCCGCCGGCGTCGAGCTCGGCGGCGTCTCGGTCTATCTCTCCGAGATGGCGACGCCCGGCCACAAGGGCTTTTATGTGAGCTGGCAGTCGGCGAGCCAGCAGGTCGCCGTCATGTTCGCCGCGCTCCTCGGCTATACCATCGCCAACCGGATGTCGCCGCAGGCGGCGGCGGACTGGGGCTGGCGCATCCCCTTCTTCATCGGCTGCGCCATCGTCCCCTTCCTCTATTGGATCCGCCGCTCGCTGCAGGAGACGGAGGAATTCGCCAAGCGAAAAGTCCATCCGACATTCGCCCAGATCTACGAGACTCTGGCCGAGAACTGGGCGCTGATCCTCGGCGGCGTGGCGATGGTCGTCATGACGACGGTGTCGTTCTATCTCATCACCGTCTACACCCCGACCTTCGGCCGCAGCGTGCTCAAGCTCAGCGAGTCCAACGCGCTGCTGGTGACGATGGCGATCGCGGTCTCCAATTTCTTCTGGCTGCCGATCTCCGGCGCGCTCTCGGACCGGATCGGCCGGAAGCCGATCCTGATCGCCTGCACCGTGCTGGCGCTGCTCACCGCCTATCCGGCGCTGGCCTGGCTGGTCAGCGGGCCGAGCTTCGACAGGATGCTGACGGTCGAACTCTGGCTCTCGTTCATCTACGCCTCCTACAACGGCGCGATGGTGGTGGCGCTGACCGAGCTCGTTCCGGCGACGGTCCGCACCGCCGGCTTTTCGCTCGCCTACAGCCTCGCCACGACGCTCGGCGGCTCGTCGCTCTTCATCTCGACCTGGCTCATCCAGCACACCGGCGACAAGGCCGCGCCCGGCTACTGGCTGAGCTTCGCCGCGCTCTGCGGCCTCGTCGCGACGCTGGCGCTCTACCGCGGCCGGGCGGGCGGCCCCGAGGTCGCCAGCAGGCCCGTCAGCGCCTGAGGCGGCGCTTGGCGCGAGCGACGGCGCGCGTAAACCAATGGCTGCACGTTGCGCCCAGAGCGCGTTTCGGATCAGGCAGACTGTTTCCGTCACCCGTGGGCTTGACCCGCGGGTCCATGGATCGCTGCTCAAGCCAGGTCAAGCCCGGCGATGACGGATCCGCTCGCGCCTTTGCCGCGCTGAGTGACATGATGCGGCAGGCCGGGAACGACGACGCGGCCGATGCCGGTTCATTGGCGACGCGTAACACAGCTTTGTACGGTAAAGACGGTCGTGTCATCGTCCTTCGACAAGGCTCGGGACCGGGCTGGGCGGCTCATCGGGCGGCTCCTGCCGTGGCTCCGGCTAGCACAGATACAAGGGTCCTGGGGCTAGGGCATGGCCTCATTCCTCGTTTTGAACAGCTGGTCGTAGTCGCCGTTCGACTCGGCGAAGCGCTGTGGCTTCACCCGTTCGACGAGAATTTCCGTCGCGTCTGGCTTGGTCTCGAGGATGGTCATGACCTCGGCGATGAACGCGTCGAGCGGCATGGCGCGGGGATCAGTCTTCTGGGCGGGGCCCAGGAGTTCGGTCTGAACGTATGGAGGCGCCAATTCGAGCACTTCGACGTTCGTGTTGCGAAGCTGATAGCGCAGCGTCTGCGACCAGGAGTGAATTGCGGCCTTTGTCGCGCAGTAGGTCGGGGCCATGGCGATCGGAACGAACGCAAGGCCGGACGAGACGGTCATCACCGTCGCCTGCGGTTGGCCCAGAAGGTGGGGCAGCAGCGCGGCGGTTAGCCGGAGCGGCCCGAGCAGGTTCGTCGCCACGGTCGCCTCCGCCGTCGTAAGATCGACCGGATCGGTCAGCAGGTTCTCGCGCTGCATGATCCCGGCGTTGTTCACGAGCACGTTGAGGTTCGGATGATCGGCGACGATCGTTTTACCGAAGGCTGCGACGGCGTCGCGGTCCTCGATGTCGAGCACGAATGAGCGCATGCCCGGATTGGCGACTATCGTCTCGTCGAGAACGGCGCGCCTGCGGCCAGTGACGATGATTGTGTTGCCCTTTGCGTGAAGCGCCTCGGCCAGCGCGCGGCCGATGCCCGCTCCGCCGCCGGTAATGAGAATGGTGTTGCCGGATATGTTCAAGGTGATCTGTCCTCATGGGGGCTAACCGTGGTCGGCACCTTCTAATGATAGAACGCAACTTGGTCGGCTAAAAACACTGGGAAGGTTCTGTGGGTCAAGTTCAGCAATAGGCGGTCATGGATTACGGTGCCCCCCACACCCATCGCCATTTGACAGGCTCACGGCTTCCGTGGACCTTCGGGCCGCGGCGGAGCGCGCCGATGAGGGAGGGGGCGGCCGGATGCCAGCGATCCGCTCGAGCGTCATCGTCGAGAGCGACGGCTTCCGCGCCAACCGCGCCGCCCATCTCGAGCTGATCGCGGAATTCCGCGCGCTCGAGGGCGAAAGTCAGGACCGCCTCCGGCCGCGCCGACGCCAAGTTCCGCCAGCGCGGCCAGTTGCCGCCGCGCGAGCGGGTCAACTGGCTCCTCGACCGCGACTCGCCGTTTCTCGAGCTCTCGAGCCTCTGCGGCCTCGGCATGCACGAGGACGACGGCATCGACAACGTCTTCGGCGGCGGCTCGATCGTCGGCATCGGGCTTGTGTCCGGCGCGCGCTGCATGATCGCGGCCAACAATTCCGGCATCAAGGGCGGCGCGGCGCATCCGATGGGCGTCGAGAAGGCGATCCGCGCCCAGGAGATCGCGCTTATCAACAAGCTGCCCTATGTCCAGCTCGTCGAAAGCGCCGGGGCCAATCTGCTGCTGCAGGCGGAAATGTTCGTCCGCGGCGGCGCGACCTTCGCCAACATGGCGCGCCTGTCGGCGGCGGGCATCCCGGTCGTTTCGATCGTGCACGGCTCCTCGACCGCCGGCGGCGCCTATCAGACCGGCCTTGCCGATTATGTCGTCATGGTCCGCGGCCGCTCGAAAGTCTTCCTCGCCGGGCCGCCGCTTTTGAAGGCGGCGACCGGCGAGATCGCCGACGACGAGGCGCTCGGCGGGGCGGAGCTGCATATGCGCCACGACCGGGCTCGGCGAATATCTGGCCGAGGACGATGCCGACGCCCTGCGCATCGGCCGCGAAATCCTGGCGCGGATCGGCTGGCCGGCGACGGCGCGGCGGCCGAAGGCGCCGCCGCCGCTCTACGACCCGGAGGAACTCCTCGGCATCGTTCCGGTCGACTACCGCAGGCCCTATGAGGTGCGCGAGGTCGTCGCGCGGATCGTCGACGGCTCCGAGTTCCTCGACTTCAAGCCCAATTACGGCGCAGCGACCGTCTGCGGCCATGCGGCGATCGAGGGCCATCCGGTCGGGCTCATCGGCAACAACGGTCCCGATCGATTCCGCCGGCTCGAGCAAGGCGGGGCAATTCATCCAGCTCTGCTGCCAGACCGGCCTGCCGATCGTCTTTCTGCAAAACACCACCGGCTATCTCGTCGGCGTCGAGGCCGAGACCTCGGGCATCGTCAAGCACGGCTCGAAGATGATCCAGGCGGTCACCAACGCCAGCGTGCCGAAGCTGACCTTGCAGATCGGCGGCTCGTTCGGCGCCGGCCATTACGGCATGTGCGGGCGGGCCTTCGGGCCGCGCTTCCTGTTTTCCTGGCCGAACGCCCGGGTTGCGGTGATGGGCGGCGAGCAGGCGGCCAAAGTGATGGCGATCGTCGCCGAGGATGCGGCGCGCACGCGCGGACTTGCCTTCGACGCGGAGAAGACCAAGGCGCAAGGGCAGCGGATCGTCGCGAACTACGATCGGGAATCGACGGCCCTCTTCGCCACCGCGCGGCTCTGGGACGACGGCCTCATCGATCCGCGCGACAGCCGCGCCACGCTCGCCTTCTGCCTCGACACATGCGCGGATGCCGAGGCGCGCCCGCTGCGGCCCGATTTCGTTCGGCGTCGCGAGGTTCTGAGACGATGGCCTCGCTCCTCCGCGTGCAGAAGACCGGCCGGCGCCTGACGATGACGCTCGACGACGCGCCGCGCATGAACGCGCTCTCGGCCGAGATGGTCGGCCGAAATCGAGCGCGCGCTCGACGACGCCCCGGCCGGCCTGGCGGCGCTCACGATCGAGGGGGCGAACGGCGTCTTCAGCGCCGGCGCGGACCTGAAATCCTTGTCCGAGGCGCTGGCGCGCCCGCCGGCTCCGGGAGAGGCGGATCCTCTCGAAGCCGCCAATGCCGCCGGCGGCCGCTTCTTCGCCCGCTTCGCCGCCCTGCCCTATGTGACGATCGCCGTCGTCGACGGCGCCGCGGTCGGCGGCGGCATGGGCCTCGCCGCCGCGGCCGACATCGTCATCGCGACCGCGCGCGCCCGCTTTTCGCTGGCGGAGACGAGCCTCGGCCTGCCGCCGGCGCAGATCGCGCCCCATCTCGTCGCCCGCCTCGGCGAGCGCCTGGCGCGGCGTCTGGCCTTGACCGGCGCGCGGCTCGACGGGCGCGAGGCCGAAGCGCTCGGCCTCGCCGATTTCCACTGCGGGACCGACGCGGAAAAAGACGCGAGGCTCGAATCGCTTCTGACGGCGATCGAGCGTTGCGCGCCCGGCGCCAACGCCATGACCAAGCGGCTCTTCCGCATCTCCCGCGCCGCGACCCCCGAGGCCTATATCGAAATCGCCGCCAGGAGCTTTGCCGAAGCCCTGCGCGGGCCGGAAGCCCGCGAGGGCCTGGCGGCCTTCAGGGAAAAGCGGGCGCCGTCGTGGGCGCTGAAACCTTGACCGCGCGCTTCTCTTCCGTCCTTGTCGCCAATCGCGGCGAGATCGCCTGCCGGATCATCCGCGCCGCCCGCGCCGAGGGCCTCCGCGTCATTGCCGTCTACAGCGACGCCGACGCCGAGGCCTTGCATGTGCGCCTCGCCGACGCCGCCGTGCGCATCGGCCCGGCGCCGGCGGCGCAGTCCTATCTCTCGATCCCGAACCTCGTCGGCGCGGCCAAGGCGGCCGGCGCCGAGGCTGTCCATCCGGGCTACGGCTTCCTCGCCGAGAGCGCCGATTTCGCCGAAGCCTGCATCGCCGCCGGCCTCGTCTTCGTCGGGCCGCCGCCGGTCGTCATCCGCGCCATGGGCGACAAGGCCGCGGCCAAGGCGCGGATGGCGGCGGCGGGCGTGCCCTGCGCGCCCGGATACCATGGAGAAGACCAGAGCCCGGCGCGTTTCGCCGAGGAGGCCAGGCGCATCGGCTATCCGATCATGGTCAAGGCGAGCGCCGGCGGCGGCGGGCGCGGCATGCGGCTCGTACGCGCGCCGGAGGAGCTAGAGGCGGCGCTGCGTTCTGCCGCCGCCGAGGCTGAGAAAGCCTTCGGCGACGGCCGTCTCCTGATCGAGCGGGCGCTTCTCGGCGCCCGCCATGTCGAGATCCAGGTGTTCGGCGACGAGCAGGGGACAATCGTCCATCTCGGCGAGCGCGACTGCTCCATCCAGCGCCGTCATCAGAAGCTGATCGAGGAAGCGCCGTCGCCGGCGGTCTCGCCCGAACTTCGCGCGAAGATCGGCGGGGCCGCCGTCAAGGCCGCGGCGGCGGTCGGCTACGTCGGCGCGGGGACGGTCGAATTCCTGCTCGCCGACGACGGCCGCTTCTATTTCCTCGAGATGAACACCCGCATCCAGGTCGAGCATCCGGTGACCGAAGGCGTGACCGGGATCGACTTGGTGCGCCTGCAGTTTCTGGTCGCGCAGGGCCGCCCGCTGCCCTTTGCGCAAGCCGACGTCGCGCTCAAAGGCCATGCGATCGAGGCGCGGCTCTATGCGGAAGATCCGGCCGCCGGCTTCCTGCCTTCGAGCGGGCGCATCGCGGCCTGGCGCGCCGGCGAGGGCGAGGGCGTCCGCTTCGATGGCGGCGTCGAAAGCGGAACCATCGTCCCGCCCGACTACGATTCGCTGCTCGCCAAGGCGATCGCCTTCGGCGCCGACCGGGAGGAGGCGCGGCGGCGGCTCGTGCGGGCGCTGCAGGAGACTTTTGTCGCCGGCGTGACGAGCAACCGCGACTATCTCGTCGAGGCGTTGCAGCGGCCGGAATTCGTCGGCGGGCAGGCGACGACCGCATTCGTCGAAGCCGCACCGCCCGAGCGCCGCCGCCCCGGACCTCGAGGCGATCGCGCTGGCGGCGCTCCTCTTCGTCGACCGCGACGGCCCGTCGGCGCCGACCGCGGCATGGCGCGCCTCACCGTTGAGGCTTTCCGCCGGCAGGGCGGAGTTCGCGGTCTCGGTTCGCCGGGAGCGCCAGGAATGGAGCGTTGCGCTCGGGACGGCGAGACCGTCGCGATGCGCCTCCTCGCGCGCACCGAGCACCACGTGCGCTTCGTCTGTCGCGGCATCGTCGGCAGCGCCGCCTACGCCCGCGACGGCGACGACGCTGTGGCTCGACTTCAAGGGCGCCTGCCGCGCCTTCCTCGACCGCACCTATGAACCGCCGCAGCGCGAGGGCGAACACGCCGACGGCGCGGTGCGCGCGCCGGTCAGCGGCGTCGATCGTCGGGGTCGAGGCGCCGGTCAGGCGACCGGGTGCGGCGCGGGCAGGCGCTGGCGACGGTTGAAGCGATGAAGATGCAATATTCCCTTCTCGCCCCGATCGACGGCATCGTCGCCGAAGCCAACGCGGTTGAGGGCGCACAGACGCAACAGCGCGCGCTTCTGTTCGCCATCGAACCGCATGCGGAGCCGTGACATGCAGAAGGCCGTCGTCACCTGCGCGCTGACGGGCGTCTTGACCGACCCCGCCGTCTATCCGGCCCCGGTGACGCCGGAGGACATGGCGCGCGAGGCGAGGCGCGCCTTCGACGAAGGCGCCAGCGTCGTCCATGTCCACTTCCGCCGGCTCGAGCCGGGCAAGGGCCATCTGCCCTCGTGGGACCCGGAGGTCGCGGTCGCCGTCGTCTCGGCGATCCGCGACGCCGTGCCCCGGAATCATCGTCAACCAGACGACCGGCGTCGTCGGTCCGGACATTGCCGGCCCGCTCGCCTGCCTGCGCGCCGTGCGGCCGGAGATCGCGGCGCTCAACGCCGGTTCGCTCAATTATCTTAAGACGCGCAGCGACGGGACGTGGGCTTGGCCGCCAATGCTGTTCGACAACCCGGTCGAGAAGGCGGCGGCTTTCTTGAGCGCGATGCGGGCATGCGCGGTCGAGCCCGAGTTCGAGTGCTTCGACACCGGCATCGTGCGCATGGCCGCGGCGATTGCGCGCAACTGCGGCTACGAGCGCGCGCCCAAGTATAATTTCGTCATGGGCGTCGAATCCGGCATGCCCGCCGACCCGGATCTGCTGCCGATCCTGCTGCGGCTCGTCGCCGCCGGCGCGCGCTGGAGCGTGACCGCCATCGGGCGCAAGGAGATCTGGCCGCTGCACCGCCGCGCCGCCGAGCTCGGCGGCGATTTGCGCACCGGCCTCGAGGATACGATCTACCTTCCCGACGGCGCGCGCGCCGCCTCCAATGGCGAACTCGTCAAGGCGCTGGTCGCCCTCGCCCGCGACGCAGGCCGCGCCATCGCCTCGCCCGACGAGGCGCGCCACGCCCTCGGCCTTTCGCCACAACCTTAAAGGAGTCCCGGCCATGACCGCGCATTCGCTCGACGCCGCCATGCGCGCCAGCCCGTTCTACACGCCCGAGCACGAAGCGTTCCGGCAGACGTTGCGCCGGTTCGTCGCGCGCGAGATCGAACCTTTCGCCAACCAGTGGGACGAGGACGGCGCGTTCCCGCGCGAGCTCTACAAGAAGGCCGCTGAAATCGGCTATATGCAGCTCGGTTATCCCGAGCGCTACGGCGGGATCGAATGCGACCGCTTCATGCGCATCATCGCCATGCAGGAGATCGCGCGCGGCGGCTCGGGCGGGGTCGCCGCCGGCCTCTTCAGCCACACGATCGGCGCGCCGCCGATCCTTCATCGCGGCTCGGAAGCGATGAAGGCGCGCGTGCTGCCGCAAATCCTGTCGGGCGAGAAAATCTCGGCGCTCGCCATCACCGAGCCGAGCGGCGGCTCCGACGTCGCCAACCTCAGAACGAACGCGCGGCGCGACGGCGATCATTTCGTCATCAACGGCTCCAAGACCTTCATCACCTCGGGCATGCGCGCCGACTTCATCACGCTGGCGGTCCGCACCGGCGGCCCCGGCGCGAGCGGCGTGAGTCTGGTGCTTGTCGAGGGCAATCCGGAAGGTCTGCAGCGTACGCCGCTCAAGAAAATGGGCTGGTGGTGCTCGGACACGGCGACGCTCTATTTCGACAATTGCCGGGTGCCCGCCGCCAATCTCATCGGCGACGAGGGCGCGGGGTTCCGCGCCATCATGCTCAATTTCAATGACGAGCGCCTGCATGGGGCGGCCGGTTCGATCGCCTTCGCCCGCGTCTGTCTGGAGGAGGCGATCGCCTACGCCAAAGAGCGCGTGACCTTCGGCAAGCCGATCGTCCAGCATCAGGTGATCCGCCACAAGCTTGTCGATATGGCGCAGCGGATCGAGGCGTCGCAGGCGATGCTGGAGCTTCTGACCTGGCGGCTCGAACACGGCGAGAACCCCGTCGCCGAGATCTGCATGCTGAAGAACCAGGCGACGATGACGCTCGCCTTCTGCGCCTCCGAGGGGGTGCAGATTTTCGGCGGCGCGGGCTTCATGCGCGGCGCCAAGGTCGAGCGCATCTACCGCGAAGTGAAGGTCAACGCCATCGGCGCCGGGACGGAGGAAATCATGAAGGATCTCGCCAGCCGGCAAATGGGGCTCTAGCGCGTGAAGCCCGCCATGAGCCGTCATTGCGAGCCGCAGGCGAAGCAAACCATGCCATCGGGCGCAGACCATGGATTGCTTCGGCCCTGCGGGCCTCGCAATGACACCGGTTACGGGGGCTGTGGGCAATACTCGACGGCGCCGACAGTTCGACGAAATGGAGCGCGACGCACATGATCACCCTCTGGCATTGCGCCGACGCGCGCTCCTTTCGGGCGCTATGGGCGCTGGAGGAGGTGGGCCAGCCGTACCGCCTCGAAATCCTGCCCTTCCCGCCGCGCTTCCTCGCGCGCGAGTACCTCGAGCTCAATCCGCTCGGCACGGTGCCGCTGATGATTGACGGCGCCGTCCGGATGACCGAATCGGCTGCGATCTGCCAGTATCTCGCCGAGCGCTACGCCGGCCCGCCGCTCGCCGTGCGGCCGGACGAGCCGGACTACGGCGCCTACCTTAACGCGCTCCATCTCGGCGAGGCGACGCTGACCTGGCCGCAGGCCGTCATGCTTTACCTCGGCCGCTTCCAGCGGCCCGAGCGACGCCTCCCGCAGGCCGTCGAATATTACGGCCGCTGGATGCTTGGGCGTCTTTCGGGTTTCGAACGCATGCTGGAGGGGGCGGAGCATGTCGCTGCCGGCCGCTTCACGGTCGCCGACATTTCGGTCGGCTACGCGCTGATGCTGCTCAAGATCACCGAACTGTTCGATCAGGCGCCCGCTTCGCTGCAAGCCTATTATGGCCGCCTCAGGGAGCGGCCGGCGTTCCAGCGGGCGAAGGCGGCGCAGAAGGCCGCTGCCGCCGAGAAGGGCGTGCAGCCGCCAGCGCCGACGGACGGCGGCGAAAGCACGGGCTGAAAACGGACCGAGCGACAAACGAAAGGGAGGACGCACTTATGACGCCTGACATTGGCCTCGCCAACTGGTTCGCTCAACGCGCGCGCCGCACGCCCGAACGCAAGGCGTTGCGCTTCGAAGGCCGCGACTGGACCTACGCTCAGATGCAGCAGGCGATCGAGGACTGCGCCGCGCGACTGGCGGCGCTCGGGATCGGCAAGGGCGAGCGAGTCGCCTTTCTCGGCCACAACCAGCCGATGTTCTTCTTCGCCATGTTCGCCTCGGCCCGTCTCGGCGCGATCTTTGTGCCGCTCAATTTCCGCCTCACCGGTCCGGAACTCGCCTTCATGATCGAGGATTGCGCCGCCAGGGCGCTGATCGTCGACGCGCAGCACCGTCCGGTGATCGAGCCGCAGCGCGGGCGGTTCGCCGCGCTCAAGGCGTTCTTGCCCGCCGAGGACGAGGCGCACTGGACCGCGGCCCCCGTGGCGGCAACCGAGCCGGTCCGGGCGCTCGAGGACGACGTCGCGATGATCATGTACACCTCCGGCACCACCGGCCGGCCGAAAGGCGCGATGCTGACGCATGGCAATATCTGGTGGAACAACGCCAACGGCATGCATGCGCTCGACGTCCTCGGGGACGACGTAACGCTGACGCCGGCGCCCGTCTTTCACATCGGCGGGCTCAACGTGACGACGCTGATGACCTTGCAGAAAGGCGGCTTGGTCGTCCTGCATCGAACCTTCGATCCCGCCCGGGCGCTTGCCGACATCCCCGCCAACAAGGTGACGACGATGTTCGGCGTGCCGGCGATGTTCCTGTTCATGGCCCAGCATCCGGAGTTCGCCGCGACGGATCTCTCGTCGGTTCGAGTCCTGGTTGTCGGCGGCGCGCCGTGTCCGCTGCCGCTGCTCAAGACCTATCTCGCCCGCGGCATCCCGATGCAGCAGGGCTACGGCCTCACCGAGACGGCGCCGATGGTGAGCTTCCTTGCCTCGGAATATGCGCTGAGCAAGGTCGGCTCGTCCGGGCGACTGGCGCTGTTTGTCGAGGTCAAGATCGTCGACTCGAACGGACTGACCGTCGAGAAGCCGCGCGCACAGGGGGAGATCCTGGTGCGCGGTCCGAACGTGACGCCCGGCTACTGGGGCCTGCCCGAGGCGACCGGGCTCGCCATCGACAAGGAGGGATGGTTCCACACCGGGGATGCAGGCTTCTTCGACGATGAGGGCTTTCTGACCATCAGCGACCGCATCAAGGACATGATCATCGCCGGCGGCGAGAACGTCTATCCGGCCGAGGTGGAAAGCGCGCTGATGCGCCACCCCGCGATCGCCGAGGTCGCAGTGATCGGCGAACCGGACGAGCAATGGGGCGAGGCTGTGATCGCGATCGCGGCGCTGAAGCCTTCGCAGTCGCTGACGATCGATGAGCTTCGCGACTTCGCGGGTGGGCAGCTCGCGCGCTATAAGCTGCCGCGGCGTCTCGAGATCGTCCCCGCGCTGCCGCGCAACGCGACGGGCAAGATCCTCAAGTATCAACTCAGACAGACATTCGCGCGGCCCAAAGACGCAGCGCAGTGAGCGGTTGAGCGCAGCGGCTCCAGGAGCGGCCATTCCTTGGCATGTCCCCTAGGGGTCGGCGCCACGTCCGCTTGGCGCCTGGCCGTCCGGCGTTCACCTGACTTGCGGCAGCGCCCGTCGGCTGACCTTGCCGTTGGCCGTGTGAGGGATCTCGCTGACGAAGACGATTTTGCGCGGGCGCTTGTAGACGGCGAGACGCTCGGCGCAATAGGCGAGGAGCGCGGCCTCGTCGGGCGTGTGCTCCGGTTTCGGGGTGACGAAGGCGGCGATGATCGACACCTCGTCCGCGACCTTGCGCTCGGCGACCGCCACATCGGCGACGTCGGGATGGGCGCTGAGGACCTTCTCGACCTCGAGCGGCGAAACGCGATAGCCGAAAGCGTTCATGATGTCGTCGTTGCGGCCGTGGTGCCAGACCCAGCCGTCGGCGTCGAACTCGGCGAGATCGCCGCCGATGAACCATTCGCCGCGAAAGGCCGCCGCCTCTTCCGCCGGACGGTTCCAGTAGCCGAGCATCAGGCCCGGATCGCTGCGGTGGACCGCAAGCAGCCCGGCTTCGCCGGCGGCCAGCGGCGCGGTTCCCCCCTCGACTGGCAGAATGGCGACGCGGCGGCCAGTCTGCGGGCGTCCCGGCGAACCAGGGCGGATCGCCTCGCCCGGGCGGCTCGAGATGTAGGTCGAGATCTCGCTCATGCCCAGAGACTTGTAGAGCCAGGTCCCGGTCGCCTCCCGCCAGTGGGCGAGCAGATCGGGCGACAGCGCTTCTCCCGCTGAGACGCCGTGCCGGAGTCTCGAAAGATCGGACTTCGACGGGTCGCCGTATTTCAGCATCTGGCGATAGACGCTGGGAACGGCGGCGAAGATCGTCGCGCCGGTCTTTTCGATGAGAAAGGGCCAGATCGCCGGGTCGCGCGGCCCGGTGTAGAGCGCCCCCGTAGCGCCGCGGGCGAGAGGATCGAAGACGCCGACGCCAAGCGTGTAAGTCCAGTTGATGTTGCCGGCGTGGAGCAGGATGTCGTCCTCGCTCAGCCCAAGCCAGTCCGCCGCCATCGGCCGGCGCCCGAGAACCGCGCGGTGGGCGTGCAGGACGCCTTTCGGCTCGGCCGTCGAGCCGGAGGTGAAGATGAGATACGCGGGATCGTCAGGCCCGGTCGGGGCATAATCGACCGGTTGACCATGGGCGGCGAGCCGCCGGGCCTCCTCGCGATCGAAGACCCGAAGATGAGCGAAAAGCGCGCGCTCCTTCGGATCAGCGTCGCCGAGGAAAACCGCCGCGGCGCCCGAATCCTTCGCCAGCGCCAGCGCCTCCGCCGAGGTCAAGAGGAGGGAGGCCGGCTGGGCGACGCAGCCGATCGCCGTCGTCGCGAAGAGGGCGAGCGAGAAATCGATGTCGTTCGCCGCGCGGATCATGACCCGGTCGCCCTTGGCGAGTCCGCTGGCGACGAGCCCGCCCGCGAGCCGGCGCGCCATCAGATCCAGTTCGCCGTAGCTCCACGAACGGAAAGCGTCCGGCCCGTCGGCGAGGATCAGCGCGGTCTTTTCGGGACGGAGCGCCGCCTGTCGCCCAAGGCAATGCCATGCGAGGTTGAACGTGTTCGCCGCGGCCGAATTCATGGAGGCAGTTCCTCCGCCCGCGGACGCCGCACCGTTTCCGCCTGTCGGCGACGACGCCCGACGATGACGCCAATCTGCCCCTTCGGCGACCGGCGATTTAAGATAAGTCGGATTCCGCTTTGCTATTACGATAGTATTCCGGGTCGCGCGACGTCTGAGTCCGATCTGGCTCTGGCTTTCGGGCGCGGTTTCGAGAATTGCGTACTGGCTGATCCACCGTTTGAGTATCTCCACAAACCTTTGGGAAACTCTGCTTGCCTGAGACCAATGAGAAGGCTACGCTTTTCAAACGGATTGGGAAGCGCGACGCGGATTCGCCGCCCCGGGGGCGCGTCGCGTCCGTGCAAACGGGGAACCGATCTGCTCGCAAATGCGAATGGTCATGGCGCCGCGGGGCGCAAGCGTGTCTCTAAACACTGCACTGCTCGAGGTTGAGCGTGAGCGCCACGGGCCGTAACTTGTCCTGAGTTTGAACTTCGGTTCAGTGTGTCGACGACACTGTTTTTCGCCTGAGGGAAAGTACATCCTGCATGCGCTTGGCGCCCCTGAGGTACATTCTCCCTCTCGCCGTTATCCTGACCGGGTGCACTGGCAAGGACGTCATCGACGAACGGGCGCTCCAGGCCCGGGTCGAATATCAGAGCGCATACCCGGCGGCGAACACGACTGAGTTTGCCCCGGCTCCGTCCAGGCAGAGCTTGGCGCCGGAGATCTCGTCGTTCCTGCTCGGGCCAGACGATGTCGTCAAAATTTCGGTGCTCAATGAGCCGGACCTGGACACCACCCAACCGGTGCGGCCGGACGGCAAGATTGCCTTCTTTCCGACTGGAGACCTGCAAGCGGCCGGCCGCACGGTCGAGCAGGTTCGTGACGAAATCGTCCGACGGCTGCGCGCCAAGTCCGCCCGATCGTATCGGCTTGGCATTCAAGACGTTATCGAAATAAAGGTCTACGGACACGATGATCTCAACAGCACTCAGACCATCGGTCCTGATGGCACAATATCGATCTTGCCTGGCGGGTCCATCCACGCCGCAGGAAAGACAGTTGACCAACTCGCGGACGAGATTACGCAACGCGTGTCGAGTATTGTGCAAAATCCTATCCTGAATGTTTCCGTGAAGGAATACAAAAGCCAGCCACTGTTCATCGCCGATCCGCTGGTCAACGTGGTGATTGTGGAAATCAACAGCCGCCGGGTTTCGATCCTCGGTGCGGTGCGTAGCCCGGGAATTGTCAAGCTTCGCACCGCCACAACCCTCATGGATGCGATATCCGAGGCAGGGGGACTGGGCGACGACGCAGATTTGCGGGAGTTCATCGTGCTGCAGGGCGGCAAGATCCTGCCGGTCAGTCTCGAACGCTTGTTCAAGCAGGCGGACCTTAGACAAAACGTTTACCTGCAACCGAACTCGTCAGTCTATATCGCCAGCACCAAGTTCAATACGGCTTATGTCATCGGCGAGGTGGGCCACCAAGGCAAGGTGACCTGGGAAGGCGCGTTGAGTTTGACGGACGCCGTCGCCCTGGCAGGGGGCGTTGGGGCCAAGGCAAAAGTCGACCATGTGCTGATCATTTCGGGCGGCCTTGCGAATCCGACGCTGAAACTCGTCGACTTGGGCGGAATTCTCTATCGGGGCGAACTGGAAAAGAACGTCGCCTTGGCGCGCGGGGACATCGTATACGTGCCTCTGACCGAACTCGGCGCTTCGGAGCGCTATTTTGACTACGCGGTAAAGGCCCTTCAGCCGATCCTCTCGGCCGAAAGCGCGATCGTCCTCGGAGGCTCGGCGGTCACCACCCTTCAGGGCAAGACCTCGGTGGGCACGAGCATAAGCGTGGGCCAATAAGCTGAGTGACCGTGGCGGTCCCGCCGCCGGTGGCCGGCGACTGGAGCTTGGTTGCGCGGATGAATGCGAAGAGTCCGTTCTATTTTGGCAATGCCAAGGCCGACCAGGTGCGAGGCAGCGGCTGGTTTGTCGGCCAGTTCGTTCCGGCTGAACTCGGGCTCCGCCGCCAGACGGACGTCGAATTGAAGTGGGGGATCCACCCTCACGGCGAAAAGCGATCGCAACCCTGGGCCAATCAAAACGGCGCCACGATTTCCGTTCTGATCGAGGGGAGCTTGAGGGTCACGTTCCACATCGACGGAACACAACAGGAGGTTACGCTCCAGGCGAAAGGCGACTATGTGATTTTTGGGCCGGAGGTCGTCCACACCTGGGAAGCGATCGGCGAGACGATTGTTCTGTCCGTACGGTTTCCCTCGGTCGAAGTTGGATTGCGGTCCGCCGGCCTCTGAGGCTGCGGCTCGGGGCTTCGTTCCGACTTCCGCCAACTCCGGAAACGCATGGGTTTCACGCGGCGATGGGAGCAAACCCCCGGACGCGCCTGCGATTTCAGCCCGCCGACTTTCTGGGCTGCGACAGCGAACGGACAAAACTCGCGATTTCAGCGTAGACTTGGCCGGACGCCGAACCCAGAAAATGCAAGCATAAACCCAAAGCGACCACCGCCGCCATCGGATTCCACCAAGATCGCAGAAAGTGCTTGCGGTAATAGCGATAGCTATAGACTTCGAACATCATCAACGACCGCAGACGCTTCAGCGGGCTCGCCATCGATCCGCCCTTGTGATTCAGGTGAATGATCGCCGCTGCCGGCAAGTAGAAGCACTTATAACCCTCTTCGGTAATTCGCTTACAATAGTCGGCGTCGACATGATAAAAGAAAGACTCGTCCAAGCGTCCGACGTCACGCATGACCTTCAAAGGCATCATCGACGCGGCGCCGGATACATAGCCGGCGATGAGCGGCTCGCCCAAATCGCGACCGATATGCAGAACATGCTGTCGCGAAAAGCGATTGTTCGGGAACAGTTTGGTCACGAACGACTGCGCCCCGAAAATCGCAGCGGTTGGACCGAGAGGCGCCTTGACCGACGCTTGAGTCGTCATATCCGCGTTGAGCAACTTGCAGCCGACCGCGCCGGCCTCCGGATGGCCTCGGAGAAAATCGATCATCGTGTCGAGGGCTCGCGGCAGGACGATCGTGTCATTATTCAGCAACAGAACATAGCGCCCGCGCGCCTCGTCGAGAGCCCGGTTGTTCGAGTACGTATAATGCCGGTTGACCTCGTTCCGCAGCAGACGAACCTCGGGAAATGTCGCGCCCACCATCTCGCTTGTCCCGTCGGTGGAGGCGTCGTCGACAAGGATGATTTCATACGGCTCGGTCGGAGGGTTCTCAGAAATCGACCGCAAGCAGTCTCGCGCCAGCTCGAGTGTATTGTAGCAAGAAATGATGATCGTCAGCGCAATGTCGGAAGGCCTTGTCTCGCTGCTCGCCGGTGGTTTGAGGCCGGTCATGGCGATCATCCAACGTGCATCGGGTCACGCGGCAGTAATGGCAATGCCAAGTCCCGTCCAAACTAAACCCAAGATAGCAAAGGCCTAGCCTGAGAAGCCTCGTGATTCAACCAGAATTTTGGCTGGTTCTGACCGAAAGTCGAGTTATAAGCAATGCTGGGACGGCCGAAGATATTCGCTCACCGACCTGTACAGTTAGACAGAAAGCCGGGAGAACTGAGATCTCATACTCGGAGTTCGCCTTGTGGCTGACGCCCTGCGAGCCGCTTCGCGCGACGCTTCGTTGGATTGTGCGTCGTCTGGCCTCGAGCCTCGACGCGGTCGAATTCGAGCCGCACGTGACCGTATTTTGTGGCCGCTCGAGCGAGCTGGAGGCGCGCGGCGTCGTCGACCTGGTCGCCGGGCAATTCTCTCGGGTAGAGCTGATCGCGGATCGCTTGGCCTATACGGGGAACTATACGAAAAGCCTGTTTGTGCAGTTCCAGGAATTGACCGTGTTGCGACGCATGTTCGGGAGCGCGGCGAGAGCCTATTCGCAGCCATCCGACTACGTCCTCAGCCCACACCTGAGCCTGCTCTACAAGAAACTGCCCGCGGCCGAACAGCAAAAGCTTTGCGAGACGCTCGATGTGCCCATGGGCGCCTATCGATTTGATCGGATCCAGATGATCGAAACCGAACTGCCGATCGAGGATTCCCGGCCGGTAAGACGATGGCGGACGGTGTCCGAGGCCCCGCTTGCAAAGACGGAATGAACTGCGGCCGCCGAGCGTCGGGTCTATGGACGCCGACCTGGCAAAGCGGCGGCCGCGACGGCGACAAACCGCCCTTCCGTTTTCGCGAGAGTCAATCGCGCCAACGGCATGGTCAAGGCGGTGCTGACCAGCGCCATGAGGATCATGGCGGTGAAAATAGTGGGGGAGATGATGCGCGCGTCGAGAAGTATGGTCAGAACGACGAGTTCGGTCAGACCCTTGGATTGCAGCAGGGATCCGAGACTGAACGCGACCGACCACGGCTCGCCGGTCAGTCGGGCTGCGGCGGCGGTCCCGCCGACGATGCCGAATGCGGCGACCGCCGTGGTGATCGCAAACACCTCCAGCAACGCCGGCGAACTCGGGTCGATGAGTATTCGCATCCCCGTCAGCGTGAAGAAGAAGGGCATCAGCAGCGCGACCGTCATGACTTGCAACCGATCCAGGATCGGCTGGTGCAGTTTTGCGGGAATAATCGACCCGACAAGAAAAGCCCCGATGATATAGTGCAACCCCATGAGTTCGGTGGCGAGCGCGGAGGCGATGGTTGCCGCGCCCACCACAACCAAGGCCCTCGTGCTGATTGCCTCATCGTGCATCCGGGACATGACCATGTCGCTCAGGATCGGCCGCACAATCCGCACCATCGCGAACAGGTACGCCGGCGCCAGCGCCAGCAGGTAGATTGGCGGCAACCCGTGCCGCTCGCCCGAATGCGCGGCCGTGGCCGTGAGAAGCACGCCAAGCAATATCCACAAAACGATATTGTTCACGCCGGCCACTCCGAGCGCCAGATGGCCGATGCGGCTGCCGAGCAGCCCCATTTCGCCCAAAATCGCGCTGAGCACCGGAAGCGCATTCATGCTGACGCAAATGCCCACCGCCGCCATGAATTCGATCGAACTGACGCCGGCGAGAAGCTCGCCCGGATGGCGCGACAGGATCCAGGCTCCCGCCAGACAACCGAGCGTCAGTGGGATGGCGACGTTTGCCGCCGCCACCGGCCAGAACGTCCGATCGCTGCCGCTAAAGACGCTGGGGTCGAGATGGAGCCCGGATATCAAGCCGAAGAGCAGCACCCCAACAGAGGCAAGTCCAGAAAGGGAAGCCAGCATTGCCGGACTGGCGAACATCTGAAAATAATCGGGGGAGATTCTGCCGAAAACCGAAGGTCCCAGGACAATGCCGAGGATGATCTGGACGACAACGAGCGGCATAAGCCCCCGAAGCCCGGATGCGCGCAACAGGGCTACGGGACCCACAACAATAATAAACGCTTGAAGCAGGAAAATAGAGCTAGGAGTCATCGCCGGCAAAGTCTCCTGAGGCTCTCAGAGGGCGCCATGACCGGTAATGACCTGCTTGATCGTCAAAAGTATAATCTTGATATCCAGCGCCATGCTGCGTGCGTGCACGTATTCGAGGTCCAAGGCGAGAGTTTCGCCCCAGCTCAGCAGCTTGCGGCCGCGAATCTGGGCGAGTCCTGTTATCCCTGGCTTGCAAGTGAATTTTATCATCTCCTCCGGAGTGTAATATTGTAGAACCTCAGGCGCCTCGGGACGAGGTCCGACCAGACGCATATCTCCAATCAGCACGGACCAAAGGTTGGGGAGTTCGTCCACGGAGAGCTTGCGCAGCACGCGTCCGACACGCGTGATGCGTGGGTCGTTTTCGACGTGCGGAAACCGGCTGCGAAAGTCCTCCTGGGCGGCATAGACGGCCGGAAAATGACTGGGAAAGCGCTCCCGCGCGTCGCTGTACATCGTGCGAAACTTGATCAGCGTGAAATAGGCGGGCGCCCAGTATTGCGCATCAGGATCGTAACCGCCCGGCGGCGGACGCAAATCGACGCGTCCCTCGAGATCGCGCCCGCGAAGTGGAACGGAACGCGCGGGCCGTCTGTGGCGGAAGAGCGCCGGTCCCGGAGAATCGAGACGGATGACGATCGCTGTGGCCAGCATCAGGGGCAGGGCGACAAGCAATCCCGCCGACGCGAGTACGATGTCGAAGGCCCGACTGACGGCCTCAATCATGACATGCGGCGTCTGTGAAGGTCGGACTGGAATGACGTCGATCTTTCCGGAACTGGCGGACTTGGGCGCGAGTGACGAAGGGATGGCCGCGGTCATGCCGTCCGTGCGCGGGACGACATCGCAAGGGCGCTCCGAAATCACCTTCGTTTGCGGCAATGTCTCGAACCCGATTCCCCAGTGGAAAAAGCCCGCCGCGTTGCCTCTGCCGTCGCCGAGACGTCAGTCAGACGGCCGATTTTCGACGCTGGCGCTCCGGTCGAACTGAGGCGCCAGTTCTGCTTTCGAGATGTAAAGATGGCCGCCTCGTCCGCCGATTATGCATCCCCCACGACATTTGCCGCGAGGGCGGGTTTAGGCGGTCTGAGCCAGAGACGCCGACCATTTGTCGAAGTACGACTTGCTCAATCCCGACAGCGGCAAGCCGATCGGCAGCCGGGACTGGCCGTACTTGGAGAACTCGAGATATTTCTTGATGGTCCTCAGTTCGTCAGCGCCCGTCAGTTGCAGATCCTCATTGACGAAATGAATGACCCCGCCCCGCTTCACCGCCGTCTCGAGCATGAGGTTACGGTCGTTCTCATCCTCGGGCAGAGCGAAGATGCTGTACATGATGATGTTGCACTCACGGTCGTTGACCAGGTGCCACAACGTCGGCAGGTGCATCATATCCTCAAGGTCGAACAGTTCGTAGTTGAACTCGAGATTCTTCTTTTTGGAGTAATCCACCAGCATATAACGCTGCAGGTGAACGGGTATTCCATAAGTGGATGCCGTGTTGTTGGCGACATAGAAGATATTCGGCTTGCCGTTGGCGAAAGCCTTTTCCCTGGGCGGCCGGGCGGCGAGCGCTTCCTCCTCCTCTTCGGTATCGGGAATCAGATGGAAATAACCGGCCGGAATCTTGCGGCCGAGATAGTCGCCATAGATCCCTTCCGCGATGCGGAAATCCATGCTGACCCTGGTTTTTCCGGTCGTGTTGGGGCGGCCCGAGCCGTGGATGTTTTCCTGCGTGAAGAAGCAGCCGCTGCCCGGCCCCGCCTTGATCTGCCAGCTTTCCTTGGCGAAGAGCTCGGTCATCTGTTGCATGTTGAGGCGGTTCTCGATCGCTTGTTTGATCAGCTCTCGCGACCTCTTGATGCCAATGATCTGCATGGACCGGGTTCGGTCTTCGTCCGCCGTCACGTCGACGAAGGGCAACCACATGCTGCGCGAAGCGATGCCGTGACCGTACAGCAATCCGGTATGATACGGGAAAAACAACTCCGGCGTGGTGGGGAGCATGATGCGGACGTTCATGAAACGTTGCACGGCGACCGGAAGTCGCAGTTTGCCCTGAGTGACGACCTGTTCGCGCACGAAGCGGTTCAGCATGCGGCGGAATTCGGGCAGGTTCGTATCGGCGCAGAGCTGCTTGGTGACTGTGTAGACCTCGTTGAGCGGGACCGCCTCATGCAAGTAGCTCAGATCGTCCAACTTGTAGCCCATGCCCCGGACACGATTAAGCATCCACTCGTTGAACGGATATTTCGAATTATCCCAGGAGTAGACTTTCGCGTCCCACACCGTTGTCAGGCTAAGCTCAAGCGCCGCGTCGATCTCATTCGCCGCAACCAGCGGTTCCACAACATGCTGAGTCATACCGAGCCCCTTTCCCTAATGCCGCACAGAGCAGTCCCACGGGCAAGCGTACCATAAGCGTACAAAAATGTGACATGCCAGCGCAAGAAAATGGCTGGACGATGGCTCCGTGTCAACGACTTGGCAAAGTTACCTACCACCCAAAAAAACTAGCGAATAGGAAATGTAGGTAGAGCGTGAGTGCGCCGAGAGCGTCTCCGCGGAACGACGCGTTCCCCGTTGCCAAAGCAGCCCCAGTCGATCGGGCCGGGCGTGCGCTCATCGTGGCCGCGCGACGAAAATCCCGAGCAGAATGGCGACGCCGCCGAGCGCCTGGATGGCGCTGACCGGCTCCCCGAGGATCAGGTACCCGAAGCCCGCCGCGGCGATCGCCTCGAGAAAGATGACCAGCGCGGAGAAGGCTGCAGGAAGCTTTCCGAGCGCAACCGTGAGGAGCCCCTGGCCGCCGCAGTGGCTGATCCACGCCATGGCGAAGAGCGCTGCGAGGCCGCGCGTGGACCCCGGCAGAAGCCTGGGTTCGGCGACGAGGGCGACGAGAAGCAGGATCGCCGCCGTGATCAGGGTCGCTTCGAACGTGACCCTTGCGGCCGAGGCGGTCTTCCGCGCCCGCTGCACGGCGAGAAAATAGAGGCCGAAGAAAAGACCGGTGACGATGCCGAAAGCGTCGCCGACCGCCCCGGCGGGCTTGAGCTCGAAGCTTTGCGCCAGCAAAGCCGCGCCGCCGATCAGGCAGAGGCCCAGCCCGCCGAGCACCTCTCCCGTCACTTTCTGCCTGAGGAGCAGCCAGCCGAACAGAACGACCCAGATCGGCGCGGTGGTGGCGAAGAACGTCGCATTGGCGACGCTGGTATGCACGATGGCCAGATGCCAGAAGCAAAGATCGCCGGCAAAGGCGAGCCCCGACAGAATCGCAGCCTTGGAGAAGCGCTGGGATCTCCCCTCTTTCTCAGCGAGCCGCAGCCAGCCGTAAAGCAGCGGCAGCGCGAGCGCGACCCGCCAGAAGGCGCTGGCGAACGGCCCGACATCGGCGAGGCGGACGAAGATCGGCGACACGCCCATCGCCACCGCCCCGGCGACGAGCGCGAGGAAGGGCGCGAGCCGCCCGCCGCGCGCCGCGGTAGAGCTCAGTTGCGACATCCGGCAAAGGATTCCGTGGAAACGATCGCCCGGCGATCTCGCCGGGTCGTGGCCGGCCGTCCATAGTCTCGCCAAACCCCGCGAGCAAGCAAAGCATGATGGACGGAACAGCGCGCCTCGATCTCCTGCCGGACGAGCCGGCCTTTTCGCCGGTCGAGACGGTCGCCGGGCCGCTCGCCGCCGGAGCGCTGCTGATCTGCGATCACGCCTCGAACGGGCTGCCGCCGGGATACGGCTCGCTCGGCCTCGGCCGCGAAGCGCTCGAGCGGCATATCGCCTACGACATCGGCGCGGCGGCGCTGACCCGGACGCTCGCGGCGCGGCTCAAGGCCCCGGCCGTGCTTTCGACCTTTTCGCGCCTTCTCATCGACCCGAACCGCGGCGCGGACGACCCGACGCTGGTCATGCGCTATTCCGATGGCGCGATCGTGCCCGGCAACGCGCGCGCGGACGCGGCTGAGATCGCCGGCCGGCGCGACCGCTACTGGGCGCCCTACCGGGAGAAGGTCGCCGCGACGGTCGAAGCGATGATCGCGGCGGGCGAGCCGCCGGCGATCCTCTCGGTCCACTCCTTCACCCCGGTCTGGCGTGGCGCGGCGCGCCGCTGGAAGGTCGGGGTCTTGTGGGACCGCGACGACCGCCTGCCGAAGCCGCTCCTCGAAGCGCTCGCCGCCGAGCCCGATCTCGGCCCCGAGGCGATCGGCGACAACGAACCTTACGACGGGGCGCTCGCCGGGGACACGATCGACGCCGTCGCCACCGCGCGCGGCCTCGCCAACGCGCTGATCGAGATCCGCCAGGACCTGATCGCCGAGCCGGCCGGGGCGCTGTCCTGGGCCGACCGGCTCGCCCGCCTCCTGAAGCCCATCCTGGCCGATCCCGCGACGCGGAGCCCGAAAAATTTCGGCAGCCGCGCCCAGCGGGGACGACGGGCCTGATCGGTACGAACTCGCGACTCGGAATTTCGGGTACGCGCACGATTCAACGCCCGGCGAACGCGTCATGTTCGCCCTCGGAACAGCAAGTCGCGACCGACTAGAGAGCTGGTTTCGATCGGGCAGACTCGTGTCCGTCACCCGCGGGCTTGACCCGCGGGTCCATGGATCGCCGGGTCAAGCCCGGCAATGACGGATCCGGATGGGTCAACCTGATCGGAACCCGCGCTAGAGCGGCGGAACACGGAAGCCGATACGTCCTGCTGTCTCATCGTAGAGATAGTCTGCGCCGGCCAAGACGTTCCTGCCGGTATTGATGCCGTGGCCCATGCGCCATTCGACTTGCGATGGCGCCATCGGCTGGCTCGCATCTCCGGTGACGAACCCATATTGCAGCGCCGGTTCGAGTCCAGGGTCCGCCGGCGGCGCCGATAGGCTTACCTTGACGCCGTCGGGGACTGAGGAACCGCTGGCCAATTCGGGCGGGGCGCTGCCGGCGCCGACCCAGAGGATCATCGCCTTGATGCCGGTATCGACCAGGATCGGCAGATTGACCGCGAATCCATTGGGGCTGAAGGGGGCAGACAAGGCGACGCTTCCGAGGGGTTGCCGCCAATCCGCAGCCGAGTCGTTGCGGTCGAGCGCGATGAAGGCGAAACCCGCCGTGTTCGCCGCGGTGAGGCCGACATCGACGCCCCGCGTGCTGACGATGTAGCCGTCGTTCAGGCGCTCTCCGTGGTCGCTCATGTGCAGGAGCGGGTTCCGCGCCGGTCCGCCATCGGCGTGTCCGTCGATCCCGAAGCCGATGCCGAAAACGCCGCCATCGAAATCGACCGGCCTGTCGACCGCGAAAACTTCGACCTGCGCGACCGGATAGTCCCCCGTTCCATCCCAATCGGCCGGCACGCCGAGAACGACAGGAACTTTGACCCACTGACCCCAGTAAGTCTTGCCACTGCTGACGTATTGGAACTTGATGTCTTGAGAGGGGTCGAATTGCTGAAAATCCGGGCCAAGCGCCGACCTCGGCGTCAGGATGCCGACCGACCCCGTATCGAGGAGAAAGGCATGCGGCGCACCGCCGCCCAGCGTCGCCCTCACGCGCAACCCGGCCGCCAGGCTCGATCCTGACGTGAAAGGGACATGAGTGCTCGCCTGGTTCGTCTCGGGCATCGGCGCCTCCCGCGCTTCATCCGCCATCGCCGAAAGGGCGCCAACGGCGGCGAATGCGGCCGCAGCGCTGCTTAACGATGCACCAGGCGGTTGGCTGAACTGTGCTCGCGTTTTCCGTTGCCATTGATAAAGGCTCAACCGTCATTGCGAGAAGCGGAGCGACGAAGCAATCCATGCTGCGGCTCTGCGGCGGCATCGATAGCTTTCCCCCCCGCGCTTTGACCCCGGGTTCTGACGACCAACGGGGGCGCCGTCATTGCGAGGATGCCGAGCGAAGCGCGTGGGACGAACCAATCCATGCCCGTAGGGCGCAGGGCGTGGATTGCTTGTGCCCTGCGGGCCTCGCAATGACCGCAAGAGGCCGGTCACATCGTCACCTCGATCACTTTTGTCGTGTCGGCGCCGAAAATGTCGATTACCTTGACCGCGATGGCGCAGCGGCCCTTGCGGTCGTAGGTGTGCGGCGCTGGTCAGTTCCAGGGTTCGGTCGCGCCGCGAGGCGGAGCTCCCCGGCCTCGCGCATCTCGGCGTAGAGGGCTGAAGGGGCATAGTCATAGCCGTTGGGCCAGGTCGGCACGCCGGCCTCGACGAACACCCGGCTGAAAAAAGCGGGGTCCTTGAGCGGCGCGGCCATCGGTCCGGTGCGAGCCGCAAGTCTGCTCAAGTCGGCGACGCCCTCGCTGCCCTCGCTGAACCGCACCCAGAGGCGAAACGCCTCCATCGGTTTGACTTTCACGACGTCCACCATCGGATATTCAGTCGTCATCGGGTCCCGGAATCCTTTCGAGCGGCTGGTCGGCGCGGGCGCGGGCGCAATTCTCCTCCAGTTGGCTCCGATGCGCCAGAAAGCTTATGAAGAGTTAAAGGCCTGGGCCGTACGCAGCGGTCAAGCCTCGCCACAAGGGAGCACGCAGGCGGTTGGGCTCGACGGTGAGCATGGGCCAGGCAGGGGACATCAATGCACCTGCGACACACTGCCGGCGACTTGTGCACAAAGCAATCCGTAGGATCTAGCCGTTTCGCCCGCCGACGGCGTGTCCGCTCCTAATCGCCTTGAGTATTGCGGCCTTCAGGTCAGGGCCCGTTCGCTTAAAGCCGAGAAGGCGAGTGATCGCGATCGCCATCTCCTCTTCCGATAAGCGGCCATTCTCGCGCTCTGCAATGATAGCCGCCGCGCAGATTTCAAGTGGGGACAGCATATCGGCGCGTTGCAAAGAGGGGGGCGCTATGCTCCGATCCCGGACCGAAGGGCTGGTAAATTGCGATGGCGTCATCCAGAAGCCATCCTTCTCTACAAGCTCCGCCGATGCCTTCAGCGATTGGAGCGCACGAAAAACTGCAGCGGTAATTTGAGATCCCGTACGGGATTTGCCAAACAGTACAGTAACGCGGCGCGCGATTTCGTCCTGATGGACCGGCCCCTCGACCTCGACAACCGCTCGCGCAATCCGCGCCATTTCGGGGTTCTTCACTTCGTGTGGTTCCACGTTGAAAGGAACCCGGATGTTTTCGGCCAGTCTGTAGGCCGGCGCACTTCGAGCGCTTGCGCGATCACCAAACGTGGAAGCATCAGATACTTTAGCTGTTATCACCGGCGGGTTAGGCGTGCGTTTGGGCGCATTTGCGACTGTCAAACTCGCATCAAGCGCAGCCTTCAGCTTCTTGGTTGTGTCGTTGCGGCGATAAAACCAGTCAGTCGACCAAATTCGATGAAACCGCCAACCCATGTTTTCGAGAATTTCCTGGCGCAGACGGTCCCGCTCTCGCGCCCAGAGGCCGCTGTGATAGGTCGCGCCGTCGCACTCAACCGCCAGAATATATTGGCCGGGCTGCTCCCGATGGCGGACAGCTAAGTCGATCTTGAACCCCGCCGAACCCACCTGCTTGTCGACCTTGTAACCGAGTCCACAGATAAAGGCGGCGACAGCCTCCTCAAAAGGCGAGTCGGCGTCTTCGGACATCGATGAGTGCTCTTCGAGAACGCCGGATTCGGCATACTGAAGGAAACGCTTCAGGACACGCGGGCCTTCCCCTTTCGACCGGTCTAGGTCGATGTCTCCGGATGCGAAGGAGACATAGATCTCGCAACGGCTGCGTGCTCGGGTGAAGAGCACATTGAGGCGGCGTTCGCCGCCATCGCTGGAAACGGGACCGAATGCCATACTGTCTAGGCGAGCGCCGGCGACCCGCGGGCCGTAGCCGACCGAGACGAAGATCACGTCGCGCTCGTCGCCTTGAACATTTTCGAGGTTTTTCACGAAGACGTCTTCTGCTTTACCTTCGCGCAACAGGTCATCAAGAGCGGGGTCGCTGCGCCGCTTGATTTCAAGCAAATCCTCAATTGCGTCGCGTTGGACGGACGAAAAGGTGACGACGCCGACTGATAGTTCCGGACAGGCTCGTGCATGGGTGGCGACTGCATCGGCCACCGCCCCGGCCTCGATCAAATTGGTACGCTTTCCGCCCCGATCATAGGCCCCGGCGACCCTCTTCAATATGAGCCCTCCGCTCGCGCGATCGGCCTTCGGTGCCGGAGGCATAATAAGCCTCTTATAAAACTCCGCGTTCGAGACCGCGATCAGAGAGGGATGGCGTGAGCGGTAGTGCCAACGAAGCATCGAGCCGTTGAGTCCGCGAGCTTCGCAAAGCGCGAGTATGCTTTCGAGGTCGGTGGCTTTAGCGACAGAGCGGAGCGCGACCTCAATCGTCTCGTCGGGGTCCGATTCGTCCTCGTCCGCCACGATCCGATCGAAGAAGCTAGTCGGCGGGAGCTGCTTCTTGTCTCCAACAACGACCATCTGCTTTGCTCGCGCTACGAGACCGAGCGCATCCTCGGGGCGCACCTGGCTTGCCTCGTCAATCACCAGAAGATCGAATTCCACGGAATTGGGCGGAAGGAACTGCGCCACAGAGATTGAACTCATCAGCAACACGGGTTTGATGCGCTGAAGGGTCTCCCCCGTCGTCTTGAACAGTTTTCGGATCGGCATGTGTCCGCGTTTGCGCGCTATCTCAGAGCGGATCGTATTCATTGCGCCGAAACTTCCGCGCGGCATTCTATCGGCATGGCGTCCGCGTACGACCTCAGCAGTCGTACGTCGAAGCTTCGCTTCGAGTCCCCGGAACTGGTCCACGATCGCGTCATGCGCCGGGCCGTAGAAGCGGGTCAATTCCGGTAGCGCCGCGACCGCCTTTGCCCAAACAGTCTCGGCGAACGTGCAATCGAGTATGGGCCTGGCGGTGGCCGCAGACACGCGACCTGACGCAAGCGCATCGGCGAGCGCCGAGGCAGACAGACTACGTACGCGCGAATCGGCCATAGAGAGGCGACGCCATTCGTCGAACTGCGCCTGAGAATCCCGCCAAACTCGGGCTTTGGCGGCAAGGGCGCGCAAAGGAATCTGATCACGTCCCTCGATCTGGAACGCCTCGTGGACGATGATTTTGAGAGCGAGAAAAATCTCGTTTGCCGCATAGGTCAGCGCATCCGACAATCGCTTAATTTCGTCAATATAATCACGCGTAAGGTTTCGCCTCGCGATCTCAATGACCCCGTCAACGCTGGGCGCAACGGGTTGACTCGCAAGCCAATGAATGGCGCTGGAAATGGTATGAAGCAATGCGAAGTCAGTCTTCGGACCGCGCCAATGGCCCTGTAGCATCACGGACATCGCAGCATCTTCCGCACCGAGTTCGTCGCGGGCCTTCTGGACCGCGATCAACGCATCGACCATTGCGATTCGGCTCTCGACCGTACGGGGCATCGAGCCCCTGGTCAGCGTCGCAAGGAGTTTCGAGGCCCGCCTGTACGTGCTCCTGAATCGGCCAAAGAACGAGAGGCCGGCCGTGAGCGAATGTCTCAAGGGGACGGAAGGAATGTCCCACGCGGCCTCAACAAATGTCTGGGCCTGAGCGGACTTAAGATTGGTCCACACGATGCCAATTTCGGAAGCTTGGCGGATGCGCTGCGGATTTTGCGTGGCAATCGCCGTGGCAAGCTCGGCAGCTTCGGGAGGAATAGTTCCAACGATTTGGAGGATTGCTTCGAGCGACGAACAGACCGAAAGCGAGGCCTCCTGGTCGAGACCGAGGTAACGGGCAATGTCCTCCACATACCCCGCGAGTCCAGTCGCCGCCCCCTCCAGCTGCGTGAGCAGCGGTTCCAGGCGCGCGAGCTCGGCGGGCTGAAGCGTGACGGCCTGAACGCCGAAGTACGGATGATCGAAGCAAGGACCAGCCGTTGAGGTGACTTCCAAAAGCTGATCTACAGCCAACACGACGGAAGCATGCTGGCTCTTCGACCAACCGGCGGCTTCGGGCAATAGGCTTGGATCACTGAGGACACCCGAATCTGCTGCTGAGACGAGACGCGAAAGCGCTTGGAACGGAGTCATACCAGTGCCGCCGACAAGGCTATGCATGCGCTCGTCGACGGTGTTCAGCGTGTCGCGCAGTTCCTTCAGCCGACCGCATTCATCGGCGGGATCGGGTGGCGTAGTATGATGATTGAGTGTCTCTTCGATTTCGTTGAGCACCAGACGCTTGTTGGCGCTTCGGCTGTGAAGCTGAAGGCAGATGGGCCCAAGATTGACCTTCTGAAGCCGATCATGGACGACGTTGAGAGCAGCCATCTTCTCTGCGACAAACAGGACTGACTTGCCGTCGTGAACCGCGGCCCCGATGATGTTAGTAATCGTCTGCGATTTTCCGGTGCCGGGCGGCCCTTGCACCACGAGATTGTGGTCCTTCCGGATGGTCTCAACGACGATTGTCTGCGACGAGTCGGCGTCGACTACCTGGATGAGGTCCGACGGGGCAAACAGCTTGTCGAGGGGCGCGTCCTGCGGGAACGGAGAGGGCTCTTCGCTAAAGCCTTCCGTGAGGCCGCGCAGGAGCGGATGGTCGACGATGGACTTCTCACCCCACGCGGCAGGCTCGAGGTCGCGTATCATCAGGAGCTTCGAGAAGGAGTAGAAACCGAGTTCGACGCCGTCGGGGTCAACCGACCAGCGCGCCTTGGTCGAAATGGTCTCTCTCACAGTCGCGAAATATTCCGAAGGAAACCAATCCTCGCTTTCCAGCAGCTCCGGCAAAGTGATGCCAAAGTCGGCGCGCAAACGTTCCTGAATTGCCTGATTGGTTGTGATGTCGTCGTCACGGCAGCGCAGGTCGAAGCTTGACCGCCGGGGGTCGCGGGTCAGCGATACTGGAACGAGGATTAGCGGGGCTTCGCGCAAGACTTCCGACTTTTCGTCTTCATACCAACGCATGAAACCGATTGCGAGAAAGAGGATATTGATGCCTTGCTCCTCCTCGGCGGTTTTCGCATCCCGATATATCGCGAGAAGGCGCTTCTCCAATTTCTCTTCGTCGAGGCTCGTCCTCAAACTCGTGGGAACGACATCGGACGAAGGATACCGCTTGACGCCGCTGTTCGGGTCTCTGAGCGCGAGTTCGCGCCCTTTATCAGGCGGCCAGGAACCGCATGACCTTGTTCGAGCGGACGAGAGTCTCGAAGAGGGTGTCGGCCTCACAGTCGATAATCGGCAGCGACCGCGCCCGCTTTCCACCGCGCGGCGTATGCACCAACCGATTGCGCGTTCCGGTTTCGACGAGGCGCAATCTAGCATCTGCGAGAAGCCGCTCGACCGGGGAGCGCGGGCGCGATGAGTTGTTACGCTCAGCCAACGTATAATTCTCTCAGGTATAGGTCACTCGCAACCCTTCCGGCCGAGCGATATGCATCTGATCCCGCTAGATGGGGCCAAATTCACTTGGGCACTCTTAGCGTCCCGCCAAATCACTGCAACCCAGCTCAGACGTGTTGTCCTGATTTTGCCAGAGAGTTGGACGCGCAAGGAAAGGCCATGGTCCGCTTCGAGGTGTGCTCCCGCCGAAAGCACGTCCTTAACGCATTCCAACGCATTACGGCATGCCTGAGCGCGAGGTTCGCGGCTGCGCGCTTTCCGCAAGTCAGGACAAGGTCGGGCAGCTTTGGGCGCCGCGTCAAGAGCGACGCATCAAGTGACGAAAGGAGCATCGCGGCGAAAAGCAGAAAAGCTGGTTAAATCCCATCCGCTATTTTCGCGAGACCCACACGAACAAGCGACCCGCCCCCGACCTCCATCACTCCGCCCGCGCCCCCGCTGCGCCCCGGATCAAATCCGCCGCCCGTTCGGCGATCATGATCGTCGGGGCGTTGGTGTTGCCGCGGACGACGCTCGGCATCACCGAGGCGTCGACGACGCGCAAGCCGTCGAACCCGTGCACCTTGAGGTCGCTGTCGACCACCGGGCCGATCGCGCACGTGCTGGTCGGGTGATAGAGGGTCTGGGTTTCCTTCTGGATATGCTCCCAGATGTCGGCTTCCCCCGCCGATTTCGGCACGATGTGCGGCGCCTTGATGTGGGCGCGCATCGCCGGCTGGGCGGCGATCTCGAGGCCGATGCGGATGCCCTCGATCATGCTCTGGCGATCCTCGGGCGCGGCGAAGTAATTGTGCGCGATGCGCGGCTTGGAGAACGGATTGGCGTTTCTGAGCGAGAGCTTGCCGCGGCTCGTCGGCTTCAGGACGCCGGGGCCGTAACCGAAGGCATGGGCGAAGGGGATGCCCATGCCCTCCTCATAGAACATGACGGGGGCGGCGTGGAACTGCACGTCGGGCGCCTCGAGCCCGTCGCGGGTGCGGAAGAAGCCGCCGGCCTCGCCGATGTTCGAGGTCAGCGGCCCGCGGCCTTCGCTTTGCAGGAGGCCGACATTCTCGGGGGTGAGCGCGGTCATCAGGCTCTCGGTGTCGGTGAACCAGGACATGAGGGTCATCGGATGGTCCTGCAGCCCGATTCCGACGGGCAGGTCCTGGCGCGAGGGAATCTGCAGCATGGCGAGGTCCGCCGCCGGGCCGATTCCCGACAGGAGCAGCAGCTGCGGAGAATTGTAGGCGCCGGCGGCGAGGATCACTTCCTTGTCGGCGTGGACCTCTTCGAGGCGGCCGTCGACGGCGATCTCGACGCCGGTCGCCCGCCTGCCGTCGAATAGGATTCGTGTAGTGTGGGCGCCGGTAATCAGCTTGAGATTGGGCCTGCCCATGGCGGGGTGCAGATAGGCCGCAGCGGCGCTGCAGCGCATGCCGTTGCGCTGGGTATACTGATAGAGGCCGACGCCGTCCTGGGCGGCGCCGTTGAAATCCGGGTTCCTGGCGTGGCCTGCCGCGACCGCCGCCTCGACGAAGGCGTCCATCAAAGGATTGCGCGAGCGGCCCTCGCAGACGTGAAGCGGCCCGAGCTTCCCGTGAAACTGGTCCTCGCCGCGCTCGTTCGCTTCGGCCTTGATGAAATAGGGGAGGACTTCGTTGTAGCTCCAGCCCTTGGCGCCGTCCGCCGCCCAGCCGTCGTAATCGGCGCGATGGCCGCGAATGTAGATCATGGCGTTGATCGAGCTCGAGCCGCCGAGCACCTTGCCGCGGGGCAGGTAGACGCGCCTGCCGCCGAGCCCCGGCTCCGGCTCGGTCATGTAGTCCCAGTCGACGTGCGATTTGTAGAGTTGCGGGAAGGCGACGGGGATATGGATTTCCTGGGCGCTGTCGGGGCCGCCGGCCTCGATCAGGGTGACTTGCGCCGCGGCATCTTCGCTGAGGCGGGCGGCGAGCACGCAGCCGGCCGAGCCGGCGCCGACGATGACATAGTCGGTCATGAAACGTCTCCTCCCATGGATGTCGCGCGTTCGCGGCGACTTTCTCTGTTTCCCGCGCGACCGTAAGGCGCAACGCTCGGGGGGACAAGCGGCGATCGGGCTCGGCTGCCTCATGCCGGCCGGCGGCTTCGTTTAGATTTTCTTGACGATCGCGCTCTCGTTCCGGCGCCCATGAAGTCGGTTTTCCGCTTCGCGCTCTCACCGCTGATCGCTCCTGTTAATGGGCTCCACAGGGAAAATGATTTCGCTGTTCTGTCCTTATCCTTCCGCGCGAGCGCATCCGTTGAACGAGATGAAATACCAGGGATTTCTGCATTCGCGCGAGCAGCGGCGGGAGCCATTCTCCCGCTTGGCAGGCATTATCAGGGACGGACAGGCGGAGCGGCCTCGTTTTCCGCCAACGCGTCGGAACCGGCCGGGGGGCAAGCGATCGGCAAGATTTCCTCATCCGGTCCTTCGGTTCCGACCGAGGCCCGCCGTCAAACGACGTGGAACCGCTGCCGCGCCGGCGGCCGCCAGGACGGGTCGGGCGGAAAGGGCTTGGCGAGGAGCTCGGCGCAACGTGCGGCGAGGCTGGTCAGCGCGGCTTCCGTCGCGCCGGCGGCAAGCGCGGGAACGGCGGCGTCGACCGCCGCCTGCCAGCGGTCTTGCGGGATGGCCTGAGCCGCCTCCTCGGCCGGCACGATGCGGATGTAACGCTCGGCGAGCGACACATAGACGAGCACGCCGCATTGCGAGCGGTCGAGCCCGCGCAACGCGAACTGCGCCAGCGCGGCGCGGTGGCCGGCCGAGCGGGCGGCGCGCTTGGGGACCAGCATCCGCCGCACCCACGGCAGCGAGCCGACCGCGGCTGCGACAATGGCCACCAGCAACTGGGCGATATAGATGCGCTGGGCCGAAAGGTCGGTGAACAGCAAGAGCGGCGCCGGCGTCGCCAGCGCCAGGATGCAGGCGCCGAGCAGGAACTCCGGCTCGCGCGAGACCGAGGCGCTCGCCAGGACGCAGGTCAGCGGCGCGCGGGTCTTTTCCTGCGCCGTGTCGAACGCCGCTTCGATCCGCGCGCCCTCGGCCGGGTCGAGAGCCATCACCACCCCCCCGAGGCGCCGCCGCCGCCGGACGAGCCGCCGCCGCCGGAAAACCCACCCCCACCCCCGCCGCCGAAGCCGCCGCCGCCGAAGCCGCCGCCGTAACCGCCGCGCCCCATGCCCATGGGGAGGAACACGACGTTGCCGCCGCCGCGCCGGGCGATCCGGCTGAAGACGAACATGATGAACAGGAAGACGAGGAACGGCGCGATCGTGTCGAGCAGCGTCGCGTCGTGCTCGGGACGCATCTCGGTCGGTTTCGGCTTCCATTCGGCCGAGTCGGTCGTCAGCGCGGTGATGATGTCGTTGACGCCGCGGGTGACGCCGCCGTCGTAATCGCCCGCCTTGAACCGCGGCGCGATGGCGTTGGCGATGATAAGGCTCGAGACGGCGTCGGTCAGCGTGCCCTCGAGGCCGTAGCCGACCTCGATCCGCATGCGATGCTCTTTCGGCGCGATCAGGAGCAGGACGCCGTTGTTCTTCTTGGCTTCGCCGAGCTTCCAGGCGCGGAAGAGCTCGTTGGCGTAGGGCTCGATCTCCTGGCCGTCGAGCGAAGCCACAGTCGCGACCACGAGCTGGATGCCGGACTTCTGCTCGAGATCGGCGAGCTTGCGCTCGAGATCGGCGATCGTCACCGGCGAGAGGATGCGCGCCTGATCGACGACGCGGCCGGTGAGCTCAGGAAAGTTCGACGCGGCGAGCGCGACCCCGGCCCATAACAGCGCGAGACAGAGAGCGAGGAGCGTGCGCGGCCCGAGGCGAAGCATCCGGGCGCTCTCCCTTTATTACGAGGTCAGAACTTCACCTTCGGCGCGGCCTGCGCCTCGGCCTCCGCCGTGAACGGGACCAGCGGCTTCGTGCCGCTGAACGCAGTCTTGGCCCAGATGACCGTCGGGAAGGTCCTGAGCGCGGTATTGAAGTCCTGCGCCGCAGCGATGTAGTCCCTGCGCGCCACGGCGATCCGGTTCTCCGTGCCCTCGAGCTGCGACTGCAGGGCGAGGAAATTCTGGTTCGACTTCAGATCCGGGTAGTTCTCGCTGACCGCGAGCAGGCGGCCGAGCGCGCCGGAAAGCGCATTCTGGGCATCCTGCAGTTGCTTGACCTTGGCCGGATCGGTGAGGTCGTTGGCGTCGACATGGATCGACGTCGCCTTGGCGCGGGCTTCGGTGACCTGGGTCAAGACGTCCTTTTCCTGCTTGGCGTAGCCCTGCACGGTGGCGACGAGATTGGGCACGAGATCGGCGCGCCGTTGATACTGGTTCTGCACTTCCGCCCAGGCGGCCTTGGCGGCCTCCTCCTTCGTCGGGATGACGTTATAGCCGCAGCCGGAAAGCGGCAGGGCGACGAGGGCGAGGACGACGAATGCACGCAGTCGGGCAAGGAATGTCACGGAATCAGTCCCCTGATGTCGCGCGTCGGCGCGATCGGTCCGGGACACAATACAGGCCGCGGCCGCCTTTCGCCAAGGCCCGACGGGGACCGATTCCGGCACTGGACGCGCCGCGCTCGGCCATGCCCGGCGCGAGGCATGCTTGATCGGCGGGGCCGCTTTCACTAGAAACGCCGACTGCCGGAGAAAGGGCGACGGCGCCCGATCCAAGGATCAGAACGAGAATCGGCGGGCGGGAACGCCGCAACAGGGAAGTCATGATGCGCGTCTATTACGATCGGGATTCCGACCTCAATCTGATCAAGGGCAGGAAGGTCGCCGTCATCGGCTATGGCAGCCAGGGGCATGCGCATCTCCTCAACATGCGCGACAGCGGGGTGAAGGACATCGCCGTCGCGCTGCGCCCGGGTTCGCCTTCGGCGCAGAAGGCGGAAGCCGAAGGCATCAAGGTGATGGATGTCGTCGGCGCCGCCAAATGGGCGGATGTGGCGATGATGCTGACCCCCGACGAACTGCAGGCCGACATCTATCGCGCCGAGCTTGCGCCCAACATGAAGCAGGGCGCGGCGCTGATGTTCGCTCACGGCCTCAACGTCCACTTCAACCTGATTGAGCCGCGCGCCGACCTCGACGTGCTGATGGTCGCCCCCAAGGGGCCCGGGCACACCGTGCGGTCGGAGTACAAGCGCGGCGGCGGCGTGCCCTGCCTCATCGCCATCCATCAGGACGCGAGCGGCAACGCGCACGATCTCGGCCTCTCCTATGCTTCCGCCATCGGCGGCGGGCGGGCCGGGGTCATCGAGACCTCGTTCCGCGAGGAGTGCGAAACCGATCTTTTCGGCGAGCAGGTGGTCCTGTGCGGCGGCCTCGTCGAACTGATCCGCGGCGGCTACGATACCCTGGTCGAGGCCGGCTACGCGCCGGAAATGGCCTATTTCGAATGCCTGCACGAGGTGAAGCTGATCGTCGACCTCATCTACGAGGGCGGCATCGCGAACATGAACTATTCGATCTCCAACACCGCCGAATTCGGCGAATACGTCTCAGGCCCGCGCATCATCACCGGCGAGACGCGGGCCGAGATGAAGCGGGTCCTCGACGACATCCAGTCCGGCAAGTTCACCCGCGACTGGATGCTCGAGAACAAGGTCAACCAGACCTCGTTCAAGGCGATGCGCGCCCGCGCCAACGCCCACCCGATCGAGGATGTCGGGGCGAAACTGCGCGCGATGATGCCGTGGATCGGCAAGAACAAGCTCGTCGACAAGACGAAGAACTAGCGCCGCCGTAAAGCTGCCCCCGCTCGGCCGGCGAGGTTTGCCGCATCCTTATTTCCGCTGGACAGCTTGAGCCGCCTTTGCTAGATCGCGGCCCTCGCGGGCGAGCCCGCGCGACTTCGATGGGCGCATAGCTCAGTTGGTAGAGCAGCTGACTCTTAATCAGCGGGTCCAAGGTTCGAGCCCTTGTGCGCCCACCATCGAAATCAAAGAACTTAGCTCAGATATTCGGATATTCGCTGAATTGGAAAAATTCAGGCCCTCGCCCGCGGCGAGACGCTGGGGGCGATCGAGTAGGCGATGCATATCGGTTCGCGTTCGCGTGGCAAGTCTCCCTTGACCCTGGGTGTTGTCCCTCCAGGCAGGCCTCAGTCAACTCGTGCTTCCGGCGCCGCCAAGCCAATGAACTGAAAAATCGCCGACCTCGAGTAGCGCGCCAGCGATCGCGTCGCCTGAAAACCCGGCCGGGCAAAGCGCCTCTGCCCGCCACTCGCCTTCGGGCAGGCGCAGCGAAGCGCGCTCCTTGCGGGTGTACGCGATGCACATGGAGACCGACTGCTTTCCCTCCATTATCAGACCGCGGGCCCGGGGCGCATCCGACCAGCGGAGTGGGCGTACCGAAGCGCCCGCAAAGACCGCGAGGCGCTTCAATACAAGCCCGGCGGGGGTTAGGGCGCCGGAGGGCGAAACAAGGCCCTTGTCGCCGAACGGTTCAAAAAAAGTGAGCGCGTCAACGTCCTCCGACAGGTATCCGGCGAGGGTGGCGACTGCCCAGGCCGCGGCGATCGATTCCTTGTGGCGTGAATCGGCCGGCGCGCCCGGATGGCCCTCGACAGCGTTCGCAGCTGGGTTGAAGCGCGTGCCCAAGGTCAGCGGTCCAACATGCAGCGCCCGCCCCGGCGCCCTGGCCTTAATCGTCGCCAAAATGTCGTCGGACGTCTCGGTCGTCTCACCGATCGTGTCGTCAGTGACGCCATGCACGGTGGGGTTCGACGCCCAGACCAGGTAATCCGCCGAAGCCGGCAGCGGATCGGTCCGGTTGAGTTCGGCAAAATTCGTCGCCGAGCCGGCGCCGATCGGGACGCCGAGAAGCCTCCGGGCTTCGCCGATAAGGGCGTCGTCGGCGCCCCAGAGCGTCACCCCGAGGATTTCCCGGCCTTTGAGCTTCGGGACAAGGCGGCTAATGGCGTCGAGGACGATCTCGCGCCCGACCGGACGAATGTCGATGCGCAGAGGCGCCCGGGCGCACGCCAGCTTTGCGTCGATGTCCTCGACGGCCGCCTCGTCGGAAAGATCGAGTTCGATCGCGGTGATATTCAGGCCGAGCGCGTCGATCGCCCCGCGGACGCCTTTATCGAGCGGACCCGGAGGAAGGCTCGCGCCGATCAGCGGCATGCGGAACTTGGCGCCCATCGACGGCCGCTGAGGCTGACTGGAGCGACGCGCCGGCGCCTGGTCTGTGATCTCGAGGCGCACCGACTGCACGTATGTCTCTCCGGGTTCGATCCGATACGGAAAAGGCAGGCGCAGCGGACGGCAATAGGTCTTGTAGGAAGCGTCCGACCAGTTGCGTTGGTCCTCGATCTCGAAAACCTCGCCCTTGAAGGCGATCCGCAGCCGGCTTCCGCCGGCTGTCTCATATTCCATCGCCGCGATGTCGAGAAAAGGCTGATGCGCCGACACGAGCTCCGGAAACGACGCGACTTCGAGCCGTCCATCGGGGCGGGTGATCCGCACCGGCCTTCCCCGCGAGGCCCCGAGGCTGTGCAGGACGACGAAGCCGGTGCGGTTCGTCAGGAAGCCAGCGCCCGACAACCATTCGGCGCGGGCCTCGATGGTGCTTTCGGCGAACGTCCAGACGACGGACCAGGAGAGATCGCCCGAAGCAGTCGCCAGTTCGCCGCCGCTCTCCACTGTCAGAACGCCGTCCGCTTCAGCGCTTCGGGCGGCGCTGGCAAGCGCCGGAGTTCCCCACTTCGCGTCGCGCACGACGAAGCCGATTCCGCGGAAGGCTTCCTCGTTTCCAATCGCGATCTCGCGCAGAAAAGCGCCATTGTCGTCGATGAGCGCGGTCAGGGCGCCTTTCGTGAGCTCCACTGGCAAGGGCTCTCAGCTCCAACCGTCGGGAAGGGCAAGCTCAGACAACGTCGTCCCGCCGGCGCCAGAACGTCTCTTCGAGCTGGCGCAAATGAGCGGCCATCGCAGCCTCCGCCCGGTCCGGATCGCGCGCTGCGATCGCCTCGTGGATCGCGACATGCGCTTTGTAGGCGATCTTCTCCTGTTGTGGGGCGTCGAGCGTCACGACGCGCTGTTCCTTCAGCCACTCCGACAGCGCGTCGTGCAGCGCAGCAAAGACCGGATTGCCGGTAATCTCGGCAAGGACGAAATGAAACGCGACGTCGGTCTCGATGAATTTGACACGGTCGCCGATCGCCTCGCGATTGGCGACGAGCTTCGCCTTGAGCCTGGCGATGTGGTCGGCGCTGGCTTCGCGGGCGGCATGCCGCGCCAGCGCGGTCTCGAAGAAGAACCGCACCCCCTGGAAGTGCCGCTGGCCCTCCGCCGTGGACAGCATCTGGCGGATGGCCGACCCCATGCCCGATACGACGCCCTGCGCCGTCGGCATGGCGACGCGTGCGCGTAAGCCGTTCGAAATCTCGATCAGGCCGGAATGCTGCAGGGCGATCAGCGCCTCGCGGATAGCCGGGCGCCCGACTCCGAACCGATTTTGCAGATCGCGCTCCGGCGGCAACTGGTCGCCCGGTTTCAACCGCCCCTCGAGGATCAAGCCCTCGAGATGCGCCGCCACCTGCTGAAACAGCTTCTTGCGTTCGATCGTGACCGTTTCCAGCATTGGACCTATCATACCGTCATGCTTGACAACAGGAGAACCGAACGACACTATGGCGGACAAGGAGACCCCAATCAAGCCGCCTGTGGCCCCCAAAGGTCGGCCGCGGGGCCGGAAGCCTAAAGTCTCCGCTGCGTCCAGGGAGGTGCGAGACCCATGAGGATTGCGGTGCTTGGCGGCGGTGGGGCGATGGGCGGCCTGTTCGGCGGCTGGCTGCAGAGGTCTGGTCAAGACGTCGCCCTGATCGACGTCTCCCCCGAATCTGTCCCGGCAATCAACGACGCCGGACTCTCGATCGAAGAGAAAGACGGAAACGTCGCGGTCATTCCGGTGCGCGCGACCAACGATCCGAAGTCCGTCGGCCCGGTCGATCTCATTGTCAATTTCGTCAAGTGCTACCACACGGAAGCCGCGGTCGGCGCCGCCAAGTCCATGCTCGGTCCGGAGACTTCAGTCCTGACGCTTCAGAATGGCTGGGGCAACGCAGAGCGAATCGCTAAAATAATCGGCGAGGATCGGGTTCTGGTTGGACTGACCTATCATAGCGGCACCCTGCTTGGCCCCGGCCGAGTCAAACATTCGGGCGCCGGAACGACTTACATTGGGGAACTGAACGGCCGGGAAACCCCGCGTTTGCAGCGGGCGGCGGCGGCGTTGCGGGAGGCCGGGTTCGAGACAACGATCTCGCCGAGAATCCTCGACGAAATCTGGAAGAAACTGGCGCTCAACGCCTGCACCCTGCCGACAGCGGCGCTGCTGCGCTTCTTCGCCCACGAGCTCGTACTTTACGACGACGCCCGGCAGGTGATGGCCGTTATTCTTCGGGAGGTCGTCGCCGTCGCCAAAGCTCAGGGCGTCGCGCTCGACTACGACGAACGATGGCAGGCCATCACCGAGCTGCTCGCCCGTGCCGTCGGCGGCAAGGCTTCGATGCTGCAGGACGTCGAGGCGGCGCGCCGTACCGAGATCGAGGTCATCAACGGCGCGATCGTCGACGCGGGCAGGAAGACCGGGGTCCCCACGCCGGTCAACGAGACAATGGTGTCGTTGATTAGCGCGCTGCAGGCCAAGTATCTCGCGGCGAAGGCCGCCTGACCGATGATCCCGCGGCTCGAAGTCCATGACCTCTCGAAGGCCTTTCCGGGAGTCAAGGCGCTCGAGCGCGTTTCGCTGGATGTCAGGCCGGGCGAAGTGCATGCGCTTCTCGGCGAGAACGGCGCAGGGAAATCGACCCTCGGCAAGATCATCGCCGGCGTCTACGCCCGCGACGAAGGCTCGGTGTCTCTCGATGGGGCGCCGCTCGGCGACATCGACGAGGCCGAGGCTGGACGGCTCGGCATCGGCATCGTCCATCAGGAAGGGAGTTCTGGTCCGAACGCTCTCGATCGCCGACAACATTTTCGCCGGACGTCAGCCGACGCGTTCTTTCGGCAGGATCGACGTCGTTGAGATGGTCGCCCGTTCGCGGGCGCTGCTCGAGCAGCTCGGCGGAGACATTGATCCTCGCGCCAAGGTCTCGACTCTGTCATCCGCTCAGGCGCAGGTGGTCGAGATCGCCAAAGCGCTCTCGCAGGACCTTCGCCTGCTCATACTCGACGAGCCCACCGCCGCGCTTACTTTCACCGAAACGGAGCGCCTGTTCGACGCCCTGCGCCGCCTCAAGGCCAACGGCGTCTCGATCGTCTACGTGTCGCATCGTCTCGCGGAAATCTTCATGGTGTGCGACCGCGTCTCCGTACTGAAGGACGGCCGCCTTTCGGGCACCCGCGACGTTGCCTCCACCTCGACCGACGAACTGATCCGCCTCATGGTCGGGCGCGACGTCTCCTTATCGCGCCAGTCAGGCGCTGGCGCGGCCGGACCGGAGGTTCTGCAAGTCGAGAAGCTTTGCGCCGAGCCTTTCGTCCGCGAGGCGAGCCTGACCGTACGGTCTGGCGAGATCGTCTGCCTCGCCGGACTTGTCGGCTCCGGCCGATCGGAGGCCTGCGAGGCGATTTTCGGCGCGCGAGCCAGATCGAGCGGCGAGATCAGGTTGCGCGGGACTCCCGTCCGTTTCGGCAGCCCCCGCGACGCCATTGCCGCCGGCGTCGGCATGGCGCCCGAAGACCGCAAGGAGGCCGGTCTCTTTCTGACGATGGATGTGGCCAGCAACATTTCGGTCGCGGTGCTGGATCGTGTGTCCGAAGGCGGCATGGTGTCGAGCGCCAGAAGCGACGCCCTGGCTCGCCGCTTCATCGAGGATTTGCATATCGTGACGCCCTCGGTCCGGGCACAGTTGGCGAACCTCTCCGGCGGCAATCAGCAGAAGGTGATGCTCGCCAAGTGGCTCGCGCTCGATCCGGCCCTGCTCATCGTCGACGAGCCGACACGAGGCGTCGACGTTGGCGCCCGGGCCGAAATCTACCGGATTTTGAGAACTCTCGCGGCGAGAGGGGTCGCGCTGCTGGTTGTCTCGTCCGACCTGCCGGAAGTGCTGGCGCTCGCGGACCGCATTGTGGTCATGGCGGACGGCCGAACGGTCGGCGAACTCGATGGGCCGTCCGCCGACGAGGAAGCCGTGCTGCGGTTGGCGACCAAGCACACCCACGCTGGGAGCGCCATTGTCGAAGGGGCAGCGGCGTGAACGAGACCGCGCCGACGGCCGCTTCGCCTGGCCGCTCCCGGCCGGCCACGAGAGGCGGCGTTGGCTGGCGTGGCGAGCCGCTGTTCGGCAGGATTCTGCTCACGCTCGCCAATTCGCGAGAACTGATGCTGCTGGCGCTGATCGTGATCCTCGCGCTGGGCATGACGATCGTCTATCCGAACAATTTTCCGACGCCCTACAACATTTCGGCGGTGCTCCTGAATGCCGCCCAGAACGGCATCCTTGTCGCCGGGATGATGCTCTTGATGATTGCCGGTTCGTTCGACCTCTCGGTGGGTTCGACGCTGGCGCTCGCGGGGGTCTGGGCCGGCGTCGTGGTCGGCTGGTGGCACTGGCCGGCGCCGTTCGGCTTCGTCGCGGCGCTGATCGTCGGCGCGATCGCCGGCGCCGTGAACGGCGCCATCGTCACCAAGCTCGGCATCAACGCGCTGATCGCGACGCTCGCGACAATGACCATCTATCGCGGCCTCACTTATCTCACGGCTGGCACCGGAGTGACGCCCATCAGCGACAATTTCAGGGCTTACGGGGAAACAGTGTTCTTCGGCTTCCAGACGCCGTTCTGGGTGATGCTGGTCATCGTTGCGCTCGGAGGCTGGGCTGTCGCTCGCACCCGCTTCTTCCGCCAGTATTATTTCATTGGCGGCAATGCTCGCGCAGCAAAGCTATCGGGCATCAGGGTCGAGCGATTGACCCTGATCGGCTTTACAATTGTCGGGACCCTGGCGGGTCTCGCCGGCGCGCTTGCAGCGTCTCGGCTCAATTCGGCCGTCGTCTCGGCAGGAATCGGCGTCGAGCTCAGCGTGATTACGGCGACGGTTCTCGGCGGGGCGAGCCTCAAGGGCGGCGAAGGCACGATTCTCGGCGGCGTCCTAGGCGTCCTGTTCATTGCGCTGGTGCAGAACGCGATGATCATCAACGGGATCGGCATCTTTTGGCAGCCGATCATCGTCGGACTCGTGCTGCTGCTCGCGGTGTCGCTCGACCGGTACAAGCAAGCGCATCGCGGGTGATGATTTTTTCGAACGAACGTCGGCGTTAGGCCCGGCAGTTACGGCTTAAGGAGCGGAGGAGGAAACGCACATGCAAACGAAATGGACGCTGCCGTTGCTCGGGCTGGCGCTGTCGGCGGTCGCCGCGCCAGCTGTCGCGCAGGAATTGAATTTCGGTCCGAAGGACGCGAAGGAGGTCTACTACTGGGTGTCGAACAAGGCGAACCTGCCGCTGTTCGTCAAATACGACTACGTCGGGATGAAGAAGATCGCTGACGAGCTGCAAGTGCAGGTGCGCGTCGCCGGCCCGACCGACTTCGATCTTCCCGGGTTCATCGCGGCTGTCGATCAGGTCTGCGCCCAGAAGCCGGCCGGGGTTTCCGTCGTCGGGGGCTGGGACCCGTCCCTCACCGAGTCCGTCAGAAAGTGCATCGCGGAAGGTGTTCCGACCGTCGTCGACGACGGCGATCTGCCGGACTCCGGCCGGCTCGCCTACATCGGCACGGACTGGACGGCGATCGGCCAAGCGCAGGCAAAAAAGATGATGGAGGCGCTGCCGAACGGCGGCAAGATCGCCATGACCTCGATCATCAACGCCAATAACATGCGTGAGGGCGTAGCCGGCTTCACAGCCTACATCAAGGCTCACGGCGGAGACAAATATCAGCTCGTCGCCAACGAGGACGACAACGGCGACGCCTCCAAGGCGGCGCAGGTGACGTCGGCGCTGCTGGCCGCTCATCCTGACCTCGCCGGCATCGCTGGGTTCGACTCGGAATCGGGCGCCGGCATCGTCACCGCGTTGCGCGAGGCCGGCAAGAAACCCGGCCAGATCCACGTCACGGCTATGGAACAGACGCCCGACTTCTTCAAGACGGCGAAGGAAGGGTGGACCGATGGCATCATCGTGCAGAACCGGGAGCTCTTCATCTATTACGCGGTCCGGATGCTCTACGACTATCGTCACAATGGCTTGAAGACGGTGGGTCTCGGTTGGCAGGACGGCGGCAAAACGATCCCGAACAATGTCGACACTGGCGTGCTGGTGGTGTCCAAGGACAACGTCGACAAAGTTCTGACGGCGATGAACGTCAAATAGCGGCGCTCATCTTTCGTGGAGCCGGCCGGCGCTGGCTCCACCGCAATCGAGGTGTCCGACATGGCCCCAAAGCCGACCACCAACATCCGGTTCCTCGGAGTCGCTGCCTATGAGATCGTGACGCGGGCGGGATTGCGCATCCTGATGGACCCGTTCCTCGACGAGAATCCGGGCTCGCCGGTGAAGCTCGGACTCGTTCGACAAGGTCGATCTCGTCATCGTCAGCCACGCCGCCTACGACCACCTTGGCGACACCGAAGCGATCGCCAGGCGCTACGGCTGCCCGGTCATCGCCGGCGGCGAGGTGCGCGCCTATCTCGCCGCCAAGGGCATCCCGCCCACTCAGGTGCGCGCAACGGTGTGGGGCATCCGGGTCCGGGTCGCCGGGATCGAGGTCCAGCCGGTCGAATGCCATCACTGGTCGCAGATCCGGATGCCGGACGGAACGTTCGCCTCTGGCGTCCCGATGGCGTTCGTAGTCTTCGCCGACGACAACGTGCGCTTCTACCACTACGGCGACACGGCGATCTTCAGCGACATGAAGCTGCAGGCCGAGCTCTACCGGCCGACCATCGGCTGCGTCGGCATCGCCAATCCCCAGGAAATCCTCGACCGCAACCCGATGGCGGGCGAAATGATTACCGGCGAGATGAGCCCCTACGAGGGCCTGCTGGCCGCGCAATGGCTCGGGCTCGAGACGGTGTTGCCCTGCCACTATTGCAAGGCCGACGACGACGATGTTCGCGCGTTCCTGCGCCACCACGCAGCCGCCAAGGCGCGTGGCGAGCGCACGCCCGAGGCGCTCGTGCTCAATCCCGGGGATATGATCGAAATCGACCCATCCGGCCGCGTCCTGATGCCGAAGGCGGCGTGACGACGATGCGCGCTGCCGTCTTCGACGCCTCGTTCGACCTCAGGCTGAAGGATATCCCGCGTGAGCCGCCGTCCGAGGGCGAGGTCGAGGTGCGGGTGATCGCCGCGGGCCTCTGCGCCGGCGATCTCTACATCTATCTCGGCAAGAACCCCTATGTGACCTATCCGCGCGTCGGCGGGCATGAGATCGCCGGCGAGGTCAGCGCCGTCGGTCCGGGCGTAGCCGGAATCGTTCTCGGCGAGCGCGTCGTCATCGATCCGTTCATCGGCTGCGGCCGTTGTTATCCGTGTCGGGTCGGCAAGCGCAACTGCTGCGCCAACCTCTCGATCATCGGCGTGCATCGCGACGGCGGCTTCGCGGAAACCGTACGCGCGCCCGCGGCAAATCTGCACCGCATCCCGGCCGGCATGTCCGATTTCGAGGCCTCGTTCGCCGAACCGGTGGCGATTGGCGTCCAGGCCTGCCGGCGCGGCGAGATCGCGGCGGGCGATCGCGCGCTCGTCCTCGGCGCGGGCCCGATCGGGCTCGCCATCGTCGAGGTTGCGCTGTCCTACGGCGCTGAAGTTTTCATCACCGACGTCAAGCCGGAGCGCCTTGAAACAGCGCGCCAGCTCGGCGCGACGCCGTTGCCGCCAAGCGCGCTCGCCGGGGAAGTTTTGCAGCTGACGAACGGCGAGGGCATGCCGGTCGTGATCGAGGCGACCGGCGTCGCCAGCGTCATGGAACAGACCATCGAGCTCGTCGCCGCCGGCGGCCGCATTGTCATTGTCGGCCTCGTCAAGAAAGGCACGCCGGTGCAGCTCCCGGGCCTGGACCTGACGCGCAAGGAGGTCACCCTGCACGGATCGCGCGCCTCGGTCGACTGTTTCCCGGAGGCTTTGCGGCTTCTCGGATCGGGCGCCATTCGCTATCCCCGCGTCGCGACGCGGGTCGGCCTCGCCGAAGCGCCGGGCGTCTTCGCGCGCCTCGCGGAAAGCCCCGACGCCTATCACAAGGCGGTGTTCGTCACGGAGGCGGCATGAGACTCTTGACCGTGAGGGATGCGGAAGGCGATTGGGTTGCAGCCGAGCGGCAGGGCCAGCTGGTCGATCTCAGCGCTGCAGGCGTCGCCCTGACCATGCTGGACCTGGTCCGCGCGGGGTCCCACGGCCTGCAAGCGGCCCGCGCTGCGGCCGAGCGGTCGCGCCCGCGTCGCGCGCTCGAGGGCGCTGACGTCGCCGCGCCGCTTCGGCCCGGCAAGATCCTCTGCTCGGGGATCAACTACAAAGGCCACGCGCTCGAGAATCCGAATGCGAAGATGCCGACCGAGCCGTTCTTCTTCGCCAAACTGCCGACGTCCGTCGTCGGCATGAACGCGCCGATCGTCCACCCCGAACGGACGGAACAGCTCGACTATGAGGTCGAATTTGCGGTGGTGATCGGCCAAAAGCTCGCCCGGGCAACCGAGGATGAGGTCATGCCGGCAATCTTCGGCTATACGCTGCTGAACGACGTCTCGGCGCGCGACGTCCAGTTCAAGGACAACCAGATTACCCTCGGCAAGAATTTCGACGGCTTCGCGCCCATCGGACCCTGTATCGTCACCGCCGACGCGATGCCGCATCCCGACCGCGTGCGCCTGAAGACGCGCCTCAACGGCAAGACGCTGCAGGACGGCTCGACCAGCGACTGGCTCTTCCCGCTGCCGCGTCTCGTAAGCTTTCTGAGCCAGGTGATGACGCTCGAGCCCGGCGACATCATCTCCACCGGCACGCCGGCCGGCGTGGGGTTGTTCCGCAAGCCCCCCTTGTTCATGAAGCCAGGCGACGTCGTCGAGATCGAGGCGGAGGGCATCGGCCTCCTCCGCAATCCGATCGTCGACCGATGAGCGGCCGCGATGCGCGGGGGCTTGATCGGTTGCGGCTTCTTCGCCCAGAATCACCTCAGCGCCTGGCGCGACATGCGAAGCGACGGGGTCGAACTCGTTGCGGTCTGCGACGTCGATCGCGCCAAGGCTGAAGCGGCGGCAGAAAGGTTCGGCGTTGCGCGCGCCTATGCGGACGCGGGCGCGATGTTCGCCGCCGAACGGCTCGACTTCGTCGATATCGCCACGCGGATGGAGAGCCACGGCGACCTCGTCAGGCTCGCCGCCGGGCGCGGCGTCCATGCGATCGTGCAGAAGCCCCTCGCCCCCGCGGGGGCCGAGGCCGTCGCGATCGTCGAGACGGCGGAGGCGGCAGGCGTGCGTCTCGCGGTGCACGAGAACTTCCGCTTCCAGACGCCGATGCGCAAGCTCAAGGCCTTGCTCGACGCAGATGCGATCGGCCGGCCGAACTGGGCGCGGATCGCCTTTCGCACCGGCTTCGACGTCTACCGCGCGCAACCCTATTTCCGCCAGGAGAAGCGGCTGGCGATCCTCGACGTCGGCATTCACGTGCTCGATCTCGCCCGCTTTTTTCTGGGCGAGGTCGAACGCCTGTCCTGCGAGACGCAGCGCCGCAGTCCGCTAAACGCCGGCGAGGATACGGCGACAATGCTGCTTCGCCACACTTCCGGGGCGGTCAGCGTCGTCGAATGCAGCTACGAGGCCCGGCTCGATCCCGATCCTTTCCCCGAAACCACAGTCGCCGTCGAGGGCGATCGAGGCTCGGTCTCCCTTGCGCCGGGTTTTCGCGCCCATGTCGCGCGAGCCGGCAAGCGCGAGGATCTTGACTTTGGCGCAGCGCCGCTCCCCTGGGCCGAGAAGCCATGGCACGTTGTTCAGGGAAGCGTGCTGATGACCCAGCGGGCGATCGTCGCCGCCTGGCGGAACGGCAGCGACGCCGAGACGAGCGGCCGCGACAATTTGAAGACGTTTGCGCTGGTCGAGGCGGCCTATGAAGCGGCGGCGTCCGGGCGCGCTGTCGCGCCGATGCTGGCGGCGGGGGAACGATGACGATGAGCCAGCAGGTCGATATCGCGGAGCCTCGACGGCAGTCGGCGGCGGACCGCCTCGCAATCACCGTTGCGTTCGAGGTCAAGGCCGACAGCCGGGACCGTTTCCTCAAGCTGGTCCGCACCAATGCGGCGGCCTCGCTCGAGGCCGAAGCCGAGTGTCTCCGCTTCGATGTCCTCCTCCCGGTCGCCGCAGGCCAGCCCGACGTTCTCCTCTATGAGATCTACACCGATAGATCCGCCTTCGACACACATCTGGCGTCGCCGCATTTCCTTGAATTCGACGCAGCGACGCGCGACATGGTGATCAAGAAGACCATTTCCGAGTTTATGGTCGAGGCGCCGCGGCCGACTTGATGCTTCCGCGTGACCGGACTGCCACGACACTGCCTTCGCCGCTGGCCATTTCCGGTCCACAGAGAATTGCGCGGGCGAGACCCCGTCCAGACTGTATCCGCCGTCGTGAACGGTAAGGCCGGGATCTCGCCCGCGACCCAGGCCTGGGTGCGCGAAGCTATCGCCCGGTTCGACTACCAGCCGAACACGCAGGCGCGGGCATCCGACGAAGACGATCGGGGTCATCATCCCTTCGATCACTACGCGCCAGGCGCGAGCATAAGGTCCAGCCGCTGGACCACAAAAGTTGTACTCGTCGAAACTGCCGAGGGAACCATTTAGAGGGCACGTCCCTGGTGAAGATCCATTTTAATGGAAAGACCGGCTGGTAGTCCCCGTGCGTCCCCCGCGTCGTCGATGGAATAGCCATCAGGGGCCTCACAGCTAGGGGCTTCGAACAGAGTGAGCTGGCTTCGATCGGCGCTCTGCTGATGGTCCGGGCGCGGGATTTGGCCCGAAATGCCGCGTGCGGCCTCTGTGATCGCACTGGCAGTCAACCCGTGCCGCGCGTGTAGGGTTGGCGCGGCGCCGAGTTCGACGAGCATGGAATTTTTATCTGGCACGGCAAACACCGTTTTATGGCTGTTCTCCCCTGGAGTGCGTCTTGTGCCGCGCCGGCGGGTCTGCCGGTAGATACGGCGCCATCTCGGTGCGGCAGGCGACTGATAAGAAGTTCCTGTTGTCGGCCAGGCAAGCAAACACCCGATTCCGATCGGGAATGGCGCTGCCGCAAAAATGGAAGGCGTCGCCCATGCACGCTTGCCGTTGTTCCGCGGTTTCAGCAGACGCATTCGTAGTCGCGCTCACGGCAAAAGTCGCCGCGACCAAAACCGCACGAGCGAATCCAAACTTCCTATCGGCGCACATTTTCGTCTCGCTGTGAAAGAGCGGCAGTCTCGAAATGGCATTCGCAAGCCTCAGGCCGCAAGTCGCGTCCACTCCGCCCAAGCCGCGCCCGGTCCGCGACGCCATCGCGCGACTTTCGTGGATGGCCCGCAGCCCGGGGCTGCCGAGGGATTGCCCCGCGACACCGCCAGCCGATACCATTGATTTCCCTCATGGCCCAATTCTGGGCCATAGTTGCGGAGGGAATTCTCCGCGCGCCCCGCCGTCGCGTTGCGCTCAGCTTCCGTCAACCGCACGCGGGCAGGCGCAGTCACCCGCTCAAGGCCGGATACTTCCGATCAGCTCCTCGATCCCAGATGAGGTTGCTCGATCATCAACGCCCAGCCTTTGTTGCCGGAGCAAATACCCCCTGGCGCGACCGCGAGCTGTGACGCGCCTCACAGCCGCGTACGTCGATTGCTCTCCCGCGGACTCTTAAACCAACGCCCGAACGGCGCATCCACGATGACAAAGCCCTCCCGCTATATAGGCTCCATAGGCCATTCGCCAGCATCTCCGCCCGGATCTCAGCCGCATTGTGCCCGCCATTGCGGCCCGGTGAAGCGGAGCGCGAAGGCGAGTGCGTTCGCCGAGTCTGCGGGCGACGCAGCTGGTTGACCTCGCCAGGGATTGGACAGTTTCAAGACCGCACCGCCGACGTTTGCTTGGTCATTGTCACAATTCCGCTGCGTAGCGCGCCGGCGCAGCCCTTGCTATGGTCCAGTCATGCGTGGAGCCGCCGCCATGACGCTCTCTCATCGTCTGGCGAGTAGCGCCAAAATCTTAGTCGCCCATAGCCACGACGGCACGGAGCAGCAAATTCTCGTCGACGTAACCACCGCACAACTCAATTCTGCAAAGCGGGCGATACAAGAAGGGCATCGTCGAAAAACTATCGCGCGACGAAATGGCCAAGTCGATCCACGTGACGGCCTTCCTGCTGCGGCTTCTCTGCTATTGAACCGACCGAGAGACTGGCGTCAGCCTAGCGGAGCCCACCGCCATTATGCGGATGTGGCGCGCGCAGCGTCCATTCGTCATGCATCGACCCCCGTCAGCATGAGATGAAAGACCCGGCGCTTCCGCTCAGCGAAGGCGACGTCAACCTGTCGCCATCGCGTGCTGCGTGGCGGGCGTCCTTGAGCGAGCGGGCGCGCGATGCGCTCGACGATGATGAGCGCTATTTCCTCCGCCAGTCGTTGTCGACGCCGTGCCTGACGCAGATCGTGAGGGCTGAGGGCGCTGTGCTTACCGACGTCGACGGGCGACGCATCTTCGATTTCCACGGCAACAGCGTGCATCAGCTCGGCCACGGCCATCCGAAAATCGTCGCTGCGATCCGACGCGAAATGGAGACCCTGCCGTTTTGCCCGCGCCGCTACGCCAACTCGACCGCGACAGCTCTGGCGCGTCGTCTCGTCGAAACCTCGCCCGCTGGGCTGGACAAGGTTTTGTTCGCGCCGAGCGGCGCGGCGGCGATCGGCATGGCGCTCAAACTGGCGCGCTACGCGACGGGACGACATAAGACGCTGTCCCTGTGGAACTCGTTCCACGGCGCCAACCTCGACACGATCGGCGTCGGCGGCGAGGCTCTATTCCGGCGCGGGCTCGGCCCGATGGCGCCAGGCGCCGAACACCTGCCGCCGCTCGATCTCGCGCGCCGTTTCTTCGGCGACGATCGACCGTTCGAACGCTTCGCCGACTATATCGACTATGTGCTCGAGGTGCAGGGCGACGTCAGCGCACTGATCGCTGAACCTGTGCGCTGGACATCGGTCGCAGCGCCGCCGCCTGACTTCTGGCCGCGCGTGCGGGACTCCTGCGCCCGTTACGGCGCGCTATTGATTTTCGACGAAATCCCAAGTTGCCTCGCCCGCACAGGTACGCTTTACGCCTGCGAGCAGATGGGGGCGACGCCCGACATTCTGGTGATCGGCAAGGGCCTCGGCGGCGGGATCATGCCGCTCGCCGCCATCCTCGCTGCGCAAAGGTTCGACTGCGCGCCCGAGGCGGCGCTTGGCCACTACACGCACGAAAAGAGCCCTGTCGCCTGCGCCGCCGCTCTGGCGACGCTCGACGTCATCGAGGAGCAAAAGCTGATCGAGCGTGCCAGAGCCCTCGGAATACGCGGTCTCGAGCGGCTGAACGACATTAAGGCGCGCCATTCTGTCATTCAGGATGTGCGGGGTCTCGGCTGCTATTTCGGCGTCGAGATCGGCGGCCAGGATCCGGCTGGCCTCGCCGACCGCCTGCTCTATCGCTGCCTGGAGACGGGCCTTAGCTTCAAGCTCGGCGAAGGCAGGATCGTGACGCTTTGCCCGCCGCTGACGATCCCGCTCGACGAATTCGACGCGGCGCTAGCGATCTTGGACGAGGCGTTGACCGTGCTCGCTGGCTGAGGGGGTTTCCGAGCCGTCATACGCCCTTCGCATGCCGGTCACATTCGATTGCGGAGGGCCTTATCGTTCTCCAACAGGGCACACGCATGAAATCGCTGTTGGGCGACTTGGGATCATCGCCGCAGTGTTGACGCCGACGTTGGGTAGCCGCAGCTTGTGGGCGTCGGCGTCGGAAAGCGACGGTGGTACGCAACTATCTTTTCCTTTGATAAACCCAGGTCGCGAAGTATTTCAACCGAACGCCGCGGAGGGTCCGTGCCGCCGGCGGGCTCTAGTCCCGGCTCATCGTCTCCGTGCCCGCCGCCCTGCCGGCCGCTGGTTTTCACCCGCGCCTCATCCGTGTGCGTCCCGGTCGTTGGTTCCATGTTGCACATCAATGCTGAGCTTTTTATGATAACACGCATTGCGCTTATGGTCTAACTCTCGAGTTTGACAGGAATGCGTCGGCTGGGCGCGGCGGGTCTTGTTTTCGGCGTCCACTGCCGGACTATCTAGCTCCTCAAGATGCCCGCGCCGCCCTCATCTACCGGGCTTGGGATGGCTTCAGCCCCGTCAAGGCTACGCCCTTCGGCATGGATCTGCTGATCAACATCGACGCCCGGTTCTCGCTCCGGGCATCGCCTTTTATGGTCAGGCTTTCGGCCATCGAAATCGGCGCCATGCGCAAGTTCGCGCTGGTCAGCGCCGCCGCCCAAGCGCCTGCGTCGGCGGCTGAACGGGCGCCGTCGATCAGATTTCCACCGACGTCGCCGCTGGCGCCAGAAAAAGTTTTGGGCGTCAGAGCGAGACCTCACGGCGCTCCTTGAGGAAGAGGAAGAACTCGACGCCCTCGTGCAAACGCCGCTTCATCATCTCTGGGCTCCGCACCATCTCGCCGACGATCGCCGCGATCTTGGGAACGCGGAAGTAGAAGCTCCGGTAAAAATCTTCCACCGACTGGAAAATCTCCGAGTGCTGGAGATGGGGGTAGTGCAGCGGCGAGATCTGCATTCCATGGTCGTCAACCAGCTCGGCGTTGGCGTCGTCAAGCCAGCCCTTCTCGAGCGCCTGTTTGTAGAGCAGGGTCCCCGGATAGGGCGCGGCCAGCGAAACCTGGATCGTGTGCGGATTGATCTCCTTGGCGAATTCAATCGTCTCCTTGATCGTTTCCGCGGTCTCCCCCGGCAGCCCCATAATAAAGGTCCCGTGGATGACGATTCCGAGTTCGTGGCAGTCCTTGGTGAACCGTTTGGCGACATCCACCAGCATGCCCTTCTTGATGTTGTGCAGGATCTGCTGGTTGCCGCTCTCGTAGCCGACGAGCAGCAGCCGCAGCCCGTTGTCGCGCAGGACTTTCAACGTCGAGCGCTTGACGTTGGCTTTGGCGTTGCACGACCAGACCACGCCGAGCTTGCCGAGTTCCCGAGCGATGGCTTCGGCTCTCGGCGCGTCGTCGGTGAAGGTGTCGTCGTCGAAAAAGAACTCTTTGACCTGCGGAAAGGCGGCCTTAGCCCAGCGGATTTCCTCGATCACGTGGCCGACGCTGCGGGTGCGGTAGCGGTGGCCGCCGACCGTCTGCGGCCACAAGCAGAAAGTGCAACGCGACTTGCAACCGCGACCTGTGTAAAAGGACAGATAGGGGTGCTTCAGATAGCCGATGAAGTACTTTTCGATTTTGAGGTCGCGCTTGTAGACGGGGGTGACGAACGGCAGGAGATCCATGTTCTCCAGCACGGGCCGCTCGGGGTTCCGGACGATTGCGCCGCTTCTGTCACGCCACGTCAGACCGGTTATGGTCGAAAGGTCCCGTCCCTGCGCAACCTCCTTGATCGTGAAGTCGAATTCGTTGCGCGCGACGAAATCGATGAGCGGCGAGGCTTCGACGCTCTTGTCGCCCTCGACCGCCACCTTGGCGCCGATAAGCCCCGCCTTCAGGCCGGGATTGGCGGCCTTCATCGCCTCGATCACTTTCACGTCGCGGTCAAATGATGGGGTCGAAGTGTGCAGCACCGCGAGATCGTAGTCGCGGGCGCTTTTCACGATCGCTTCGAGGCCGATCTTGTGAGGCGGCGCGTCGACGAGTTTGGAGCCTTCGACGAGCGCGGCGGGTTGGGCGAGCCAAGTCGGGTACCAGAAGGACGTGATTTCCCGCCGAGCCTGGTAGCGCGACCCGGCGCCGCCGTCGAAGCCGTCGAAGGAAGGGGCCTGCAGGAAAAGCGTTCGCATCATGAGGCGTCGGTCCTTAAATCCGTGGTCAGCACACCGTTCCCCAGTACGCGATAACGCTCACCTCGCCATGTCAGATCCTGGCCGCAAATGCTCCAAGCGAAGATCGCGAAAGAGATAAGGTCGCGAAGCGGGACAAGCCAGTAGGCCGGCGAAGGCAGGCCGTGCCGGCGCGCCGTGACGTACAAGAGCACAATTCGGCCTATTGCGGCAAGAACAGCAAGCGTGAGGCCTTGAAGCGGCGCGCCGGTCGCTGCGGCGAGAAGGGCGAAGGCGAAGGGATGCGTGACCGTGGCGCCGGCATGTCCCCAGGGGTCGACCGTCCGGATCGTCCGCGCCCAGCGCAGCTCGTGGCGCCAGACCTCGGCGAGTGAAGTTTCGACGCAGCAGTGGCCTACAAGAAAGCGCGGAATGACGACCTTCAAGCCCTTGGCTCGCAGAGCGGCCCCGATTGCGTAGTCGTCGGCCAGCACGTCGGCAAACGGCGCGAATCCGCCGATCGCGTCGAATTCGCTGCGCCGCAGCGCAATGGTCGACCCGAAGCAGGGGGTGGCCATCCCCAAGCGCAGGCCGACGAGCACCGCCGGGAGAAAATGCGCGTCGATCGCGAGCGCCGCCAGTTTCGACCAGAGGCCGCCGACGGGGACGCCGTGATAGAGGCACGTGACGGCGCCGACGCCCGGCTTATCGAGCGCCGCTGCGACACGGCGGAGGTAGTCCTTCGGCGCCTCGATGTCGCTGTCGGCGAGGACGACACAGCCATGTTCGATGGCCGGCGTCATATTGACCAGATTGGAGATTTTCGGATTCGTGCCATGCCTCGCCGTGTCGACGACGACGCATATGTCGCGGTCCGGGAAGTCCGCTTCGAGGCGCTTTACGACGTCGATCGCCTGGTCGTCCGCAGCCTGCACGCCAAAGACGATTTGGACCGACGCGGGATAGTTCTGCGCGCAGAACGACGCCAGATTCTGAGATAGGGCGGGTTCGTGGCCCCGCAGGGGTTTGAGGATGGTCAGTGGCGGCCACGCCGCCAATTCCGGCGCGCTCTCGGCCACGAATCCCGCAGAGACCACGGCGGCGTATCCGAGATAGAGGCATCCCGCGCCGGCGATAAACAGACAAACGATCGTGAGCCCCATTGTCTCTCCCCCGCCTCTTCAACGACTCGGCATCAAGCGAAAGTATTCGACCCACATGAATCTGCCAACCGGGCAGACTCGGAACCCGAACACGATATCAGGAAAGCGCGTCGGCGCCTTCGCGCAGAATAGCGAGTGGCGACACAGGTCAGTGCGCCGGGTCGGAGATTGCGCGCAAGCAGGACGGACCATTCAAGCAGATTTCTTCAGCGACCCCAACGAATGGACCGATGAAGGCGCGGTTCGACTGGACTTTCACCACAAGCGACGCGCGTTCGCGGAAAACGAGATTCCGCCTGTTACTCCCTGCCAACAGGGCAAATCGCTTCCCGCCGCTCTCGAGCGATTGCACAAATCCCTTGGCTTTCATTTGGTTGAGCGGATTTGCTCGTGTGGATGGGAAAGACGGAACAGGAAGATTATCCCTCTTGTTAGGCCGATGAACAGGGGGGAACCGGGAGGGGAGCGCAAAGCGGAAAACCGACTTCATGGGTCCACTGGAGCGCGCGACCGTCAAGAATATCTAAACGAAGCCGAAGGGCGCCGGTCCCGCCGTATGTTTTGCGTGAGGATAGCGCCATATCTGCTTGATTTTACGGAGGCAACTGCGTTTTTTGTGAGAGCTCCTCGCCTCGCCGATTTTTGCCTATGCGGGCAAGACCAGCGTGCTTCGCATCTCTGTGGCGAACAGGTCCGGCTTGATCCGTTTGGCTCGCCCAAGAATCTCTGCTTAACGCCGCGCCTGCAACTACGATTCCGCGTAGCAGGCACACGCCGGCCGCCCTCAGCCCCCGCTACAACGCGCGCAGGACGGGTTCCGCTCCGGTCGAGAAGACCAGCGCGACGACTGCGGAGACGCCCATCCAGATCGTCCTGAATGCCCAACTCAGTGCGCCGGGACCGCCCAACCAACGACAAACGCACGCATGGAGAACAGGGACAGGCGTTTTTCCGGGGGACCGATCTGTTCTAAGGACATAATTGGCGTTTTCGCCCTCACGCCAAACGTTTCGCCAGCGACGAGGTCTTGCCCTCGTCGCAAAGAGCCTCGAAACAAACGTGGAAATAAAGATCTGAGTAGTAAGCCGAATACCGGCGCGGCCCAATGCTGGCCATCGCGGTTGCCAGCTATACAATGACAGATTACAACGTTGCGACACTTCGATGAGCTAATAAGCGCCAACGTGCCAAAGCGGCCGGCAGCCCTTTCATGCGGGCCATGGCCGGCGCCTCGCGGTAACGGAGTTCTTGTTGATGACGGCTCAACGTCTCGCTTTCGGCGGCGCCCACTCCTGCTTCGCCTGGAATCCGCTCATGGGCGCGCCAGCCAAACCCAGGCTGGTTTATGACTGCATCGTGCCGACGGCGGGCGCCCGGTGATTGCACAGCGACTCGCACGGCTTGCTGGCGCAGTTCTCGTCGAGACGGGGCTCGACGCGGAGTCTCTGATCGCCGCGGCGGCGAAGGCCACGCGCTTGGATGTAAAGCCTTTGGCCGACCCCCGCCTTGTCGAAGCGCTCGCCGCCCTGACCTCGAGCCTCCGGGAAGAGGCGCGCCTCACGCCGTTCGGACGCCTCGCGGCCCACTGGGATTTGAAGCGGATGCTCTCGACGCTTCAGATCCTGGCGGACGCGGAGCGCGAGGATCGCTCTATTCTGAGACGACCACTCACGCCGCCGATCTTCATCGCCGGCCTGCCGCGCAGCGGGACGACCTTTCTGCACGGCTTGCTGGCGGAGGATCCTGCCAACCGCGCGCCGCGCATGTGGGAAGCGATCTATCCCTGTCCCAAGCATCGCGCGGCCGGGTTCGGCGCAGGGCGCCAGAAGGTGCGCCTGCAACTCCGGCTGTTCACCCACCTCGCGAAAGGAATCAGCAGCTTGCATCCAACGGAGGCGGATGCGCCGCAAGAGTGCACGGAAATCACGAGCCATGTGTTCCGGAGCCCGCGCTTCGACGCCGTCTATCGTGCACCGTCCTATCACGCCTGGCTCGACAAGTCGGGCTATGACGAAGGCTACTGGTTCCATGCACGGTTTCTGCGTCATCTTCAGGGCCCGGGCCAAACGGCGCGACGCTGGGTCCTGAAATCGCCCGATCACGTTTTCTCGGCGCACGCGCTCGCCCGAGCGTTCCCTGACGCGATGCTGGTGTTCGTGCACCGCGATCCCGCCCATGTGCTCGCCTCCGCCGCGCGCCTCACGGAGCTTCTGCGCGCGCCCTTCACGAACGCAATCGACCGGCGCGAGATCGGCCGCAAGGTCGCCGACTACTGGCAGGATGCGATGCGGCGCATGGTGGCGCTGACGGTTGATCCGTCCTTTCCGCTCCGCCTCCGGCTCGCGCACGTGCAGTATCGCGCACTCGTCGCCGATCCGGTTGCGACGATCGCGCGGATCTACGACACGTTCGGGCTCGAGTTGTCGCCTGAGGCGCGAACGGCGATGGCGGCGAAAGTCGCTCGGGCGCCGAATGGCGGTTACGGCGCCAATCATTATTCGCTCGAGGACTTCGGTATCGATCCAGAGCGCGAGCGGGAGCGCGCCTCCGTCTATACTGAGCGCTTCGGCGTCTGACCACCAGAACGGCTTGGGCCCGCGCGAGGCCGCCGCAAGCCCGTCCGCAACGCCTCGCGGCGATCACGGCCAGTGACGAGGATGAGGCTTCGGCGTGCTTTGAGGGGTCGTAGAGTTGGTCGAGATCCGGATCGAGCGCGAACGGCCTTCGCGATCGGCGGCCGGCAAAGTCGATGAATTCCAATAGACGACTGAGCGCCTCGATCGTATTCGTGCGCGATCACGCAGGCCGCACGGTTCAAGGGAGCAGAGCCATTTCGACCTCGCTGATCGTCGCGTCGTTTTTCGGCTTCTCGCTTGTCGTCTTCCTCGTCGTCCACAGCGGCGCGGCTGAGGTGGCGCGCGCCATGCTCTTGCTCGGGTGGCTCCTGCTGCCGATCGCCCTGTTCCAAATTATCCCGTTGTCTCTCAGCGCTTTCTCGTGGCGCGAGCTGATGCCGGCGCCCGACCGACCGAAGGTCTACGCAATCCTCTTGATCCGTTGGATTCGCGCATCGATCAATACGCTCCTGCCAGTCGCGCGGGTGGGCGGCGACATCGTGGGCGCCCGGCTCGCCCACCATCGCGGCCTGCCCGGCGTGCAGGCGGCCGCCAGCATGGTCGTCGACACCACGGTGGGCGTTGTCACCCAGCTCGTCTTTGTCCTCGCCGGCGTGGCGCTGCTCATCGCGCGATCAGGCGGGCTCGCATCAGTCCCTGCCGCTCGCGTGTTGCTTCTCGGCGTGGGCGCGCTCGCGAGCGCGGTCGCGCTCTTCGTGGGGCTCCAGCACCGTCGCCTGTTCCTCAGATTTGCTAATTTCGCTCGACGCGTCGCCCCCGGAAAATGGCCGACTGTCTTTTCGAGCTCTGCTTTGGCGATCGACAAGGCGGTCGTCGACACCTATCGCCGCATCGCCTTCTTGCGCTCCAATCTGCTGCGACTCGCCGGATGGGCGGCGAGCGCCGGCGAGATATGGCTTCTGATGCTTTGTCTCCACAAGCCGTTCAGCGGGATTGACGCCTTCGTCCTCGAAAGTCTGACCTCGGGCGTCAGCGCGGTCGCCTTCATGGTGCCCGGAGCGCTGGGCGCGCAGGAGGGCGGTTTTCTGGTGTTCGGCGCGCTCATGGGGCTTTCGGCGGACACGGCGCTCGCCATTTCGCTTTCTAAGCGGGTTCGCGAACTGCTGCTGGGTTTGCCGGGCCTGTTCGTTTGGCAGTGCATCGAGGGCCGTCATTTCTTGCGCCGCAGCGAGAAACAGGAGGGCTCGCGGCAAACATCATTGTGACGACGGCGCTGCGGCCTTGGGCGAAGCGGTCGCGGGCGAGGGCGTGGCCGGCGACTCGGTCACGGGAGGCAGGCCGAGCGCTTCGCGCAGGTCCGCCCGGCGGATCTGATAATAGTCGGAGCGCAGGAAGCTGTAGAAGTCGATCGAGGAGTCCTCGGCCTCCTTCAGCTGGCCAAGACGCACGATCGCATCCAAACCGCCGGTCGCGATGCTCGCCCTCCATCCGAAAATCGCGAGCGACCAGCCGACCGGATCGCCGACGAGGTCGACAGTCCCGCCGACCGCGTCGCGTTGGTTCGATGGACCGAAATAAGGCCGCACAACGTAGGTGCCGGCCGGCACGCCCCATACGAACAGGGTCTGGCCGAAATCGCCGGTCTGCTTCGGCAGGCCTCCCGGGGTCGCCACATCGAACAGGCCGCCGAGGCCGAAGGTCGAATTGAACAGGAAGCGGGCAAACGTGATCCCGGCGGCGTTCATGCGACCTTGCAGGATGTCGTTCCCGAGGATGCGCGGCTCCTTCAGGTTGTTGTCCACATCGCGCAAACGATCGAACGCGGGAGCGGGCAACGACTTGACGACCGTCGCGGGGGGATGGAGGATCGCCTGATTGAACGCGAAGACTTTCCGGTTGAAAGCCTCATTGGGATCGTCGATCGGCAACGAAGGATCGCGCGGCACGCCGGCGCATGCGGTCAGGAGCGCCGCAAGGGTCGACACGATCGCCCGCATGAACCAGGGTGCAGCGCGATGCATTCGTTCGGTTCCTTCGAATTGACGCGCGATGCCCAAGGTTCCGCAAATCCGAAGCAGACAGCGGGGCGACCAGCTCTGTGTTCGAAATCAGACCCAACGGTGACTGAAGTTAGCAGACCCATCCATTGGCGACTATTGCGGTTTTGCAACACCTACGACGTTTCGGCGGAGGTCAGCCGCGGATCAGCCGTCGGAGTGCGTTTTCCGCTGCGTCGCGAGAAGGGCGGGCTGGAAAAGCATGGCGGCGGCGAGTGTTGTCACAAGCGCGAGCGCCATCAGCCGGCCCATGCTCGACGTGCCCGGATGGTGCGAAAACCACAAGGAACCGAAGGCGGTCGCCGTGGTGCAGGCGCTGAACAGAACCGCGCGCGTCAGGCTCAATTGCAGAAAGTTCTTCTCCCCCGCACGCCACGCCATGACGTAGTAGATCTTGAACGCGACGCCGACGCCGAGCAGAAGCGGCAGCGCGATGATGTTGGCGAAGTTCAATTGCAACCCAGTCGCCACACAGATTTCGAGCGTCACGACGATTGCGACCAGGAGCGGCACAAGCGTCAGCAGGACGTCAGTCCAGCGGCGCAGCACGATGAAAAGGATGAGCGCAATCGACAGGAGCGACCACAGCGCGGCCTGAAGAAACGCCTTGACGATGGTCGCCGCCGCCTCGACGACGAAGATTGGCGCTCCAGTGGCTTGAGGCGCGACTTTGCGGACCGCGTCGACGAAGCGGCGCAGGACCGCGTTGTCCTTCGCGTCGCCGCGCGGCGCGACCTCGATCCTGACGTCGCCGTCGGGGGCGACCCAGGCGCTCTTCAGCTCGGCCGGAAGAGAGTCGAGCGTAACAGGCTCGGCGGCCAGAAGATCCCTTCACCTGGTCGAGCGTCGTGATCAGCGGCGTCACCAGGACGCGCTCCGCTTCTTCCCTGGTTGTGGAGGGCGCCTTCGCCAAAGCCGTCAGAAGGCCGGCCAGCCGGCGCGCCTGATCGGCCGCCGGGCTGTCGACGCCCGCAGCCGCGCGGGAAAGATCGCTGGCCGTCTTGTTGATCGCTTCCAACGTCTGCGGCCGGCGTCGGCGCCGGATCGACCTGATCGGGCGTCATGGTGTTCTCAAAGAAAAAGCTGGCGTCGTCGATGAGCGCGAGCTTCTCGTTCTGGTCCTTCGGGACGAAGCTCTCGATCGTCCGCACGTGCGCCGCCTCCGGCAGCGCGCGCAGCCTCTCGGCAAGCGCCGTGGCGTGCAGCGAGATCGCTCTCGAGGATGTCGATCGTGTTCGGGGTCGTGTCGGGATCGCGCATCAGGTCGAGGAGCGTCGCGACCGATTCGACCTGTTTCGAGCGAAGGTTCAGGGGGTTGAAGTCGAAACGGAGGTCCTTGAGCAGCGGCAGGCCGAGGATCACCGCAGCCAGCGTCGTCCCCGACGATCCAGTTGCGGCGCCGTTCGAGGAAATGGTCGAGGGGCGCGAGCGCGGCGAAGCCGACGGGCGCGCTTTCGCCCGCAGGCTTCAGCGCCGCGATAAGCGCCGGCAGAAGCGTGACGGTCGTTATCAGCGCGATGATCATGCCGGTCCCGGCGATCAGCCCGAGCTCGGAGAGGCCGACATAGGCTGTCGGCAAGAAATGAATAGAAAGCGGCTGCGATCGAAGCGGCTGCGAGCAGAAGCGGCCCCGCGACGCCACGCGCGGTCGCTTGCAGAGCCGCGTAAGAGATCGCTGTCGGCGTAGCGCTCAGCGCGAAAACGAACGCTGAACTGGATGCCGAAATCGACCCCGAGCCCAATGAACAGCACGGCGAAGGCGACCGAGATCAGGTTCAATGTCGCCGACCATCCATAGGCCGACGGCGGCGGTCAGAACAAGCCCGACGGCCAGATTGACGAGGACGGCGAGGATGATGCGCGCCTGTTTCAGCGCGAGCCACAGTACGAGCAGAACGACGAGGATCGTCACGACGCCATTGAGCGCGGCGCCGTCGGCGACGGTCGCGAATTCCTCATCGGCAAGAGGCACCGATCCGGTCAGCCGCACCGTGACGCCGTTCTCTGGCGTCAACCCGAGCTTGGCGATCGTTTCGCGGATCGCCTTCGTCGCTTTTCCGCCCGGCTGAAGATCGTTGTAGTCGAGCACAGGCTGAATGTTGACGAAGCGGCGAAGGTCCGAGGACTCCGGTTCCCGCCCGGTGATGAGCCTGCGCCAGGAAAAGGCGGGACGCTTGCCTTTGGCGACCGCATCGAGCGCGTCGGAGATGGCGACCATCGCCGGCTCCATGTCTTCGAGCGTGGTCTTTCCGAGCCGGAGGCCCTCGGTCGACTGTGAGATCGCGCCGAGGATGCCCCGCAATGTCGGGTCGGCGGCAAGCGTCCCGAGAAACGGCTCCGCCTTGATGAGTTGGGCAGTGTCGCGCTTCACCTCATCGACCGAGAGGAACAGCACGCCATTGCGGGCGAAGAAGGCGCCGCCGTCGGGCCGGATGACTGTGCGGATGAGGTCCGATCGCGGCTGAAGCGCCTTGGCGAGCGCGGCCGCCGCCTCTTCGGCGGCTTCCGGGGTCGCTGCGTCGACGACAGCGGTGACGCGATCGGTCCGCTGCGGGAATTCTGCGTTGAGCTTGATCTCCTGCTGGCGCCAGGGCAGCGAACTCGAGAGCAGCTTGCTGCTGTCGGTCGTGATCGCGATGTGGCGCGAGACATAGCCGGCGGCGAGCGCTGCAAGGATGACGTAAGCCTGCGATGACGAGCCATGCGCCGCGGGTCGAGGCGCGAACGGTCCGCGCGATTGCTACGACGATGAAGGCGCTGTCACTACGGTTCATGGGAAGCCGCGTGGAGCGCACGAATTAGGCCGCAAGTCAATCCGGATTGATGCGCTGCCAAAAGGACGCGGACTGGCGGAGCGGGAGGCGTCTCGGTGAGACGAAGTTGCCGGGCGGCGCGGGCAAGGGCGCGACCCGATGAGATTGTTTTTGCGCGACGACGCGCAATATGGTAAATGAATTCTTAACAGATCCACGGGTTCGGTGTGGATATGAGACGCTGGCCGACCCTCGCCGGATTGGCATGCCTCCTCGCCTTGACGCAGGCGCCGGCGGGGGAGGTGTCGTCTGCCTCGCCGAGTTCGGCCAAGCCGCACGGGGCGAAAGCGAAGATCGTCAAGTCTGCCGCTTTGAAGGCTGCGGGCCTCGGCGACATTCCCTTCTCGGATCCTTACGCGCCGCCGGTCGGCTCGGGCAAAGTGAAAGGCGCGGAATTTCCGCTGCCGGAGAGAAGCCTGCCAGCTGACGCTCAAGGCGGATTTTCCTTGACGGCGGGCCGTGATGCCCCCGGCGCTCCAATGACGGGCGGCCTCAAGTTCCGCTTTTGATCGGAACCGTTGAACGCGCCTCAGAGCCGCAGCCGACGTGGCGCAAACTTCCAAGTCCTTTAGGAGAGCAAGCCCAAGGACAATGGACGCCCTGGGGCGAGTATGAGCTTCGTCGCTCAAGGCGACACTTGTCGCCGCTCGGCCGAGGCGTCATCGCGTCTCATGCCTTCCCGCCGGAATCAGGCTGGTCTCGATTCGATTCCCAAGATAGGCTCTAACGCGCGAACGCGGCTCGTCGGGGTCTGTCAAGAGAGGTGGGACATCTACAATGAATGCTTTGAGACCGAGCCTGTCAGCCGCCCTGGTCGCAGCGTTGATGGCGCTCCTTTTCCTCGCACCGATACCCTCCCGGGCCCAAGAGCTCGCGCCAGCTGCAAGACGCATCCATGCCTATTACCAGCAACTTTTGCCGACTCTCCAACAGGCTGACCGCCTGAGCGTGCGCGAACGCGACCGGCGCTTCGGGCCCGCAATCAACTCCGCGTTCGATCTCGGGGCGATGACGAGATACGCAGCGGGCCCGGCTTGGAGCGCCTTCTCGCCTTCGCAGCAGGCTGCCGTTCGCGAGGCCTTTTCCCGTTTCCTCGTCGCGGACTATGCGAGCCTCGTGAGAGACTATTCGGGCGAGAGCTTTGTGGTTGAGCCGCAGACGACCCCGGAAGCCCGCGGCGGCGGCGAAGTCGTGAAGACGAAGCTGATCCAAGCGGGAGGCCGGACCGTCACGATCAACTATCTCGTCCGCGGCGGGCGGGTGATCGATGTCTATTTCAATGGAACGGTGAGCGACTTGGCGACTCGACGCGACGAATTCGCGTCGATCCTCGCTGGTGGCGGGGGTGCAGACGCTTTGGTCAGGACATTGCGGCAGCGCACCGAAGCATTGTTGAACGGTTGAGAAGTCGGGCATGAAGGATATTCACGTCAAGGGCAATTCGCTGCGCGATGGCCTTCGGCCACCGTTGAGGCCGCTGCGCGCAGCGGCCTCAACGAAAATCAGGTCGCGACGCACGCCAGTCGAAAGGAGACGCCGCCTCACAACCGCCTTGCCGCCGATCGCCTCATACAAGTCCCATGACGCGCAGCCGTCACCGGAGTTCAATACCGCCGGTTGCCGATGAAGGCGGCGTCGTTCCGCCTAAGGTGACGAGCCCGTCGCCTTCGAGAATTCAAATTCCGCGGACGCCGAGGTTCGGCCGAGGACCGCGTTTCGGTGTGGGAAGCGTCCAACACCTGAAATTATCTCCAAAATGACGCCGGGCCGTCGGGTACGACCGCAGGGCAATCGGGCGAAGCGAAGAGATTCCGACGGTTCGGCGCGCTCCCGCCCCCCTTGCGGTCCCCTTGCGGGGGCGGGAAGGGGTGGGGGGTCGCGCTGCGCTCTCCGCGGAGGGCGTCGATGAACAGCTTCCGAAGTCTGGCGCGACCCCCATCCTTAATCCTCCCCCACAAGGGGGGAGGAGATCGCCTTCGCCCGATTGCCCTGGGTACGACCGCCACCGCGCTTGCGTTCTCCAACGGGATGCCAACTATCTGCAGCTTGTCTATCGTCTCACTGTGGACGCCGAACGCGAAGCGATGCGCAAGCATATTTTCGTCAAAATGCTCGTCTTGGCGCACAATGTGGCGCCGATTTTGGACCGCTGCTGTTTCAACCGGCTGTTCGTTCGATTAACGCCGTAGCTGGCAAACTGCGCTTGCTGCGATCGGGTCACCTCAATTTCTATCTTGGCTCGGTCGGACTTCTGCTCCTTCCCGTCTTGGGCCTGACACCGGCCTAAGCACTGGGGGCGCCGACGGAGACCTTAGAGTTCTGAATAGATGAGAGAAAAGAACGTTCGTCCCTTGCGCTCTTCGGGAAAGCGACAGCCAGCAGGTGGATTTACGACAGCAGGAGTTCGCCTGAGGATGATCTGGAGTCCCGTTCTGGCTATTTCCCTCGGAGCTGCGGGCGGCGCGCTGCTTCGTTGGCAGCTTGGCATGCGGCTCAACAGTCTTTTCCCGACCTTGCCGCCCGGCACGTTAGCCGCAAATCTGGTAGGCGGTTACATCATCGGCTTTGCGATCGCGTATCTTGCTCAGGCGCCGCATCTCGGCCCCGAATGGCGTCTGTTCATCATCACCGGCTTCTGCGGCGGATTGACCACTTTTTCCACGTTCTCTGCCGAGGTCATAACCCGACTTCAGGAAGGCCAGTGGGTCTGGGCGGCAAGCGCAGTGGCAATCCACGTCGCTGGTTCGCTGACGATGACGCTGGCCGGGATTGCGACTTGGCAACTGCTCAAGGCCTTGTGAGGAACAAGCCCATGAATGGCTATCAGATTACCTTCTTCACCCATCAGGATCGGCGCTTCAAAGGCAAGCAAATCGGCGAATGGTTGATGCAATTGGTCCAGGAATTAGGACTGCGAGGAGCCAGTTTGCATGCGGGCGGCGAGAGCTTCGCCCGCGGAGGCCGGGTGCATTCGGCACATTTTTTCGAGCTTTCCGACCAGCCCGTCGAAGTGCTCATGGCGGTGACAACCGAGGAGGCAACCAGGTTGTTCGACAGGCTAAAGGCGGAGGGGGTGCACCTTTTCTACGTCAAGACGGCTATCGAGTTTGGCGTGCTTGGTCGCGAGCCGTGACCAGGCCGAAACCCGCTCCAGCTCTTTCCGGGGTTAGTCGGCTCCGACTTGAACCGCGCGCCGCCGGCGGCGCCGTCCCTTCCATTGCTTTCAGACAGCGTTCGAGTTCAGGGAGCTTCCGCCGGCTGCGCCATGGCCCGGACATGGCCGGGTTGGCGATTGCCAAGACGCGCCGGAAGCCGCAATCTCGGCTGCGACGGCGCCGAAGCCGGCGCATCCGTGATGTTTTCCCGCGGAGCAATCGATGGCGATGAGCAAGCCTTTTCCCTTCAACGCCTGGTATCCCGCGGCCTGGGGGCATGAGGTCGAGCGCAGGCTCAGCGCCCGGACGGTCTGCGACAAGGACATCGTCCTCTACCGCCGCACCGACGGCGCCGTCGCCGCGCTCGAGGACGCCTGCTGGCACCGGCTGCTGCCGCTGTCGCTCGGCCGGCTCGCCGGCGACGAGATCGTCTGCGGCTACCACGGCCTCGTGTTCAATTCGGCCGGCCGCTGCACCCACATGCCGGCGCAGAAGACGATCAATCCTTCGGCTTGCGTGCGCGCCTATCCAGTCGTCGAGCGGCATCGCCTCGTCTGGGTCTGGCCGGGCGATCCGGCGCTTGCCGATCCGGCGCTCATGCCCGATTTCCACTGGAACGACGGGCTCGAATGGAAGGGCGAAGGCGGCACGTTCTATAGCCTCAAATGCGACTGGCGGCTGGTCGTCGACAATTTGATGGACCTGACCCACGAAACCTACGTCCATTCCGACAGCATCGGCCACGACGCCATCCTCGACACGCCGTTCGACGTCACCCACGGCGAGAGGACGGCGACGATGACGCGCTGGATGATCGGCATCGAGCCGCCGCCGTTCTGGGGGAAGCAGCTCGGCAAGCCCGGCCCGGTCGACCGCTGGCAGATCGTCACCTTCCAGGCGCCGGCGGTGGTGGTCGGCGACGTCGGCGTCGCGCCGGCGGGGACCGGGGCGCCGCAGGGCGATTGTTCACAGGGCGTCAACGGCGCCTTTCTCGCCGCCATCGCGCCCGAGACCGAGACGAGCTGCCACTATTTCTGGAATTTCGTGCGCACTTTCCGCAAAGACGACGATGAGCTGACTCGGGATCTGCAGCGCGCCCACGTCAACGAGGGCCGGGGCGTCTACGACCAGGACCATGTCGTCCTGGAGGCGCAGCAGCGCGCCATCGACCGCAATCCGCGCCAGCCCTTCTACAATCTCAACATCGACGCCGGCGCCTTGTGGGCGCGGCGCATGATCGACCGCATGCTGGCCGGCGAAAAGGGCGCGTCCGGCCCGGCGCAGGCCGCCGAGTAGGGCGAACCAGCCGATGCCCGAGCGGATCGAATGGGGCGAAGGCGCGGTGCGCGCCACCCGTGACCTCACACCCGACATCCGGCTGATCGAGATCGCCCCGTCGGCCGGCTTCGTTTCGCCGACGCCGGGCGCCCATGTGAATGTCGGGGTCCTCGTCGGCGACCGTCCGGACACCCGCTCCTACTCGATCGTCGGCCCCTGCGCCGACGGGGTCTATCGCATCGCCGTCAAGCGGCTGAAGGACTCGCGGGGCGGCTCCGCCTACATGTGGACGCTGAAGCCGGGGGCGCGCCTCGCGGTGTCGGCGCCCGCCAATCATTTCGAGCTCGGCCTCGGCCGGCAGGAGTACCTGCTGCTCGCCGGCGGCATCGGCATCACGCCGATGTTCACCCATGCGCTGGCGCTCGCTCGCGGCGGCGCGCGGTTTCGTATGCTCTACGCCTGCCGGGGAAAGGGCGACGCGGCGCTTGCCGCCGAACTCAAGCAGGAAATCGGCGACCGCCTGCGGCTCGTCGTCAGCCAGGACGGCGCCCGCATCGATATCGCCGCCGAGATCGCGAAACTCGACCCGCAAGGCGAATTCTATGTCTGCGGGCCGATGCGCATGCTCGACGAGGCAAAAAAGGCCTGGGCGGCGAGCGGGCGCCCGGTCGACAAGCTGCGCTTCGAGACCTTCGGCAGCAGCGGCCGGCGCCCGACGGTTGCCTTCACCGCCAATATCCCGCGTCTCGGCAAGACGATCGCGGTCAGCGCGCACGAGACCTTGCTCGAGGCGCTGGAGGCCGCGGGCGTCGACATGATCTTCGACTGCCGGCGCGGCGAGTGCGGCCTCTGCGCCCTGCCGATCCTTAAGGTCGAGGGCGAGGTCGACCACCGCGACGTCTTCTTCAGCGAAGCGGAGAAAGCGGCCAACGCCAAGCTCTGCACCTGCGTCTCGCGCGTCTACGGCCAGTCGATCACCCTCGACACCGCCGACCGCTGATTCCCCCTCTCCCGCTTGCGGGAGAGGGCCGGGGTGAGGGAATTGGGCTTCAGGAGGCGTTAGGGCGCAGACCCCCTATCCGCCCACTAAGCCGGGCCGCCTATAGCAAACCCTGAGGAGATCATCGCAATGCCAAGCACAGCCAGCGTCGCCGGTCCCGCCATCCCGGCCGACGATCCCAGTCGCACGCTGACGGTCGCCGAGCCGAACAGCGCCGGAATCCGCCATGTCGCGGTCGTCGGCGACACGTACAGCATCCTCGTGGCCGGCGCCGACACCGCCGGAAGGTACTGCCTGATCGACATGATCGTGCCCGATGGCGGCGGGCCGCCGCCGCATCGGCACGATTTCGAGGAGATGTTCACGCTTATCGAGGGCGAGCTCGCGTTTACCTTCCGCGGTCAAACCACGACCGTGCGCGCGGGATCGACGGTGAGCATCCCCGCCAACGCGCCGCACGCGTTCAAGAATGTTTCCGGCCGTGCGGTGCACATGCTGTGCCTGGCCGCGCCAGCGGGACTGGAACAATTCTTTCTCGAGGTCGGCGATCCGCTGCAGGGCCGCATGTCGCCGCCGCCCAAGCTCGACCAGGCGCAAATGGAGGAGCGGATCAAGAAGATCAAGGCGCTCGCGCCGAAGTACCGCACCGAACTGCTTGTTCCCTGAACGCGGCCGGCGGCGCCGCTGAAGGGATCTCGCGCGCCCGTCACGGGGCGCGCGCGTCAAAGGCGAACGCTAACTCACCTATCGTTGTAGTAATAATGATGGCGATAGGGATGATAATAAGCGTAGCCGTGATGGTAATAATGCCGGTGATTGCTCACGGAATTGCCGATCGCAGCGCCGCCGAGGCCGCCGACCACGGCGCCGACCGGACCGCCGACAGCAGCGCCCGCGACGGCGCCGCCGATGCCGCCGGTCACGGCGCCGCTCTCAGTGGCGAAGGCGGCCTGAGTTGAGGCGAAGATTAACACAGCCGCTGACAGGGCAAGAATGGTTGCGGGCATAGAGACCTCCTGTGGTTGCGGGCCGAACGACAAGAAGCCGCCCCTCCCGGTCCGTAAACTTCGATCCTTGTCTTTGGTTCCCTATCCGGCGCCAAGTAGAACGCGGGGCGCCTGCGCCCGGCCAGGCCAATCGACTTCGGGTGCCGCGGGCGAAGCTCGCTTCCGCGTTGGCTCTCGGGCAAACACGCTGCGCTCGCCGAAAATGCCGGCCGTCGATGGCGCAGGCCTCGCCCGCCGCGCCGCGTCCGGCAACGGTTTGCGAGTTCCTCTCGCGGCAAAAGAGCAGTTCATTTCAGTCAATGCCAGAGGAATTGAGACACTTTCCTGACTATTGATTCAGCAAAGCTTATTACACATTATTATAGCGTTTAATTATCCTGAATGTTGCGGAAAAGGGCGCCTAAACCTTTGAAAAAGGCGGCTCGCTCGTGAAACGGCGCCGACCGCGCTCAAGCCGCCGCCACGCGTCTTTCGGCCCGGTCGTTAGGGATAAGGGTGGCGGGGAGCGACGGCTTCTGGCAAGGAAGCGCGAGGCGCTCGGGCCGACGCCATGCGAGACGGGGCAGGCGATGCAGGTCGAGGATACGGCGATTCCGGCGGTCAAGATCGTCACGCCGAAGAAGCATGGCGACGCCCGTGGCTTTTTCTCGGAAGTCTACAACAAGTCAGCCTTTGCGGCGCTTGGCCTCGACCTTGAGTTCGTCCAGGACAACCACTCCTTTTCCGCCGCCGCCGGGACTTTGCGCGGGCTGCACTTCCAGATCCCGCCCTTCGCGCAGGACAAGCTCATCCGCGTGGGGCGCGGCCGCATCCTCGATGTCGCCGTCGATATCCGCCGGTCATCGCCGACCTTCGGCCGCCACGTCGCGGTCGAGCTCTCCGCCGGGAACTGGCGCCAGCTGCTGATCCCGGGCGGCTTCGCCCACGGCTTCCTCACCCTGGAGCCGGATGTCGAGGTGCTTTACAAGGCGACGGCCTATTATTCGCCCGCCCACGACCGCGGCCTTCCCTGGGACGATCCCGACATCGGGGTGGACTGGCCGCTGCCTGAAGGCGGGGCGATCCTCTCTGACAAGGACCGGCGGTGGCCGCGGCTCAGGGACGCCCAGGACCTCTTCCCGTGATCCGCATCGCCGTCACCGGATCTAAGGGTCAGGTCGCGACGTCGCTCATCGAACGGGCCGGCCCGGATGTCGAGATCATCGCGCTCGCCCGACCCGACTTCGCGCTCGAAGACCGGACCGCGGTCCTGGGCGCGATCGCGGCCGCCCGGCCGGACGTCGTGGTCAACGCCGCCGCCTATACCGCGGTCGACAAGGCTGAAGCGGAAGAGGAGCTGGTCTCGAGGGTCAACGGCGAGGGCGCGGGCTTTGTCGCCGAGGCCGCCGCGAAGATCGGCGCGCCGCTTCTGCATCTCTCGACTGATTATGTCTTCGATGGCGCGCTCGACCGACCCTATCGCGAGGACGATCCGACCGGGCCGACCGGCGCCTACGGGCGCTCGAAACTGATCGGCGAAAAGCGCGTCGCCGCGCGCTGCCCCGACAGCGCCATCCTGCGCACGGCGTGGGTCTACAGTCCCTTCGGCGCCAATTTCGTCCGCACCATGCTGCGGCTCAACGAAACCCGCGAGGAGGTCGCGGTCGTCGCCGACCAGCGCGGCAATCCGACCTCGGCGCTCGATATCGCCGCCGCCCTGATCGCCATCGCCAGGCGAATTCGGAGCGATTCCTCCGCCGACTTGCGCGGAATCTTCCATATGACCGGCTCCGGCGAAGCGACCTGGGCGGACTTCGCCGAGGCGGTCTTCGCCGAAGCCCAGGCGCGCGGACGGCGGCTGACCCGCGTCAAGCGGATTGCAACCGCCGACTATCCGACGCCGGCCCGGCGGCCGGCCAACTCCCGGCTCGACAATGGAAAGCTCGGCCGCGTGTACGGCCTCGCCCTGCCGGAGTGGCGCGCCTCGCTCTCGACCTGCTGCGCCCGCCTCATCGCATGAACCTGGGAGACGTCATGACGCGCAAAGTGCTTGTCACCGGAGGAGCGGGATTCATCGGTTCCGCAGTCTGCCGGCATCTGGTCGGGGCCGGCGTCGACGTCTTGAACCTCGACGCCCTGACGTATGCCGGCAATCTCGAGTCTCTCGCCACGATCGACAATGCGCCGAACTACCGCTTCGCCAGGATCGACGTCTGCGACCGCGCGCGCGGTCGACGAGGCGTTCGCCGGTTTCGCGCCCGATCACGTCATCCACCTGGCCGCCGAAAGCCACGTCGACCGCTCGATCACCGGCAGCGGCGCCTTCATCCAAACCAACATCGTCGGAACCTTCACCATGCTGGAGGCGGCGCGCGCCTACTGGCTCGGGCTCGCGCCGCCGAAGCGTGACGCCTTCCGCTTCCTGCATGTGTCGACGGACGAGGTCTATGGCTCGCTCGGCGACGACGGCTTCTTTGCCGAAACGACGCCCTACGATCCGAGCTCGCCTTATTCCGCTTCGAAGGCCGCATCAGATCACCTGGTTTCGGCCTGGGCCCGGACCTACGGCTTGCCGGCGGTCATCTCGAACTGCTCGAACAATTACGGGCCCTATCATTTCCCGGAGAAACTGATCCCGCTCGTCATTCTCAACGCCATCCACATGAGGCCGCTGCCTGTGTACGGCGAGGGGGCCAACACCCGCGACTGGCTTTACGTCGAGGACCACGCCCGCGCGCTCGACCTCATCGTCGCCCATGGCCGCATCGGCGAAAAATACAACGTCGGCGGCAGGAACGAATGGCGCAACATCGACGTCGTCCGCCGCATCTGCGCCATCCTCGATCGCCTGCGGCCGACGGCAAAACCGCACGATTCGCTCATTGTCTTCGTCACCGATCGGCCGGGGCACGATCTGCGCTACGCCATCGATGCCGCCAAACTCGAGCGTGAACTCGGCTGGCGGGCGCTCGAGACGTTCGACAGCGGGCTCGAGAAAACGGTTCGCTGGTATCTCGACAACGAATGGTGGTGGCGGCCGCTGCGCGAGAAGGTCTATGCCGGCGAGCGCCTCGGCGTGTTGCCCGAAAGCGCGGCGGCGCGGCCTGCCGATCCGCCCGCCCTGGCGACCATGCTGGACGCGCGCCGATGAAGGGCATCATTCTTGCCGGCGGCGCCGGCACGCGATTGCACCCGATCACGCTCGCGGTCTCCAAACAGCTCGTCCCGGTCTACGACAAGCCGATGATCTACTATCCGCTGTCGGCCGTCATGCTCGCGGGCATCCGCGAAGTCCTCATCATTTCGACGCCGCTAGACCTGCCGCTCTTCCGCCGTCTGCTCGGCGACGGCGCGGACTGGGGCATGCGGTTCGAATATGCCGAGCAGGCGACGCCGAACGGGCTCGCGCAGGCTTTCGTGATCGGCGCGGATTTCATCGGCGGCGACCAGGCCATGCTCGTCCTCGGCGACAATATCTTCTACGGCGCCGGCTTGGGCGATCAGCTCCAGCGTGCGGCCAAGCAGGAGCGCGGCGCGACGGTCTTCGCCTATCATGTCCCCGATCCGGAGCGTTATGGCGTGGTCGACTTCGATCACGCCGGCCGAGCGATCTCGATCGAGGAAAAGCCAGCGCGGCCGAGGTCGCACTGGGCCGTCACCGGACTCTATTTCTACGACTCGACCGTCGTCGAGATCGCCAGGGCGCTGAAGCCCTCTCAACGCGGCGAATATGAGATCACCGACGTCAATCGCGCCTATCTCAGGGCGGGTCTCCTGAACGTCGAGCGCCTGGGGCGAGGCTTCGCCTGGCTCGACACGGGGACGCCTGAATCGCTGGCCGACGCGGCGAACTTCGTTCGCACGCTCGAGGTGCGCCAGGGCTTCAAGATCTGCTGCCCGGAAGAGATCGCCTTCGATCTCGGGTTCATCGACGAGGCCCGGCTCGAGACGATCATCCGGCGATTCGGCAAGAGCGCTTACGGTCACTATCTGCGCTCGGTCCTGGATGACGACCGCGAGACACGCGGCCGGCTTTGATCGGCTTGCGTCCGACAAGTCCGTCACCCGCCCCTTGCGGCGAGGGCGCCCCCTAACCGATCGTCATCAGGCTGGCGTTTCCGCCCGCCGCGGCGATGTTGGTCGCGATCGCGCATTCCTCGAGCAGGTCTGCGAGGTTGTAGTCCTCGCCGGCCGCGAGCCTCTCGGGGGTCAGCGCCTGCAGGCGGACGATCGGGCCGGGGCGGTCGGCGAGATGGCGCATCGCCTCGGCGAGCTTGTCCGACTCGCCGGCGAACAGGACGCCTGCGAGCCGCGGCGCCTCGAGCGGGTAGAAGACCATCGTCACCCGGTGCGCGAGTTCGGCGGGCAGGCGTTTCAGCGCCACCGCTTCGCCGGGACTGACCAGCGCGTCGTTGCCGGTCGCGAGGATGGCGCCGATCTGAAGGAGCGCCGCGCTCTCGTTCGTCGCCAGCGCGGCGATCCGCCCGCGCGGACGCATGAGATAGACATTGCGTTCGCCGACCGGTCCCTTGAGTTCGACGCGTGCGCCGAGCGGAGAGCGCGAGGCGAGGCCGATGCAGCGCTCCGCCTCGGCCGAGTGGCCCGCGGCGCGCAGCCAGTCGATATAGGCCCGCAGCGCCCCGAGCGCGGCGCTGGCGCCGTCGAGGCCGGCGAGCGCGCCCGGCGGCGGCTCGGCGACGAGACGCGGCAGATAGAGCGGGCCGCCGGCCTTCGGGCCTGTCCCGGAGAGGCGCGAGCCGCCGAAAGGCTGCACGCCGACGGTCGCCCCGATCATGTTGCGGTTGACGTAGATGTTGCCCGCCTCGATCCGCTCGACGACCCGGCCGATCGTCTCGTCGATCCGCGTGTGCAGGCCGAAGGTGAGGCCATAGCCGGCCGCGTTGATCGCATCGATCAGCGCGTCGAGCCTCTCGCGCTTGAAGCGCAGCACGTGCAGGACCGGGCCGAACACCTCGCGCTCGACGTCGGCGACCTCGGCGACTTCGATGAGAGCCGGCGCGACAAAGGTTCCACGCGCGGCGCTCTTGCCGGGATCGGCCTGCGTGACGGCGAAGCCGCGCCCCCACATCGCCTCGATGTGGCTTTTGATCGCGTCGCGCGCCTCCGCCGTGATCACCGGCCCGACGTCGGCCGACAGCTTGCGCGTGTCGCCGACCTCGAGCTCCGCCATGGCGCCCTTCAGCATGGTTAAGACGCGGTCGGCGACGTCCTCCTGCAGGCAGAGAATGCGCAAAGCGGAACAGCGCTGGCCGGCGGAGTTGAAGGCCGAGGCGATCACGTCGCCGACAACCTGCTCCGCCAGCGCCGACGAATCGACGACCATGGCGTTTAAGCCCCCCGTTTCGGCGATGAGCGGGACCGGCGCGCCGGCGCGCGTCAGACGGCCGGCGAGCTGTCGCTCGATCAGTCGGGCGACCGGCGTCGAGCCGGTGAAGACGACGCCTTGCACGCGGGGATCCGCGACGATCGCCTCGCCGACCTCGCCTGCGCCTGGAAGAAACGCAAGCGCCTCGCGCGGCGCCCCGGCCTCGTGGAGGATGCGGATCGCTTCGGCCGCGATCAGCGGCGTCTCCTCCGCCGGCTTGGCGATGACCGCATTGCCCGCCGCGAGCGCCGCGGCGACCTGCCCGGTGAAGATCGCCAACGGAAAATTCCACGGGCTGATGCAGGCGACGACTCCGAGCGCGGCCGGCGAACCCGGGCTCAGCGTCCGCGTCGCCTCGGCGGCGTAATAGCGCAGGAAGTCGACCGCCTCGCGCACTTCGGCGACCGCATTGGCGTAGGACTTGCCCGCCTCGCGTACGATGAGGCCGACGAGGTCGTCGTTCGAGGCTTCGAGCGCGTCCGCGGCGTGGCGCAGGATCGCCGCGCGTTCGTTCGGCGGCACGGCGGCCCACGTCGGCGCCGCCTCGGTCGCGACCCCGATCGCCGCCGCAACGTCGTCCGGACGGGCGTGGCGAGTATGGCCGACGATATCGGCGTGATCGGCCGGATTGCGCACCGGCTCGCCCTTTTCATTCGGCGCAGCAAGCGGCGGGAACGCGCGCCGGTGCGCCCGCGCGCTCGCTTCCAGCCGATGCGCGAGTCCGGCGAGCCGCTGCTCGTTGGAGAAATCGACGCCCCGCGAATTGACGCGCTCGGATCCGTAAAGGTCGCGCGGCAGGGCGATCTTCTCATGCGGCGCGCCAGGCGGCTGGACCTTCAGCGCGAGGGCGACCGGATCGGCGATCAACTCGTCGACGGGAACGCTGGCGTCGGCGATGCGGTTGACGAACGAAGTGTTGGCGCCGTTCTCGAGCAGGCGGCGCACCAGATAGGCGAGCAGCGTCTCATGCGAGCCGACCGGCGCATAGACACGGCACGGACGATCGAGCTTGTGGCGGCCGACGACTTCCTCGTACAGCGGCTCGCCCATGCCGTGCAGGCACTGGAACTCGTACTGGCCGCGGTAGAAACTCGGCCCCGCCATGGTCATGACCGAAGCGAGCGTCTGGGCGTTGTGGGTGGCGAATTGCGGGAAGATCGCGTCAGGCGCGGCGAGCAGCTTCCGCGCCGAAGCCAGATAGCTGACGTCGGTGTGGACCTTGCGGGTGAAGACGGGGAAGTCTTCGAGCCCGTCCACTTGCGCGCGCTTGATCTCCGAATCCCAATAGGCGCCCTTGACGAGGCGAACCATCAGTCGCCGGTTCGACCGCCGCGCGAGGTCGACGAGCCAGTCGACGATGAAAAAGCAGCGCTTGCCGTAAGCCTGGATGACGAAGCCGAGGCCGTTCCAGCCTGCGAGATCGGGATCGAGCGCGAGCGATTCGAGCATATCGAGCGACAGGTCGATCCGGTCGGCCTCCTCGGCGTCGATGTTCAGGCCGATATCGTAGGATTTGGCGAGCGCCGCCAGGCGCCTGATACGCGGCAGGAGTTCGCTCATGACGCGCTCGCGCTTGATCCGGGAGAAACGCGGGTGCAGCGCCGAGAGCTTGATCGAGATGCCGGGACCTTCGTAGACGCCGCGCTTGTGCGAGGCCCGGCCGATGGCGTGCACGGCGCGCTCGTATTCGGCGAGGTAGCGGGCGGCATCGTCGGCCGTCATCGCCGCCTCGCCCAGCATGTCGTAGGAGAAGGTGAAGCCGCGCGCCTCGCGCTCATGGGCCGCGTTGATCGCCTCCTCGATCGTGCGGCCGGTGACGAACTGCTCGCCCATCAGCCGCATGGCGACGTCGACGCCGGCTCGGATGATCGGCTCGCCGCTGCGGGCGATCGCCCGCGTCAGCGCGGCGCTCAACGATTGCTCGCTGGTCGTCGCCACCAGGCGGCCGGTCAGCACGAGACCCCAGGTCGCCGCGTTGACGAAGAGCGAAGGGCTGTGGCCGACATGGGCGCGCCAGTCGCCGGGCGAGATCTTGTCGCGGATCAGCGCGTCGCGTGTGGCGGCGTCGGGAATGCGCAACAGCGCCTCGGCAAGACACATCAGCGCCACGCCCTCCTGGCTCGAGAGCGAATATTCGTGGATCAGGCCCTCGACGCCGCTCGACCGCGTCTTGCCGCGCAGCCGCACGACCAGCGCACGCGCCGCCGACCGGATGCGCTCGGCCTCGTTCGCCGCCACGGCCGCAAACTCGAGGAGCGGCGGGACGCACTCGGGCTCGGGCCGCCGGTAGGCCGCCGTGATCGCGGCGCGAAGCGGAGACTGGGCGACAATCTCGGCGCTGAGCGCAGCGAACGGGTGGGCGGTCATGGGAAGCTCCTTGAGGACTAATCCCGGATTTGCCCGAAATCACCACGGCGGCGCAATCCCAACCGGCACGCGCGCCATGCGGCCGGGGTCATGCGCCGGTTTTCCGGCCGTCAAAGACCTTCGCATCTTTGGATGCCGTGCAAGGTCGACCTAGCGTGATCGGCGCGTTTTGGTCGCCCGCCCGCGCCGGGATGTCCGAGAACTCCGTTCGGACCGGACGCTTCGGCCGTTCCGATTCATCCGACGTGGGCGTCGAGGAATCTCAATGTCTTCTCGTTGAAGTCGCTCACGGTTTCGTAGATTGCGGTATGCGCGCAGTCTTCGAACACGAGGATCTCGCTGTTTTTGATGCCGCTCCTGAACGGCTCGGCGAAGCGGGTCGACGTGACGATATCGTGTCCGCCGAAGGTGATCTGGGTTGGCGCGTCGATCTTGCCCAGCTGGCCCAGCGCGTCATGTCCGATCACCGCGTTCGACTGGCGCATGAAAGCGTCGAGCGGCTGCTCGGGCCGGCTGCGCACGAAAGCGGCGAGCTGATCGACATATTCCGGCTTGGCGGCGTAAAGCTCCGGCGTCAGGCAGAAGGGAAAAATCCCCTGGATGATCATCTCCGGTGACACTGCCCAGGCCTTTGGCGATCGTCTGCCAGTCTCCGACCACGACCTTTAGGAAAGGGTCGGTCTTGGGCCAGCAGCTGTGCAGCGACAGCGACTTGACCCGCTCGGGATACTTGCTGGCGAGCCAGAGCCCGATCGCTCCGCCGAGCGAGACGCCGCTCACATGCGCCCGTTCGACGCCGATTGCCTGCATGAAGCCGGCGACGTCGTCGGCGAAGCCTTCCGTCGAATAGGTCCCGGCCGGCTTGTCGGTTTCGCCCGCTCCGCGCGGATCCAGCGATATGCAGGTAAAATGCTTGGCATAGTCGGCGACTTGGAACGCGTAACATGCATTGTCCGCCGCCAGGTACGGGATGAGGATCAGCGGCTCCCCGGTTCCCTGTCGCTCGTAATTCATTGTAATGTCGTTGACCTTGACCTTAGGCATCGGCTCCTCCGGATCGCCGGTATCGCTCGGCGTCAGAGAAGCCTATGCCTCGGCGAAGGATGCGGTCAACGCGAACGCGCTACGCTCCGCGGAACCGTCGACCGCGGCCCCGAGTCTCACGCGGGACGCGCAGAGGACATGAACGGCGAGGCGACGCTCGGGCTTATCCTCAACGGCGGCCAGGCGCGGCGGATGAGCGGCGCTGACAAGGGGCTCGTCAGGCTGGCCGGCAGGCCGATGCTCGCCCATGTCATCGACAGGCTTCGACCGCAATGCGCCATGCTGGCGCTCAACGCCAACGGGGATCCGTCGCGCTTTGCCCGTTTCCGTCTTCCCGTGATCGCCGACGATCCGCCGGGCTTCGCGGGACCTTTGGCCGGAGTGCTCGCCGGTCTCGAGTTTTGCGCCGCGGGCGCGCCGCGCATGACGCATGTCGTGACGCTCGCCGCCGACACGCCGTTCGCTCCCAGAGATCTCGTCGTCCGCCTCGATGCGGCGCGGCAAACATCAGGCGCAGCCATCGCCGTGGCGGCGTCGGGCGGACGCGCGCATCACGTCGCGTCGCTGTGGCCGGTCGGGCTTGCGCCGGCGCTGCGGAACGCGCTGACGAACGAGGGCCTGCGTAGGGTCGAAGCCTTCGCCGGACGCTTTCCCGTCGCCATCGTCGAATGGGAAGGCGAGCCATTCGATCCGTTCTTCAACGTCAACACTCCCGAGGACCTCGCCCGCGCCGAAGCGATGCTGAATCAGGACTCGGGCCCGGGCGCGTGAAACAGGCGCTCGGGGACGAACTCAGCCGGCTCTCCGGCGGATGCGGAAGCGCAGAACGCCGCCGTCGTCAGCCTGGCCCTCGAGCGTGTCGCCGTTGCCGGCAACGCAATGGGGAATGTCGATCGCCGACATCGGGTCGGTGCATTCGACCACGAGCGTCGTCCCGGGCGGCATCCGCCTCAACGCCTTCAACGTTCGCAAGGCCGGCAAAGGACAGTGAAGTCCCTTGAGATCCAGCATCGTCGGATCGGTGGCGATGGTCATCGGCTTCGCTGTTGATCGATCGGCGCTATTGGATAAAGGCAATCCGGAACGATACAGGCCGGGCGAGGGAAGCGAAAGGAGCAGGCCTATGCGGGCGATCGGGATCGCGGGTTGGAGCGGAGCGGGAAAGACGACGCTGATCAAGCGCCTCATCCCGGAACTCAACCGCCGCGGCTTCAGCGTCTCCACCATCAAGCATGCCCACCACGGCTTCGACGTCGACCGCCCGGGTAAGGACTCCTATGAGCATCGCGCGGCCGGCGCGCACGAAGTGCTGGTCGCCTCCGCCAACCGGCTTGCCCTGATGCGAGAGTTGCGCGGCACGCCGGAGCCGCCGCTCGCCGACCTCCTGCGGATGCTGGCGCCGGTCGACCTCGTTCTGATCGAGGGGTTCAAGCGCGACCGGATCGCCAAGATCGAGGTGTCCCGGGCAGCGAATGGCAAGCCTCCGCTCTATCCAGGGGATCCGGACATCGTGGCGCTGGTCAGCGACGACGCACGCGCGCCTGCGTCGTTGCCGCATGCGCCGCTCGACGACCTCTCTGCCGTCGCCGATCTGGTGCTGAGGCTCGCCCAGCCGCTCGAGGCGGCGCTCCGCGGCCTCCAGCCCGAGTTCCGACCAGCTTGACCCATCCGGATCCGTCATCGCCGTCCCGGTTCACAGCCCGGGGATGGCCCGGCGATCCATGCATACCTGGGTCAACCCCGCGGGTTGGTTGATCAACGAGGGCCGCCGGTGAAGAATGAGAGCATGTCCCGACGGAGCCGAACCCTGCGCCGTCATTGCGACCTGTCGAGCTGGCGGGGAAAGGGGCGTGCTTCTTTCGCGTGCCGAGGCCGATCAACAAATGCTTGCCAAACCCCAGGCATATGTTCTATCTTTGTTCTAACCTTGCCGACGGCGAACTCCCTTGCGACCGATCCCGTCGAAACCTGCCCACTCCTTCCGCCGCGATGGCTCGCTTGAAGCGGGGAGCGCGTTCGAGGAAGGGCCTTTCGCCATTGGCTCCAGAACCGCGACGAAGGACGCGATCATTGTTTTTTCCTTTTTCCTTTTTTCCTTTCATTCGGCGGTAAGCCTTTGATAACGGCAGATTCTGGGTAAGGAATTGCAATTTTCGGCAAGAATTTGCAGGCGTTTGGCAGCCCGCGGAAGCTCGATTGCAGCATTCGGAAGCCTTCTGAAAGTCATGGAAGGGACGGCGGCTGCCTGGGAGAGCAAAATGCTCCGCTTCTGTGTAGGCAGGGGCGGAGGCTTAACCGGTGTGGCGCTTGTGGAAGATCGTCCGGGCCGCGCGATCGCCGGCCGCCTTGGCGTCCGCCTCGCACATATAGGCCCCTTCCTTGGTGTGACCGTAATTGTGCGTGCCCTGATAGTGGTAGATGCGGCTCCTGGTGTTGACCCAGACGACCTTGTCGGTCGGGCAGCGATAGCTTGCCTCCGCCTCGGTCCGGAACTGGCCCGCGCCGGTCGGGGCGGGCGCAGCGGACGGAGCAGGAGCAGCCGGCTGCCACCAGGGGAAGGGCGAACCGGACTGAGCTGGCGCAGGCGCGGGGGCGGGCGCTATCGAGGCCGGCGAGGGTTGCGCGGCCCCGGTCTGCCGCGTCTTGCATTGCGCCAGGAACTGGGGCCAGGTCGCGCCGCCGGTCGTTCCCGCGGCCTGAGCCTGCTTCCATTGGGCGGCGCAGGCGCTCATGACACTTTCGGCCTTCGCCGTCCCGGCGCCCGCGACGGCGGTTCCCGCAAGTATCGCTGCAACGGCCGCCAACCGGATCCATCGTATGCTCATCCCGAATCCCCGCTTCGGCCCTTTGGGCGAACTTCCCTCACGCTATAGCGCAACAGCGCCTCATTCCGCCAATTCGTTTTTTGACAAGCGTGGATCTTCGCCCGGCTTCGCCGCCGGCTCGGCGGAGCGCCAAGTCGTTCGAGGCCCCTAGGGGCGCCTTACGCGAAAGTTCCTCGCCAGACTTCGACTGGAACTTTCGTGGGCAGTCGGTCGGCGCCGCCGGCGCTCAAGACGAGGGTCTCGGGCTTTTGAAACAGTCTCTGAGGAAGTTGGCGCGTTCGATGTTCAGCAGGGAAATTAGCGGTTCCCCTTGTGTTCGAAGTGCATAGCGCACCTGGCATTCTTCAGCCTGTCGCCGCTCAACCGACTGTGTAATGGAAATCTGCTTTGCTCCACCGAGCTCTAAGCGCAGTTTCAATATTGTGATCGGACTTGGCGATGAGCAGAGGCGCACGCGGTATTGAAAGCGTCCAATCGCTAGCGCCCGCGCTAAACTTATCACGGTCGCGCCGAATGCGACCTTCCGCTGTTGTTGACCGCGCGCGCGATACCCATTTTGTATTCATAGTCGCTGCAGAGGAACCCATCGCGGGCTTTAGGTGTTCAGGAAGGACGCCCAGCCGCCGGTCGGCCTGCGTCCCGGGAGAATGCGTCGATGAAGATTGCCCAGATCGCTCCGCTCTTCGAGAGCTGCCCGCCGCGGCTCTATGGGGGCACGGAACGGATCGTCTCCTACCTGACGGAGGAACTGGTCCGGCAGGGTCACGACGTGACTTTGTTCGCCAGTGGCGACTCCCGCACGTCGGCCAGGCTCGAGCCTTTCTGCGAGACCGCCCTGCGTCTGGATCCGCGCATCAAGGATCCGATCCCCCACCATGTCGTGATGCTCGATAAGGTGCGTGCGGTCGCGGACCAATTCGACGTTCTTCACTTTCACGTCGACGTCCTGCATTATCCGCTCATCCGCGACTTCATCGATCGCACCGTGACCACGCTGCACGGCCGTCTGGACCTGCCCGAGCACCAATGCGTCTATGCGGCCTTCTCCCGGGCGCCTCTCGTCTCGATCTCGAAGAGCCAGCGGAAACCGATGCCGCCGGTCAACTGGGCAGGGATGGTTTACCACGGACTGCCCCAGGATCTCCTGCCGTTCAATCCCGCGCCGACAGGCGGCTATCTGGCGTTTCTCGGCCGCATCTCGCCGGAAAAAGGACCCGACCGGGCGATCGAGATCGCCGCCCGCTCCGGCGCCACGCTCAAGATGGCGGCAAAGATCGATCGGGTCGACCAGGACTACTGGGAGGAGGTCATCCGTCCCATGGTCGGAGCCCACCCGAACGTCGAGTTCGTGGGAGAGATCAACGAGCGCGAAAAAGCGAAATTCCTCGGCGAAGCGTCGGCTCTGCTGTTCCCGATCGACTGGCCAGAACCCTTCGGCATCGTGATGATCGAAGCGATGGCCTGCGGGACGCCGGTGATCGCGTTCCGCAAGGGGTCTGCGCCTGAGATCATCGATGAAGGCGTGTCCGGCTTCGTGGTCGACGACATCGCGGAAGCGGTCGCTGCGGTTGAGCGCATCGGTGAGTTCGACCGGGCAAGGGCGCGGAGTTCTTTCGAGCGCCGGTTCGGGATCGAGCGCGTCGCAAGCGACTATCTAAAGATCTATGGCAATCTGCCGGGGGTGCGGAGTGCGAGGCGCGTGGCCCGCGCCCTTCCGGCTCATGGCCTGAACGGGGCCAATTCCGCAAAACTGCCGGGCGCCGGCGCGCATCCGATCCTTCCGCCAATGGCGATCCAGTTCTTCGATCGCGAGCAGGCGGCGCTGAAGGATTGACGGGCGGCGCCCCGTGGTCAGTCGGGCCAAGCGCCTCAGTTGAACGTCAGAACGCCGACGGGGCCGGTTCGCTCGAGGACGTCGACCACGACATGACGATTGGACCTCCGTAGCGCAACATCCGCCTTGCCGCTTTCGACCGCTAGGCCCCGCAGCACAATCTCGTCGAGAAATTGCGGCAGGACCGGCTCGCGGAACGTAATCCGCTGCGCGCGGGGGTCGAACGACAGCCCGGCGCATGTCTGCACCAGATAGAGCGGCGCGGCTGCAGCCCATGCCTGGGGCATGCAGGCGACGGGATAGAACGTCGGTCCCCGGGTCTGCTGGCGGGGGAAGCCGCAAAACAGCTCCGGCAGGCGCCGGAGATCGACATAGGTCGAGGCGCTGAACAAGCCTTCGAACACCCTCGCGGCCTCGCGCCGGAATCCGTATCGCGCGAAACCGGCCGCGATCAGGGCGTTGTCGTGCGGCCACACCGAGCCGTTGTGGTAGCTCATCGGGTTGTAGCGCGCTTCAGTCGAGGCGACGGTGCGAATTCCCCATCCGCAGAAGCACGAACTCCCCATCAGCGTTCGAACGACGGAGGCCGCCCGCTCCGGATAGGCGATTCCAGCAAAAAGGGCGTGCCCCGCGTTGGACGCGCGGACGCGACACGGCTTCTTGTCGCCGTCGAGCGCAAGAATGTAGGAGCCAAGCTCGTCATCGAAAAATCGCTCGTCGAAGCGCCCCCGGATGGCATCGGCTTTCTCTTCGAACTCGACCGCCCGCGCCGGATTGACGAGCCGGCGCGCCATCAATTCCGCGGCTCGCCACGCCGCATAGACGTAGGCCTGAACTTCGACCAGCGCGATGCGGACCCTGGGCCAGGCGCCCGTCGGCATGAAAGATCGCGTCGTGACTGTCCTTCCAACCCTGGTTGGCCAGTCCGTGGCCGGTACGTCTCTCGTATTCGACGAAGCCGTCGCCGTCCCGATCGCCGTAGCGATCGATCCATTCGAGAGCCGCCTCGACGTGGGGCCAGAGGCGGCGAATGGTCCCGAGATCGTCGGTCCGCTCCAGATAGGCCCCGGCCAGCATGACGAAAAGCGGCGTCGAATCGACGCTGCCGTAGTAGCGCCGGAACGGCACTTCGCCCAGGTTCGCCATTTCTCCGTGGCGCGCTTCGTGCAGTATTTTGCCCGGCTCCGCGTCGGCGAAGTCGTCGAATTGCGTCGCCTGAGTGGCGGCTAGATGTCCGAGCACGCCGCGCGCGATCGTCGGATCGAGCCACAGCATTTCAAGCGCGGTGATGATCGCGTCTCGCCCGAAGACGGCGCTGAACCAGGGAATGCCGGCGTAGGGGTAGTGCCCCTCCGGCATCTCCGTCATCAGCATATAAAGATCGGCGACGCTGCGACGAACGGCTTCGTTGAAGATCTCGTTCGACGTCGCCACCGAGGCGGCGCGCGAGGAGGACGTCCGCAGCTCGCGCCGAGCGTCGCGCAGGCCGGTGAAATAGGCGCGATGCGGCGGCAGCGGCGAGTCCTGCTCACGGCAGTCGATTTCGACGAAGATTGAACGGGACTCGCGCGGCTCGAGGTCGAGAACGTAAGTCGCCCGCTCGCCGCCGAGCTTCGCCGGCGCAGGATCGAATCGCAGTGATGTGCGCCGGCGCCGTTTGTCGAGCCCTGTATAGCTCAGCGTCGCCTGGCCTTTCGCGATTTCCGGCGGGTGGATCTCGCCGCGGCGCTCCCGATGGGAGCCCCTAACCTCGAACAAATCGGCGAAGTCGGCCGCAAACGAAATGCCGATCTGAATGCGGAGGCTGTGATCGTCGAAATTGCGAACGTGAATGCGTTCGAAGCAGGCCGCCTGCCACAAGAACCGCGTGCGTCGCAAATGAATGAGATCGTGATCGATCCGCAGCCGGCCGGGAGCGTCCGACAGGTCCGGATTGGTCAGGTCGCAGGTGAGGGTCGCGTTGTCGTCACGCAGCGTCGAGCTGAGCAGCATCGGACGGGCGCCCTCGATCGTGATCGAAAAGAGCGAGAGATGCCGGGTGTCGCGATAATAGAGCCCTTCCGTGCTGCCGGGTCCTGGCGCAGCGTCGCCGCTCTTGTTGAAGACGCCAAAGCAATCGCCGTATTTTAGGACGAGCGGCCGCTGGTCCTGAAGCGACCGCGCAGCGGCAATGACGAACGGCTCGTGCTCCGCCGACTCTTTGCTCGGTGAAAGACCGACCGACGCTGCATGGGGGGCTGCGGCGCTTGACTGGCTATCCATGGCGAACTCGATTTTCGTGGCAATATCCGACTTTGGCCCCAAAGCCAGCTTGATGTTAGGCGATTGAAGGCGGCGGCAGTCAGGCGGAAACGCACCGAAACGAAGACAGTCCCGCTTCGACCGTCCCACGCTGGCTTGAGGAGCGGCTCTCATTGGCGACCTTGCTCCAATCTCGCTCGAAGCTCGCTTGCCCTGCTCTTGCCTTTTGCCGGCCGCCCGCGCATTAGCCGGCCGTTACCTTTAAAGTTGCGAACGGGCCTCTTCTCATGGGCTTCAAGTGCGGCATCGTTGGCTTGCCCAACGTCGGCAAATCAACGCTCTTCAATGCGCTGACGCAAACCGCGGCCGCGCAGGCGGCAAACTATCCCTTCTGCACGATCGAGCCAAATGTCGGCGACGTCGCCGTGCCCGATCCGCGGCTCGTAAGGCTAGCCGAGATCGCCAGCTCGAAGGAAATCATTCCGACCAGGCTCACATTCGTCGACATCGCCGGCCTCGTCCGCGGCGCCTCGAAAGGCGAGGGCCTCGGCAATCAATTTCTCGCCAACATCAGGGAATGCGACGCAATCGCGCATGTGGTGCGCTGCTTCGTCGACGGCGACGTGACGCATGTCGAGGACCGCATCGACCCCCTGTCCGACATTGCGACCATTGAAACGGAACTCATGCTCGCCGACCTCGAGAGCCTCGAACGCCGGCTTACGCCGATGGAAAAGAGGGCCAAGGGAGGCGACCGGGAGGCCAGGGATCTGCTCGCCCTGGCTCAGCGCAGCCTCGCGGAGTTGCGGGAAGGCAGGCCGGCGCGGAGCGCGGAGGTCGGAGGCGACGAGCACGCCCTCTTTCAGTCGCTTGGCCTCCTGTCGTCGAAGCCGGTGCTCTACGTGTGCAACGTCGACGAGGCTTCGGCCGACAAGGGCAACGCCTTTTCCGATCAGGTGAAGGCGCAGGCGGCAAGCGAGGGCGCGGTCGCAGTGGTCGTTTCGGCGAAGATCGAGAGCGAAATCGCGATCCTGCCGCAGGCGGAGCAGCAGGACTATCTGGCGGCCGTCGGCCTTAGGGAACCCGGGCTCAATCGGGTCATCCGCGCCGGCTATGAACTCTTGCGCCTAGTGACGTTCTTCACCGTCGGGCCGAAGGAGGCGCGCGCCTGGACGATCGAGAAAGGGGCCAGGGCGCCGCAGGCCGCCGGGGTGATCCACACCGATTTTGAAAAGGGCTTCATCCGAGCCGAAACGATCGCCTACCACGACTATGTCGCCAACCGGGGCGAAGCGGGCGCGCGCGAAGCAGGCAAATTTCGCCTGGAAGGCAAGGACTATGTCGTTGCGGACGGCGATGTGCTGCATTTCCGCTTCGCGAACTGATTTTCATGACCAAAAGCTGACCTTCGAGGATTTCCGCGCCGGCGAAATTGTCGAATACGGAGACGTCGAGGTTTCGGCCGAAGACATCATCGAATTCGCGTGCGAATTCGATCCGCAACCTTTTCATCTCGACGATGCCGCGGCGCGGACGGTCGCGGGCGGTCTCATCGCCTCCGGTTGGCACACCAGCGCCTTGCTCCTGCGCATGAACTGCGACGCGTTTCTGTCGCACGCCGACGCCGTCAACGACGTCGGAATCGAGGAGATCAAATGGAAGTTGCCTGTCCGCCCCGGCGACCGACTGCGTGTGCGGCGGCATACGCTCGAGGCGCGCCCAAGCGAGCTTCAGGCGGAGCTCGGCGAGGTTGAGTTCCTGTTTGAAGTCGTCCGACAAGACGGCGCGATCGTTATGACCCAGCGCAGCGTCGCCGCGCTCCGGCGGCGCGGTCCCTGAGGCGCGGGGCGAGCCAATGTTCTACGAGGACTTGCGGATCGGGAGCGTGACGACACTCGGTTCGACGCGATTCACGCAAGCCTCGATTGTCGCCTTTGCGCGGCGGTTCGATCCGCGCGTCCTTTTGGCCGTCGCCGCGGGCGAGCCTCTCGCCGCCTCCGGCCTGCATGTCGCCGCCGCCGCCATGCGACGTCTCGTCGCAACCCGCGCCGCGCTTCGTGCAACGATGACGGCGCGCGGCCAAGCGCTTCCGGAATTGGGCGTCTCGCCGGGATTCAAACAGATGCGCTGGCCACATCGGGTATTCGAGGACGATGTCGTCTCCTTTACCATGGAGACGGTGTCGAAGCGCGAAACCTCGAAGCCGCAATGGGGGCTGGTCGGAAACAGTTTCCGCGGGGTCAACCAGCGCGGGGAGGAGGTGCTAACCTTCTCGAGTTTGGTGCTGGCCGCTCGTCGGGCGGAGCCGGGGCAGATTCCAGCGCGCCCTGGCTAGGATTCGGGGCGTCGAGCAGGTAAAAGCCGAGGGACCGCCAGCCGTTGCGCGGCGCGGGGATGAAATTTGAGTCGGGCGCCGGTCCCGATCTTCCGGTCGAGGGGGGTTCGATGGCTGTCAATCTGGTAAGTCTGATTTCGCAGGTTCTTACGCCGCAATTGATCGGGAGCCTGGCGCGCATGGCCGGGCTCAACGAAGCGGTCGCGCAGAAGCTGGCGGCGGCCGCGATCCCGACCGTTCTGGCGGCCCTGGCGTCAATGGCGGCGGCGCCGGGTGGGGCGCAGAAACTGGCGGACGCCGTCTCGAACTCCGACCCTGACACCCTCGGCAAGCTTTCCAGCGCGATCAGCAGCGGCGATATGACGACGTTGGGCCAGGGCGCCAACCTCATTGGCGGGCTCCTCGGCGGCTCCGCACTGTCCACCCTAGCCGGCGCCCTGAGCCAATACGCCGGCGCTCCGCCACAGGCGGCGCAAACGGTCATCGGCGCTGTCGCTCACGCCGTTCTCGGCGTCATCGGCCAACAGGACCCGTCCAATTGGTCTGACGCTTCGTCGATCGCCGCGCTGTTCAACAGCCAGAAGAGCGCGATCTCAGCCGCCCTCCCCCCTGAACTTTTACGGGCGCTCGGCGCTACCGGGCTGCTGGCGGGTCTCGGCGGCCTCGGAGCCGCTGCGGCGCAACCGGCTGGCACAACCGCCTCGCCGGTCGCCGGCGCCGCTTCAGCCGCGGCCAATCGGGCCCGGCCTATTCCTACCCCGCCTGCGCCTGCGCCGGCCCCTCCCCCCGCTCCCCGCTCCACGGGCTTTCCCATGTGGGCGATCATCGTGGTGATCGTCATCGTGCTCGCCGCCATCTGGTGGTACATTTCCGAGAACCATAAGCAGCCGGAGCCGGCCAAACAGGGCATGCTGCCGCCGCCGGTCGAATTCGCGATCGGCGCCCCTGTTCAGCCCCGGACATAAACCCCGAATGCGTCTCGGGGTCGGCGTCTCCAGGCCGCGCGGCCCGGACGGAGGGACCGTCGCAGGGCGGAGCCCCGGCGCAGCGCTCGCGGTCGTCTTGGGCCTGGCTGTGCTGGCGACCGGCTGTTCCAGCCGGCCCTTTGGCACGCTCATCGTCGGCACAACCGCGCCTGGGACGAGCAGGGTGGACATGCTGGTCGCCACGACACGTGCGCCGGTTGTGGAGCCAGTCGGCGTCATGTTCGGCGGTGCGCGCGGCAGGGGGCTCGATTTCGCCGATATCGTGGTGTCCCTGCCGCCGGATTCGACGCGCAAGCCCGGCGACGTCGAATGGCCGCGGTCTCCGCCCGGAGACCCGTTGCACGACTTCGTCACGCTCCGCGCCGACCGGCTGGATCTCGCCACGGCGAAAGCCGATTTCAACAGCCGCGTCGCACGCACCCCCGGCCGAAAAGTTCTGATCTTCATCCATGGCTACAACACCCGCTTCGAGGAAGCGGTCTATCGCTTCGCCCAGATCGTCCACGACGCGCGCGTCGACGTCGCGCCGGTGCTTTTCACCTGGCCTTCCGGCGGCGCCGCCGTCGATTACGTCTATGACCGTGACAGCGCCGTCTACTCCCGCGACGCGCTGGAAGCCGTACTGCAGGCGCTCAACGCCGATCCGAACGTCGGCTCGATATCGATTCTGGCGCACTCGATGGGCAATTACCTCGCCGTCGAAGCGCTGCGACAGATGGCTATCCGGAACCGTGGACTGCCGCCGAAAATCCGTGACGTGATGCTCGCCTCGCCGGACATCGACGTCGATGTTTTTCGCCGCCAGATTGCCGAGATTGACGCGAAGCCAAGGGTTACCCGCTTCACCCTCTTCGTTTCCCGCGACGACCGGGCGCTCGGGCTGTCAAGCTTCCTCGCCCGGGATTCGACCCGTCTGGGCGCGCTCGACCCGACCAAGCAGCCCTATTCCTCGATCCTCGAAAAGGCCGATGTGAACGTCGTTGACCTGACAAGCGTCGCCTCGGTCGATGCATTCAATCATAGCAAGTTCGCCAGCGGGGAGGTCGTCACCGCGATCGGCGACCGCCTTGCCGAGGGTCAGACTTTGACCGATGCGAGGCCCGGAATGGTGGAAACCCTCGGCACTTTCACCCGTGGCGCGCTCAATGTGGCCTCCGAGGCCGCCACCGTCCCGAGCCGGATGGCCGACCCAACTCTTCAGGAAAAATCGATCGACACCGCCGATCAGTCGCTCACCCTGCAGAAATAGGGTCAGGCGTTCGTCGGCTAACCTGCATGCTTGCTGCCGGGCTTGCCGGCAGCTGATCGGGCCTTACGGGAGACATCCAAACCGCCGCCCGAAATGATCAGCCTGCAAAAAGCCCACGGAGTTCGCGGAACAAGAGCGCGATAGGGCTGTTGGTCGCTCCGTTGGAGGTCGGTGTGGCGGCAGCCCATGATCAGCGCTCGCCCGCGCGCGGGGAAACGAGGCCTGTGGCGCCTCAGCCTGAACCGGGCCAGCGGCAAAACGAACCCGGGCCGGGAGCTGACAGGGATCAGCAACGCGACCAGGGCCCACCGCGAAAATCCTGGATCGCAAGGCACAAGCTCCTGACGGTGGTGCTCGCGCTTTGCGCCGCCGCGGTAATTGCCGCCGGGGTCGCGTGGTGGCTCAACGCCCGTAACTACGAGGACACCGACGACGCCTTTATCGACGCCCGGCCGAGCGCGATCAGCCCGCAGGTTTCCGCCGCCATCGTCGATGTTCCAGTCACCGACAACGAGGTTGTCGAGCCCGGTCAGCCGTTGGCGAGGCTGGACGATCGCGATTACCGGGCGGCGCAGGCCGAGGCCGAGGCCAAAGTGGCGCAAGCGCAGGCGGCGATCGGCTCGTCCGAGGCGCAGATTGCCGCGCAACAGGCGACGATCGATCAGCGGACGCTGGACGTCACTCAGGCTGAGGCGGCGCTGGCCTATTCGAAGGACGAGTATGCGCGGGCGCAGACGCTGCTCACCAAAGGGGCGGGGACGCTGCAGCAAGCCCAGCAGACCCACTCCGACCTCATCCAGAAGCAGGCCGCCTTCGACGCCGCCAAGGCCGGGCTCGCTCAGGCCAAGAAACAGCTCGCCGTGCTGATTGCCCAGAAGCGCAGCGACGAGGCGCAGCTTGCCCAGGCGCAAGCCGAACTCACTCAGGCCAACGTGAACCTGTCGCGAACGGTCCTGAAAGCCCCGTTCGAGGGTCGGGTGACGCAGCTCACCGCCGCCAAAGGAAGCTACGCGACCCCGGGCCAGACGCTGATGCTGATCGTGCCGCACGACGTTTGGGTGACCGCGAACTTCCGCGAGACCCAGCTCGCCGACATGCACACGGGGCAGCCGGCGCAGCTTTGCATCGACGCCTACGGCCGCTGTTTTCCAGGCAAGGTCAACAGCATTCAGGCCGGCAGCGGAACCGCCTTCAGCGCTCTGCCGGCGGAGAACGCGACGGGAAACTATGTGAAGGTGGTCCAACGCGTCCCGGTCAAGCTGGTCTTCGACAAGCAGCCGGACCTCGAGCTTGGCCCCGGCATGTCGGTCACGCCCTCGGTCAAGGTGCGATGAGCGAACGGACGGCGGACACGGGCTGGGATGCGAGCCGCTCCGCGGCTGGCAAGCACAACCCCTGGCTCGTCACCTTCATCCTGTCGATGGCGACGTTCATGACGGTGCTCGACACTTCGATCGCCAATGTCGCGCTGCTGCATATCGCCGGATCGCTGGGGACCAGCGTCGACGAAAGCACCTGGGTCATCACCAGCTACTTGGTCGCCAACGCGATCATCCTGCCGATTAGCGGCTGGCTGTCGGAGGTGATCGGCCGCAAGCGGTTCTATATGCTGTCCGTCGGCCTTTTTTCCGTAGCCTCGCTGCTCTGCGGGCTTGCGCCGAACCTCACGCTCCTCGTCGCAGCCAGGGCAGTTCAGGGAATCGGCGGCGGCGGCATGGCGCCGAGCGAGCAGGCGATGCTCGCGGATTCGTTTCCGCCGTCGAGACGTTCGCAGGCGTTTGCGGCTTACGGGGTCGCCGTGATCGTCGCCCCGGCGCTGGGACCGACGATCGGAGGCTGGATCACCGACAACGCGTCATGGCATTGGATCTTTTTCATCAATGTCCCGGTCGGGGCGATTTCGCTTGCTCTCGTCGCCGCCATCGTCGACGAGCCGCCGCTCCTGATCAGGGAGCGCGAAGCGCTGTGGCGCCACGGCCTGAGGGTCGACTGGGTGGGGTTCGCGCTCGTCGCCCTTTCTCTCGGTTTTCTCGAAGTGGTGCTCGACAAGGGGCAGGAGAAGGATTGGTTCAATTCGAACTTCATCGTCATCAGCGCCTTGGTCTCCGGTCTGTCCTTCCTCGCCTTCGTCCCATGGGAATTAGCGCGGCCGGACCCGATCGTCGACATCCGGCTGATTGGCCGCCGACAGTTCGGCACCTCGTTCTTCGTCATGCTGGCGGTCGGGGCTATCCTGTTCAGCACGACGCAGTTCCTGCCTCAGGTGCTGCAGGAGAACTTCGGTTACACCGCCACGCTGGCCGGCCTGTCGCTCATGCCCGGCGGGTTCGTATCGCTCTTGATGATGATCGCGGCCGGGCAAGTGAGCCGCTTCGTCCAGCCCCGCTATATCATGGCCGCGGGAATGGCGGCGATCTCCCTGGCGATGTACCACTTCACGAGCCTCGCCCCCGACGCCGATTTCGCCTGGTTCGCCTGGGCGCGGGTGTTTCAGATGGCCGGATTGCCGTTCCTGTTCCTGACCATTACCAGCTTTTCCTATGTCGGCCTGCCGCCCGGCAAGTCCGGCCAGGCGTCCGCACTGATCAATGTCGCGCGCAATCTCGGCGGCAGCATCGGCGTCTCCGCCTCGCAGACTTTGCTCGCCCGTCGCGAGCAGTTCCATCAGGCGCGCCTGGCGGCAAACCTGACCCCCACGTCTCTGGCCTATAACGAGACGATCAAGCAGGCCGCTTCTTATTTCGCCCGGCATGGCGCGAGCGCAGTCAACGCCCAGCATCAGGCGATCGCCTGGTTCGGGCAGACGCTGATGAACCAGGCCGCCTTTCTGTCCTACATCGACCTCTTCGCGGTCCTCTCGCTTGCCGCCGCGCTGCTTGTGCCGGTCGCCTTCCTGCTGCAGCGCGTCAATCTGAACGCGCCTCCGCGACCGGCGCCTTCCCATTAGCGCCAGCCCGACCGGTGTGCTTGTGCCGTTGCCGACTTTGGGGAATAGCTGTCGTTCCGGGACAACCGAACGAATGACCGCGAGGCTCAAATCGCGCTATCGAGGCTTCTCCGATTCAAGCCGCTATTGCCGAGGGAAGCGTCAATGGTTGCGACAATCCAGATCTTGGTCCTTCTATTGGCTGTGAACGCCGCTACGGCCGTTGCAGCCCTTCGGCTCAGGATCCCGCCATCGATACTCCTGGTGTCGGTTGGCGTCTTGCTCGCGCTCATTCCGGGTCTTCCGAGTATCGAGATCGCGCCCGAATTCGTGCTCCTGGTGGTGCTGCCGCCCATCGTCTATGCGTCGGCGGTCTCGATGAGCTGGCGCGAATTTCAATTCAATCTGCGCCCGATTACCTTGCTCGCGTTCGGATGCGTCGTGTTCACGACGGTGGCCGTCGCGGTCGCCGCCCGGTTCGTCTTGTCCTTGCCCTGGCCGATCGGCTTTCTCCTTGGCGCGATTGTCGCGCCTCCCGACGCGGTCGCGCCGCTTTCGATTGCGAGACGACTGAAGCTTCCCAAGCGCATCCTCCTCGTCCTCGAGGGCGAGGGACTGGCCAACGACGCCACTGCGCTTATTCTCTACCGGTTCGCGGTCGCGGCGGTGAGCACCGGGGCGTTTTCTCTCGACCGCGCTGCCATTGCCTTTGGCGCGATCGTGACCGGCGAACTGATTTGGGGGATCGGCGTCGGCTGGCTGATGTTGCGCTTGCGGCGCTGGGTCAGAGACCCGCGCATCGAAATCACCCTTTCGATTCTGACGCCCTACATCGCCTTCTGGCCGCCGCAGCATCTCGGCGGCTCCGGCGTCTTGGCGACGGTGACGGTCGGTCTCTACATGAGCTGGAACGGATTCCGCCTGATCAGCGCAGCGACCCGGTTGCAAGGCATTTTCTTCTGGGATTTCCTGATCTACTTGATCGAAGGGATGCTGTTCCTGATCACCGGTCTTCAAGCGCGCGCAGTTGTGGCGAACATCGGAAGCCATTCAATTTCTGAGCTTGCGGTCTCGGCCCTACTGATCACCGCCGTCCTGATCGTTGCGCGCTTCGTCTGGACATTTCCCGCGATCTACCTGCCTCGCTGGCTCATTCCCGCGCTCAGGCGCGCCGATCCCTCGCCGCCGTGGCAGTGGGCTTTCGCGCTGTCTTTCACCGGCGTTCGCGGCGTCGTCTCGCTCGTGGCGGCGCTCGCAATCCCCCTGACGACGCTGACCGGCGCGCCGTTTCCCCAGCGCGACCTCATTCTCTTTCTGACCTTCTGCGTCATTCTGGTGACCCTGGTCGGTCAGGGGGCGGTCATGCCCTTCGTGATGCATCGGCTGGGCCTCGCGGACGCGAGCCACCGCGAACGCCTCGCCGATCATGTCGCGGAGCAGGAGGCGCGGCGCGTGGCGGCGCAAACCGCAGTTGAACTCTTTGACCGGATTGCCCAGGAACGGGCTCTCCCGAAAAAATTTGTCGAGACCTTTCGCGCCGCTCATCTCTTCCGTCTCCTGCCCAACGAGGTTCTCGGCGGCGACGCGGAGCCCCAAGGGAAGTTCGCCAAACTTCGCGACGGAATCGACCTTCAGTTGATCTCGGCGGAACGGGAGAGGATCAACGATCTATATTGTGGCGCCAAGCTGACGGACGAGGCGCGCCGCCGGCTCGAAAGGGAGCTTGATCTGCGCGAAGCGAATGTCGAGAATTCACGCGACGAGGAATAGGCGCCGACCCCTTCGACCATACGCGGCGAGCTTCCTGTGGTTTGAATGACAGTCCCAGGCGATTACGTCGTCCGGCCTGGTGATTGGGGATGATCGCTTGGCCAAAGCGCCGCTTCCGCCATGGCGAGCCAGACCATAGCCAGGCCAAGTCCACGGTAACGTCTGCGCCAAGGTCGGCATGGCGAAAAGGTCCGGTCCCTCTGCGCTAACCTTGAAAATCCTCAAAGCCGCGTTGGGCATGCCTTGTCCGGAGTTGGCATGAACGTCCGGTTGGCGCCCGTCCCTTTGCGCCCGCGCGCCAACGTGCGTTCAAAGCGACGGCCGCGACGGCCCAGCCGCGCCGGGGTCGGTCTGGGTCAATGGACGCGCGGACGGGCCGGCGTCCCAGCCGCCCGGCGGCGGCGCGACCTCGTTCGCGGACGGGTCGGGCTTGGCGGCCTTGAATGTGGACAAAGCCTCAGTCGCCGCGGCGAGCGAAGCTGAAATCCATCTTGGCGGCGACCTCGTCGCGCTTCTTGGCGGCGTCCGCGTCCCCCTGGGCGGCGGCGAGCGAGAACCACATCCACGACTGGCGGAGGTCCCGTTCGACCCCGAGGCCGCGGGCATAGAGCACGGCCAGATTGTACTGGCTGTCGCGAAGGCCGAAGTCGGCCGCCTTGCGAAACCATTTCGCCGCCTCGATGAAGTCCGCCTGTCCGTCCGCCGGCTCGGCGTCCATGACGGCGAGATTGTGCGCCGCCCGCGCATTGCCGGCTCCGGCCGCCTTGGTGTACCAGCGCTTGGCGGCCACGTCGTCGCGCGCGACCCCGACGCCCTTCTGATAGAGGGCTCCGATCCGGAACTCGGCCGGGGCCAGGCCGGCTGCGGCCGCCCGCTCGAACCAGAGCGCCGCCGCGTGCTGGTCCTGCGGGACCCCTCGGCCTTCGAAGAGCCGCTGCCCCAGCTCGTATTGCGCTGTGGCGACGCCGGCCGCCGCCGCGTCACGCAGGGTTTTCGGCGCCCCGGCTGGCAGAGCGGGCAGGACATCCGGGACCGACGATCCGGCTTCTGCCCTGATCCTGGGAGGCGCAGGCGGCCCGCTGATCGAGGCCGTGGGCGCCGGGTCGATGGCTCGCGAGTCGATCTTGGCGCCGGTGAAGTCGAAAACCCGGCTCGACGGCCCGATCGTCGCAGACTTGCCGGCGCCTCCCGCAGGTTCCGGCTTCTGCACCGACGGCAGGCGTGGCCCTCCAAGACGAATGGCGGCCGCGACGGTCACGGCGAGGACGACGGCCAAGAGCAGGAAACGCTTCTGTTTGACGTAGAGAGGCTTGGGAGTGAAGGGAACGTCGGCGGTCGTTTCGCCGGCGGCGGGTGTGCTGCCGGCAATGCCGTCCGCGAGAGCCTGCGCCGCGCGACGGGCTGCGGCAATGTGCGCCGACACCCCAGGACTCGTTCTTTGGCCCTTCGCCGGGGCTGCGTCCCGCCCTTCTTGCGCGCGTTTCGGGGCGCCGGCGCCCGGCTCGAGCAGAAAATCGTCTCGGTCCGCCCGAGCTGCCGCTGGCTCTGCGAAGGATCCGGGGGCGGTCTGACTTGTCGCGCCGGCCTTGGCGGAACCGCCCGGCCAGGTTGTCAGAGGCCGGACGGAAAGCCCCTCCAGTGTCGGCGCTCGCGACTGCAACTCGTCAGCCGCACCCCTGCTCGGAAGACCTGACAGCCGATCGACAAGGCTCTCGAGAACATCCTGCAGGCCGCTCAGCCGCAACTCGGCGCTCCGGTCGGCCTCTACCCTTTCCGCCCTCATCTCGGAGAGTTCGGCTGCGACGGTGTCGAGCCTCGTGGTCTGGGTCTCGTTCGACGTCGTCCCGCTGTCCTGGAGCCTCGCGAGGAGCTGCCGCACCAGCGGCTCCAGCGCCTCGGACCGGTCCGACGAGACGGAAAGCGCATCGACCTTGTCGTGAATGTCGGCGAGCTCGCTGACGACGGCTTGCGGCCCTATCCCCGCCCAGGCTGTGGCGCGGTCCGGAAAGCGAAGCGCAACCGCATCGGCAAGGCTCTCGATCGTGTCGCCGTCAAGGGCCGCCGCAGCGACGGGGACAGGCGCGGGAGCGGCCGACCGATCGAGCTTTTCGCCGAGCGCGCGGATGGCCTCCTCGAGCGGCCGCATGTCCGTCGGCGGGGCAGGCGAGATCGCCTGCGGCAGCCGGTCGAGCTTGTCGACGATCTGCGCCAGCAGCTGTTCGGCCAGCGGCGTAGCGCCGTCCCGTTGCCCTACCGCGCTGAGTTTTGTGTTGATGTCCTGAATGAGGTTGGTGAGCGGCCCGGCGGGTTGGTTTTCGAGCTTGGCGCTGAGCGCCCTCACCGAGGCTTCCAGCCGGTCGGCCTCCGCTCTAGGCTCCTCCGCGCGGGACACGACGGCCTCCCGCACCCCTTCGATGCGCCGCGCCAAGTCATCGAACGGCCGCGCGTCGAACGCCGGCTGAACCGGACGGGCGATTTCCTGGTCGAGCCGCGCCGCAATCCCCTCGAGCCGCCGTTCGACCGAGACCAGGGCCGGCAGCGGCGTGCAGCGCTCGAATTCCCTGCGGAAATCGGCGAACGAGGTCGCCATCTGATGGATCTCGAGATGCGGCGTCGCGCTGGCGCCCAGACGCTCGACACGGTCGGCGAGCTCGCCGATTTGTCGTTCGAGACGATCCGACGGCACGGCGCGAGTCGCCGCGGCGGCGAGCAGGTTGCGGACCTCCTCCGTCTGCGCCCGGATGCGTTCAAACGTATCCGGATTGACGGCGCTCTTGCCCAGGCTGTCGATCTTCGTCCCGATTGAACGAATTTCGCGTTCGAGGATCGCGGCGACCGCCTGCGGATCGTGCGCCTTCAGGGTCGCCCGCATTTCTTCAGCCATTGCCTGCAGCGGAGCCAGCAGCGTTTCGCGATGTCCATTTTGCCGCAGGACCTCGACCCGCTGGCTCAAGTCCCTGATTGCGCCTTCGAGCGCCACGATCGCATTGCGCGGCGCGAGATCCGCCAAACTGCGCCGGATCTCGGCGATCTCCGCCCGCATTGTCACGATGCCGGCCGCGCCGGCGGAAAACTCGGCGCTCGTCCGACTCAAATGATCCAGCTTGCGCTCGAGCGCGCGAATGTCGCCGCGCGACGCCTTCCAGACGGGCCTGACCTCTGGCGCCTGGGCCGGCTCTATCGGGGAGTCCCGAATGTCCGCACCAGTCTCATCCCGACCCGGCGCTGTGATCTGGGTCGCGGCGGCTCGCGCTTTTTCGGCTTGGCCTGGGCCGGTTTCGGGGTCCGCCCGCCAATAAGAGAGGCGGTCAGAGGCGCTGCGAGCGTCCAGCTCGTGGCGCCGCCGGGCGATCTGCGAAACCGCGTCCTTCAGTTCAACGCGCGGGGGCGCCGTATCCGCCTTCAGAGACAGTTTCAATTCGCTCGCCGGGCCGCGCGTTTGCGCTAAATTCTCGTCGAGACGCTGGTCGCCCGAAAGCGCGGCCGCGGCGCGCCGAAAGGCGGGCGGTGCGGGACCTGCGCTTCGTCCATTTCCCGTGGCAGGAGCAGCTGGCGCCGCTCCTGCCAGCCTCGGGTCAACCGGATTGGGCGGTTTGGCGCTCGACGGCTCTGCCGGGAGCTTGATCGAACCAAGCGTGCGCAGAGTTTCCTCCGCATTGCGCGCCAGCCCGCGCTCAATTCGCCGGATCGCGGCCTCCAGCAAGTCTTGCGCGGCGGGCGGCCGCCGCTCATCCGCTGGCGGGATCGCTTCGGCCTCGTCGCCCAGCGTGGGCTCCGGGCGCGCTACGCGCTCGCCTACTGACGGAGAAGCCTGTGACTGCGTCCCGTCGCCGACATTTTCGTGCGCGGCATGAACGACGATCGCCTCGCCGAGCCATTGCTCGAGCGTCATTCCGGCGCGGCGCGCCGCGTCCTCGGCGATGTGCTGGGTCCTCTGGGCGGTCGCCGTTTCCCACGCCATGGTTGTGCTCAATATCTCGAAAGCGTTAGCGAATCGCGCGCCCTCCGATCGCGGCGCTCGAGGCAATTTCGGGCGGCGTGGTGAAGGAAGGGTTAATGAGCGCCTTGGAGCCGCGGCGCCGGCCATCCACAAAGTTGTATTTCCGAACTTGACAACTTTTAGTTGCATTTCGGCTTCTCTGGGGCATAGTGGACTCGGTTCGCGCAGGGGCGCGCGAATCAGTCGGGCGCAAACGCAACGGCGCCTACGAAAGGAGAGGCCATGAGCATGAACTCGTCCCTCGATCATGCCGCTTCGACCGCCGCGTCGGGCGCGCCGGACGGGAAAACAAACGCTGCGTTCGAAAACGACCCGGAGCTGACGATCAGCCAGATGTCTCGGCTGTACAGCGTCAGCCTCCGCACCCTGCGTTTTTATGAGGATCGCGGGTTGATCAAGCCGCGTCGGGAGGGCAATGCGCGCTTTTATCGCGGCGCTGATCGCGTCCGTTTGGAAATGATTCTCCGGGGCAAGAAGCTCGGCTTCACCCTCACCGAGATCATGGACCTCATCGGCGGCAAGGGGGCCAAGGAAACGCCTGATCTGGAGGAGCAGCTGCAGCCGCAGCAGATCATCAACCAGATCGGCCATCTCGAACGCCAGCGCAGCGAAATCGACGACGCGATCGAACGACTGCGCGCCACTCACCACCGGCTTTCGAAAACCGCAGCCTGAACGGGCCGTCCCAGGCGAGCGGGCGCCTCTCGTGCTGCCGCTCTCCTAGGCTTTAATCCGCGCCGCTTCGACGATCCTCAGCGCCTCGTCGAAGGCGGCATCGATCCCGAGGTGCGTCGTATCGAGGCGGATTGCGTCCTCTGCGGCTTTGAGGGGCGCGGCCGCCCGTTCGGAATCGCGCGCGTCGCGTCTGAGGATATCGGCGAGGATCGCGTCGTAGTCGGCGACCTCGCCCCGCTGCGCCAGCTCCAGGGCGCGCCGCTGTGCGCGCGCCTTGGCGCTCGCCGTGACGAAGATCTTGATCGTCGCCTTGGGGCAGACGACCGTACCGATGTCGCGCCCGTCGAGCACCGCCCCGCCCGGACGCGCAGCGAAGCTCCGCTGCGCGTCGAGCAGGGCCGCCCGCACCCCCGGCATGGCGGCGACGACAGACGCCGCCTCACCGACCGGCCGGCTGCGCAGGGTCCGCTCGTCGAAGTCGGTGAGACCGAGCCCGCGCGCCGCGGAAACCGCCGCCGCCTCGTCGTAGATATTGCGATTCTCGGCGATCACCGCTGCGGCGGTCGCGCGATAGAGGAGACCCGTGTCCAGGTGCGGCAGTCCGTAATGGGCCGCGAGCCGCCGGGCGATCGTGCCTTTGCCGGAAGCCGCGGGACCGTCGATGGCGATGATCATCCGAACGCCCCGTCCCGGCTCGACGATTGACCTCAAAAGCGCTCAATAGAACCCGCCGCCGCCACTGTCGAGACGAGGCGCCGGAAGAGCGGGGAGAGCGGGGCGGCGACGCTTGCGTCCGGCCTGACTGTCGCTAAACTGTCTTCAAAGGCGACGGCGAGGAAGAACCGCCGCGGGCCTGGGAGGACGGCCATGAACCTGACGGGGGAACAGAGGCGGACGATCGTCGCCGCTTGGCTCGGCTGGACGCTGGACGCTTTCGATTTTTTTCTCCTGACCTTCCTTCTCAAGGACATCGCCCAGGAATTTGGCGTCGGCGTTCCCGCGGTCGCCTATGCGCTTTTTCTGACGCTTGCGATGCGCTTCGTCGGCGCCTTCATCTTCGGCCGCATCGGCGACCGCTTCGGCCGCAAGCCGGCGCTCATGCTCGATATCCTCTGCTATTCGATCATCGGCGCGCTCGCCGCCTTTTCCCCGAATCTTTGGATCTTCCTCGTCCTGCGCGCCCTCTTCGGCATCGCCATGGGCGGCGAATGGGGGCTGGGCAGCTCGCTGGCGATGGAGTCGATCCCGCCGGGGGCACGCGGCGTGGTGTCGGGCTTCCTTCAATGCGGCTATCCGAGCGGCTTTCTGCTCGCCGCCGTGGTCTACGGGCTTCTCTACGGCCGGACCATCGGAGACTACACGATCGGCTGGCGCTTCATGTTCCTGCTCAGCGTCCTGCCGGCCCTAGTCGTGCTGTACATTCGCTCCGCGGTGCCGGAATCGCCCGCCTTCGAAGCCTCCAAGGCGCACGCCAAGCCCAACCTGTGGAAGACCGTCGTCGATCATAAGGGTCTCGTCATCTACATGGTCGTACTGATGATGTGCTTCAACCTCTTCAGCCACGGCACGCAGGATCTCTATCCGACCTTCCTGCAGAAGCAGCACAACTTCGATCCGGCGACGGTGAGCTGGATCACCATCGTCGCCAATCTCGGCGCGATCGTAGGCGGCCTGACGTTCGGCCACTACTCCGAGAAGATCGGCCGCGTCAACGCCATCACGATAGCCGCGCTGATTGCGCTGCCGGCGATTCCCTTGTGGGCGTATGCCTCGACCCCGGTCGTGCTCGCTGTCGGCGCCTTCATCATGCAGATCGCGGTTCAGGGCGCCTGGGGCGTCATTCCCGCACATCTCAACGAGCTCTCGCCCGGCGCTGCCCGCGCCACGATTCCGGCCTTCGTCTATCAGGCCGGTAACTTTCTCGCCTCCTACAACGCGCCGTTCCAGGCTCAGATCGCCCAAGCGAATGGTGGAAACTACGCCTTCGCACTGACGGTGGTCGCCGCGGTGGTGGCGATCGCAATCGTCGTGGTGATCCGCTTCAGCCCGGAGAAGCGCGGGCATGTTTTGACCGCGCATTGACGATGACCGAACAATCAATGGGGACAAGGCTTCAACACAACCGTGCGGCTCGTCGGCTCACCTGACGATGGCGAGCGCGAAACCGTCCCAGCCCTTGTCGCCGACCGTCTGGATCGCCGTCGCCTCGAGGCGCGGCTCCTGCGACATCATCTCGAACATGCGCCGCGTGCCGGTCACGTCCGGATCCTTGCTGGACGGATCGGCGATCCGGCCGCTCCGGACGACATTGTCGACGACGATCGCCGTCCCCGGCCGGGAGAGCCGCAAAGCCCAGCTCAGATAGCTCGGATTGTTGGCCTTGTCGGCGTCGATGAAGACGAAATCGAACGGCCCGAGCCCCTCGGCCTCGATCATCGGCAGGATGTCGAGCGCTGCGCCCTGGCGCAGTTCCACCCGGTCGGCCAGTCCTGCCCGGGCAATATTGGCCCGCGCGACATTCGCGTGCCTCTCGAGGTATTCGATCGTCACCAGCCGGCCATCGTCCGGCAAGGCCCGGGCGATGCAGATCGAGGAAAAGCCGCCGAGCGTGCCGATCTCCAGCGCCTTCCGCGCCCCGGCCATCCGCGCCATGATCGTAAGCATTTTGCCCTGCGCGGCGGAGACGTCGATCGACGGCAGGCGGGCCGCCGCATTGGCCTTCAGCGCAGCTTCGAGGACATCGTCCCGACCGACGACCGTGTCGCTGAAATAGGCGTCGACAGCGCTCCACCGCTTCTCGCTCATCGAATCAACCCTTCTTTGCCGGGCATAGGCGCGCTGACCGCGTCACCGCGTTCGCCGGGCGAACTCCGAAGGCCAGCCCCCGTCAAACTCGGTTTTTACCCTTCCTTGCCCGCCACCCCGGCTTCCGCGAAGGTCGCCATGCCGTTGTGGCAGGCGACGGCCGCCTTGACCACTGCGAGCGCCAGCGCCGCGCCGGAGCCTTCGCCGAGCCGCATGCCGAGATTGAGGAGGGGCGTCTTGCCGAGCCGCTTCAGCGCCTCGCCGTGCGCGCGCTCGGCCGAGACGTGGCCGGCGAGGCAATGATCGAGCGCGGTTGGGTCGAGCGCCTTGAGGACGGCGGCGGCCGACGAGACGACGAAGCCGTCGAGCACGACCGGCGTGCGCCTCAAGCGGGCGGCGAGGATCGCCCCCGCCATGGCGGCGATCTCACGTCCGCCGAGCCGCGCCAGAACTTCGAGCGGATCGGCAAGGTGGTCTTTGTGCAGCGCGACCGCCCTGCGCACGGCGTCGGCCTTGCGCTTGAGACCGTCGTCGTCCACCCCGGTGCCGCGGCCGACCCAATGCTCCGGCTCGCCGCCGTAGAGCGCGCAGTAGATCGCCGCCGCCGCCGTGGTGTTGCCGATGCCCATCTCGCCGAGCGCCAGCACGTCCGGCTCGGAGGCCAGCGCCTCCATGCCATAGACCATCGTTCCGGCGCACGTCCGCTCGTCCATCGCGGCTTCTTTCGTCATATCGCCGGTCGGCTTCTCCAGCGCCAGCTCGTACACCTTCAGCGAAAAATCGAAGGTCTTGCAGATCTGGTTGATCGCCGCGCCGCCGGAAGTGAAATTCGCCACCATCGCCTGGGTGACCGACGGCGGGAACGGCGAGACCCCCTGCGCCACGACGCCGTGATTGCCGGCGAAGACTGCGACCAGCGGCTTATCGACATGCGGCCGGGCGGAGCCCTGCCACCCGGCCAGAAAGGCCGAAATCTCCTCGAGCCGCCCGAGCGAGCCGGCGGGCTTGGTCAATTGCCCCTCACGCTCCCGCGCGGCCGCGACGGCAGCCTCGTCCGCCGCCGGCATTTTTTGGAGCAGCGCGCGGATGTCGTCGAATGGACGGAGCGAAGGCATGAGCGGCTCTCGGCTAATGGGAATCGAGACGTTCCTATAAGCCAAATGCGGCGCGGCGCCGATCACCTCGAGCTCATGAGCCCGCCAGCCGGTGAAAACGCCAGCCCAGCCGCCGCCAGGGCGACAAGCGCGAGCATGGCGATCGCCATCCGCAGGTCGGCGACCGAAGCGACGCCGCCGACGGCGGCCGGGCCGAGGAGAAGGCCGGCGTAGCCGGCGGTCGCGGCGGAGGCGATGCCGACCGCCGGCGGCGAGGCCGCTCGCCCAGCCGTGCTGAAGATGACCGGAACGACATTGGCGAGGCCTGCCCCGGCCAACGCAAAGCCGACAATCCCCGCCGGCAAGCCGGGCCAGGCGACTGAGATCGCGAGGCCGGCGGCGGCGAGGAGCGCGCCGGACGCCACCGTGGCGCGCGGCCCGGCAAGACGCACGACGGAATCGCCAAAACTGCGGCCGACGATCATGCAAAGGGAAAATGCCGCATAGGCGACCGCGACGAGCCCGATGGCGACGCCCGACTGCATTAGATAGGTTCCGCTCCAGTCGCCGACGGCGCCTTCCGTCATCATCGACAGCAGCGCCAGGCCGGCCAGCGGAAGCAAGTTTTGTCCGGGGAGGACGAGGGAGCCGCGGCCGAGCCGCCCGCCGTTGTCCCACAGGGGGCTGGCGGAGAGCGCGATGATGGCCAGGCCGATGAGGCAGGGGCCCCAAAGGCCAAGGGCGGTCGCGGACGCGGCGAGCCATGCGCCAAGAATGGCGCCAGCGGCGCCGCCGAGGCTGAAGGCGGCATGGAACGACGACATGACCGGGCGCCCCCATCGCCGCTCGACGTCGCTGGCGTGCGCGTTCATCGAAACATCCATCGCCCCGTTCGCCGCGCCGGCGACAAGGGTCGAGACGCAAAGCAACAGCAGCGACGGCGCGAGAACCAGCGCCGCGAGCGCTGCGACGAAGGCGAGACCCGCCGCTGAGGTCGCCCGTCCGCTCGGGAGTCGCGCGGCGACGAGCCCCGTCAGCGGCATCGACGCCAACGCCCCCGCCGCGAAGGAGAGCAGGACTAGACTGAGGGCGGCGTCGCTGAGACTCAGGTTCTCCTTCACCCGCGGGATGGCCGCGGCCCACGCCCCGATCCCGAGGCCGTTGGCGAAGAACACCCCGAGCGTCGCCAGCCGCTCCGGCCAGAGGCTTCGGACGATCTTGCTGCGGACAAGGTCGGCACGGGCGGTTGTCAATCGGTTCCCCACGATCTTGTCGTCCTGCTCGTAAGACGGAGCCCGGGCCTAACCCGTCCGCGCCGGGGCCGCCGAATAGACGATGACGCCGCGCCCCTTGAGTTCCCGCACGAGCGGCTCGGGCGCGTCCGCCTCGACCACCACGCGACGGAGGCTGTTCGCAGGGCCGATGGCGAAGGGCGCCCCGGTACCGAGTTTTTCGTTCAGGACCGCGGCGGCGACCGAGCCGGTGTTGCGAAGCAGCGCGCGCTTGATGTCGGCGTCCTCGGCATTGAAGGCGGCAACGCCTCCTGCTGGGTCGAGCGCGCAGACCCCGAGGAGGACGAGGTCCGGACGCATGGCCTCGATGTCGCTCAGCGTCCGTCCTCCCAGCGCCGCGCCGACGGTTCGGTCGACACGTCCGCCGATCAGCCAGACCCTGATGTCCGACCTAGCCGACAGAGCCGCGGCGACGTTGGGATCGTGCGTCGCGACCGTGAGGTCGAGCCCATTGGGCAGGAGCCGGGCCGCCGCCAGATTGGTCGAGCCGGCGTCGATGAAGACGAACTGGCCCGGCCCCACGAGTTCAACTAGCGCCTCGCCGAGCGCCGCCTTGCGCTCGGCCGCTTCGCCGGCGCGTTCGTCCGCCGCCCCTGAGGCCGGCGACAGCGGCAGCGCGCCGCCATGCACCCGCCGGCAAAGCCCACGCGCGGCCAGATCGCGCAGATCGCGCCGGACGGTGTCGTCGGAAGCGCCGAAGGCCTCCGCCAGGTCTCCCGCCAGCACGCGGCCTTCCCGGAGGAGCCGTTCGAGAATTTGCTGCTGGCGTTCGGCGGCGAGGATCGGCATCAAGGTCGGACCATGGCAGATTCCGCATAATCATGCAAGAACACGCATGACAAAGGCAGCAACAGGCGAGAGGGGAGCGCCCTGACCGAAACGCGCTTGTCGACATTCCCTTTGAGAAAACCGGATTCCCTCCTACAATGTTTTCGTCGCCCCGGACAGCGACCCGAATCCGGCATAAGTTCTAAACTGGCGTCACTCCCGAGCCATTTTCAAAGCAGGCGCCAGATGATCGGCGACTTCGATCTCAAGACGACCTTTGTCTCTGTGGAGGCGTTTCGCCTGGTCCTCGCTGCCATTTCCGGGACAACCACAACTTTTCTGACGCGGGGACTCCTCGCAAGTCATTGAAAAAGCTCATTTCTGACGAGAGAATCCAAGGAAATCCAAGGAAATCCAAGGCAATGTGTCCGGCGAGAAAGCCGCTGTCCAAGAAATTGCAAGCAATTCCAAATCGACCGGGGGGCTGCAGAAAGGAGCGCTCGGCAGGACTGCTGGGTCGAGGCGCGGTTGCCGATCCTGGGAATTAAAACCGCACTATTCCGCAGCCTCACGCAAAGCGCGATAACGCGTCAGCTGAGCCCGCAAGGGCGCCGGCTTCAGCGGCTTGTTGAGGATGATGATGTCGGCGCCGGCCGCCTCCCCGCGCACCTCGAGGCTGCGGTCGGCGGTCGCCAGGATCGCCGGCGCCGCCCATCCGAGTTCGGCGCGTAAAGTCCGGACGGCCTCGACGCCGTCGCCCTGGTCGAGATGATAGTCGGCGATGATGACGTCGGGCGATCCGAAGCGCGCAATCGCTTCCCGCGCTTCGGCGAGCCCGTGCGCCGTCGCGACGACGCAACCCCACCGGCTCAAGAGAACCCGCATCCCTTCGAGCACCCTCGGCTCGTTGTCGATGGCGAGAATCTTGAGGCCGCTCAAGGGCTCGCCGCCGATCGCGGCCGGGAGCGCGCCGCTCTCCTCGCGGTTCTCCGCCGTCGGCGCGCCCATCGGCGCGGCGACGGAGAAGACGGAGCCTTTGCCCGGCCGGGAGTTGAGGACGACCGGATGGGCGAGCACCCGACCGAGGCGCTCGACGATCGACAGGCCGAGGCCGAGACCCCGGGCGACCCGGGCGCCCTGGTCGAGCCGCTGGAACTCCTGGAACACCGCCCGCTGCTGATCCGGCGGGATGCCGAGGCCAGTGTCCCAGACTTCGATGCGCAGAGCCCCGCCCGCCCTGCGGCAACCGACCAGCACGCGGCCCTTCAGCGTATACTTGAGCGCGTTCGAGACGAGGTTCTGCAAGAGGCGGCGCATGAGCCGCCGGTCGGTCCGGATCGCCAGCCGGCTCGAGACGAACCTGAGGTCGAGCCCCTTGGAGCGGGCGAGAGGCTGAAACTCGATCTCGAGCATCCGTACGAGATCGGCGACCGGCACGTCGGAAATCTCCGGCTTCATCGCCCCGGCGTCGAGACGGGAAATGTCGAGCAGGGCGCCGAGGATCTCCTCGACCGCCTCCAGCGAGACATCGACATTGCGCGCCAGATCCGCCCGCTCGTCGCGGCCGATCTGGCTTATGCCTTCGGCGAGCGAGCTGGCGTAGAGGCGGGCCGCGTTCAAGGGCTGGAGAATGTCGTGGCTCGCCGCTGCGAGAAAGCGGGTCTTGGACAGGTTCGCAGCTTCCGCCGCCGTCTTGGCGCGCGCAAGTTCCGCGTTGAGACGCTGCAACTCGGCCGTACGCTCGTCGACCCGCTTTTCCAAAAGCTCGTTTGCAGCTTCGAGAGCTTCCTCGGTCTGCACTGTCTCGGTCACGTCGGTGTAGGTGGTCACGATGCCGCCGTCCGGCAGCCGCGCCGAACGAACCTCGATCACCCGGCGCGTGGAAAAGAGCCGGAGGCGGGTCGGCTGATCATCGTAGAGGAGGGCGGCGACCCGCTCGGCGACGAAGTCCTCCGAATCCCCCGGCCCGTAAGCGCCGCGAGCCGCGTTGAAGCGCACGATCTCGTCGAGGCCGAGGCCGTGACGCAGCATTCCGGGCCGCAGGTCGAACAGCTCGACGAATTCGCGGTTCCAGGCGGTCAGCGCCAGGTTCGAATCGAAGACGGTAATTCCCTGGCGCGCATGGTCGAGCGCATGCTGCAACTGGTCGCGGCTCGACTGGATTGCCGCCGAGGCTTCGTCGATCAGCCGCAAGGCGGAGTGCCCCGAGAGATTGCGCGGCCTGAGCAGCAGCGACAGAACCTGGCGCGAGGTCGACGCGCCGATGGCGGGCGACAGCAGGAATTCCGCTTGGCGGATGAGCTGCGCGCTCGCTTCGCGGGACGGATCGTACTCGAGGCCGGTCTCGCGCATGAAGGCCGAAAACGCGCGGCGGGCCCGCGCGGCGCCAAGATAGCGCGCGACCGCCGCCTCGAGCTCTCCGGCGGTGGTGGACGAGCGCCAGAGGCGGAAGGCCTGCGGCTTTCCGCCGACCCCGGCGAAGGCGCTCGCCTGCGTCCGCTCGAGCGCGCTCGGCTGACGGGTCAAGGAAAGGATGACGTAAGCGGCGGCGTTGGCGAGGAGCGACAGAACGACGCCGCCGACCAGCGGACTTGGCGCAAAGGAGACCAGCGCGGCCGGGCTCAGCCAGGCGATCGCCAGCGGTCCATGCGCAAGGTAGGTCGTCAGCGCCCGCTGCGGCTCGATCGACGGCAGGAGCAGCAGATAGAACCAGGAAAGGGATCCGGCCGTCATGCCGGCGATCGCCCCGCGCGCCGTGCCGCGCCGCCAGAAAAGGCCGCCGAGAAAGGCCGGGGCGATCTGCGCGACCGCGGCGAACGACAGAAGGCCGATCGACACCAGCGCCGCCTGCCCGGCGACGCGCTCGTAGGCATAGCCCAGGCCGAGGACGCCCACGATCGCGATGCGGCGGATCCAGAGCACCAGAGCGCCGATGTCCCCCTCGGCTGCCGGCGTCCTGGCGGCGCGCCGCCGCAACAGGAGCGGCATCACGAGGTCGTTCGAGATCGTGATGGCGAGGGCGAGGCTGTCCAGCACCACCATGCCGGTGGCGGCGGACAGGCCGCCGATCATCGTCAGCAGCGCGACGCCGCGAGCGCCGGCAGCGAGCGGCAGCGCCAGCACCGTAAGATCGCGGTCGATGCCGCCGTCCGGAAACATCTTGAGACCCGCAATCGCGAGCGGCGCCACGAAGAGGTTGATCAGGACGAGATAGGTGGGGAAGAGCCACGAGGCGGTTCGCACCCCGCGCTGGTCGTGGTTCTCGACTATGGCGACATGAAACTGGCGCGGCAGCAGAATGATGGCGAAAGCGGAAAGCAGCGTGGTGACGCTCCAGAACGCAGGATCCGGCCGCGTCTGGATGACGGCGGCGATGGCGGGATTCGACTGGGCCGCCTCGGTCAGACCGACGATCCCGCCGTTCAGCCGCCATACGACGAATGCGCCAACCGCAAGAAACGCCACCAGCTTGACGAGCGACTCGGCGGCGATCGCCAGAATGAGGCCATCCTGGTGCTCCTTCGGGTTGATGCGGCGCGTGCCGAAGGCCATGGCGAACGCGGCGAGCACCAGCGCTATGGCAAGCGAGAAATACGCCGAGGGCGTGTCCGGGACGAGCCGAGCCTTGTCGAAGGAGGCCACGACCGTGAGCAGCGTGTTCGACACCGCCTTCAGCTGCAGCGCGACATAGGGTGCGGAGCCGACGAGAGCGATCAGCGCTGCGAGCGCGGCCACCGCCTGCGACTTGCCGTAGCGCGCCGAAACGAAGTCGGCGACGGTCGTCAGGTTCTGCGCCCGCGCGAGACTGGCGATCCGTCCGACGAACCGCGCGCCGAGACCGATGACGATGATCGGGCCTATGTAGATCGGAAGGAAATCAAGGCCGTGCTTGGAAGCGAGGCCGACCGAGCCGTAGTAGGTCCAAGACGTGCAATAGACCGCCAGACTCAGCGCGTAGACGGTCGCCCGCGATCCGCCCGAGGCGAAACGCCGCCCGCCGCGATCGCCCCACCACGCGATCAGAAACAACAGAAGGACGTAACCGATCGCGGTGACAAAGACCGTCGTGCCGTTCATCGACCCGGTCGCTCACCGTTCTATTTTTCGCCCAACACTACAGGCAGAGACGCCATTTTGACAAATCCGCCGTTTGGCCGATCGGAAACGTGGGCGCCAAGCCTCACCGCCAGGGATGCGCGGCGGCTTTGCTTTTCTCGTGCGCCTCAATCGCCTGCGCCTCGACCAGCGTAAGGCCGATGTCGTCCAGACCCTCCATCAGGCGGTGCTTGCGGAACGGGTCGATCTCGAATTTGACCACCCCGCCGTCCGGCCCACGTATCTCCTGCGCCGGCAGATCGATGGTTAACGTCGCATTCGCGCCGCGCTCGGCGTCGTCCATGAGCTTGGCGAGATCTTCACGCGACACCTTGACCGGCAGGATGCCGTTCTTGAAGCAGTTGTTGTAGAAGATGTCGGCGAAGTCAGTGGAGATTACGCAGCGCACCCCGAAGTCGAGCAGGGCCCACGGCGCATGCTCACGCGACGAGCCGCAGCCGAAGTTGTCGCCGGCGACGAGAATTGCCGCCCTTCGGTAAGCGGGCTTGTTGAGAACGAAATCAGGGTGCTCGGATCCGTCGTCGCGATATCGCATTTCCGCGAATAGGCCGGCGCCGAGTCCCGTCCGCTTGATCGTCTTGAGATATTGCTTGGGGATGATCTTGTCCGTGTCGACGTTGTCGATCGGCAGGGGCGCGGCGACCCCGGTCAATGTCGTAAACTTTTCCATAGGCATTCCCATCGCTTCCCACAAAGGCCATCGACGCCCATTCGCAGGGAAGTCAACCGAGACACACCATCGCTCTAGCAAAGCGACCGGAGCTGCGCAATCGTCAGAGGTAGCGCCTGAGTTCCTTGGCCGTTTCGTCTGGCGGCTGGTCGAGGTTCAGCGCCTGGACGAAAGCGCCGGACTTGTCCATCAGATAGATGATGGAACTGTGATCCATGGAATAGCTGCCGTCCGATTGAATCTCACCCTTGCGGGCGAAGACCCGATAGGCCTTTTCGACCGAACCGATGGCCTGAGGGGTTCCCGAGAGCCCCATAATATGGGGATTGAAGCTGCTGACGTAGTCCTGCATCACCTTTGGCGTGTCGCGTTCCGGATCGACCGTGATGAATAGCGCCGGCACCGCCTGGTCTCCCATTTTCACAAGCACGTCGGAAATGCGCGCGAGCTCAGTCGGGCAGGTGTCGGGGCAATGGGTATAGCCGAAATACACGAGGAACGGCCGCCCGCGCAGACTCTGGTCGGTGACCGTCTTGCCGTTCGCGTCGTCCAGCGCGAACGGGCCCCCGATCAGGGACCGGGACGGCGAGGTCTGCTGGGCGAATGCAAGCCACAGCGCCGCCAGCACGAGGACGCCTGCCACCGCCGCCGTTGCGGCGATCGAGATTGATAAAGCCGGCGTCCCTACACCGCTCCGTTGGCTTGGCATCGACGGTCTCCGTTCGATCCGCGTTCTAGCGCCGAAACAAGCCGATCTCCAGCAGGAATGACAGCGGCTATAGGCTTGCTCTATTGACTTAGCCGCGATCGGCGCCGCCAATGCGGCGGGGAGGCGGCGTCATGGTGTTGCGCCAGCTCGAGTATCTGGTTGCGCTGGCCCGCGAAAGACACTTCGGGCGAGCGGCCGAGGCCTGTCACGTCTCGCAGCCCACGCTTTCCGCGGCGATCCGTCTCCTCGAAGAGGATCTTGGGGCGCCGATCGTCGAGCGAGGCCACCGGTTCGTCGGCCTGACTCCGCAGGGCCGGCTTGCGGTCGAGCATGCTCACCGGATCCTCGCCGAGGCAGAGAATCTGCGCCGTGGCCTCGAGGAGATCGACAAGGGCCTGAGCGGCCGGCTGCGGATCGGCGCAATCCCGACGGCGCTGCCGATCGTCTCGCAGATTACCGGCCCGTTCTACGCCCGCTTTCCCGCAGTCGCAATAACGGTCCTGTCGCTGAACAGCCAGGAGATCGAGCGCGGGATCGAGGAATTCGAGCTCGAGGCCGGCCTGACTTATCTCGACGCCGAGCCGATCGACCGGGTCAAGGCGAAGCCGGTCTGCGTCGAGGAATACGTGTTCCTCACTCCCGTCGGCGGCGCCCTCGCCGACCGCACCGAAGTGTCGTGGCGGCAAGCTGCAGCCGCGCCTCTGTGTCTGCTGACGCCGGATATGCAGAACCGACGTATCATCGACGGCATTTTCCGATCCGTCGGGGAAAAGCCCGTTCCAGCGGTCGAGACGAATTCGATATTCAATCTCGTGTCGCACGTCAGCGCCGGCCGGTGGTCGGCGATCGTGCCCAAACAGTTGTTGCGCTTCTTCGGCGTTCCGAACGGCACGCGCCCGATCGAGCTGGTTGAACCGAGAGCTCACCGCACCATCGGCCTTGTGATGAGCGACCGGGAGCCGCCTTCGCCGCTCGCCCGGAATCTGTTCACGATGCAATGGCCAGCCGACATAGCTGCCCTCATCGAGCCGCCCCGATCAGCGGCGCAATAGAAATTTCCTATCGTTGCTTCGAAACGTTCCATTTGCCGCTGCTGCTTGAGAGGCGCAAAATCCCTTACGCCTTTCGGAGGACCTGATGGCCGCCAAAGCGGCTTTCGACGCCGAGCTTGCCCGCATCGTCATAGACCGCAACCGTGCGACGCCGGGTGCGGCCCTGCCGATTCTGCACGATCTCCAGCGTCAGTTCGGCTATATTGACGACGTGGCGATAGCGCTGATGGCCGAGGCGCTGAACATCTCGAAAGCCGAGGCGCTCGGCGTCGTCAGCTTTTACCACGACTTCCGCCGGGCGCCGTCAACCGGAACGGTGCTGAAGCTCTGCCGAGCCGAATCCTGCCAGGCGATGGGGTGCGAGGACCTCGTCGCCCATCTCGAGGCGCGCCACGGCATCGTTCCAGATGACCCGCAAACCGGCGGTTCGCTCCATGTCGAGACCGTCTATTGCCTCGGCAACTGCGCCCTCTCGCCCGCAGCGCTTCTGGACGGCCAACCCATCGGCAGGCTCGACCGGGATCGGCTCGATGCGGTTGTCGCGAAGGCAAGGGGACAGGCGCAATGAGCGCACGCGTTTTCCTTCCGGCGGATTCTTCCGCTCTTTCCGTCGGTGCGGACGCCGTGGCAAAGGCGCTGGCCCGCGAGGCCGCCAAGCGTGGAATGGCGCTGACGGTTGTGCGCACGGGCACGCGAGGCCTCTTCTGGCTCGAGCCCTTGATCGAAGTCGAGGGGCGGGGCGGAAGGGTTGCATACGGGCCGGTAGAGCCTCGGGAAGTGGGTTCGCTGTTCGAAGCTGGCTTCCTGGATGGCGGCGCGCATCCAAAGTCGCTCGGCCGGGTCGATGACATCCCTTATTTCGCACGCCAGCAGCGCCTTGTCTTCAGTCGCTGCGGCGCGACCGACCCGCTTTCGCTCGACGACTATCGCCTCCATGGCGGCCTGAGGGGGCTTGAGCGTGCCTTGAGTCTCGGGCCGAAAACGATAATCGATGAGGTCTTGGTCTCCGGCTTACGAGGCCGCGGCGGAGCGGGGTTTCCGACCGGGATCAAATGGCGCACCGTCGCTGGGGTCGATGCCGATCGCAAATACGTGGTCTGCAACGCAGACGAAGGCGATAGCGGCACCTTCGCCGACCGCATGCTCATGGAGGGCGATCCCTTCCTCCTCATCGAGGGAATGACGATCGCTGCCCTGTCGGTCGGGGCGACGATCGGCTATGTCTACATTCGCTCCGAGTATCCGCACGCGTTCACCACATTTTCTGGCGCGATCGAGCGCGCGCGGGCGGCCGGGCTGCTCGGAACGAGCGTGCTCGGCTCGGGTCATCCCTTCGATCTCGAGGCGCGGCTCGGCGCCGGCGCCTATATCTGCGGCGAGGAGACCTCGCTGCTCGAGAGCCTGGAGGGGAAGCGTGGTCAGGTTCGCGCCAAACCGCCCCTTCCTGCAATTTCCGGCTTGTTCGGCAAGCCGACCGTCATCAACAACGTATTGAGCTTCGCCTCGGCGCCGTGGATATTGGAGCACGGCGGCAAGGCCTATGCGGACTACGGGATCGGCCGCTCGCTCGGATCGCAGCCGTTCCAGCTTGCCGGCAACGTCCGCTACGGAGGGCTAATTGAGCTTGCCTTCGGCGCGACAATTCGCGATCTCGTCGAGGGTTTTGGCGGGGGAACCCGCTCGGGCCGTCCGATTCGGGCGGTTCAGGTCGGCGGTCCGCTCGGCGCCTATTTCCCGGAGAGCCTGCTGGACACGCCGCTCGACTACGAATCGATGCTGGCGGCGAAGGGCATGCTTGGGCATGGCGGCATCGTCGTCTTCGACGATACCGTCGACATGGCCCGGCAGGCTCGCTTCGCCTTTGAGTTTTGCGCCAAGGAAAGCTGCGGCAAGTGCACGCCCTGTCGCATTGGGTCGATCCGGGGAGCGGAGACGGTCGACAAGATTGTCGCCGATCGGGATCCGCAAAAGAACGTTCAACTCCTGCGCGATCTTTGCGAGGTGATGACGGACGGCTCGCTTTGCGCGCTTGGCAGCCTGACGCCTCTGCCGGTCCTTAGCGCTCTTGATCACTTCAGCGAAGATTTCGCCAAGGCGCCGCCGCGCGCCGCGGCGGAATAGGAGATCCAGCTATGCCGCTGCTGCAAGAACTCGACACGGGCACGCCCATCCGGACCGGAAAGCCGAACGTCACGCTGACCGTCGACGGCCGAAAGGTCAGCGTTCCGCCCGGGACCTCGGTGATGGCCGCCGCCGCATTGATCGACAATTTGATCCCGAAGCTCTGCGCAACCGATAATCTCGAGGCCTTCGGCTCCTGTCGCCTCTGTCTCGTCGAGATCGAGGGCCGCAAAGGCACGCCCGCTTCCTGCACGACGCCGGCAGAAGAGGGCATGGTCGTGCATACCAGGACGGCCCGGCTGGAGAGGCTGAGACGAGGCGTGATGGAGCTCTACATCTCGGACCATCCGCTCGACTGTCTGACCTGCAGCGCCAACGGCGACTGCGAGTTGCAGACACAGGCGGGCAACGTCGGCCTTCGCGACGTGCGCTACGGCTACGACGGCGCCAATCACCTGAAGGCGCCGACCGACGGGTCCAACCCCTATTTCACCTTCGAATCCTCGAAGTGCATCGTCTGTTCCCGCTGCGTGCGCGCCTGCGAGGAGGTGCAGGGCACGTTCGCGCTTACTATTCTCGGTCGCGGTTTCGATTCGAAGGTCGCTCCCGGCGGCGGCGACTTCCTCTCGTCCGAATGTGTCTCGTGCGGCGCCTGCGTGCAGGCCTGTCCGACCGCGACGCTCAACGAAAAAGCGGTCATCGACAAGGGCACGCCCGAGCGCAGCGTGGTGACGACATGCGCCTACTGCGGGGTCGGCTGCGCCTTCAAGGCGGAACTGAAAGGCGATGAAGTCCTGCGCATGATCCCCTATAAGGCTGGCAAGGCGAACGAGGGCCATTCGTGCGTCAAGGGACGCTTCGCTTACGGCTATGCGACGCACAAGGACCGCATCCTCAGGCCGATGATCCGCGAGCGCATCGACGATCCCTGGCGGGAAGTCGCGTGGGATGAGGCGCTTCAATACGCGGCGAGCGAATTCAAGCGGATCCAAAGTCAATACGGTCGCGATTCGGTCGGCGCCATCTCGTCGTCGCGCTGCACGAACGAGGAAGTGTTCCTGGTCCAGAAGCTGGTGCGCGCCGGCTTCGGCAACAACAACGTCGACACCTGCGCGCGTGTCTGCCATTCGCCGACCGGGTTCGGACTGTCGAAGACTTATGGAACTTCGGCAGGCACGCAGGACTTCAAGTCGGTTGATCGCTCCGACGTCGTCGTCGTGATCGGCGCCAATCCGACCGATGCGCATCCGGTGTTCGCCTCGAGGCTGAAGAAACGACTGCGGGCCGGCGCGCGCCTTATCGTTATCGACCCACGGCGCATCGACCTCGTCCGAAGCCCCCATGTCGAGGCCGACCATCATCTGGCGCTGCGGCCGGGAACCAATGTGGCCGTGCTGACCGCAATGGCGCATGTCGTCGTCACCGAAGGCCTTGTGAACGAGGACTTCGTGCGAGAACGCTGCGACCCGGCGAATTTCGAATCCTGGGCCCGCTTTGTCGCCGAGGAACGTCATTCTCCGGAAGCGGTCGCGTCGGCGACCGGCGTCGATCCCCTCGAATTGCGAAAAGCGGCGCGACTTTATGCGTCCGGCGGCAATGGCGCGATCTACTACGGTCTCGGCGTGACGGAGCACGCCCAGGGCTCCACCGCCGTCATGGCGATCGCCAACCTCGCGATGGCGACCGGAAACATCGGCCGCGAGGGTGTCGGCGTGAACCCGCTGCGCGGCCAGAACAATGTGCAGGGCTCCTGCGATATGGGCTCGTTTCCGCACGAGTTTTCGGGCTATCGCCACGTTTCGGACGACGCGACGCGCGAGATCTTCGAACGCATGTGGGGCGTGCCGCTCAGCAAGGAGCCGGGCCTGCGCATCCCCAACATGATCGACGAGGCGATCGACGGCGCATTCAAGGGCCTGTATCTGCAGGGCGAGGACATCGCCCAATCCGACCCCGACACAAAGCACATCACGGCGGGCCTGCGCGCGATGGAGTGCGTGGTCGTGCAGGACCTCTTCCTCAACGAGACCGCGCGCTATGCCCATGTCTTCCTGCCCGGGGCTTCGTTTTTGGAGAAGGACGGCACCTTTATTAACGCCGAGCGGCGCATCAGCCGGGTGCGCCAGGCGATCCCGCCGCTCGCCGGCAAGGCCGACTGGGAAGCGACGATCGCGCTCGCCAACGCCATGCGCGTGCCGATGCGCTATCGGGATCCCGGCGAGATCATGGACGAGATCGCATCCACAACGCCGACCTTCGCCGGGGTGTCTTATGCGCGGCTCGATGAGCTCGGCTCCATCCAGTGGCCGTGCAATGATCAGGCCCCGGCCGGAACGCCGATCATGCACGTATCGCGCTTCGTCCGCGGCAAAGGACAGTTTATGCTGACTGAGTACGTCGCGACCGAGGAACGCGTGGGCGCGCGCTTCCCGCTCTTGCTGACGACCGGGCGCATCCTCTCGCAATACAATGTCGGCGCGCAGACACGTCGCACCTCCAACAATGTCTGGCACGAGGAGGACGAGCTCGAGATGCATCCGTTCGACGCAGAGAACCGAGGCGTCAGCGACGGCGACCTCGTCGCCTTGCAGAGCCGTTCGGGTGAGATTGCGTTGCGCGCCAGGATCACCGACCGCATGCAACCGGGCGTCGTGTACACGACCTTCCATCATGCGCTGACCGGCGCCAATGTGGTCACGACCGAGAATTCCGATTGGGCGACCAATTGTCCGGAATATAAGGTCACCGCGGTACAGGTCCGTCGGACCAACCACCTTTCGGACTGGCAAATCCAGGACCGAGATGAGGCGATCCGCTTGCGCCGCATTGAAAGAGCGCGCGCCGATGCGGCCGAGTGAGGGCTCGGTCGAGGTCTTGGCGCGGTCATTTTCCTACGACGCGGGCGCTGTCGGGCCAACGCTGACCCGGGCAATCGCGGTCGAGGCGCCGGTCCAGATCGTCATCGGCGGTTCGCCGTTCGCCGTGATGATGGCGACGCCCGTCGACCTCGAGGATTTTGCTTATGGTTTCGCCCTAAGCGAGGGAATCGCGCAGGAGGTCGAGGATGTTCGCGGCGTCGAGATTGCGCGAGTGGACGAAGGCTGGCGCGTCGGGATTGCGCTGACCGGCGAGAGACTGCAAGCGCATCTGGCGCGCAGGCGAGCGATGAGCGGACGCACCGGTTGCGGCCTGTGTGGAATTGAGGACTTCTCGCAGATGCCCTCGCGGCGGGCGCCGCTTAACGCCCGGCCGGCAGTCGAATCGACGGCGATCGGCGCGGCGATTGTCGAGCTCGAGCGCCGCCAGCCGCTTAACGCGCTCACCCGCGCCGTTCACGCCGCCGCCTGGTGCGCGCGGAACGGACGGATTACCCTGGTTCGGGAGGACGTCGGGCGGCACAACGCGCTCGACAAGGCGATCGGCGCGTTGAGGCGCGCCGGCACTGCGGCGGAGAGCGGGTTCTTCGTCATCACCAGCCGGTGCTCGTTCGAAATGGCGGCCAAGGCCGCAATCTTCGGGGCGGACACGTTGGTGTCGCTCTCCGCCCCGACGTCGCTCGCGCTCGAGCGGGCGCGCGACTTCGGGCTGACGCTAATCGCCGTCGCCCGCCCCGACAAAGCGCTGAGCTTTGAACCGCCGGGGAACGGGTCGAGCGGAGGAATACCCGGGTGACGATGGACAAGATCGACAAGCTTGTTCGCATGGCCAACCAGATCGGCGATTTCTACGCAACTCTGCCCGAGAAAGAGGCGATCGATGGGGCCGCGTCGCACCTGCGCCTCTACTGGACGCCGAAAATGATCCATGAACTCGCCTCCTTCGCTGAGACGGGCCGTCCCGGCCTGAACCCCACTGCGGCGCACGCCATCGAAGCGCTGAAGCGCGCCTACGGGGCCTGACCCAGACGTGGCCCGATGGCGTACGCCGGACTTGAGGCGGCTTTTCTTCGGCCAGCACATCGTCAACGGCGTCAGCGTCGCAGCCGGGGTGATGGCGGTCGCACTGATCGGCTCGACCGTTTTTGGCTTCGCCGCGGGGCAGCCGGCGACGCTCGGCGCGATCGCGGCTAGCATTTCCGACGTTCCCGCGCCTTGGCGCGACAAGGCGCGCGCGATGCTCTTCGGCTTCGCCTTCGCCCTGCTGTCGACAACAGCGATCCAGCTAGCGCTCGCGTTGCCGCGCTTTGTCGCCGCCTGGTTCGCCATCGCGGCGGTCGCTTTCGCCGCCGGAATGGTCTCCGGCCTCGGCCGCTGGGCGTTGGCGATCGCGATGGAGATGATCGTCGCGATGGTGTTCGTCCTCGGTCTGCCGCGGCCGGACGTCCCGAAGGCGCTGCACAACGAGGCGCTGCTGGCCGCCGGCGGGTTCGCCTATATCGCCTTTTCGCTGGTCGCGACGCTCGTCACCGGACCCAGCGCACGCCGGCTGGTCGCCGGCGAAACGATCCGCGAGTTCGCGAGCTATCTTCGGGCGGTTACGGCCATCTATGACCCGGACAATGTGCTGGCGGCAGCCTACGGGGCCGCGATCCGTCAGCAGGCGGCGCTTGCCGAGCAATTGCAGTCGGCGCGCGCCTTGCTGCTCGATCGGCCGCACTCGACGCCCGAGCGCCTGCGGCTCGCCGCGACGATCGCCGTCCTTCTCGAGGCGTTCGACGCGCTTGTCGCGGCGCAGTGTGAGGTTGCGCTGGTGCGCGAGATCTCTGCCGCGGCTGCGCTTCTCAAGCGCATACGGGCGAGCTTGCGCGTCGGCGCCCTCGACCTGGACCACCTCAGTGTCGAACTCCTCACCACCGGCAACCCGATCCTGCCGCCCGACCACCAGCTCGCGATCGACGCGGTCAAGCAGGAGATGGAGCGGCTCCAGGAGGACGAGGCGATCCCCCCGATGCCGCGGTCTGCCCTCGTCGCCACATGCTCTCGCATCCTTCTGGCGTTGGGCCAAATCCGACGCCTCGAGACGACGCTGTCCGACGACAAGGCGGCCGAAAAAGAACTAGGCGGCGTTGCCCTTGGCCCGTTTATCCCCAAACGCTCTTACGACCTGAGGGCGCTCGGCGCGCATTTCCAAATCGAATCGCCGGTCCTCCGTTTCGCCGTGAGGCTGGCGCTGGCGATGATGGCCGGGGCGCTTGTCGCCCGGTCGCTCGGCAGCGAACAGCATGGCAACTGGGTATTGCTCACGATCGCCGTCGTGCTGCGCGCCAATTACGGGTTGACCCGGCAGCGTCGCGACGACCGCGTCATCGGCACGCTCGTCGGGTGCGTCGCTGCGGCGGGCTTCGTCGCCTATCTGCCGCTCGGCGCGCTGGTGGCCGTCCAGGGGAGCTCGATTGCCCTGCTTCAAAGCTTCGTCAGGCTCGACTATCGCATCGCGTCGATAGGCGCGTCGGTGTCGGCGCTCGTCTCGCTCCATCTGGCGCAGCCGGATCTTCCCGCGCCGATTCTGGCGCGGCTCGCCGATACGCTGATCGGGGCCGCGATCGCGCACGCGTTCAGTTTCGTCTGGCCGCGCTGGGAATTCCTGGAGGCGCCGCGAATCGCAAGCCGTCTGCAGGACCGCTTGTCCGTCTTTGCCGGCGTCGCCCTCAGGCCCGAAGCCTCGAACCTGGAGTATCGTATGGCGCGCAAGAACATGATCGAGGCGCTGGCGGCGCTGTCCGATTCGGCTGGGCGCATGAGCATCGAGCCGACCGCGACGCGCAAGGGCCTCGACGAGATGGCGGCGCTGCTCATGGCGGCGCATGGGCTTGTCGCCCAATTGTCGGCGGCGCGCCTCGACGCCCGAGCGGGACGCCCGGCGACGGACGACGCGACGCGGGACTGGCTTCAGGCCCGGCTCGCGCCGAAGGCGGCCGGATCGGCGCCTATCGGTCCAGCTCCGCCCGGCCCGCTCGGCGCAGCGGCGCTCGCCGTCGTCGACGCCGGACAGCGTTATGAGGAGGCGGCCCGGAACGATGTGATCGGCGCCTAAAAAGAGTGCGGCTCCCGGTCGGCGAAGGCGTTACGTGGATTTTGCAACGTTCTCCGGCTCTCGTCCTGTTCCGGCTCCCGGCCGCATAAAAAAGCCCAGCTGTCGCGGTAGACGCCAGGAACCTGCGCCACGCGAAATCGTTCAGACCGCGGGGCTGGGATGTTCAGGCGGAGGTTGACCGTTATGGCTAATGTCGAGTTCCGATACGCACCCGGGCAGACGACGCGCTATCTGGACGTTTCGCCGATGATTTCGGCGCTGCGTTTCCAGCCGGGCGACTTTGAATATGCGCATGGATGGCTGCATCATGTGCCCAGCCGCCATCGTTTCCAGTTCGACAGGTTGGGCCGGGTGACGATCGACGCGATGTGCGGCTGCGCATCGATGGCGATCAAGCCTGAACAGACGGACGAATTGGTGACGATGTTCAAGACCTGGCGCCAGCACTACTGGCAGCCGCTCGAGACGAACCGGGAGTTCGCCTCGCACTTCCGCAAGCCGAACGCCTTTGTCCGGCTGTTTCGGGACGTGCGGATGGCCTTCCGGCGGTTTCTCCGCCGCGACGAACCGGTCACGGTCCCCGTCGAAGGCCTGGCGGCGTCAGCGACGCCAGCAGAATAGCAAGTCGCCTCGATCCTGGCTCGGCCGCGCTGCTCCACCAAGCGGCGGTGCGGCCTCTTCCTGCAACCGGCCGGACGTCGGTCAGCGGAGCGCGGTCCGCCTTTGGCGCCGACTGCGTGATTCCAAGGCCTTGGCCTCGATTTTGTGTCCGTTATTCCGCTTGTCGTTTGTCCGTTTCTCGCCTCGTCACTTTGCCTCCAAAGCCTTGAGTGTTCCCCTTTCTGCAACATGCAACGATAAGCCGCCCGCCTCGACATTTCCTTTCCCCTCCCTTTCCTCAAAGCGCGCTGCTTCATCGCCCTTGATACGATCCGCCGCACGCGCCTGGTCGAGAGTCGCTGTCCGCGCGCTGTCGGCATGGCCCAGCCGTGGGCGGAAATGCGACCTGTCGCGTACTCCAACGGCGTAGGCGCGTGAGCCTCCGCAGCTTCGGCCGCAATGCCGCCGATCCACGCAATACTTGACATTCCATATTTCTAGTGTTATCGAAATATGCGGAGGGCGCCATGATCGCAACATCCCCGGCAACGTCCCCGGAAGACCAAATCGCCCGCTATGCGGACATGCTGGCGGCGCTCGGCACGGAGACCCGGCTCCGGATCGTGCGCCTGCTGTTGTCGGCCCATCCGGAAGGGCTGGTTGTCGGGGAAATCGGCTCGGAGCTCGGCATCCCCCCATCGACCCTGTCGCATCACCTGGACAAGCTCAAGAACGAAGGCCTCGTCTCCGTGCGCCGCGAAAGCACCTTCCTTCGCTACACCGCCAGCACCGAGGCGCTGCAGGAAATCGTCGGCTTCCTGTTCGCCGAATGCTGCACCCGCAACCAGGCGATCCGCCCCGAGGCGATCACCTGCGCCTGCCCATAAAGGAGAAGCGCCATGCCGGAGATGGATATCAAGGAGGTCGTGCGCGAGCGCTACGCCGAAGCCGCCCGCAACGTGCGAGCCTCCGGTTCGTGTTGCGGCGGCGCGTCTTGCGGCGCCGACACGGCGCTTGCCGGCGTCAGCGCCATCAGCTCCAATCTCTACGCCGATGACGAAACCAGCGTCCTGCCGGAAGCGGCGGTGCTGGCCTCGCTCGGCTGCGGCAATCCGACCGCGCTCGCCGAACTTAAAGAGGGCGAAACGGTCCTCGACCTCGGCTCCGGCGGCGGCATCGACGTGCTCCTCTCCGCCCGCCGCGTCGGCCCCTCCGGCAAGGCCTACGGTCTCGATATGACCGATGACATGCTGGCGCTGGCGCGGGAAAACCAGGCGAAGGCCGGCGCCGCCAACGTCGAATTCCTCAAGGGGGAAATCGAGCATATCCCGTTGCCCGACAATTCGGTCGACGTGATCATCTCGAACTGCGTCATCAATCTGGCGGCGGATAAGGACCGCGTGCTCCGCGAGGCGTTCCGGGTGTTGAAGCCGGGTGGACGCTTCGCCGTGTCCGACGTCGTCACCCGCGGGGCGATTCCCGAAGGAATTCGCCGCGACATGCTGCTTTGGGTCGGCTGCGTCGCCGGCGCGCTCGATGAAAACGACTACCGCCTGAAGCTCGCCGTCGCGGGGTTCGAGGCGATCGGCATCGAACCGACGCGCATCTACATGGTCGAGGACGCGCGCGAGTTCCTCGCCGGCGAGGGCGTCGACGTGGACGCCGTCGCGCCCTTGGTCGACGGCAAGTTCATGAGCGCCTTCGTGCGCGCCAAGAAGCCCGGTCAAAGCCCGACGCAAAAGGCTGGCGCGTGCTGCGCGCCGGACTGCTGCGAGACCTGAGGAGGAAAATCATGAGCGAACGGCAGTTCAACGTTCTCTTTCTTTGCACCGGCAACAGCGCCCGCTCGATCATCGCCGAAAGCATCCTGCGCAAAGTGGGAGCTGGGCGCTTCCGCGCCTTCTCCGCCGGAAGCCATCCCAAGGGCGCCGTCAATCCCTTCGCCCTCAAAGTGCTCGAAAGCTACAAGTACCCGATTGATGATCTGCGGTCGAAAAGCTGGGACGAGTACGCGGCCCCCGGCGCTCCCGTCATGGATTTCGTCTTCACCGTCTGCGACACCGCCGCCGCCGAAGCCTGTCCGATCTGGCCCGGCCAGCCGATGACGGCTCATTGGGGCATTGAAGACCCCGCCGCCGAGGACGGAACCGATATCCAGAAAGAGGCGGCCTTCGTTCTGGCGACCCGTTACCTCAGGAACAGGATTTCGATCTTCGCAAACCTGCCGATCAGGAGTCTCGACAAGATGGCGCTGAACGCCAAACTGCGCGAGATCGGGCAGCTCGAGGGCGCGACCAAGCCGAGGCCGCAGGTCGCGTGATGGATGTCATCATCTATCACAATCCGGCCTGCGGAACCTCGCGCAACGTGCTGGCGATGATCCGCAATTCCGGCATCGAGCCGCACGTCATCGAGTATCTCAAATGCCCGCCGACGCGCCGGCTGCTGACGCAGCTGCTCAAGCGCGCCGGCCTCTCTGTGCGCCAGATCCTGCGCGAGAAGGGGACGCCGTATGCCGAGCTCGGCCTCGGCGATCCGTCGCTCTCGGACGAGGCGCTGCTCGACGCGATCGGCGCGCATCCGATCCTGATGAACCGTCCGCTCGTCGTGACGCCGAAGGGCGTGCGCCTCTGTCGCCCTTCCGAAGCGGTTCTCGATCTCTTGCCGCCGCAGCGCGGGGAATTCGTCAAGGAAGACGGCGAGCGGGTGGTCGACGCGGCCGGCCGCCGCGTGGCGAGCGGGTGACTTTTTCGCTCGGCAGACGCTTCGCCGCGGAGGGCCTGGGAACCGGCCTCCTGGTGACCACGGTCGTCGGCTCCGGCATCATGGGCGAGAGGCTGGCGGGCGGCAACGTCGCGCTCGCTTTGCTAGGCAACACTTTGCCGACGGGGGCGATCCTGGTGGTGCTCATCCTCGCGCTCGGGCCAATCTCCGGCGCGCATTTCAACCCGGCGGTGTCGTTGGTGATGGCGCTGCGCAAGGATCATCCGTGGCGCGAGTTCTTTCCCTACGCCGCGGCGCAAATCCTCGGCGGCTGCATTGGGACTTTCGTGGCCCACGCGATGTTCGGCTTGCCGCTGTTTGAGCTTGCGGTCAAGGCGCGCACTGGGCCGGCGCAGTGGTTCGCAGAGTTCGTCGCCACGTTTGGCCTCATCGTCACCATTCTCGCCGTGTCGCGTTTCAAGAGCGAGGCCACTGCTGTCGCGGTCGGCCTCTACATTACGGCGGCTTACTGGTTCACAGCCTCGACATCCTTCGCGAACCCTGCCGTCACGATCGCCCGCGCCCTGACAAACAGCTTTTCCGGAATCGCGCCGGCCGACGTCCCCATGTTCATCGTCGCGCAGCTCGCCGGCGCGTTGGCCGGCCTCGTCATCATGCGATGGTTCTTCGCCGAGTCAGGCTCGCGCAAAGCCTCTCGACCCGAGAGATGAGACGCAACTCCGCTGAATCTGCCGATGTGACCCGGAGTGCGGAAGCTTGAGCAGCGTCTCCGGCGAAGCGCTCACGATTGTCCCGGTGCGCAGTCGAGCAGTCGTCGTCACTGCCCTCGGGGTGACCCAGATTTTCGCGTGGGGATCCTCGTACTATCTGATCGCGGTCCTGGCCGGGCCGATCGCGGTCGAAACCGGGTGGGCGCAAGCCTGGATTGTGGGCGGGGTCTCGCTGGGCCTGTTGACCGCCGGCGGCATCTCGCCGTGGGTCGGCCGCGCGATCGCTGCGCTTGGCGGGCGTCCTGTGCTGGCCGGTAGCGCGGGATTTCTTGCGGCGGGCCTTCTAACGCTGGCGCTGGCGCGATCGCTTCCGGTCTATGTGGCGGCCTGGCTGGTGATTGGTTTGGGCATGGGCGCGGGCCTCTATGATCCGGCCTTTGCCACTCTTGGACGCCTTTACGGCCATGGCGGGCGCTCGGCGATCACCGCGCTGACGCTGTTCGGCGGCTTCGCCAGCACAATATGCTGGCCTCTTTCAGCGTTTCTCGAAGCCCATCTCGGCTGGCGGGGCGCCTGCGCGGCCTACGCCGGCTTCCAGTTGTTCGTCGCGCTGCCGATCTATGTTCTTGTCGTGCCGCGTGAGCCCCGGCAATCGTCGCCTCGGCCGGAGCAGGCGTCTCCGCGGTCGCTTGCCCCAGCCAAGCCGGAGGCGCCGCGGCATGGGCTCTTGGCGCTGCTCGCCGCCACTATCACCCTCGCCTCAGTGATCTCGACGACGCTCTCGGTGCACTTGCTGTCCATCCTGCAAGCCGACGGGTACACGCTCGCCGCCGCCGTAGCCCTCGGCGCGCTTGTTGGACCGTCGCAGGTGTCAGCCAGAATGATCGAAATGCTGATCGCACGCTTCCATCAGCCAATCTGGACCCACATAGTCTCCGTTTTGCTTGTCGCGGCGGGCTTGACGGCGCTGTGGCTTGGCGGAGCGCCCATCGTTTTCGCCTTGGCGCTCTATGGCGCCGGCATCGGCTTGGAGAGCATCGCCAGAGGCACCCTGCCGCTGGCCATCTTTGGTCCTGAGCGATTCCCCGTCGTCATGGGCCGCATCGCTATGCCCAGCCTTATCGCGCAAGCAGCGGCGCCGTCGATAGGCGCGGCTCTCCTCGAAGCGGGCGGGCTCGACGGGGCGCTTCGGACATTTGCGGCTGCGGCCGTTTTCAACGTGCTGTTGGCCGCGAGTTTGTTTCCGCTGTTGCGCAGATCACCGTCGCAGTCATTAGGACCTCGTCGAGCCGTGTGATCATGCCTTGTTTCTTCATCATACGATGGCTTGTCGACCCCGCTGGTGTTCGTGAGCCTCTGGCCAAGCCGGAGCGCGCCCGATGCGCCGGGTGATCTGGCCGGCGGTGACGCTCATTCTGATGAGCGCGGCCTTTGGCGCCGGAAAGATAGTCGGCCGCTTCCGTACGCTTCCGGCGATTGTCGCAACTTTACCCGGTGACGAGGCCGAGTTCAGCCGCGAACTGGATCATAGAATCCGCGAGCAATTCCCCGTCGGCACGAGCGAGGACAAACTGATCGGTTACCTCGAAACTGAACAGTTTCTCCCGGAATGGCGGCGACGCGATGAGGACAATTCAAGCTCATTCGTTCAGAACGGGCTCATATGTGAGAAGATCGCGCGTGTGTTCTGGCGCGCCGACGGCGCCGGCGTCTTGACGAAGGTGGGCGGCAACTACGAGAGCCATTGTCTATAGAGAACTGAAGGCCGACTCGCTTCCTAGCATCGCTTCAGCCGTTATCGGAACGCACGATTCCTTTGATTAGAGCCGTCCCGGCATTTTCGTTTGGACGGCCACGCCTGAGTCGCCATCTGGACCGGTTGGACGAGCGCGAGGGGCGGGGTGTAAGCTCGAGTCGAGATCGCTTGCTTTTCCGCGCTCATGCCGTGATGGATCGCGGCGGCGAAGACGTAATGCGATTGGCGACTACGGTCCAAGGGCGGTTGGAAGCCGGCGGAAGCTCCGAGCGGACTACCCCGAGAAGGAGCTGGAGCGGTCCGACCAGGTTGACCCGTCCGGATCGTCATCGCCGGTCTTGACCCGGCGATCCCATGCACCTGCGGGTCGGCCTGGTCGAAACCAGCTCGAGAGTCGCCTTGTCGCTTGCAAAAACGCTGGCAGCCGCGACGATTGTCGCTAAGAGTAAGGTGTAACTCACTCCCCTCGGACCGGGCAACTGTCTTGTGATCGGTTCGGCGCGGGTTCGCGAAAGAATTCGAGCCTGCCAATCAAATGCTGTCCGACATCGAAATTGCGCGCGCGGCCCGGCTGAAGCCAATCGTGGAGATCGCCGCCGGGATCGGCGTGCCGGAATCCGCGCTCCATCCATACGGCCGGACGATCGCCAAGATCGAGCCCGCCTTTCTCGCGAGCCTTAAGGACAGGCCGGACGGCAAGCTGATCCTGGTCACCGCGATCAACCCGACGCCGGCGGGCGAGGGCAAGACGACGACGACGGTGGGCCTCGGCGACGCGCTGAACCGGATCGGCAGGAAAACCGTCATCTGTTTGCGCGAGCCGTCGCTCGGCCCATGCTTCGGCTTGAAGGGCGGCGCGGCCGGCGGCGGCTACGCCCAGGTCGTGCCGATGGATGCAATCAACCTGCATTTCACCGGCGACTTCCACGCGATCACCTCGGCCCACAATCTGCTCGCGGCGATGCTCGACAACCACCTCTACTGGGGCAACCCGCTCGGGATTGACCCGCGCCGCATCGTCTGGCGCCGCGCGCTCGACATGAACGACCGGGCGCTGCGGCAGGCGGTCATCGGGCTGGGCGGACCCGGCAACGGCGTTCCGCGCGAAGACGGATTCGACATCACCGTCGCCTCGGAGGTGATGGCCGCCTTCTGTCTCGCCGACGGGCTCGAAGACCTCGAGGTGCGACTTGGCCGCATGATCGTCGGCACGGCGCGCGAGCGGCGCCTGGCGACGGCTGCCGACCTCAAGGCCGAGGGCGCGATGACGGCGCTGCTCAAGGACGCGATCAAGCCTAACCTCGTGCAGACGCTCGAGGGCTCGCCGGCGCTGGTGCACGGCGGGCCCTTCGCCAACATCGCGCACGGCTGCAATTCAGTCGCCGCGACGCGCGCGGCCCTCAAGCTCGGCGACTATGTCGTAACCGAGGCAGGGTTCGGCGCCGACCTCGGGGCGGAGAAGTTTTTCGACATCAAGTGCCGCAAGGCCGGGCTCGAGCCGGCGGCAGCCGTCGTCGTCGCGACGGTGCGTGCGCTCAAGATGCATGGCGGCGTCGCCAGGGAGGCGCTGGCGGCCGAAAACCTGCCCGCCTTGCAGGCCGGTCTCGCCAATCTGGCCCGCCATATCGACAACATGCGGAAGTTCGGCGTGCCGATCGTAGTCGCAATCAACCGCTTCAATGCGGATACGCCGGCGGAGCTTGCCTTCGTCCGCGACGCGGTGATGGGCGAGTTCGGCGTCAAGACGATTGTCTGCGAACATTGGGCCCGCGGCAGCGCGGGAGCGGAGGACCTTGCCCACGCTGTGTCGGCGCTGGCCGACGGCGGTTCCGCGCGGTTCCGTCCGCTCTACCCCGATGCCATGAGCCTCTGGGACAAGACGCTCGTCATAGCGCGGGAGATCTACGGCGCGGCGGACCTGGCGGCGTCCGACGCGGTGCGGGCGCAGCTGCGCGAGTTCGAGGCGAATGGCTGGGGCGACCTGCCGATCTGCGTCGCCAAGACGCAATATTCGTTCACCGACAACCCGGCGCTCGTCGGTGCGCCGAGCGGGCACGTGCCGACCGTGCGCGAGGCGCGGCTGCGCGCCGGAGCCGGCTTCGTGGTCGTGCTCATGGGCGACATCAACACGATGCCCGGCCTGCCGCGACAGCCCGCGGCCGAGCGGATCCATCTGGTCAACGGCGAGATCGAGGGGTTGTTCTAATCACTCGCGCTGGCGCGTCGAAGGGACGCGCGCCGCGGGCTTGCTGCGGCATCAAGCGACCCGACCCGCTTCAATGCGGCGCCGGGGCGTTCTCGCGCATAAGCTTCTCGGCCTTGAGCGTCCGCCAGAGGGCGGCGGGAATCTTCGCGTTCATCATCGCCGCGTTTCGCTTGGCCTCGCTCGCACGCTGCGCGCCGGCGATGACGCTGACGACCACGGGGTGGCCGAGCGGAAATCGCAGCGCCGCTTCCGGCAGCTTCACCTTGAAGGCCTTGCACACCTGCTGGATACGCCGCACCCGCTCCTTTACCTCCTCCGGCGCCGGTCCATAATTGTAGTGGGCATCCGCCTTGACCCCGGTGGCGAGGATGCCCGAATTGAAGGGGCCGCCAACGACGACGCCGATGCCTTTCTCGGCGCAGTATGGCAGGAAGGCGGTCAGCGCATCCTGCTCGAGCAGCGTGTAGCGTCCGGCAAGCAGGAAGATGTCGAAGTCGCCGCTGCGCGCTAGCGTATCGGCCGCCTCCCATTCGTTGACGCCGGCGCCGATCGCCTTGATCGCTCCGGAGGCGCGCAATCGATCGAGCGCGCGATATCCACCGTCCATGAATTCCCGGAAGCGCGCGTTGGCTGCTTCCTGGCTGCCGTGAGTGGTCACGTCGATGTCGTGAGCATAGACGATGTCGATCTCGTCGAGACCCAGCCGTTCGAGCGAGAATTCGAGCGAGCGCATCACGCCGTCGTAAGAATAGTCGTAGCGCTCGCGCCGCGACGGGCTTTCGAAGAAGGCGCCCTGTCGCGACCGTTCGCGCGGTTTGCAAAGCTCGAGGAGACGGCCGATCTTGGTCGAGATCAAATAGGAATCGCGCGGCTTTGGCCGCAAGAATCCGTTGAGTCGCGTCTCGGAAAGCCCGAGGCCATAGAGGGGCGCGGTGTCGAAGTAGCGGCAGCCCGAGGCCCACACGGTTTCGAGCATGAGCCGCGCTTCCTTCTCGGTCATTGGCCGGTAGAGATTGCCGAGCGGCGCGCCGCCGAAACCGAGTTCGGTAAAGTTCAGCTCCGCCCCTGTGCGGGTTTTCAGCTTCCGTGACCGTGCGCCTCGCCCATTTGTGGTCGCCATCCGGACCGGCCTCCCCCCTAGCAGCCGAAGCGCGAAGCAGCACGCCTCGACGCGGCCCGCAGTGCTTTTGCCGATGAAAGCGCCAGCGCAACTGGCCTTCCGACAATCAGCGGGATCTAGATTGTGGCGCCGGCCCCTCTCGCCGGGCTGAACGAAATGTTCAGCACCCGAAGCGGCGAGTCAAGGGACGGCGCGGAAGTATGAGACGCTCGCCTCGCCTCAAGCTCGAGAGGCAGCGCTTGGACGAGCAGGTTCGGCATTGGCGAACCCATTGCGGCTCACTGAGATTCTGTCTCATTCTTGCCGAAAAGGCGATCGCCGAACGCGATGTAACGTCGCAGGCGACCGAGAGCCGGATCGTCGGGGGATCGTGCCTCCAGGTCGGTCAGGATCTTCATGAGAGCGGCGCGCGCCGTCGGCCACTCATAACGACCGCCTCTCGATATCCGCCTCGCATGGCGGATCGTCTGGCTTACGATATCGGCGATTGAGACGCCCATGGCGAAACATATTCCTCTCCCGGCCGCGACAGCCCCGGAAGGAGGAACAGCAAGGTCGGCGCCGTCGCCGCCGCGCTCGGTTCGTCTCGATTTGGCGCAGGCGCCGCAATGTCAGCGAATGCGGCGCCCCAATTCAGGACCGGAGGCAGCGCTTTAGCTTTGCGGGATAATCGTTGCGTGTCGCTCAGGCCGGCGCGCGCTGGCTGTAGCCGAAACGCTCATTGAGCCTGTCGATCAGGCTCTGCGCAGCCTCGACGATGACGGTTCCGGGCGGGAAGATGGCGTCGGCCCCCGCCGCGCGCAAGGGCGCCATGTCCTGCTCCGGGATCACCCCGCCGACGACGATCATCGTCTCTCCCATGCCCGCCTTGCCGAGCGCCCTCTTCAGCTGCGGCACGAGCGCAAGATGACCCGCGGCGAGCGACGAAACGCCAACGACGTGAACCTTGCTTTCCGCCGCCAGAGCCGCGACCTCTTCGGGCGTAGCAAACAAGGGGCCGATCTTCACGTCGAAGCCGAGATCGGCGAAGGCCGAAGCGATCACCTTCTGGCCCCGGTCGTGGCCGTCCTGACCCATCTTGGCGACCAGGATGCGCGGCGGATGGCCCTCGTTTTCCGCGAAGGCGCGTGTCATCGCCATCACCCGCTCGTTCGCCGCCGCATTCGGCCCAGAACTCGCTGAGATAGACGCCGGAGATGGCGCGGATCTCCGCGACGTGGCGGCCAAACGCCTTCTCCATCGCCAGCGAAATCTCGCCGACGGTCGCCATGGCGCGAGCCGCATCGACGGAGAGTTGCAAGAGATTGGCCTTCCCGCGCGCGCCCTCGGTCAGCGCCGTGAGCGCTGCCTGCGTTTTCTTTTCGTCGCGCTCGGCGCGCAGACGCTTCAGTTTCTCGATCTGCCGCGCCCGCACCGCGGCGGCATCGACCTTCAGCACATTGAGTTCGCGCTCGATCGTCGGCGCGAAAGCGTTGACGCCGATGACGACTTGCCGGCCGGAATCGATACGCGCCTGCGTGCGCGCCGCCGCCTCTTCGATCCGGCGCTTCGGCAGGCCCTCTTCAATCGCCCTGGCCATGCCGCCGAGCGCTTCGATCTCTTCGATATGGCTCTGCGCCCGCACTGCCAGTTCATGGGTCAGGCGTTCGACGTAATACGATCCTCCCCAGGGATCGATGATGCGGGTCGTCCCGCTTTCCTCAATCAGGAAGAGCTGGGTGTTGCGGGCGATGCGGGCGGAGAACGGGGTCGGTAGCGCCAGCGCCTCGTCCAGCGCGTTGGTGTGCAGGGACTGGGTATGCCCCTGTGTCGCCGCCATCGCTTCGATTTCAGTGCGCACGATATTGTTGAACGGGTCCTGCGCCGTCAAGGACCAACCGGAGGTTTGGCTGTGCGCGCGCAGCGGCAGAGACTTGTCGGACTTCGCGCCGAATCCCTTCACCAGTCCCGCCCACAGCACGCGCGCCGCCCGCAGCTTCGCCACCTCCATGAAGAAGTTCATGCCGATCGCCCAGAAGAACGACAGGCGTGGGGCGAACTGGTCGACGTCCATTCCGGCGGCGATTCCGGCGCGCAGATATTCGATCCCGTCGGCAAGCGTGTATGCGAGCTCGAGGTCTTGCGTCGCCCCCGCCTCCTGCATGTGGTAGCCGGAAATCGAGATCGAGTTGAACTTCGGCATGTTGGCCGCGGTGAAGGCGAAGATATCGGCGACTATCCGCATCGAGGCCGCCGGCGGATAGATGTACGTGTTGCGGACCATGAACTCCTTCAGGATGTCGTTCTGAATGGTCCCCGACAGCGCCGCTGCCGGCGCGCCCTGCTCCTCGGCTGCGACAATGAACAGCGCCAGGATCGGCAGCACCGCGCCGTTCATCGTCATCGACACGCTGATCGAATCGAGCGGGATGCCGGCGAAGAGAGTGCGCATGTCGTAGATCGAATCGATGGCGACGCCCGCCATGCCGACGTCGCCGGCGACCCGGGGATGGTCGGAATCGTAGCCGCGATGCGTCGCGAGGTCGAAGGCGACCGAGAGGCCCTTCTGCCCCGCAGCCAGATTGGCGCGGTAGAAGGCGTTCGATTCTTCCGCGGTGGAGAAGCCGGCGTATTGCCGTACCGTCCAGGGCTGATTGACGTACATCGTCGGATAGGGTCCGCGCAGATACGGCGGCAGGCCCGGCCAGTCGCTCGAGACGTCGAGCCCCGCGCGATCGCCCGGCCCGTAGAGCGAACTGACGTCGATGCCCTCGGGCGTCGCCCACTTGCGCGGCTCGGCGGCGTTAGGCAAACGGGCCGGGACGGAGAATGGCTCTTTGGCGAAATCGGGAATCCTACTCAATGCCGCGGATCTCCCTCAGCGAGATGCGACGATAGAGGTCGCTCAGCGCCTCAACCGCATCGGCTCCGCCGAAGACAAAGGCGTCGACGCCGGCGGCGCGCAGGTCCGCTTCCGCCTCTCCCGGCTTTCCGGCAACGAGCAAACCTTCGATGCCGGAAGCCTTGAGCGCGGCGGCAAAGTCCTTTCCCGCCGACGCGTAGGCCGCGTCGTCCCCGCACAGACAGGCGAGCCGCGCGCCGCTCCTCTTTATGCGCTGGACCGCGTCCAAAGGCGTTGCCGCCTCGCCGTCGTAAACCGGCTCGATGCCGCCCGCTTCCAGCCACTCGCAGACGAACGCCGCCCGGCGGCGATGCAAGGGTTCGGGCCCAAGCGCGATGAGATAGACCTTTGGCCGCGACCCGGTCTTCGTGAGCATCGCATCTGAGGCGTCGCGCAACGCTTCGAACGGCTCGGCCAGACGAAACGGCCGCAGGGCGCCCTCGGCGGTTACCGGAGTTTCGCGCGCCGGCGCGGCGGGCGCAAGCTCGACCGCCCGCTCGGCCAGATCCGGATGCGCGCTGACGCCGGTGATCGGCGCTTTGAGCCGCGCGACGTCCGCCTTAAGCGCCGCCGCGCTCGCCGCAACCTGACGCTGGAACGCGCCGCTCGCCAGGACTGCGGGCAGGCCGCCCTGGGCCTCCGCTTCCTGAAAGAGCGACCAGCCCTTCGCGCCGAGCGCCCGGGTCAGCGCCTCGAATCCGCCCGCACCCGCGGCGGGGTCGGCGACGAAACCGAGGTTGGATTCGCGTAAGAGAATGAGCTGGCCGTTGCGCGCCAGCCGCCGCGCCAGACTGTCCGGCAGACCGAGCGCAAGCGTATGCGGCAGCACGCTGATGCTGTCGGCCCCGCCAAGACCCGCCGAAAACGCGGCCATCGCGCCGCGCATCACGTTCACGAACGGATCCCGCGCGGTCATCATGCGCCAGGCGCTCTCGGCATGGATATTGGCGAAGCGCGGCTCGAGACCGCACGCCTCCTCGACCCGCGCCCACATGAGACGAAGGGCGCGAAACTTCGACAATGTGACGAATTCGTCCGCATCCGCCGCGAGGCGGAACGAAATTCTCCGCCGCGCCTCGTCCAAGGGAACGCCCGCGGCCACGAAGAGGCGCATGAGGCTGACGCCGGCCCCGAGCGCGAAAGCGAGTTCCTGCCCCGGCGCGCCGCCGGCGGCGTGCACCGCCCGTGCGTCGGCGACGGCTAGCGGGCCTGCGAATCCTGCGGCCCGAAGCGTGAGCGCGGCGTCGAGATACGGCTGCGCATGGGAGGGCCAATCCGCGGGGAACGGACCGAACGCGCTCCAGGCGAACGGATCGAGACCGAAGGCGACGGCGCAGTCCGCGGCACGAGCGCCGGACCGCTCGATCAGGCTTGCGAACCTCCGCGCCTCTTCGGCGCCCTGGCGCCCGAGATCGAGTTCGAACCTGAGCCCACCCTCGAACCGTACGCCCTCGAACGCCGCGTGCAGAGACGCCGAATCGAAGCGCCTGAGCCCGAACCCATAGCCGCCGATGGCGCCGGAGAAGACGACCTGCAGACCATCGGCGGCGCCGGCCAGGTCCTCGAGCGCCTGGGCGTTCGCTTCGCCCGGATCAGGGTGATCGAGGCGCGCCATGATGCGCCACGAGCCTTCGGCCCGAAGCGCGCGCGGCCCTTCCGCCGGCGGATAAAGCGGCTCGATCTCAATTCCGTCGGCGGTCCTCGCGGCGAGCGCATCGAGGCTTTTGCCTTTCAGCGCCGCCGCAGCGGCCTTGCGCCAGTCGGCCCCGCTCCAACGTGGAAAAACGCCAACCTCCGCGCCCAACGCCGGAACCTCCGCCTAAATGAATTGCGACAGGCCCGGGATCGAGGCGGTAATCTCCCCGACGGTCTGATCGCCAGCGACCTCTCGAGCATAGGCAAAGACCTCGCGGCCCGCAGTCTGAATCTGGTCCATGCTGAGCCCGAGGCCCATCAATTGGCCGCCGAGCGCCATCAGGCCGCCGCCGCCCATGGCGCCGGCGGCGACGCCCATCAACCCCTTCAGCCCATAGCCCATGCCTTCGCCTCCGGTCGGAGCGCTGGAGGCGATGATCGCCTGCAACTCCGGCGCCTTGCCGAACAAATCCTTGACGCCGTCTTCTGAGGCTTCGCGCTGGATGAAATCGGCGATCAAAGCGACGACTTTGCGCGCGGTTTCGGGAGACAGAATTCGCCGCCTTGGCGACGCGGGCGATCAGATTATCCATTGTTCAGCCTCCTACCGCGCGGCCGCGCTCGCGGCCCCACCGCTTGCGCGGACCAAATCAAACGTGGGCCGCCATAGTAATTGGTCGGGCCAGGAAGCGAAATGGCGGAAACGGGCATCCTGTCGATACCGCGTCGCCAGGGGCGCGCCGCGATCCGGGGCGATCGGGAGGAAACCGAATGGGAAGCCGGTTCCCGGCCAAATGCTGCGTCGCAACATGAAAAATTCACATAACTACAACAACCTGATTAAAAACGCCCGTGAGGCCGAGAGACTCTGGCGGCCTCGGGGATGCAAAGCATCAGCCGAACGGGAGGGGAGCCTTCCTGACTCGGTCGTTGTAATGGGCTGAATTCGCTTTGCTTATGGGAAGAGCCTGAGGAAGAGGGCAGTCCGACAGCCGAACAATCTACCCGCCAGTTCTTGACCGGTTCCTCAAAGGCTGAGAATTCGCTAAAGTGGCTATGCAAAATTCACATGCCTGGCTTCCCAGCCGTGGCCTACCTGTGTCGGAGGCAAGAGGCTATATCGCAGTGCAACACAAGGTTCCATCTTGCCATAGGAGACAGGCATGACCCCGCTGAAGACCATTTCCGACAAACTGAACGCCTGGCGGCGCTATCGCGAAGCGGTCCGCGAATTGTCGCACCTTACGGACCGCGAGCTCGAGGATATCGGCCTTCGCCGCGGCGACATCGAAGACGTTGTCCGCCGCACGGTGCTGAAGACCGCCTGACAAAGGCGGTCCTCGACAAGATGGCGCGCCGGCCTTATGCCGGCGCGGCGCAAAAGGCGGCCCGATGCGTCCGCCTTTTTGTTTTGACGACGACCGGTTGACGTTTCGTGCACGCTTTGTGACAAGCTGTCCCATGCGTCCCATTCACGTCGTCGGCGGGGGACTGGCGGGCTCGGAAGCCGCGTGGCAGGCGGCGGAGGCCGGCGCGCCTGTCGTGCTGCACGAGATGCGGCCGATCGCATCGACGGACGCGCACCGTACCGGGCGTCTCGCCGAGCTCGTCTGCTCGAATTCGTTCCGCTCCGACGATGCTTCCGCCAACGCCGTTGGGGTGCTGCATCGAGAGATGCGAGCGCTCGGTTCCATCGTCATGCGCAGCGCCGACGCGCATCAGGTGCCGGCCGGCGGCGCCCTTGCCGTCGATCGCGACGGCTTCTCCGAGGCGGTCGAGGCGGCGGTTCTCTCCCATCCGTTGATCCGCCTCGAGCGCGGCGAGATCGCCGGCCTGCCGCCCGCGGAGTGGGACAGTGTGATTGTCGCCACCGGCCCGCTCACGTCCCCGGCCCTGGCGCAGCCGCTCGGCGAGCTGACCGGCGAAGGCGCGCTCGCCTTCTTCGACGCCATCGCGCCGATCGTGCACCGTGACTCGATCGACATGAGCGTCGCCTGGATGCAGTCGCGCTACGACAAGGAGGGGCCAGGCGGCGATGCGGCGGCTTACGTCAACTGCCCGCTGACCCGCGACCAGTACGAGGCCTTCATCGACGCCTTGCTTGCGGCGGAGAAGATTGAATTTCGCGAGTTCGAGGGCACGCCCTATTTTGAGGGCTGCCTGCCGATCGAGGTGATGGCGGAGCGTGGCCGCGAGACGCTGCGGCACGGGCCGATGAAACCTTTCGGTCTTACCAACGCGCACGCGCCCACCGCCAAGCCCTATGCCGTCGTTCAATTGAGGCAGGATAACGCTCTCGGCAGCCTCTTCAACATGGTCGGCTTCCAGACGAAGCTCAAATACGGCGAACAGGCCCGGATCTTTCGCCTGATCCCGGGCCTCGAGCGGGCCGAATTCGCCCGGCTCGGCGGCATCCACCGCAACACCTATCTGAATTCGCCCCGGCTCCTGGACAGCCGGCTGCGGCTCAAGGCTCAGCCGCGGCTGCGCTTCGCCGGCCAGATCACCGGCTGCGAGGGCTATGTCGAGAGCGCGGCGGTCGGCCTCGTCGCCGGCCGCCTCGCCGCCGCCGAGCGCCTCGGCCGGGAGCTCGAGCCGCCGCCGGCGGCGACCGCGATCGGCGCGCTCCTCAACCATATCACCGGCGGGCACATCGAATCGATCGAGGCCGGACCCCGCTCCTTCCAGCCTATGAACGTCAACTTTGGCCTCTTTCCGCCGATCGTCGAGCCGCGCGCCGACGCGGCGGGCCGCCGCTTGCCCGGGCCGGAGCGCGGCGCAGCGCGAAAGCGGGCGCTGTCGGCGCGGGCGGAACGGGATCTGGCTGGATGGATCAACGCTGCCGGTGAGCTTGAGGCCGTTCGATCGCGCGGCTCGCGACAGCCGATGCGGAGCGGCTGTCCTGAGGTCTGGGTTCGGCGGCGACGCCGGCCGGCGCTGACAACAAGTTCGGCCGCCTCGATCCGTTCGGCAACGCTGTCCATCGGGCGCTCGCCTTCGATCTCGCTGGCGAGGACGCGCGGGAACATCGCGACGGAGTGGACCGCGGCCGGTTGGACGGCCACGGGGTAACATCGTCACAGCCGCCCTTGCATATCGGCGACTCCTGGCCGCAACCGGCCCGGCGCGATAATCTCATCCCATGACGGAACGCATGAGCCTCGAGGACTTCGTCGGCCGGCATCGGCGGCTCTTCATCCTGACCGGCGCCGGCTGCAGCACGTCTTCCGGCATCCCCGACTACCGCGACGCCGACGGCCATTGGAAGCGGCAGCAGCCGGTGACCTACCCGGCGTTCACCGGCGACGAAAATACGCGCCGGCGCTACTGGGCGCGGAGCCTCATCGGCTGGCGGCGCTTTCACCGCGCAAAGCCGAACGATGCCCATCGCGCTCTCGCCCGGCTCGAGGCGATGGGCCGGAGCGAACTGCTCCTGACCCAGAATGTCGACCGGCTGCACCAGGCGGCTGGCAGCGCCCGGGTGATCGACCTGCACGGGCGGCTCGACCTCGTCCGCTGCCTCGGTTGCGAGCGTCGAACGGCGCGCGACGACATGCAGGACGAACTCGCCCGGCTGAACGCCGGCTGGCTCGATCTCGACGCCGGGGATGCGCCGGACGGCGACGCCGACCTCGACCGCGTCGACTTTTCCTCTTTCGCCGTGCCGGCCTGCCGCGCCTGCGGCGGCGTACTCAAGCCTGACGTCGTGTTTTTCGGCGAGAACGTTCCGCGCGACCGGATCGATGCGGCGGCCCGACACCTCGAGCAGGCCGACGCTATGCTGATCGTCGGCTCGTCGCTCATGGTCTATTCCGGCTTCCGCTTTGCCCAGAAAGCGGCCTTGGCCGGAAAGCCGTTGGCCGCGGTCAACCTCGGCCGGACCCGTGCCGATGGGCTCATTGCATTGAAGGTCGAGGAGGCGTGCGAGGCCGCGCTGGCGTTTCTGTTGTAACGCCCTCGCCAGCCTGCTCCCAACTCTACATTCCGGCCTATACCGACCGCCACGACCCCAACGTATGGACCGATGAAGGCGCGGTTCGACTGAACTTTTACCACGAGCGACGCGGGTTCGCGGAAAACGAGATTTCCGCCTGTTACTCCCTGCCAACAGGACAAATCGCTTCCCGCCGCTCTCGAGCGATTGCACAAATGCTGCGTCTTTCATTTGGTTGAGCGGATTTGCTCGTGTGGAAGAGAAAGACCGAGCAGGGGAGATTATCGCCCCTGTTAGGCCGATGAACAGGAGGGACTGGGAGGGGGAGCGCAAAGCGGAAAACCGATTTCATGGGTCCGCGGGAGCGCGCGACCGTCAAGAAAATCTAAACGAAGCCGCCGGGCGCCGGTCCCGCCTTGCGTTTTGCGTAAGGATAACGCCATATCTGTTTGATTTTGCGAACGTAACTACGGTTTGTCCTCGCCGACTTTTGCCTTAAGCGGGCAAGACCAGCGTGCTTCGCATCTCTGTGGCGAACGGGTCCGGTTTCTACCACGTCATTCGCCACCCGAGCTGCCTCCGCCTGTTCGTCAACGCGCTCGGCTGGGGTCTGGCGTTTCGCGCCGTCGCAGGCATCGTCATCGCCCTCCTGATGCTTGCTGCCCTGATGGCGCGCATCGACGCGGAGGAGCGCTCGCTCCGCGAGACTTTCGGCGCCGAATACGAGGCGTACCGCGCCCGCACATGGCGGCTTTTTCCTCATCTCTACTGAGGCGACGCGCGCGGTTGCCTCGCTGTTGCCCATCCCCTAAAGCTGCGCGCGCCTTCGCCGCCTCGCTTGGATACTCCCGACATGATCCGCTCCGCCCTGATGACCGTGATGACCAACGCCGCGATCAAGGCGGGCCGCGGCCTCAAGCGGGACTTCGGCGAGATCGGCGAGTTGCAGGTGTCGATGAAGGGACCCGGCGACTTTGTCAGTCTCGCTGACCAGCGCGCCGAAAAGACGCTTTACGAGGAACTCGCCAGGGCGCGGCCGGGCTACGGCTTCGTCATGGAAGAAGGCGGCCGCATCGAGGGTCCCGACAAGAGCCACACCTGGCACATCGATCCGCTCGACGCGACAACCAACTTCCTGCACGCGATCCCGATCTTCGCCATCTCGATTGCGCTCGAGCGCGAGGGGCAGATTGTTGCGGGCGTCGTCTACAATCCGGCGGACGACGCAATGTATGTGACCGAGAAGGGGCAGGGCGCATTTGGCGGCAATCGGCGCCTGCGGGTTGCAGCGCGCGTCGAATTGTCGCAGGCTTTGTTCGGCTGCGGCATCCCGCATCTGGGCAAGGCGGCCCAGCATCCGCGATTCAAGGCGGAACTCGCGGTGGTGATGGCGCGGGTCGTGAACGTCCGCCGGATGGGCTGCGCCTCGCTCGACCTCGCCTATGTCGCCGGCGGCCGCTTTGACGCCTTCTGGGAGCGGGGCCTCAATTCCTGGGACATCGCCGCAGGCTCCCTCTTGATTCGCGAGGCCGGCGGATACGTGACCGGCGCCGACGGGGAAGCCGATTTCCTCGCCACCGGATCCATCGCCTGCGGCAACGAAACGATGCACCGGGAGCTGCTGGCGCTCTTGAGGAGCGCGGCTTAACGCGACGCCATTTTCTGCTACGGTCGGGCTCGGGGGCGAAAAGCCGTCGATTCTTTGAATTTCAGGTCAGCGGTGGGGGACTACTCGGTCTTGCAGATTCGCGGCGCGCTCACATGAGCGTGGTCATTTTCCTGCTTCTGGGCGACGCTGCGCTTTTGGCGCTTGCCGTCGTCGCCGCCTTCGCGGCGCGAAAGCCTTACGCTTCGAGCGCTCGTCTACGGCGCCGCCCTCGCGATCTCGGCCGCGCTGATGATTGGCGCGCTCGTCCAGCTTCTGGGCGGGACGAAAGCTGATGAGCTTGTGCTGCCGCTCGGCCTGCCGTGGATTGGCGCCGCGCTTCCGCGTTGACGCGCTGTCGGCGTTCTTTCTCGTCGTCGTCAATCTCGGCGGCGGCGCGGCGAGCCTCTATGGCCTCGGCGTCGGACGCAGCGAGCATTCGCCCGAACGCGTGCTGCCGTTCTTTCCCGCCTTCCTCGCCGGAATGAATCTGGTCCTCGTCGCCGACGACGCCTACACCTTCCTGCTTTCCTGGGAGTTCATGTCGATCGGCTCGTGGGCGCTGGTCATGGCCCATCACCGCGAAGGCGACAACGCGCGCGCCGGCTACGTCTACCTGGTGATGGCGAGCTTTGGCACTCTGATGCTGCTGCTGGCCTTCGCCTTGCTGGCGGGCCCTGCCGGCAGCTATGCCTTCGACGCCATGCGGGCAATGACGCCTGCGCCAGGTCTCGCCGGCCTCGCCTTCATGCTGGCGCTGATCGGCGCCGGCTCGAAGGCTGGGATCGTCCCGCTGCATGTCTGGCTGCCGCTCGCCCATCCCGCCGCGCCGAGCCATGTCTCGGCGCTGATGAGCGGGGTGATGACGAAGGTGGCGGTCTACGGCTTCATCCGGATCGTCTTCGAACTGGCGGGACCGGGCGCCTGGTGGTGGAGCGTCCCGGTCCTCGCGGTCGGGGCCTCGACCGCGCTGCTCGGCGTACTCTACGCCCTGATGCAGCACGACCTCAAGCGCCTGCTCGCCTATCATACGGTCGAAAACATCGGCATCATCTTCATCGGTCTCGGGCTCGCGCTGGCGTTCAGGGCGTTCGCCATGCCCTCGGCTTCCGCGCTGGCGATGACGGCCGGCCTCTTGCACGTGTTCAATCATTCTCTCTTCAAGAGCCTGCTGTTCTTCGGCGCGGGCGCCGTGCTGTCGGCGACTGGCGAACGCGACATGGACCATTTGGGCGGCCTTATCCACAATATGCCCCGGACGGCTTTCGCCTTTCTCGTCGGCTCCGCCGCCATTTCGGCGCTGCCGCCGTTCAACGGCTTCGTCTCCGAGTGGCTGACGTTTCAGGCGATCCTCTTGAGCCCGGATCTGTCGTCCTGGGTCTTGAAGATCTTGGCGCCCGCAGTCGGCGCGCTGCTCGCCCTTTCAGCCGCGCTCGCCGCGGCGTGCTTCGCCAAGGCGTTCGGCATCACCTTCCTTGGCCGTCCGCGCACGGATGTGGCCAAGCAGGCAAAAGAGGCCGACCGTCTCATCCTCGTGGCGATGCTGGCGCTGGCGGCTCTCTGTCTCCTCGTCGGTGTCTTTCCCGGTCTCTTCATCGACGCCCTGGCGCCCGCAGTGAGCGCCGCCGTCGGCGCCCGAATGCCGGCGCAGACCGGCAATGCCTGGCTCTCGATCGCGCCGATCGCCGAAAGCCGTAGCTCGTATAATGGGCTTCTCGTCTTTCTCTTCATCGTCATCTCGGCCTCGCTGGCCGCCAGCGTCATCCATCGCGTCGCCTCCGCCGCCTTGCGCCGCGCGCCGCCGTGGGACTGCGGCTTTCCCGACCCGAGCCCGGCGACGCAATATACGGCGGAAAGCTTCGTCCAGCCGATCCGCCGCGTGTTCGGCGCCGTCGCTTTTGTCGTTCGGGAGCGCGTCGACATGCCCGGTCCTGGCGAGACGCGGCCGGCGCGTTTTGATCTTAGGCTCGAGGATAGGATCTGGGACACGCTTTATGTTCCCTTGGTCGCCATCGTCGGCCGGGCGTCGACGCAGCTCAACCGCCTGCAGTTTCTCACCATCCGTCAGTATCTGAGCGTCGTCTTCGGCGCGCTGGTCACGCTTCTCGTCGTGCTGGCGTCATGGCCTTGATCGTCGATCTCGTCTTCCAGCTGTTTCAGATGACGCTCGTCATCGCCGTGGCGCCGCTGCTGACCGGCGTCGTCCGGGTGACCAAGGCGCGGCTTCTCCGCCGGCGCGGGCCTCCGCTCATCCAGCCTTACCTCGACCTCATACGGCTCGCCCGCAAGGAGGCGGTGGTCGCCGACAGCGCTTCATGGCTCTTCCGCTTCGTGCCCTATCTGGTCTTCGCCGCCACCTGGGTCGCCGCCGCTCTGGTTCCCACGTTCGCCACTGGCCTGTTGTTTTCCTGGTCGGCCGATCTCATCGCCATCATCGCCCTCCTGGGTGCGGCGCGGTTCTTCCTTGCGCTCGCCGGGCTCGACGTCGGAACCAGCTTCGGCGGCCTCGGCTCGAGCCGCGAGGCCCTGTTCGGGGCGCTGGCGGAGCCGGCGATGATCGTGATCGTTTTCACCCTCGCCCTGGTCGCCGGCTCGACCCAGCTGTCGACTGTCGCGGCCTACATGGTCTCGAGCAACGTCGGCCTGCGCGTGTCGCTCGGCATGGCGCTGGTCGCGCTGATCATCGTCGCGATCGCGGAGAACGGGCGCATTCCGGTCGACAATCCCGCGACCCATCTCGAACTGACCATGGTGCACGAGGCGATGATCCTCGAATATTCCGGCCGTCATCTGGCGGTGATCGAGCTCGCCGCAATGCTGAAGCTCACGCTCTATGTCTCTCTCATCGTCTGCGTCTTTGCTCCCTGGGGTCTCGCGATCGCCGACGCGAGCGTCGCCGACCGGCTCGTCGGCGCCCTCGTCTATCTCGCCAAGCTCGCAGTGGCTGGCGTCGCGCTTGGCGTGTTCGAGACGAGCATCGCCAAAATGCGCGTCTTCCGGGTGCCCGATTTCGTCGGCGCGGCCTTGATGCTGGGGTTTCTCGGCGCCCTTCTCCTGTTTGTCTCGAGGACCCTGAAATGAAGGGTCTCGCCTTCGACGTCGCGCACCTTCTCGCCGGCGGCCTGGTGCTGATCAGCTTCATGCTGCTGTATCAGAACCGCCTCTATGCGCTGCTCAACGTCTTCGCCCTGCAGGCCGTCGTGCTTTCGCTCTCGGTAGGCTGGCAGGCCTACGTGCAGGACGCCAATCACCTCTACGTCACCGCCTTGATCGCCTTCGCCTTCAAGGCCGTCGTCATCCCGCTGGCGCTCCACCGCATCATCGCCGAGCTCGGCATCCAGCGCGACGTCGAGAACGTCGTCGGCGTCGGGCCGACGATGCTTGTCGGGCTTGCGCTGGTCGCGCTCTCCGAGGTTGTCATGCTGCGTATCGCCAGCGATGCCGACGTCCTGGCGCGCGAGGATCTGGCCTTCGCCTTGTCGGTCGTGCTGCTCGGCCTGCTGATGATGGTGGTCCGCCGCAACGCGGTCTCGATGGTCGTCGGCTTCATGTCGCTCGAGAACGGGCTCATCCTCGCGGCGGCGGGCGCGAAGGGAATGCCGCTGGTGGTCGAGATTTCCGTCGCTTTCTCGGTGCTTGTGGCCCTGGTGGTGATCGGCGTCTTCCTCTTCCGCATCAGCGAGCGGTTCGAAACGGTCGACGCCCACGCGCTCGACCGCTTTCGCGGGGACCGCCGATGATGGGCTGGCCCAATGCCGCGGTCGTCATTGTCGCCCTCCCCGCTGCAACCGCCGCGGTGCTCGCCGCGCTGCCATCCTACCGCCTCTCGGCCTCGATCAACGTGGCCTCGGCCCTCGTCACCTTCCTCGCCTCGGTATCGCTGTTCGCCGTCGCGCCGCCGCCCGGCCCCTACCTGCTGGTCGACGACCTCAATGTCGTCTTCATCGCGCTCAACGCCTTCGTCGGCTTCACGGCGAGCGTGTTCAGCGCGACCTATATCGCGCACGAGGTCGAGACCGGCAGGTTGAAGAAGGCGAATCTCAGATTCTATCACGCGATGTATCAGTTCCTGCTGTTCTCGATGAATCTGGCGCTGCTGGCCAACAATATCGGGCTGATGTGGGTGGCGATCGAGCTCGCGACCCTGACGACGGTGCTGATGGTCGGCATCTACCGCACGCCCGAGGCGATCGAGGCGGCCTGGAAGTATTTCATCCTCGGCAGCGTCGGCATCGCGCTCGCGCTCTTCGGCACCATTCTCGTCTACATGGCCGCCAGGCCCGTCGTCGGCGAAGGCGTGCAGGGGATGCTGTGGACGAGCCTGATCGAGCGTGTGTCGGCGTTCGACCCGGCGCTGCTCAATCTCGCCTTCGTTTTTCTCCTGCTCGGCTACGGCACCAAGGTCGGCCTCGCGCCCCTGCACGCCTGGCTCCCCGACGCGCATGCCGAAGGCCCGACGCCGATCTCGGCCGTGCTGTCGGGCCTCCTGCTCAATGTCGCGCTCTACGCCGTGCTGCGCTTCAAGCTGCTGCTCGACGCCAATGCGCACGCGCTCGCGCCGGGCCCGCTGATGGCGACGCTCGGGCTGATCTCCGTCGTCTTCGCCGCCTTCATGCTTTATCGCCGCCGCGACGTGAAGCGCATGTTCGCCTATTCGTCGATCGAGCACATGGGCGTCATCGTGTTCGCCTTCGGGATCGGCGGTCCGCTGGCGAATTTCGCCGCGCTCCTGCACATGGCGATGCACAGCCTGACCAAATCGGCGATTTTCTACACCGTCGGCCAGATCGCCCAGGTCAAGGGCTCGCAGCAGATCGGCGAAATTCGCGGCCTCACCGTCACCCATCCGCTGCTCGGCTGGAGCCTGGTCTTCGGCGTCTTCGCCATCGTCGGCCTGCCGCCGATGGGCGTGTTCATGAGCGAGTTCCTCATCGTCAGCTCGACATTCGAGCGCGCGCCGTGGCTGGCGCTCTGCTCGGGTTCGGTCTCCTCATCGCGCTCGGCGCGCTCGTCCTGCGCATGCAGGGCATGGCCTTCGGCGCGCCGGCCGGCCGACGGCGCCGGCCAAGGCCTCCGCCGCTGCCGATCCTCGCCCATTTCGCCCTGGTGCTGGTCGCCGGCGTCTACCTGCCCCCGCCGCTCGTGACGTGGTTCCAGCACGTCGCCCAGTTGTTGCGCTGAGGGCGCCGGCGTGAGCGCGAGCCCTGGGGCCAATCCCGCGAGCGAAGCCGAGTGGCGCGCGGCCGTGCGCCGGCTGCGGGCCGGAGACGCGACGCTCGTCAGCCTGTGGGGCGACGAGGGCCGCATGCGCATGGCGCTGCGCGAGCCGACCGGGGAGCTGTCGCTCGTCGAAGTCGCCTGCGAGGACGGCTCATTCCCCTCGGTGGCTTCCGTCCATGCTCCGGCGGGCCGTCTGGAACGCTCGGCCTGCGATCTCTTCGGCTTCACCGCGCAGCGAGGCGCCGGACACGCGACGGTGGCTCGATCACGGCCGCTGGCCGCTGCGTCATCCGCTCGGGAGAGCCGGCGCCGCACGATGGCGGGCCTGACCCTTACGCATTCCTCGAAGCCGAGGGCGCCGGGCTGCACCAGATTCCCGTCGGGCCCGTTCATGCAGGGATCATCGAACCGGGTCACTTCCGCTTCCACGCGGGCGGCGAGACGGTCGTGCGGCTGGAAGAGCGGCTGGGTTACGTCCACAAGGGGATCGACGCGCTCCTGCGCGGCGCGAGCCTCGATCGCGCCGCCGTCCTTGCCGGGCGGGTCAGCGGCGATTCGACGGTCGCCTACGCGGTCGCCTTCGCTCGCGCGGTCGAAGCGGCGCTCGGGGTCGAACCTCCCGCGCGCGCGCATTGGCTCCGCGGGCTGATGGCGGAACTCGAGCGGATCGCCAATCATTTCGGCGACATCGGCGCCGTCTGCAACGACGCCGCCTTTGCGCTGATGCACGCCCATTGCGGCGTGTTGCGCGAGCGGACTTTGCGCGCCGCCAAGGCCGCCTTCGGCCACCGGCTGATGATGGATGCGGTCGTTCCCGGCGGCGTCGCCGTCGATCTCGCGCCGGAGGGCGCGCAAGGCATCCGCGCGCTTGTGCGCGAGGTTCGAACGACGTTCCCGAAGCTCGTCGGCCTTTACGACAACACCGCCTCGCTGCAGGACCGCACCGTCGCCACCGGCGTGCTCAAGGCGGATCTGGCGGCGCCGGTTCGGCGCCGGGGGCATCGTCGGCCGCGCTTCCGGCCGCGATTTCGACGCGCGGCGCGATCATCCCTATCCCCCGTACGACGAGATCCGCTTCAAGGTTCCGACGCGGCGCGCGGGCGACGTCAACGCGCGCATCTGGGTCCGCATCGAGGAAGTGGGCGAAAGCCTCGATCTGATCGAGACGATGCTGGCGCGGCTGCCGGCCGGACCGCTTCGCGCCGCGACGCCGGCGTCAGGTGCGGCATGCGAAGGGCTGACGCTCGTCGAAGGCTTTCGCGGCGACGTCTTCGCCCATGTGCGGCTCACGGAGAACGGCGACGATCGCGCGCTGCCACCTGCGCGATCCTTCCTGGTTCCAGTGGCCGCTGCTCGAGGCGGCGATCGAGGGGAACATCGTCGCCGACTTTCCGCTATGCAACAAGTCGTTCAACTGCTCTTATTCGGGATGCGACCTCTAGGATGCGCAATACGCTGCTGCAGGGCCTTCGGCCGCCGCTGACGGAAGAGCCGCCGGCAAAAGACGACCCGGAACTCGCCGCCCTGGCGGCGACCGTCGGGCAGGCAGCCGAGCGCGCGCTTGGCCGCAGCCTCGCCATCCGGCATGTCGACGCGGGCTCCTGCAATGGTTGCGAACTCGAGATCCATGCGCTCGGCAACGCCTTCTACGATCTCGAGCGCTTCGGCTTTCGCTTCGTCGCCTCGCCCCGCCATGCCGACGTGCTCTTGGTGACCGGACCGGTCGCCTGCAACATGCGCGAGGCGCTGAAGCGCACCTATGACGCTACGCCTGCGCCCAAATGGGTGATCGCGTCGGGCGCCTGCGCCGCCGACGGCGGGGTGTTCGCGGGCAGCTACGCGATCGCCGGCGGCGTCTCGAGCGTCGTTCCGGTCGATCTCGTCATTCCCGGCTGCCCGCCGAGCCCGGCGGCGCTGCTCAAGGGGCTGCTGGCGCTGATGTCGGGCGGCAATGCTCGATAGCGCGGGTTCCGACCAGGTTGAGCCATCAGCATCCGTCATCGCCGGGCTTGACCCGGCGATCCATGGACCCGCGGGTCAAGCCCGCGGGTGAGTGCGTCCGTGATGTTGTCTTGTCAGGGAGGTGAAAGTCCGACCGATGTGAAGTCGTGACACATGTAGCCGAAGGCAACTGCGTCGTCGCGAGACGGGGTGGGGAGCAGCCGGAGGCGAACGAACAGCCCGCAGGATGACGAACCCGTTTCGGCGGCGTGGCGCGGCGAGCCTGCTCATCCATGGCGAAGCCTGGGTCGTAAGACCCGCCGGGCGCGTTGAGGCGACTGCGAAAACGACGCTTGGGCCCACCACGTGGTTGGGGGCGGGATGTTCGGACGGCAAGACAAAGGAAGCGGAGAGACCTGCGCGGCGTGTGCGAGCCGGGCAGGAGTCAGAGCCCGCATACTACCGCTGCGGTTTGCGCCCGGAAGGGACGGATCGCGAGAGGACGGGGCCACATAACCCCGTGCGAGGGAAGGTGGGCAGGAAGGGGGATGCGCGATGAACGGGTCGAGGCAACGAAACGCCGGGAGTGCCGAGGAGGCTACACAAGGCGGAGCGGCTCAACGTGACTTTGCGTGGGTCGAAGCCTCGGTCTGGACGGAACGCATGCTGTCGGCGCTGGGCAACGGCGTCAAAGGCGGCAAATGGTTCAGTTTGATGGATAAGGTGTTCGCGCCCAAGACGCTGGCGGCGGCCTGGATGAAAGTCCGGGCCAACAAAGGCGCGGCGGGCGTGGATGGGCAAAGCATCGAGCGGTTCGCGGCGAAGGCCGAAGACTATCTGGCCGAGCTGTCGGCGGCGCTGCGGGAGGGATCCTACCGCCCGCAAGCCGTCAAACGGGTCGACATCCCCAAGGGCGATGGAAGAACGAGGCCGCTGGGCATTCCAACGGTCAAGGATCGCATCGTCCAGCAGGCCGTCCGGCTCGTGATCGAACCGATTTTCGAAACGCGTTTCCGCGACGGGAGCTACGGCTTCCGACCGGGGCGCGGATGCCATGACGCGCTGCGGGAAGTCGATCGGCTGATCAAGGACGGCTACGCCCACGTCGTAGACGCGGACTTGGCCTCCTATTTCGATTCGATCCCGCATGATCGGCTGGTGGCGCGGGTCGAGGAGAAGGTCAGCGATGGCCGGGTTCTCGATCTGATCCGCGGCTGGCTGAAGGCCGACATCCTGAAGGGGCTGGAGAGGTGGACGCCGACGCGGGGCTCGCCGCAAGGCGCGGTGATCAGCCCGTTGCTGGCCAACATCTTCCTCGACCCGCTGGATGCGGCGATGGCCGAACGCGGGCGCCGCATGGTGCGGTATGCGGACGACTTCGTCATCCTGTGCCGGACGCGCGAGGAGGCGGACGCCGCCCTCGCGGAGGTGCGCGCCTGGGTGAGCGAAAACGGCCTCGCGCTGCACCCCGAAAAGACGCATGTCGGCGACTGCCGGCAGCCGGGGCAAGGGTACGAGTTCCTCGGCTACCGTTTCGAAGCCGGCCGGCGTCGCGTGCGCCAGAAGAGCCTGAACAAGTTCAAGGACAGCATAAGAGAGAAGACGCGGCGCACACGCGGCGACAGCCTCGCCTGCGCCGTAGCTGACCTCAACCCGCTGCTGCGCGGCTGGTTCGGCTACTTCAAACATGCCCATCACACCACCTTCGACAAGCTCGACGGGTTTGTCAGGAGGCGGCTGCGCGCCGTCCTGCGCAAGCAGGAAAAGCGCCCCGGTCGGGGCATCTGCCGCGCCGACCATCAACGCTGGCCAAATGCCTTCTTCGCGGAAGCCGGGCTGTTCGCGCTTCACACGGCCTGGTTATCCGCGAGACAGTCTCGATGAAGAAACCACCGACTGGAGAGCCGTATGCGGGAAAACCGCCCGTACGGTTCGGAGGGAGGGGTCGGCGAAAGCCGATCCCTACCCCTATCGGAAGCGATTCTGCCTGGTCGACACCGGCTCTAACGGGACTGTCGCGTTTTTTCTCAGCTTTCGAACGCGAAGATGCGGTTCCAATCGTCCTTCATGCTGATGACGAACCAGCCGTCCTTCCTCGCCTCGTCGTACAGCGCTTGTGTGAACGTGCCGACCTTACTGTTGGGCAACCCCTGGGCCGGCCCGTAGGCATATTCGCGCTCCGCGTCGTCGTGCAGCACAAGCATCGTGAGCCGCATCCCGCCGCCCGCTTTTGTGTACTCGAGCATTTCGCGGTCGCCGTTCGAGTTGCCGAAGGCGGCGTATGGTCGTCGGCCGATCTCGAGGTGGATGCCCTCGACCTTGCCGGCATTGTCGTCGTTCAGGATGAGCTTCGGCTCCTTGGTCAGGAGCGGCTTGCCGTCCTTGTCATAGCCGTACTTGACCCCGCCGGCCGTCCCGACCACCTGCTCGGGCGGAATGCCGTACACAGCCTCGGAATAGACGCGCACGAAGTCCTGCCCGCCGCCGGTGACGATGTAGGTCTTGTAGCCGTTCTCACGGAACAGCCTCAGGACTTCTTGCATCGGCTGGTAGGTCAGGTCGGTGTACGGACGCTTCCAGCGGCGATCCCTGGCCGCATCGATCCAGGCCTTAACTTCCGCCGCGTAGTCGTCGGTCGACATGCCGGTCAGCGTCGTGACCGCGATCGCCTCGAGGTCGTGCATCGACAATTTTCCGATCTTCTCCGGGTCGCCCGTGAGCACGGTCTTGAAAGGCTCCTTGTCTGCGAGCTCAGGCTTCTCCCTGACCACGACTGGCACGCGCTCGAGGCAATAGACGACTTGGGTATAGACCGGGTGCTCGACCCACAGCGTGCCGTCCTGGTCGAAGGCGGCAATGCGTTCTTCCTGCGGCACGAAATCCTTGCCCAACGGGTCTGTCGTGGCGCGGATGAAATCGAGGATCGCCCGTTTCGCCGGCCCGTCGTTCCATGACCCGAGCGGCATGGCGGGCTGGGCCTGCGCGGCTGAAAGCCGGATTAGCGCCGGGAAGGCAGGCAGCGCGGCGAGCGCGCCGAGCACAGAGCGGCGGCTCAGGCAAGTGGAACCGGATGAAGCCACGGATTGCCCTCCTTGGGCTGGCAGGATGAGCCTGACGGCTCGCGGCGCGGCCGGGCCGTCGCCGCGCGCAACTGGAAGCGGCCGCTTCTTTCGCTTTGCGGTCGTCGATTAGCGTTTATCGAAGGCTTGCAATAGATCGAGCACGAAAAAATTTCGCGGTCGTTTTCACGCCTGGTGACGCCGGGGGCTTCCTCAAACGTCGCCGTCCGGTCCGCCGCATGAGAAGATCGATGTCAGTCCTGTCCGCAACTGCCAGCGCGCGCCGCGCCGTATTGCGGTTTCACGAGATTGTCGTATTCGTCCCGCCCAACGGTGAAGCGGTCGTTTGGGGCTGAAGTGCCGGGCGCCACACCCTGCCGAATTGTGATTGAATGGCTCCGTCGGAACTTGTTGGCGATGTTGTTTGGAGTCCCGCGCGTTCGGCCGGCGGCGAGCCGTCGCGGGCGAGCGCGGGACCATTGAGGCTGGCTTGAGCGCGAACCAGAACACCTCCGAATCCGCAAGGCAACCCGCTTCGTCGCCATGGGGCGCCTTCGGCTACGCGGCATTCACAGTCATCTGGACCGCGAGCGTCGTGTCGAACGTCGGCACGGCCATGTTCGACACCGCGTCTGGCTGGCTCATAACAAGCCTCAGCGCCGATCCGGTGGCCGTGTCGCTGGTTCAAGTGTGCGTCAGCCTGCCGCTGTTCCTCTTCACTCTGCCGGCGGGCGCTTTGGCGGACGTCATCGAATTCGAGACGTTTGCTCATCGTCATCGAAATCGCCATCCTGGCCGTTTCGGTCATCTTCGCCGTCCTGGTCTCGTTTGGCCTCGCCTCAACGGCGCTGTTGTTGGCGACGACCTTCCTGCTGGGCGTGGGCGGAGCGCTCACGTCGCCAGCCTGGGGGTCGACGATCCCTCTTCTCGTCTCGAAGCAGGAACTCGACAGCGCGACGGCGCTCAACAGTGTCGGCTTCAATCTTGGGCGCGCCGTCGGACCGGCGCTCGGCGGCATCGCGATCGCGGCTCTTGGCATCGCCGTCCCGTTCTGGATCTTTGCCGCCAGCAATCTGGGAATCGTCGCAGCCCTGATTTGGTGGCGCGAACCCAGAAAGAGCGCCGAGAGCCTGCCGGCGGAGCGTCTTGTCAGCGCTGTCCGCGCCGGCATTCGCCATACGGCGAACAATCAGTATTTGCGTGCGACCCTGGCGCGTGTTCTCGCATTCTTTCCGTTCGCCAGCGCGTATCTGGCTCTGTTGCCTCTCGTCGCGCGCCACTTGATGGACCACGGGCCGCAGCTCTACGGCGTCCTTCTGGGCGCGGTCGGGGTCGGCGCCGTCGGCGGCTCGTTGGCGCTGAGATGGCTGAAAGACGAACTGGGACCTGACCGTCTCGTTGCCGTGGGGACAATCGGCGCCGCATTCGCCCTGATTCTGTTCGGGCTCGCGCGCGAGCCGATTACAGCGATCTGCGGGTGCCTCCTCGTGGGCGCGTCCTGGACTGTCGTGATGACGAAGCTCTATGTTTCGGCCCAGGTTGCATTGCCGGATTGGGCGCGCGGTCGCGGTCTTGCGGTGTTCCTGACCCTTATCTTTGGAGCAACGACTGTAGGAAGCGCGCTCTGGGGGAAACTCTCGGCTCTGGAAGGGCTGCCGACAGCCTATTTTGTCGCGGCGGCCGGGGCGCTTCTGGGCATTCCGTTGACCTGGGGCTGGAAGCTTCAGACAGGCGTCGGCGTCGATTTCTCCCCCGCGATGCACTGGCGCGCCCCTTCGGTCGTCCGGAAGATCGAAAACAACCAGGGTCCGGTGCTCGCGGTGGCCGAATATCGCGTCGACGCCAAGAACCGGGCCGAGTTCCTGGGAGCCGTCGATGAGCTCGGGCACGCGCGGCGGCGCGACGGCGCCTATGGATGGGGTCTTTACGAGGACGTTGCCGATGTCGGACGCTTCATGGAGACGTTCGCGATCGATTCATGGCTTGAGGTTCTGCATTTGCGCGAACGGGTAACCAACGCCGATCAGATGCTCGAGGACCGGATTCGCCACCTGCTGGCCGACGAACCGCGTGTTACGCTTCTGGTCTCGTCCGAGCGCCCTCACCGGACTTGGCGAAAGCATCAGGACGGCAAGAGCGCTCATCGCGGCGACAGCCGACCGGACTGACCACGGTTCGAGCGTCCATTCCCTATCCGCCTCACACTTTGCCCATGACCGCCAGCACTTGTTCGAGCGGCGCGGCCGAAGCGCGAAAGACGCCGGAGTATGGGCTGCTCAACTCGAGGATCAGCAAGACGGCGCTCGCCGCCGCGACGGCGCCGAGGGCCGTGGCGAGGAAAGCCCCGGCGCTGGCCTCTCCTGATGTCAGACCGTAGCCGAAAAAGAGAAGCGTCGCCCATCCCGACACGATCAGCACGAGGGGAATGGAAACCGGACTGGTCAGCGCAAAGGACATCTGCAATCGCGATTGTTCGATCAATTCGACAGCCGACTTCGCGGCGGCGAGCGCCTGTTTTTGAGCATCGGTCGAGGGATGCAGGCCTGCCAGCGTGGCGTCCCAGTTGCGCTCGCTCTGAATGGCGGCGGCGAAGTTGTTGGCGGCGAAGTTGCTGTCGCTCTCGCTGGCTCCCCAGACCTGGTCTATTGTCTTCGCCAGGCGTTCTCGAAATTGCGCGCGCGCGGCATTCGCCTCCGGCCCGTATTCCGCGAGGGCGAGATCGAAGTCCAAGGCCTTCGCCGCGAGGGTCTGAATCGCAACGTTCTGCGCCGAATAGACCCCGTGCGCGGTCCAGATGAGGAGGCCGAGGACGAGAGCCGATAGCAGCGTAAGGAGGCCGACCACCGCGCCGATCATGTCCTTGGCGCCGCCGGTCACGTGCTTCTCGGGCAGAATGCCGCGCAACAGGAGACCCAAGGCTCCGGCGGCGAAGACCGCGACCGCGACCGCAAAAGCGAACTTATCCGGATTCATTCATTTTGCCCGCAAGGGAGAAGGATCGCCAGTTACCGTCTGCCCCGTGCAACCGCAACAGGTTCCCCGCACGGCATCGCCAAGGTTCCGATCGACCTAAACGAGCGTTCGACTTCAACAGTCAGTCGCCCGCCATGCCGCCGACGGCGACGCCGGTGATCTTGCCGGCGGCGTCGAAGCCGAACATGAGGCTCGTCGCGTCACCGCGCGGGAAGACGAATTTCACCGTGGCGAAGCTCTGATCGCCGTCTTTCTCGGTTTTGACGATTTCGGCTCTGAGCGGCGTCGCGCCATAGCGGTTGAGGTCGCGCGACATCGCCGCGACCGCTGCGTCGGTCACTTGCGGCGCGAAGGCGGGCGCATATTGCGAGCGTTCGGTCCGCCCGGCCATCATCTCTGTGAACCAGTGCATCGCCCAAGTCGGGAGGGCTGCATCCACCCGCGCAGCGGCAGGCGGCATAGCGCCGGCGTGAGCCGGCAAGACGGGACCGAGCGAAAACAGCGCGATCAGCAGGACGAAGGCGATCCGGCAGGGGCTTGCGACGGCGCCGTCCGGCATCGCGAGGAGTGTCGCGACGAAGCGGTCCAGAGCCGCACAGCGTAAGACTGGACAGTTTCGTTGCGCTCGTATGACGACCCCTCCCGTGTTTGAGCGCGCGAACAAGGGCGGCCGGAGACGCCCTGCTTCGTTGCTAAGCTCCCGACGATCAACCGCCGCCGCCGCCGATATGCGGCTCGCCTTGCCCCTCGAGCTGCTGCTTCAGGAGCGGAACCGGGTTTTCCGGATTCTGAAGGTTCGGAATCAGATCGGTGGAGGCGCCGCCGACAAAGCGCTTGATGTTCGGGAACTTCATGACCGACTTGTCGAAATCGATCAACACTGGACCGAGGAGCGCCAGCGCCCAGCCGTTGTCCTGGCCGGAGTATTTTCCTGGCGACGTCGTCAGCACCCTGGCGGGCGCTGCGCCGTTGAAGATCATGTCGTATTTCTCGTAGGGGTCCATCGTCAGATTATAGAGCGCCGGAATCGAGCCGAGGTTGGCTTCCGCGCCGAGCCACGAATCCCGGGCGGTGTAGAGCATCTTCCAGGCTATGTTCACCCAGGGCTCGTTTGGATCGCCGCCGATGTCGGCCCGCACGCCCTCGAAGGTCTCGCCGTCGATATAGATCCATGACCTGCGCGCCGAATGCTCAGCCTTGCCGAGGATGTAGGCGCTGTTGTCGATCGAGTCGAAATAGATCGGTTTGCCATCGTTGCCGACCCATTCATGCGGCGGAGGCGTCAGCCCGACCATGCCGGCGAGCGTCGCCCAGGCGTCGATATGCGACATCATCTCGTCGTATTTCGCCCGCGCCGGGATATGGCCAGGCCACCACATGATGCCCGGCACCCGCCAACCGCCTTCGAACGGCGAGCCCTTCTCGCCGCGGAAGGGCGTCGTGCCGGCGTCGGGATAGGCGTCGAGCCAGGCGCCGTTGTCGGCGGTGACGATGACGATGGTGTTGGTGGGCGCATCCTGGCGGATCTCGTCCATCACCTTGCCGATGTCGGCGTCGAGCTCCATCAGCGAGTCGGAATAGTCGCCGAGATGCGACTTGCCGACGAAGTCCGGCGCCGCATTGGTCGGGTTGTGCATCTTGAGGTAGTTGACGTCCATGAAGAACGGCCTGGCGTCGTTGGCGTGCTGCTTGATGTACGAAACCGCGTTGGCCGTCTGGTCCTCATCGAAAGTGGCCATACGCTCGTAGGTGATCTTGCCCAACTCTTTGGCAGGCTGGCCGGCGACGCCTTCGTATTCGCCCAGGTTGACGTTTTCGCTGAAATATTTCTGGAACTGCGGATTGTAGGAAGGGAACCAGGGATGGAACCATTTGCTGGTATCGTTGTAGCTGTAGACCCCGGCGTAATAGGCGGCGAAGTTCTTCATCTCGTCGAAGCCGTGCTCGATCGGGTAGGATTCGGGCTTGTCACCGAGATGCCACTTGCCGGAGAAATAGGTCGAGTAGCCGTTCTTCTTGAAAAACTCGGCGATGGTCGGGGTTTCCTTGCGCAGGAAGTTCGGGTCGCCCGGCGCGACAACGATCGACAGCGCCGAGCGGATCGGAATGCGCCCGGTGATGAACGAGGCGCGGCCGGCCGTGCAACTCGCCTGCCCGTACCAGTTGGTGAAGGTTGCGCCTTCCTCGGCGATCCTGTCGACATTCGGCGTCGGATGGCCGAGGCCCTTGCCGCCGCCGGAATAGGCGCCAAAATCGTTCCAGCCGGTGTCGTCAGTCATCAGCATGACGATGTTCGGACGCTTCTCCTGCGCCAGAGCCGGCGCCGCAGAGATCATCGCGGCGACGGCCGCGCAGGCTCCAAGGCGTAGTCCCCACAATATACCCACCATGCCTCTCCTCTCTTTCCACCACGTCCTCAACTATGGCGGCCGTGAGAACATAGTGTGAAGCAAAAACGGTCGTCCAGTCACGATTCGAATCCGGCGCTTCACGAGTGCCGGTCATTCCGATTTCGATTGTTGGCTCGCGACAATTCCTCGCGGATAATCAGAATCTCGTCTACAATTCCGTCACATGTTCAAGAAGCTTCCGTTGTCGCCACTTTGCGCTGGTCACCCGTACGTGGTTGTCCGATCGGCGGAGCCAGTGAGTTTATTTTTCCCGGTGCTGGCCAACCCATCGGAATCGCCTTTTCTCGCGAAGGAATGTCGATATCTAACTCGCGCCCGGCCAAGGCCTGAATGAACGCCCGCAAGAAAGTCGCCCATGCCGCTACGCGGTCTTGACCGAAGATCTCTAACCGCGTCGCCTGAGTTCGATGCGGACGTCGGAAATATCCCCGCCGCTGGGCTGGATGCTCACGGATTGCGTCCGGCCGTTGGAGATCAGCAAGATCCTGGCGGAGAAAGTCGGGGCGACGAACTCTCCCTGGAACCGGCCTTCCGCGATGCTGCCGGTTATGTGGCCTGACACATCGCGACTGGATTCCCGCCAGTAACCCTGGACCGATTCCCCGGAGGCTTCGACATAACTGTGGATGTCCAGCTTGAAGCTTTCGCTGGCGCACACGATCGTCTGATTGAGCGCAGCGCCATCTTTCGCCTCCACATATCCCGCACGGCATCGGATCGACTCGCGGTGGCCGTTCGATCCGACGATCTGCCCCCCTCCGCTCCATTCGCCGGCGAACCTGCCGAACGGGCTGGCCGCTAGAGCAACCGCTTGCGGCGTCGCCAGTCCGACGGCAACGGCGACGGCCAGCAACGCGTTCGGGCGCCCGGCGCGACGCAAAAACGAGGTCGTGGACATTTGTGCGCTCTCTTTCCTCACGTTGGATCAGTCAGATTGGTGTCGGCGCCGGCGCGTTCATCCGGCGGCCGAGCCGCAGAAGGAAGGTGACGACAGGCCTCAGGATCAGGAGATCGGCCGCGAGCGCCGCCAGCATCGCGAGCGCGCCCAGCCAGCCGAACAGGCGAAGCGGCGGAAGGTCGGAAAAGACGAGCGCCGCCAGCCCGCACGCGAGCACTAGCGCGGTCAGGATGAGCGCAGGCCCCATGAGAACCGTCGCTTGCTCGACGGCGATCGCCGGGTCCTCTTCACCGCGCCTTTTCTGCGTCATGCGGTTGAGGAAGTGGATGGTCGCGCTCAAGCCCAAGCCGAACGAGACCGTCAGCGCGACGATACCGGAGAATTGCAGTCCCAGGCCGAAGAGCCTCAGCAGCGAGCCTGCGGCGACGACGGGAAAGATCCCAGGCATGAGGCAGGCGAGACCGACGCGGACCGAGCGAAACGCGAGGCCGACAAAGGCCGCGATGAAGGCGAATTCGACGGTTAGAGCCCGGTTGAGCTTGTTGATCATGCCGGCGCTGCTTTGGGCGGCGATCACAGCGAGCCCCGTCACGGCGATCGCGTAGCCCGGATCAGCCTTTCGCACGGAGTTGAGCCGCGACTCGAGCTGATCGACGATCGGCACGAGCCGCGTCAGGCTCGTGTCGGGCACGAGGCCGAAGACGACGACCGAGTTCTCGTCCTTCGCAACGAAGCGCCGCACGAGAAAAACCGGAAGCTCATCGACATATTGCCGCAGCGCGTCGATGCTCGTCAGCCCCATCTGCTCGGCCAGCCAGCGCCGCAACGATTCCAGCGACCACACGTTGCCGACTCCGGGCTGGCTCTCCAGAACTCTGTGGACGTCCGCAATCGTCGCGAAAGTCTGCGGCGTATATAGACCGATGCCCGGAGGAAATGTGATCTCCACTTCGACCGGATTCGAGCCGCTGATTTCCGCGTCGAGGCGGCCGCTCGCCGCCACTGCCTGCTGCTTGTCGGGAACCTGGTCGGCGAGGCGATAGCTCGGCTGGAGGCCGGAATAGAAGACGGCGAGGCCAGCGACAACGACGAGGGCCACGAGGCTGTAAAAGGCGGGGCGGCGAACCATACGCCGAGCGATCCAGTCGCAGAAGCGCCGAAGCGTAGCCACTCCCGGATCGGCCGCCCTAAGAGTCGCGACCAAGCGCGCCTCGTCACGGATCAGCAGTACGCCTAATGTGGGAACGAGGGAAAGCACGGTGATCAGCGCGATGGCGGTCGCCAGGAATCCCGCCTCGCCGAAGCCGCGAATAAGGTCGCTCGAGGAGACGAGAAGTCCGAGCAGCGAGAGGCCGGCGGCGGCGTGAGTGAGCACGCAGGCCGGGCCGACGATGAGAATCGCGTTGCGGAAGGCGGTGCGCTTGTCGCAGCCTGCCATCAGCTGGTCGCGCGCCGCGAACGTGAGCTGCATGCTGTCGGAAAAGCTAATCACCATGATGAGGGGGGTCATCACGTTGAGGAACATGTTGAGGCGAAATCCGAGCCATCCCAGCGCGCCCAGCGCGAACACGATCGCCAGGAGCGGCGGGCCGGCGGCGACCAGCACCAGCGACAGGCGGCGGAAGAAGAGTCCCGCGATCGCGCATCCGAGCGCGAAACCGACGGCATTGTAGAGGATGCGGTCGCGCTCGAGGGCGTGGCGGATTTCGAGCTGCATGACCGGAACGCCCGTCAGCTCCGCTGTAAGACCGGTCCCCTGCAGGTCCTCGTCCGCCGTTTGGCGGATACCGCTCACGACCTCCTCGAGCCTGCCGGCGTCGACGGCGGAGGGCTCGAGCGCAAGGATGGCGACCGCGAGCCGGCCATCGTCCGAGAGCAGCTTGCCACGGATGATCCCGTTGCCTTTCGCCTGGTCGATGAGCGCCTGGTAGGCGCGGCCTTCCGGCAAAGGGTCGGGAAAGAGGGGCTCGGGCAGGCCGCCCTCCGGGGCGGGCTGGCGCGCCGAGAACATCGACAGAACCCCGCGCGTTCCGTCGATGAGCTGTACATCGGTCATGAAGCCACGCAGCTTCTCGACCGACTCGCGGGCGAGCAGCGATTGGCCGCTCAGCACGATCAGGACGTCGTATTCGCTCGATGGGAAATCGCGCGAAATCTGCTCGAATTGCTGGAAGGCTGGATCCTCCGAGCGGAACAACTGGCTCAGCGAATTGTCGGTCTTGATGCGGTGGATTCCCAGGATGGCCAGAACGGCGATCGCCAGCGCGGTGAGAACCGTCGCCCTCGGCGACCTAAAAGGAATGAGCGCCAGGCGCTCGATTCCGAGGGCGATACTGCGCCCGCGGCCTGGCGGCTCGGCAGTCCGGACATCGGGATCGAGGACCCTCAAGAGCGAGTTCCTTGAACGCTTGGAAACCCTTCTTCCCGCGTCACGCCCCGAAGCGCTTCAACGGCACGTCGCTCATCGGGCGCGGGCGACGGACCGAGAGACTTTCGACGGCGCCGAAAGCAGCGGCCGCCATCGTCCGTTCGATATCGACCATTGCATTGGCGACTTGCTCACGCAAGCCGCCTAATTAGGGGAAGCGTGGGGAAGCAAGGCTTTGAGAAGCGCATTCCACAGCCGATCCGTATCTGGAAGAACTGTACTCGCGCTACCTTGGCCGCGACCGCAACGCCAGCGAGCGCATGTGTCGACTGAAATACTCGTCCTCACCCTGAGCGGCGCGCCTTGAAGCCGATCTCGGCGAATGAAACGAACGGCGCCGCGTTTTCGTGCCCCTTCGTGCCCTTCGTGTTTATTCACCACACGGGACACGAAGAAGCACGACGGGCTGGTGTTGAGGGCGCGTGCCGGCCCGAACGCAGGCGCCGTGGGAGCCGCCGGACCGTATTCGCCACATATTCCCATCGCGGGCCGGGCCGCCTAGATAGGCCTTGATGAGCGGCGCGGCGAAAACCTATCCCCCGGGCGAAGCGCCCGGAGCCGAGGCCCGGGCGGAGGCAGCGCTCGAGCGGGAGCTCAAGCCGGACGCAGCGCCCCTCGAGATCAGCCTCGATGAGGCGCCGGCGGAGCCGCGCAGCGTCCAGCGCGGCGCCGAGGCGATCCGCGAGTTCTGGCGGCACGCCCCGGCCGGGCCCGGCGTCTATCGCATGATCGGCGCCGAGGGCGATGTGCTCTATGTCGGCAAGGCGCGATCGATCAAGAAGCGGATCGCCGCCTATATCGCCCCCGAGCGCCAGCCGACCCGCATCGCCCGCATGGTCGCGCAGACGCATGCGATGGTGTTCGTCACCACCGAGAGCGAGGCCGAGGCGCTCCTGCTCGAGGCCAACCTGATCAAGCAGCTGAAGCCGCGCTATAACGTGGTGCTGCGCGACGACAAGAGCTTCCCCTACATCCATATCTGCACCGGCCATCCGGCGGCGCGGCTCCTCAAGCACCGCGGCGCGCGCACCTCGCCCGGCGACTATTTCGGCCCGTTCGCCAGCGCCGGGGCGGTCTTCCGCACGCTGAACGCGCTGCAGCGCGCGTTCCTTTTGCGCACCTGTTCCGACAGCTATTACGCCCACCGAACCCGTCCCTGCCTGCTCTACCAGATCAAGCGCTGCTCGGCCCCGTGCACCGGCGAGATCGGGCTCGGCGACTACGCCAAACTCGTGGGTGAGGCGCGCGACTTCCTCTCGGGGCGAAGCCGCGCGGTTCGCGAGCGCCTCGCCGAGGAGATGGCGCAGGCCTCCGCCGCGCTCGATTTCGAGAAGGCGGCGCGCCTACGCGACCGCATCAGCGCCCTCTCCGCCATCCAGGGCGAGCAGGCCGTCAATCCGCGCTCGATTCCGGAGGCGGACGTGTTCGCGGTCTGCGAGGAGGCGGGGCAATATTGCGTCGAGGCGTTTTTCTTCCGCACCTATCAGAACTGGGGCAACCGCGCCTATTTTCCCCGCGCCGACCGGGCGCTCGGTCCGGAGGAGGTGCTCGACGCCTTTCTGGCGCAATTCTATCTCGAGCGCCCCGCGCCGCGGCTCGTCCTGCTCAGCCACGCCGTTCCCAGCGCCGAGGCGCTCTGCCAGGTCCTGAGCGCCCGCGCCGGCCATCGCATCGCCATCGGCGCGCCGCGGCGCGGCGAGAAGAAGGACCTCGTCGACGCCGCGATGCGCAATGCCCGCGAGGCGTTGTCGCGCAAGCTCGCCGAAAGCGCCAGCCAGGAGAAGCTCATCGCTGCGCTGCAGGCGGCCTTCGGCCTCGAGCGGCCGATCAGGCGCATTGAGATCTACGACAATTCGCACATCATGGGGACGAACGCCATCGGCGCCATGGTGGTCGCGGGGCCGGAGGGGTTCGTCAAGAGCCAATACCGCACGTTCAACATCAGAAGCGCGGACCTGACGCCCGGCGACGACTACGCGATGATGCGCGAGGTGCTGACCCGCCGCTTCGCCCGGCTGATCCGGCAGGGCGAGACGGCGGAGGCGGGCGGCTTTCCCGATACGCCCGATCTCGTCGTCATCGACGGCGGCCGCGGTCAGTTCGAGGCCGCGCGCGAGGTCATGGCCTCGCTCGGCGTCGCTGGCGTGGCGCTCGCGGCGATCGCCAAGGGCCCCGACCGCAACGCGGGACGTGAGACGTTCTTCGTCGAGGGGCGCGAGCCGTTCAGGTTGTCCCCCCGCGACCCGGCGCTCTTCTTCGTCCAGCGGCTGCGCGACGAGGCGCACCGATTCGCCATCGGCACGCATCGGGCGAAGCGCAAGCGCGAGTTCGTCAAGAACCCGCTCGACGAGATTCCGGGGATCGGCCCGACGCGCAAGCGGGCCCTTCTTTTCGCCTTCGGCTCGGCCAAGGCGGTCGCCCGCGCCGGTCTGTCCGACCTGGAAAAGACGCCCGGCCTCAACGCCGCGACGGCGAAGGCGGTGTACGACTTCTTCCATGACGCCGGAGTCGGATGAGGCCTTCCTGGGGCCAAAGCCCATGCGCGGCGGGGCAGCGTCGAGGAATATCCATGTACCTCATGATCATCGTCTCGCTCATGGGCGTCTTGCCCGTGATCTCAATTCTTGCGGAAGTCGTAGATCTGCACACGAGTTTCGATCCGCTCTTCCTGGTCGGAAAATGGTTCGTCTTCTGGTCGGTCGGCATTCGGCTGATCCTGGCCGGCTTGCGTCAGGTCGCGAACCCCGCATTCACCGCGGAGACGATTTTCGGAGTGAAGGACAAGGCGGCCCTACCCATCGTTCGAGAACTTGGTTTCGGCAACTTATCCATTGGCTTGCTCGGCGTGTTCGCGCTCGCCAATCACGGATGGATCGCGCCGGCGGCCGTCACGGGCGGTTTGTTCTATGGATTGGCCGGGATAGAGCACCTGCTGAAGCGGGATCGCAATGCGACCGAGACCATAGCGATGATTTCGGACCTGTGGATTTTCTTCGTGCTCGCCGCCTGTCTCGTCTCGCTCCTGTTCCGGCCCGGATGACAATGCGATTGGGGGTGGGGCGTCGACACTCGCGCCTATCGGGATGACGGGCGGCTCCGCCGAGGGGCGCCGACCGGGCTTGCGGCCTGCCGGTCTATCCGGCCCCGGTCCAGGCGAACACGATCTTGCCGCTTCGCCGCCGGTCGGGCTTCTTTATCCTTGTGCCGCGCCACGAGCGCTGTGAGGCGCGAGCGCCGCCTTCCAATTCACTGCGATCCCGCGATCCCGCCGCCATGGCCACAGCCGCTTCAAGATTCTGTCTTTTTCTCGGGGCTTGTAACGGCCATGGCGATCAAGCTTACCGAAGGCGCGGTCGACGCCTTGAGCGCGAGTTCTCTCGCTCGCCGAGCCAATTTTAGTCCGGTGGAAAAATGCTCGAGGCACTGCTGCTCGGCGCCCGGAGAAGGATTGCTCCCGCCGTCTTGTAGGCTATTGAACAAAGTCTTGTAGAGAACCTTGACCAGGTCCGCATAGGCGGACTCGATGAGGTCGGCTTCGGGCGTCGGTTTCGGCATGACGGCGCGCCTCACTACATAATTGCGAGCGTCTCCGCCTTTTGGCTCGACTGTCAAGCCCTCTCGATCGCGGATACGATCCGCGCATCACTTCGTCCAGTCGAGCACGATCTTGCCGCTTTCGCCGCGTCGCATCGTCTCGAAGCCTTCGAGGAAGCGGGCGGCCGGCAGGCGGTGGGTGATGACCTTGCGCACGTCAAGGCCGCTTTCCAGCATCGCGATCATCTTGTGCCAGGTCTCGAACATCTCCCGGCCGTAGATGCCCTTGAGCGTCAGCTGCTTGAAGATGATCTTGTTCCAGTCGACCGGCGTTGGCTTGGCCGGCAGGCCGAGCAGCGCCACTCGCCCGCCGACGATGATGGCGTCGAACAGCTGATCGAAGGCTGCCGGCGCGCCGCTCATCTCGAGCGCCACGTCGAAGCCCTCGATCATCTTGAGCTTGCCCATGGTCTCCTTCAGGTCCGTCTTCGACACGTCGACCGGCACGACGTCGGCGACCTCGGCGGCGAGTTGAAGACGGCGCGGGTTGATGTCGGTGATGACCACGTGCCGCGCGCCGACGTGGCGCGCCACCGCCCCCGCCATGATGCCGATCGGCCCGGCGCCGGTGATCAGCACGTCCTCGCCGACCAGATCGAAGGCGAGCGCCGTATGCACCGCGTTGCCAAGCGGATCGAGAATGGCGCCGAGCTCGTCGTCGACGTCGTCCGGAAGCGGCACGATGTTGAAGGCGGGCACGCGCACGTATTCGGCGAAGGCGCCGGGGATGTTGACGCCGATGCCGCGCGTCTCCGGGTCGAGATGATAGCGCCCGCCGCGCGCCGCGCGGCTCTTCATGCCGATCACGTGGCCCTCGCCGGAGACGCGCTGGCCGACAGAAAGCCGGCGAACGTTCGCCCCGACCGCTGCGATCTCGCCGGCATATTCGTGGCCGATCGTCATCGGCGTCGGGATCGTCTTCTTCGCCCACTCGTCCCAGTTGAAGATATGAATGTCGGTGCCGCAGATGCCGGTCTTATGGACCCTGACCAGCGACGTCGTCCGGGCCGATCGTCGGGATCGGCTCGTCGCTGAGCCACAGGCCGGGCTCCGGCTTCTCCTTGACGAGGGCTTTCATGACGTTACGCCTCTAGACAATCTTCAGCGCCCGCCCCGCGTCGGCGAAGGCCGAGACGGCGAAGTCGACGTCCTCCGCCGTCAGCGCCGCCGACATCTGCGTGCGAATGCGCGCCTGGCCCTTCGGCACCACGGGGAAGAAGAAGCCCGCGACATAGACGCCGCGTGCATCAAGGGCCTGAGCCAGGTCCTGCGCGAGCCGCGCTTCGCCGAGCATCACCGGTATGATCGGGGTGACGCCGGGCAGAACCTTGAACCCCGCTGTTTCGATTCCGGTGCGGAACCGTCGCGCATGCGTCTGCAGGAGCGCCCGCCGGTCGTCGGCCTCGATGGCGACTTCGAGCGCTCTGAGCGCGCCCGCCGCGATCGGCGGAGCGAGCGAGTTGGAGAAGAGATAGGGCCGCGCCCGCTGCCTCAAGAGGTCGACGATCGGCTGCGCGGCGGCGACGAAGCCGCCCATGCCGCCGCCCAGCGTCTTGCCGAAGGTGCCGGTGACGATGTCGACGCGGTTCCCCGCGCCGGTCAGCGCCGGCGTGCCGCGCCCCTTCTCGCCGAGATGGCCGGTGGCGTGGCAGTCGTCGACCAGCACTTTCGCGTCGTGGCGCTCGGCCAGCGCGCAGATCTCGGCGAGCTTTGCGACATAACCGTCCATCGAGAAGACGCCGTCGGTGGCGATCAGCTTGAAGCGGGCGCCGTCGGCCGCCGCCTGCTTCAGCCGGTCCTCCAGCTCGTTCATGTCGGAATTGGCGAAGCGATAGCGGCGCGCCTTGGAAAGCCGCACGCCGTCGATGATCGAGGCGTGGTTGAGGCTGTCGGAGATGATCGCGTCGGCCTCGTCGAGCAGCGGCTCGAACACGCCGCCGTTGGCGTCGAAGCAGGCGGCGAAGACGATCGCATCATCCTTGCCGAGGTGCCTGGCGATCGCCTGTTCGAGCTCGCGATGCAACGTCTGCGCGCCGCAGATGAAGCGCACCGAGGCCATGCCGAAGCCGAACTCGTCCATCGCGCGCTTGGCGGCGGCGATCACCTCCGGATGGCTGGCGAGACCGAGATAGTTGTTGGCGCAGAGGTTGAGGGTCTCGCGGGAGCCGTTGTCCTTGGCGACGTGGATGCGTCCGCCCTGCGGGCCGGTCAGCAGACGCTCGCGCTTCATGAGGCCCGCGGCCTCGATCTCGTCGAGCGTCGCGCGGACGTGGAGGAGGAAGGCGTCTGGCATGGCGTCTCACGGGGTGGGCCGTGCGTGCAGCATAGCAGCGCAAAGTCAACGCTCAAATCGGGGAAATCTACAGTTGCGGGAGGCGTCCGGCGTCGCCGATATCGCTCCGTGTCGAATTCCGTTGGGTCTCCGACCGTAAGCCCGCGCTTTGCATCTATGATCGATATGATAAATCATGACGCGTAGGGGAAGGAAACGGTTTTGCGCATAAATGCCATCGAGACGCGCGTGGTGAACGCCGAGATGCGCAATTGGGTGTTCGTCCGCGTCGAGACCGATCAGTCGGGACTCTTCGGCTGGGGCGAAGCGACGCTCGAATGGAAGACCCGGGGCGTCGTCGGCGCCGTGGAGGACCTGAAGCCGCTCATGCTCGGGCGGGACCCGCGCGACATCGAGCAGGCGATTCGCGTGATGAAGAAGCACTCCTTCTGGCGCCTGGGGGCGATCGGCATGAGCGCGGTTTCCGGCATCGAGATCGCCTTGTGGGACATCGCCGGCAAGGCTCTCGGCGTGCCGGTCTGGAGACTGCTCGGCGGCAGAGTTCGCGACAAGGTGCGGGTCTATACGCATCTCGGAATGGGCGACATGCGCGCCGTTTACGAAACCAGCGACGAAGGCCCGCTGGTGGAGCGGGCGCTGGAAGTCGTCGCCAAGGGCTATCGGGCTTTCAAGGCGGTGTTCATCCCCTATACGCACTATACCGCGCCGCTGCCGGAGGTCGACAAGGTTGCACGCCTGATGTCCGCGCTGCGGGCCGCGGTCGGGCCGAAAGTCGAGATCATGGTCGATTTCCACGGCCGGCCGGCGAGCGCCGCCGCGGCGCTTGCCTATATCGACGCCTTGCGCCCCGCGCGGCCGATGTTCGTCGAAGAACCCGTCCCGCCCGGCGAGATCGCCAGTCTCAAAGCCGTCGCCGCGCAGGCGAAGGTTCCGCTGGCCACAGGCGAGCGGCTGATCGATCGGATAGAGTTCCACGACCTCCTGGCGGCGCGCGCGGTCGACCTCATTCAGCCTGACATCTGCCATTGCGGGGGACTGCTGGAGGCGAAGAAAATCGCGGCGATGGCCGAGGCCGCATCCGTCGGCGTCGCGCCCCACAATCCGCTCGGCCCGATCGCAGGCGTGGCCGCGCTGCATTTCGCCGTCTCGACGCCGAACCATGTGATCCAGGAGGAAATGGTGGGCGCCGTGCCCTGGTATTCCGAGGTCGTTCGCGGCCCAATTCGCATGGTGGACGGCTTTTGGCAGATTCCGGAAGCCCCCGGGCTTGGCGTCGAAGTCGATGAGGCCGCCTGCGCTCGCCACCCGTTCGCGCCCGAGGTGTTGCATACCAGAAACGCAGTCCTCGACGACGGCGCCATCGTGGACTGGTGAGGCGATGTCAGGGCGCCTGGAAGGAAAGGTTGCAGTCGTCACCGGGGCGGGTCGCGGCATCGGCGAAGCCATCGCGCGGGCGTTCGTGCGCGAGGGCGCACAGGTGGTGATCGCCGAGCGGGACGAGAAGAACGGTCAGGCGGTCGCCGCGAGCCTGGCGGGGGAGGATAAGCGCGCGATCTTCGTCCCCTGCGACGTCGCCGACCCCGAGGCGGCAACCGGCCCGGTCGCCGCCGCGCAGAGCCAATTTGGCCAAATCGACATTCTCGTGAACAACGCCGGCGTGAACGTCTTTCACCCGCCTTTGGAAACCGACGCGGAGGAATGGCGGCGCTGCTTCGCCATCGATCTCGAGGGCGCCTGGAACATGGCGAAGGCGGCGCTGCCGGCGATGCTCGCCGCCGGCGGCGGATCGATCGTCAACATCGCCTCGGCGCACGCTTTCAGCATCATCCCCGGCTGCTTCCCGTACCCGGTCGCAAAACACGGGCTGCTCGGCCTGACCCGGGCGCTCGGCGTCGAGTATGCGGCGCAAGGCGTTCGCGTGAATGCGATCGCCCCGGGCTACATCGAAACCCAGATCGCCCTCGACTACTGGAATACCTTCCCCGATCCGGTCGCGGAGCGGCAACGCGCCTACGATCTCCATCCGCCCAAGCGCATCGGTCGGCCGGAGGAGGTTGCAATGACGGCGGTTTTCCTCGCTTCCGATGAGGCGCCGTTCATCAACGCCGCCTGCATCGTCATCGATGGCGGGCGTTCCGTGCTCTATCACGACTGATCCCCTGCGGGGCGGCCGATCGGCGATGAACCGGCTCCTCGATCTGGCCGGGGAGGATTATCGCCGGCTCGTCTGAAGGCGCGGGCCCGGTCGCTCTCCCGCAGTTCCCCTATCCGTCCCATCCGACGAGCGCCTCGCCGCGGTGAATGGCGTCGGCCTCGGCTGTCAGCCGGCCGTCCCCCCGGTGCAGGACGATGGGAGCCGCGATCCTGAACGGCCCCCTCGAACCCTTGACGCCGGAGACGAGGACGCGATGCGCCAGCTCCCCGGCGCGAGGGTAGACCGGGAGAAGCGCAATCGCGCCGATCCTGCTTTCAGCGGATTCGAGGATCAACGGCAAGGCTTCAGGGCGATGGATCATGACGAAGCGTCCCCCCGGCCTCAGGAGCGCGAGGCAGGCGCGAACCCAGGCGATGAGCGGCTGAGGGGCCCCTTGCGCGCCGGTGAAGACATGCGCCCGCGCCCGCCCAGGGTTAGGCGACGTGCGCACGGTTCCCTGATCGAAGAACGGCGGGTTGGTGACGACCGCGTCCGCCGCCTCGTCGATGAGGCCGGCTTGGCGACGGGCGCGCGCGTCGGCGATATCGAGCGCAAGGACCCGCACGCGGCGAGCCAGTCCGTTGCGTGCGGCGTTCTCGACGGCGAGTTTTGCCGAAGCAGCATCGATCTCTACGAGGTCGACGCTCACCCGCTCGCACCGCTCGGCCAGCGCCAGACCGACCGCGCCGACGCCTGCGCCGACGTCGACGAGGCGCCCTTCCGTCAAGCCGGCCGCCGCGGCCAGCAGGGCGGCGTCCGAGCCGACCCGATGGCTGCGCTTCGGCTGGACCAGGGTCAGTCGTCCGCCAAGCCATGCGTCGCACGTCAATTCCGGCAGCGTTTCCGGCGAAGGCGCCGCCGGCGCCTCAGGCATCGCGCAACTCTGCGCCGAAGCCCGCATCGGCAAGCAGCCGCCGCGCCCGCTGCTCCTGGCGCGAATCGACCAGGATTCGCCGCGGCAGGAACCCGAGCGAACCTTCGACGGCGGCCATATGCTGATCCGCGACAAGGAAGCCGACGTTCTCCGCTCGAAGAAGCGATTCGATCACGCTGATCAAGACGAGATCGTTCGTTCGCAGGATTTCGATCAACGGGACCTCAGGGCGCGCGCTCTTGCCGCGTCGATGGTCGGTCTTTATGGTCCATTTACGGCTTCTGGCAAGGGAAAGCGTCTCGTGGGAGTTGTCATTCCGCTTGAGGAAAAGTCCGTCGATCGTCTGATCGAACCCCTGTCGGCGCTGGTCGCCGACGATATGGGTCGAGTCAATCAGACAATTCTGTCCCGTACGGGATCGGATGTCGCGATGATTCCGGAGATCGCCAACCATCTGATCGCCTCCGGCGGCAAGCGCCTGCGGCCGATCCTGACGCTGGCGACCGCGGGATTGTGCGACTACGGCGGCGCCGGCCATATCAAGCTCGCCGCCGCGGTCGAGTTCATGCACACCGCGACCCTGCTGCACGACGACGTCGTCGACGAAAGCGACATGCGACGGGGCAAAGCCGCCGCCCGGGTGCTCTGGGGCAATGAGGCGAGCGTTCTGGTCGGCGACTTCCTGTTGGGCCAGGCGTTCAGGATGATGGTCGAGGTCGGCTCGCTGCCCTGCCTCGACGTGCTGTCCAGCGCCGCCGTGGTGATCGCCGAGGGCGAGGTGATGCAGCTCTCGGCCGCCAAGGACACTGAGACGACCGAGGATGACTATCTGGCGGTCATTCGCGCCAAGACCGCCGCCCTCTTCGCCGCCGCCTGCGAGGTCGGCCCGATCCTCGCCGGCCGCGGCAAGGCGGAGGCTGCGGCCTGCCGGGGTTATGGCGCCAATCTCGGCATCGCCTTCCAGCTGATCGACGACGCGCTCGACTATGGCGGCTCGGCGGCCAAGCTCGGCAAGAACGTCGGCGACGATTTCCGCGAGGGCAAGATCACGCTGCCGGTCGTGCTGTCGTTCCGGCGTGGGTCGCAGTCGGAGCGCGAATTCTGGCGGCGCACGCTGGAAAGGGGCGATCTCGTCGAGGGCGATCTCGAACTGGCGCTCGCCACCATGAAGAAGCACCGCTCCCTCGAGGACACGGTCGAGCGCGCCCGCCACTATGGCGCCATGGCGCTCGACGCCCTCGAGCTCTTTCCGACATCGGCCTGGAAGCATGCCTTGCGCGGCGCGGTCGAATTCGCCATCAGCCGGGCCCACTGAGGCGGGCTTGCCTCGGAGCGCTTCGCTCCATTCAAATCCCGAGGCTTTCCTGTAGGCTCAAGTCCCGGGCGACGCCAGATGTTTCGCCATTCGATAGCCTGAGGACATGCCGAACTTTCCGGTCGGCTCTCCGTCCTCGGCGTAGCCGTTGGCGCGATAGAAGCGATGCGCGGTCGCGGTGCTCTCGAGACGGGACTCCCGGGCGCCGCGTTCGGCGGCCCGGGCTTCGAGCGTCGCGAGGAGCGCCCGACTGACGCCACGAAATCTCGCCTCGGGCGAGACGTAGTTCAGGGTGATCTCCCCGGCGTCCGTCACCATGCCGACCGCTGCGATCGCGCCGTCCTCGACCGCCACGATGAGGGAAGCGTCGGGACGCGCGATCCAGGTCGCCACATTTTCCGGCGTCTTGTTGGCGAGCCAGCGCGCGAGGACAACCGGGTCGTTTCCGTGATCGGCGCCGCAGAGCTCGACGATCGACCTTCGCAGCACCGTGCATGCCTCTTCGGCGTCGACGGCGACGGCGTCGCGGATCTCCATCTCCGGACGATAGCGCCCCGCTTAAGCCGCGACAACCAACGCCAGAGGCCTTTAGCGACGATCTTCGGGCGCGTGATCTCGCCGTTCGCGTCTCAGCCGCGCAACATGTGAACTGAGTTCAAAGACTGGACGAACTCAATGCGGGCAGGTCTCGAGCTGCCCGTTCAGACCCTCCGCCTTCCGCTCGAACGTCGCCCTCGGTCCCGACCAGTCTATGGTGACAACGTAGATGCTGTCGAAGTCGTCGCCATGCCATTTGGGGACATCCGCCCGATCGCCGCCGTGGTCGCTGAGAAGCTGGCCGGCGACGGCCATGATGATCTTATGCTCCCAGCCGACCAGGACGAGCGCATCGTGATAGGCCTCCTTCTCGAGTTCGGCCTTCAAGGCTGAGGTGTCGTCGAGGCCAATTTGAGTATTGACTGGCATGCCAAAAGCGATCGCCGTCGGCTCGATGGTCGCCAACGGGCGCACATAGTCGAAAAGAACCCCGCCATCTTCCTTCTGCTCAGCCGGATCGGGCGCGAAAATGGCGTTTGGCTTACCGAAAGTTGCTTTGATCACCGCCGGCAATTTGAGGGCGCGATTGAGGCCCTGGCAGTCGAGCTGTCCGAGCCCCGCATCGGGCTTCTCGCCGTGTCGCACGAAAACGATAGTTTCCTTTGCGGCGGCGGCGCCCGCGAGTAGGATCAAGGCAAAGCTCAATACAGAAATTCGCCGCAGTGGCTGCATTTTAAACTCCCAAACCATTCCTGATCTACAACTTGCTCTCGATATTCCTTGTCTGCAGGCGACGCCAGCAGGTACGCCATCGGGGCCACTCAACGCGGCGGCGTAGTGTGCACTCTGTCTCGTGTACATCATCTTCAGGGGAGATATCGACGCTGGTAGCGCGGCCCCAGGCCCGTGAGAACTTGATAGCCGATCGTGCCGCTCTTCGTGGCAAAGTCGTCGAGATCTGCCGAGGCGCCGAAGAATTCCGCCCGCGCGCCGGGGCGCGCCGCCTCCTCCGGCAGGTCGGTGACGTCGGCGACGCAAAGGTCCATCGAGATGCGGCCGACGAGCGGGCAGCGGCGGCCGCCGAGCATGACTTCCGCCCCGGGTTTCGCGTCTGTCGCGCCGGCGCCGCGCGGCAGGCCGTCGGCGTAGCCGGCGAGCAGCGTTGCGAGCCGCGTGCGCCGGCGGGCAGTCCACTGCGCATTATAGCCGCAGCTTTCGCCAGCCTCGATCCACCGGGTCTGCTGGACGGCGACCGTCAGCGTCACGACCGGGCGCATCGGGTTGGGGGCCGCCGGCGTCGGATTGCCGCCGAAAAGCGCGTAGCCTGGCCGCGCGAGATCGTAGATCGGCCGCGCCGGCTGAAACATTCCCGAGGAATTGGCGAGCGACGCTTTCAGCCGCGGGAACGCCGCCCGCGCCGCCTCGAACCGCGCGATCTGCCTGGCGTTGATCGGATCGCCGGGAATTTCCGACGAAACGAAGTGGCTCATGATGAGCTCCGCGCCGCTCTCGACGCCGCAACGCTCCATCGCCCTTTTCAGGGCGGCCAGCAATTCGAGGCCGAGCCGGTTCATGCCGGTGTCGAGATGCAGCGCGCAAGGGCTGATTTCGCCGCGCCGCGCGCCGAAGTCCGACCAGCGCCGAAGCTCCTCCTCGCTGCCGATCGCGGGCCTCAGCCGATGTTCGGCATAGTCGCCGGGATCGGCGGCCGCCTCGAGGCCGTTCAGGACATAGATTTCCGCTTCGTCAGGCAGCAGGCGGCGCGCCATGACGCCCTCGCCAAAGTGGGCGACGAAAAAGACTCTCGCGCCTGCCGCCCACAGCGCCGGCGCCGCCCGCTCGAGGCCGATCCCATAGGCGTCGGCCTTGACCACGGCGCCCGCCCGTCCGGGCGCGGCGATGCGGGCAAGGGCGCGCCAATTGTCGGCGAGCGCGCCTAGATCGATGACGAGGCGCCCCGGCGGGGCTGAAAGCGCGGCCTCGTTCACATCTGTTCTTCCATCGCCGCCGTCGCACGAATCGCGCTCATTTCGGCGATCGACTATGCGCGCGCCAGTCCCGTCGGGCAATGCGCCCTATATCCACCGTTGCAGCGCCTCGCTTTCGCCGCTCTCGCTGGCAAAGAGCCTCGGCGCGCGGTAGATCGCGCGACAAACCGAGGCAGCCGATTGCTATGGCGACGATTCTCACCCGCAGGGCAGCGCTGAAGGCCGGCGCCGGCAGCGCCCTTACGGCCCTTCTCACGCGACCGTTCGCGGTCCTTGCCGACGATTCAGTCGACTCCTACGGGCTTTCGTCGTTCGGCGATCTCGCGCTGCCTCCGGACTTCCCGCATTTCTCTTACGTCAACCCGGAGGCGCCGACGGGCGGGCTCCTTTCGCTGCAGATCACCAATACCGCCGGCAACCAGAACTTCGACACCTTCGACACCCTCAACATCTACAGCTGGAAAGGCGACGGCGCGGCCGGAATGTCGGCCACCTTCGACACGCTGATGACCGCCAACGGCGACGAGCCGGATTCCGTCTACGGCCTTCTCGCGAAGTCGGTCCGCGTTTCCAACGACAAGCTCGACTACCGCTTCCGCCTTCGCCCGGAAGCGAAATTCTTCGACGGCTCGCGGGTCAGCGCGGCTGACGTCGCTTTTTCGCTCAATATCCTCAAGGAAAAGGGCCATCCGGTCTATGCCCAGCTCCTGAAGGAAGTCGAGTCGGCCGCCGCCGAGGGCGACCAGGTCGTCCACGTGCGCTTCGTCAAGAATCGCAGCCGCGACGCCCATCTGATCGTCGTCGGCATGCCGGTCTTTTCGGCCGCCTGGTGGAAGGGACGCGACTTCGCCGCGGCGACGCTCGACGCGCCGCTCGGCTCGGGCGCATACAAGGTGAAAACGTTCGAGCAGGGACGCTTCATCGAATTCGAGCGGGACCCGAATTATTGGGGAGCCAAACTGCCGGTCAATCTCGGCCAGAACAATTTCGATCGCCTGCGCTTCGAATATTATCGCGAGCGGCAGGTGGCCTTCGAGGCCTTCAAAGCCGGCGCAATCAACTATCACGAGGAATACACGTCGCGCTTCTGGGCGACCGCCTACGATTTTCCCGCCGCCAAGGACGGGCGGGTGAAGAAGGAGGTCCTGCACAACGGCGCGCCGTCGTCGACGCAAGGCTGGTATCTCAACACACGCCGCGAGCAGTTCCGCGACCCGCGCGTCCGCGAGGCGATCGGCCTCGCCTTCGATTTCACCTGGACCAACAAGAACGTGATGTACTCCGCCTACAAGCGGATCGTCTCTTTCTTCCCCAACACCGACATGGAGGCGAAGGGCGCCCCGGGACCCGACGAGCTCAAGCTGCTCGCGCTCTTCCGCGACAAGCTGCCGCCGTCTGTCTTCGGCGATCCCTATGTGCCGCCTGAAAGCGACGGGTCGGGCTTCGACCGCAAGCTCCTGAAACAGGCCTACGAGCTTCTGCTTGGCGCCGGCTGCAAGCGCAACGGCGAAGTGCTGACGCTGCCGAACGGCAAGCCGCTGACCGTCGAATTCCTCGATTTCAGCAGCGCCCTGCAGCCGCATACGATGCCCTTCATCCAGAATCTCGGCAAGCTCGGCATCCAGGCGAACATGCGGATTGTCGACGCGGCGCAATACAAGAGCCGCACGGACGCCTTCGACTTCGACGTCGTCACCCAGGCGATGGGCGGCTCGACGACGCCGGGCGCAGATCTCAGGGTGGTGTACACTTCGGCCGCCGCCGCGCAGAACGGCTCGCGTAATCTCGCCGGCATTGCCGATCCGGTCGTCGACGCGCTGGTCGAGACGATCGCCACGGCCAAGTCTCGGCCGGAACTCAATTCGGCCTGCCGCGCCCTCGACCGCGTGCTGCGAGCAGGGCATTATTGGGTGCCGATGTGGTATCGCGACACGGCTTGGGTGGCCTATTGGGACGCATTCTCCCGGCCCGGGCGTCAGCCGAGGCTTGGCACAGGCGCGCCGGGCGCCTGGTGGTGGGACGAAGGGAAGGCGAAGGCGATTGGCCTCTAGCGCTATCGGCAACCCGACTAAATCGGCAAAGGCGGGCTTCGGCTCTCGCTCCGGTTTGGCAAGGCGCCGCGTTCAGACGAGACGGGCATCCTTCTTATCCCCTTGCGGCAGAAGGTGGCGTCCCGAAGGGACGCCGGACGAGGGGGCAGTCGCGCGGAGCGCGACGGCTTCGTCGGGCCCCGCTTTTCTTGCATCACGGCGTCAGGCGTCGCCCTTTGAACATGTGAACCATCGCGCTCCGCGCGATTCCCTTCATCCGTCTTTGCTTCGCAACGACAACTTCCCCCGCGAGGGGGGAAGGATCGTGGAGCCCAGTTGTAATCCATGCTCCTTTTTCTTGCCTCACGGCGTGAGATATCGCCTCCAAGGATTGTGTGAATCCCGTAACTCCACAGGGGAGGAGCAGAAGCGCCTGACGGGCGCAGACAGACGACGCGGCCCCGTTGCAAGTTGTGCCAATGTGGGCATGACGGGCAGCCGGCGAACCGCAAGCTGACTTGAGATGTTCGCCTATATCCTGCGCCGGCTCCTTCTGATGATCCCGACGATCCTCGGCATCATGGCGGTCTCCTTCGCCATCGTTCAGTTCGTGCCCGGCGGCCCGGTCGAGCGCGCCATCGCGCAATTGCAGGGCGCCGACCAGAGTTCGACGGCCGGTTTCGGCGGGGGAGGCGGTCGGATCGGCGCAGGCGTTTCGCAATCGGGCGGCGACATCTCCTCCCGCTACCGCGGCTCGCAAGGCCTGGATCCGAAATTCATCAAGGAGCTCGAGAAGCAATACGGCTTCGACAAACCGGCGCTCGAGCGGTTCTGGATCCTGGTCCGCGACTACGCGACCTTCAATTTCGGCAAGAGCTATTACCGCGACGTGCCGGTCCTTCAGCTCATCGAGGAGAAGCTGCCGGTGTCGATCTCGCTGGGCTTGTGGATGACCTTCATCTCCTATGCGATCTCGATTCCGCTCGGCATCCGCAAGGCGGTCAAGGACGGGACGCGGTTCGATACGGCGACCTCGGCCTTGGTGATCTTCGGCTATGCGATCCCGAGCTTTCTTTTCGCGGTGTTCCTGATGGTGCTCTTTTGCGGCGGCTCGTTCTGGCAGATTTTTCCCTTGCGCGGGCTGACGTCGGACAATTTCGCCGACCTCGACTGGCCGCATAAGATCCTCGATTACCTCTGGCACATCACGCTGCCGGTGACCGCGCTGGTGCTCGGCTCGTTCGCCACCTCGACGCTGCTGACCAAGAATTCCTTCCTCGACGAGATCAAGAAGTCCTACGTGCAGACCGCGCGGATGAAGGGCCTGAGCGAGCGGCGCGTGCTCTACGGCCACGTCTTCCGCAATGCGATGCTGATCGTCATCGCCGGCTTTCCCGGCGCGTTCATCGGGGCCTTCTTCACCGGCTCGCTCCTGATCGAGTCCGTGTTCTCGCTCGATGGCCTCGGCTACCTCTCCTACGACTCGCTCATCCAGCGTGATTATCCAGTCGTGCTCGCCAACCTCTACATTTTTGCTCTGATCGGCCTCGTCGTGAACCTTATCACCGATCTCACCTACACCTGGATCGATCCGCGCATCGATTTCGAAACGCGCGAGGTTTAGCGGATGAGGTTTCTATCCTCCCAACGTTCCGTCACGACCGGCCTCGAGCCGGCCATCCGCGCGGTCCCGCTCGACGTGTTGGCAGCTAAAGCGGCGGCGCCGTTCGGGTCGCTCTCTCGCCCGGATTGGGCGATGAATTCATGACAGACTTGGAGGCTGACGATCGCGTGGATCGCCGGGACAAGCCCGGACATGAGGGCGTAGAACCCCCAGTTCAGAGGAAGGCGACCGTTCGCCGGCCCTGGCTCAACCTGTCGCCGATGAACCGTCGGCGGCTCGACAACTTTCGCCGCAATCGACGCGGCGCCTGGTCTCTGCGCATCTTCCTGGTTCTCTTCGCTGCCGCGCTGTGCTCGGAGTTCATCGCCAACGACCGGCCGCTGATCGCCATGTACAAAGGGGAAGTCCTGTTTCCGGTGTTCGTCGATTATCCGGAGGACAAGTTCGGCGGCTTCCAGGCGCATGCGGACTACCGGGACCCGTTTGTCGCCGACGAGATCAAAGCGCACGGCTGGATGCTCTGGCCGCCGATCCACTTCGCCAATTCGACCACCATCCTCGATCCGCCGACGCCGTTGCCGACGCCTCCGACCTGGCTCTTGAGCGACGCGCAGTGCCGGGCGGCGCTGATGAAGCAGGGCAGGAAGGACGCGGAAACGGTCGCTTCGCCCTGCTGGAAGCTCGAGCCGCTCTGGCTCGGCTCCGATCAGGACGGACACGACATCGTCGCGCGCCTCCTCTACGGCTTTCGCCTCTCGGTGCTGTTCGGCCTCACCCTCGCCGGCATATCGTCGGTCATCGGCGTCTTCGCCGGCGCGGTGCAAGGCTATTTTGGCGGCTGGCTGGACCTCATAATGCAGCGGGTGATCGAGATCTGGTCGTCGCTGCCGCATCTCTACATTCTGATCATCCTGTCGGCCATCCTCGCGCCGAGCTTCATGGTGCTGCTGACGATTCTGCTGCTCTTTTCCTGGGTGAGCCTCGTGCACCTCGTGCGGGCGGAATTCCTGCGCGCCCGCAACTTCGAATACGTCAACGCCGCTCGGGCGCTCGGGCTTTCCAACGGCAAGATCATCGTCAAGCACGTGCTGCCGAACGCTATGGTCGCGACGCTGACCTTCCTGCCCTTCATCGTCAATTCCTCGATCAGCACGCTGACCTCGCTCGACTTCCTCGGGCTCGGCATGCCCCCGGGCTCGCCTTCGCTGGGCGAACTGCTGCTGCAGGGCAAGTCCAATCTTTCGGCGCCATGGATCGGCATTTCGGCCTTCGCCGTCATTGCGCTCTTGCTGTCGCTACTGATCTTCATCGGCGAAGCGGTGCGCGACGCCTTCGACCCCAGAAAGACCTTCACGTGAGGGACGCCGCGCCGCTTATCGACGTACGCGAACTCTCCATCGCCTTCGCGCAAGGGGCCGAACGCAAGGTCGTGGTCGACCGCGTGTCGTTCCGCCTGGAGAAGGGCCGGGCGCTGGCGCTGGTCGGCGAATCGGGCTCGGGCAAGACGGTCACGGCGCAGGCGATCGTCCGCCTCCTGCCGCAGCCGGCGGCGAGCTATCCGACTGGGCAAATCCTCTTCCGCGGCCGCGACGTGCTGAAGATGTCAGACGGCGAATTGCGCGAGATGCGCGGCGCCGGCGTCACCATGGTGTTCCAGGAGCCGATGACATCCTTGAACCCGCTGCACCCGATCGAGCGGCAGATCGGCGAGATCATCGCGCTGCACCAGGGGCGCTCGGCGGCGACCCGGGCGCGGATCGTCGAACTCCTGACCGAGGTCGGCCTCGTCGATCCGGCGCAGCGCCTCGGCGCCTATCCGCATCAGCTTTCCGGCGGCCAGCGTCAGCGGGTGATGATCGCCATGGCGCTCGCCAATCGCCCGGACCTGCTCATCGCCGACGAGCCGACGACCGCCCTCGACGTCACCGTACAGGCGCAGATCCTCAAGCTCCTGAAAGACCTGCAGACCAAGATCGGCATGGCGATGCTGTTCATCACCCACGATCTCAATGTCGTCCGGCGCATCGCCGACGACGTGATCGTCATGCAGCGGGGCGAGATCGTCGAGGCCGGCAGGATGGCCGACGTGTTCGAGCGCCCGAGCCATCCCTATACCAAGGCGCTGCTGGCGGCCGAGCCGAGGGACGAGCCGCTGGTCGCCGACGCGAGCTCGCCGACGATCGCCAGCGCGGAGAACCTGCGCGTCTGGTTCCCGATCAAGCGCGGGTTCTTTCGCCGCACCGTCGGCCATGTCAAGGCGGTCGACGGCGTCTCGCTCGCGGTGCGCGAAGGCGCAACCCTCGGCGTCGTCGGCGAGTCCGGCTCCGGCAAGACCACGCTCGGCCTGGCGATCCTGCGCCTCATCCGCTCCGAAGGGTCGATCGCCTATTGCGGGCGCGCCATCGACGGGCTCAATTCCAAGGCGATGCGCCCCTTGAGGCGGGACATGCAGGTCGTCTTTCAGGACCCGTACGGCTCGCTCTCGCCGCGCATGTCGGTGGCCGAGATCGTCGAGGAAGGCCTGATCGCGCAAGGGACCAAACTCAGCGCCGCCGAGCGGCGGCGGGTTGCCGAGCAGTCGCTTGCCGACACTGGGCTCGACCCTTCGACGCTTGATCGCTACCCGCACGAGTTCTCCGGCGGCCAGCGCCAGCGCATCGCCATCGCCAGGGCGATGGCGCTCGATCCGAAATTCGTCGTCCTCGACGAGCCGACCTCCGCCCTCGACATGTCGATCCAGGCGCAGATCGTCGATCTTCTGCGGGATTTGCAGAGGCGGCGGAAACTCGCCTATCTGTTCATCTCGCACGATCTCAGAGTTGTGCGGGCGCTGGCGAGCGAGATCATCGTCATGCGGCGCGGCAAGGTGGTGGAAAGCGGGGAGGCGAAGGCGATGTTTTTGGCGCCGCAGAACGAATACACCCGCGCCCTTTTCGCCGCCGCCTTCGCCAACGAAGCGACGCAGAGCGGCGTTGTCAGCCAGTGAGCGCGCCTGCCGGCCGGGCGATCCTCATCGTTCTCGATTCGGTCGGCTGCGGCGGCGCCGAGGACGCCAGAACCTATGGCGACGAGGGCGCGGATACGCTCGGCCACATCGCCGAGGCCTGTGCGCTGGGGCTCGGCGACCGCCTCGGCCTGCGGCGCGGCCCCTTGCGCCTGCCCCGCCTCGAGGCGCTCGGCCTCGGGCATGCGATGCAGGCCTCGACCGGCCGCCGGCCGCCCGGTTTCATCCTGCCCGAACCCATGGGGCAATGGGGCTTTGGCGTCGAGACGTCGCGCGGCAAGGACACGCCCTCCGGCCATTGGGAGATCGCCGGGACGCCGGTCGCTTTCGATTGGGGCTATTTCCCCGAGACGATCCCCGCCTTTCCCGAATCGCTGACGGCGGCGCTGATCGCCGAAGGCAAGCTCAACGGCATCCTCGGCAACCGGCATGCGTCGGGCACGGCGATCATCGAGGAATTCGGCGAGGAGCACTTAAGGACGGGGAAACCGATCTGTTACACCTCGGCCGATTCGGTTCTCCAGATCGCTGCGCACGAGGAGGCCTTCGGCCTGGAGCGGCTCTATGAACTCTGCCGGATCGGCCGCCGCCTCTGCGATCGGCTCAACATCGGCCGGGTGATCGCGCGGCCGTTCGTCGGCCGATCGGCCAAGGATTTCGTCCGCACGCCGCGCCGCAAGGATTTCGCCGTGCCGCCGCCGAACGGCAATCTCCTCGCAGCGGGCCGCGCAGGCCGGCCGCGCGATCGTCTCGATCGGCAAGATCGGCGACATCTTCGCCCATCGCGACACGGGGGTGGAAAAGAAAGGCAAGAGCAACGACGCCAACGTCGACCTGCTGCTCGACACGCTGAAGGCCGCGCCGGACGGCGGGCTCATCTTTGTCAACCTCGTCGACTTCGACACCGAATACGGCCACCGCCGCGACGTCCCCGGCTACGCCGCCTGCCTCGAGGCGTTCGACGCCCGGCTCGGCGACATCGAAGCCGCGATGCGACGACATGACTATTGCGTCATCACCGCCGATCACGGCAACGACCCGACTTTCCGCGGCTTCGACCATACGCGCGAGCACGCGCCGATCCTCGCCTTCGGCGCGGGCGCGGCGGCCGGGCCGATCGGCGCGCGGTCGTCGCTTGCAGACATCGCCGAGACGATCGCGATTAAGCTCGGCCTGCCGAAGGGACCGCACGGGACGGCCTGGGACGCATGAGCGCCGTCATCGCGAGGAGCGAAGCGACGTGGCGATCCAGAAGATCGTGGCGGCGGCGGCTCTGGATTGCCTCGCGGCTCTCGCAATGACGGCGTCGGCGCTGCCTGACGAAGGGGCGGCTTGGGGAGAAATGAAGCGGACGCGAAGCGGTGGAGGGGGACTGCGACCGCCGGGCTTGGACGCGTTGCGGTGGAGGGGGCGAGTTCGTCCGGCGACTGACCGGTCTCCTTGTTCGGTCGGCTCTTTGGCCGTAAAAATCGGCGCAGTCCGCCCTCCGCCCTAAGTCCAATGCTGCTTTGGCGAACAAGGCTCTGGCGCCGCAGCGAGCTTGTCTTTAAATGCTCCGGAGAGTGGTCAGGAGATCGTCATGCTTGCCCGTCCGCGCCGCAGCGTCCTCTACATGCCCGGCTCCAACGCCAAGGCGCTCGCCAAGGCCGCGACATTGCCCGCCGACGCGCTGATCCTCGATCTGGAAGATTCGGTCGCGCCCGACGCCAAGGAAATGGCGCGCGCCCAGGTGGTCGCGGCGGTCAAGGGCGATTTCGGCGCTCGTGAGGTCATCATCCGCGTCAATGGGCCGCACACGCCCTGGGGGCCGGACGATCTTGTCGTCGCCGCCGCCGCCGGCCCGGACGCCATTCTCCTGCCGAAGGTCGACGGGCCGGGCGCGATCATGCACGCGGCCCGGGTGATGCGGGAGAACGGCGCGCCGGACAGGACCCGCATCTGGGCGATGATGGAGACGCCGAACGCGGTCCTGAACGCCGGCCAGATCGCGGCGGTCGCCGCCGACTCCGCCTCGCGTCTCGCCGTAATGGTCATGGGCCTCAACGATCTCGCCAAGGAAACGCGCGCCCGGCTGACCCCCGGACGTCCGACCATGACCGCCTGGCTCGCCAATTGCGCGGTTGCGGCGCGCGCCCACGGCATCGACATCATCGACGGGGTCTTCAACGACATCAGGGACCTCGAGGGTTTCCGGGCCGAATGCCTGCAAGGCCGCGACATGGGCCTCGACGGCAAGACGCTTATCCATCCGGGCCAGATCGACATCTGCAACGAAGTGTTTGCGCCGTCGGCCGAGGAGGTCGCGACCGCCCGTGCGATCGTCGAGGCCTTCGCCTTGCCGGAAAACGCCGGCAAAGGCGCCATTCAGCTTAACGGCAAGATGGTCGAGTTGTTGCACGCCGACATGGCGCGGCGCACCCTCGCCGTCGCCGACGCCATCGCCGGCCTGAACAGGGCGGCTGCGTAGGATAGGCAGAACGAGATGGGCGCGTCGAACCCTTCCCTCTTCCAGCTCGGGCCGGACGAGACCCGCTACCGCAAGCTGACGAGCGAAGGGGTGCGGGTCGAAACCGCGCTCGGGCGCGACATTCTCATGGTCGAGCCGGAGGCGCTCAGGCGCCTCGCTGAAGAGGCGATGGCCGACATCAACCACCTATTGCGCCCCGGCCATCTCGCCCAGCTCGCCAAAATTCTCGACGACCCGGAGGCGACCGCCAACGACAAGTTCGTCGCCTACGATCTTCTGAAGAACGCCAACATCGCTGCCGGCGGCGTCCTGCCGATGTGCCAGGACACCGGCACGGCGATCGTCGTCGCCAAGAAGGGCCGCCGCGTCTGGACGGACGGCGGCGACGAGGAGGCGATCGCCGGGGGAATCCGCGACGCCTACCGGAAGAAGAACCTGCGCTACAGCCAGGTCGCGCCGCTCTCGACCTTCGAGGAAAGAAACACCGGCGACAATCTGCCGGCGCAGATCGACATCGCCGCCGAGGGCGACGACGTCTACAAGTTCCTCTTCATCGCCAAGGGGGGCGGGTCGGCTAACAAGACCTTCCTCTATCAGGCGACGCCGTCGATCCTGACGCACGAGCGGATGATCGCCTTCCTGAAAGAGAAGATCCTGACGCTCGGCACCGCCGCCTGCCCGCCCTATCACCTCGCCATTGTCATCGGCGGCCTGAGCGCCGAACTCACCCTGAAGACGGTCAAGCTCGCCTCCGCCCGCTACCTCGACGGCCTGCCGACGTCGGGCGCGCCGGACGGGCGCGCCTTTCGCGACCTCGAGCTCGAGGGCGAGATCCATAAATTGACCCAGGCGCTCGGCGTCGGCGCGCAGTTCGGCGGCAAATATTTCTGCCATGACGTCAGGGTGATCCGCCTCCCCCGGCATGGCGCCTCGCTGCCGGTCGGGCTCGGTGTCTCCTGTTCGGCCGACCGACAGGCGCTCGGCAAGATCACCCGCGAAGGCGTGTTTCTCGAGGAGCTGGAGCGCGATCCGGCGCGCTTCCTGCCGGCGATCGACGAAGCCGCGCTGGGCGGCCCGGTGGTGGAGGTCGATCTCCGCCGGCCTATGAAGGACATTCTGGCGGAACTGACGAAGCACCCGATTCGCACCCGACTGGCGCTGACCGGGCCAATGGTCGTCGCCCGCGACGCGGCGCATGCGAAAATTCGTGAACGGCTCGAGCGCGGCGAACCGATGCCGCAATATCTGCGCGACCATCCGGTCTACTATGCCGGCCCGGCTAAGACGCCGGCCGGCATGCCCTCCGGCTCGTTCGGTCCGACGACTGCGGGACGGATGGATTCCTTCGTCGACCAGTTCCAGGCGGCCGGCGGGTCGATGGTGATGCTCGCCAAGGGCAACCGCTCGGCCGAGGTGCGCAAGGCCTGCGCCAAGCACGGCGGCTTCTATCTCGGCTCGATCGGCGGCCCCGCCGCGCGCTTGGCGCAGGACTGCATCAGGAAGGTCGAGGTGCACGAATATCCCGAGCTCGGCATGGAAGCCGTGTGGCGGATCGAAGTCGAGAATTTCCCCGCCTTCATCGTTGTCGACGACAAGGGGAACGACTTCTTCAAGGAGCTCAATTTGGGGTGAGAGCGGGGTCGGGTGGCTCTGGATCAATGCCCCGGATGGGCGCGGCTTCGGGCGCCAGTTACGGCGTGTCCTCCTGGTAACGCGACGGCGGCGCTTTTCTAGATCGGATCGGAGCCAGTCCGCAGTTGAGCGAACTTGGTCGCGAACGCGCAGCGCTCCACCAGCTGGGAATCGCCCTTGGTCACCTCGAAGGCCGTATGCTCGTCCTCCCGCCAAAAACGAATGTCGATCTTGTGCTGACCCACCCGCAAGTCATAAACCGCCAGGTCCGGAAGCCATGTCGGCAGCGACGGGTCGACATACAGCTTGTTGCGCGGCGCATCCGGCAGAAAACCCAACATCGCCTGAGTCAACATGAAGGTTGAGCCGGCTGCCCAGGCTTGCGGCACGTTTGCGCCGACATACTGCACCGGGAAGTTGGTTTGGTCGCGTTGGAAAGCAGTATAGAGCTCCGGCAGCTGGTTGAAACCGAAGTGGCCCGCTGCGACGCTGAGGTCGTGAGCGATGCGCGCCGCCTCAGCGCTGAAACCGTAGTTCTTGAAACCAAGCGCGATTATGGCGTTGTCGTGCGGCCAGACGGACCCTGTCTGATAATTGTAGGGATTGAAGGCAGGATTGTTCGTCGAAAGGGTGCGAATGCCCCATCCGGTCCACATGTCCGGCGCCATCAGGCGCTCAACCACCTTCTTGGCGCGCTCGGGCGGCGCGATCCCGGACCAGAGGCAATGACCGGCGTTTGACGCAACTGTCAGCACCTTCCTCTTCTCGCCATCAAGCGCATAAGCGTAGAAGCCGAGTTCCTCGTCCCAAAAGGCTTCGTTGAAGCGGTCGAACAGCGCGCTCGCCTTAGCGCGCAACGCCTGCGCGCGCTCGGGCTTGCCAAGCGCATCGAACACCTCGGCCATGCGAACCCAGGCGTTGTAGACGTAGCCTTGCAGCTCGCAGAGCGCTTTTGGCCCTTTGACCAGCGAGCCGTCCGGATAAACCACACAATCGGGAGAATCCTTCCAGCTCATGTTCTCATAGCCGACGGGCGATCGCGTCTGGTATTCCTGGAAACCGTCGCCGTCGCGGTCGCCATAGTCGTCGATCCAACTCAGGCATCCTTCCGCCGTCTCGAGATGCCGCTCGAGGAGGTCTCGATCGCCGGTGGCCCGCCAGGCGGCGTGCAGGGTGATCAGATAGAGCGGCGTAGCGTCCGCAGTGCCGTAATACGGCGTGTGCGGGATCAGCTTGAAATGCGCCAGTTCGCCGTAGCGGATCTCATGCAGGATCTTGCCGGGCTCGGCGTCGCGGTAGTTGTCCGTTTCTTTGGCTTGCAGGGAGCCGAGAATCTCGAGCGCTCCGCTGGCAAACTCAGGATAGATGAGGGTGTTCTGCAACGAAACGATCAAGCTGTCGCGTCCGAACGGCGCGATGAACCAAGGGAGTCCGGCGGCAGGCAGGAAAACCAGGTGATCCGTGCCTGCGATCGGCAGCCTGAGCGCGGCCATGTCCTCGAGCGCCTGGCGAAAGAGACGATAAAATTCCTCGTTGCTGGTCTGGATCTTGACCACGTTCTGCAGCCAGTCCGCCATCGTCTCGGAATGGTGCGATTTATCGCTCTGCCTGGTGCAGTCAGTCGGCGAAGGAAAATGCCGATCGCCATCTGTCAGCCCATAGTGGAGGCAGCAATGCCATGCCTCGCCTCGTTTGAGGTCCACCTCGAAGCTCAGCCTCCCGTTGGCGTAGACCGCCTTTGCGGACGAGGATGCGGGGCAAATTGTCACTGTGCGGCTGAAGTCGCCGTTGCAGTAGACCGTCCGGAGTTGCTGGTCCGGCTCGGACCAATCCGTGGTGATATGGCCTCGGCGTACGATGCTGGCCGATTTCACCTCGAAGATATCGGCGAAGTCGCAGCGCAGCGCGATCTCGAGTTGGAATAACACCGCATCGCTACTGTGGTTTGTGACATCGAGGTCTTCGTGCATTCCGCCGCTGATCCAGCGGCTTATGGCTAAGCCTAGCGTACGCGGCGGGATCGTCCCCTTCTCGGTGCGCACGGCGCGATTGGTCAGGAAGACGCGAGAGGCGTAGTAACTGATGGCGCCACCGTTCAGCAGCTCCCAGGGTTCGCCGTTGGCGTAGATCTCCCAGCTGCTGACAACGCGGGTATCGTAGAAATACAGCCCCTTATCGCTCGGCCACTTGATATGCCCGCTCTCCTCGGTGATCAACACCGTCGCGCCTTGATGTATCGAGATCTGCGGTGGGCCAACCTGTACTTTGAGTGGCATGACGCGCCCCAATGTTCGCGGAGCCCGATTGCGGTATGAGCCGAATTCCGGTCCGCCGAGTATGCCGGGCCGGGCGGCGGGTGTTAAGAGGTCGCCTTGAATACGCGCCGCAAGACGTGGGAGCCCGTGTTCAGATGTGGTCCAGCCGCCTCTTCTTTGCGGGTGGCTTGGCAGCGGCGCTAGCGCTGGCCGGCTGCGCGGCCGAGCCGCCCATGCCGCGCCTGGCGCAGCGTTCGGCGCAGGCCATCGCCGCCGTCCGGCTCGACCCCGCCGCAGCCGCCTCCGCGCTCAACGCCTATCGCGCCAGCAAGGGCCTCAAGCCGGTGCGGCTCGAGCCGGCGCTGATCGCGATGGCCGAGCGGCAGGCGCAGGCGATGGCGGCGGGCGCGCAGGTCTCGCATGATGTCGCCGGCGCCTTTCCGGCGAGGCTCGCTGCCAGCGGCGTCGACGCGGCGGCGGCCGGCGAGAACCTTGGCGCGGGCTACATGAGCTTCGAGGAGGCCCTGGCCGGCTGGCGAGCTTCCCCGGGCCATGACGCCAATCTCCTCATGGCCGAGGCGACCCGGTTCGGCGTCGCGCTCGCGAAGAATCCGGACGCCAGCTACGGGACCTTCTGGGCGATGGAGATGGCCGCCGAGCCGCCTGCCGCAGCAGCAAAGGCGGGCGCGCCGTTCCTGCCGCTCTCAGGCTCGGCGGCCCTGCCGCGATAGAGCGGTGTGAGCGAGACGCCCCCACGCGGCCGCCCGCAATAGTTTGGAAATTATTGACCTAGGGCTCTCGCGATAGTAACGCGAGAATTTACCCACGTATCCGAGTCGCGCTGGCCGCGCGGTCGTCTCGGCGTCTAGAGAGCGGGTTTCGATCAGGCAGAACTCGTGTCCGTCACCCGCGGGCTTGACCCACGGCTGTCCGGCACGGAATGTGCTTAAATCGGCGCACGGCATTGATTCTACTCGGGTTCAGAAGGTTGCGAATCAACTGGACTCGGAAAGGGATCAACGCCGTGCGGCATCAGAATAGCGTATTTCATGGCGTGCTAGAGCACCTTCCGTGGGCGACATTGGACCGGCTTGTTGAGGAGCATGAGGCCGATCGCGACCCGCGCAATCTGCAGGCGCGGGCGCACCTCGTCGCGATGCTCTACGCCCAGCTCAGCGGCTCGCGCAGTTTGCGCGACATCGAGACGAGCCTGAGGAGCCAAGCCGCCAAGCTTTATCATCTCGGCGGCACTCCAGTCTCGAAGTCGGCGCTCGCGACAGCCAACGCGACGCGCCCTTGCGAAACGTTCGCCGGCCTGCTTGCGGCGTTGATGGCGCAGTTGCAGCGCAGTTATCGCCGCAAGATCGGCGATTGCGTGCGCCTGATCAACTCCACCAGCGTGCGGCTTTCGGCGCTGAGCGGCGAGTGGGCGACGTTTTCGGCCGGCGTTTGCGGGGCCAAGGCGCATGTCGTCTACGACCCCGACGCCGACCAGCCGCTTTACCTCATGGTGACGGCGGCCAACGTCAACGACATCGTTGCCGCCAAGCAAATGCCGATCGAGCCGGGAGCGACCTATGTGTTCGACCTCGGCTACTATGATTACGCTTGGTGGGCGAGCCTGCATGAGGCGGCCTGTCGCATCGTGACGCGGCTGAAAGCCAACACGCCTTTCACCATCGTCGAAGAGCGGCCGGTCGAAGCCGGCTCGGCGGTGCTGAGCGACCGCCTCGGACATCTGCCCAAGCGGCTTGCCGCCTCGCGCAAGAATCCGATGCCCGGTCTCGTGCGCGAGGTGCGGGTGAGGATCGAGACCGGCAAGGTCTTGCGCATCTTCACCAACGACCTGACGGCGAGTGCGCAGGAGATCGTCGACCTTTACAAGCGCCGCTGGGCGATCGAGCTGTTCTTCAGGTGGGTCAAACAGACCCTCAGGATCGGCCACTTCCTCGGAACCTCCGAGAACGCGGTGCGCACCCAGATCGTCGTCGCGCTCATCGCCTTCGTGTTGCTGCGCCTGGCTCACGAAGCCAACGGCGGCGTCAAAAGCCCGCTCGTCTTCGCCCGCTTGATCAGGGCCAACCTCATGGAGCGTCGCCCCATTGGCGAGCTGATGCGAAGACCCCCTCCCGAGCTTGAACCGCGTCAAGCCAATTTGAACTTCGACGCCTACGCGACCCGCCAAGCGCACACCCGCCGGGCCCAGCGCGCTCGCCTCGTCTTGGAGCGGGCGGCGTGACAAGCATAGATCGTGCCGGACAGCCGTGGGCTTGACCCGGGGGTCCATGGATCGCCGGGTTAAGCCTGGTCAAGCCCGGCGATGACGGATCCGGATGGGCCAACCTGGTCGGAACCTGCGCTAATTCGGCATCGCGGGCTCATGGGGCTGACGGCCGCAGACGGCGCAAAAGCGCCAGCCGCAATCAGCTGAAGCTGAGCTTCTTCAGCCGGACGATCACGTCGATCGCGGCGATGCTCATGCCGTCGGGTGCCGGGATGTCGAACGCCGGCAACAAGGCGTCGGGGATGTCGGACAGCTCTTCCGAATCCTCGATATAGAAGTGGTAATGAGGGCCGGTCTTGGTGTCGTACCAGATCTTGGCGTCGTAAAGCGCGATCTCGCGCAAAAGCCCCCGGCGGGCGAACTCGTTCAGCGTGTTGTAGATCGTGCCGAGCGTCGGGGCGAAACGGATCGACCGCGTTTCCTGGTAGAGCATTTCCGCGGTGAAATGCCGGTCGCCGGCGCTGAAGATGGCCCGAGCGAGATCGACCCGCTGACGGGTCGGCCTGACGCCGGACGTCTCGAGCTTGCGACGAAGGAGGCCGTCCTTGACGGCGTCCTGTGCGGTGGCGTTCATTCGCGCTGGTCTGTGTTTCACGGCGCCGGTCAGCCGAGAGCCGGCGAACGGAGGATAGCCTGCTACATATTACAGAATGGCGTTCGCCGCAAACCCGGGCGAATGCGGCGAGATGGCGGCGTCTGCCGATTTAGCGTAGGCTGTCGGCCTCCTCCGGCCGAGCGACACGATGGCGGATCACAGGCGATGCCTTTGCGGCGCGGCGCGGTCCGAAATCGCCGCGGATGCGACCCAATAAGGTCGTCCCATGCTGGCGCCGCGTGCGTCGGCGCATCGGCGCGGACAGCGCCACGGTCAACGCCGCCGCGAAGACAGGAAGGCTCGCGCCTGGGCGCGACCCGTAGGACCAACGATGCTTTTCATGGTGATCGAGCGGTTTCGCGACAACGACATGGTGCCGGTCTATGAACGGTTGCGCTCAGCCGGGCGATCGCTGCCGGATGGGCTCGAATATGTCGACAGCTGGGTCGAGGCGAGTTTCGCGCGCTGCTTTCAACTGATGCGCTGCGACGACGTCCGGCTCCTCCAGCATTGGGTCCTGCAGTGGCGCGGGACCGGAGCGACATTTGAAATTGTGCCCGTCGCAACGAGCCGGGAAACGCAGGCGGTCGTCGCCCCTTTGCTCGGATCGAGCGCGCCGCCGCCGTCAAGTTGATATCGCCACGGTTTCCGTGCATCCATCCCATCCCCGATCGAAAGCGACTTCAAAGAAAGCTCGGCTCCCATGTCCCTGTCCCTCTATCAATCCAGCGTCCCGGTGTTCCAGCGCTGCCTCGTCGCGTTCATCGGCGTTCTCGACAAGGCAGAGGCGCACGCCGCGGCGCGCAAGTTCGATGCGAACAACTACGTCTCGTTGCGACTCGCGCCCGACATGTTCCCGTTGACCCGTCAGATCCAGACTTTCTGCGATCACGGCAAAAACGCCACCTACCGGCTTGCCGGACTGAAGCCTCCGGTCATCGAGGACAAGGAAACAACCCTCGCGGAATTGCGCGCGCGCATTCAGGCGACGCTCGAGCATCTGAAAACCGTCGACGCAAAGGCCATCGACGCCGGCGCTGAACGGGAAATCGTTCTTCCGCTCGGCGGCAACAAGATGAAGATGCAAGGCGGCGACTACCTGTTGCACTTCGCGCTGCCGAACTTCTATTTCCATCTGACGACCGCCTACGACATCCTTCGTTCCGCGGGCGTCGAGATCGGCAAGCGCGATTTTCTCGGCGCGGTCCCGCGCATTTCTCCCGCCTGAAGGATCCGCCGTGGCGCCGACTCCGTCCAAAAGCGCAAGCGGCCCGTTCGAGCGCATCGCATCGCCCGCAGAAGCGGTCGATCGGCTGTCGCTGCTCTATGACGAGGCGGCGCTAGCGCTGCGCGGCGCCGTCGAGCGGCTGCTCCGGGACGGCGAGCCGCCCTCGGCCGCGACGCGCGCGCTTTTCCGCTACCCCGAATTGCGCTTGACCTATCAGCCGAACGCGCCGCCGCCGGCGAATCCGCGCGCCTTCGCCAAATTCAGCGAGGCCGGCGTCTATGCGACTACGGTGACACAGCCCGCCGACTTCCGCGGCTACCTTTTGGAACAGCTCGAGCCGCTGGTGTCCGAATATGGCGCGACCATCGAGGTCGGGGTCGGCGCACAGGAGATCCCTTATCCTTACGTGATCGAAAGCGGCGACGAACTGACGCGCGGAGGCGCTGACCCGGCTGAACTGGCACGCTTCTTTCCCGTCCCCTCGCTCGCCACGATCGGCGATGAAACCGCGGACGGCGAGTTCGTGCTCGGCGACCATCGCCCGCTCGCGCTCTTCGACGCGCCGCGCGTCGACTATTCGCTGCGCCGGCTCGTCCACTATACCGGCTCCGACTGGCGGGCGATGCAGCCGTGGGTGCTCTTGACGAACTACCACCGCTACGTCGACCAGTTCGTGCGCTGGGGACTGAAGCAGCTTCATTCGGACGACGGGGTGGAGAAGGTCGTCCTGCCGGGCAATGTCGTGATCGACCGGTCGCTCTCGCCGCAGGAGGCGGAAGTGCGCGCGACCGCCGTCGCCTGGCATCGCTTCCAGATGCCCGCCTATCATCTCGTGCGTTCGGATGGGCGGGGCGTAAGCCTGGTCAACATCGGGGTTGGGCCGGCGAACGCCAAGAACATCACCGACCATATCGCGGTCCTGCGCCCGCATTGCTGGCTGATGGTCGGTCACTGCGCCGGCTTGCGGCAGTCGCAGGTGATCGGCGACTATGTGCTGGCGCACGGCTATCTGAGGCGCGACAATATCCTCGACGACGCCGTGCCGCTGATGATGCCGATCCCGGCGATCGCCGAAGTGCAGGTGGCGCTGCAGGAGGCGGTAGCGAAGGTGACCGGCGATCGCGGAGATGCGCTGAAGCGGCGGCTGCGCACCGGTACCGTCGTCACCAACGACGACCGCAACTGGGAACTGCGCTGGTCGAAGGAGCGCCGGCTGATCAACATTTCGCGCGCCATTGCCGTCGACATGGAATCGGCGACCATCGCCACCCAGGGCTTCCGCATGCGGGTCCCCTACGGCACGCTGCTCTGCGTGTCCGACAAACCGCTGCACGGCGAGATCAAACTGCCCGGCGCCGCCAACGCCTTCTACGAGCGGGCGATTGCCGAACATCTCCAGATCGGTCTCGCGGCGATCCGGATCCTGCAGATCAACGATGCCTCACTGCACTCGCGCAAGCTCAGGAGCTTCGACGAGCCGCCGTTCCGGTGAGGCGGGGTTCGAATTCCTCCCCAGCCGAGCGTCGTTTGACCTAAGCAGCCAACCAGCGCCCGCGGGCGCGCCATTATGGATGAAAATCACGGGCCGGCCGCACGACGCCAATTCCTCAGAGCTATTTTCATGGCAGATTTTTTCAGCGACCCTAACGAATGGACCGATGAAGGCGCGGTTCGACTGAACTCTCACCACAAGCGACGCGCGTTCGCGGAAACGAGATTCCGCCTGTTAATGGGCTCCACAGGGAAAATAATTTCCCTGCTCTGTCTTTCCGTTCCGCACGAGCAAATCCGCGCAAGGAAATGAAATACCGTGGATTTGCGCAATCGCTCGAGGAGCGGCGGGAGCGATTTTCCCGGCTGGCAGGCAATATCAGGCAAAACAGGCGGAACGGCCTTGTCTGCACGAACGCGTCAACCGCTACGCCGCCGACGCCTGGGGCGGAGCGGCGCTGCGCGCGGCGACCGCGTCGATCTTGTCGCACGGGATCTCCACGTCGATCTCCAGCGTCGAGAAGGCGCCGGCGCGGTCCATCGTCACCTTGACCTTCTCGGGATCGATCTCGACGTGACGGGCGATGGTCGCGAGCAATTCGTCGCGCAGGATCGCGACCAGATCGCGCGGGCCGAGCGCGACGCGCTCGTGGGCGAGCAGGATCTGCAGCCGTTCGCGAGCGGCGGGCGCGGCGCCGCGCGCCTTGAAAAAGCTGAACAGGCTCATGCGGCCCTCCGGCCGAACAGGCGATTGAGAAAAGTCCTCTTTTCGTCGGGAATCGCCACCGGCACGGTTTCGCCGACGAGGCGGCGGGCCGCTTCCCGGTAGGCGCGTCCGGCAGGACCGGCCGAGCCGTTGATCGTCACCGGCGCGCCGAGATTGGAGGCGCGCAGGACCTCCTCGCTCTCGGGAATGACGCCGAGCAGCGGGATCGAGAGAATGTCGAGCACGTCCGCGACGCTCAGCATCTCGCCGCGATGGGAGCGGCCGGCGTCGAATCGGGTCAGCAGCAATTGCTTCTCCATGCGCTCGCCGTTTTCCGCCCGCCAGGTCTTGGAATCGAGCAGGCCGATGATGCGGTCGGAGTCGCGCACCGACGAGATCTCGGGATTGGTCACCACGATCGCCTGGTCGGCAAAGCGCATCGCCAGCAGGGCGCCGCGCTCGATGCCGGCCGGGCTGTCGCAGATCACAAAGTCGAAGGTATTTCGAAGCTCGCCGATGACCCTCTCGACGCCCTCGGCGCTGAGAGCGTCCTTGTCGCGGGTCTGCGAGGCCGCCAGCAGGTGCAGCGTGTCGACCCGCTTGTCGCGGATCAAAGCCTGCGTCAGCTTGGCGTCCCCCTGCGCGACGTTGATGAAGTCATAGACGACCCGCCGCTCCGCGCCGAGCACGAGGTCGAGGTTCCTCAAGCCGACGTCGAAATCGACGACGCAGACGCGCTTGCCGCTTTGCGCCAGCGCCGCGCCGATCGATGCGGTCGAGGTGGTCTTGCCCACGCCGCCCTTGCCGGATGTGACTACGATGACCTTACTCATGCAGGTGTCCTCATGCAGGGTTCAATCCAGGATTCGGAGAGCGAGTTCGTCCCCATTCAGGCGCGCCTCGACACTGCGCCCCTCGACTTCAGGGTTCATGGTTTCGGCCGTGACATAGACGCCGCCGATGCAGAGGAGCTCGGCCCGCGCTTCCCTGCAGAAGATTCGCGCCACGGGCGAACCCGAAATCCCGGCGATCACCCGCCCTTGCAGGGCGCCATAGACATGCACCGACCCGCCCGCGACGATCTCCGCGCCCGAGGCGACGCGGCCGACGATCGTCACGTCGCCGTCGGGATGCATGATCGACTGCCCGGAACGCACGTTCCCTTCAACGATCAGCGATTCCGCTTTCTTGCTCTTTTCCGGCTCGGGCAGGGCAGCGGCGCCGTCCTGCGGCATCGCCGGCGCGTTGACATTGCGCCCTCCGGCGATGACCGGCGGCAAGTGCGGTCCGACCAGCGTCTGGCTTGCGTTTTCCACCCCCATGACCCGGATATGCCGGAGCGCCAGATTGCTCAGGAGGCCGCGGTATTCCTTGAGGCCGAGCTCGATCCCGGCCATCTCGAGAATGACGGGTTTCGAAGCGAAGAAGGTCGGCGAACGGACGAGCCAGGCGTCGAGCCCCTGAAGCCAGTCGGCGATCGGCTCGGTCGGTTCAAGGAGGAAAGCCAGCAGCGACCGCGCCCGGAAATTCAGCGCCTGATGAGGGGTGGAGTGCGCGTTCATCGAACCGATCCGTTGCCGCTTTGTTAACTATGTAGCGGCGGAATGGTTTACGCAGTGTTAAAGAACTGGACATCTGCTGCAGTCGCCGCAGGATCGGCAGTCCTCGAGCGCCGCGCGCCTGTACTTCGGCTTGCCGGAACGAGCCGACCGGCTAACATGCAGACGCTGCGATTCCGGAGCCCTCATGCCCCTCCCCGCCGACATCCCCCTCAAGACCATCGACGGCAAGAACGAGACGCTCGGCGCGTTCGACGGCAAGGCGCTGCTCGTCGTCAATGTCGCCAGCAAATGCGGCTTCACCCCTCAATACGAGGGCCTGGAGGAACTGCATCGGCGGTTTCGCGATCGCGGCTTCGCCGTGCTCGGCTTTCCCTGCGATCAGTTCGGCCATCAGGAGCCGGGCGACGAGGCCGAGATCAGGCGGTTCTGCTCGCTGACCTACGACGTCAGCTTTCCCATGTTCGCCAAGATCGAGGTCAATGGACCGGAAGCCCACCCGCTTTACAAGGCCCTGAAAAAGGAGGCGCCCGGGCTGCTCGGCACCGAGGCGATCAAGTGGAACTTCACCAAATTCCTCATCGACCGGCAGCGCCGCGTGGTGCGGCGCTACGCGCCGACCGACAAGCCGGAATCGCTCGCCCCCGACATCGAGGCGGTGCTTTAGCGGGCGCCGCCATTTGCTCACCCCGCCCCCTGCCGCGCCCGGATTAGGATCCGCGTCCGCAGGCTTTCTATTGCGCCGGCGCCGGACACTGGAGGTCGCCCTCCTCGCAGTGCAGGTAGGCCGAGAGCGCCTTCGTCCGCGCCTCGGTCTCATCCTTGAGGCAGATGAGATGCTCCATCGGCCAGATCGAGCCCTGCTGACTCGGATCGGCCCTGAATTTGCACTCGGCGTCGCGAAACTCGATCCACGCCTTCTCCGCTCCGATCAGGGCCTGTTTCAATCGTGTGTCGGTCCCGATACGGCGGAGGATTTGGTCGTAGACGGCGTTCAGGGCGTGGTCGGCCAGCTTGAAATCCGTGTCAGCGCATTGGTCGAGACCGGCCTGCGTCTGATCGGCGCATTCCGCCGCGGCGGCGGCGGCGCTCAAGGCCAAAAACGTCGCCACAAGCAGGATTCGCATGCTATCCCCCGTCTCGCGCCATACGCGGCCGTTTCAAGCTACAATAGACGATCTACGCCAAAAATGGGGAGCGGATGTCCAAGGCCTTGTTGATCACCGGCGCCTCGCGGGGCATCGGACGCGCCTGCGCGCTCATCGGCGCGAGACGGGGCTGGTCGGTCGGGGTAAATTATCGCGAGGACGACCTCGGTGCGGAGACGGTCGTGCAGACGATCGCCAAGCATGGCGGTCGCGCCGTGCCGCTCAAGGGCGACGTCTCCAATGAGGCCGACGTCGTCGCCATTTTCGACCAGGCGATCCAGGCGCTCGGGCCTCTGACGGGGGTCGTAGCCAATGCCGGCATCGTCGCGGAGGCAGCGCGGCTGGCGGACATGAGCGTCGCACGGATGCGCAGCGTATTCGAGGTCAATGTGCTCGGGACCTATCTCACCGCGCGCGAGGCGGCGCGGCGGATGTCGGAATCGGCCGGGGGCATCGGCGGCGCGATCGTCCTCATCTCGTCGGCGGCGGCGCGGCTCGGCTCGCCCAACCTCTATGTCGATTATGCTGGCTCGAAGGGCGCCGTCGACACGCTCGCCGTGGGGCTCGCCAAGGAGCTGGGGCCCGAGGGCGTGCGGGTCAACGCCATCCGCCCCGGCCTCATCGACACCGAGATACACGGCAGGGGCGGCGAACCCGACCGGGCGCATTCGCTCGGGCGCAGCACGCCGCTCGGCCGGCCCGGAACCGCCGACGAGGTCGCCGAGGCGGCAATCTGGCTCCTCAGCGACGCGGCGTCTTACGTGACCGGCGCAATCCTCGACGTCGCCGGCGGCCGCTGAGCTATAGCCGGCTGTCCGCTCAGGGGTACAGCGGCGAAGCGAAGATCGCCAGCGCGACCAGCTGGGCGAGGCCGAAGGCGGCCGAACGCAGCGGCTGGCGGCCGCCGATATAGGCCGCCATGTGCCCGATGCGCAGCAGGACATAGACGACGGCCAGGGCGTCGGCGATTCGGCTCGGGCCGCCGACCATGTGCGCTACGATTACCGCCGCGGCGAACCACGGGAACGTCTCCAGGCCGTTCAGGTGGGCGCCGTACGCACGCACGGACTGGCCCACGAGGTCGCCGACGCGCGAGCGCGGCTGCTCCGCATCGACACCCTTGACGAAGTTGAAGGCGACATAGGGCAATGTCGCGGCGATGAAGATGCACCAGATGGCGATGGTCATGGAAGGCGTCTCCCCGTCGCGGAACGGGCGCGACGCGATCATAGGTCGCGTCAATCGACGACCGCTGTCAACAAGGCCGTAGCGCCTCGCGGCCCCGGCCGCCGGCGCCCTTCCTCGCCTTTGTCGCGCGCCTTACGCGCCGGAATGCCCCGGCGAGCCTAGGCTCAATTCTAAACCTTTGAATTTCCGATGAAACCGGCCGCCAAGCGGATGCCGGATTCTGTGGCGCGGATCGCTGGAATCGGCTATGCCACCGGCCAACAATCCGAGGTTACAAATTGACCGATGCCCGCGACGACCGGCCCGATGAGCCGGCCGACATCAAGCCCGTCTCCATTCTCGACGAAATGAAGCGCAGCTATCTCGATTACGCCATGAGCGTGATCGTCAGTCGCGCGCTGCCGGACGTTCGCGATGGGCTGAAGCCCGTGCACCGGCGCATCCTCTATGCGATGAACGAACTCAATTTCACCCCCGACCGGCCTTACAACAAATCGTCGCGCACCGTCGGCGACACGATGGGCAAATACCATCCGCACGGAGACCTTGCGATTTACGATGCGCTCGTGCGCATGGCGCAGGATTTCTCTATGCGCGCGCCGCTGATCGACGGGCAGGGCAATTTCGGCTCGGTCGATGGCGACCCGCCCGCGGCCTCCCGCTACACCGAGGCGCGGCTCGACCGCATCGCGCTGGCGCTGCTCGACGACCTCGACAAGGACACGGTCGACTTCAAGCCGAACTACGATGAGAAGGAACTCGAGCCGGTCGTCCTGCCGGCGCGCTTCCCCAACCTGCTCGTCAACGGCGCCGGCGGCATTGCGGTCGGCATGGCGACCAACATCCCGCCGCACAATCTCGGCGAGACGATCGACGCGCTGCTGGCGATGATGGACAGGCCCGACATTACGCTCGACGAGCTGATGGAGCTGATCCCCGGCCCCGACTTCCCGACCGGCGCGTCGATCCTCGGCCGCGCCGGCATCCGCGCGGCCTACGCCACCGGGCGCGGCTCGATCGTCATGCGCGCCAAGGTTTCCGTCGAGGAGCTGCGCAAGGATCGCGAGGCGCTGATCGTCAGCGAGATCCCCTATCAGGTCAACAAGGCGACGCTGATCGAAAGGATTGCTGAGCTCGTGCGCGAGAAGCGCATCGAGGGCATCGCGGACCTGCGCGACGAATCCGATCGCGACGGCATGCGCGTCGTCATCGAGCTCAGGCGCGACGCGGTCGCCGATGTCGTCCTGAACCAGCTCTGGCGCTTCACCGCGCTGCAGTCGAGCTTCGGCGCCAACATGATCGCGCTGAACGGCGGCCGGCCGGAAATGCTGACGCTGCACGACATGCTGCGCGCCTTCCTCGACTTCCGCGAGGACGTCGTCACCCGGCGCACCAAGCACCTGCTGACCAAGGCGCGCGACAACGCGCACATCCAGGTCGGCCTGGCGATCGCGGTCGCCAATATCGACGAGGTGATCCACCTCATCCGCACCGCTCCCAATTCGGCCGCCGCGCGGACGGCGCTGATGGAGCGCGTCTGGCCGGCGCGCGACATGGCGCCCCTGATCGCGCTCATCGCTGATCCGCGTCACGCGCTCGGGGCCGAGGGCTCGATCCGCCTCTCCGAGGCGCAGGCGCGCGCCATTCTCGAACTCAGGCTGGCGCGCCTGACCGCGCTCGGCCGCGAAGAGATCGCCGAGGCGCTGGAAAGGCTCGCGGCTGAGATCGCCGATTATCTCGACATCTTGAGCTCGCGGCTACGCCTGATGGGCATCATCCGCGGCGAGCTCGTCAAGGTGAAGACCGACTTCGCCACGCCGCGGCGCACCGAGATCCTCGACAGCGACGCCGACATGGAGGACGAGGACCTCATCCAGCGCGAGGACATGGTGGTGCTGGTCAGCCACGGCGGCTACATCAAGCGCGCTCCGCTTTCGACCTATCGGGCGCAAAGGCGAGGCGGCAAAGGCCGTGCCGGCATGACGACCAGGGACGAGGATTTCGTCGCCAGGCTCTTCGTCGCCTCGACCCATCAGCCGGTGCTCTTCTTCTCTTCCGCCGGGCAGGTCTACAAACTGAAAGTCTGGCGGTTGCCGCTCGCAGCGCCGCAATCGCGCGGCAAAGCCCTTATCAACCTTTTGCCGCTCGAGACCGGTGAGCGGATCACCACGATCATGCCGCTGCCGGAGGACGAAGCAACATGGGAGTCGTACGATGTCATGTTCGCAACCACACGCGGGACGGTGAGGCGCAACAAGCTCAGCGACTTCGCCCAGGTCAATCGTTCCGGCAAGCTCGCCATGCGGCTCGACGAGGGCGAGCGCATCGTCGATGTGCAGATCTGCTCCGACAGGAACGACGTGCTGCTGACGACGGCCCGCGGCCAGTGCATCCGCTTCGCCGTCGGCGACGTGCGCGTGTTCAAGGGCCGCAACTCGATGGGCGTGCGCGGCATTGCGCTGGAAAAGGGCGACAGCGTCATTTCGCTGGCGATCCTCAACGCCTTCGAGGCGACCCCCGGCGAACGCGCCGCCTACCTGAAGCAGCGGCGCGCGCTGATCGGCGAAGCGGCGGAGGAGGCGGGCGAGCCGGAGGCGGAGGGCGAGAACGGCGCCGACGCCAACGGCGCCGCGCAACTCTCGCCGGAACGGTTCGAAGCCATGCGCGCGGCCGAGCAGGTGATCCTGACGCTGTCGGAAAACGGCTACGGCAAGCGCACCTCGTCCTTCGAATACCGGGTGACCGGCCGGGGCGGCAAAGGCATCGTCGCCATGGCGGTCAATCCCCGCAACGGTTCGCTCGTCGCCTCGTTCCCGGTCAAGGACAGCGACGAGATCATGCTGGTGACCGACCGCGGCCAGTTGATCCGCGTGCCGGTCTCCGGCATCCGCATCGCCGGCCGCGCCACGCAGGGCGTCATCGTCTTCGACACGGCGGATGAGGAGCGCGTGGTGTCGGTTGATCGCATCGGCGAGACGGAGGGGGAGGAGGAGGAGGAGAGTTGAGGCCGGGCGGGCCGAAATTTGGATTTTCTCGGAATCCCTAGGATTCTGCCGGGTTTTCCCGTTCCGTCTTGTTTGGATTTCCTTGGATTTCCTTGGATTCCTTCGTCTGAAATGAGGGATTTCAACAGGTTGCGAGCCGGTCCCCGAACAAATTACTTTGGGGCGCCTCGGCCGGTTGAGCAGTGGCGATGGAGCGAATTGCGGGCGGGTTCAGCGCAACGATGCCGACCATGGAGGCGTCTTGAAGTCATGACGGAATTGTACACGACGTTCTGATTTAAGGAAAGCAATTGTCGCTGCAATAATCTGAATCGGAAGGAACAGACGACGACGCCCTTGTCGTGTCAGGTCAATGCAGTACCGGAGGGGGAACATCTTTCGACCCCGCGCCGCAGGCGCGAGCGACGTCAGTCCTGCAGGGTGGCCGTGGCTCCCGGCGCTAGGTCGCGCAAGGCTTCGGCGAGCGCCTCGCTTAGCCGCCGCCGCGTCGCCGGCGAAAGCCTAGCCGCGCCGGCCGCATATTCGGCGGAGCGCACGGCCTCGAGGCGCGTCAGCAAGCTCCGCCCTTTCGAGGTGACGTTGATCGTCCTGCGGCGGCGGTCGTCGGCGTCCTCCGCGCGTTGGGCGAGGCCCAGCTTCACCAGCCGTTCGATCATTTGGCTGGCCGACGGCAGCGAGATTTTCATGATCGCCGCCAGGCTCGAGGGCGTACTGTCCGGATTTTTGCGTGCGAAGTCCAGAAGGATGACCTGGGGCACGGTGACCGAGGCCTTCGCCATGAAGGCCAGCACGCGGCCGCGAGGGTGCGAGACGCGGTTGATGAACGCCTCGATCAGCGCGCCAAGCTCGCTATCGTCCTTCATGCGCCGCGAGGATTCCAGCGCCCTCGCCGCCGGGATTATAGATGCGCTTGGCGCGGCGGCTCATCCTGGTGTTCTGAAAGGCGGCGCAGATCCAGCGGCCATCGCGGCGAACAAACGTGAACGTCTGCAGCTTGTCGTAGGCGATCCCGTCGCCGGCGCCGAGACCGCCGATGGTCAGGACGCTGACGGCGTCCGCGTCGATCGGCCTCACGCTGATCGGCTTGATCGCGATCTTCGTCCCCTTTTGCCATTTCGTCAGCACGTCGACGTGGGTGCTCTCGATCTCCCGCCGGCCGAGCAGCGCCTCCCCGAGAAAGATCACGTAAGTCGCGTCCTGGGTGAATTCGCCGGCGTAAGCGTGCGCGTCGCCGGCGTTCCAGGCCAGCCTGATGCGCTCGAGGCAGTCCTCGACGGTGTCCTGGGTTGTTTCAGCCATTCTCGTTCAAGCCCTTATGTTTTGGACGTCATGTGAGGCGAAGGCTTGTCCCACTTGATCGCTGCGTCGCTTTCGCTCTTCGCGATCACGGTCCGCCAAATTCAGTTTAACTATGAACATAGTTATTGCACGTGAAGTAAACAGTCAACCGCCGCTTCGTCGGCATGGAGGTCATCGATCCAACAACCGACCTTCCCGCGCTCGCCGCCTCAGTGGGCGCGCCGGCGCAGCGCACGGACGACCAGGTCGTAATCGCTCCTGCGACCGCGACGGCGCTCGAACGCGCCCCCTTCTCGATACGCTCGAATTCCAGGCGCGCCCATTCTATGAAAAGCTCGGCTTCGCCGTTGTCGGCAGAATTGACAACGCCGCCGGCGCCAACGCCCGCTACTTCATGGCGAAAAGGCTTTGCTGACACGTCCCCCGATCCGGCGCGCGCTCGCCCAAAGCCGCTCTACCGCCACATCGACCGCATGCGCGCCGCGAGGTCGACGCTCGGGCCTTCCGAAACCGCGCTTCGCGTGGCAGGCGCAGCCACGGGCCAAGTCTGGCGGTCGAAATGCTTCAACAAGGGCGCAGGGATGAAGCGGGTGCGGCTGGCGAAGACGCTGCGGTCGCCGTTCTTCGGCTGACCGTGAACATAGAAGCGTTGCGGCACGATGAGCGCGAGCTCGTCCCTGGCGCGGGTCATCGCGACATAGAGCAGGCGGCGTTCCTCTTCGATCTCCTCCGAGCCGGTCGCGAGGTCGGAGGGAATGCAGCCGTCGACGCAATTCAGGACGAAGACCGAGCGCCATTCCTGGCCCTTGGCCGAATGGATGGTCGAGAGGATGAGGTAGTCCTCGTCGCGCAGCGGCGGCCCGGCTTCGTCGCTGGTCGCGTCCGGCGGATCGAGCGTGAGCTCGGTTAGGAAACGCTCGCGCGAGGGGAAGGAGGTGGCGATGCGCTCGAGCGCCTCGAGATCGCCCATGCGCTGGGCCGCATCGTCGTAGCGGGCCTCGAGCTGCGGCGAGAGCCAGGCGACGGCGTCGGCGAGCTCGCTGGGCCACGGCGCGGTCCGCGCGGCGAGGCGGCGCAGAAGCTCGGCGAAGGCGGTAAAGCCGGACCGCGCCCCGGCGGGCAGCGTCAGCGCCGACATTGCGGCAAAGCCGTCGTCGGCCGCCGCCGCGGCGACGATCGCCCCAGCAATCTTCGGCCCGACGCCGGGGAGAAGCTGGGCGAGGCGGAAGCCGGCCACGCGGTCGCGCGGGTTTTCGGCGAAACGCATCAGCGCCAGCGCATCCTTTACATGCGCGGCGTCGAGGAACTTGAGGCCGCCGAATTTGACGAAGGGGATGTTGCGCCGGGTGAGTTCGAGTTCGAGCGCGGCGCTGTGATGCGAGGCGCGGAACAGCACGGCCTGCGACTTGAGCGCGGCGCCCGCTTCGCGGTTGGCGAGCGCCCGAGTCGCGACGAAGCGAGCCTGATCGGCGTCCTCCGCCACCGTCACCAGACTAGGCGGCAGTCCGGACGCCCGGTCGGTCCAGAGATCCTTGGCGAAGCGCTCCGGCGCGAGCGCGATCACCGCATTGGCGGCGGAAAGGATGGCCTGCGTCGAGCGGTAGTTGCGGTCGAGGGTGACGACCCGCGCCGGCGGATCGAAGGCTTTTGGAAAGTCGAGGATATTGCGCACGGTCGCTGCGCGAAACGAATAGATCGACTGCGAGTCGTCGCCGACGACGGTGAGGCCCCGGCCCTGCGGCCTCAACGCCAGTACGATCTCGCCCTGCAGCGTGTTGGTGTCCTGATATTCATCGACCAGAAGATGATCGAAGCGCTCTGCGACCTCGGCGCCGATCATCGGCTCGGCCAGCATGTGGGCGAAATAGATCAGGAGGTCGTCGTAGTCGAGCACGTTCTGACGCTGCTTCGTTTCGACATAGGCCGCGAACAGCGCCCGCAGGCGCTCCTCGTGCGCGGCGGCCCAGGGGAACCATTTGCCGAGCGTCTGGCCAAGCTCGCCGCGGGCGTTGACGACGCGCGAATAGATGGCGAGGCAGGTCGCCTTGGTTGGAAAGCGCTCGCGCGTCTCGCTGAGGCCGGCTTCGTGCCGCGCCCAATTGATCAGGTCCGCCGAATCCTCGCGGTCGTGGATGGTGAACTGCGTGTCGAGCCCGAGGCGCGGGGCATATTCGCGCAAGAGCCTGGCGCCGATGGCGTGGAAGGTGCCCGACCAGGCCGGCGTTGCGGCGGCGGCGGCTTCCGGCGAAAGCCGCCGCTCGAGCAGCCGCTCGACGCGCCGGTTGAGCTCCGCCGCGGCGCGGCGCGAAAAGGTCGCGAGCATGATCCGCATGGGATCGGCGCCGCCGAGGATCAGCGCCGCCACCCGGTGCGCCAGCATCGCCGTCTTGCCGGCGCCCGCGCCGGCGACGACGAGCAACGGCCCGGGACCGTCCGCCGCTCCGATCCCATGCTCGACCGCGAGCTGCTGCTCAGGATTGAGCTCGACGGCAGGCGAGGACCGAATCAGGGCGAGCGACATGGGTCGAGGGAACCATGTTTCGCGTTTTGTTCGCAAGGGTTCGCAAGGACGATGGACGCCGTCGATATTATTAGCTAATAGCTAAGCTAAGTTCGAGCGTAAGCCATGTCTACAGTCACGATCCACGACGCCAAGACGAACCTTTCGAAGCTCATCGCAAGGGTCGAGGCTGGCGAGGAGATCGTCATCGCGCGCGGCAAGACGCCGGTGGCGCGGCTGACGCCCATTCGGGCGCCGCCGAAATCGCGTCGATTTGGCGCATTGAAGGGAATTGTGAGCGTCGGTCCGGAATTCTTCGAGCCGCTGACGGACGCCGATCTTGCGGAATGGGAGTAACGGCGTGCGCCTGCTGCTCGACACGCACGCGTTTCTCTGGTGGCTGGCCGGCGACGAGCGCCTCAGCGCCGACGCGGGAGAAGCCATCCGCGAGGACAGAAACGCCATCTTCGTTAGCGCGGCATCAGCTTGGGAAATCTCGACCAAGCATCGGCTCGGAAAGCTGCCCGGTGTGAATGTGATTGTCTCCGACCTTGCCGGCGCGATCGAGTTCGCAAGGCTTCCTCGGTCTTCCGATCACAATTCGTCACGGACAGACTGCCGGCGCGTTGCCAGGACCCCATCGCGATCCGTTCGATCGAATGCTGATTGCTCAGGCGGCGCTGGACGATCTCGTCCTCGTGTCGAATGAGCGCGCTTTCGATGCGTATGGAGTACCGCGATTGTGGTGAGGCGTCGTCGCCAGGCCGACGATCAAACCGGACGAGCGCCCCGGGTCAGATGGAACGGTTACATGCGTCGGCCGACAAAGAATTGCCGCATAACCGGCCTAGGAAGAACCTCTCATCGCCTCGCGGAAGTCCGACTGAGAATTCGAGCTTCAACGGGAGGACGGGGCGACATGAGTATCGCCAAGCAGGCGTCCGGCGGGGAGCGCGTCCGCAATCTCACGACCGTGGGTATTTGCGTCTTTGGCGTCGGTGCGGAGTTCGGTCCATGACAACGTTGAAAGACCTTCATCACGACCTCGACGAGACCCAGGGCGTGATCAATATCCTCGAACGAGCGAGTCAGGAGCTGTCGACAATTATCGACTGGGACGAGGCCCTTCGCAAGAACCCGCTGCGCAGGCGCCAATTGGTTTCCATCGGGGAGCAGCTCGCGATTGCGCGAGGCAGGCAGACGTCGATTACGCGAATGATCGAAAGGCTGGAAACGCGCGCATAAAGTCGGACGGCTGGTCGCCCGGCATCGCGGCGTTACTGGACTCCGCCGTGCGCCGGGTCGGGCGGCCGATTGCCGGACGCGTAGAAAGCCCCTAAGGCTCGGGCCCGTCCCGGACGACGAAGGCCCGCGCCATGAAAGCCCCGCGCAAATATTTCGAGCCGCTCGCCATCGGCGCGCCGCGGCCGTTTTTCGAACTGCCGTCGCGCCTCGAGCGGATGATCCATTTCGTGCCGCCGCACAACGAGAAGGTCCGGGCCAAGGCCAGCGAGCTCGTGGGGCAGGTCGACGTCGTGCTCGGCAACCTCGAGGACGCCATCCCGGTCGAGTCGAAGGCCGCCGCGCGCGATGGCCTTATCGCCATGGCGAAGGCGACCGACTTTGGCGTGACCGGCCTCTGGGCCCGCGTCAATGCGCTGAACTCGCCGTGGTTTCTCGACGACATGACACGGCTCGTCGGCGAAATCGGCGACAAGCTCGACGTCGTAATGATCCCCAAGGTCGAAGGCGACTGGGACATTCATTTCGCCGACCAGTACCTGGCGCTGCTCGAGGCTCGGCACGGTCTGAAAAGACCGATCCTCATCCACGCCATCCTCGAGACCGCACAAGGCGTCAACAACGTCGAAGCGATCGCCGCGGCGTCGCCGCGCATGCACGGGCTGAGTCTCGGCCCCGCCGATCTCGCAGCCTCGCGGGCGATGAAGACGACGCGGGTCGGCGGCGGCCATCCGGACTACAGGGTGCTCGCCGACGCAGCAGAGCCCGGCGCGGCGCGGGCGAGCGCGCAGCAGGATCCCTGGCATTATACGATCGCGCGCATGGTCGATGCCTGCGCGGCCACTGGCGTCAAGCCATTCTACGGGCCGTTCGGCGATTTTTCCGATCCCGCGGCCTGCGAGGCGCAGTTCCGCAACGCCTTCCTGCTCGGCTGCGCCGGCGCCTGGACGCTGCATCCCAGTCAGATCGGGATCGCCAAGAAGGTCTTTTCGCCGGATCCGGCGGAAGTCGGCTTCGCCCGCAAGATCCTGGCCGCCATGCCCGACGGTTCGGGCGCCGTGATGATCGATGGCAAGATGCAGGACGACGCCACCTGGAAACAGGCCCGGGTCATCGTCGAACTCGCCAAGCAAGTTGCGGCCAGGGACGCCGACTATGCGGCCCTCTATCAGTTTTGAAGGAGGTTGCGACAAGAGCGCGCCAAGACGAGAATTGACGGGGCTTCGAAACTTGGTCTAGGTCTTGACCGCCATGGGGACGCGCACCGCTAAATTCGATATCGGACAGGTAGTTAAGCATCGCATCTATCCGTTCCGCGGCGTCATTTTCGACGTCGATCCGACCTTCGCCAACACCGAGGAGTGGTGGCGCTCCATTCCGCCGGAAATCCGTCCGTCCAAGGACCAGCCGTTCTACCACCTCTATGCCGAGAATGAGGACAGCCAGTACATTGCCTATGTCTCGGAGCAGAACCTGATGGCTGACGAATCCGGCGTTCCGGTGCGGCATCCGCAGATCAACGAGACTTTCGTGCGGACGCCCGACGGCCGCTATCGCGTTCGCGCCAAGACACTTTCGAGCTGACCGGCGGGGCGCGTTCAGGAATACGAACTTGAGGACGCGCTCGGCGACCGTTGGTTAGCTCCTTCCTTGAACGGAAGGAGCGAACGCTGAGTCATCATTGCTTGGGCGCGGGCGCTGCCGGAGCTGCGGGCGCGGGCGCCGGCGCGGCGGGTCCCGCGGCCGGAGCGGCCGCGCCGCCTTGCTGCTGCTCGAGCTGCTTGCGCTGCTCCTCGGCCTTCTTCTGCAGCTGCTGCTGCAATGCCTGACGCTGCGCCTCGAGAACCTTGGGATCAGTCGGCTTGCCCTCGAACGCCGTGGCGAACTCCTTCAGCGGGATGATGAACGTCAGTTCGTGGCCGGACGGATCGCCGCCCGGGACCCGCATCTGAACGCTCAAGGTCTGGCCCTTCTTCAACGCCGCCAGCGTGCTTGGCCCGATGTCGACCTCGGCGGAGCAGGCGTTCTGGAAGCACATGTCGTATTTGCCGTCGATCGGCTCGCCCTTGTCGATGATGACGCGGAATCCCGGTTTCAACAGCATCCCGATCGGCAGCATCAACAGGCGAAGTTTGCGCTTTTCCTCACCCTGCTGCTCGAACACGTTGACGCTGATCATCGGCGGCTGGTCGGCGGAGGTCGAAAAGTCCCGCATGGTGGCGCAGGCGTCCTTGCCGGTATTGGGTTCCTTGGCGCAAAACTTGGCCCATTGCGGCTCGGGCGACACGAGATCGACCTTCGAGGGCGGCCCCGGCTGGGCGGGCGCAGCGGCTTGCCCAGGGGCGGCTGGAGCGGCCGGCTTCGCCGCGTTCTGCGCCAGAGCGGATCCTGCGCCGAGGACCAGACTCAGCGCGAGCGCCGAGGCGCCGAGGCGCGTCACATCAAGACTCATCCATCATCCTTTCAAGCCGTAAGAAACGATCGCCCGCCGCGGGCCCAGCCCCGCTTCGCCGCCCGGCCCGACTTCGACGAGTCCGCGGGCGACAGTATGGCGCGAAAGCGCCAGCCGAGGGCCATCCCCCGCGGCCGCGCCCTCTTTCCATATTCGGCGGGACAATCCAATAGCTATTTCGCCAATCGTGTCGCGCTCGCCGCTTTTCAACACACGCCCGGACGGCCAACTCGCGTGAAGAAAAGGTCCGGGTGGATCGGAGAATTGGCGTAATTTGCGGTGCTAAGCTCCCTCTTCATGATCGGTCTTGCGATTCGCCTCGCGTTCGGCCTCACACTCCTGTTTGCTGTCGTTCCGGCCCGCGCCCAGATCGGCGCGCCGGTCGGGGCGATCGCGATGCACGGGACGCCGGCTTTGTCGCCGGGCTTCGCGCATCTCCCTTATGTCGACCCTGACGCGCCCAAGGGCGGGCGGCTCAACCTCGCCTATCTCGGCGCCTTCGATAGTTTGAACCCCTACAACGTCAAGGCCTTGTCGACGGCTGAAGGGCTCATCGGCAACGTCTATCAATCATTGATGACGCGTTCCGCCGACGAGCCGTTCACGCTCTACGGGCTGATCGCCAAGAGTCTGGAGACGGATGAAGCGCGGGACAAGATTGTCTTCCGTCTCGATCCTTCAGCGCATTTTTCGGACGGTTCGCCGATCACCGCGGCCGACGTGCTCTTCTCCTTCAATCTTTTGAAAGCGAAAGGCCGACCGCAGCAGCGCGCCGCCTTCAGCCTGGTCAGAAGCGCCGACGCCCCCGACCCCTGGACCGTGCGCTACGATCTCGCCGGCGCGAACGACCGGGAGTTGCCGCTGACGTTGGCGATCATGCCGGTTCTCTCCCGCGCGCACACCGACGCCGAGCATTTCGAGGATCAGACCCTGGCGATCCCGGTCGGCTCGGGGCCCTACCGGGTGTCGGAGGTCGTCCCGGGCGAGCGGCTGGTGCTCGAACGCGATCTCAATTACTGGGGCCGCGACCTCCCGGTTTCTCGGGGCCTCTACAACTTCGATACGATCCGGATCGACTATTTCCGCGACGCGACCGCCATGTTCGAGGCGTTCAAGGCGGGCCTCATCGACTTCCGTACCGAGGATGACGCGACGCGCTGGCGGTCCGAATACGATTTCCCGGCGGCGAAGGGCGGGCGGGTCGTCAAGTCGGCGATCCCGAACGGGCTGCCGAAAGGCGTGTCCGGCTTCGCCTTCAACACCCGCCGGGCCATCTTCGCCGACGCCAGAGTGCGCGAGGCGCTGGCCTCGATGTTCGATTTCGAATGGATCAACGCCAATCTCTACGCCGGCGCCTTCAGGCGCTCGGAAGGGTTCTTTGACGACAGCGAGCTCTCGTCGATCGGACGGCCGGCGTCGGCGCGCGAGCGCGCGCTGCTCGCTCCCTTCCCCGGCGCCGTGCGCGAGGACGTGATGGAGGGCCGCTGGCGCGCGCCGGTCTCGGACGGGACCGGTCGCGACCGCGGGGAGGCGCGTCGCGCGATGAACGAACTCGAACGGCTCGACTATTCGCTGAAGGACAGTCAGCTGCTCGACCCGCGCGGGGCGCCACTCGCCTTCGAGATCACCGTCAAGAATCGCGAGGAGGAGCGCTTGGCGCTCGCCTACGCGCGCAATCTCGCGCGGATGGGCGTCGCAGCCAACGTTCGGCTCGTCGACGAGGTCCAGTTCGAGCGGCGGCGCACGCGCTTCGACTTCGACATGATGATCGGCGCATGGACCGCCTCGCCCTCGCCCGGCAACGAGCAGCGCGGACGCTGGAGCTCGGCGGCCGCCAACGCCGAAGGCGCCTATAATCTCTCGGGCGTCGCCTCGCCCGCCGTCGATGCGATGATCGCCGCGCTCCTGGCCGCCAGAACGAACGAGGACTTCGTTGCGGCGGCGCGCGCCCTCGACCGGCTCCTGATCTCGGGTTTCTATATCGTGCCGCTCTACTATGCGCCGGAGACCTGGATCGCCTATTCGAGCAAGCTCGGCCGGCCCGAGAAGACGCCGCTGTTCGGCGTCGACCTCGCGGCCTGGTGGCGGCGCGAGCCGTGACGCCTCTTGCGCCAAGGCGCCGGCGGCGCCAGCTTCGCCTTTGACGGCGAGGAGCGAAGAGCATGAGCGAAGCGGACGAAACCCTGACCATCGACATCGTGAGCGATGTCGTCTGCCCGTGGTGCTACCTCGGCGAAAAGCGCCTCGAAGCGGCGCTCGCCGGCGATCGGCGGCCGATCGTGCTGCGCTGGCGCCCCTACCAGCTCGATCCGACGATCCCCGAGGGGGGACTCGACCGGACTGAATATCTCGAAAGGAAATTCGGCAGGGGCGACCGCATCCGGGCGGCGCACGACAATCTCGTGCGTCTCGGGGCCGAACTCGGCCTTCCCTTCGCCTTCGACAGGATCAGGCGCGCGCCGAACACGCTCGATGCGCACCGTCTGATCCGCTGGGCCGGCTCGGCCGGGGTCCAGCGCGAGGTCGTCGACCGGCTGTTCAAGGCCTATTTCGTCGAAGGACGCGACATTGGCGACCGCGCCGTCCTGATCGCCATCGCCGCTGAGAGCGGCCTCGACGGCGATATCGTCGAAAAGCTCTTGGCCGAGGGCGCGGACGCAGAGGTGGTGCAACGCGAGATCGCCGAGGCCCAGGCGATCGGCGTCACCGGCGTGCCGTTCTTCATCTTCGCCGGCCGGCTCGCTGTGCCGGGCGCGCAGGACCCGGCGATGCTGCGGCGGGCGATGGCCGAGGCGCGGCGGGCGATGGCGGAGACTCGCGCGGCTTGAACGAAAGCGGCGAACGTCGCCCGCGGCTCCAAGAGCGCACGTCCGAGAGATCGTCAGAGGATGCATGACCAACCCGATCCCCCACCCGCGCGGCGGCCTCTATTTCGAGGATTTCGCCGTCGGTCAGCTGTTTCGCCATCGCCTGACGCGCACCGTCACCCAGATGGACAACATGCTGTTCTCCAACATGACCTTGAACCCGCAGCCGCTGCATATCGACGCCCATTTCTGCGCAACCGAGACCGAATGGGGGCGGCCGTTGATGAACTCGCTGTTCACGCTGGGGCTCCTGATCGGCATCTCGGTCAACGACACGACGGTCGGCACGACCATCGCCAATCTGGGCATGACCGACGTCGCCTTTCCGGCGCCGCTGTTCGAGGGCGACACCGTGCGGGCGGAGACCGAGGTCCTCGCCGTGCGCGCCTCGAAATCGCGGCCCGACGCCGGCCTCGTCGAATTCCGCCACCGGGCGTTCAAGCAGGACGGCGCCTTGGTCGCAGACTGCCGGCGCACCGCGTTCATGCGTCGGCGGGCGCCCGAGACCATCTCGGTCTAAGGCCATGCGCTCGCTCCTGATCGTGCCGGCCGACAATGAGGCGAGGCTTGCGGCGGCGCTTGAGAGCGAGGCGGACGCCGTCGTGGTCGATCTCGACCTCCCGCCTGGCCTCAAGCCTGGCGCGCGCCTCACGGCGGCGCGGTTCCTGAAGGACGCGAATGCGCTGCCAGGACGGCCGGCGCTGATGGTCCGGGTGAGCCCGCTCGGCGACCATGAGACCGATCTCGATCTCGAAGCGGTCATGCGCTCGGCGCCGTCGGCGATCGTCCTGCCGCGTGCGCTCGGCGCCGCGAGCGTCCAGGAGCTTTCGGCCAAACTCGCCGTTCAGGAAGCTTTGGCTGAGCTCGCCGACGGAATGACCCGCGTCATCGCCGTCGCCGACGCCGCCAGGGGCCTGCTCGGGATCGCCGGCTTTCGCGGCGCCAGCGCCCAACTCATCGGGCTCGGCTGGGACGCGACGGCGCTTTGCCAGGAGATCGGGGCCGGGAGTCCGCGCGATCTTGACGGCGGCTATCGGAAGCCATGCCAACTTGCGCGCGACCTCGCCCTGCTGGGAGCTGTCGCGGCCGGAGTGCGCCCGCTCGACACGGCTTTCGCGAGCGCGGAGTCCACGGCGCTCAGGGCCGAGGCGCTGGCGGCCCGCCGCGACGGCTTTCGCGCCAAATTCGCGCTCGACGGCGCCCAGGCGCGGATCATCAACGAGGCGTTCGGCGACTGACGTCCGGCTAGCCGTCAAACCTCCGGAGACCATATCCCGAACGATCTCAATCCCAGAGATTCAGCTGCCCGTGGTCGTCAACTTGTACGCCGAATGGAAAAAGCGCTCATGCTCATGAACTGGCGGAAGGAGTGAGATTCGAACTCACGGTGGGGTTGCCCCCACGGCGGTTTTCAAGACCGCTGCCTTAAACCACTCGGCCATCCTTCCTTGATGATCGCTGAGACCGTGGCATCCTTAGCCCATAGCGTCTTCGGCCCGCAATGTCCTCAGACCAGCCGGCTCTGCGCCTTGGCCGCGGCGATGAAGCTGGCGAACAGCGGGTGCGGCTCGAATGGACGAGACTTGAGCTCCGGGTGATACTGCACGCCGATGAACCAGGGATGGTCGGCGAATTCGATCGTCTCGGGCAGGAGGCGGTCGGGCGACATGCCGGCGAAGACCAGGCCCTTCGCCTCGAGGCGAGCGCGGTAGGCGGTGTTGACCTCGTAGCGGTGGCGGTGGCGCTCGGAGATTTCCGTCTCGCCGTAGATCGCGGCGATGCGGGAGCCGGGCTTCAGGTCGGCGCGGTAGGCGCCGAGTCGCATCGTGCCGCCAAGATCGCCCTCGGCCTTGCGCTGCTCGAGTTCGTTGCCGCGCATCCATTCCGTCATCAGCCCGACGACCGGCTCCGGCGTCGAGCCGAACTCGGTGGAATTGGCCTTCGGCAGCCCGGCCAGCGAGCGGCAGGCTTCGATGACCGCCATCTGCATGCCGAAGCAGATGCCGAAATAGGGCACTTTGCGCTCACGGGCGAAGCGCGCCGCCAGGATCTTGCCCTCTGCGCCGCGCGAGCCGAAGCCGCCGGGCACCAGAATGCCATGCACGCCTTCAAGACGCGGCGCCGGGTCCGCGCCCTCGAAGATCTCGCTCTCGATCCAGTCGAGCCTGACCCTGACCTTGTTGGCCATGCCGCCGTGGATCAGCGCCTCGATCAGCGATTTGTAGGCGTCCTTGAGGCCGGTATACTTCCCGACCACCGCGATCGACACTTCGCCCTCGGGATTGTGGTAGGCCTTTGAGACGGCCTCCCAGCGGCGCATGTCGGGCTTCGGCGCGGGCTCGATGCCGAAGGCGGCCAGCGTCTCGCGGTCGAGCCCGGCGCCATGGTAGAGCGCCGGCACATCGTAGATGGAGCGGGCGTCGCGCGCTTCGACGACGGCGCTTTCGCGCACGTTGCAGAAGAGGGCGAGCTTGCGCCGCTCCTCGCGCGGAATCTCCCGGTCTGAGCGGCAGAGCAGGATATGCGGCTGGATGCCGATTGAGCGCAGCTCCTTGACCGAATGCTGCGTCGGCTTCGTTTTCAGCTCGCCGGCGGTCGGGATATAAGGCAGGAGGGTCAGATGGATATAGACGACGTGTCCGCGCGGCAGATCGTTGCCGAGTTGGCGGATCGCCTCGAAGAACGGCAGGCCCTCGATGTCGCCGACCGTGCCGCCGATCTCAGTGAGGACGAAATCGACGCCCTCGTTGCCCTCGAGGATGAATTCCTTGATCGCGTTGGTGACATGGGGGATGACCTGCACCGTCGCGCCGAGAAATTCGCCGTGCCGCTCCTTGGCGATCAATTCCTGATAGATGCGCCCGGCGGTGATGTTGTCCTGCCGGTTGGCGTTGCGCCCGGTGAAGCGCTCGTAATGGCCGAGGTCGAGGTCGGTCTCGGCCCCGTCGTCGGTGACGAACACTTCGCCGTGCTGCGTCGGGCTCATCGTGCCCGGATCGACATTGAGATAGGGGTCGAGCTTGCGCAGGCGGACCGTATAGCCGCGCGCCTGCAACAGCGCCCCCAAGGCCGCCGAGGCCAAACCCTTGCCGAGAGAGGAAACCACGCCGCCGGTGATGAAGATATACCGCGCCATGGGACTTGACCCATAGCCGATCGAATTCGATTCGGCGAGATGAATTTGGCGCTGCGAAAAGTTAGCTGCGTCGCGCTTGACGCAGCGGCACGCGCCGCATCAGATGCCTGAAAGCGCGGGCGTGGCCCAGGAAAGGGAGGCGGGGAGAAGGGCGACGATGCCGGGGAGCCAGTTCACCTTTCGCGGCGACGGCGGCCAGCGCCTGCTCGGGCGGCGTTGGCTGCCGCTGGAGCGCCCGCACGCGATCGTGCAGATTGCGCACGGTCTCGCCGAGCACAGCGCCCGCTACGCCAGACTGGCCGGCGTGTTGAACGCCGCCGGCTATGGCGTCTACGCCAGCGACCTGCGCGGCCACGGGCCGTCGTCGGCTCCGGCCGATCTCGGCCATTTCGCCGACGCCGACGGTTGGGCCAAATGTGTGCGTGATCTCTGGACCCTCAACCGGCAGATCGCGGCCGAGCAGCCGGGGCTGTCGATCGTCTTCCTCGGCCACTCGACCGGCTCGTGGATCGGCCAGACGTTCGTCTCCGAACGCAGCGAGGCGCTGGCCGGCGTCGTCTATTCGGGCTCGAACGGCAAACCGCCGCCGCTGGCGGCGGCCGGACGGCTCGTCGCCCACGCCGAGCGGCTGAGGCAGGGGAGGCGGGGCAAGAGCCGGCTCGTCAATTCTCTCCTGTTCAATTCGCTCAACAAGCCGTTCGCGCCGGCGCGCACCCGGTTCGACTGGCTCTCGCGCGATCCGGCCGAGGTCGACCTCTACATCGCCGATCCGCTCTGCGGCTTCGCGGTCACCAACCAGCTGGCGATCGACCTTCTCGATGCGCTGCCGGGCTTGGTTACGCCGGCGCGTCTCGCGCCGATCCGCAAGGACTTGCCGATCTACGTCTTCTCGGGCGAGCGCGACCCGGTCGGCAGCAATATTGCCGGTCTCATCGGCGCCCTTAAGGGCGCCGGTTTCACGCGGCTCACCACCCGCATCTACCCCGGCGCCCGGCACGAGACCTTGAACGAGACGAACCGCAACGAAGTGACCCGCGACCTGATCGCCTGGCTCGACGGGGCGGTCTAGCGGCCGAGTAGCCGGCGGCGTGTTGGCAGCGATTGTTGTTTTTCAGAAGCTTAGGCTCCTTTTTCTGTCACTTTTTCAAACGGCGTTTCCGCCGGCCGCTTGACAGCTGGGACCGCTGCAGGCTGCTGCGCGCCGCCTGCGGACCACTTAATCCGCCTATTATACATACTGCAATGTGATATAATGTCGCTCGGCGACATTTAACTGTTGTATACCGTATTGGCTTTTATCGTAAAGAAACGTCGCCGCACCGCCGAGGCCGGGAGGGCGCATGAAGCTGCTCGCGCTTCATCCCATGGATCGTCGCGGCGCTTTTGCGCCCTGCGATGACGGCAGCGCAGTACTTGCCCTTCGGCCTTTGGGGATCGCTACAGCGCTTTGCGCTCGCGATCACGGCGGCGAGCGTCTCTCAAGGCGCCGGGCCTCCCGGCGCCGTGTCGGCGCGGGACCTATCGCTTCGCCGGCAATCGTGGCACGCTCGCGGTCGGTTGCTTCAGGAGCGGGTTCATGCGGGCCGTCGGGTTCAGGGCCGGAGACACCATCATCCGCGAGGGAGAGGAGGGCGACACGGCGTATTTCATCGTCAGCGGAGCGGTCGACGTAAGCATCGGTCAGGGGGCACATGCCAGGACCGTCGGCACGCTGCAGGCCGGCGAGGTCTTCGGCGAAATGTGCCTGATCGAGCCGGGACCGCGATCCGCCACGATCAGGGCGACGACCGACGTCGATTGCCTCGCGGCTTCCTACGAGGAATTCATCACGACGATCGAGGAATATCCAGATCGCGCGGTGGCCTTCATGAAGACGCTGGTCAGGCGGCTCCGCCAGATGAACGATCTGCTGGAGAGCCAGGGCCCCGACCGGCGCGGCCTTCGCGGCGTGATTCGCGACCTGCAGAAGTCGGTCGGGCCGGTCGAGCCGAGCGCCGACGTCGCCGCCTTGTCGTGGACGATGCTGTGGTGAATCCGCCGGCTCTGAAGGGGACGTCGATGCGTTTGGCGATCCTTGCGGCCGTGGCGGGGGCTTTGGCCCTCTCCGGGCCGGCGCTCGCCCTCGACAAGGTGAAGTTCGGCACCAATTGGCTCGCCGACCCTGAAGCCGGCGGCTTTTACCAGGCGGTCGCGGACGGCACGTATGAAAAATACGGGCTCGATGTGACCATCATCCCGGGCGGCCCCCAGGCGAACGGCGCGCTCTCGCTCCTCTTCGGCAAGATCGAGTTCTTCATGGGCGGCGATATGATCGGCAATCTTCTTTCCGTCGAGAGCAAGCTGCCGCTCATCGCGGTCGCGGCGGACTTCCAGAAGAGCCCGCAAATCCTCATGTCGCATCCTGGCGTCGGGCTCGACAAATGGGAGGATCTGCCGAAAGCCAAGCCCGTGTACGTCGGCGCGGGGGCGGTCAACACGTTCTACGCATGGCTCAAGCTCGCCTACGGCTTCAAGGAAGCGAACATCAGGCCTTACAATTTCAACTCCGCGCCATTCATCGTCAACAAGACCTCGATTCAGCAGGGGTACATAACCGCAGAGCCGTATGAGATCGAGAAGCAGGGCCATTTCAAGCCCAACGTGTTCCTGCTCTCCGACGAGGGCTACACGACCTACTCGACCCTGATCGTGACGCGCCGCGAGATCGTCGAGAAGCGGCCGGACCTGGTGCAGCGTTTCGTCGATGCTTCGGCGATCGGGTGGTATCATTATCTCTACGGCGACAATTCCAAGGCCAACGCGCTGATCAAAACCGACAACCCGGACATCTCCGATGACCAGATCGCCTTCTCAATCGAGGAGATGAAACGGTATGGCGTCGTCGATTCGGGCGACGCGCTGAAGCTTGGCATCGGCGCGATGACCGACGCGCACTGGAAGGACTTCTTCGACAAGATGGAGAAGGCCGGCATCGTCGTCGGCGACATCGACTACCGCAAGGCCTTCACTCTGCAATTCGTCGACAAAGGCGTCGGCGTCGACTTGCGGCCGAAATGAACAGGCCCGACAGGGCGCCGCTCGACCGGCGTCATCCGCTGGACCAGACGAGGATCGCCGCCGCGATGACGATCAGCGACTGGCGGCTCGCCCTTCCGGCGGAAGCGGATGCCGGCAAAACCCGACACCCCGATGATCTCTTAGGCCGCGGGAAAGGACGCGGTTGCCGGATCGATCATCGATATGCCCGCCGGCCGACGCGTGTCAGTCGCCTGAGGTACCGGTTAAATTCGGCGATCGAATGAAACTGGCGGGTTCTCGACGACGATACGCGGATCGAAGTTGCGGCGGCCTCTTTCTCAGCCCTCGCCGTTGTACCCGCGCCCGATGCACACATATCGGAAGCCAAGCGCCTTCATCGTCTTGATCGGATAGATGTTGCGCAGATCGACCAGGATCGGCTTCGAGAGGCTGGCCTTGACGCGCGCGAGATCGAGGGCGCGGAATTCATCCCATTCTGTGATGACGACTGCCGCGTCGGCACCCTTGAGACAGGCGTATGCGCTCCCCGCGAACTGGACGCCCGGCAGCAAAGTCTTGGCCATCTTGATGCCTTCGGGGTCATAGGCGACAATATTGGCGCCGGCGGCCTGCAACTCCGGAATGACCACGAGGCTCGGGGCGTCACGCATGTCGTCGGTCTTCGGCTTGTAGGTCAGGCCGAGAACCGCGATGCGCTTTCCGGCGACGGAGCCGCCGCAGGCTTTGACGACCTTCGCCGCCATCGCGACCTTGCGCTTTTCGTTGACGTCGACGAGCGTTTCGACCAGCCGGATCGGCGCCTTCGCCTCCGCTGCGAACCTCGTCAACGCCAGCGTATCCTTGGGAAAGCAGGAGCCCCCATAGCCGGGTCCGGGGTTTAGGAACTTGGCGCCGATCCGGTCGTCGAGGCCGATTCCACGCGACACGTCCAGCACGTCCGCATCGACGCGTTCGCAAAGATCGGCGATCTCGTTGATGAACGTGACCTTCATCGCCAGGAAAACGTTGGCTGCATACTTGATCATCTCCGAACTGCGCCGGGAGGTGTAGAGGATTTTGCGGCCCTCGCCCCCGATCGGCTGGTAAATGTCTCGCATGACATCGCGCGCCCGCTCGTCCTCAGCGCCGATGACGACGCGATCGGGTCTCTTAAAGTCCTCGATCGCCGCGCCTTCGCGCAGGAATTCCGGGTTGGAGACGACCGAAAAGCGATCGCGGGGCACCCGCTCGGCAATGATCCGCTCGACCTCGTCCCCGGCGCCGATCGGAACCGTCGATTTGACGACGACCACGGTGAATTCGCGGATGATCTCTGCAATACCCCGCGCCGCATCATGGACGTAGTGCATGTCGGCCGAGCCGACCTCCGCCAATGACGGCGTCCCGACGGCGATGAAGACCGCCTGGGCGCGGTCGGCATCCTTGAGCTTGGTCGTGAAGGAGAGACGGCCGGCGCCATCATTGGCCAGCACCAGTTCTTTCAGCCCCGGCTCATAGATCGGGACGTGGCCCTTGCGTAAAGCTGAGACCTTGTCCTCATCTGTGTCGACGCAGACGACTTCGTGGCCGAAGTCGGCGAGACACGCCCCGGAAACAAGCCCGACGTAACCTGTGCCGATGATCGCAATTCGCATCGCGTGCAGCCCCCACCAATCGCTGTTCCTCCGGCAAACAGCGACTCGACAAGCGATTTTTCTGGAAAGCCGAGAAAGCGATCGTCACCGATGGCGGTGATTCACTGCATCGCTCAACTGCGGCGTCGCGCCCGAAGGCGACAGCCCGGCTATAATTCAAACCGGTTAACAGTTCAAACCAACAGGCGCGGAATCTTCGTTCGCGATGCGGCGGCCTGCCCGCAATCCTCCGATTGACCCTTCGACCATGCGCGGCTAAGCGAGTTCCTCTTTCTCCCGGTTATCGATGGGGCATGGCTGTCTACACCGAAGTTTCGGATGAAGCGCTCAGCGATTTTCTCGCCCTTTACGACATCGGCGAGGTCGTCTCCTTCAAGGGCATCGCGGAGGGGGTCGAAAACTCCAACTTCCTCCTGCGCACCACGAGGACCCAATTCATCCTCACCCTTTACGAGAAGCGGGTGAAGGCCGCCGATCTGCCCTTCTTTGTCGGGCTGATGGAATATCTCGCTCAGCGCGGGGTCAATTGTCCGCAGCCGGTGCGCAATCGATCGGGTGAGGCGCTCGGCGAGCTCTCCGGCCGGCCGGCGGCGATCGTCACCTTTCTGGACGGCATATGGATCCGCCGCCCGAATGTCGGCCATTGCGGCGAAGTCGGCCGGGCGCTTGCGCGCATGCATCTCGCCGGCGCCGATTTTCCGCTGCGACGTGTCAACGCGCTGTCCGTCGACGGATGGCCAGCCCTCTTTCACGCGGCCGAAGCGCGGGCGAACGAAGTCGCGCCGCAGTTGCGGGAGGAAAGCGCGGCGGAGCTCCGCTTTCTCGGGGCGAACTGGCCAGGGGGCCTGCCGGCCGGCGTAATCCACGCCGATCTTTTCAACGATAACGTGTTCTTTCTCGGCGCGAAGCTCTCGGGCCTCATCGATTTCTACTTCGCCTGCACCGATGCGCTCGCCTACGATCTGGCGATCTGCCTGAGCGCCTGGTGCTTCGAGGCGGACAACGCGTACAACGTCTCCAAGGGGCGCGCGATGATCTCCGCCTACGAGGGGGTGCGCCCGCTCGCGCCGGCCGAAATCGACGCGCTGCCGGTTCTTGCGCGCGGGGCGGCGCTGCGCTTCATGCTGACGAGGCTGGTCGATTGGCTAAACGTCCCGGCCGGGGCGAGGGTCGCGCCAAAAAACCCGCTGGAGTATCGCGACAAGCTGCGTTTCCATCAGCGGGTGAAGACGGCGGCCGATTACGGCCTGATGCGGTGAGCGGACGCGTGTCGATCTGGACCGACGGCGCATGCTCCGGGAACCCTGGTCCAGGGGGGTGGGGCGCGATTTTGCGCTACGGTCGGCACGAGAGAGAATTGAAGGGGGGCGAACCCCTGACGACCAACAACCGCATGGAGCTGACGGCCGCCATCGTGGCGCTCGAAACTCTCACCCGCCGTTGCGCCGTCAGCTTGCACACGGATTCCCAATATCTGCGCGGCGGCGTCACCGGATGGCTCGACGGCTGGAAGCGCAATGGTTGGCGCACCGCTGACCGGAAGCCGGTGAAAAACGAGGATCTCTGGCGCCGCCTCGCCGCGGCCGCGGAGCGGCACGACATCGAATGGCTCTGGGTCCGCGGGCACGCCGGCGACGAAGACAACGAACGCGCCGATCGGCTGGCCCGCGAGGGGATGGCGCCCTTCACGGGATGAAATGCCGGAGCGTGCGCCGGGCAATTCCGCGAGCGGTGGGGACGTTCGCCGTTCAGTGCGCGGGCGCCAGCTGCGCCGCGCCGGTCGCAATCGCCTCGAGCCGCGCCATCTCGCCAGGGAGCGCGTACTCTGTACGACCGAGGCCGAACAGCGCTTTGCGCTCCGCTTCCGTCGAACGGAGGAAGGGATAACGCTCTTCGACCGCCTCCCTGGCCGCCAGAAAATCCAGGGCGAGGCAGACGATCTGGAAGCGCACCGACGGATAATCGCGCGGCTCGCAAAGCGTCTTGTAGCCGAAAACACGCTGATAGAACGGCACGTGGTCAGCGGCGACGGTCGCAAGGACGATGTCGGCGTCGAAGTGGGCGGCCGCCAGCCAGGCAGGGCGAAGCGCCAGGAATGGCAGTTCGGGCAGCCTTCTCGACACTTCCAGGCGCGCAGCCAGACGCGTCGGATCGACAACAGTGAATCCGGCATCCAAATAGGGGTCAATCAAGTCCGCAAAAACCGTGCGCGATGGAAGCTTCTCCTCTGTGCTTTGCGCGACGTGAATTCGAAATGTACTGGCAAATTCTCCATTTATTGAGGTCATTGTGACGAAGGCATTTGCGGAATTGTCATATTCTGCGTCATACAGACGTGGTTCAGGCGTCTGCCCGATAATATTCTGCCTTCTGTAGGCAACGTATCGCGTGCGATAGACAATCTCTCTGTCTTCAGCAGTCGACGCGCAGCGATGTGCAACGTAAGGAAGCAAACGATGTATCTTATCCGAGAATCTAGTGCTTCCCCTATTTCGCATGGTAAGTGTGGTTTCTTGCTCGTCGTTCATTTTAGCCCCGCTATGACAGAGAACGAACTAACTATGGCATTTTGTGGTCAAAGTTTAACGGAGTCAACATCCTGGACGCGTTTTTGCGCGATATAAATTGCATTACACCCGTTTTGCACGCTGAGGTTGTACCAACGCCCGATGGAGGTTGACTGAAGGCCAGATTTGCAATTTTGAAGGAAAAAATGGGTGAGGCGGTTCAACTCAGGGACGACGGCGCACCGATTGCGCTGACTCCGCAACCATCCTCGCATACACGTCGAGGGCCGACTCGGTCGGGTCCACGCGACAACTCTCGCACCACGAGACGAAGCGCTGGAAATCGACCGTCACGACGCGGGCGTCAATGCCAGCCATCGCCAATCCGATCTGGGCTCCCTGGCGCAAGTCAAGCCAATCCGAATAGTCGGCGTAGGTTTGCAACTCCGGCATGAGCGGACGCGCAACTTCGAAATCAGTCGCGTCGAGAATACCGACAATGACTGACTCCGACCGGTGCGGCGCCGTCTCGTCGACGGGCGCTTTCTCATACGGAGCCGCCTCGTCCGTCATCATTTTCACGCTAAAAAGGGAGGAAATTTTAACGCCCATTACGACATACCTTCAAATTCGCCCCCCTATAGCACGCCGTCCTAACAGATTGGTAACCGCCAAGCGAAAGTGTTTACGGAGAAAAGTCGGGCAATTGATCGAGAGTCAGGGTTGTCCATGAGGTCGAAATTGGCCAGCGGCAATGGCGCCAGCGGCAACAAGATCCCGGACGAACTTTACATTGGATTCATCGACAGCCTTTTGATTGACGTGCGCGGCCTGCTCTTGGCCGGCAGCGCAATGATTCTTGCCGGCGTGATTTCCGCGTTGGCCTCCCGCAGCGTAAGCCTGTGGGCGTGCACAGCGGGCATCGGGCTGGTTTTGCTGCTGCGTCTTGGCTTCATGGTCTCGCATGCCCGCAACCTGCCCAGCGCCACCATCGAGGATGCCCGTCGACGGGAGACGGGGTTTCTTGTCGGCGCGGTTCTTTTCATGCTTGCGCTGTCCGTCTGGACTTTTGTCGCGTTCCTGGTGACCGACGACGGCTTCACACGCTTCTTTACCGCGGCGATCACCATTCCCTATGCCTTCGGCATGTGGACCCGGAGCTTCGCCATCGACCGGGGCATCAACGCGCAGATCTTCGTCGCCTTCGTGCCGTTGAGCGCCGCGATGGTGCTTGCCGGCGGCTGGTATCCCTGGATGATCGTCGTCGGGTTCATTCCGCTTCTTGCCTTCATCAAGGCTTCTTCCGTCAAACTGAAGGAGACCTTTCGCGCCGAAACCGCCGCTCGCATCCAAAGCGCGACCTTGGCGGAGCGGCTCGATACCGCCCTCAACAACATGTCGCACGGCCTGTGCATGATCGACGGTCGCGGCCGGCTGATTTTGGCCAACGAACAGTTCCACAAGATCTTCCGGGTCCCGCTCGCCGAGCCGCTCGCCGGCAGGTCCATCCCCTCGGTTTTTCGCCGGCTGATCCAGCCGATCCTGTCTTCCGGTCCGAGCCGCGCCACTTTGGCGCGCGCCGTCCTAGGCCGCACGAGCGGCGATTCGGACGTCACCATTCCGTTCGAGACGCGGGACGGTCGCGCGATCGAGGCCGTCGTTCACCGAATGAAGGACGAGGGACGGGTTCTGGTGATCCAGGACGTGACGGAACGGCGCAACGCCGAAATCAGGATCAACCGGATGGCGCACTTCGACGGCGTCACCCAACTGCCCAACCGTCGCAACTTCGAGGATCAACTCGCGCAGGCGTTGCGCCCCGACCGTTTGCCGACCGACGGCGTCACCGTCATGTTTCTCGATCTCGACGACTTCAAGCAGGTCAACGACAGCCTCGGCCACCGCACGGGCGACAAGCTCCTGACGGAGATCGCCGCCAGGCTCCGCGCCATCATCGGTCCTCGCGATCTGGTCGCGCGTTGGGGCGGCGACGAATTCGTCATCCTGCACCATGACGGCGAGGACGGGCTCAAGACGCCTGCGCTGGCCAAGCGCATCATCGAAGAGGTCGGCCGGGCCGTGGTCATCGACGGCAGCGAGGTCATCGTCGGCGCCAGCATCGGCAGCGCCAGCGCGCCGCACGACGGCGTGTCGCCCGACGCCCTGCTGTCGAATGCAGATATCGCGCTCTATGCCGCCAAGGCGGATGGGCGGCGCGGCTGGCGGGCGTTCGAAAAGGCGATGGACACCAAGATTCAAGTCCGCCGCCTCGTCGAACTGGAGCTGCGCGCCGCCGTGGCGAACGAAGCGATCGACGTCCAGTTCCAGCCGATCGTCGACGTCCGGACACGCCGAATCGTCGCCTTCGAAGCGCTGGCGCGTTGGCGCCATCCCTTGAGAGGCCCGGTCTCCCCCGCCGAGTTCATCCCGATCCTCGAGGAGATCGGTCTGATGGAGGAGATGGGCGCGGCCGTGCTGCGCCGCGCCTGCGCCGCCTGTTCCACGTGGCCGGACGACATCAGCGTTTCGGTCAACGTGGGCTCATCGCAAATTCGCGCTGGAACGATCGAGAAGAGGATCGTCCACGCGTTACAAGCCGCCAATCTCGCCCCGCAACGGCTCGAGATCGAAATCACCGAATCGACCCTTCTCGACGATCGTGGCGACGCCCGCGGCGTGCTCGAAGCCCTTCGCGCGCAGGGGCTTCGCATCTCGCTCGACGACTTCGGCACCGGCTACTCGAGTCTGAGCTACCTGCTCAGCTTTCCGCTGGACCGCATCAAGATCGACCGCTCGTTCACCATCGGCCTCGGCCTTCAGGAACGCGCCTCTATCGTTGTCGAAAGCGTGGCTCAGATGAGCCGCAAGCTCGGCATGACCGTGCTGATCGAGGGGGTCGAGACGGAAAGGCAGATGCGCGTCATCGAATCGCTCGGCACGATCGCCGAGGTGCAGGGCTACCTGTTCAGCATGCCCGTGCCGGAATCGCAGGTCTTGTCGCTCATTGGCGGAGGGCAGGCGAAGGCCGCCGCCTGAGACGCCTTATCCGCCTTTCAGCGCCCCGATCAGCGACAGCGCGTCGGCCGAGTCCCACTTGACCGCGCCTTCGGCGACGCCGATCTCGCATCCTTCTTTGTCGATCAGCAGGCTCACCGGCAATCCGACCGCCTTGCCGTCCCGGCGCAGGGCTTCGAAAGCGTCGCCGCTCGGATCGGCGTAGCGCGTCAGCGCCTTGACGCCGATGCCGTCGAGAAAGGCGGCTCGCCGCTCGAGCCGCGCCGTATCCACATTGACCGCCACGACCTCGAAAGTCTTGCCGCCGGCTTCCGCCTGCAGCCGGTCGAGCGCCGGCATCTCCGCCCGGCACGGCACGCACCAGGTCGCCCAGAGGTTCAGGAGGACGGCGCGACCGCGAAAGTCGGCGAGCGTCGACTTGCCGCCGTCGGGCCGCTCGAAGGCGAGCGGCAGCGACTGGCGCGGCTCGTTCGGGATGGACACCGCGGCGACATCGCCCCGGGCGAGCGGCTTGAGCCTCGCCGCCAGCGCCTTCGTCGCGCCCGGACAGGCGCCCGCGACCTTGCCGGGCGGCTCCGCCGTCCCGTATAGGACGCCCGCCGCGGCAATCGCCGCGAGCGCGCCGAGAGCAACGACCGGCACGACAAAACGGCGGCGTGACGGCGGGGTGTCGGTCTTCGTCATCCTCGTATCCATCCAAAGGCGAAATCCGATGAGCAACGCCAGATGAGCAACACGATGTGGGGCGGACGGTTCGCCGCCGGACCGGCCGAGATCATGGAGGCGATCAACGCCTCGATCGATTTCGACCGCAAGCTCGCCCCCCAGGACATCAGAGGTTCCGAGGCTCACGTCGCCATGCTCGCCCGACAGGGCATCGTCGACGCCGCGGATGCGGCCGCCATCATCAAGGCTCTGGCTGAAGTCAAGGGCGAAATCGAGGCGGGGACCTTCGCCTTCTCGCGCGCCCTCGAGGACATCCATATGAACGTCGAGAGCCGGCTCGCCGAGATCGTCGGCCCGGCGGCGGGGCGGCTGCACACCGCCCGCTCGCGCAACGACCAGGTCGCCCTCGACCTCCGCCTCTGGGTGCGCGATGCGATCGACGCGCTGATCCTCAGGATCGAGGCGCTGCAGCGCGCGCTGGCGTCGCGCGCCGCCGATTGCGCCGGCATGGTCATGCCCGGCTTCACCCATCTGCAATCGGCGCAGCCCGTCACCTTCGGCCATCATCTGATGGCCTATGTCGAGATGCTGGCGCGCGACGCCGGGCGCTTCCGCGATGCGCGCAAGCGCCTGAACGAATGCCCGCTCGGCGCCGCGGCGCTCGCCGGAACCTCGTTCCCGATCGACCGCGACATGACCGCCCGGGCGCTCGGCTTCGACCGGCCGACCGCCAATTCGCTCGACAGCGTCGCCGACCGCGACTTCGCCCTCGAAGCCCTGAGCGCCGCGGCGATCTGCGCCTCGCACCTCTCGCGCTTCGCCGAGGAGATCGTGCTCTGGACGACGCCGCAGTTCGGCTTCGTCCGGCTCTCCGACGCCTTCTCCACCGGCTCCTCGATCATGCCGCAGAAGCGCAATCCCGATGCGGCGGAGCTCGTGCGCGGCAAGACGGGCCGCGTCGCCGGCGCGCTCATCGGGCTCCTCATGGTGATGAAGGGCCTGCCGCTCGCCTATTCCAAGGACATGCAGGAGGACAAGGAGGGCGTCTTCGACGGCCTCGAGACGCTGATGCTCGGCCTCGCCGCGATGACCGGCATCGTCGAGGACATGACCCCCGACCCGAAGCGGATGAAGGCGGCGGCCGGGGCGGGCTACGCGACGGCGACCGATCTCGCCGACTGGCTGGTCCGGACGCTGAAAATGCCGTTCCGCGAGGCCCACCACGCCACCGGCCGCATCGTCGCGCTGGCGGCCGCCCGCGGCGCGCCGCTCGAGAAGCTGACGCTCGCCGAGATGCAAGGCGTCGAGCCGCGCATCGGCGAGGAGGCCTTCGCCGTCCTCGGCGTCGAGCGCTCGGTCAGGAGCCGCACGTCCTACGGCGGCACCGCGCCGGCCAACGTGCGGCGGCAGGCGAAGGCCTGGCTGAAGCGGCTGGGACGGGGTGAGCGGCGGCCTGGTCGCGCGGAAGCGATTCCAAGGGTTTAAGCGCGAAAAACTGTCCCGATTTCGGACTGCGCTAAAGCCGGGCCGCTGTCTCAGATCCAGCACGTTAATACATATGATAAATGTACTTAGTTAACGCCAGTTTCTCCAACTTGGCCTCATTCGGTCTCGCGCCCAAGCTGCTGCAGGCTAAGCCGCGGCTCGCCGATTGACACTGTCGATGATCGAAATGACCTCGGCTGCACCCTGCTGTCCGAAGATGCCCTCGACGCCCAGGGGATTGATGTCCGTAAACGGGCTTTCGTATAGCAGTCCGGGCTCCATCACGCCCCGGTCAGTGAGATGGTCGACGATCATGTTGACGAACTCGATCTGGTCCGCCGTCGGCTTCCGCGCCGCAAGGAAATCGGCGAAGGCTTTCTTCGCGGCTTCGCGATCCAATCCAACCAGCGAGCGCACAAAGACGCCGAGTCCGCCTCCCGCACGGATCGCCTCCATCTGCGCCGGTTCGGCGCCGGCCCCGACAAAGATGCGCTCCAACTCGTCGAGATCCGTCGGCGTCAGCGGCTCGTTGCGGCGCAGCTTCAGGACCGCAAGCCGATTGACGTAGTCTTTCAGGAAGTGGCGCGCCTTCGCCCGGAACCGATCCATGTCGGTTCCGACATTGACGCCGCGAATTTCGATCTCTGAGCTCGCGCCGATCTCGTCCTCGAAATCGGTGAAGACGATCGGCCGCCGCTTCACCTCGATCAGCTTGATCAGCGCGCGCAACCTGCGGCGAACGGTTTCCAGGCTCGGACAGGCGATGTCCTGCCAGAAGTCCTCGGTTTGCACTTCGAGGATCAGCTTCAGTTCCTTCGCGACCATCGGCACGTTCGAAATTTCCTCGAGCAGCCCGGCGATGGCGACGATCTTGTCGCGCAGCCCCGCGAAAGCCGGGTTCGAGCGCAACAGGGCGAGTTGCGTCTTGAGGATCAGGAGATCGAATTCCTTCGCCGCAAGATCATCGTCTTCGAGTGCGCTCGGCAGCCCGGCGACATGCTCGATGAGTTCGTCGCTTTCGTTCGTTCCCAGCTTCGACCAGATCTCCGCTTTTGCGAACTTCTCGACGTATCGTCGCTTCGGACGGACGATGAAATTGTCGATGCTCATCGCCAGGATTTCATCGCGCAGCCGGTCGGCCACATCGCCGCGCAACTCCCGATGCTGAGCCTCGACATCGATCGGGGAGCCCGGCTCGCTGGCGTGAGAGACCGGAGTCGGGACTTGGCGATACTCGCCCGTGTCCCCTATCGGCTCGATCCGCTTGAACTGCTTGTCGATCTCGACAATGAGCCGCACGCGCTCGGCGAAGACGCGCTTGGTGAGCGAGTCGCCTGCCGCGCCATCGGCGAGTTCGGGGTTCTGGTTGAAGAACTCGAAATTCTGGCAGAGATCGAAGACGAGATAATATTCCTTGTGCAGGCCGGGGCCGAACAGATCGGGGCACAACCGGGTCCCGCGCCCGAGCATCTGCCAGAATTTTGTCTTCGAGCGGACGATCTTGAAGAAGACGAGATTGACGACCTCGGGCACGTCGATGCCGGTGTCGAGCATGTCGACGGAGACGGCGATGTGCGGGGCTTTCTCGGGCCGCGAGAAATCATCGATCAGGGATTGGGCGTACTCGGTCTTGAAATCGATCACGCGAGCGAACGATCCCTTGAGATGCGGATAGTTCTCGTCGAACCGCTCGACGATGAAGGCCGCGTGATCGTGGTTCTTGGCGAAGATGATCGTCTTGCCGAGCCGGTCGCCGTCCGCGACCTTCAGGCCCTCGGTCATCAGCCGTTCGAGCGCCTTGTCGACGGTGTCGGCGTTGAACAGCCATTTGTTGACGGCGGCGCGATTCGACCTGGACGGGAACGTTCCCGTCTTCGTCCCACTCGACCGCGTCCCACGCCTCTTTCTCGTCGTCAGACAGTTCGTCGTAGCGGATGCCCTCTCGCGGAAACTTCAGCGGCACGGAAACCGCTCTTGGCGGAACGAGGAATCCGTCCCTCACCGCCTCGTCGAGGCCATAGGCGTCGGTCGGCACGCCGCGCTGCAGGTTGAAGAGGCGATAGGTGTCGCGGTCGACCTCGTCCTTCGGCGTCGCGGTCAAGCCGACCAGCGAGGCTGTCGAAATAGTCGAAGATCGCGCCATACTTGCGGTAGATCGAGCGATGCGCCTCGTCGATCACGATGAGGTCGAAATGACCGGGGCCGAAGCGGCGCTTGCCGCCGACGGCTTCGTCGATCAGCCCCATCATCGTCGGATAGGTCGAGACATAGACGCGTCCCGTCGCGTCTTTTTCGGTGACGAGGTTCACCGGCGAGGCCGAGGGCAGGAATCGCTTGAAGGCGTTGACCGCCTGGTTCACCAGCGCGATCCGATCGGCGAGAAACAGCACGCGCCGCGCCCAGTTGGCGCGCATCAGGAGATCGCTGAGCGCAATCACCGTGCGCGTTTTGCCGGCGCCGGTCGCCATGACCAGCAGCGCGCGGCGCAGATTGTCCCGCTCGAACGCTTCGCCGACGCGCCGGATGGCGCGGGTCTGGTAGAAGCGCTCGACGATGCCAGGGTCGACGTCGACGGACCCCAAAGGCTTCAGCGTCGAGCGGCGGCGGATCGCAAGCTCGAGTTCGTCCTTGCTCAAAAAACCCGAGACTTGGCGCGGCGGATAGCGCGTCTCGTCCCAAATCCAATGGTCGTAGCCGTTGGAATAGAAGATGATCGGCCGCTGGCCGAATTCCTTTTCGAGGCAGTCGGTGTAGAGTTTCGCCTGCTGCTGGCCGACGCGTGGGTCACGCTTGGTGCGCTTCGCCTCGACGAGGCCGAGAGGCTTGCCGTCGTCGCCCCAGAGCACGTAATCGACGAAGCCCTCGCCCGAAGCGTTGGGCATGCCCGTGACCGGATACTCCGTATCGTAGCCGGGCTTGGTGAAATTCCAGCCGACTTCTCGGAGCAGGAGATCGATGAAGGCGTCGCGCGTCGTCGCTTCATCGTAGTCGTGCGTGTCCGGCGCCCTGGCGTTGGCCGCCTTCGCGGCTGCCACCTGCGCCTGCAACGCCTTGATTTCGGCGTCGAGTTTCTCGCGCTCGGCCTCTGAGGCGAGGCGCTGCTTTTCCGCATCCTCGCGCGCTTTGACCGTCTCGGCGAAGCGGCGCGCGATTTCCTGCAACTGGCTGAGCTTCGCGACCGCGATCGTCGAGGTTCGCGGCAAGGCGTCGGGAGAGAACACGAGCCCAGCCTCGGGGTGGACGGTTCGGCCATAGGTTCGCGCGAGCCAATAGGACAAGTGAAATAGCTCGCGCAGCGCGGTCACCGCCTGCGCCTGCGGCACGGCCTTCGCCTCGTGGACCGCCGCATTGCCGAGGTCCTTGACGATCCGCGCCTTGGCGACGAGCGGCGGGCCGACGAGCTTCTGAAACGTCGGTTCGTGGATGCGCGCGGCGAGCGTCGTGTCGTAGGGATCGCGGAGGCTCGAATCGTGGCGATAGAGCCAGCGCACCATCACTTCCAGCGCGAAGCGCGCATAGAAGCAGGCGGCGCGAGGATCGGCGCAGGCGAGGTCTTCCGCCCGCGCGGCGTGTTCGTGAACGGCGGGGAATTCGGCGGCGAGGAAGGCGAATTGGGACATCGATGATGTCGATCCAGGAATTGTTACGCCGCGTTCGCCACGGCCGCCACCTCGAGATGCACGCCGGTCTGCTGTTGCAGCACGCTGATGACGCCAAGGAGATTTTCCGCCGTAGGGTTCCCCTGCCGACCGAACATCCGCATCAGGCTCTTGGCTGGCGTGCCTGTCGCGAGCGCGAGACGCTCGAAGCCGATCGTGGCGTTGATGTAGTCCCGCAGCACGGATTTGGCGGTGGCGACGTCGCCGTCGAGCATGGTCTGAACCGCTTCCCGAAACAGAGCTTGCCGGAAGGCGGGGTCGGCCTCGACGCGAGACTTGATCAGATCGTTGAAACTGCGAGTGAGCGGCATTGCGCTGTCTCCTTCAAACGTGTCGCGTCGGCTTGCGCGATTTGTAGTCAAGCCAGAAACGCCTTGCCCTCGCGATATCGCGATCTTGACGCTTCTTGGTTCCGCCGAGAAGCAGCATCACGATCCTGTCGCCGTCTCTGCCAAAATAGAGGCGGTAGCCGGGACCCCAATTGAGCTTCAACTCGAAGACGCTTTCGCCGACGCCCGAAACATTCGAGAAATTGCCGCGCTTCAAACGATCGAGCGCAACGGTCACCTTCGCCTGCGCCTGAACGTCCAGTTCGCGGAACCAGTCCTCGAACGGCGCCCTACCGAGGACGTCCGCGTAAACGAGAAGCTCAAGCTCGGCCATTTGGTATCATATTTGTTACCAAAACGAAAGCGAAACGGCGCAAACTTGCGGCGCCGTCCTCACTTCACCGCTTCGATCAGGCCATGTCCTTTTTCAGGGGATCATTGACGAGCCCGCTGAGCGAAACGCCGCGCGCTTTCGCCCGGTCGGCGAGCCAGGCGAGCACGTCGGGGTCGAGATGGACCGGCGGGATCAACTGCGCGTCCGGCCGATAGAATTTGCCGCGCGCCGCAGCGGAAAAGTCATGCTCGTCCTTCATGCGAATACTTCTTCTTTGTATTGACGAAAAACGCAACTTCAAATCCGCCCGGATTTTCCTTTGTCACCCCCGTGTTCGCGCTACAGGACGCACCCACCCCGCTTCGAGGCCCGCGCACCCCTTCCCCAGCTTGCTGGGGAAGGTGGCCCGGAGGGCCGGATGGGGTATGGCCCGCTGCTTCGAAGCCGGCAGGCTTGCACGATCATAAGAGCGAGCCTTCGACCACGCATTCCTGCTTTCCACACCCCATCCGTCGGGCTTCGCCCGACACCTTCCCCACTTCGTGTCACTTCGTGGAGAAGGGGGCGCGCAACCGCCTGATATTCGTGCGAAAACGATATCCGCTCGCGCGGGCGCTCGTACGGCTGCGCAGATGTGTGCATGCCGCAGCGCGAACGCGGAGGGTGTGACAAGGTTGGAAATTGCGCCCCTTTCACCGGTGCGCCATCAGCGCAAGCCGGCCTCCGCCGGCAAGGCCGAGTGTACGTTCGCGCCATGGTCTTCGTCTGGCCGCGAGAGCGCGAGCGGATCATGAAAGACCGCCATCGCCTCCTCGAAGGAGACCCCGTGTTCGGCGAAATTGCTCGCGGCCTTCGCCGGGTCCCAATCGAACTCGAAGCGCATCGGTCAGAGCTCGCCACGAAACGCTTGGTGCTGAAGTGAGGCGAAAAGGAAGTCCAATCGAGAAACGCCTTGCTGACATAACGAAAGTTGTGCAGCCACGTATGCTATTCTCTTTGAAAACTTGCGCTGCTCCTCTAGTGGCGAGACAGGTATACGAATTTTCGCAAAAGCGGATTTCTTCAGAATTGGAAGTGTCGTCGAGGTGCCCCACTCCGCGAATTTCTTCTTGAAAAAGCGGAGAGTATAATAACCGTAGTCGTCGTCCATTTCCGCGCCCCATTCGACTGCATTTATTTGCTGGTTAAATGCAGATGGTATGCGTGTTCGGCCGACCTTACCGATAGTAGCGCCTATGCAACAGACTAAGGTCGACCCGCCCCGAACAACTCTGACTTCCGACGCACCGGCCTGTGTCAAAGTTCGCTTGGAGGCCTGATCACTTTCTAAATCGCCCGGTGTGATGAAGGGTATAGGCCCATCATACATTCCGTCTTTGCTACTCTTCGGCGTACTTCCGGTTACAATCCTGCCTAGTTCCCCAAGTGGCGCCGTTTCGAAGCCAAATTGATTTTCGATCGGGTGTCCGAACATGTCGGTAAACACAGCGTCCGTGAGACTCTCCAGATAATAAATAACTTTCCCGCGCTTGCGGCGCAGGGCGTCGGCTTGATCGAGGATCGCCGCAATCCGCCGCTGTTCGGCGAGAGGCGCGAGCGAAATGTAAGCTGCTCAGAGATTTAATCATGTCACGTGTAATTACACCTTGAGCAAGACCTTGTGATTTCTCGCGGAGGAATAAGGTTTTCGTGGAAAGAAAATGTGAACAAGCGCCCGCTGTCAAACATAGTTTTGTGAGATCGTATTCCGAATTCCCGCGGCAACCGGCAACGTCCTACCGCCCAGTCGATGGAGCCGGCTCAGACCAATTGAGGTCTGCCAATTGTTGCCGCGACAACGCAAACGAGAACGTCTGTCGACCAGGCTGGCTTCGATTGGTTTTGGTTGGTCCACTCTGTAACTGAGTCGGCAAAGGTCTTTGTCCGCCGAATTCGCCAGCGCCCGCGATCAAGGGCAGGTTCCTCTCGCCTTCCTCGTTGTAAGCATCGCCAGGCTGGGGCTTGGCCCATGATCGTCTCGCACGATCGTCGCCCAGAGCTGTGAAGCCGATCACTCAAACCAATAACTCCTCAATCTTCGTCAGGCCCTGTCGGCAATCTCGACTTCAAGCGCGTTCAGCTTCGCAATGATCTCCGCCGGACTCTCGTGCCGCACCTCCTCGTGCTCCGTCTGCCTTGTAGCGGTTCAGCGACAAGATCATACCCGCCCTCCCCTGCGATCTCCGCCTTCGGCACGCAAAAGCTCTGCGCCGTGCGCGGCCGTCGCGCTCCGCGCTGTTTCGCTCCTCCCAGCGCATCAGCACGTCGGGCAGATTGTTTTTCTCGTGCTCAGCCTCGGAACAGCTCGGCCGTAGGCGTCGGCCCCTGCTTGTCCTCGGGCAGCAGCGGCTGGCGCTTGTCGTCGAGCGAGAAGCCGTCGGCCTTGCACGTCGTAGAACCAAACGAAATCGGTGCCGCCGACGCCGGTCTTGGTGAAGACGAGGATGGCGGTCGAGACGCCGGCATAGGGGCGGAAGACGCCCGAGGGCAGCGAGATGACGGCCTCGAGCTTGTGGTCCTCGACCAGAATCTTGCGCAGCGCCTTGTGCGCGGTCGACGAGCCGAACAGCACGCCGTCGGGGACGATCACCGCCGCGCGTCCGCCGACCTTCAGGAGCCGCAGGAACAGCGCGAGAAACAGAGAGTTCGGTCTTCTTGGTCTTGACGATCTGTTGCAGGTCCTTCGCGGTCGCCTCGTAATCGAGCGAGCCGGCGAAAGGCGGATTGGCGAGGAGGAGGCTGTAGCGGTCCTTCTCGGCCGCAATATCCTCGGCGAGGGAGTCGCGCGCCTCGATCACTCGGGTTCTCGATGCCGTGCAAAATCATGTTCATCGAGCCGATCCTGAGCATGGTCGGATCGAAATCGAAGCCGTGAAACGCTCGATTGTGGAAATGCGCGCGCAGCTTCGGATCGCGCAGCATTTCGGCGTGCTTTTCGCGCAAGAATTCGCCCGCCGCGACGAGGAAGCCGCAGGTGCCGCAGGCCGGGTCGCAGATGGTGTCGCCCGGCGTCGGCTCGGTCAGCTCGACCATCAGCTTGATGATGTGGCGCGGCGTGCGGAACTGGCCGTTCTGCCCGGCGGTCGCGATCTTGCCGAGCATATATTCATAAACGTCGCCCTTGGTGTCGCGGTCGTCCATCTTCACCGCGTCGAGCTTGTCGACGACCTTGGCGAGCAGCGCTGCCGTCGGGATGGCGTTGCGCGCCTCCTTCATGTGCCTGCCGACGTCGCCGCCGCCCGCGACCTTCTCGCGGAGGAATGGGAAGACGTGCTCGTCGACGACCTTGAACATCTCCTTCGGCTCGAAGGTCTTGAAGCGCGACCAGCGCAAATCTTCGTAGGGGCGCCCGCGCGGGTCCTTGCCCTCTGGAAAAATGCGCCGCTCCAGCGGCTGCTTCAGCATCGCCGCCTTGCGCTCCTCGACCGTCTGCAACTCGTCGAGCCGCTTGATAAAAAGCAGATAGGTGATCTGCTCCATGACGCTGAGCGGATTTGACAGCCCGCCCGACCAGAAGTCATTCCAGATGCTGTCGATCTGATTCCGGATTTCGCCAACGATCATTCGACGCCCCGCTCGCCAGGTGATTTTGAAGTCGATCCTAGTCGATTGCACCGGCGGATTTCAGCCGTCCAGACACAAAAGCTCGGGTGGTGACGATCTCGCCCGCTTTCTCAGTTTGAAGGATGCGCTGGAAGCGCTGCTCGAACCATCGGTCGATCTCGTCGATCGCAAAGCCATCGAGGCCAGCCGCACTACTATCCGCAGACGCCGTATGTTGGCGGGCGCACAGGCCGTCGCCTGAGCAGGCGGGGTTCTCGCCATGACGGCTCAACATCCGTCATGGCTTGCTCAGCCAAGCCATTCAGGGGCCGCCGAACGCGGGCGCGGCGCTCTGCGGCCCTTGCGAAGGCTTGTCGCTGCGCTGCTCGCATACGGGCGCGTTTTGTCGCGAAGGGGAACGAGGAGGCCTTCGATAATTCACCGCCGCGCTGATTCGCCTGTAACCCGGCGATAACAGGCGGGTGGAGGGCGCGAAAGAGCGGAAAATCGGCTCCGCCGCCGGGCACATGCAAAGAAGCTCGCATCTCATTGATCCGGCCCAAAAAACGTCGGTCTGAGCTTGCTGCGGCGTCGGAAGGCGCAACGCCGGGATGAGAGTGCGCTGAAGCCCTTCGCCGGAAACATGCAATACTCTCAGACCGTCCGCGTCACCTTCATCAGGTTCGGCGGCTGGTCGGGGTCGCGGCCGCGGCGGCGCGCGGTCGCTTCGGCCAGGCGGTAGAAGGCGTGCAGCGCGGCGATCGGGGTCACGAGGGCGTGGCCGCAGTCGGGCGTGACGACCGTCGGCCAGTGCAGATGCCGCTCGATGTCGATGAGGAGCGGCGCCGCGCCGAACGACGCCAGCCGGTCGACCGTCTCGAAGAAGCCTTCGCGGGCGGCGTCGGCGGGGGCGAAGGCGAGGACGGGGAACCCGCGGCCGATGACCCCCGCCGGGCCATGCAGCACCTCGGCGGCGGAAAACGCCTCGGCGTGGATGGCCGAGGTTTCCTTGAGCTTCAGCGCCGCCTCGGCGGCGATGGCGAAGGTCGGGCCGCGGCCGATGACGAAGAGCGAGCGGGCGTCGGCGAGCGTTTCGACCGCCGCGTCCGGCGCGGGTCCGCGGCTCGCTTCGAGGACCGACGGCAACCGGTCGAGCGCGTCCGTCAGCGCTCCGTCGCCGCTCCACCTGGCGACGAGCGATGAGCCGGCGACGAGCGAGGCGATCACCGACTTGGTCGCCGCGACCGAGCGCTCCTCGCCCGCGTGCAGCGCCAGGAGCGCGTCGGCTTCCTGCGCCAGCGGCGAGTCCGCGTCGTTGACGAGGGCGATCGCCAGCGCGCCGGCGGCTTTCGCCGCGCCCTGCATGGCGACGATGTCCGGGCTGCGGCCCGACTGGGAAATCGTGATCGCGACCGCGCCGTCGAGGCGGAGCGGCGCGCGGTAGAGCGAGGCGATCGAGGGCCCCAGCGAGGCGCAGGCGAGGCCGAGCCTGAGCTCGATGCAATGCTTGAGAAAAAGCGCCGCGTGGTCCGAACTGCCGCGCGCGATGGTGGCGACGAAGGGCGGTGTCCGCGCCCGGAGACGCGATGCCAGCTCGGCCGTCGCGCCGGCGTTGGCGGCGAGCTGCCGGCGGGCTGCGGCGCCGCTTTCGTCGATTTCGCTCGCCATCAGCGTTTGACTCATCGCGCCGCGTCCTTCCCGGTGATCGCTGTTCTCGCCCTGGCTTAGGTCGGCCTGCCGCTTGAAGCCCCCTAGACAACGGCATGACGGTGGCCCATGCAAGTGCGGAAGCCCGACCTTCGGGGCCTGCGTGCCGGTCCATCGAAAGGCTTCGGGGAGGAAGCAGTTCGGCTAGAGCGCGGGCAGGAAGCTCGCTCAATAAGGAGGATAGAATGAGAATGGGTATTGCCTGGATGCGCGGCGGCGTCGCTCTGGCGGCGCTCTTTGCCGGGCTCGCGGCGGCTCACGCCGGGTCATTGAAGATCGAGAGCTGGCGCAACGACGACGCCGACATCTGGAACTCGAAGATCATACCGGCCTTCAACAAGCACTACCCCGACATCAAGGTCGAATTCTCGCCCTCCGCGCCTACCGACTACGACGCCGCGCTCAATGCGCGCCTCGACGGCGGCACTGCGGGTGATCTTATAACATGCCGTCCCTTCGACCGTTCGCTCAACCAATACCTGAAGCATCAGCTCGACAGCGTGAACGATCTCAAGGGTATGGACAATTTCTCGGACGTGGCCAAGATCGCGTGGTCGACCGACGACGGCAAGACGACCTTCTGCGTGCCGATGGCGTCGGTCATTCACGGCTTCATGTACAACGAGGACGCCTTCAAGAAGATCGGCGCCACGCCGCCGAAGACGATGGCCGAGTTCCACGAGATCCTCGACAAACTGAAGAAGGACGGGACCTATACGCCCATCGTCATGGGGACTGCCGACCAGTGGGAGGCCGCGACCATGGGCTTCCAGAACATCGGCCCCGACTACTGGAAAGGCGAGACCGGGCGCCTTGCGCTGATCGCCGGCAAGGAGAAGTTCACCGATCCTCAGTACATCGCGGTGTTCAAGGAACTCGCGTCTTGGGCGCCCTATATGGGCAACGGCTTCCAGGCGCAGAAATATCCCGACAGCCAGAACCTGTTCTCGCTCGGCAAGGGCGCGATCTATCCGGCCGGCTCGTGGGACATCTCGACCTTCCGTTCCCAGGCGCAGTTCCCGATCGGCGCGTTTCCGCCGCCGCTGCCGGCCGGCGACACCGAATGCTACATCTCCGACCACGTCGACATCGGCATGGGGGTCAATTCGGCGTCGAAGAACAAGGAGGACGCGACGAAGTTCCTCGAATGGCTGACGACGCCGGAGTTCGCGGAAATCTACGCCAACGCCCTGCCGGGCTTCTTCCCGCTCAGCAAGGCGCCCGTCACGATCAAGGACCCGCTCGCGGCCGAGATGGTCGGCTGGCGCAAGGACTGCAAGTCGACGATCCGCAATTCCTACCAGATCCTGTCGCGCGGCACGCCGAACCTCGAGAACGAACTCTGGAACGTCTCGGCGCAGGTGATCAACGGCACGCTGACGCCAGAGGCCGCCGGCAAGCAGCTGCAGGACGGGCTCGACAAGTGGTACAAGCCCGGTAAGTAGCCGAGTCGGCGCACCCTCACCCTAGCGCTTACGCGCCTGTCCCTCTCCCGCTTCGCGGGCGAGGGGTTTCCCTTCTCCCGCTTGCGGGAGAAGGGGGCCCGAAGGGCCGGATGAGGGCGGGGGCTTCGCGACACGAGACAACCGATGGCCGAACCAGTTTCCCAAGTCGTCGCATCGATGCCGCGAGGCCGTTTCCTCGGGCTCTTGGCGCTGTTTCTCGGACCCGCGGTCGCGATCTATACGCTGTTGTCGATCTACCCGCTCGTCGCCACGATGGGCCTCTCGACCTACACAACGGACAGCAGCGGCGCCTATCATTTCCTCGGCTTCGGGAATTTCGGCACGCTCCTGCTTGATCCGGACTGGTCAGTCCATTTTTGGAATGCGGCCAAGAACAATCTGGTCTTCTTCATCGTGCACATGTTGGTGCAGAACCCGATTGGCATCGTGCTCGCCGGACTTCTGAGCCTGCCGGGCCTCAAGCTCAAGGGACTTTACCGCACGATCATTTTCCTGCCGACCATGCTCTCAGTGGTCATCGTCGGCTTCGCCTGGAACCTGATCCTGTCGCCGCTGTGGGGCGTCGCCGAAGGCGCGCTGAAGGCGGTGGGCCTGGGGAGCCTGTTTGCGCCGTGGCTCGGCCTTCCGTCGACCGCGCTTGTGACGCTGGCGCTCATATCCGTGTGGCAGTTCGTCGGCATCCCGCTGATGCTTATTTATGCCGCTCTCCTCAACATTCCTGACGAACTCGTCGACGCGGCGCGGGTCGACGGGCTCGGCCAGTTCCGCATCTTCCTGCACATCAAGCTGCCGCTGGTGCTCCCCACGATCGGACTCGTTTCGGTGCTGACCTTCGTCGGCAATTTCAACGCGTTCGATCTCATCTATTCGGTCAAGGGCGCGCTCGCCGGGCCGAACTTCGCCACCGACATTCTCGGAACTTACTTCTACCGAACGTTTTTCGGCAACCAGTTGCAGCTCGGCAATCCGACGATGGGCGCGACGGTGGCGACAGTGATGTTCTTCATCATCCTCGTCGGCGTCTGCCTCTATCTCTTCATCGTGCAGCGCCGCCTGCGCCGCTACGCCTTCTAGGGACGGCCATGTTCAATCAGCGCGCGCAGGTCGTCGGCGTTCATGCGATCCTCATCGCTTACAGCGCGCTCGCGATCGGACCGATCCTGCTCGTGGTGATGAACTCGTTCAAATCGCGCAACGCCATCTTCGGTGCGCCGCTCACGCCCCCGACTGCAGCGACCTTCTCGCTGATCGGTTACGCCAAAGTGTTCAGCGCCTCGCATATCGGGACATATTTCGCCAACTCGCTCATCGTCACGCTGATCAGCATGGCGCTGGTGCTGCTGTTCGGCGCGATGGCGGCCTGGGCGCTGACCGAATACAGGTTTCGCGGCTCGACGGCGCTGGCGCTGTTTCTCTCGATCGGCATCATGGTGCCGATCCGGCTCGGTTCGGTCGCCATCCTCAAGATGATGCGCGAGGCAGGCCTCAACGACACGCTGACCGCCCTGATCCTCGTCTACGTGGCGCAGGGCCTGCCGATGTCGATCTTCATCCTCAGCGAATTCGTCCAGCAGATCCCGAGAGACCTGCGCGACGCGGCGCGCTGCGACGGCGTGCCCGAGACGCGCATATTCTTCGAGGTGATCGCGCCGCTGCTCAGACCCGCCATCGCCACCGTCGCCGTGTTCACCATCGTGCCGATCTGGAACGATCTCTGGTTTCCGCTGATCCTGACTTCGTCCAACTCGACCCACACGATCACGCTCGGCGTGCAACAGTTCCTCGGCCAGTACATCACCGACTGGAACTCGGTGCTGGCGGCGCTGTCGATGGCGATCCTGCCGGTCGTCGCCATCTACGTCGTCTTCTCGCGACAGCTGATCAGCGGGCTCACCGCCGGCGCGGTCAAGTAGGGGGCGCGATCGGCATGGCGCGGCTCAAGATCGAGCAACTCAACAAGAGCTACGGCCCATCGCGTGTGCTCAGCGATATTGAGCTGTCGATTCGGGACGGCGAGTTCGTCGTGCTGGTGGGCCCGTCCGGCTGCGGCAAGTCGACGCTTCTGCGCATGATCGCAGGACTCGACGCGCCGACCTCCGGCGACATCTTCATTGCCGACCGCCTCGTCAACGCGCTGGCCCCGGCCGAGCGCAAGATCGCCATGGTGTTCCAGTCCTACGCGCTTTATCCGCACATGGACGTTCGCAAGAACATGACCTTCGGTCTCAAATTCACCGGTGTCGCGCCGGCCGAGCGCGAGCGCCGGGTCGCCGAGGCCGCGCGGATGCTGCGGCTCGAAGAGTTGCTCGGCCGCTATCCGCGCGACCTTTCGGGCGGCCAGCGCCAGCGCGTGGCGATCGGCCGCGCCATCGTGCGCGAGCCCGATGTCTTCCTGTTCGACGAGCCCCTGTCGAACCTGGACGCGGCGCTGCGCGTCTCGACCCGGGTCGAGATCGCGCGGCTGCACCGCCTGCTCGGCTCGACCATGGTCTATGTGACGCACGACCAGATCGAGGCGATGACGCTCGCCGATCGGATCGTGGTGATGAACCTGGGGCGTATCGAGCAGGTCGGCAAGCCGCTCGATCTCTATTACACGCCGGCCAACCTGTTCGTCGCCGGCTTCATCGGCTCGCCGGCGATGAATTTCTTTCCGGCGATCGTCGAGCGGGTCGAGGGCGGGGCGGCGTTCGTCAAAGGGGTCGCGATCGCGCCGTTCTCCATGCCGGCGCGATCGCTGGCGCCCGGCGCGCCGATCACCGTCGGCATTCGTCCGGAGCATCTGGCGATCGGCGCGCCGGGAGATTTTTCCGCGACCGGTTCGGTCGAACTGGTCGAGCGGCTCGGCGAAGCCTCCTACGCCCATGTACGCCGCACCGACGAAAAGATGATGATCGCCGAAATCCGCGGCCGCGACACGCCCTTCGCCGGGACAGACTGTGACGTTCACCTCGCCGGCTGACGACATTCATGTCTTCGACGAAGGAGGCCGCCGCGTCTGACGTGAGCAGGGGGCTCGGCAGCCGCGACGCATCGATCGGCGCGGATTTTTCGACTTTCCTTGGACGCGCGACCCCGGTCAAACTGGCTGCGACAGGGGCGTCGCGAGATGACGGAGCGGAACGAGTTTCTTCACGATCGAATTCGCGGCAATTTAACTCAAATGTCGAATTCCAGACCTCTTGCCGCCATTAAGGATTGCGCATTCGCCCCAGCGCCGCCATAATTCCGGGCACGAACGGGCTTCGACGGCGCCAGGGAACTCGGTCTCGGCCGGTCGCGTTCTTTTTCGTCTCCGGGGAATGCTAAGCGAGAGGGACCCCATGCGCCGCACCTTCATCCGCGCCGCCATTGTGGCGGGCTTGTTCTTGACCGCGGGCTCCGCGCCCGCCTTCGCCAATCTGCTCGATTCCCAGTTGCAGCCCGTGGCTTCGCCGATCCCGCGCGAAACCGTTCAATTCCAGGGCCGGGAGGCGCCCGGAACCATCATCATCCGCACCAGCGAACGGCGGCTTTATTTTGTTCTGCCTGACCATCAGGCGCTGAGATACGGCGTCGGCGTCGGTCGTCCTGGCTTCACCTGGGCCGGCGTGACCCACATCGCCAACAAGCGAGAATGGCCGGACTGGACCCCGCCGGCGCAAATGCTGCGGCGCCGGCCCGACCTGCCGCGGCACATGCAGGGTGGCCTCGACAACCCGCTCGGCGCGCGCGCGATGTACCTCGCCGGAACGCTTTATCGCATCCACGGCTCGAACGAGCCCGACACGATCGGTCAGGCGGTGTCTTCCGGCTGCATCCGCATGACCAACGACGACGTCCTCGATCTCTACAGCCGCGCCAGGGTCGGGGCGCGGGTGATCGTGACCCGCTGACAAGGCTTCGCATCCGGCCGCTCGAACGGGCGGCCGGGGCTTTTTTTGCGACGCGCGACCGCCTATGTGTTGGCGATGAACGCCTTTTCGCCGGCGCCGGCGCCCCCGCTCATCGATCCGTTCGGCCGTCAGATCGCCTATGTGCGGGTGTCGGTGACCGATCGATGCGACTATCGCTGCGTCTATTGCATGTCCGAGGACATGAATTTCCTTCCCAAGCGGGACGTCCTGTCGCTCGAGGAGCTGGAACGCCTGTGCGCCGCTTTTATCGGCCTCGGGGCGCGCAGGATCCGGATCACCGGCGGCGAGCCGCTCGTCCGTCGCAACGTGATGTCGCTGTTTCGCGCCGTCGGACGGCATCTCGCCAGCGGCGCGCTCGACGAACTGACGCTGACCACCAACGGGTCGCAGCTCGCCCGCTTCGCCGGCGAACTCGCCGATTGCGGCGTCAAGCGGATCAACGTCTCGCTCGACACGCTCGATCCCGACAAGTTCCGCACCGTGACGCGATGGGGCGATCTGAGCGTCGTGCTCAACGGTATCGACGCAGCGGTCGCGGCGGGCCTCAAGATCAAGATCAACGCGGTCGCGCTGAAGGGCTTCAATGACAGCGAGGCGCGCCGCCTCGTCGGCTGGGCGCACGAACGCGGCTTCGATCTGACTTTCATCGAAGTGATGCCGCTCGGCGCGATGGAGCGCGATCGCGCCGACCAGTTTTTGCCGCTGACCGACTTGCGCGCCGACCTCGAGCGCTCGCTGACGCTGACGCCCTCGGCCTATGCCACCGGCGGTCCCGCCCGCTATTACGACGTCAAGGAGACCGCCGGGCGGCTCGGTTTCATCACGCCGCTTACGCACAATTTCTGCGAGAGCTGCAACCGTGTTCGCGTCACCTGCGCCGGGACGCTTTACATGTGTCTGGGCCAGGAGGACGCAGCCGACCTGCGCGAACCGTTGCGGCGCTCAGAGACCGACGGGCCCCTGATCGAGGCGATCCGCGCCGCCATCGCGAGGAAGCCGCGGGGCCATGATTTCGACATCGCCCGCGCGGCCCCGCCCGCCGTGCAGCGCCACATGAGCGCGACCGGAGGCTAGCCTGGTTTTTCGGTTCCGCCCGCTGGTCCGGAGCGTAATTGCGTCCTATATCAGGCAGGTGAACGGGCGGGACCTTGACTCTCCGCTCGCGAAAAGGACCAGCGCCATGTCGAAAGCAAGCGAACGTATCGAGAAAGTGATTTCGGAACACCCCGTCGTCCTGTTCATGAAGGGAACGCCGCAATTCCCGCAATGCGGCTTTTCCGGCCAGGTGATTCAGATTCTCGACTATCTCGGCGCGCCGGTCCACGGCGTCAACGTGCTCGAGGACGAGGAAATCCGTCAGGGCGTCAAGGAATACGCAAACTGGCCAACCATTCCCCAGCTCTACGTCAAGGGCGAGTTCGTCGGCGGCTGTGACATCACCCGCGAAATGTTCCAGTCGGGCGAACTGGCGGCGATGCTCGCCGAAGCCGGGGTGCCGCTGAAGAGCCAGGCCGGGGTTTGAGACAAGGTCGCGGCGGCGACGCCACGAAGCGCGTCGTCGCGGACCGCCCGCCCAGCACTGGGAGACGGACGGCATTCGGAGCGCGCGGTCCGGCTGCGGAACGGCGGCAAGGGGCGCGTACGCCTGCCGCGGGACAACAAAGCTGCGACTAAAGTATGCATACATCGCGGTTGCATTAGTCGTAAAGCTCAATTGAAAGGCAACGTTTCGGAGGATACGGTACTTGGTTGGGCGAGTCCGCCGCTTGCGTGGGTTGGGGCAATGTTTCGAAACTATTCCTATCATTTCTACGAAATGGCGCATGCGGCTCTAGTGCCCGCGCGCGCCGCCTCGGACGCGGCGCACTTCATTTTCCGCAATCCCTGGAATCCGCTTTCCAACACGGTGCTGGGCAAAAACATCTCCGCCGGCGCTGAATTGTTCGAGCGGATGACGCGACGCTACGGCAAGCCGACGTTCGGCCTCGATGAGGTCGAGATCGACGGGGTCGCCTATCCGGTCCTCGAAGACGTGGTCTGGACGCGGCCCTTCTGCAATCTCCTGCGCTTCGTCCGGCCCGACTTTCCCGGCGCCGACAAGCAGCCCAAGCTCTTGATCGTCGCGCCCATGTCCGGCCACTACGCGACGCTCCTGCGCGGCACGGTCGAGGCTTTCCTGCCGCATTGCGACGTCTACATCACCGATTGGGCCGACGCGCGCATGGTTCCGCTGGCGGTCGGCACATTCGATCTCGACGATTACATCGACTACCTCCAGGATATCCTGCGCTATCTTGGCCCGGGCGTGCATACGCTCGGCGTCTGCCAGCCTGCGGTGCCGCTGATCGCCGCTGTCGCGCTGATGGAGGCGAACGGCGATCCGGAGGCGCCCGCCAGCATGACCTTGATGGGCGGGCCGATCGACACCAGGCGGAGCCCGACCGTCGTCAACAAGCTCGCCGAAAAGCGCGGCGTCGAGTGGTTCCGGCGCAACTGCCTGCAGGCCGTGCCGTTCCCCTATCCGGGCTTCGGCCGTGAGGTCTATCCGGGGTTCCTGCAGCTCTCCGGCTTCATGGCGATGAACTTCGACCGCCACGTCAACGCCCATCTCGATATGTTCAACCATCTCGTCGCCGGCGACGGCGACTCGGCGGAGAAGCACCGCGATTTCTACGACGAATATATGGCGGTGATGGATCTCGACGCCGCCTATTACATGCAGACGGTCGAGACGGTGTTCGTGCGCCATGCGCTGCCCAAGGGCGAGATGACGCACCGCGGGCAGAAGGTCGACCTCAAGGCGATCCGCAACTGCGGCCTCATGACCGTCGAAGGCGAGAAGGACGACATTTCCGGCGTCGGCCAGACTCAGGCGGCGCAGGAGCTTTGCACCAACATTCCCGATGAGAAGAAGCTGCACCATCTGCAGCTCGGCGTCGGCCATTACGGCGTCTTCAACGGCTCCCGTTTTCGCAAGGACGTCGTGCCGCTGATTCTCGCTTTCATGGCCAGGATCGACGCTCCGGCGAACGTCGCGAAGCCCAACGGCGCCGGCAAGCCGAATGGCGCCGCCAAGCTGAACGGCGCCGGCAAGGCGAACGGCGCCCAGCGCCAACCGGTCGGGGTTCAGGTCCGGGACTCCGTCGTCGTTTGATCCTCCTCGACTTGTTTACCGCGATTGACGAACGCCGCGCCGCCGTTCGGGGTCGATGTTAATCTGCCCTTGAGACAAAGGGCGCTGGCATGGGCGCGAGAGCGACGGTCGCAACAGTGTTGGGACTATTGTACGGGCTTGCCGGCGGTCCCGCGGCGGCCGGGCGACTTGTCGACTACCCGAGCCAATATCCTCCAGGCGAGATCCTCATCAGCCAGTCGGCGAAGAGGCTCTATTTGATCGTCAATGCCGAGCGCGCGATCGCCTATCCGGTGGCGGTCGCCAGGCCCGGCAAGGAATGGCTTGGTCCGGCCCGGGTCGCGGGGAAATTCGTCGAGCCCGACTGGTCGCCGCCGGAGTTGGTCAAACGCGACCATCCGGAATTGCCCGACCTCATTCCAGGCGGCTCGCCTGGGAATCCGATGGGGGAAAGGGCGATCACGCTCGACCGCGACGAGATCGCGATCCACGGCACGACCCGCGCGATGCGCGCCTCGGTCGGCACGGCCGCCTCCTATGGCTGCATTCGCATGTTCAACGAAGATGTGATCGACCTCTTCGACCGCATCGCGATCGGCACGCCGGTGATGATGCTGCGCTGACGCAGCCGTTGTCCTCGCAGACCCGTGGTCAGAAGTCGCTGGCGAGGCCCTTCACTTCCCAGTCGCCGTAGCGCACCGGTTCTGGCCCGTCGCGGCCGTTGAGCTCGCGCGGTCGCGCGAACGCCGGCTGAGCCGGCCGGGCCGCAGCTTCCGCGAGGGCTCGCCGCGCAGCCGCTGACAGGTGACGCTCCCCGCCTGACGGGGCCGGCGCAGCCTCGCTACCGTCCGCAACCATCGCTCGAGCCTCGTTTCCGCTTCCGGCCATTTTGTCTCCTTGTCACGCGAGAAGATCGATGGCGAGCAGGTAATTCGTCGCGGTGATGAACAGCCTTGTCATCGTGGGGCCGCCGAACGCGCAATTGGAGCAGACGGCGGGCGCCGGGATGTAGCCGAGCGGCGTGCGATCGGGGGCGACGATGTGAATGCCGTCGCCGGCGGTGGTCCAGACCCAGCCCCGCGCATCGACCTTGAATCCGTCCGGAACCCCATGGTCGGCGTGGCAGAAGAACCGCCGGCCGGATAGCGCGCCGTCGTCGGCGACGTCGAAGGCCTGGATCTCGTGCGTGCGGCCGGTCTCAGGCCCTGGAATTTCGTTGAGCGACAACGCGGTGTCCGACACGTACAGCGTCCGGCCGTCCGGCGCGAAGGCGAGCCCGTTGGGTTGTTCGAAATCAGCCATCCGGCGCAGTTCGCCCCTGGCGGGGTCGAACCGGTAGACGCTGCGATGGTCGAGCTCCGGGTCGGCAAGGCTGCCCTGGCTCGGCATGAGCAGCCCAAACGTCGGGTCGGTGAACCAGATGGCGCCGTCGGAGGCGACAACAAGGTCGTTGGGCGAGTTCAGCCGCTTGCCCTCGAAATGCGTGACGATCGGCTCGGCGCCGCCCTCGCCATTGGAGCGGCTGATGCAACGCCGCCCGTGCTCGCAATGCACAAGCCGCCCCTCGCCGTCCAACGCGTTGCCATTCATGAAATACGCGCCATCGATGGCGACCGTCACCCGCCCGTCGCCAGCGCGCCACCGCAGCAGCCGGCGATTCGGCACGTCCGACCAGTAGAGGCAGCCGTCCGCCTCGCGCCACACTGGACCTTCGCCGTGCACAGTTCCATCATAGAGGCATAGCAACATGGCGTCCGGGCTCAGCGCATCGGCCAACCGCGGGTCGTCGATTTGCACGCCCTGGAAATTTGTCACCCGCTCGGGCGGTCCCGCCCGGCGCAACAGGCGTCCCGGCAGCAGCGATGCGTCGTCGGTCACGGGTTTTCTCCTGACCCCTGAACCTGCTGCAGGCGCCCGTCCGGGTCGACGATCAATGTCGTCTTCCGCCCGCGCCAGACGATCCGTGTCGCCGCCACGTCGTTGGCTTGCAGCGGCGGACCGGCCCTGCCTTTCGGCCTGCGGTAGGCGAGCAGTTCGAGATGCGGCGTTCCTTCTTCCGGCGGGATCATCGGCACGACCATGACCTCGACATCGCTGAGGCCGTCGAGGCGCTGCTGGGCGGCCCCGTGGTTGAGCGTGCGATTGCCAACGCCCAAGCCGAGGAGCCGATAAAATTCGGCGCTCCGATCTGCATCGGCGACGCTCATTGCCGAATGATCGATGCCGAGGCCGATCTGCCCTTCAAGCTTGCGCCGGTCCCGCCACGGGTCGGGCGTCTCTCCGGCTGCGAATTGCAGAAGTTCCAGCGGATGCAAGTCGGGGTCGCGGAACTTGAAGGCCTGCACACCGGCGTCGTAGCTCGGCAGCTTCTGCGGCTGTCCGTGCGAGATGGGGACAATGTCGCGCAGACGGGCATAGGCGTCGTGCATGTCGTCAACGACGAGAGCGAGGTGCTGGAACCACAGCGAGGCCGCGTCGCTATTCGCCGGATACGGTCGGCCCGCGTGTTCGAACTCATCGATCGACACGATCTGCTGGCCAAGGCTCAACACTTGACGCTGGCCGCGGCCGGAAAGACCGAGCAGCGCCATCTCCGCGTCATCGATCGGCTTGACGTCCCCGTGCGCGGCGAACCCGAGCACATCGCGATAAAATCGCGCTAGGCGAGGAAGATCGGCCGTGACGAGGCTGAAGCCGGTGATGGCCTCAAGCGTCTTGGCGCTCATCGCTCAACTCCGGACGGCACGGCCGCTCTCAGCTGATGTGGCAAGGCTCGCGGCGCGGCTCGAGGTGGAGCTGCACCGTCATCAACACGGCGGGCCGATCGCCGATCGTGCCCGAACGATGCCCCTTCCGGCCGTCCGCGCTTTGCTTGCAATTCTGATCCTCGCCGAAGGAAAATTCGCCTGGCCCCTGCTCGATCCGCGTGCCGTCCATGCTCTCGATCCACCAGCGACCTGACAGCACCACGATCCATTGCGGCGCCGGGTTCTCATGCCAGTCGCCGACCCAGCCGACCGGCTGAACCGTCACGACCACCGTGGCGGGGACTTTCTCATGCCTGTTGTTCCATTGCGGCGCGGCGCCGCCCACGCCCTTCAATTCAAAATGTGTCAGGGCGCATTGCTTCTGGTGGCTGACGCCGGCCTCATCAGTCCAAAGATGCCAGTACGGGACGCTCGGACTGGGGCCGCTCCTGGCGTCGGCCGCCACCGCCCCGCCCTCAGCCGCGGACGCCAACATGGCGAACGGATTGCGCATCGTGGACCTCCAGACGTGACGGCGTCGGTGTGGACGCCGCATAAGGGTGTGAGGACGAGAACGGATCCGCCACGAATTGCCGCCAGGCGTGCCCATCGAGGCCGATCGTGATCAAGAGGAAGCCCGAGGCGAGCGAAAAGTTCTTCAAAAAATCCCAGAACAGGTCGCGGGATTTGCTGTCCCCGGGCCGCCAGAAATCGCCGGGCTGCCAGAACCGCTTGAACAGGACCGCGGTCGCCGCGCAGTAGCCAGCCATGATGAAGGCCGCGAGCCGGTCCGCAACGCCGGTCAATATCCCGAGCGGCATGACGAGTTCCACGAACATCCCGGCCAGGATCACCGCCGCTGCGAGCCAATGCGGCTTGAACACCTCCGAGGCCTGTTTCACGGCGCCATGGAAGTTGAAGATTTTGTCGAGCGCGCTGGCCGGAAAGAACAGCACGACGAGGCCGTACCGCACGATTAAAATCAATATGTCGGAAGTGGTCATGTCGCCGCGGTCCCCCATACGCCAGATCCGGCCGGTCGCGATCATCGGCCGGCGCGCCTCGACAGGACGCCGACGCGGCGCTGTTCGCATGTTGCATCCTAACGCAGACCCTGCGGTTGGAGTTGCGCAACGGGATGCCCGCCGACGCCGGAAGAGCCGCTGCGAAACAGTTTCCAAACATTCCGCGACATTGCAAATCCTGACTTGGGCAAATCCTGACTTCGGCAAGTTTTCACATGGGAACGCGACGCCCGTTCGACGATTGGGAGATTGGGAGAAGGAGGGTCGGAATATGCCTGAGCCAGAGATGCCGCCGTGGCGGCTGGCGCTCCGGCGCCCATCGATCACCGGGGAAAGCCCGGTCTGGTGCGAGCGCACCGCCCAACTCTACTGGGTGGATGTACAAGAACCTGCGCTGCACCGGCTCGATCCGGAAACCGGCCTCGACGAGAGCTGGATCATGCCAGCCTGGATTGGCTGCCTGGCGCTTGGCGGCGGCGCCGCCGAGGGCTCTGTCCTGGTGGCGCTTCGCACGGGCGCCTACCGGTTCGAACTCGATACCGGCGCGCTGTCGCTGGTGGCGCCAGCTCCGTATGATCCGCGGCGTTTTTTCCTCAATGACGGCAAGTGCGATCGCGCCGGCCGGTTTTGGGTCGGGCCCATGCGCCACTCCCTGCTGCCGCAGGTCGGCGAACCAGGCGCGGCGAAGGGACCGCTGTGGCGGCTGGACGATGACCGGCTCGTCGCATCGGGGAAGGAGTTGGCTCTGTCGAACGGCTTGGCGTGGAGCCCGGACGGCCGGACTATGTATCACAGCCATACAGAAGCGGGCGAGATTTACGCCTGGGATTATGACGCCGCCGCTGGCGAAATGTCGTGCGGCCGATTGTTCGCCAAGGTCGAGGGCCCGCCGGGTCCGGACGGCGCGGCGGTCGATCGTGACGGCTTCTACTGGTCGGCCATCAACGGCCAAGGGAAGGTGATCCGTTTCGATCCCGGCGGCCGAGTTGAGCGCGAGCTCGGCGTGCCGTTCAAGTTCCCGACCATGGTTGCGTTCGGCGGACCGGACCTGCGCACGGTTTTCGTCACCTCCGGGCGCTGGGCGATCGCCGAGAAGGACGCGGCCGACTACCCGCTCGATGGCGGCATCATCGCGCTGGAGGCGCCCGTGCCGGGCCTACCGTGCTCGCGCTGGGCAGGGTAGCACCGCCGATTGTGGCGGCGGCGCGGGCCAGCGCGGCGAAACCGCCGACGCTGACCTCTTCCGCCCGCATCGTCGGATCGAGCCTGGCCTCGGCGAGAAGACAGGCGAGGTCGAGGCCGCGCGCCGCCGCGAAGCCTTTCAGCGACTGGCGCAGCATCTTGCGCCGCTGACCGAAGGCGGCCTGGGTCGAAGCGGACAGGAGACGCGGATCGCAAGGATCCGGCGCGGCGCGCGGGATGAGTTCGACCAAGCTCGAAGTGACCTTCGGGGGCGGCGTGAAGGCGGCGGGCGGCACATCGAAGAGGATCCGCGCCTGCGTCCGCCAGCCTGCAAGCACGCTGAGGCGCCCGTAGTCGGCGCGCTCGGCCGGCGTCGCGACGATGCGCAGCGCGACCTCGCGCTGAAACATCAGCGTCAGCCGGTCGTAGAACGGCGGCCAGGTATCCGCTTCCAGCCAGCCGGCGAGCAGCGAGGTCGCAATGTTGTAGGGCAGGTTGGCGCAAATTCTGAGCGGCGCGCCGCCGGCCTTCGCCAGCAATGTTTCGCCTCCGACCGTCAGAGCGTCCTCCGCAACGACCTCGAGCCGCCCGGGCCAGCGCGCGCCGATGTCCGCAAGCGCCGGCAAGGCCCGGGGGTCGCGCTCGATCGCAATTACCTTTGCCGCCCCTTCCGAGAGGAGCGCGCGGGTGAGGCCGCCAGGACCGGGACCCACCTCGACGACCACGACGCCAGCGAGCGGCCCTGCGGCGCGCGCAATCCTGCGGGTCAGGTTGAGATCGAACAGGAAGTTCTGGCCAAGAGCCTTGCGCGCATCGAGCCCGTAGGCCGCCACGACCTCGCGCAGCGGCGGCAACCCGTCGGCGGCGAGGCTCATCGCGTCAGACGGTCCGCGAGCCTCAGGGCGGCAATCAGGCTCGCCGGATTGGCGATCCCCTTGCCGGCGATGTCGAACGCCGTGCCATGGTCGGGAGAAGTGCGAACGAACGGCAGGCCGAGCGTGACATTGACGCCCTCGTCGAAGGCGAGTGTCTTGACAGGGATGAGGCCCTGATCGTGATACATGGTCACCGCGACGTCATAGCGCGCCCGGGCGTTGGCGTGAAACATCGTATCCGCTGGCAGCGGTCCGATGGCGTCGACGCCTTCGGCGCGCAGCGCCGCGATGGCCGGCGCGATGATCGTGATCTCCTCCCGTCCCATAGCCCCGCTTTCGCCCGCGTGCGGATTGAGCCCGGCAAACGCCAGGCGCGGCCGAGCGATGCCGAACCGGTGGCGAAGATCGTGATCGACGATGCGCGCGGTCTTGACGATGAGTTCGGTACTGAGCGCTCGCGGCGCCTCGGCGAGGGCGATATGGATCGTCACCGGCACGACGGCGAGCGTCCGCGACCAGATCATCATGACCGGAAACCCGGGCTCGCCCCAATACTTGGCGAGCTCTCCGAGAAATTCCGTATGGCCCGGGAAGCCGAAGCCGGCCTCGTAAAGCGCCGCTTTGGCGATCGGATTGGTGACGACGGCGCGGGCGTGCCCGGCGCGCACCGCTTCGACCGCGCGCGAGATCGACTCGATCGTCGCCGCCGCGTTGCGGGCGACCGGACGACCGGGCTCGGCCTCGACCGGATTTTCCAGCGGGACCACGGGAAGACCCGTGCTGAAAATCGATGCGGCGTTGCGCGGCTCGGTTTCAACAATCCGCGTGTCGCCTCCGATGCGCCTGGCGATCCCGGAAAGATGCGCCGGCGCGGCCAGCAGATAGAAGGGCGCGTCGCTGGGGGACCTCAGACGCCATGCGGCGAGCGCCAGTTCCGGGCCGATCCCCGCCGGTTCGCCCATCGTCAGCACCAGAGGCGGCTTCCCGTCGGTCAAGGCGTGCGCTCCGTCATCGAAAGTCCGGAAAGCGTCAGAGGCCGACGTTCGCCTTGACGTCGCCCAGCGTCCGCAAGACCAATTGGAACATCAGCGTCTGGTTGCGGACCGCCGGATTGTAGATCACCGGCCCACCAGCATAGGCGGGATAGGCGGCGGGCGCGCTGAGGCTGGATGAGTAGCGCACGGTCAGCGTCGTGCAATCGTCCTTGTAGCCGACGCCGAGCGAATACCCGACCGGATAGAAGATCGGGGTCGTCTGGCCGACCGTGTCGTAATAATGCCGCGACATGTCGAGGACGAGAGACCCGTCCACCGACCAGCGATCGAGGAACTTATACGACGCGTTCCCGGTCAGACCCTCGCGTGGATACTCCCAGCCCAACGCCGGCTGAGCGGCGTAGAGGGCATAGTCGACGCTGCCGGTGAGGCCGGCGACCGTCGCCTTGGCGATGGCGTCGAAACGGTCCAGTTGGAACGTCGTGCTGTCGAACTGCTGTTTGCTGATCAGCCAAAGCGGTGCGGATGTCGGCTGCAGCGTCTCGCCGGCTACATAATTGGAGAAGGTTCGGTCGAGGCCCGAATCCTGCCCGACATTCGCGACGTCATAGAGCAAGTATGAATTCTGCCCGGCGACCTGGATCGACTGACCGGCGACGAAATTGGCATGGCCGCCGCTCAACAGGTTCGCGGTGTACTGCAGCCCATAGTTGAATCGGGTGCCGCCTTCTACCCGGTCGTAGCCGGAAAATTTGTTCCAGGCGAACAGGTTCGTCTCGTCGAACACGAGACTTTGCGAATCTTCGTTGGGCTGGATCGCGGGAATGACTTCACTCGGGCGCACGATTAGCTGGCCGATCGGCGTGATCGTCTGCGTCCCCCAGGGAGACGTCAGAACGAACGGATACCGGTACTCGAGCCCGACGCCGGCCATCGCTCGCGCGAAGGCGCCCTGATCGTGGCCGGAGAAGAACGCCGCCTGGCTGGAATTGGCGACCGTGCTGGAGCCGAGGGAGCTCGCGTAGGTGATCGAGCCGGTTTCGTCGAGCGCGGTGGCCTCGCCGTCCAGCCGGGCGAAGGCGAACGGCTTCCACACCTCGCCGATCGGGTCGATATAGCTTCGCTGCCAGGAAGCCTGGCCGGATGCGCGCGCATAGTCGCCGGCGATGCCGCGCAGCATGCAGGGGCCTGGATAGTAGGTGGGCACATATTTGCCGCCGACAATTGTCTCGCAGACGTTGTAAATGTGATAAGCGTTGTCGAAAGTCTGGAGTCCGGTGGATTGGAACGCCGCATTGTTGCGATCGATGTTTGTGAGGTTGAAGTCGACCGTCGCCTCGCCGCCGAGGCCATAGGTTCGGTCCTCGGGAACGTTGAAGACGCGATTGTAGTCGAGAACCGGCGCGGCTACCGGCAGAGTGCGATTGTCATCGTTCGCCGTGGTTCCTTCGAAATGGTAAGCGCTGAGGTCAAAAAAACTGCGGTCGGCCTGACCCCGCAGGTAAACCGATGAGACCACGTCCTGGAAATAGTAATTGCTGAAGTCGATGCCTTGGAGCTTGTAATCGTTGGCGTAGAATTTGTCGGAGAGCCAAGTCGCGTTCCAGCCGAACTGCCAGTACGGATTCAAAAAGAAATTGCCTTTGGTTTCAACCGAGCCGCGCAGCCGCTGATCGCCGGCTCCATACGGATAAGGGGAAAAAAGATTGGGCTCCTGCTCGTCGATTCCCGAGGCTTGGATGCTATAGATGCCGTTTGCCAAACGCTGCCGCCAGATGGCCTCGCCGAACAACCCCTGTTTTGACAGATAAGTCGGAATGAGCGTCAGATCATAACTCGGCGCAAGGTTGATGAAGTAGGGTACGCTTAGACCGTAGCCGAGGTTGGCCCCGGAGACGAACGTCGGCGCCAGAATGCCAGTCTGCTTGTTGACCGTCGAATCCGGCGAGGAAAAGTAGGGCATATAAAAGACCGGTACGCCCCAGACCAGCATCTGAGCGTCTTCAAAGTAGACCGTATGCGTTTCCTGGTTCTCGATAATGCGCGCAGCCCGGACCTGCCAAAAGGGTGGCCTCTCCGGATGGTCCTTACAGGGTTCGCAGGCGGTGTAGGCTCCCTTTTCCAGAACAGTAACGTCACCGTTCGAGCGCTCGACCCGTGGCGAGGTGAAGCGGGTCTTGTCGGCGGTCAGTATCTGTACGCTGTCGATGAAGCCCTCGCGGAAACTGTCGCTGAGCTCGAACCGGCTGCCGTAGACGACGTCGCCATGCTCGTCGATCATTTTCGCATGACCTTCGGCGTAGACCCGCTTCGTCGTCCGATTGTAGACGACGCGATCTGCCTGAAGGACGCGCCCCTGGTAGAAGAGCTGAACCGAACCGACGGCCGAAACAGTGTTCTTGTCCCGGTCGTAGACGAGTTCGTCGGCGTCGATCACCAGCTTGTCGGCCGATTTGCCCGCCGCCGGTGTCGGCGGGGCGGCCGCCGCTTGCGCCGCTAGCGGCGGGGCAGCGAGGCCGAGCCAGAAAAGGATCAGCGCAAACGCGGCTGCGCCAATCGCCCCCACGCTTGTCGGTCGGGTTCGAACGCGCCGGGACTTGGACTCAAAGGAAAAGCTGACGGCCGAACCCATCAACCGTCCTCTTGTTGCAACAACACGTAAACGCCAAACAAACACCCGACCAAACCCGGCGACCACCCCGCCACCGACGCGCTGATAAAGCCCGCCTCGCCCAGATCGTTAATTACTTTCGTCGCAACATAAAGCACGAAGCCGGCCGCGACGCCACCGGAAATCATAAGCTCGACGCCGCCCATGCGGAAGAACCTTAACGAAAAGCATGCGGCGACAAGCACCATCGCCGCCAGCGTCAGCGGCCGCGCTAGAAGCTCCTGATATTTAAGGCGATATGACGTCGGATCCAGACCCGCCTGCGCGGTCTGCGCGGCAAGCGCGGGAAGCTTCCAGAACGACACCGTTTCCGGCGCCACGAATGCTTGGGCGACCTCCCTGCGGTTGAGCGTCGTCGCGAGCAGATAGGTTGAGGCCGGAAGCGTCTCGAAGCCTGGCGTCACCACTTTGGCGTCGTGGAATTCCCAGTACCCATCGTGCAACTCGCCCGACGCCGCCTCGACGCGTTCGACGAAGGCGCCATGATCATCGAAATTGAAAATTTCGACGTGACTGAGCTTCACGCCGTCGGCTTCCTTACCCCCGGCGTGAATGATCGCCTGTCCGTCCACGCTCTTCTGCCGGAGCCAGAGGTCTCCCCAAGGATTGGACCGGCCGCCGAAGATGCTGTTTTCGATCGTATCCGATCGCTCTTTCATCCATGTCGACGCCGGGTTATAGGCGACGACCGACAGGACGCCGATCGATGCGATTACGACGAGCGGAGGGGTCAGAATCTGCCACACGGAGACGCCCGCGGCCCGAGCGACAACCAGCTCGAGTTTCCGTGATAGATTGAGAAATGCGATCATCGAACCGAACAGCACCGCGAACGGAAGAGCTTGCTCCGCCAAAGTCGGCGTCCTGAGGAAGGAGAGACCCGCCATGGCAAGGGCCGTCGCCTTGGGAGCGTCGCCCGAACGCCTCAGCATCTCCACAAGATCAACGACGTAGATCAGCACGAATACGCCGGAAAAGACGGCAATAACCGTGCGCGCAAATCGACTGGCGAAGTAGACCGAAAGCGTAGGTCCGATCACGCAAGCCTCTCCCGCGTCCGGACCGCGGGCCCGCCAAAACCTCGGCGGAAGATGACCGCCAGCGCACCGAGCGCGGCGGCCACCGGGATCCCCCAGACAAAATACGCCGCTGCCGGGACGCCGACGCTCAATGTGGTCGCGGCGATGCCCACCATCCGGACGCCGACGAAGGCCAAAATGGCTCCCGTGATAGCCAGCCCGCGTCCTTGTCGGGTGGTCCGCGCCTCTCCGAGCGCCGCGAACGCAATGAGGCCGGCGACGATCGCATAGAGAGGACTGGCGAGCCGGTCGAGCAACTCGCTGCGAATGTGCCCGGCGAGCGCCGGGTCGGCGCGATCCTTTTCGTTCGGCGACCAAAGTTGGGCGGTGGTGCGCTCGCGCGGCCGCTTGACCGCGCTTATCGCATGCATGAATTGCGAAAGATCGATAGTGTAATCGTCGAACGTCACCATGGCCGTGTCGCCCGCCGATTGCGGTCGAAACAGAACCCCGTTCGACAGCTGGAGATAGCTGACCCCATCTTTCTCGATGGTTTTGCCCGCCTCCGCAATGTAGGTCGAAACATGGGCGGGGTCCCGGCGGTCCTGCATGAAAACGCCCCTAAGGGCGCCGTCAGCCGTACGCTCTCGGTAATGGAAGACGAAGCCAAGTTCGAGGTTGGAGAACGCGCCGGGGCGGGCGAAATTGGAAATGAAATCGGCCCGGATGAAGGTTGTGAGATTTTCGACAACCCCGAAAGTCCACGGCAAAACCTCGATATAGACCGCCCCGACGACGGCGAAGACGGCGAGCGACAACAGCGCCAAAGGTCGCAACAATCGCCCTGGCGACACGCCCGCCGCAGCCATGACGACGAGCTCGCTGTCGCCGTTCAGCTTGTTCAGCGTGTAGAGAATCCCGGCGAACAGAGCGACCGGCGCTATGATCGCCACCAACGACGGCAAGACGAGGCCCGTCATCATGAAAAAGATGAGAATGGTCTGCCCCTTGCTGGTCAGGAGGTCAATCTGCCGCAAGGCCTGCGTGATCCAGATGACGCCGGTCAGAACGGTGAGACTGGCGAAAAAGGCTGTGGCCGCTGTTCGCAGGACGTAACGTTCAATTCGCGTCATCGCCGCGGCGCCGCGCGACGAAGCCCATGTCCTTGGCGCAACCAATCGCCCTTCCGGCAAGCTTCCGTTCGCAAAGCGCAATGCTCCCCGGCCAACTGCCGTCCAGACGGCTATTTCATCGCGCGCAATCGCGGCGACTTATTGACGAGCGATTGAAAGCCCCGATATCTGCGGTTTTGTCGTTCGGCTCGCGAGTCGGCGATTCGAATTCTTCGACCACGAAAGCGCGCCGGACATGAGCGGAGCCATAAAGATCGCCTTTGGTTCCCTGTCCCCGCCCAAGGGCAGCGCGCTTGTCGTGTTCGTCGGAGCTGACATGAAGCCGGCTCCGGCGGTGACGGCTCAGTATGGCGACCTCGAGCCCTTGATCCGCGCCGCGGCCAAAGCAGCGAATTTTCGCGGCGCCCAACGCACGGCGCTCGACATACTTGCGCCGGCCGGTCAGGACGCTTCCCGGCTCGTCGTCGTCGGCGCGGCGCCGGGCAAGGACAACGCGCTGCTCGATTTCGTCATGCTTGGCGGATTCGTCTTCGGCAAGGTCGCCGGCGCGCAAAAGGTCGAGGTCGCATTCGAGGCGCCGACAGGGACTTGGGACGGCGTCGCCGAGGCCGATTTCGCGCTCGGTCTGCGCCTCCGCGGCTATCGGTTCGACAAGTACAAGACGAAAAAGAAGGAGCCGGAGGAGGAGGACCAGCAGCCGCCGGAATTCATTATCGGCTCGGGGCACGCCGCCGCGGCGCGCGCCGCATCACATGCGAAGTTCGCCGTCGCCGAGGGCGTCGAGCTTGCCCGCAACCTCGTCAATGAACCGCCGAACATTCTCTTCCCCAGCGAATTCGCCGACCGCACGAAGGCGCTGGAGAAGCTCGGGGTCGAGGTGAATATTCTTGATGAGAAGGCCATGGCCAAGCTTGGTATGAACGCTCTCCTGGGCGTTGGCCGCGGCTCCTCGCGTGACAGCCGTCTCGCGACGATGCGCTGGAGTGGGGCTCGGTCGAAGCGGGCAAAGCCGATCGTGATTGTCGGCAAGGGTGTCTGCTTCGACTCCGGCGGCATTTCCATCAAGCCGTCATCCGGCATGGAGGACATGAAGGGCGATATGGGCGGCGCCGCTTGTGTCGTCGGACTCTTGCACGCTCTTGCGACCCGCAAGGCGAAGGTTAACGCGGTCGGAGTGATCGGATTGGTCGAGAACATGCCCGACGGGGACGCCATGCGTCCGGGCGACATTCTGACCTCGATGTCCGGGCAGACCATCGAAATCGTCAACACCGACGCTGAAGGCCGACTCGTGCTTGCCGATGCGCTCTGGTACGCGCAGGAGACTTTTTCGCCGCGGACGATTATCGATCTTGCGACCTTGACCGGCGCCATCATGGTCGCGCTCGGCCAAGAACGTGCCGGGCTCTTCGCCAACAACGACGAACTGGCGCAACAGCTCATCGCTGCGGGCGAAGCGACCGGGGAGAAGGTCTGGCGCATGCCCTTGGGGCAGGCGTACGACAAGCTGATCGATTCGAAGTTCGCCGACATGAAGAACACCGGCGGGCGCCACGGCGGCTCGATTACGGCCGCGCAGTTTCTGCAGCGCTTTATCAGGGACAAGGACACGCCCTGGGCGCATATCGACGTGGCGGGCATGGCTATGGGATCGCCATCGTCGGACATCAATCCTTCATGGGGCTCCGGATGGGGCGTCCGCCTCCTGAACCGTCTCATCGCCGACTCCTACGAAGATTAGAAGCGATGCCGGAACGGGGCTGGGAGATCGGGATGCGGCTTGAAGCGACGGTCTTGGCGCTTGCGCTAGCGGCAGGGCTCGCGGAGCCTGCCTGGGCCATCGCGGGGTGCGACGCCTTTTCCACCGCCTTGCGCTCGGGCGCCAGCGACATGGGGGTCGAATTCTCGCACGCGATCGTGGTCTCCCGAACCCGCTCCGACGCCAATGTGTTCGACGTGACGACCAAGGTCGATGTCGACGGCACGCTGAGCTGCCGGGGCGACGAATTCCTGCGATTCGAATTGCGGATCGGGGAGCCCGCCAACGCGCGCACCAATACCAATTTCGAGCGCATCCAGACGGCGGCGCTACGCGCCGCGCTCGGCTGGGATGCGGCCAAAAGCCGCAGCGTGCTGCACGGGATGAGCGCCGATGCGCGCGAATATCTCGACGCATCGCGTCAGCGCGGCGACATCTATGTTGCAGGCAAGACCGAAGAGCACGAACCCGGTGGCGTCAGCCTGGGCGTGATGGCCACGCAATCGGACCGGACCTTCGTCATCGTCGGCCCAGCAGGGGAATAGGGCGACGGTGACGGAGTTCCGCTTCCACCATCTCGAGCGCCGGCCGGTTGACCAGGCGCTGCCCGACCTGTTGGAGCGGGCCTACCAGGAGGGAAGACGCGTTGTGGTCCGCGCTCCTTCCGAAGAGCTGGCGGTCGCGCTTAACAGCCGCCTGTGGACCTACGACGACGCGAGCTTCCTGCCGCATGGCGCGGCCGGGGATGGCGATCCCCGGTCACAGCCGATCTTCCTGACGACCGCAGCCGAAAATCCCAACGGCGCCACAGTGTTGGTGCGCCTTTCCGGCGCTGAGTCGGGCGAATCGGACGAAGGATTCGACCGCATCATCCTCCTGTTCGACAGCCGCGACGACGAAGCGGTCGCCGAAGCGCGGCGCGAATGGAAGCGCCTCAGGGACAAGGGCTGCGCCGTAAGCTACTGGCGCGAAGGCGAAGAGGGCGGCTGGGAGCAGGCGCGTTGAGGCTGGCGGACTTTCAGCCGCCGCCTTAGTTTTGCGCCAATTTATCCCGCGATGGTCGCGGAGCCGCCGTGGCGCGCGGCCATGGCGAAGGGTATATCGTTCGCTTGTGCGCATTGTCCTGACTTTCGTCGCGGTCGCCTTTGTCGTGATCCTGTCGGCCGCGCTTGTCGCGCCGCTGTTCGTCGACTGGTCGGCGCATCGCGCCGAGATCGAATCCCGGCTCAGCGCGCTCAGCGGCGCCAATGTCGTCCTGACGGGACCGATCGCGGTCCAGCTGCTGCCGACGCCATACCTCCAGACCGGCGCGGGTACGATCTCGGCGCGGGGCGGGGGCGGCCCTAGCCTGTCGTTCGAATCGGCGCGGCTCGAACTCGCGCTGGTCAAGCTGGCGAGCGGCGCAATTCGCTTCTCGGAGATCGATCTCGATAAACCGGTCCTGACCATCTCTCGCGCGGCAGACGGGACGCTGCGCCTGCCGGTCTTTCCCGCCGCGGAGGCCGAGACGGTCGGCTTCGACTGGCTCACGGTGCGGGACGGAAAGGTGCGGATAGCTGCCCGCGCCGCCGGGGGGCCGGAACGCCAACTCGATGGCGTGCAGCTGGAGTCGGACGCAGCCTCGCTCGCCGGCCCCTATCACCTGTCGGGTCAAGTTTCCGGCCCGGCCGGCGCGCCGGTCGTCTTTCGTCTCGCCTCCGAAAAACGGGGACCGGCCGGAACGCCGATTCGGGCGTCGGTCGACGCCGGTCCGAGCTGGCCAGCGATCCAATTCGATGGGGCGCTCGATGCCTCCAGGCCGGGCGCGCAAGGCCCAAGCGTCATCGGCTCCGCGACTATCGCTGGGGCCGGCGGCGCCGGCTTCCTGCCTTGGAAGGCCGTCGGGCGGATGACCGCCGATCTCGATCGCGCGGCGATCCAGCAGGCCGAGTTTCGCGTCGGGCCGGAAGAGCGCGCCTTGCACGCCGAAGGGTCAGCGACGCTGACTTACGGCGCCCCGTTTCGGCTGGTCGTCGAGGCGAAAGCGAAACAGGCAAACCTCGACGCGCTCCTGCGCGGCAAGGGCGAGGACGTCGTGCCGCCGGCGCGCGCGCTTGGGCTGCTAGCGGATGCGTTCTCGCCGGCTCTTAGCGGCGCCGGGCCCATCGAGATCGAGGCGAGACTCACGGCGAGCGACGTCATCCTCGGCGGCGAGACGCTGCCGGACGTCTCGGGCAGCGCGCGCTCGCAGCCCGGCGCGCCTTTCGACATCTCTTTCAACCTTGGCCTGCCGGGCCGCAGCCGCCTCAAAGGGATGGGGAAACTCAAGACGGGAGCGGCGGCGAGGTTCGACGGGACGATCGACTTCAGGGCGGAGGATCTCGCCCTTCTTGGCGGATGGTCCAGTCCGGGCGCGCCGGAATTCGCTGAAAGGGTTGCAGGCTTCGGCCAGGCGTTTGCAAACCGGAGCGCCTCGGTCGCGGGCCGTGTCGAAGCCTCCGCCACGGGGTTCTCGGGACACGATCTGACGATCGGGCTCGACCGCTCCAAGCTCACCGGCTTGATCTCCTTCACACGTCCTGCCGCCGCGAAAGCGGGAAGACTCGACATGGACCTTTCGAGCGATTCCCTCGATGTCGATGCGCTGCCGGACGGGAGCGCGAGCGCGGCGCTGATCGGAGGCCTCGACCTGTCGCTCTCGCTCAAAGCGAAGGCGCTGCATGTCAATCGGCTGAACGACACGGAGATCGACAGCGGATCGCTCGCCCTTAAAGTGGTCAAAAGCGGCCCGAACATCAGTTTGGACCGGCTGAATGTGACGGACTTCGGCGGCGCTGACCTCGACGCCGAGGGGGCGATCGGGCGCGATGGGCTGTCGCTGAGCGGACGGCTGCGGGCCGACCGCTTGCACGACTTCGCCGCCCTGGTTTCGCGCCTCGCGCCGGGCGACTGGAGCCGGACGCTGGCCAAGCGGGCCGACCTGCTGTCGCCGGCAATGCTCACGTTCGACGCCCACGGAAGCCCGGTCGCCGGCGGAGTCCCCGTCCTCAGGTCCCTCGAGGCGAAGGCAACCATAGGGCAGACCCAGGCCGCGATCGGCCTCGAGCCCGACTCAGGAGGAGGACATCAGCTTCTGACCGTCAATCTCGATTCGCCCGATACGAGCGCCCTCTTGCGCCAGCTTGGCGTCGGGGCGGGCGGCGCGAGCGGTCGCGGCCGCATCACGCTTCGGGCTTCAGGCGCCTGGGCCCGAGGGTATGATGTCGAGGCGATGGGCGCGTTCGCGGGGACGGATGTCTCGGCGCAAGGTCGGATCCTGCCCGCAGCCGAAGGCGACGATGCGCGCCTCTTCGGCTCGGTCAAACTGAAGAGCCAGAACCTCTCCCCGCTTCTCACGACGCTCGGCCTAGCGCCCGAGGGCGGGGCGATCGGACCGGTCGAGGCGAGCTCGGACCTAACTTTGCGCGGCGAGCGCTGGACGGCCTCGCGGGCGGCCGCCACAGTCGCCGGAGTGAAGGCGTCAGGCAATCTCGCCTACGAGCCCGCGGTGAAGGTGGAAGATCCTTCGCCCGCGAGTCTGGAGCCGCCCGGAACGGAGGCTGCGATCGCCGCAGCCGAGGCAATCGCCTCTGAGCCGCAGCCGGCCGAGATCACGGGGGAACTGTCGCTTGACCGCCTGCCAGCCGGCGAGCTTCTCGCCCTCGCGCTCGGGCCGCCACAAACAGTCAAGCGGGGCGCCCATTGGTCCGAGGCCAAATTCGCCCCTGCGCCGCTCAACCCGCCGGCCACGGCGATCCGCCTCAGCGTTGGAACCTTCGACATGATCGACGGGCTCGCCGCTCAGGGCTTCTCGACAGCGTTGCGCTTCGACAAGGGCAGGCTCGACCTCGACGACATGGAAATGCAAGTCGCCGGCGCCTCCGCGTCGGGTCATATGACGCTGCGCCGCGACCGCGAGAGCGTAACGACGACCGGCGCTCTGCAGGTGGAAAAGCTGGCGATCGACCGGCCGCGGTTTTCCGGCCGGCTGACGGGAACCGTCGAGTTTGTCTCGACCGGGAAAAGTCCCGCAGCGTTGATCGAAGGGCTCGCCGGCAACGGGACGGCCGAACTCGCTGACGCTTCACTGGCAGGAAGCGACCTTGGCGCTCTCGACCGCGTCGTCGCCAAGGCCCAGGCCGCCGACGCGCAGATCGACGAGACGAATGTCGCCTACGCCCTCGACAACGAACTCAACAAGGCGCCGTTGCCCGTCCCCGGCGGCGCAACGCCCATCGCGCTGACCGCGGGGACGATGAAGTTCGGTCCGCTTTCGATCGCACGCCCGCTGGGGGCCGCGACGCTGAGCGCGAGCCTCGACCTCGGCAAGCTGGCGCTCGAGACGCGGCTCACGCTGACATCCCCGGCGACGGGGCTTAAGTTCTGGTCCGGGCCGCCGCCGAGCGCGACGGTCACCGTTTCGGACGCGCTCGCCACGCGCAAGCGGCAGATCGACGTCAGCGCGCTTTCAGCGGGGCTGGCGACCCAGGCGATCGCACGCGAAAGCGACCGGATCGCCGCGCTCGAGGCCGACATCCGCGAGCGCGCGTTCTTCAACCGGCGCCTGAAGGGCGAGCGGTTCCTCGATCGGCGGGCAGCGGAAATGCAGGCATGGCGCGCCGAACAGGAGCGGCTCAAGTCGCTGGCCGACCGGGCGGCGTCGGAGAAGGCGGCGTCAGAGAGAGCGGCGGCGGATAAAAAGGCGGCGGCGGATAAAAAGGCCGAAGACAAGGCGGCGGCCGAAGAGGCGGCGACTGAGAAGGCGATCAGGCTGCCGCCCGATCTGCCCGGCCCGCCGATCATCAGGCGGGCCACGGCCCCGGCCGAACCGTCGGCCCGCGACGACCAGCTCGGCGCCAACGCGCCGCGGGCCGACGCTCCCCTGCCGCCCTTGCGGCCGAAGCTGCGACCGGCGCCCGAGCGCGCGCCGCTGCCCGTCCCGACCCAGGGCGGGCTCTACTGACGTTCAGCCGCCTCCCTCTCAGCGCTCGCCGTCTCCAGCACATAGACCCGGAGCGCCGACGACAGATTGGCCGCTCCGCGGGAAGCGTCGATCGCCGCGACCAGCGCATTGACCGAGAGGCCGCGCCCGGCGGCGATGCCCTGCAGGCGACGCCAGAAGGCGTCCTCGAGGGAGACGCTGGTGCGATGGCCGGCGACGACGAGCGAGCGCTTGACGACGCGCGCCTCGATGGCGCCGTCGCGCGGCGTCCCGGCCTCGCCTCGCGCTTCGGCCAACACCGGGCTACGGGTCATCGGGACGTAAGATCCGGCGCGCCTCGAGCTCGCGTTCGGCCTTCGTCCGCTCAGCTTCGAGGGCGCGCCGTTCGGCTTTCGTCATTCCGAAGAGGAGGCGATTGGCCGCGGCGTCGGCGTCCTCGCGCTGTCGATCCTTGCGCTTGCGCGCCCGGCGCAGATTGACCAGGTCACCCATGCCGGCGCTATTTCTTGCGGAAGGCGTCGATCGACACGACTTTCGCCTCGCCCGCGGGTCCGGTGGATTTTTCGGCCGCCAGCGGCGCCTCGGCCGGCTTTTGGCTGGCGCGCTCGGGCGCGGGCCGCAGGGCGCCAGACTTGGGCGTCGCCGGCGCTGGCGCGGCCTCTGGGCGCGAGGCGGGGGCGGGCGTCCGACGCGGCTGAGGCTCCTGCCTCGGCTCGTCGGCGTGACGCGGTTCGAGCTTGAAGCCGAACGGAACGGAGGGATCGGTGAAACCGGTGATCGCGTCGAACGGCACGGTCAGGCGCTCCGGTTTCCTTGAAAAATTGAGGCTGACCTCGAAGGATTCCTGAGTCACCGCGAGGTCCCAGAACTCATGCTGCAGGATGATCGACATTTCCTCGGGGAAGCGCTGCCGAATCGCCGCCGGCACGACGACGCCGGGCGCCCGGGTCTTGAAGGCGATGTTGAAATGATGTTCGCCGATCAGGCCGTTGCGCGCCGCGTCGGCCAGCACCTTGCGCACGACCGAGCGCAGCGCGTCCTGGACGAGAAGGTCGTAGCGGATCAGGTCGGTCGCCATGGCGGAAGCTCGGGCAGGGAAGGCCATGGGAAAACTAGCCGAGCCCCCGGAGCGTTGCAATCAAAACGCCCGGCCGCCCCAGCGCGTCGCAGATCAAAAAATGAAGTGGAGGCTTCTGTTGCCAGGCGCCTCCGGACCCCGCCTAAAGGTGCAAACCCTTAGGACTTGAATTCCAGTACCAGCGCTGCATTACGCAGCGAGGGCCACCGGAGCATAGTTGTCATTCGCAACTATAGGTTTGACCCGATAACGGCGGTATCATGCCGAGCGAAAGAGCACCCTTTGGGTCCCCCGTCGAACCTATTTCGCCCCCACCGAAGCCCGCCCTCCTGAACGGGCTTGGGTGGAGGCGCCGGGTACTGCCCCCGGGTCCGAAAGACTTATTCCGATGTCCATTTATCGCCATAGCCGCCCTCGCGGGCAACGCGACCAATATAGGCGGTCGGGCGCGGAGAGGGAAGGGCTTTGCGGGGGCCTCGTTTTCGGCGCCGGGCTGACGGCCGGCAACGGCCTGTAAGATGTGCCGCGCCGGCTGCCGTCGCGGGCCTTGCCCGGGCCGTGCGGAAACGCGGGTGAAGAGCCGATTTCAATGACTTGGGCGCCCTTTTCCGCGACACTGCAACGCTTAATTACTAACAATGCATGTAAAAACGGGCGCGAAAATCTCGCGAGCCCGCGCGGTCGTCGACCGCGGCTACAAAGCGGCCTCGCCCGGGACGCTGAACTCTGGAGCGGTTGGGAGTTCTTCGACATGCAGAACCGCGGGGGAAGCTGGTTCGAGCGCCGGTGCAGCGTGGGTGAGGGCGAACGGCGGCGGGGACGCCGGCGGCTCGGCCGACCCGGCCGGAGCGGCCAGGCGTCGGTATCGCGCTGCGAGGCCGTGGTAGCGGTCGAGCTCGGCGACGACTTTGAGATACGGGCCGACCGCCCTATGGTCGGCGCGCGTGAGAAAATGATCGGCGACCTGCAAGGCCTTATTGAGACGGGCGACCTGCAGGTGAACGAAGCGCTCCGGCGCGTCGAGCCGCCGCTCGGCGATCGCCTGGTCGACGGCGCGGCGGACCACGTCGACGCTCACCTTGTGCGTCCTGGCGATTGTCTGCAGGGAATGGCCGGCTGTGAGAAGTTCGAAATAGACCTCTCGCCACGCCCCGCGCATCTCCCGCCGCGCACGTCGCTTCGCGCGTGTGTCGGATCGGCCGGAAGGGGTTTCGGAAGGGTCGGACATGCTTCGGCTCCAGGAGGCGACGGTAAAGAACGGCCGGGTAGCCGATATTCTGATTATTAGCAATAGATTGCAACATATTTTCTTAATTACCGGCGTCACGGGGCTTTCGATGGGGGAGTTGGTATCCGGGTCGATTGGCTGCGGGTCGCCATTGTCATTCAAATTGACGATTGCCAGCTCCTGCGGACAGGACGCGCTTCACCGCCAGCCTGCGGGCGCAACCAGAACAACGCGGCCACTACGTCAGCAGCCATTCTGCACGTTGAGTTTTTTCAAGAACGCGGTCAGCCGAGCTTTTTAGCGTTCTTTGCCTTTCCCCGGCCATTTGGGCGGCCATCGCCAGCGTATAAGCGGCGTAGATAGTCGCCCCAACGGCTGTCGAGCCCCTTGACCGGGTTGCGCACAATAGCGCCCTCGTTCCACCAATGCTCCTTACCCCGCCCCATGGAGACACCGCGAACAGTATGCATGTCGATGTGAAAATCCTGCACTTCGACAGCGCGTTCGCCGCGGCTCACCACTTCCTCGGTCCAGCCGGCGAGTTCCTGGGTGGTGCGGTCTTTCTGGGCGGCGCACAATATGCGCACCGCGTGGGCGCTGAACATCCAGCGCTCGGAGTTGCGCGGCCAGCGCAGCCGCTGATTGTTGAGCGCTTCGATCAACATCGGCCCTTGGACTAGACCGCCCCCCACGTCCTCGATGGTAATGATCTCTAGCCGCCGCCAGAGAAGTTCCTCGGTCTCGGCGCCGGTGATGTAGAGTTCGAAGGCGGCCAGGATTGCCTCCTCCACCAGGCCGCGGCGGATTGACTTCTGCAGTACGGAGCGAACTTCGTCGACCGCATACCCGTGAACCGTCTTGGTCCGGCTCCAGACGTCTTCATGTTGCTCGACGATATCCATGTGACCACTCTATGGGACTGACCGCCACGGATTAGAGAGGATAGTTGCGTAATTCGATCTCAACGAAGGCGAGCGGCTTATCGCCCGCGTTGATGACGTCGTGCTCCACGCCCGCCTTACGGAAATAGGCGACTCCCTTCCGGAGTTCGGCACTGCTCTCGACGCCGGCGGAGACCAGGCGCAACAAGCCGTCGACCAGCGGCACCACCACATAGTCGAACTCATGCCGGTGATAACCGGTGGCCGCGCCCGGTTCGAACTGCCACTCTGTAACGCGGACTTGGGCATTGTCCACTCGGGATACGGGATTCGCTTTTTTCATCGCTCCCTCCAACTCGTACTCGCGGCGTTGAATCAGGCGACGGCCCGCTCGAAACGCGCCATGATACTCGGCAACCGCAGCTTGAGCTTGGCGCGGATCGCTTCCACGTCAACGGTCAAGATTTCACGCTCCTTCATAACCACCTTGCCATCGATCACCACCGTACGCACGTCGCGGCCGACGATGACATTCGCGGCTGCGAACAAAGGATCGTGAACCGGCATCTGGTCGATCTCGGTGCAGTCGCACAACAGAAGATCGGCGCGCTTGCCGACCTCGAGCGTGCCGATTTCCTTCTCGATGCCGAGCGCTCGCGCGCCGCCGATGGTTGCGATGCGTAAAAGCTGCTCGGCCGTGAGCGCGATGCGGATATGCCAGGGCGTCCCTGCCACAGCCTGCTGCCCCACGCGGGCGATATGCGCGACCTGGAAAATGTCAAGCGAGCCCCAAGCAGCGGCGCCGTCGGTGCCAAGTCCGATATCGATGCCGCGACGCCACATCTCAGTCAGCCGAGGAACTCCGATCGTGTAGTTGTTGAACGAGCAGTGGCACGCCGAGAGGCGGTGCTTGACGTAAAGATCAACCTCCTCGGGGGACAGCAGAACCGAATGGGCGCAATGCAAATGGCGCGATAGCACGCCCAAGCTTTCCAGATACTCGGTCGGGCGTTTGCCGAATTTCTCCGCGGCGTAATCGATCTCGTAGCTGCCCTCGCACAGATGGGTGTGGATTTTGACGTCGAGCTCGTGCGCGGCGGCGCAGACGTCTTTAATGAGCCCCGGCGAACAGACGATGATTTGGCGCAGTGCAAGCCATGCTTTTACTCGGTCCTTGTCCTTCCAGCGCTTGACGAGCGAGACATTGCGCTCAAGCGCTTGGCCCGACGTCATGAGCATCGACTTCGGAACCGCCGCGCCGATGGTCTCGCTCTGGTCGATGGTGGACAGCGCCAGAAAACCACGCACCCCGACTTCGAGCGCGGCTTGGCCCATGCTGTCCGGGTGCGGGCCGCCGGCCTCGGCAAAACAGGTGGTGCCGACGCGCAGCAGGTTGGTGTAGGCGACCAGACCCGAAAGATACACATCTTCCGGTTCCAGGCCGGCCTCGAACGGAATCAGATAGTTTTTCCAAACCGGCAGCTTCAATTCTCGCTTGCTGGCGATTTCGGCGAGCTTGCCCCGCAGCAACTGCTGAGCGGTGTGCAGGTGCGCGTCGATCAGCCCAGGAATTGCGATCCGGTTCCGTCCGTCAATGATGGAAGTGCCCCGATATCGGGTGGACGCATCGACGGCATTGCCGATCCAGATTATGCGTCCGTCGTCGATCGCTATAGCCCCGTCGCGCAGGACGGTATTTTCTTCGTCGAGCGTGACGATATCGCAGCCGGTGACTACGATATCGACATCGGACATGGCCTTCGTATCATTCACTACAATTCGCCCCTTTCGCAACGAGCGTGGGCCGCCGCTCAGAGGCCCTCGTGCGCTTCTTCCGCCACCGAGAAGTCAGCAATCTTGCTGATGTCAGGGAGGCTGGTTCGGCCCGACGCCTTGGCGCCCTCGGCCATCGGCCCCGTCATGAAGGCCTTGTCGAGAGTCAGTAGCGGGTGCTTGGGGTCGTCGAGTGGGTAGTACAGAGGTCCCATCAACTCGTTCTCGCGGGTCTGCTGGCCCAAGTCGAGTCCGTAATCGGCGCCATATTTCTTAACCACCAGTTCCGCTGCGACCTTCGGGTCCTTGCTGTTGTCCATGATCCCCCTGATGAAGCCGCGCAGGAAGCCCACCACTTGTGGGCGGTGCGCCTGGAGATAGGAGCGAGTGCAAAAGATGATGTCGTCGTAACGTTTGAGGCCGAGTTGATCGAACGAGGTAAAGAAAAAGTCTTTGTCGCGTTTCAGACCCATCTTCTCCAGGGTGATGGGCTGGTTGGTGCTAAAGGCGGTGTAGCCGTCACCGTCGCCCGCCACCAGCGGCTCGGGCGAGAACCCGGTTGTCACCATTGTCCAGGTCTTGGGCAGGCCGGCCAAGCCCAGCACCGCGTCGATAGCGGTCTTCTCGTTCGGACCCTGCGCCAGAATCTTCTTGCCGACGATGTCCTTGGGCGTCCGGATCGGATTCTTGGCGAGCGACAAGATTCCCAGTGGCGACTGCTGCAACTCCGTACCTACAATCACGAAGTCATTGCCCTTGTCGATAGCGTCGAGCAGCGGAAGCCACGCGGCGAAACCGAAGTCGGCCTTGCCCGCAGCGACCACCACCAATGGATCGGGCGCGTTCGGCCCACCGGCTGTGTAGGCGAGGTCGATTCCCTCTGCCTTGAAGTAACCCTTCTCGAGCCCGATGAAGATACCGGCATATTCAACGTTGGCGAGCCAGCCGAACTGCACGTTCACCTTTTGCAGGTCGGCGGCCGAAGCGGGCCGGCCGGTAGTCGCCATCAAGGTCGGTCCCATGCCGAGACAGCCCAAACCGCTGAGTACGCTACGTCGTGTGAATGACATCTGTGCCTCCTGAGAAGATGATGAACGCCTGAACCCCAGCGCTTGCTGCTCAACTCCAACGGTCGCGCACCCGCGCCTCAGCGATGGCGGTCAGCCCGTAGGCCGAGGCCGAAATCGCCGCGACCACCAGGGCAGCGCCGACCGCGCGATCCATCTGCAGATTCTCGTGCGTGACCGCGAACATGTGACCGAGCCCGCTCGCGCCCATCAGGAACTCGCCAATCATGGCGGCGATGATCGACTGGGCCGCGCCGATGCGCAGCGCGATCATCATGTTGGGCGCCGCGGCCGGCAGGGCTAGGCGCAGGAGCAGGGTGACGCGTCGCGCTCCGTACACTCTGAACAGCTCAGATGTCATGGGGGGCGTCGCCCGTAATCCGCCTGAAGTGTAGATAAAGGCCGGGAAGAAGGTGAGCACCGCAACGATTGCGCCCACGGTTTGCTCGCCATAGCCCAAGACGCGGGCCAGAATCGGGATCAGGCAGACGACCGGGATCGAGCTGAAGATTATTCCGAGCGGCAAGATCAGGCCGCCGAGCACGCGCGACATCCATGACGCGAGCGCCATCACGATGCCCACCGCGAACCCACAGGCCGCGCCCACGAAAGCGACAAGCAGCGTGGCGCCTGCAGGCAGCAAGTAAGCAATGGGATGTCCGGCTAGATCGTCGAACACCATGCGCGGCGATGGCATGACAATGGAGTTGAATCCGGTCACACTCACCCATGCCTGCCACGCCACCAGCAGCAGCAGAATACCCCAGCTTTGCGAAAACGCCCGGATCATGCGCGAAAGTTCCGGTAGGCCGCGGCTTCCAGCACCGTGGCGATTGCGTACACCACGATCGAGGCTGCTGCGATCAGCAGGACTGCGCACCACAAGAGTGGAATCTCGAAATTCTGCATGGCGCCGATGACGATCAGGCCGAGCCCGTGCGGCGCGCCAAACCACTCGCCCAGCACAGCGCCGATCATCGCCGCGCCCACTGAGAGCCGTACGCCGCTGGCTATCGTCGGCACCGCCGCCGGCAGCTCCAGGCGCCAGAGTCGCCGGGCCCGATTCGCGCCGAGCACAGTGAACAAGTCTTGGTTGGCCTGGGCGGCATTGGAGAAACCGGCCCGCGCCGCGACGTATGCGAGGAAGAATACGCTGATGGTTGCGAGCGCCACGGGGGCGGCGGCGGGACCCAGCGTCACGATCAGAATCGGCCCCAGCGCGATACCGGGCAGCGCATTCACCACCGACGCCAACCGGTCCATACCGAGTCTCAGGGGCGGAGCCAGGTGCACGCCGGTCGCTACCGCCAAGCCGAGTGCAGTGCCTAAAGTGAATCCGATGGCCGCCGAAGAGAAGGTCGCCTTCGCTCCGCGTAGAAACAGGCCGGTCCGATTGGGATCAGTCAGCGTATCGATCACGTCGGTGAGTGGGGGCCATGTGAGCCCAGCCAGCCGATAAAAGCCGACAATCTGCCACAGCAGCAAGAACACGCTGATCCCGAGCAAGCCGAGCGCCACATCGCTTGCCCTTCGGTCGCCTTTCATGCCGCCGAACCCTCCGGATCGATGGCCGCCGTCAACTCGTCGGCCAGTCGGTGGAATCCCTCAGACCGCATGATGTCGATCCGGCCTTGGCGCTGAAACCCCGGCGTAACGACGCGCACGATGCGTCCCGGCTTGGTGCCCATGATTACCACCCGGTCGGCTAGGAACAACGCTTCGGCCACCGAGTGAGTGACCAGCACAGTGGTGATGCGGCTCTGCCGCCAGATGCGCTCGAGCTCGATGTTCATGTGGCGCCGCGTGACCGCATCCAGGGCACCGAACGGCTCGTCGAGCATCAGCACCTCGGGGTCGAGAGTCAGCGCACGAGCGATGGCGACGCGCTGGCGCATGCCGCCGGAAAGTTCCTTGGGCCGCGCACGGGCGAAATCGGTGAGCCGCACAAGCTCGAGCAACATAGCGATCTTGCCGCGATCTACGGGGCGGCCGGCGATGTGAAACGGCAACTCCAAGTTCGCCTGTACGCTGAGCCAGGGGAGCAGCGCGTGTTCCTGGAAGGCGATGCCGAGCCGGTGAGTGCGCGTGAGTCGCTCAGGCGGCTCGCCATGGATAGTGATCGAACCCGCACTCGGGGCCTCGAGCGCCGAGATCATACGCAGGAGCGTCGTCTTACCGCAGCCCGATGGCCCCACCAACGCGACGAACTCGCCCTCGGCGATTTCGAGATCGACGCCTGCTACTGCGTGGAGAGCTCCGCCGCCCGCCGCCTTGTATTCCTTGGCGACGCCCTTCAATTCGATTGCGTTTCGAGCGCCCGCAACGGTCCACTCAACCTGTCCGCGTTCGATACCCTCGTGGACAACGACCATAACTCCACCTAGGTCGCTCGACGGCCAAATTTCGCGCTATGCATCGTCACGGCATCTGAGACACGGGAGGATTGAAAGTCAAACGGGCTGACCGCAAATTATGGCGCCAAGGGGCAAAAGCTCGGCGTTTCCTCGTCAACCGCGACGTCCACCGTCGCGACCTGAGATGACCGCCGCGCTGAAACAGCGGTCATTCTCGGAAGAAGCGACGGCTCGAACACCGTCAGGTCAGCGTTTCGACCTTGGCATGGGCGCTGCGGGGAAAGGCGGCTCCAGTTTCGTCGAATACGTGGACATCGCCGGGATCGACCGCGAATCCGATTGACTCGCCGGGAACGACCCGGTGAAGTCCGCGCAGCGACACGGCCAGCCGTTCTCCAGATCGCAGGACGCCGTGAATGATCATCTCGGCGCCCAGGACTTCGCTCGCGTCCACATGCAACCGCAATCCGCCATCGCCCGGCGTAAGGTGCTCAGGCCGTATGCCGACGCTTAAGGCGCTTCCCGGCTTATGCGCCTCCGGGGGGACGCTGGCTTCGACGCTGACCCGGCTCTCGTCGAGCGCGAGCTTCATGCCCCTGCCGCTCAGCACTTCGCCGCGCGGGCCGGACTCGAGGTCGATGGCGCCCTCCTCGAAATGCGAATTGCCGTCCGGACCGCTCCATAATCTGACGCATCGAATCATCGTCGCCCCCCAAAGCCATTCCTAGGCTTCGCATTGGACTAATAGTCTGCGGACGCCGGCCCGACCTTGCCTCTAAAAACGCTGTAGCTGACTGCTGTGTAGACCAGCATGAGCGGGAAGACGAACAGACCCTCGCCCCAGAACATGAAGGCCAGACTCGAATGCGGCGCCGCGGCCTCCTCGATGGTTATTGTGAACGGAATGATGTACGGCCAGAAAGAGATGGCGAGCGTGCCGAACGCCGAGGCGAAAATAAGCACGACCATATAATACGGCGGCCCATCGCGACGTTGGCGAACGCTTGCAGCGAGTACGATTGCTGCAACAATACCAATGGCGGGAAAGACGAACAGATAAGGCCGTTCGAGCCATCGGCTCGTGATCCGTAGATTTTCGACCAAGGCATAGGCGAAGACCAGGATCAGGAAGACCAGCAGGCCGATCGACAGCCAGGGAATCAGGCGGTAGGCCCTGTCGCGGACCTCGCCTGTGCATTTGCGCACCAGCCAGCAGGCGCCGAGCAGGGTGTAACCGAGACAGAGGCCGATGCCGCAAAGCACCGAGAACGGACTGAGCCAACCGAATTCGCCGCCGGCATATTGCCCGTTCGAAATGGGCAGACCTTCGACGAGGGCGCCGACCATCAGGCCCTGAATGAAAGCCGCAACAAGGGAGCCTCCGGCAAAGCTTGCGTCCCAGAGCCACCGCAACCGTTCCGTCTTGTTGCGGAATTCGAACGCCACGCCGCGCAGGATCAAACCTGCGAGCATGAGGAGAAGCGGCAGATAAAAGGCAGAGAACAGTGTCGCATAGACGACAGGGAAAGCGCCCCAGAGCACGACGCCGGCTACAACAAGCCAAGTTTCGTTACCGTCCCACAATGGCGCCACTGCGGCCTGCATCTCGCGCCGACTCGGTTCGCTGGTCGCGAAGCCGAACAGAATTCCGACGCCAAGATCGAACCCGTCGAGCAGAACGTAGAACAATATGCTGATGGCCAGGACACCCACCCAGAACATGACCACGGCTATTCTCCTTCCCCAACATGCAGCCGAGTTCGCGGGATCGACTCATCGACCACCGACATCGGACGGTTTGGCACCGCCGCGGCGGGCGCTCGCGCCAGGCTGCCCTCAGGTCCCGACGCGCAATAGTCGGTGAATGTAAAAAACACCGAAGGCGAAAATGAACGTGTAGACCGCGCAAAAGACAATAAGGGAGGTCGTCGCTGCTTGCGCCGTCAGGAAGGGCGTCACCGAGTCTGCGGTCCGGAGGACGCCATAGACCGTCCATGGCTGACGGCCGACCTCGGCGGTGAACCAACCCGTCAATATGGCGATGAATGGCAGTGGAAAGCTTAGAAATGTCGCCCACAGCAGCAGACGGTTTCGTTCGATGCTTCCTTTGATGCTCAGGTAAGATCCGACCCAGGCGAGCAACAGCATGAGGAGACCGCAGCCAACCATCACCCGAAACGCGAAGAACGGAATGATCACTGGGGGCCGATCCTGCACCGGGATACTGTCCATTCCGACCTCTCCAGCGGTCAGGCTGTCGGAGTCAATCAGGCTGCCAAAGGGCGGGGGAAGCGCGATCGCGAAGAGGTTTCGCCGATTCCTGACGTCTGGCCAGGCGAGCAGGACCTCAGCGGCAGGCTTCTCATCGTGCCAGCGCGCCTCGATCGCGGCCATCTTCGATGGTTGGCGGTGAACGACATATTCCCCATTCAAGTGCCCGAAAAAGAGCTGGACCGGCACGAGCACCGCAGCGAGACCCAGACCCATGTGCAGCATGATGCGCGCTTCGGCGTGGAATTTCCCGCGCAGCAGGTACCAGGCCCCCGTCGCGGCGACGCAGAAGGCGCCGGTTATGTACGCGGCAAGCAGCATATGGGGAAAACGCACCCATAAAACCGGACTGAAGACGATCTTGGACCAGTCGGTTGGGACGAATTCGCCGTTCTCGATCGCGTAGCCGACGGGCGCCTGCATCCAGCTGTTGTTGGCCATGATCCAGAACGCCGAAAGCGTGGTGCCCAGCGCTACCATCGCGGTCGAGAACAGGTAGAACCACGGTGGAACGCGAGGACGTCCGAAGAGAAGAATTCCAAAAAAACTGGCCTCGAGAAAAAAGGCTGTGAAGGTTTCGTACGAAAGCAGCACCCCTTGAATCGGTCCGGACATTCGCGCCAGCACGTCCCAGTTCGTGCCGAACTGGAACGCCATCACGATCCCCGACACCACACCGAGTCCGAACGCCACGCCGAAGATTTTCAGCCAGAATTCGAACACCACCCGGTACGCCGGACGACCCGTCGCAAGAGACAAAGCCTCAAGTATGGTCAGCCACGCGGCGAGGCCGATCGTGAACGATGGAAAGATGATGTGAAACGAGATGGTGAAGGCGAACTGAAGCCGCGACAGAAGAAGAGCGGTGGCGTCCATCGAAGCGCTCCTTCAATTCGTCCCAGAGCTTGCCGTCGCCCGATATCGAAATCAGCCCGCTGCTTCAGCGCGGACGTCGCGATGACCCGTTAGATGGGCCTCGGCGACGACGGCGGACGCCGCCACTTCCTTGTGTCGAACACGAGTCCTTCCCTCGCGCCCCGACGACGGCGCCATCGCCGCGATTCGTTAGCCGCCGGCGCGCACATCAACATGTTGAAACCGCCGTCGCCGCAGAGCGCGATGACTTGACGCGAACGGTCGCTCTGGTCGGGCAACTGGATCCGCCAGAGCGGCGAGCCAGCCACTAGTTTCGCCATATCGAATTTCCTGAATTCGCGACGTCCCAACCGATCACTACAACCAGTATTGATTCTCCCGTTGCTCGAGTGACCTCGAACAGGACCAGACGCCGCGCTCAACCCGGACGATCCAAAATTCGAGCAAACTTGCGGTGGCGACATCGTCGCGCCCTCGGAAGCGCGCACCCGACATGTCCAGTGAAACTTCTTGGCGGTCTGATACAGGGCGAACACGTCAGTTATAGGGCGAACATCTCCGCCGACAGGACATTTGTGTGCCGCGGATAGATAATAGGCAGCTTTTGACCGAGGTCTGTTTGCGCCTAGAACGAGGTATTTCGCAAAGCCAAGCTTCATCGGGGGGTTGTTCGATCAAACTTATGTTACGGGATAGTTCTAGCGACGCGAACCGGCACCTCATTCTGCGGCTGCTTCGAGGATTTCCTTGGCTTGAGAAGGCAAATATCTTAGCATGGGCCTGATAGTATCCCCTCTGGCGACGTGTTACGATGCGAAATCAACCGCTGTCCTTGACCGCAACTGCCGACCAGGCAATGCAGATGCACGGCGGTTATCTCGAAATTAAGAAGAATGAACCCGTAGCCGCAGAGCGTCTTGCAGAGCGGGTATCCCCCGATTGCAACCGCCGGAGTCGCGAAACGCTATGGCCGCTTTACGTCGATTGTGTTGAAAAACTCGGAAATTGAGCCACCCCGAAAATGTCGTTTTCGCGCGCGTCGCGTCATCTCAGCCGATAGTCCTCACGCCAGGGCATGCAGGAGCCTCACACACGGTAACACCGGTCGAGGCCGCCAGCGGTATTCTGAATTGTGATCCATGCGGAATTCGAGCTTTTCAACATTATCCGTCGACTCCGGCCGTCCGTTGCGCTGAAACAGCGGTCATTCTCGGAAGAAGCGACGGCTCAAACACGCCAGTCAGGTCAGCGTTTCGACCTTGGCGTGGGCGCTGCGGGGAAAGGCGGCTCCGGTTTCGTCGAATACGTGGACATCGCCGGGATCGACCTCGAATCCGATCGACTCGCCGTGAACGACCCGGTGCAGTCCGCGCAGCGACACGGCCAGGCGTTCTCCAGATCGCAGGACGCCGTGAATGATCGTCTCGGCGCCCAGGACTTCGCTCGCATCCACACGCAACCGCAATCCGCCATCGCCCGGCGTAAGGTGCTCAGGCCGTATGCCGACGCTTAAGGCGCTTCCCGGCTTATGCGCCTCCGGGGGGACGCTGGCTTCGACGCTGACCCGGCTCTCGTCGAGCGCGAGCTTCATGCCCCTGCCGCTCGGCCCGACCGGCGCGGCGGCGAGAATGTTCATTTGCGGGGCCCCGAGGAAACAGGCGACGAAGCGATTGCGGGGTCGCGAATAGAGCTCGATCGGCGGACCCGACTGCTCCACCGCGCCGTCGCGGAGCACGACGATCGTGTCGGCCATTGTCATCGCCTCGACCTGATCATGCGTGACATAGATCGTCGTCGCGCCAAGGCGCCGATGCAGCGCAGCGATCTCGCTGCGCATCTTGACCCTGAGCTCGGCGTCGAGGTTCGACAGCGGTTCGTCGAACAGAAACGCCTTCGGCTCCTTGACGATCGCCCGCCCGATCGCGACGCGCTGACTTTGACCTCCCGACAATTGCGACGGCAGGCGGTCGAGCAGCGGCGCGATCTGCAGAATCTCGGCCGCCCGCGCAATCCGCCCGGCGATCTCGGTCTTGCCGACTTTCTGGCAGACCAGGCCGAAGCGGAGGTTCTCGCGCACGCTCATATGCGGATAGAGCGCGTAGGACTGGAACACCATCGCCATGCCGCGGCTCGCCGGCAGGAGATGCTCGCAGCGCTTGCCGTCCAAAAGGATGTTTCCCTCGGTTACGTCCTCGAGCCCGGCGATCATCCGCAACAGCGTCGACTTTCCGCAGCCCGAGGGGCCGACGAACACCGTGAAGGATCCCGCCTCCACCGTCAGGTCCACCCCGTGGATCACCTCGACGGACTGAAAGCTCTTGCGAAGGCCCTTCAGCTCAAGCCGCGCCACGCCCGTCCGCTCCGATGACGATCCGCTCTCCCGGCCCGAGCCGGCGCCGCGCGCCCAACAGGACGACGTCGCCGTCGCGCTCGACCGGACGCCCGTCCACCGTGACGCGTCCGGGCAGACTCGGCAAGCGGAGGCGCGAGGCCGCAAGCTCGCCGCCTTTGACCGACAGGATCGCCGCGCGCTCGCGGAATTCGATCTCGCCCCAGCCGCGGCCGGCCGACCAGAAATAGGTCCCAATCCCGGCCCGCGCCGGCCTGAAGCCGATCTCGTCCGCGCGCTGATCAAAGCTCAGGCCGATAAAAGCGTTCAGGAGCGCGTAGCTCGACAGCGAGCGAGCGTAGTAGCTGCCGCACTCGATATCGTTCCAGGGGTTTCGCCGCGAGCCGTCGTGCCGGGCTCGCGCCGCGCGCACGATCGTCAGGCCCTCGTCGACGAAGCCGCGCGCGATGAGGTGGGCGGCGAACATGTACTCGAGACCGGTCCAAACCTCCTCCGAATAGGGGACGGGGGTCGCCGGCTCCTGCGAGCCCTTCGGCCAAGAGCACACGATGAGGCCGGCCTCGTCCTCGTAAGCGTAGACGCGACACGGATTGAAATGATCGCGCAGCGTCGGCCGAAAATTCTCCCGGTAGATCGAGCTCAGGGCCGCTGCGATGTTTTCCGGCGACAGGAGATCGCCGAGACCCGCAAGGTCGGCGTGCCACTGACCGAGGATCTGGTCGGTCAGGCAGCCGCCGCCGATCTGATATTTGATCTCCCCGTATTCCCGCGACCAATAGGCGTCCATGAAGGAGTCGCGCAAAACGCCGGCCTTCCGCCCCTGATCGAACGGCTCGAGAGCGGAGCGATCGTCAAGCGCGAGCTTCTGCGCGTAGTATCGCCCGTTGAAGAGGACGCGATCGACGTAGGCGCCGCCCTTTCTGGCCAGGCCTGCGCATTCGGCCCCGAATTCGGGCTCGCCCATCGCGACAGCCATCTCGGCGGCAGCCTTCAGCGCGGCGAGATACATGCTGGTCAGCCAGGAATTGGGTCCGAACAGCTCCATGTCGAGGGTGTGATGCTGCCGACCCCACAGGACCCCCGTCCTGTCCGGGTCCCAGCGATCGGGGTTGTCCGGCGACCAGGCATATTCGATCGAACGCTTGATGTTGGGCCAGTGTCGCCTAAGCCAGGCGTCGTCGCCTGAATTGCGCCATTCGCGATAGGCCTTGACCGTCGCGCCGAAGTGCCCGTCGGCGCAGGGGCCGATGATGTCGAAACCGGAGCCGAGCGGCAGGCGCTGGCGGAACGTCAGTCCGCCGTTCGGCAGCTGATTGTAGGCGAACTCGGTCTCGCGCAGCGTTCTCTCCAGGCTGGGGAACAGCCAGGCGAGCGCCTGCTGGTAGTTCCAGACATGGGTGCAGCTGCCTTCGCAGGACCCCTCGCCGATGTGCTGGCCCTCCCAGCCCCAAAGCTCGCCGCCTTCGAGGCGAATGACGGTGGCGCTGCGCAGCACGCCGAGCGTGCCGGACACCGCGTCGATAATCTCGGAGGGCGTCGATGAGCCGAACAGCGAGTCGCGGAAGGCTGCGGTCGCGCCTTCCAGCTCTTCCCAGCGGCGGAACGCCTCGGCCCCGCTCGCGAGCGAATCGGCCCATTGCGTCGCGTAGTAGTTCCGCCATGTCGGCGGCTCGCCGGAATATTCGGGCTCGCCGGGCCCACTGCGGTTGAACCAGTAAATCGCGCCGGTCGGGTAGTTCCAGGTGATCGCGAATCGAACCCGCGCCCGCGCCCCCGGCGCGACGCGAACGCGACGCGCCAGCGTGCCGTGCTCGGGCTGCTGGAACATGTTGGCGGTCGGGCGCGGCTCCTCGTAGCGCCGCTCGCGCAGCGGACCGGGCCGGGCGAATTCGCGCCAGTAGCGGCTCAGGCTGTCGAACCATTGCCCGCGCACGTGATAATCGACGTGCTCGACTCCGTCGCCCTCGGTCGTCAGCGCGAGGTCGCCGCGCTGCCATTGAGGCCGGTCGACGTCGGCGGAGGTGAAGTGGAGCGCGCTGAGCGGCCCCGATCGGGAGAAGCTGTGCACGCCGCTATCGCAGCCATAATTTCCGAGCGTGGCTGCGACCGTATAGTCGATCGGCGCGTCGGTATCGTTTTCGATCGCAAAGGAGAACAGAGCCGCCGGCATCGACGTGTCGCGGTCGTTGTGCGGGATGAACGGACTGAACGCCGTCATCCGCACCTTGCCCGGAAAGGCGTCGCGGATGAACTCGATCTCGGCCACCGGAAATCTTCCGACAAAGACCGCGTCGTCGAAATGCGGGACGCCGGCCATCGAGTCGCGATTGGCGCCGAAGCCGTATCCGTCGAACTTGCGTCGGCTCGGCGAACCGGTCGCCAAGCCCTCGTAAGGACCATTGAGAACGCGGGCGTCGACCAGCTCGCCGTCGCGCTCGGCCTTGATGGCGAAATGGCTGTAGCCGTTGTGCTGGTGGATCGCCGGCCGATTGCGGATGCTCCAGTCGACGAGCCGCCCGCTGCCGGTCAGCGAAACGCTGCCGGAGCCGATGCCGCCGAGCGGGAACGCCACATGTTGCCGGCGGGCGCCGCGGTAGACGAAGCGGTCGTCGATCGCCGCGAGCGGGTTTGACTGCGCGATGGCGTCCATGCTGTTCCTCAATTCTTGATGCCGCTCATGGCGATGCCTTCGATCACCATCCTCTGCGCCAGCAGGAAGAGGAGGATGACCGGCAGCACCGACATGCTCATCGCCGCCATGACAAGGGCGAGATTCCCCGATCCGAGATAGCCCCTGAGCACGTCCATCGCGACCGGAAGGGTCATCGCGTCCTGCGGCTCGAGGAGCACCCGCGCCTGAAAATAGTAGTTCCAGGTCTGGGTGAAGGTGATGATGCCGAGCGCGGCCAGAGCCGGCCGCAGCTGCGGCAGCGAGATGCGGAAAAAAATCTTGAAGTAGCCGGCGCCGTCCATCAGCGCCGCGTCTTCGAGCGCCTTTGGCTGCGAGCGCATGAATTGCCGGACCAGAAAGACGCCGAAGCTCGAGGTCAGATACATCAGAGCCAGCCCGATCGGGCGGTTCAGCAATCCGACCTTGGCGAAGCCGAGATAGATCGGAATGATCGTCACCTGCGCCGGGAACAGGAGCCCGACCAGCATGATGAAGAAGAGGCTGTCGCGGCCGGGAAAATGCAGCCTGGCGAAGGCGAACGCGGCGAGCGTGCAGGTGACGAGCTGGCCGATCGTCACGATCACCGCGACCTCGACGCTGTTGGCGTAAATCTGCAGGAACGGCACCGACGAGTTGAGAACCGCGCGATAATTGTCGAAATCGAGACGCGGCGGCAGGAAGCTCGGCGGCATCCGGTAGGCGTCCTTCACCGTGCGGAACGACATGCTGAAGAGCCACGCGAACGGCAGCAGCATGAAGACGCCGAGCGCCGCCATGATGGCGATGATCGCCAGATCGATGCCGCGCTGGGAGGCCTTGGTGCGCATCCTAGTGGCGGACCCAGGCGCGCGACGCCATGAATTGCAACGCGGTGATCGCGAGGATGACCACGGTCATGACGACGGCGACCGAGGCGGCGTAGCCGATCTCGAAACTGTCGAAGGCTTCCTCGACGATGTAGATCGACATCGAGCGGGTCGCATCGCCCGGGCCGCCGCGGGTCAGAATCACGATCGACTCGAACACCTGCAGCGCCCCGATCGACGCATAGACGATGGCGAAGAAGACGACGGGAGAGATCCACGGCAAGACGATCCTGAAGAACCGCCGCCAGTAGGACGCGCCGTCCATGACCGCCGCTTCGACCAGCGGCTTCGGCACGCCCTGAAGCGCCGCGATGAAGATGATCATGAAGAAGCCGGCGTTCTTCCACACGTCCATGAAGACGATCGACATCATCGCGTTGTGGCTGGACGTCAGCCAGTGCACCGGGCTGAAGCCGAGGCGAATGAGGTAGTAATTGATGACGCCGAGATCGTCGCCGTAGAAGTAGCCCCAGACGATCGAGACGAAGGCCGCCGCGATGATTACCGGCAGAAAGTAGGCGAGCCGGAAAAGGTAGAGCAGGACGGTCGGCATGCGGCGGTTGAGCGCCAGCGCGAACAGCATGCCGACGCAAATGTTGCCGGTCACCGCAAACAGCGTGAAACGCAGGGTGTTCCAGAAGATTTGCAGCGACCGGTCGTCGGTGAAGAAGCGCCGGTAATTGTCGAGGCCGACCCATCGTGACCCGAGCATCGGATCGTAGAAGGCGAAGCTGAGGACGCAGGTGACGAGGACCGGCGCGAGGACGAAGACCAGGTAAAGCGCGAACGACGGCAGGACGAAGAGATAGCCCGCACGCGCCTGCGCGCGGCTGAGCTTGGACGCCTGAGGCATGACAGCCGCTTGCATCGAAAAGGATCCGGCGTCGGCGCGTGTGTTCAGAGGCGGCGACACGCCGCATGCCGGCCGGCGCCGCGATTGCGCCTATTTGCCCTGCTGGGCGGCCAGCCGCTTGAACGACTCGTTCAGTTCCTGGTCGGTGCGCTTCACGCCTTCCGGGATCGAAATCTCATCCGCCATCATCGCCACATAGTTGCGCATGAAGATCTTCTCCACGTCCTGAAAGTTCGCCGGCGACGGCACGGGCACCGTGTGCGGCAGCGTCTGATAGTAGAGCGCTGCGCTCGGCGGAAAGGCGAGGAAGCCAGGCGTCTCGGCGGCCGACTTGCGGCCGGGAACGCCGCCGCCGAGTTCGCCCTCCTCCTTCTGCGTCTCCTCGCTGGTCAGCGCCCCGATCAGCGCCTTGGCGAGCTCCGGATTTTTGGAGGTCTTGGACACGCCATAGCCGCCGAAGCCGATGACCGTGTTGTCGTTCACCTTCGACGGCACGTCGGCGATGTCCATGTCGAGCTTCGCCTTCTTGGCGTTCTCCAGGATCCAGTGGCCGCGCGAAATCATCGCCACTTGCCCGGCGTCAAACTGGTTGTCCATCGTGTCCTTGCCCGGGATCGGCGACACCTTGTCGACATGGATCAGGTCATGGAGGAACTGTAGCGTCTCCGCGACCTTGGGATCGAGCATGTTCGATGCCGTCCAGTCGGCGTTGAGCGGCGACGTGCCGTTGGTCAGGAACCATGGCTGAACGAAGAAATTCTGGTTCGGCACCTCATAGCCGTACTGGACGACGTTGCCGGCGGCGTCGCGCTTGGTCAGCTTCTTCGCCACCTCGCGGAACTGCTCCCAGGTCCAGTCCTTCGGATAGGGAATCCCTGCATCGCGGAACAACGCGCGATTGTAGTTGATCATAATGTTGTTCCAGCCGATCGGAATGAAATAGGTCTTACCCTGGTAGGACGAATACTTGAACAACGACGGGTCGAAGTCCGAGTAGCTCGGGTTCTTGGCGATATAATCGTCGAGCGGGATGAAAATACCGCGCGTCTCGAAGGTGCGGAAAGTCTCGATCGCCGTTCCATAGACGTCGTAGGCGTCGCCGGCGTTGAATTGCGACAGGACGTGGGTGACGTAATCGCCCCAGCCGTTGGTGATCGGATCGATAGCGATCTCGACCTTCACGTTCGGGTACTCGTGATTGAAGCGCTCGACTGCGTGCTTCACCGCCGTCAGTTGCGCATCGCCGCCGAAAGCCATCAGCCTCAGATTGGCCGAGACGTCGTCGGCCCGAACCGCAGTCGCTGCGAGAGCGAGGCCTGCAGCAAGCATAAGTCCAGTCAGTCGCGCTTTCACGATCATCCTCCCGTTGTCGGCGTTTCCCTGTCGCCTGGCATTGCTCGCGGCGATCCCGGATCACGCGGCCGGTCCCGCTCGCGCAGGCAAGTTTATTTGTTGGTGTCGAAACGTTTCGATGATAGGGAGCCAGCGATCTCGTGTCAAGGAACGAAGCTCCGTGTCCACCATCCGGGATGTCGCCAGGCGGGCGGGCGTCGCGATCTCGACTGTCTCCGCCGTCATCAACCGCTCCGCGCCGACCAGCGACGAGGTCATCAGCAAGGTCGAACGGGCGATCGCCGAAATCGGCTATGCGCCGCAACGCGCCGCTCAGACGCTCCGGAGCGGCCGCTCGCGTCTCATCGGCGTGATCGTGCCCGACATCACCAATCCGCACTTTTCGGCCCTCGCGCGCGTCGTTGAGAACGAGTGCCTCAAAGCCGGCTATATGACTTTCGTCTACAACACCGACGAAGACACGGAGCGCGAGATGCGCATCCTCAAGATGATGCGCATGCAGCGCGTCGCCGGACTCATCCTCATCTCGACGCGCTCCGACATCCGGCATGGCCGGCGGTTGATGGCGGAAATTCATGTTCCGACCGTGCTCATGGGGAGCCTGGTCGAGGGAACGCCATACGATGTCGTCGCGCTCAACGACGTGGAGGCCGGCACGATGGCCGCGCGCCGCCTCCTCGATCTCGGGCACCGCCGCATTGTCGTGATCGGCGGGCGCGAGGGCGTCTCATCGCATGAGCTGAGGCTTGAGGGCTGCCGCATCGCCTTCAAGGAGCGCGGGCTCGCACTTGCCAACGATCAGGTGAGTATCGCTGAGTTCACGTTGCAGAAGGCGTACGAAGAGACGCGGCGCCGGTTGAGTTCGCCCTCGCCGCCGACCGCGTTCGTGTCGCTGAGCAACTTCATGACGATCGGAGTCATGCGGGCGCTGGGGGACCTCAAGGCGCGGTGTCCGGAAGAAGCGTCGTTCATCGGCATCGACGATTTCGACTGGGCGGACATCATGCATCCACGCCCCACGCTGATCGCTCAGCCGATCGAGGATATGACCCGGACGGCGATCGCGACTCTGCTCGACCAGGTCGCAGGCAAGACGCACCCGTCCAGCCGCCAGCTCCTCTTTCCTCCGCGATTGGTGGAGCGCGAATCCTGCTCGCGGCCGAAAGCGACGGCGAAGGCGCCCGGATAGTCGAAATCGGCTGCGACCCGGGGCGGTCGAGGCGCTATCTTGCTATAAGTGGGCGGGGAAGTGGCGGGGAAGCCGTCAGAGCGGAGGTGAACGCGGAACAATCTCCTGATTTCCGCCTTCTATTGGTGAATGGGAAGACTCGAAGGACTTGACGATGCATTGTGGCTGGCGGAGGGGGAACTCGTCAGCTTCTACGGGTTTGCCTACCCGACGCGCAGCGTCATCGTCCGTCTCGCCGATGCCGGGCTCTGGGTGTGGTCGCCGGTCAAGCTCGACGCCGACCTCCGCGCAGAAGTCGACCTTCTGGGCGACGTCGCGCATCTGGTCAGTCCCAACAAGCTGCACCGGCTCTACCTCGCCGAATGGAAGGCGGCCTACCGGCGCGCGAAATTGTGGGGACCGCTCTCGACGGTCAAACGCTGTCGCAACCTTGTTTTCGAGGCGCCGCTGACGGAGACGCCGCCCAAGGAATGGGGGCCTGACCTCGATCAGGCGTGGTTTCGCGGATCTTTCGCCTTGGACGAGATCGCGTTTTTTCACCGGCCGTCGCGCACGGCGATCTTCGCCGATCTCATCCAGGCCTTCGACGATGCCTTCCTGCGCCGGAACTGGTCCTTTTGGCGCCGGCCGCTGGCCCGGCTCGACGGAATCGCTTCGGCCGCTCCTGGCGCGCCACGTGAATGGCGGCTGTCTTTTGTGGATCGCGCGGCGTCGCGCGGCGCATGCGCCAAGGCGCTCGGCTGGAATTGCGAGCGCGCGATCATCGCGCACGGGGAATGGCGCCGTTCGGGGGGACACGAGTTTGTGATACGCGCCCTGGCGTGGCTCTGCCCCGGGCAAAGCGGCCAAGGGGAATCGGCCGGGCTACCGGGGCCTTGAATTTAAACGATCAGCCGGACAAAGTCGGACGCTTGCAAATCCGACGGGCGACGACGAAAACACTTTGCCGCCGGCGCCTGTTAAGCTGACAAGCGGGCAATTCGACACTTCTTCGGCGTTCGCCCAAATCCGGAGGACAGACCGATTCGCATGCCGCGCACGCTCGCCCCGTCTCCCGACGCCGGCGTCAGATCGAAGGACGTCAGCCGGCCGATCGATGAGGCGAAGGAACGCCAGGTCGGACTTCTCATTCTCTGCCTTCTCGCTTTGTTCATCGGTCTGATGACCGGCGTCGGCGCGGTCACTCTGCGCGGACTGATCGGGCTCATTCACAACGTCTTCTACAACGGCGAATTCAGCCTCCGGTACAACGCCAACCTCCTCGAGACGCCCGAGCCGATTCGGCGACTTCGTGTTTTTCTCGCCGATCATCGGCGGGTCTGATCGTCGTCTATCTGGTGGAGAAATTCGCGCCCGGAGGCCAAGGGGCATGGGGTGCCCGAGGTCATGGATTCGATCTACTACGGCGGTGGAAACATCCGCTGGCAGGTCGCCGTGATCAAGTCGCTGGCCTCGGCGCTGTCGATCGGCAGCGGCGCGGCGGTCGGCCGCGAGGGCCCGATCATCCAGATCGGCGCGGCGCTGGGTTCGGCCTTTTCCCAGGTGATCCGGCTGTCGAACTGGCAGAAGGTGACGCTCCTCTCGGCCGGGGCGGGCGCCGGCATCGCCGCGACTTTCAACACCCCGCTCGGCGGCGTCCTCTTCGCCCTCGAAATCTTGTTGCCCGAAGTTTCCAACCGGACCTTTCTTCCGGTCGTGGTCGCGACCGGCGCGGCGACGCTTCTGAGCAGAATCCTGATCGGGCCGGACCCCGCCTTCGCGGTCCCCGAAATTAATTTTCCGCTGGCGCAGTCCTTCAGCATCGAGGAGGGTCTCGCCTTCGTGCTGCTCGGCGTCCTGTGCGGGGTCGTCTCCTGGGCGTTCATTCGCCTGCTCGTCGTCATGGAGGATAATTTTCCCCGGCTGCCGGGCAACGTCTACACGCAAAACATCGTCGGCATGGCGGTTATCGGGGCGATGATGGTCGTGCTGATGCGCGTCTTCGGGCACTCCTACATCGACGGCGTCGGCTACGGCGTCATTCAGTCGGTTCTCGACGAAAAGATGACCGCGGCCGGATTGCTGGCGCTGCTCCTCGTCCTGAAGCTCTTCGCCACGACGATCAGCCTCGGCTCCGGCGCCTCCGGCGGCATCTTCTCGCCCTCCCTGTACATGGGCGCGACGCTCGGCGCCGCGTTCGCGACCATCGTCGGGGTGGTGCTTCCGAACGCCGGCCTGACCATCCCGTCGGCGGCGATCGTCGGCATGGCGGCGATCGTCGGGGCGGGCACCGGCGCCGTCATGACCGGGATCATCATGGTTTTCGAGATGACGCGCGATTACGCCATCATCGTTCCGGTCATCGTCGCCGTCGCCGTCGCCGCCGGGGTCCGACGCGCGCTGATCAGCGAGACGATCTACACCGTCAAGCTTCGCCACCGCGGCCACCGGATCCCGAAGGAGCGTTACGTCAATCTCTATCTGGTGAAACAGGCGCAAGACGTCATGGAGCGCCGGTTCCTCATCGCCAAGGCCGGCACGACGCTGAACGATGTGCTTGGGGCCGAGGATGAGGACGACCTCCGGGCGATCCTTGTCGAACAGGAGGGCCGGATCGTCGGCCTGGTGCCGCCGCGTTCCGGCCTGTGGCGAGAGGCCCGAATCCATACGGATGTCCTGATCGACCGCTTTGTCGAGAAACGCCTCGTCCTTTGCCGGGACACCGATCTCCTGAGCCTGGCGCTGGCGCGGCTCAGGCGCCATCGGGCGAGCGCCGCCATCGTCTTTCGCGGCGTCGACCGGCCGAGAACCCACGATGTCGTGGGCATCATGACCAAGCGCGCGATCGCCGACACGGTCATCGAAAACACAGAGACGTGAAGTAGAAATCGTTCGGCCGGCGCCATGACGATTATCCGGGTTGACTTTCGATGCGGGACTGTCCCGGAGCCCGCCTCTTGCGTCCGGCGCCGCGATGGTCCACATGGGGGGCGGGAGGTTGGCGAAGGACGTACCGCTCGCCAACCGGGTCAGATCCGGAAGGAAGCAGCCCTAACGAGACAGGGCGGGTCTTTGTCCAATCTCCCGCCTTCGCCCTGATCGCCGCTTCGGCCGCATCGTGGCGGCGCCGATCCTTAAAGCGCGATCCCCGCGAATGTTGATGGCTCAATTCGATCGATCCGGGCGGCCTTGAAAGGCGGGCGATGAGCGATTCGCTGTTTCCCGGCGAGGCCGCCCCGGCGCAGGCCACGTCTCCCTCCCCCGCGCCTGCCTATCGCGTGCTGGCGCGAAAATACCGGCCGCAGCGTTTCGAGGACCTGATCGGCCAGGAGCCGGTTGTCCGCACTCTCGCCAATTCCTTCGCCGCCGGCCGCATCCACCAGGCCTATATCCTCACCGGCGTCCGCGGCGTCGGCAAGACGACGACCGCGCGCATCCTGGCCCGCGCCTTCAATTACAGCCTGCCCGGCAGGATCGATGCGCCCAGCGTCGACATGCCGGAATTCGGCGCCCATTGCCAGGCGATCCTCGAGTCGCGCCATGTCGACGTGATCGAGATGGACGCCGCCTCGCATACCGGCATCGACGACGTGCGCGAGATCATCGAGAACGCCCGCTACCGCCCGGTCTCGCGCCCGCACCAAGGTCTATATCATCGACGAAGTGCACATGCTGTCGAAGGCCGCCTTCAACGGTCTCCTGAAGACGCTGGAAGAGCCGCCCGAGCACATCAAGTTCCTGTTCGCCACGACCGAGATCGAGAAGGTGCCGATCACGGTGCGCTCGCGCTGCATCCGCTTCGATCTGAGGCGGATCGAGGCCGGCCCGATGATCGCCCATCTCGCCAGGATCGCCGCCGCCGAGGGCTTCGCCGTGGAGCCGGAAGCGCTGGCGCTGATCGCCCGCGTCGCCGAGGGCTCGGTGCGCGACGCGCTGTCGCTGCTCGATCAGGCAATCGCCTACGGCGGCGCCGGCGGCGTCGCGGAGCCCGCGGTCCGCGACATGCTCGGCCTTTCCGACCGCGGCGGCATCGTCGCACTCTTCGAGCGCACGATGCGAGGCGAGGTCGCCGCGGCGCTCGAAACCTTACGCGCGCTGCATCGCGCCGGCGCCGACCCTGCCGACGTCCTGATCGCGGTGGCCGAATTCTGCCATCTCGTCACCCGGGCGAAGATCGCGCCGGACGCGCCCGAGGACCCGGCGGTAAGCGGCATCGAGCGCGAGCGGGCGCGCGAATTCGCCGGCCCGCTCAGCCTGGGCGCGCTGACGCGCGGCTGGCAGATCCTGTTGAAAGGCGTCGCAGGACGTTAGGGATTCGCCCCGCCCGCTCGCCTCGGCCGAAATGGCGCTCATCCGGCTCGCTTACGCCGCCGACTTGCCGACGCCCGAGGAGGCGCTGCGCAAGCTCGCCGAGACATCGGACGGCGCGCCCCGACACGCGCCGCCGCTGCCGCCGGCCGGGGGCCCGCGCGCCGCCTTGAGCCTCGCCCCGGCCGGCCCGGCGCTAGCCGAGCGCCCGCCGCAGCCGGTCGCGGCGGCCGCGCCGGCGGAACCGCCCGCGCCGTCGCCCCGGCTTCAGTGCTTCGAGGACGTGGTGGCGCTCGCCCGTTCGAGGCGCGACATCAAGCTCGTTCAGGCGCTCGAGCAGGACGTGCGGCTCGAGCGGTTCGATCACGGCAGCATCGCCTTCTCGCTGGTCGATGGCGCCTCGCCCGGGCTGGCGCAGACGCTGTCGAGACGCCTGCAGGAATGGACCGGCGAACGCTGGATGGTGGCGCTCGCCGCGGGCGCGACCGCGCCGACAATGCGCGAGCGGGCGGAGGCGCGTGAGGCCGAGCGCGCCGGCGGCGCTGCTGCGCATCCGCTGGTGCAGAAGGTGCTGGAGCGATTCAAGGGCGCGCGCATTGTCGATGTGCGCGTCCCGGAGACGGCGGCGTCCGCGCCGGCGGCGCCCGATGAAGACGTCGGCTACGCCGATGCCGAACCCGCGATCGACGACGATCTTTAGAGACTGCCAGAACTTCAACGACCACCAGGAGACCGCCATGGATATCATGGGCATGATGAAGAAGGCGCAGGCGATGCAGGAGAAGCTGCAGGAGGCGCAGGACGAGCTCGGCCGCCTGGAGGTCGAGGGCGCCGCCGGCGGCGGCATGGTGGCGGTCACCATGACGGCGAAGGGCGAGCTGAAGGCGGTGCGCATCGATCCCTCGCTGATGACGCCGTCCGACAAGGAGATCCTGGAGGACCTGATCATCGCCGCCTTTTCCGACGCCAAAGCCAAGGCCGACCGGGCGGCGACAGAAAAGATGCAGGCCCTGACCGCCGGACTGCCGCTGCCGCCCGGCATGAAGCTGCCGTTCTGACGATGGCGGTCAGCGTCGCCGGACCGGAGATCGAGCGGCTGGTGCAGCTCCTAGCGCGGCTGCCGGGCCTGGGTCCGCGCTCGGCCAGGCGGGCGGCGCTGCACCTCATCCGCAAACGGGAGACGCTGCTCGGCCCGCTCGCCGAGGCGATGCGGGCGGCGGCGGAGCGGATCGTCGTCTGCTCGGTCTGCGGCAATGTCGATTCGCGCGACCCCTGCACGATCTGTGCGGACGAGCGGCGCGATCCGGCGACGATCGTCGTCGTCGAAACGGTCGCCGATCTCTGGGCGCTCGAGCGGGCGCAGGCGATCCGGGCGCGCTATCATGTGCTGGGCGGCGTCCTGTCGCCGCTCGACGGCGTCGGGCCTGAGGATCTCAACCTCGCGGCGCTGTCGGCCCGCATCGCCGAAGGCGGGGTCAGCGAAGTGATCCTCGCCGTCAACGCGACCGTGGACGGCCAGACCACCGCGCACTACATCAGCGACATTCTCGGCGGGCATCGGGTCACGGTGACGCGCCTCGCGCACGGCGTCCCGGTCGGCGGCGAACTCGACTTTCTCGACGACGGCACGCTTGCGGCGGCGATGCGGCAGAGAACAGCGTTTTGAGGCGCTGACTTGCGGCGAGGCTCTCGAAGGAGGCGATCGGCATGACGGCTGCGACAAGGACGGCAAGGCCTTTCGTTCCCCCCTATCCGCCGCGCTCGATCCGGCGGCGCGGTGCGCTGTCGCTGATGCTGACGTTGCGGCGCAATCCGATCGAGATCTGGGGCCAAGCGGATTTCGAGCGGCCGTTCTCGATCGGCCGGTCGATTCTGGGCTTGCGCGCCGCCGCGCACGACCCGGCGGCGGTTCGTCATGTCTTTCTCGACAATGCCGCGAACTACCGCAAGGACGACTTGCAGCTCCGGGTGCTGAGGCCCGGGCTCGGCAACGGCCTCCTGACCGCCGAGGGCGAAACCTGGCGGCTGCAGCGCCGCTCGCTTGCGCCCCTCTTTTCGCCGCGCCAGGTCGCCGAGTTCGCGCCGGCGATGCAGAGAGTGGCTGAGACGGCGGTCGAGCGTCTCGGCCATCGTCACGACGGCGCGGTCACCGAGGTCGCCGGCCTGATGGCGCGCCTCGGACTCGAGGTCCTGGAGGAGACCCTGTTCTCGCAAGGGCTCGGACGGGAGCCGAGCGCCTTCCGTCAAGCGTTGACGGCCTATTTCAACGCCTTCGGCAAGCTCGATCCCCTCGACATGCTGGGCGCCCCGGCCTTCCTGCCGCGCTTCGGCCGGATGCGCGGACGCTCGTCGCTCAAGTTCTTCGAGGAGACGGTCGACGCGATCGTTGAGCGCCGCAAGGCGCTGCTCGCCGAAGGCAAGGCCGCGCCGCATGATCTTCTGACCCTGCTGCTCGAGGCGAAGGACCCGGAGACCGGACTCGGCATGCCCGAGACGGACGTTCGCGCCAACGTCGTCACCTTCATCAGCGCTGGTCACGAGACAACGGCGAACGGCCTGACCTGGACGCTCTATCTCCTCTCGCAGGCGCCCGAGTGGCGCGAGCGCGCCGAGGCGGAGGCCGAGCGCGCGTTCGATCCTGGGCGACCCGGAGCGCTCGAGGGCTGCAAGGTGCTGCGCGCCGTCTTCGAAGAGGCGCTTCGCCTCTATCCGCCGGCGGCGATCCTGAGCCGGCAGGCGATCGCCGACGACGAGATCCTCGGCGAACGCGTGCCGGCTGGCGCCGTCGTCGTCGTCTCGCCCTACGTGCTGCATCGCCGGCGCGGGCTCTGGGAGGCGCCGGACGCTTTCGATCCGTCGCGCTTCCTCGGCGAGCGGCGCGAACGCATCGACAGGTTCGCCTACATTCCCTTTGGCGCCGGCCCGCGCGTCTGCATCGGCATGGCGTTCGCCGTGCAGGAAGCGGTGATCATTCTGGCGAACCTCATCAGGTCCTATCGCTTCGAACTGGTCGAAGGACATGAGGTGACGCCGCAGCAGCGGGTGACGCTTCGGCCGCGCTACGGCATGAAGATGCACGCGAAACGGCGCTCGCGGTCGAAGATATCCACGAGCTGAGAATTTCTTCGCGAAAGAGCGTTGACAGGAAAACGCCGAGGGCCTATATCCGCGCGCTCCGACGGCTCGGCTCGCTCTAGTGGCGGCGTGGACCGCGGAGTTTCGGGACTTCCTATGAACGCTCCCCCCTGCTGAGAGGCGGGGCCGGAGGTTTTTCGGCCGTTCCGGCCGCGCGGAAGCGCGGGATCGAAGGTTTGAGGTCAGGCTCGGCTCTCGCAAGGCGGTTCGCCGCGAGGCTGGGGTTGGGCTCATGGGGTACGGGGTCCGCGCCTGGCGCGGATTTTCGCATCCTCTGCTGTTTGACAATTGCATCGGATAGAAGAGAGACGTGGGCGGCGTTGTCCTTGCGGGGGCTTTGGCGCCGGTATTTCGTTGCGGGGTTTAGTTCTTTGCGCGGGGTAGCGGCATTGGGGTCCCGAAGAGACACTGACGGTCACGTTTTCTGAAAAATTCATCGCGCTTTTTGGGATGGATGCTGGACCGCCGTGAGGCGGACCGGCGTTTGGGTTCTCATTTGAGCGGATGTGTTTTGGAACTCGTCAAGAGGAGGGGCTTGGCCGCGAGGCTTTGCCCTGAAGCAAGTGACCAGTCGGGATTGATCTTCAAGTTGAACTTGAGAGTTTGATCCTGGCTCAGAACGAACGCTGGCGGCAGGCTTAACACATGCAAGTCGAACGGGCGTCGCAAGACGTCAGTGGCAGACGGGTGAGTAACGCGTGGGAACATACCCTTTGGTTCGGAATAACTCGAGGAAACTTGAGCTAATACCGGATACGCCCCTGGGCTTGACCTGGGGGGAAAGATTCATTGCCGGAGGATTGGCCCGCGTTCGATTAGCTAGTTGGTGGGGTAACGGCCCACCAAGGCGACGATCGATAGCTGGTCTGAGAGGATGATCAGCCACATTGGGACTGAGACACGGCCCAAACTCCTACGGGAGGCAGCAGTGGGGAATATTGGACAATGGGCGCAAGCCTGATCCAGCCATGCCGCGTGAGTGATGACGGCCTTAGGGTTGTAAAGCTCTTTCGCTCGGGACGATAATGACGGTACCGAGAGAAGAAGCCCCGGCTAACTTCGTGCCAGCAGCCGCGGTAATACGAAGGGGGCTAGCGTTGTTCGGAATTACTGGGCGTAAAGCGCGTGTAGGCGGGTCTTTAAGTCAGGGGTGAAATGCCAAGGCTCAACCTTGGAACTGCCTTTGATACTGGGGACCTTGAGTCCGGGAGAGGTGAGTGGAACTGCGAGTGTAGAGGTGAAATTCGTAGATATTCGCAAGAACACCAGTGGCGAAGGCGGCTCACTGGCCCGGAACTGACGCTGAGACGCGAAAGCGTGGGGAGCAAACAGGATTAGATACCCTGGTAGTCCACGCTGTAAACGATGGATGCTAGCCGTTGGGGAGCTTGCTCTTCAGTGGCGCAGCTAACGCTTTAAGCATCCCGCCTGGGGAGTACGGTCGCAAGATTAAAACTCAAAGGAATTGACGGGGGCCCGCACAAGCGGTGGAGCATGTGGTTTAATTCGAAGCAACGCGCAGAACCTTACCAGCTTTTGACATGTCCTGGACGGATTGCAGAGATGCGATCTTCCCTCACGGGCCGGGAACACAGGTGCTGCATGGCTGTCGTCAGCTCGTGTCGTGAGATGTTGGGTTAAGTCCCGCAACGAGCGCAACCCTCGCCCTTAGTTGCCATCATTCAGTTGGGCACTCCAGGGGGACTGCCGGTGATAAGCCGGAGGAAGGTGGGGATGACGTCAAGTCCTCATGGCCCTTACAGGCTGGGCTACACACGTGCTACAATGGCGGTGACAGCGGGAGGCGAAGGGGCGACCCTCAGCAAATCTCGAAAAGCCGTCTCAGTTCGGATTGCACTCTGCAACTCGAGTGCATGAAGTTGGAATCGCTAGTAATCGCGGATCAGCACGCCGCGGTGAATACGTTCCCGGGCCTTGTACACACCGCCCGTCACACCATGGGAGTTGGTTTTACCCGAAGACGGCGCGCTAACCCCGGACTTGATCCGGGGGAGGCAGCCGGCCACGGTAGGGTCAGCGACTGGGGTGAAGTCGTAACAAGGTAGCCGTAGGGGAACCTGCGGCTGGATCACCTCCTTTCTGGATTCGGACATCAGCAAACAGAGGACTTTTAGGGGCCGAGGGCTTGACGCCTTTTGTTCATCGAGGTCGGCATGTTTTGAGGTCCGGCTGGGAAATCAAGCGGCTTGGTCGAGCCGCGTTTGGCGGGACGGCGCCGCCTTCGTCTCTCTTTCTTTTCGGACGACGGACGACAGAGATCGGAGGACGGAAATCTGTTCTCCGGTCTCCAAGCCTCCGTTCTCTGGTGACGGGCTTGTAGCTCAGTTGGTTAGAGCGCGCGCTTGATAAGCGTGAGGTCGGAGGTTCAAGTCCTCCCAGGCCCACCATTATCGGACGACGGAGCAAGCGACGACAGAGAACGTTATCCTCCGTCCTCCATTCTCTGCCCTCCGTTCTCCGACGGGGCCATAGCTCAGTTGGGAGAGCGCGTGCTTTGCAAGCATGAGGTCGTCGGTTCGATCCCGTCTGGCTCCACCATATCGGAGGCTTGCGGCGGGCGACGGAGCAAGACGCGAGGGACGACAAAGTCCGAAGTCGGATCTCCGATGCGATTTATCAGTTTCGCCTGAGCGCCAAAAGCGCTTGAGCGGAGGAAGGCCGGAAGGCCGACGGGGACGATCTGTCCTCTGTCGTCCGTCGTCCTTCTTCTGGAAGGCCGGAAGGCCGATGCGGGAACTTGGTTCTCCGTCGTCGCCCTCGGTCCTGCGATATCTGACATTGTGAAGAGGAAGCGCATTCGGTTACCGGACGTCGGACGACGGAGATCGGAGGACGGGTCTTATCCGTTCTCTTTTCCTCCGTCCTCCGTCCTCGGTTAAGCGACCAGTCGTGGGTTTGGAGCCTGACCGCTCAGATCCCCGGATGCGTTTGAAGCAAAACTGGTCTTTTCACGCCGAAGGCGGCATCAGAGATCGGACGAGGGACATCGGCTGACGGAGGGCTCGCGCTTTTCTGTCCGCCAATCGTCTGTCCTCCGTGGTCTGGAACGCGCTTTGGCGATGAGAGCAATCAAGTGTCTTAAGGGTATCTGGTGGATGCCTTGGCGCTGAGAGGCGATGAAGGACGTGGTACGCTGCGATAAGTCATGGGGAGCCGCGAACAGGCTTTGATCCGTGAATTTCCGAATGGGGAAACCCACCTTCGATCTCTGTTGCTCCGAAGAGGCGCGTTTGATGAGCGCGAGGCGAGGCTGCACAGGCCGATCCCGGGCTTAAAGACGGGCCGGCTCTATTCCCCATCTTGAGGGAGCGGAGC
>CAWGBJ010000010.1:0-524255 GCA_963820795.1 uncultured Alphaproteobacteria bacterium
ACTTCCTGCTGCTCCGAAGGAGCAGGTTCGTTGTTCAATCCCGGCCGGATTGCCTCGGAATTCACAGCGCGCCAATAGCGATGAACTTCCCCATCCTTCTTGCAAATCGTGTGGCGCAAGTACATGCGCTATCTGAACCAGCGCAGGCCCCCGCGAAAATAGCCTAGTCGCCCGCTTCAACCAATTTGAAAGGATTTGATGATTCGCTTTGTCGACGATGCGACGACGGAGGCGATCATGGCTGCGAAGGAGATTTCGGTAAAGAAGTATGTGGTGCGGTTGAGCGCGGATGAGCGCGAGCAACTGGAAGCGCTGATTCGGAAAGGAAAGAGCCCGGCGCAGCGGCTGCTGAAGGCGCGGATATTGTTGAAGGCCGATGTCTCGGAAGCCGGCGAAGGCTGGAGCGACAGCCGGATCATCAAGGCGTTGGAGACCAGCGCGTCCATGGTCTACCGGGTGCGCAAGCAACTGGTGGAAGAGGGCTTCGAGGCGGTGTTGAGCCGCAAGCAACGCGCGACGCCGGCGGTTGCGCGGATTTTCGACGGCGAGAAGGAAGCCAAGCTGATTGCCCTGGCTTGTTCCAAACCGCCCAAGGGACGCGCGCGCTGGACCTTGCGGTTGTTGGAGAACAAGGTCGTGGAACTCGGGATCGTCGATCGCGCCAGCGACTCGACGATCGGGCGTGCGCTTAAAAAAACACTCTCAAGCCCCATCGCCGACAGTGCTGGGTCATCCCGCCGAAGGCCAACAGCGCGTTCGTAGCCGCCATGGAGGACGTGCTGGCCGTCTACACGCGGCCACGCGATCCCGATTGCCCGCTGGTTTGCCTGGACGAGACCTCAAAGCAACTCATTGCCGAGACGCGCATGCCGATCCCGATGAAACCGGGACGCCCGGCCCGTTGCGACTACGAGTACGAGCGCAACGGGACCGCCAACCTCTTCATGATGTTCGCGCCGCTCGAAGGCTGGCGCCACGTCAAGGTCACGGATCGCCACACCGCCGTGGATTACGCTCACGTCTTGAAAGACTTGGCCGATACTCCACTTCTCCGACGCCAAGACCATCGTTCTGGTCCAGGACAATCTCAACATCCACAGCAAGGCTTCACTCTACGAAGCCTTTCCGGCCGCCGAAGCCAGGCGGCTGGTCGAGCGCTTCGAATGGCACTACACGCCAAAGCACGGCAGCTGGCTCGATCTGGCGGAATCCGAACTCGGCGTCCTGTCGTCCCAGTGCCTCGATCGCCGCATCCCCGACAAACAAACCCTCATCGACGAAATCGCCGCCTGGGAGCACGACCGCAATGCCAATCACACCAAGGCCAATTGGCACTTCACAACCCCCAACGCCCGCATCAAACTCAAGCACCTCTACCCGTCAATCTGAATGAATCGGGCGACTAGGTCGGTACTACACGCTCAAAACCGCCACACCGGCCGCCTAACTACTTGATCCGACTCACACTACCTCGCGCAAAATCACGAAACTCGTCCCCCATTTGCGCAAGTTGGGCTAGACATCTCGTTTCCACGGGCAAACTCGACATCTCCGCGGCATCGGGCTAGAGCTGGATCGGGCAGAATCGTTTTCCGTCACCCGCCGGCTTGACCCGCGGGTCCATGGATCGCCGGGTCAAGCCAGGTCAAGCCCGGCGATGACGATCCGGATGGGTCAACCTGATCGGAACCCGCGCTAGCGTTCTGGAGCGCGGTTATGCCTGCGACTGTGGGGGCTAACGATGAAGTTCGAACTCGAGTTTACTTACGACGGCACGCTCAAGCCGCCAGTTGATATCGGCGCTGGGCCGCTAGGAAACCGGCGCTTCTACGAAGTCGCTGGCGGGACGGTCGAGGGCAAACGGCTAAAAGGGAAAGTCCTGACAGGTGGAGGGCACTGGATCCTTGTCGGACCGGACAGATTTGCGCGTCTCGAGGTGCAGGGTCAGCTCCTCACCGGTGATGGCGCTGCAATTTACGAACATTACACCGGCCTGCTGGAGCTGAACGAGAAGGTGATCGATGCGATCGCAAGCGGTGGGAGTACCGACTATGGCGATCAATACTTCCGAACCACGCCTCGGTTCGAGACCGGTGATCCGCGCTATGCATGGCTCAATCAAAGCCTCTTCGTGGCGGAGGGGAGGATTGCCCCCGGCAGGGTCGGGTACAAGGTATACCGAGTTCTCTGACCGACTGCGCTTGCAAGTCGCCTACGCGCGGACAGGTAACGGACATCTGGCCGCACGAGTCTCCAGACCTCGGCCGGCTCCGCTCCCGACTCGGCAAAGTTCAACCGAATGTAGTTAAGCCTTAATCCGGCCACATGGATTGTGCATCCGCTTCGATCGCCAGACGATATCTCATTCCGCTGCGGGCGCGGAAATAGTGGATGACTTGGGCCGTTAGGGTGATTTAAAAATGGCAAACATAAGTACTCAGGTCGACACGCTGGCGACGGGCTGGAATTCAAAAAAATCCGATTTTCCTGGGCCGACTCCAGAGGAGAGCGCTCGCTTGATGCGGGCGTTCTTTGGAATCAAAAACTCCGCCGCCCGCAAGGAGATAGTCAGTTTAATCGAGCAGGTGTCGCAAGCGCTTTCGGGTGTCGCAAGCGACGGCTCTATCCCATCTTAATCGCTACCCGACCCCCATTGCCCTGAATTTCGCGACGGGGGCAGACGCGGGTGCCGAGTGACCCCACGACTGCGAGTGGTCCCGATCCGCGTACTCCTGCGCTTCGGCGATTGCCACATCAATCATGTAAGCAAGGACATTTTCCCCAATTGATGTAGCTAAGTTCCTGCAATTGCGGAGGCGTGCTTCAATCGACGCCAAAGCTTCTACCCGAGACATCCGAACCTCTCTTTGCGTGTCGGAGTTAGCATTCCATAACTCACATTAGTGTTAGTCAGCACAACTAACACATGTGGCGGGGCTAGCCTAGCGCAGAACACGTGTGGCGGGGCTAACGCAACTGCCGGTTGTAGATTCGGCCCAGCACCTCAACCAATTGCAAAGGCCAAAGGCACATGCGACACCGGCACCGTCACGGGCCTCCTGACTTGGCCAATAGTTCTCTCACTCGCGCAGCCAAGCATCTTTGTGAAAGGCTGGCGCAACTCCTCCGTCCCGCCTACGTCGGCTTCGTCGTGGACTCCGGTCTTTTCATGCGGATGGAGGCGATGGGCCCGAAACCGGGTCTTCGCGGCGGAGATCGCGTTCGCCGCGGCTAGGGTCGTCCACGGCGCTTGAGGGTCGGTGGGATTGGCGTGGTCGACGAGAGCGATTTGGTGCGAGCAGATTCCGGGAGCAGGTCTGCGTGCTCGCGCAGGCGATAGCTGGCCCCCCAATCTGAATACGGCGGCTTGGTGAAGGAGGCGATCGAGAAGCGCAGTTGCGACGACGGGATCGACGAAGATCTCTCCCCATTCCGCGAAGCCGCGGTTTGAGGTAAGGATCATGGCGCCCTTTTCATATCGGTCATTGACGAGCTGGAAGAACAGGTTTCCGCCGCCAGGGGTGACCGGCGGGTATCCGATCTCGTCGACAATGAGCAGGGAGAAGCGGCAGAAGTACCGGATGCGATCGCGCAGCGCGCCGTCGCGTTCGGCCTTGGTGAGAGACGCGACGATGTCTGCGAGTGAGCTGAAGTAGACGCTCCGGCCGGCTTTGACCGCTTCGACGCCGAGGGCGAGGCTCAGATGCGTCTTGCCGGTTCCGGGCGCTCTATGAGATGCACAGCTTCGGCGCGATTGATGAACTGCAGTCCGGCGAGCGCCAGAATGCGGTTCTTGTCGAGCGAAGGCTGGAAGGCGAAGGCGAAGCCGATGAGAGTCTTGATCGCCGAGAGCTTGGCCATCTGGACGGCCATTTTGACGCGGCGGTTCTCCCGGATGGTGAGCTCTTCGGTCAGCAAAGCGTCGATGGCCTCAACAGCGCCGAGCTCGCCACGCTCGACGCCGCGCAGGGTGACGTCGAAGATTTCAAGGGCGCGCGGCATCTTCAAAGCAACAAGGCTCGCCTTGACATGCTCGATGACAGCGGAGGCGCTCATCTCGTCCCTCCGAGAGCGGCAAGCCGTCGCCCCACAGCCGCGTAGAAGTCGAGCGCGCGCCGCGGCGCGTGGTCGCCCGCGCGCGTGAGCGTCGCAGGCTCGGAACTGGATGGGCGGCGTCGGGTGAAGTTGCCCGGCTCCTGGCGCGCCGGATCGAGCCGCTTCTCGCCGCGTCCCTCCAACGGCAGATGAGAGGCCACGAGCGCGCCGTCCTCGAAGATACGGATTTCGTCGGCCAACACGTACACGTCGAAGACGCGCCGGCGTGTAGTGTCGGGCAATCTGTAGAGATTGCCGCCGACGCTCACCATGCCTTCATGCGAAGCTCGCCTCTCAAGGCGGACCACCGACCGATAGGGCGAGCGGGGCAAAGCTTGCAACGCCGCCTTTTCTTCGGCGAAGGCCTCATTGACCACCCTTTGGGTCGTCGCGTGCACGCGCAGGTTGGCGACCGTATCGAGCCAACGGTGGAGCTGGTCGTTGAGATCCTCGAGATTGCGAAAGACGCCGCCGAGAAAGAGGTCCTTGCGGATGTAGCGGAACGGCCGCTCGACCTTGCCCTTTGTTTTTGCGCCATAGGGCCGGCAGGCGCGAGGCTAAAAGCCGTAATGACGGGCGAGGTCGACGAAAGCGCGATTGTAGACGATGAGCCCGTCACTATCCTGCCCAATGACGGCGGTCTTCATTCGGTCGTACAGATCGTGCGCGGCGCGCCGCTGATCGCCTCCAGGGCGGCGATATGGCAACGAAGGACGCTCTGCAGATCCTGGTGAACGACGAAGCGCGCCCACATCAACCGGGAATAGCCGAGGACCATCGAGAACAGCCAGACGATGCGCCGGACGCCCGGCTCATCGGTGAACTCGACCTCCAACCTGGCGAAATCAACCTGCGCCTGTTCGCCGGGCAGCGTCTCGAAGCGAGTTTCGTATCCCGCGCCGCTGGCGGGACGGAGATCGCGGACGACTTTTCGACTTTTCGTCTAAGGCATTGATTTGCCTGCATCAGACCATCAATTCTGCGCAAGTTGGCCTGGAGGCGAGGAACGGCCAGAAAGCTAACGCCCCTTCGCTTCAAACCACCGCTCCTGCATTAAGCAGACAGCCTCCGAGATGTTTACGCCGTGGAAACGGCCTCAAACGTTTGGATTTCAGGCAGCCTCGAGCTCTTTCTCATGGCGGACCAAAGCCGGCTCTACAGTGAACAGCGGGGGCGGCGCGAATCGGGGCTCCAGCACCGAGCCGCGAATCCCCATTGCATTCCGGATCGCCCGCAAGGGACCCTCGCCTGTGTCGAACAGGCCGGCGAAACTCATCGTTTTCCCGATTCGGGTCGGTTTGCCGATGATCTGCGGGTTGCAGCCGGCCGCCTTCAACATCCGGTACACCCGAGCATCGAAAACGGCGACCATCTGAGTCCATCCCGATAGTATCGCGACCTCCCCGATGCCAGCCAGCAATTCGCCGAACGCTGGGCTAACGCCGCCTTTGTGCCTTTCCGGCGCCTCCGAAACGAAGGTGCAAATCCTCGAAACTTCCCAGATCGTCGGGCTTTCGACGATCTCGTCATCGCGGAGCAAGAACGGAAATACGTCGCGCAGCATGTTCCGACCGATTGTCGGCAGCAAGCGCAGCGAACCTCGGTAATCGCCGGTGTCCGGGTCCAGCGAGAGGAGATACAAAGGACTTTCCTCGTCGAACTCGTCTCGCTCATAGCCGTTTTCGACCGAAACGTCCCATTTCAGTCGCTCAAAAAAAATCTCAGCGCGGTTGCGAAACATCGCTTCGATTTCCTCCGAGATATCTGTCTGGCGGGACCCTTCTACTACTCTGATCAAGTGTGCCTCCCATCGCTACGATAAAAATGTTATACCCCAGCGCGCAAATCGGTTGCAACCCGGTATAGTTGTCAGTAATCCCGCCATATATGTTAGTCACAATTGTCACATTTATTTTGACGTCTGCGCGGGTATAATTCCACTAGCAATTGCAATAGCAACCGCATGGGGTGACATTGATGAAATTCAAATCGTGATGGGACGTATCAAGATAAATTTTACTGTTAAAAATGACAATCCGAGGATTTCTGCAATGTAATTGTAAGTCTTTCTCCATCAGACCAGATCAGGCGGTGCAACTCGTTCTGGAAGGTTTTACGTCTGGCCGAGGAAGCGCGGAAATCTTTCGACATGGCGTCAACAGTCAATAATAATACGATATTCAACTTGGTACCGCGAGCTTTTTGTACTTCTATCATTCCTCATATGAGCGATTGATTGTAAACGAAACGATATAGACCCAGTCCTTCCTTCATATTATCGAATAGAAGGTCCCTTCTGACCAATATTCATGCCGCCATTGGCGTCCTCTAAGAACGCTATCACTGCCGCGTTCTCGGTAACCAATTCGTTCCAGTTGAAGGGGATCACCGCCAGTCGCCAGCGCTTGGTCACCGGATCAATTTTTATATATTGCTTTTCGCAATATTAAACTGCCAGTTTACAGAATAGGTTGCGGTGCCTGTCCTTTCGCCATCCTAATGTCGGGGGATAGGACAAAGGCCCAGATCCGCCGCTAGTGTTCTAAAGCGTCTCTTGAATGGCTAGTCTTCTCCGCTAAATATGGCCTGCGCCAGCTTTCGGCCGCGTCGTCAATATTTAACTTCGACAAGCATTCCTGAGGCTGCATGACCGTCGCCCCGGGCTCAGGCTCGCAACGTTTTGTAGGATGAAGGATTGTCAAGAATTAAAACTTGAGCAGCCTCAATTGCGCCCCAAAAATCACGTCCCATTAAGGAAGCCGCCGTCACAGACAATGCTCAGGCGCGGTTCTTGAAGCGCCAACTTTTGTTGCCGGTCTCGAAGATGTCGCAAGTGGTGGGTCGGGCGGTCGAGCAGCGCGGTCGTCATTTTTGGATCTCGACGAGGCTCTTCGCCGAGGCGAGGTTGGACGCGAAAAGGCGAAAAGGCCGGAATTGGTGTTAGACGTTTGAGCGCCTTCGCCAAATCGAGGTTCAATGATGGAGCAGCAACGCGCTCCGATCCTGGCAATCGTCCCTCCGCCGGCTCAGTTTGCGCAGGCTTTCATGGCCGGGACTTGGCATCGATCGGCTCCTCCCATGGCTGGCCGGTTGGACGGAAATGGAAGGCGGACGCTGGGTCGGATGGCCTTTTGCCGCTGTGAGCGTCACGCTATCGTTCTTGGCCTCGAGGCGCTTCGTATTCCGGCGCGCGACCCTCAACCCCGCCGGAAGTTCCTGCGCAGCTTGTCGTCGACGGCGCGCACGCGTGGTCGCGCAATCCAACGTACCTGGCGCTTGCCGCGATCTTCGCTAGGCGTCGCGCTTGGCCTCGGTGAAGTCCCCGCTTTGCTAAGGTTGACGCGGAGGCCCGGGTCGATCCGAAGGCGGCCGTGACCTCGACTTCGTTCATCGCCAATTCCTCTGTACTTTCGCCAAGGGCTGAATCTTCCGATAGGTCATCGCCCCGGCGATGATTCGTCCCTGCCCCGCTTTGGCGTCGATCACCAACTCGCGGCTCGGCGCAGCCGGGCCGCGTTTGTTATTCGTGGGCTCATTTCGCGGTCTTAAGGATATCTGCCGCTTTCTCGTGTATTCGTAATCCAATTTCGCGCTTCGGCTTGCGTTTTGGAGCCATCGATCCGCGATTGTCTCCCGCCGGAGAGCGTGAGACCCATGTACCAACCAGGCCTGCCGGTTGGCCTGCATCGCATCGAATTTGGCTTTAGGCTTAACCCAACTTGCGCAGAATCGGGGGGGTCGGCGTAGGCAAATCAGTGGTTAGACAAAAAGCCGGCACTACATTTCCTCGTAAGGAACGCTGAAACCGGGGAATTCTTGGACACGAAGCGTGCCCGCGCACGAACGACACGCGTGACATTATCCGTCAATACCCCAGGTCGGCACTACACGCTCAAATCCGCGGTACCCACCCTCCAACTACTCGATCTGACTTGCACCACCTTCAGCAAAATCGCGAAGTCTGCCCCCAAACCGCGCAAGTTGGGGTCAACTCTGGCGACAATCTCATTATGGGACCGATAGCCAAGGGTGCCAGAGCGAAATCCCGCCCCTAAGCTCAAATCCACCCCCTCATTTATGTTAGTTGCCGCGGTCCAGCAACCACGGCTACCTAGCAGCACCCGCGCCTCCCCCGTTCACATTGCGCGGCATCCCGGCGCCTGATTCTGCACCCGTTTCACTGCGCGCGGCTCGGCCCCGCACCGCCCGCCCCGGTGTGGGGCCTTTTTGTGACATATCGCGCTTTCGCCGCGCTCCAACCTCTTGACCCAGCGCTCGCGCCGATCCGGTGGGCCTACTATGCTTAGGACACTTTGGACAATAACTGAATCGTGACGTGCGGTTTCGTCGTGCGCCGGACTGACTTAGGCGTTGGGGATTCCCGGATGTGGCGAAGGGGCGTAGTTCGATCGCATGATCGACGAGGCGGCGATTCGACTGCGATGGGAGAGGGTCGGCGCGCGGCTTGACGAGCGCGGTCGGCGGTTGTTTGCGGCGGCGGAGGTGCGGAGCGCTGGTCGTGGCGGTCTCGCGCTGGTCTCGAAGATTACCGGGCTGGCTCGTTCGACGATCAATCGCGGCGAAGACGACCTCGACGGCGAGCCGCTTGCGAAGGGGCGGGTTCGCCGTGCCGGAGGCGGGCGTCGGTCGGTATCGGAAGCTGACCCAGGGCTCGTCCCCGCGCTCAAGCGGCTGGTCGAACCGGCGACATTGGGCGATCCCATGCGGCCCTTGATGTGGGTGTCGAAAAGCATGGCGAAGCTGGCGGCGGCGCTGACCGAGATGGGACATCCGATCAGCGCCGATACGGTCGGCACGGAGTTGGCGAAGCTCGGGTTCTCGCGCCAGTCCAATCGCAAGGCGGATGAAGGCTCGCACCATCCCGACCGCAACGCCCAGTTCGAACACATCAACGCGAAAGTCGTTGCGGCGCAGGCCGGCCAACAGCCGGTCATCTCGGTCGATACGAAGAAGAAGGAGTTGCTCGGCAACTTCAAGAACGGCGGAACCGACTACCGTCCGAAAGGCGGTCCGCGGCGGGTGAACGTGCATGACTTCGAGGACAAGAAGCTCGGCAAGGTCGTGCCTTATGGGGTGTATGATGTGACCGCCAACGCCGGCTTCGTCAGCGTCGGGATCACCAGCGACACCGCCGAGTTTGCCGTGGCGTCGATCCGCTGCTGGCTCGAACGCATGGGACGAAAGCGCTATCCGCAGGCGCGAGAGCTGACGATCACGGCGGACTGCGGCGGCTCGAATGGGGCGCGCGTGCGGCTCTGGAAACTCGAACTGCAAAAGCTCGCCGACGAGACCGGGCTTGCGATCCACGTCCACCACTATCCGCCAGGCACATCGAAGTGGAACAGGATCGAGCACCGCCTGTTCTGCCACATCACGCAGAACTGGCGCGGCCGACCGCTCACCGATCGTCTTGCCGTGGTCGAATTGATCGGCGCGACCACCACTACCGCCGGGCTCAAGGTCGAAAGCGCGCTCGACACGCGCCGCTATCAAAAAGGCATCAAAGTCAGCGATGCCACGATGAAGCGCCTCGACATCACCGCCGATCAGTTCCATCCCGAATGGAACTACACGATCAAGCCCAGACACCCTGATCTGTAGCACTTATTGTTCGAGGTGTCCTTAGTGGAAGCACGAGGTTGGCCATGCCTAGCGGCGAGCTACCTGCCGAATATCGGTTTTTTGCAGAAGCGTGCGTGATGCGCGCTCGTCGCGGCACAAACAGCGCCAAGTGGCTTAACTATCGCAACAATGGGAAGAATTGGCTCGAATGCGAGATGACAAAGCTGTTGTTTCGAATAATATTTCGACCGAAGACTGCGGGAGAATTCAATCGAAGGAAGACGCTGAACGGTTAGCGGTAGTCCGGGCGTCAACGCTCGGCGGGAGGGGCCAGTCCAGTGGCCCTGGCTGGAATTGACACCCTCGCTCTCGGTCTGCAATCGCTATATAATTGCAGCCGGATGCGTTGAGGTGCGACATGTTTGGACTGAAATGAGCGGCATTGGATCAGACGGAAAGGTTGGTGTCGACGACATTGGTTCCCCCGTTGAAGGGGTTGCCGCCACGCCCGACGCATAAGCCGTCCGGCATGGAGAAAGCCACGGAACGGTCGGACCGCCATGCGGCGAAGGACGAGGCGTCGGCGCGCCGGCGCAGTCCTGGTCTCCAGGCTTTCGATCGACCGGGAAGTGACGCTGAGTGTCGACGCCCCGGAAGGCTCGCGCTTCAAGGGTTATGAGGAGATCCGTGCTCTCGCCGGTCGCGACGAAAGCAAGGCCCGTCGCTCGGTCTGGCTCTCGAGTCCGCGCAAAATTAGACCGTTATTGCGCCCCTAACGAGGATTTTGTTCTCGTTGTGACGGCGGTCATGCTGCTTTGAGGCCGACGGCCTGGATGAGCTTGTCGAGATCGTCGACGACGCGCTGGTAGAGACGGTCGAGTTGGGACCGGTGTTGGCTGAGCAGCTTGGCGTCGGCCTTGACGGGCGAGAGGAGGCCAGCGGTCAGCGGGGCGTAGACGCGTTCGAAGAGCTTCAGGAAGACGAGGCAGATCGAGTAGCCGTTGGGGAGGAGCCGGTAGCGGCGCGAGTGCGGCAGCTTTTCGACCAGGCCCTTGGCGCGAAGCTTTGAAAGATCGTAGCGCAGCGACGCGAGGGTGTAGCGATCGGCGCTGGGGCCGAGGGCATCGACGACTTTGGGGTGGAGTTCGGCAGAGGTGAAGCTGTTGCCGGCGGCGATGTGACTGAAGCGCACGAGAGCGTGCATGAGGGCGAGCTGCCGCGGATTGTCGAGTTTGAGGCCCGGAATGCGCTTTCCGGTGGCGGTGATCGTCGGTTGCGCCAGCTGTCGCAATTGCCCTCGATCAAGGAACGTTTCGACGATGTCTTGCTGGACGTTCAGGTAATTGTCGTTGATTGCCGAGAGGGTGCTGCGCAGGGCCGGCAGATTATCGACAGCCTTCCTGACGCGGTAGTCGGTGACGTTGTTGGTTGCCGCCTCGGTGCGCAGGATGAGGTGATCGCGCACGTATTGCTTGATGAAGCCGTTGCGATAATGGCTGCGGATCACCGGGTTGGCGAGGTCCATGTGTTCGATCTCTGTCTGCAGCTTGCCGTGATGGAGCTTGCTGACCTTGCGGCCGAAGATCGTCGTGATCTTGTTGGGCTGGCCGATGGTGCGATTGGCGTCGAAGAGCCGCTCGCCGAGCCTGTCGAGTGCGGCGCGACGATGGAAGACGAGATTGTCGCAGAACTCGGTCTGGGCGAAGAACAACCGATGATGGCAGCCGGCGTCTTCCCGTTCTGCCGCGGTAAAGAACGGCGTGAAGCAAGCGAGCCACTTCTGGCCGCAGATGACGAGGTCGCGAGGGCGTGATCTTGTTCTTCTGTCCGACCCGCGCTTCGTCGGCAAACCAGATCTCTATGGCGCTGGGATCGACGGCCTTTTCGCGCGCGATTTCCTCCAGGCGCGCCGGGAAGCTTTTTTAAAATCCTCGATCGCGTTCGCCGCCTGCGCGTGATGCTTTGGCCGCGCCGACAGCTTGCGATAGTCCATCGCCCGCAATTGCCGGCTCATCGTCTGGATCGAGACGACGACGCTGTATTCCTCGAACATCCATTGGCAGAGGTCGACAAGCCGCCAGCGCACGACGCCATGCACGGCGGGAATCGGGCCATCCTCGACCATGCGAGCCAACGCTGCGCGGTGCTCGGCTGTCAGGCGCGGCGTCTGCCCCGGGGCCTTGCCGGCAATGAGCCCGGAGGGGCCTTGGGCGTTGAACTTGAGAACCCAGTCCCGGACGATCTGAACCGTGACGCCGCCGATCTTGGCCGCTTCCGTCCGCGTCGTCCCGTCGTAAATCGCCGCCAGCGCCTTAGCTCGTCGGCCAGTTCTTGCAGGCGCTCGGGCTTGGCGCACCGCATGAAAGCGTTCGAGCATTGCTGAAAGTCGATGCCTTCCTCGCGCATGCGGTTTGCCAGCCAATGATGCTGGTTGAGGCAGACCCGCGCCGAGAACGGCAGGTATGGACACATGCGCACGAACATCCGGCCCCATCGCTCGTCGTTGACATAGAAGTTGAATTGCACAACCCAGCGCTCAGCAAATTGCAAATGCCAGCGGTTCGCCGCCCTGTCGCCGATCGCGATCATGATGCGCGCCGGCTCGCGGGCCTTCAGTACGGCGACGACCTCGTCGGGCTTGGCGCCTTTGAAGTAGGGTTCGACGAACTCGTCGCGGCGACCTTTCGGCGCCTCCAGGACCGGAACGTTGCGCCTCTCCGACCACTGCTTCAGCCACTGCTGAAAGCGATCGGCAATGCCATGCAACGTGCCCCGACTCACCGGGTACAAGTGTCGGTAGGCGTCGAAAAAACCAATGACCCTCTCCGGCTGTTGAAACGGCTGGATCAATCCGTTGAGCAGAATCCGGTCGAAGCAGCGATAGTGAAAGCGAATGCTGTCCCTGTGGTGCTCATAGAAAGAGTTCATGGAAGGCCCCGTCGAGGTGAACTCGGCAGGGTAGCCGGTCTCTCCGGCTACCGCCCAGGCACCGCAGGGATATCAAGGGCAAAGCCCTTGGCTAGTTCATCGATTCCATGAAACCGATCTTTTGTCGGGGATTTATTGCTTCTTTGCGGGCCTGTAGGCTGCTTTTTTGATTCGCGAGACGAGATTCGAAGATCATGACGGCGCGGCGACGAGCGATTGAGTTGTCGATCGGAGAAGAGGATTTGGCGAGGCTTGTTTCGATAGCACGCTCGCGAACGGAGCCGGCGAGCCGGGTCGAGCGAGCGCGAATGCTGTTGGCTTACCGGAAGGACCCCTCGTTCTTTGCGGTGGGTCAAGCTTTGGGGGTGCATCATCAGACGGTCCAGCGCTGCGTTGAGCGGGCGCTGGCCTATGGTGCAATGGCGGCGCTCGACGATCGTCCCCGGCCGGGCAAGGAGCCGACGATCACTGCCGAGGCCAGGACATGGCTGGTCTCTCTGGCCTGCCGCAAGGCGAAGGACTTGGGCTATCCGCACGAATTGTGGACGACGCGGCTTCTGGCTCGTCACGCGCGCGAGCATGGACCCACCGAAGGGCACGCCTGCCTTGGCAAGCTGGTTCAGGGCACTTTGTGCAAGATACTCAATGAGCAGGAGATAAAGCCGCACAAGATGCGCTACTACCTGGAACGCCGCGACCCCGAGTTCAAAGCCAAGATGGCGGAAGTTCTGTGCGTCTACCGCGAGGTCAAGATCATTAAAGAAACCGCGGCCGCATCGAAGAAGAAGCCGAGCGACGCGGTGGCGATCGTCTCCTATGACGAGAAACCCGGCATCCAGGCGATCGCCACGACCGCCCCGGATCTGCCGCCCGAGCCCGGCGCGCACGCGACCTTCGCGCGCGATCATGAATATAAACGCCACGGCACGGTCAGCTTGCTGGCCGGCATCGATCTGCTCACCGGCCAGATCCACGCCCTCGTCAAGGACCGCCACCGCAGCCGCGAATTCATTGAATTCCTCAAGCTCATCGACGCCGCCTATCCGGCCCACACAGCGATCAAGCTGATCCTCGACAATCATTCAGCGCACATCTCAAAGGAGACCAAGGCTTGGCTCGCGGACCAGCCGATCGGTCGCTTCGAATTCACCTTTACCCCCAAGCACGGCTCGTGGCTCAATCTCGTCGAAGGCTTCTTCTCAAAGCTCGCCCGCTCGGTGCTGCGCCATATCCGCGTCGCCTCCAAACAGGAACTCAAGGACCGCATCATGGCCGCAATGGATCACTTCAATCACGACCCCGCCGTCCACACTTGGTCCTATAAGCTCGACCAAGCCGCCTGATATGATTCGAATTTCGAAATCGATGAACTAGTTCGCGAACACCGGAAACGTCGAATTGGACGAATAAGACAAAGCAACTATCGACGCTACGCGACGAGTTGGCGCAAGGCTTCTCACATGACGCGTCTTTGACAAATCTCCGCGAGGAGATGCGATCGCCGACGTCCGCGCGTTTAATACCAAGACTCACTGATCAGAACAGGTACGCCCAATCGCGCATTCCGATGGAGATGATTTTCCAGGGCTGATCGACGAGCCTGTTCCAGGCGTCGCAGCAGTGGTTGACGATGTCGTCGTAGGATTTGAAGACTTGGTTTGACAGCCAATTGTCGCGCATGAACTGCCAGACGTTTTCCGGCGGATTCAGTTCGGGGCACTTTGCGGGCGGCAAGACCAGCGTGATGTTGGGTGGGACGTCGAGGCGGCCGGAGAGATGCCAACCGGCCTGATCGACGAGCAGCGCGGCGTGGGCGCCTGGCGCGATCTGCGTGGCGATTTCGGCCAGATGCAGGTTCATCGCCTCGGTATCGCAGCGGGGCATGACGAGCCCCGCGCCCTTGCCGTCCTTCGGGCAGATCGCGCCGAAGATGTAGGCCGAGGCGGTTCGCTGGTCTTTCGGGGCGCTCGGCCGCGATCCCCGTTTGGCCCATCGCCGGGTGATCTTGTTCTTCTGGCCGACGCGGGCCTCGTCGGCGAACCAGACCTCTACGCGATCGGCGTCGACGCCGGCTTGGCGCCCGATCTCCTCCGGGCGCGCGGCTAGCTGATGCACACATCTGGGTGCGGCGAAATGACTCAGCGGGAGCTTTGGGGCTTCCGGGATGAGGAGGGGATGTGATTCTGTGTCTGGCGCTTTGATTCGCTTGGAGCGCCATGATGTCGAACGAACAGTATTGCTTGGGTCGGTTCGGGGATCGCCGCCTCGACAAAGGGGGGCGGCGCTTCTCGAAAACATCGTCACGCGCGCCACGTCATGCGTGCGGCGAGCCGCGGACGGGGAGCGCGCGCAGACCGTGCGCTATGGCCGCTTTTTAGCCAATGAGAAGGTGACGTTGGAGGCCCTGCTCGCCGGCTGGAGCGAGCAAACTCGGTTTGCGGCGGCGGGCCTGCATGTTCTGGCGATCCAGGACACCAGCGAGATCAACTTCAAGACGACACCCGAGCGGCGGCGCGGTTTGGGCGAGATCGGCAAGGGCGGCGGGCGCGGCGTGCTGCTGCACGCCATGCTGGCGCTCGACGCCGACAGCGACGCTTGCCTTGGCCTGGTGGCCGGAGAGGTCTGGACGCGGCCGGGCCGGGTCACGGTTCCGCACGCCAAGCGGCCGCTTGAAGAGAGGGAATCGCGGCGCTGGCTCAGCACCGCCGAGCGAGCCAAAGAGGTGCTTAAGGCGGCCGCTTGCGTCACCGTAATCGACGATCGCGAAGGCGACATTTACGCCAAATGGGCTTCGGTTGCGGCGCAGAACTTTCATCTTCTGACGCGTTCGATGCATGACCGCGCCCTGATCGATGGCGCGAGCCTTTATGCGACGGGCGCCGCTTTGCCGATCGCCGACGTGACGACGATCGATCTTCCGGCTCGCGCCCATCAGCCGGCCCGTCAGGCCAAGCTTTCGCTGCGCTTTGGACGCGTGACGATCAAGAGACCGCAAGGCGCGTCGCCCTCCTTGGCCAAGAGCGTCGATCTGACCTTGATCGAGGTCGTCGAGGATTCTCCGCCGGCCGGCGCCGAGCCTTTGCATTGGCGCCTTTTGACGACCCACGAGGTCGCCGACGCCGCCGCGGCCTGGCGGATCGTTGGATGGTACAAGAAACGCTGGACAATCGAGCAGCTCTTCCGGCTCATCAAGACCGAAGGCCTTCAACTCGAAGACAGCCGCCTGGAAACCGCCGATCGATTGCTCAAGCTCACCGCAATCGCCGCCAAGGCCGCCGTCATAACCCTGCAGCTCGTCCAAGCCCGTGACGGCCGCAGCGCCGACCCGGCCAGCCGCGTCTTCAGCGAGGAGCAAATCGAGCTCCTCGCCGCGTTCGCTGCGAAATACCGGGGCCGGACAGCGCTGCAAAGCAACCCTCATCCAGCCAAAAGCCTCGCCTGGGCCGCTTGGATCATCGCCAGGCTCGGCGGTTGGGACGGCTACCCGCGAACCAAGCCAGGCCCCATAACCATGCGGCGCGGCGTGGAATACTTTCTCGGCGTCGCCCAAGCCTGGAGCACGCTCAAAAATGTGTGAGTTTGCTAGCGGGCGCGCGGGGAGACTTTTTTAAAATCCTCGATCGCGCCGGCCGCCTGCGTATGATGGCGAGGACGGGCCGACAGCTTGCGATAATTCAGGGCGCGCAGTTCGCGGCTCATCGTCTGCTTGGACACGACGACCCGAAATTCCTCCCAAATCCACTGGCAAAGATCGACGATCCGCCATCGCACGACGCCATGCGCCGAAGGGATCGAACCGCTCTCGACGATCGCCGTCAGGGCGGCGCGCTGTTCGTCGTTCAGGCGCGGCGTCGGTCCCGGCGCCTTGCGATCGATCAGGCCCTCGGGGCCGTGCGCATTGAACTTCAGCACCCAGTCGCGGATGATTTGCAGCGTCACCCCGCCGATCTTCGACGCCTCGGTCCGCGTCGCGCCTTCGTAGATCGCCGCCAACGCCAGCAACCGCCGAGCCTGCGGCCCGTCCTTCGAACGCCTCGCCGCAGCCCTCACCAGCGCGGCGTCAAAATCGGGCCGAAGCGCTATCGGCATGGCGAACCCCCTTTGTTCGCCACCTTGAATCAGACAATTGCCGATTCGAAAACCCCCACCGAGTCACGCCTCGCGGGAATTGGTATAAGCGAGTGCGAGCGTTTGCAGCGACAAATCGCGCGGCCTCATGTGCAGATTTTCGCCGACGAAGATCGACACGATCACCGCGCCTAGCCTGCTTCCGCGAATTGACGCATCGATCACAATCGACGGCGATGAACGACTTCCTGTCGTGCTGGGCACCAATCGAATGTCGGGGTTACGCGCAGGTTCTTCCAGAGGCAGAGCAGAAGATCTGAGGACGAGGATTCCGACTCAGTCCGATCGATCGGACAACCTCTCCATCCCACGGCGTGACAAAGAGAGGGTTGGCGGCGCGAGCCTGCACGGCGGGTCGGCAGTGCCGCAAGTCACGCGGATCGCGTCGAGCGATCCGGGAAGCGCCGCCCCAACGCGAGAGAGAAGACCGCCGGCTCGTCGCGCGTCGACCGAACGCGGTCGCTTCAATCGAAGCTTGGCTATCGAGAACGGCGCGACGTCTCAGGCGGGGGTTCGGCTCGAGTGTCGGCGGCCGGGCGCGCGATGCGCGGCGTACTTCGCGGCATGGGGACTGACCGGTTCGCAATCGCAGCGAGAGTTGGCGAACGTCGACGTCGCGACGTCGGTCGCAGATGGCGCGCGAGACGCCGGCGTAGGCGCCAAGCGAGCGGGCTCGAGCCGCGGATGTCGAGTAAACAACCGACGTTGCGGAAGCACGCCGACGGCGAACAGCGGATGACCTTTCTTGCCGTCGCGGCGGCAGGCAGTCGCCGATAAGCAAGGGGTCAATGAATGCGAGCTGATACGAATGCGTTGTTGGACGCGGACGCAGCGGACGAGGTGTTTCTGAGAGGGCAACTTGCGGCTCTGCATCAGTGCAGCGTGAAGTCCTTGCGCAACGCGCGTGTCTGCCGCGGCTAGGTCCTCTTCGTCAAAATCGGCAGAAGCGTGCGCGCCATCGCATGTCTGATGTGCTCGCTTACGAGCGAGATGACTTGTTACGTTCGGGGAGCGGCCGGCGTCATGTTGAAGCGTAAGTCGTCGAGGAGGCCGCGGCGCCAAGGCGCTGCCTCGATAGCGCCCGACGTCGCCCGATCGCGCGGCGCCAAGTTTGGATTTCCGCCAGAGCGACCACCCATTTTCCAAAGGTCGCCGCCCGTCGCGACTATCGATCGCCGGCGCGTTGTCGCGTCGCTTATCGGCGGCGCGAGCCGACACGAAGAGTTGATTCTGCATCGGCGAGTAAACAACGATGGCCGAGTAAACAACGATGGCCGATCGCGCCCGCCGCAACAGGCCGCGACGGCCGGGCCATGCGCGTCGCATGTCGTCTTGCAATCAGAAGCGTGAACGCAAATATGGAGGTTTGTGATGTCGTCCAAATGTTTCGAATATCTGACCACGCAGGCCATCGTCACGAGTATTCTCGTCGACTGGCCGAATTCGCGCAAGACGAGGCGCTTGCGGCAACCGGAAGGCGCCAGAATTTGCATTCTGCTGCAGCGGCTGTCCGCGCTCGACACGGATGCTCAACTTATCATCGCCGGCCGCGCCCATCGCATCGTGCCCGCGACGGCGGCGGGCGGCTCGAGTTGGGTCGAACGACCCGACGGCGGTTGCCACGGACGGCTCATGCTCTCCGCGGTCGACGATGGCGATCGGCGGGTCTACGTTGGGTTCAAACTCATCAGGGAGCGCGGCGGCAAGAGTGGTCGGCTGACGCTCACTTTCGACCCGACGGCGATGCTGACCGGCGCCGACGTCCACCCGACACTCGCTAACGAAGAGACGGGCGCGATGACCCCGTTTCCCTCGTCGGCGCCGAAGGTGATGCAGGAAATGTTCAGGCTTGGCCTTAGCATTCTTGAATCCCTGCAGGGTCTGCTGACGAATTCGAAGAGTGCGCTGTTCGATTCCGAGACGAAGAAGGCGATTCGCGACGACGACTTTCAGATCGCGCGCGTGCAATGGGGCGCCGATCTGATGACGCCGGACCCCGATCGCGTTCTGCAATTGTTGACGATCATGTATGGCGTTTGGCTCTCCGGCGATGCGAGCGCGATCCAACTCGCGACCTACCTGGGCTTGACGCTCAAGATCGACCCCGACGCGAAAACCAACGAGATCACGGCCGTGACGATGCGGAAGACGCATGGCGCCAAGACGCTGTATACACTCAAGTTCTCGCACGGCCACGGACGCGAGGCCCCGCCCGCGGCCGAGACGACCCCGCCGTCGCGACGGCTGCGGATGGAAATTACCGTGCATCCCGACGGGATTGCGCAGATCGTCTCTAAAGCGTGCGAGCGGCTGCGTAAATTCGATGATAACGTTCTGGGCGCGAAGAAAGAAGCGTTCTTGGCAGGCGACCCCGCGTCGACGTTGTGGTGGCTGGAGCGCGCGATCTACGTTCTATCCCACAGCGCGAGCGAAGAAGAGCCCGTGCGCGCTTCGTTTGCCGACTGGTTGGTTCCTTACATGCTCCATGATGTCCTGGGTCTCCACGTGATCGCCGGCTTCGCCGCCGAAGACCTTGCGAAGCTTGGCGCGCTTGACGACAACGTCGCCCGCGCATGGCGCGCCGTCCCATATTCGGCGGAAACGAACTGGGCGGAGGCGATCGCGGAGAAGGCCGGCTGCGATCCGCAGACGGTCTACAACCGCCGGAAGAAATGGCTGGATGCATTTCGAGTCGACATAAAGCTGCCGCCCGATTTTTACAGCGGTCTCCGGACTCTCGGACCGATCAGCTTGACCAAGCCTGAAGTGCGATCCGCCCTAACGGCCGCGATATCGCACGGAGACGCCACGAAAGTGCTGGAGGTGATAAAGAGCGCGCTGACGGATTTTGACGGTCAAAGGCGGGAGATCGTCGGCTGCGCGATCGAAGCGCCGTTTTGCCAATTCGCCGTCGAAATGGTCAAGACGCCGACCACCTCCGCTGCGATCGGGACGCGCAAGGCGTCGCGACGCGCCGCGGCGCTCCCGGCGCCAGCGAGGGGAACCGCGCGTCCGCCGGCGGCGACCGGTGCGCGACAAAAGGGGCAGCGACCTCGAGCGGCCATGCCGAAGGCGAATCGGACCTTGGAGATAAAAACCGCGAAACGGACTGCAAACGGCGCCAAGCGCCCGTCGGCGGGGCGCGGGCAGGCACGCGGTCTCGCTGCCCGGACCCGTCGGACGCGTCGGCAGGGAGGCCACAAGCGATGACGACGCCGCTACGGCGGACGACGACAAGCGGGCAAATTCCGCGCCGACGGCGGGGTCGCGAAGCCGACGTCGCCGATCTGACGGTGCGGCCCGAGGTGGCGTACGGCCGACGCAGGTCGTCGCGACGCGGCATGGTACTGGCAAGAGCGAAAGAGGTGCAGACCGTCCGACGTCGCTCGTCGATGGGCCATGACCCTCCGGCGAACCGATTTGCATCGCGCAGGCGTTGACGGAACTGCGGGGCGGCCCGACATGTTGGGGGCGCGGATCGGGTAACGGCGTGACCGCGCAACCGCCCATCGACGAAGACCGCCGCCCGCCCGGCCTCGACTGAGTCGTCGCTCGGCGCATGCCGGGGTCTGTACTGGCGCGAGACGATATCCGACAAATATCACCGCGCCTACCGGCGATCGCCTCGCCGGATCGACCGACGAGAAATTGGACTGGCGAGTAATTATAAACCGTCGCCGCTCGGGGCCGCCGCGGCGGCGGCCTGTGGGCGCAAGACCCGGCACCGAACGCCGCGGCGAACCTCGGCCTCGGCTGAGCCCGTCGACCTGACCGTTGCCGACGCCGATTCCGTTGACCGGCGCATGATTTGAGATTCGCCCACGCAGGCCGTGCAAAAACGCCTCGACGCTGCGCGAATCCCACGCGGTACAGGCGTCGTGCGCGGAGCGGGGCTGAGCCTTCCGTCGACCATCCTGCAGAGGCTCGACGAATGTCGGCAAAAGGACAACCTAAACGTCGCGCACGTGCTCGCAGCTGCGGTGATCAGCGAAGCCCTGCGGTTTGGTCACCCTCACGCTCCCAACTCGGAATTTGGCAAGGAATTGTTGATCTTTCTCGCCGATTGGCGCGAGCCGAGATCCATCCGTGGCGAAGCGGGAAGCGGCGGCGCTTCTGGAATCTGCCCGGCCGTCAGGTCGATCGGACCAAGTCGATACGGCAGGCCGACGGGGTTTCCTTCCAGCGCCAGTCCGACCGGAGCATCCTTCCTATGCGGCCAATCGGCGCGACGCTCTTCGCGACGCGGAAGCGCGCCGCGGCTTCGCGCCAATGGTAGCAGCCGTCGAGATGGGTGAGGCCTTTGTGCAGAGCGAGGGTAATTTCATATTCGCCCTCGACACTCGGCGCTGAAAATTCAATTTCAACCTTGAAATCCCCCGGGCGACACACGCCGATTGGCGTCCCGAGAAGACGAGTGTTCGTGCCGAATACGACTTGCCCTTCGGAATCCTGGACCGCGAAACCAATCGTCAGATCGTTTTCGGCGATGCGCGAGCGACACGCCACGGTGAGGTTGACGCGACCGCCGGGCTCGACGCTCAACGCCCGAGACCCCCAGATCCGGGAACCCCCTCGCCCCGTCTTGGCCGCTAGAATTTCGATCTGCCGATCGCCCAAGCTCACGGCGGAGCGCTCGGAAAGCGCCCTCCGGGATCGCGCCGTATTCACCGGTCCGCCTCTTTGGCGATCTCGAGCAAATCTGCGCACGGCCCATTGATGAAGCGCGGCATCCACGCGATTTCTGGTGAGAATTATGTCTCGCAGGGCAGGCGATGGGTCACGATCCGCCGTTTGGCGCAGAGTGACATTCAGTTTCGGAACGGCTCCGCCCGCTAAAGCCAGATCACGGCAGTAGACATCAAAGAACCCCTGAAGATCGTCGCTGACTCCCACGAGATCATAATCTTCAAGGCTCTCGATGGCAGCCGCCAGAAGCTGATCCTCGCTCAAGTCGTCCGGCGCGACGCACATTCTGGCGGCGAAATAGCGGGCCTGCCAGTTTGTATGGTAGCGACGGACGTACGGATCCGGGTCGGCGAGATAGTCACTCAGGTCCTTGTGGACCGCGGCGACTACAAGCGGGTCAGTTATAGTGCCGTCGAGCACCTGTTCGCGATGGCGCTTGTAATGATGATACTGAGACAAGAACCGGCTTAACGGGTCTCGAAGCGTCGTTGCGTAGTACCATCCAGGCGCCAGGCGCTCGCCGGGGTAGAAGAGTAGGTGGGAGGCGATCAAGCGCTGGTTGCCCGCTTGGGCGATCAGAGCCCGATGCCAGGGATGAGAGCCGGTCTGATCAAATGCTGCCATCGGCGTTCCAATTGCCGCGGCCAAAGCCCGCCGCACACTGGTGCCGCCCGTCTTGGGAATGTGATTAAAAACCGTCTGCATAGGCTCGCGACTTGCCGTCACCATCATAACCAGGCCATCGATTCCATGAAACCGATCGTTTGGGACGCGCCATTCTCACCCCGCTGTCACCTCGTTGGGTGATTGGCGGAACGAGAGGGAGGATCAAGAGGGCGTGACGGCGCGTGGTGGAGTTGGCAATTACGAATGACGATTTTGTCGCGGCCGAAGCGATGGCGCGGTCGCGTACGGAACCAGCGAGTTGGGTGGAACGGCGCGGGGTGCCGCTCGCCTATCGAGAATGACGTGTTGTTCTTCGCGGGCGGCCAATGGGGTGTGCGCCATCAGACGGCCCGGTTGCCGTATCGCCCGTGCTGTCGTGACCGCCCGCGCCCCGGGGCAAGGAGCCCACGATCACGGCCGAGGCCAGGCCAAGGCATGGAAGGGATGCCGCCGCCATTCGATTCTGCTAACGCGCGCCACTAGTTTACAGAGTTTGGCATGCTGGCGTCGCGACCGGCGCAGGACCAACCCATGATCGAGAATTTGGTGGACCGCCTCTTCGATTCGTCGGGCTTGACGGCGCATGGCTTCTGCCTGCTCTGGGACCCAGGTCTGATTTGGACCTATGCGGTGTCCGATGCCGCCATCGGCCTTGCTTACTTCTCCATACCTGTCGTGCTCATTATCGTCGCCCGTCGCCGGAACGATCTGGTTTTTCAGCCCTTGCTTTGGCTGTTTGCGGCTTTCATCCTGCTCTGCGGCACGACTCACTGGCTCGATCTGGTGACGCTTTGGGTGCCCGCCTACGGCCTGGAAGGGCTGGTCAAGGCCGCAACCGCGGCCATTTCGCTGTTCACGGCCGTCACTCTTTGGCGCCTTTTGCCGCAAGCGCTTGCCTTGCCCTCCCCCGCCCAATTCCGGGACGCCAACGAGAAGTTGCGGGAAAGCCAGGCACGCCTGGTCCAAGCGCAAAAAATGGAGGCGGTCGGCCAACTCACCGGCGGCATCGCGCATGATTTCAATAACATGCTACATGCGATCATGAGCGGCCTGACCCTTCTGGACCGCCGCATCGCCGAAGGGCGCGGCGGCGAGGCCGGTCGTTACATCGCCGCCATTCGCCAGGCTGCGGACAGCGCCGCCCGACTGACCAATCGCCTGCTGGTCTTTTCGCGCCTTCAGAGACTGCAAGCGGCACTCGTCGATCCGAACGAGCTGGTGCGCGGCATGAAGGAACTGATCGGCCGCACCATAGGGCCTTCGATCCGGCTGGAGCTTCGCCTCGACGAGAACATTCGCAAAGTGGTGATCGACGCCGCCCAGCTGGAAAGCGCGATTCTGAACCTGGCGATCAACGCCCGCGACGCAATGCCCGAGGGCGGAAAGCTCTCGATCGCGACCGCCGACCGATCGCTGACTGCGGCCGATTTGGCGGATCAGGAGGGAACCACGCCGGGCGACTTCGTCGAGATCACGGTTGCCGATACGGGCCAGGGCATGTCTGCCGACGTGCTGGCGCGCGCCTTCGAGCCTTTCTTCACCACCAAGCCGACGGGCGTCGGCACCGGACTTGGCCTCTCGCAGGTCTACGGCTTCGTGCGGCAATCCGGGGGCGTCGTGCGCGTCGAGAGCGAGCTCGGGCGCGGCGCCGCCGTTCGCCTGTACCTTCCCGCGAGCGAGCAGGCCGCCGAAACGGCGACAATGTCGAGAGCGTCAACCTTGGCGGCCGATCAAGTCATTCCCGGCGCACAAAAGACCGTCCTGGTGGTCGAAGACGTGGAAACGATCCGGTCGCAGATGGTCGAAGCGTTGCGCGACATGGGATGCCTTGTCCTGGAGGCGGGCGACGGCCACGAGGGCTTCCGCGTCCTCCAGTCTGACGCTTCGATCGACCTGCTCATCACCGATGTCGGGCTGCCCGGAATGAATGGTCGCCAGCTCGCTGACGCCGGGCGCCAACTCCGACCGGCGCTACCGGTTCTCATGGTTACTGGCTACGCCAACAGGGCATTCGACGACACGCCGCTTCCCGCCGGAATGGAGGTCCTGGCAAAGCCGTTCAAGCTCGACGCGCTCGCAGTCAAGATTGGCGTGATGCTGAAATCCCCAGGCGGAAGGAGCTAATGTTTGTCCCCGGGAGCCCCCTCTCCCGGTCCTCTCCCGGAAGGAAGGCGCGAGGGATGAGTTCGCATTCGTTTGCGCGCACCTTGATGGATGAGGCGGGATATCGTGCCGGCAGCCCGGGGAGTGAGAGATACGGCGACATCCGCTTCGCCGACGCCTCTTTCATGATCCGTTCCGATCAGTCCGCGCAGGTCGCCCCTCGGGTTTTGTCGGCGCTGAGAGCAAGTCCTTCATGGCTTCAGGAGGCGTCGAGTTGTTTCTCGATTTCGCCCTTGTCGATCACCGACCAGACCTCCGCGATTTTGCGCTCCGAAAACCGATAAAAGACGTTCTCGTGGAACACGACTTGGCGTCCATCGATTTGGAGCCCGAGAAACTCGGCCGTTGGTCGGCAGTCGAAGCGCAGCCTGCTCGCCACGGTCGAAGAGTCGGATACTAGAAGATCGACGACGAAACGCAGGTCCGGTATGTCACGATAATTGCCCGCCAGCATCTCGTGATAACCATTTAGCCCGATCTTCGAACCGTTATAGATTACGCCGTCGCTTACGTATTCACCGAGACGGTCCAGCTCGCGCGCATTGAGGCACGCGATGTAAGCTTGATAATATTCGGCTAGATTCATCCGCTCCTCGCCAATGCGATCGGCTGGTTCAGGACAGCCAATCGCGGACCTTGATGACCGCATCGGCGAAGGGCTGGGGCTTCTGCTGCGGCAGGTTGTGTCCCGCATCGATGACGCGGTGCTCATGCAGCCCGACGAACATGCCGGCGTGCTCTGCGGTCCCGCCAGGCTTGAGCGGGTCGGTCGCGCCGTCGAGCGTTACTGTCGGCGACCGGCACCGTGGGTTTCTGCGCCAGATGGTCTTCGAGCGGTTGCAGCGCGGGATCGCCCGCCTCAAGGCCAAAGAGCCAGCGGTAACAATGAATCACGACATCGACGAAGTCGGGATTTTCGAAAGCGGCCGCAGACCGGGCGAAGGTCGCTTCATCGAACCGCCAGCCGGGCGACCATTCGCTCCACAGCATCCGGCACAGTTCGCGGCGGTGTTCGGTCAGGCATTCGCGCCCGCGTTCGGTCTGGAAAAGATGCTGATACCAGCAGACGCGCTCAAGCGACGGCGCGACGGGATGCCGTTGCCGACTCACGTCGATCACGTCGTAGCCCGCGTAGGATACCAGGCCGCCAATCCGTTCCGGCCACAGCGCCGCCGCCACGCAGGAGGCGTTGCCTCCCCAATCGAAACCACCGAGGATCGGGCGTTCCAGGCCCAGAGCGTCGGCAAACTGGACGATGTCGCGGCCGCGGGCTGCCTGCTGCCCGCTCCGCATGACGTCGTCGGAAACGAAGCGGGTTGGGCCGAACCCGCGAGTATAGGGGGCGATGACCCTCGCGCCTGCTCGCGCCAGGATCGAAGCCGCTTCATCGAAAGCGTGCACGTCGTAGGGGAAGCCGTGCGACAGGACCACCGGCCAGCCATTGGCTGGACCGTGTTCGACGTAGGCGATCCGCAGGGCATCGGTCTCGACGCTTCTCACCGGCTGCTCATCCATAAGAGGCCCTATCGGATTGCGCAGGCGCCAATTCGACAAATGCCGGGCGGGCCTCGCCGTGGAGGGTCGCGACGAGACGGTCGATGGCGGCGACCGGCGCAATGACGAGGCTCGACAATCCGAGCCATGACGCCATCAGGCGAAGCTCTTCGATCAGCCGTTCCACCGCGCCTTGCGGGGCGCCTGGCTCGACATGCGCTCGCTGGACGATCAGCGCGCCGGCTTTGCGATCCGCCTTCAGGTCCACGCGGGCGACGAGCGCGCCATCCATGAGGAAGGGCAGCACGTAGTAACCGTGCTCGCGCTTGTGGGCGGGCGTGTAGATTTCGAGACGATAGCGGAACCCGAATAATCTCTCGGTTCGCGAACGGCGCCAGATGAGCGGGTCGAAGGGCGACAGCAGCGCCGAGCCTTCGAGCTTGCGGCCCGGCGCGCGCATCCTTGTGCAAATAGGCTTGTTGCTGCCAACCGCGCACGCGCACGGGGATGATGGTTCCCTCTTCGACCAACTGTTCGATCGGCAGCCGCGCGTCTGCGGCGGAGATGCGATAGTAATCGCGCAGGTCGTCCGCCGTCGCCACGCCGAGCGCCCGCGCCGAGCGCGTGAGGAGCGCCCGCCGGGCGTCAACGCCGCTTGGTGTGGGGAGTTGGAGGGTAGCGCGGGGCAATACCCGCTCGGGTAGGTCGTATACGCGCTCAAAGCTGCCTCGGCGGTGTGTCGCGGCGACCAGTCCCGCCCAGAACAGCCATTCCAGCGCATGCTTGGCGTCGCTCCACACCCACATGCCCTTCGAGGCTCTGGCGCCCGCCACATCGGAAGCGGCCAGCGGTCCCTCTGTCTCGATCCGGGCGAGCAGGGCATCGGCTTCGCCCCGCTTCTCCGCTGCAAAGGGTTCGAGTTGCCGCCACACGCCCTGACCGCGAAGCGCGCGGGCCATACGCCAGCGCAGCAGGGGTTGGCAGTCGATTGGCAGCAGCGACGCCTCGTGCCCCCAATATTCGAAGAAGCGCTTGGGTTTGGCTGCCGCCAGCGCGTCGAGAAGGGCGGGTTCGTATGAACCCAAGCGTGAGAAGAGCGGCAGATACTGGGCGCGCACAAGAATGTTCACGCTGTCGATTTGAAGAAGGCCGAGCCGATCTATGCCTTTGCGCAGCTCAGCCGCGCCGACAGCCTCGTGGCGACGCATCGCGTTGAAGCCCTGCGCCGTAAGCGCGACCCGACGAGCCTCGGAAGCGGAGAGTTCCGCCCTCAGTGCTGCTCTCCCGATACGGTGGAGACAAACGCGCGCAGGTCGGCGAGCGGGCTGCTCCAAGGCATGCGCCCATTCGCCGCTACCTTCGCCCTAATGGCGGCGAGCCGTTCATCGGGTACGTCGATCGTGTAGGGTAAGACCATCTTCTACTCTCGAATGCGCCGCCTCCCCAAGTATGAAGTTTCGGCGCTGGATAGCCGCTTCCAAGTTGAGCGCACAAGGGGAAACGAGAACGCTTCCCATGGGTCGACCCGCGCCTCTGATCCGCCTTAGGCGCTGGTCAGGCCAAGCCGGATCATCTGGTAGGAGTAAGGCGCCAGCTTCGCGGTCAGCCGACCGTCCGCGACTTCGGCGGCGGCCGCCTTTTTCGGCGTGACCTGCAGCGGATTGCTCAACGTATTGACCGCATCAAGCTTGTTGTTCGTCATCGTCTGGCAGTCCAGGATCCTCGCCTCGCCGAAACCTTGCAGGTCGACCTCGACGTCGAGCGTCTCGTCCGCGTGCCGGTTGATTGCGAAGAACGTCACCGTGTCGCCCTCTTCGTCGTAAACGCCGGAGATGTCCAGGTAGGGCACGTTGTCGGCGACATCGGCGTCATAGCCAGGCGACCGGACCCTGAGCTCGAGGGCGTCGCCGCGCCCGTAAACCGAGGCGAAGAAGTAGGGGTAGTAGATCGTCTGCCGCCAGGCGGCCCCGCCAGGCTCGGTCATGATTGGCGCGATCACGTTCACCAATTGCGCGATGCAGGCGATGCTCACGACGTCGGAGCGACGAATGAAGGTGTTGAGGATGCAGCCGACCTGGAGCGCGTCCTCGAAATTGTAGATGTCCTCCACCAGTCGCGGCGCATGCGGCCACCCCTCCGAGCCGCCGAGAATCGCCCGATCCTGCGCGTTGGAATGATACCAGACGTTCCATTCGTCGAAGGAGATCGTCACCCTCTTGCGGCTGCGCTTCGACGCACGGACGAACTCGATCGTCGAAGCGATGGCGTTGATATAGGCGTCGAGCTTGGCGTTGAGGGCGAGGTATTCGGCGGTATTTTTCGCGCGGTTGGCGAAATACATGTGCAGGGAAATGTGGTCGACCGCATCATACGTATGCTCGAGGACGATGCGCTCCCACTCGGGATAGGTCTTCATGTCGGAATTCGACGACCCGCAGACGATCAGCCGGAGCGAACTGTCGAAGGCGCGGAGGGTCTTGGCGACCTCGTTGGCGAGACGGCCGTATTCGTCCGCCGTCTTGTGGCCGATCTGCCAGGGCCCATCCATCTCGTTGCCGAGGCACCAGTGCTTGACCCCGAACGGCTCCGCGCGCCCGTGCTTCTTGCGCAGGTCGCCCCAATAGCTGCCGGTCGGGCCGTTCACGTATTCGACAAAGTTGCGCGCTTCGTCGAGCCCGCGCGAGCCCAGGTTGATGGCGAGCATCATTTCCGCGCCGGCGGCGTCGCACCACCGGGCGAACTCATGCACGCCGACCGCATTGGACTCGGAGGTATGCCAAGCCAGGTCGAGCCGCGTCGGCCGCTCCTCGCGCGGGCCGACGCCGTCTTCCCAATTGTAGGCGGAGACGAAATTACCGCCGGGGTAGCGCACGATCGGAACCTTCAGCTCCCGAACCAGTTCGATCACGTCCTTCCGCATGCCATCGGCGTTTGCGGACGGATGATCCGGCTCGTAGATCCCGGTGTAGATCGCCCGTCCCAGGTGTTCGAGGAACGCGCCGTATAACCGGTCGTCGATCTTCGCGATCCGATAGTCCCGATGGGCAGTAACCGACGCGCGCATGTTTTCCTCGCCTCAATATCAAGAAGTTGGATATATAGGAGCCGGTTTAGGCGCCCTCGTCAAGCTCTCGAGCGGACTCCTCAGGGTCCGATTTTTTGAAGCGATCCCTCAGACTGAGGAGGTTGCAGTCCCTCCGCGCGGCTCGGGCTTCTGTCTTCCTGGACGACAGTCAATATCATGTTCGTTGATTGAATCCTCTTGGCGCCCCGCGCTTTCCTCGCTACCATCGTAATGCAAGGCTTCCCGAAGACGCTTTCTCACGACGCGACCGAACGGAAAGCCGGCGGCCACATTTTGGGAGGAATCGAAATGATCCGCAAAGTCTTATACGCGGCTTTGGCGAGCACCGCGCTCATGATTGGAGCGGCGCAGGCCGCCGAAACCATCGTCTGGTGGGACTTCCTCAGCGGCGGCGACGGAGTCCGCATGAAGGCCATGCTCGATCAGTTCAACAAGGAGCATGAGGGCAAAGTTCATATCGACGCGACGACGCTGGAATGGGGCGTGCCGTTCTATACCAAGGTGCAGACCTCGACGGCCACCGGCCAGGGGCCCGACATCATGACCTATCACGAGTCGCGGATACCGCTCGGGATCTCGACCGGCGTGCTGAGCGTGCTCACGCCGGAAGAACTGGCCGCCGCCGACATAAAGGGCAGCGACTTCGGCCCCGCCAACTGGAAGGCCGCGCAGGGAGATGATGGCAAGCAATATGCCGTTCCGCTCGATATCCACTCGATCATCCTCTACTACAACAAGGACCTTCTGAAGAAGGCCGGACTGCTCGGCGACGACGGCAAGCCGAAAGGCCTCGACGGCGCGGCGAACTTCGACGCGGCGGTGGCGAAACTGACGACAAACGGCGTTTCGGGGCTTTCGGTGCCTGACGACGGCGCGACCGGGTGGCGCATCTTCTACACCCTGCTCAACCAGCAGGACGGAGAGTTCCTCAAGGACGGCAAGTTCCTCGCAGGCGACAACCTCGAGAAGGCGACGACCGCGCTCGCCGAAATGCAGAAATGGATCAAGAGCGGCTGGGCGCCGTCGAACACCGAATATCCGGCCTCGATCGCTCTCTTCACCTCCGGGAAGGCCGCAATGCACATCAACGGCGTCTGGGAAGTCCCGACGATGGTTGACCTCGCCAAGAAGGGTCAGCTGTTCGACTGGGGCGCGGTCCAGATCCCGACCTTCTACCTCCACCCCGCCACCTGGGCGGATTCGCACTCGTTTGCGATCCCCGACCGCAAGGGCAACCCGGTGCCGCCCGAGAAGCGCAAGCTCGTGCTCGACACCATCCACTGGTTCAACGTCCATTCGATCGAATGGGCCGCCGGCGGCCATATCCCCGCCTATCTGCCGGTGCAGGAGAGCCAGGCGTTCAAGGACCTGAAGCCGAACTCCGAGTATTCGTCGCTCGCCAAGACCGCAGTGTTCGATCCGCGGTCGGTTCTCGCGGGCGTCGCTTCCCCGGTCTACGATGCAGCAGGCAACTACATCGTGCCGGCGATGCAGGGAGAAATTGCGCCCGCCGACGCCGCCAAGCAGATGCGCGACGACCTGCAGGCCCTGGTCAAGTAGAGCCCCGACACAAGCGGCGGCGTCGGCTGGTCCGACGCCGACCTTCCCGGACGAGACGCCGCGGCAATGCTCAGAAGCAAGCGCAGCGAGTATTTCGCAGCCGCGGTGCTGATGGCGCCGTTCGTCGTCATCTACGCCGTCATTTTCGTCTATCCGACGATCAAAATGGTGCAGCTGAGCTTCACCAACGCGCCGCTGATCGGGCCGGGCGCAGTGGGTCGGCTTCGCCAATTACGTGCGTCTGTGGTCGGACCGGTTGTTCCACACCGCGATCTGGAACACCGCCTATTTCGTCGTCCTGAGCGTTATCCCGAGCACGCTGCTCGCGCTCGTTGCAGCCCTCGGAATCAATCGCCTGAAGGGCTGGATGCAGAGCCTCGTCCTCGTCGGCGTTTTTTCTGCCCCTACATCCTGCCCGTTTCGGTGGTTGTGACCGTTTGGGCCTGGATGTTCGACAAGGATTTCGGCATCGCCCAATATGTGATCGCCCCGTTCAACGACGGTCATCGCGTCAATATTTTTCGAACTATCCCGCTGTTCATGCCGGCGGTCGCGTTCATCACGGTGTGGTGGGGGATCGGATTCAACGTCCTCCTGTTCATCGCGGGCTTGCGCAACATTTCGAGTGAAATTTACGAAGCTGCCGAGCTCGACGGCGCGGGCCGCTGGACCCAGTTCAGCCGCATCACCTGGCCCCTGATCTGGCCGGTGACGGTGCTGGTTTTCACCATCCAGCTGATCCTGCAACTCAAGATCTTCGACCAGGTTTATCTGTTTGCGGTCGGCGGCAGGACCAACGCGACCATGGTGATGGTGCAGTACATCTACAGAGAGGCGTTCCAGCAGAACCACGGCGGCTTCGCCGACGCGGCGGCGTTGATCCTGTTCCTGCTCATCGTGGTGTTGTCGGTGCTGCAATTCCAGCTGCTTCGCGCGCGAGGCGAAAGATGACCGCGTCCGTCCACGCCGGCGACGAAGTCGTCGCCTCCGCTCGCACCAGACGGTTGGAGGCGCCTGCGACATCTCGATCTCGTCGGGCTTCTCATCACCGTGGTCACGTTGTTCGGCGCCGTGCTGTGGGCGTTTCCGCTCTATTGGGGGCTCGTGACGACGTTCAAGCCGGAATATCTGGTCGTGAAGCCAGTCGTCCACCTCTGGCCGGAGCACTTCACGGTCGAAAACTACATCCATGTCCTGATGGAGACCAAGATCGGCCTGTGGTACATCAACTCGCTGATCACCTCGGGGGCCGTGACGGTGATCGTCGTGATGATGGCCGCCGGCGCCGGCTACGCGATCTCGCAGCTGAATTTCCCCGGACGCCGCATCTTCTGGTGGATGATCCTGGCGAGCTTCATGGTTCCGATCCAGGCTCTGATCGTCAATCATTTCATCCTGATGAACAATTTCACCTGATCAACACGCTGGCGGGCGTGGTCCTTCCGCAGCTCATCGCGCCCGTCACGGTCATCATCTACAAGCAGTTCTTCGATTCCGTGCCCAAGGATTTTCGCGAGGCCGCGGTGATCGACGGCGCCAACGAATTTCAGCTCCTCTTCCGGATCTATCTACCGATGAACTGGGGCATCACCACCGCGCTGGCGATCATCACCTTCATCGGGGCCTGGAATCTACTTCCTGTGGCCATTCCTGGCGATCAGCTCCGAGGACAAGATGAACATCACCGTGGGGATCACCCAGGTCCACGACGCCTTCGGCGTCCAGTACGCGCGCGACCTCGCCGTGGCGATGCTCGCCGCCCTGCCGGTCGCCTTGGTCTACCTGATTTTCCAGCGCAGGGTGACCCAGGCCATCATGTTGTCGGCGGGAATCAAGGGATGAGCATGCCGTCCAAGGACGAGGCCGCTTCGACGCCGCATGTCGAACTGAGGCGGGTGACCAAGCGCTACGGAAGCGTGACCGCGATCCACGACCTCAGCCTTTCCGTCGAGAAGGGATCGTTCACGGCGCTGCTCGGCCCTTCGGGCTGCGGCAAGTCGACGCTCTTGCGCATGATCGCGGGCCTCGAGCAGATAACCGCCGGCCAATGCTTCATCGACGATGTCGACGTCACCGAGTTGGCGCCCGCCCGGCGGCGGATAGCGATGGTGTTCCAATCCTACGCGCTCTACCCGCATATGACGGTCAGACAAAACATCGCCTTCTCGCTCTCTGTCGCCGGCGCGCCGCGCAAGGTCCAGGACGAGCGCGCGCTGGAAGTCGCGCGCATCCTGCAGCTCGAACCGTATCTCGATCGTCGGCCCGCAGAGCTTTCCGGCGGCCAGCGCCAGCGTGTGGCGATCGGACGCGCGCTCGTGCGCAAGCCCGAGGTGTTTCTATTCGACGAGCCACTGTCCAACCTCGACGCCAAGCTCCGCGTGCAGATGCGTCTCGAACTCGCCAAGCTCCATGCCGATCTCGGCACGACGATGATTTACGTGACTCACGACCAGACCGAGGCAATGACCCTTGCCGACAGGATTGTCGTTCTCGACAAGGGAAGCATCTCGCAGGTCGGCTCGCCGCTCGAACTCTACAATGCGCCGGCCAACAAGTTCGTTGCGGCGTTCATCGGCTCGCCAAGCATGAATTTCTTCGAGGTCGGGGTCGCGGCCATGAACGGTCGAACGGCAAGCGTTGTGCTTCCCGGAGGACGGAAGGCCGAGATCGGTCTTAAGACCAACCCCGCCGACGCGCAATCGGCGGAACTCGGCGTTCGTCCGGAACATCTGACCGTCGTCGATCCGCAGGACCCGACCGCCACGCTCAACGGCGCCATCGCCCTTGTCGAGCATCTCGGCAACGCGACACTTCTTTATGTCGACACGCCGGCCGGGCAACTCATCGTCGAAGGCGAAGGCGACCTCGAAGCGAAGACCGGCGCCGCCGTCGGCCTCCAGCTGCTTGCGAGTCATGCGCATCTCTTTGGCGTGACCGGGGCGGTTCTTTGACTTCTCGCGAATGAGGATGTCGAGCGCAGACAGCTCAGGCCTCGGTGGTCAACCTCAGCACGATGTCCTGATCATAGTTGCCGAACCCGCGTCCGAAGATGTTGACGCCGCCCGGATGGCGCGCATCCGGCTTGACCTCTATCCGCAGCCGAATCGAGTGGTGGGCGGAAATGTCGAAATCCTTGGGCGTGAGCGAGGAGATTTTCACGCCGTCGACGAATGCGCCATCCGGCGTCACCCGCCAGCTCTTGAGCATGCCGTACTGGCTTCCTTTCAGCTTCCACCAATCGGGGGTGAAAACCCCCCGCTGATCGCCGAAATCGCCGGGGCTCGTCCAGGCTCCAACCTCCCTTCCGTTGATGGCGATCGTGATGTCGGAAGGCCAGTCGGCCGAAGTGCCCGGAACCTCCGAGGAGAGCTCGAGGGAAAACTCGAGCGCCACCACAGCTTTGCCGACCAGCCGCGCATTGTTGGGGAATTGGTACTCGACAAAGCCGCGCGTGAACCACATCAGGCCGGCATTCATTCGGTCCGGATTGAGAAACGTTCCGGGAATGTCGAGCAAGCCGATGATCCCCTGCGGCGAGCAAAGGCCGCAAGGAGCGCTCACTTCGCAACTCGTGTAGAGGCCGATCGGCATCGCCACCTCGATCGCGTTGGCGTCGGCGCCGGCGAGATCGTCGCGGAACATCACCAGCACCTCGTCGAAGGCAGAAAAGCAGCGCTTCTGACTGCCTTTTCGACCTTTTTTCGTCTCTGTCCGAATGAGGCCCGCAGACTCCAGAATCTGCAGGTTGGACGAGACCGTCGACTGGGGAAGTTTGAGAGCGGCGACGATGTCGTTCACGTTGACGCCGGGACGGCGGTGCAACAGACGCAGAATGCGCGCGCGCGCCGGAGAAGCGAGGCCGCGAAGAACCTCGGGCCGCTCCTCGGGATCGATCACCAGGAAATTGCGCGACATTTTCGGGCCCGCCCCGACTCGGATAAACGACTTTTGTATCAGGTTTTCGGATATTTGAGCTTCCCCAATTTCGGAAGGAAGGGCGCGCTGTCCAGGTCAGATCGGGACCGTTTTTGGAGCTTGTCATGCATTCTGATGCTGTCTCCTTACGGGCGAGGTTGTCGCTCGACGGTCTATGGGATTTCGAATTCGAAGGTCCGACAGCTAGACTCGGCGGCGAGGGCCACACCATTCGTTCCCCCGGAATCTGGCAGGCGCAATTCCCGGGACTGCGCAACGCGCAAGGGACGGGTCGGTACCGGCGGTGGGTTCAAGTCCCGCGAAACTGGGTAGGAAAAAATGTCATCCTCGTCCTCGAGGGGGTCTTCCACGAATCCCTGATTCTGGTCGACGAAGTCGCGGTAGCGGTTCATGGCGACGGCTGGACTGCGATCGAGGTCGATCTCACCGACGCGCTCGCGGGCAAGACGTCATTCATGCTCGGCGTGGACGCGCGCGCGCCTGACGACCGCAAGAGCGGCCGGTTCGGTCAGTCGCTTGCCGGAAAGCAAGACTGGTACGGGGTTCAAGGCGGGATCTGGAAACCGGCGCGGCTCGAAGCGCGCAATCCCATTCATTTCCGCGAGCTCGCAGTTCGGAGTTCGTACGACCTTTCGAATGGGACGGTCGTCGCAAAGGGTACGCTCTCCGCACCAGTGGCGGCCAAAGTCCGGCTTACGTTGTCCCGTTCGGGCGAGACCGTGGCTCAGCGCGAGATGACTTTGCGCTCGACCGAATTCGAGGCGGGGCTCGAAGCGGCCAATCCCCACGCATGGTCGCCGGACGCGCCCAACCTTTACGCTCTGACCGTGGAGCTTCTCGGAGGGGCAGGCGCTCTCGACGCTGCAGAATTCATGATCGGATTCAGGAAATTCGAGGCGAAAGACGGACGCCTCGCGCTGAACGGAAAACCGTTCTTCATGATCGGCGCGCTCGATCAGGACTGGCATCCGGAGGAAGAGTGCCGGCCGCCGAGCCCGCAGTTTCTCGAGCAGCGCTTCGGCCGGGCCAAGGCCATGGGGCTCAACACGCTGCGGTGCCACGTGAAGATTCCCGACCGGCTCTATTTCGATCTCGCCGATAGGCTCGGGCTCATCGTCTGGCTCGACATGCCATACATGGAGTTCCTCGCGCCCGCGACGCGTAGCGCGCTCCGCGAGGTTTTCCGCACGTCCGTGGCGAACCATGGGCATCATCCCTCGATCTGCGTCTGGACGCTGTTCAACGAGGGCTGGGGGATCGATCTCGACGACAATCCCGACGACCGGCGCTGGCTGAGAGAGACCTTCGACGCGGCAAAGGCGCTGATCCCGGATAGCCTTCTCATTGACAACTCCCCCTGCTTCCCGCGCAACTACCACCTCAAATCCGAGATCGAGGACTTCCACTGGTACAACGGCTTCCCGCATCAGAACGCGGCTTTCGCCGCCACCGCGCAAGCCTTCGCCGGGCGCGCGGCGTGGGCCTGGTCGCCGCATGGCGACGCCGAAAGGCGCGGCGACGAACCTCTCGTCTGCTCGGAATTCGGCGTATGGGGCCTGCCCAATCCTCGGGAAATCCTGGACGGGGACGGCGATGAGCCGTGGTGGTTCGAGAGCGGCCACGACTGGAACTCGGGCGCAGCTTATCCGCACGGGATCGAGAGGCGTTTTCGCGACGCCCAACTCGGGCCGATTTTCGGCGACCTCGACGGCTTCGTCGCCGGCGCGCAGGAGCTCCAGTATCGAGCGCTCAAATACCAGATCGAGACGCTCCGCTGGGAGCGGCCTATATCGGGCTACGTCATCACCGAACTCAATGACGTGCAGTGGGAATCGAATGGCCTGATGGACGTGCTTAACCGCCCGCGCGTTTTCGCCGACCGGCTCGCCAATCTGCAAAAGCCGTGGCTTGTCATCGCCCGGGCGCCGCGCACCGCCGTTTCGTCAGGCGAAAACCTGGCCGTCTCAGTGCGGCTCGCCGGTGCGGAGGCGACGGCGGCCGGCGCCAAGCTCTTCTGGCGAATCAGGGATGAGGCGGGGGAGGCGCTCCTCGGCGAGGATCCGACGTCGGTCGCCCTGACAGCCCCGAAGGTCGAGGCCATTTCGGTCGTCGCCCTCGAGCTCGAAGCACGGGATGTCGACGGCCGACTCCTGTCGCAAAACGCGCTCGAATTCTGCGTTGTCCCGCCGCTCGAGGGCGCGGCGGCGCAGCTTTTCCCGATCGACCCTGCGGCTGAGGCGATGCTGACCGCAATCGGCTGGCCGACGCGCACCGGTACTTCGGACGCGGCGGTCGTCGTGGCGACGCGGCTGACGACGCCCGTTCGCGAAATGCTGCTGTCAGGCCGCAAGGTTTTGCTGATCGCCAATTCGGTCGATGCGCTCGTCGATCCCAAGCGCGAGCTGCCGCTTTCCGACCGCCACAACTTTCCCTCGATGCTGTTGCGGGCCCGCGAAGGAACGCCATGGGACGGACAGTGGATGGGGGCGTTCAGCTGGCGCCGGACAGATGGCCCTTGGGCAACGTTGCCGAACGGCCCGATGCTCGACGAACACTGGACCGGCCTCATGCCAAACCATGTTTTGACCGGCTTTCCTTCGACCGCCTTCGGCGGACTGGTCGATTGCGGCATGGCGGTCGGATGGCTGCATCTCGCTGCCGCCTTCGCCAAGCGTAGCTTTCTCGGCAGGGCCTGGATCACCGTCGCGACCTTCGAATTGACATCTGGCGAAGGGGCGAAGAACCCGCTTGCGCCGCATCTCCTGGCGGCGCTCGCGGCGAGCTGAACCCTTCCCCGATGCGCTCGGAACAGGCGGATGACAGGGAGATACTACGGAGCGGGAGAGAACCCGGAGGCGAGCTGGGGTGTGTAGCGAGGTCGAGGCGTTGTCGGCGCGTGGCGGTCGCGCTACAACGGCTGGGAAAAGCTTTTCTCATCCGTTCGGTCGGAGAAAGCTTTTCGGCAAAAGCAATGACAAGTGGGAGGTATGTATGCGACTTTCGAACAGAACAATCGTGTTCGCTATGGGAGTGGCGGTCGCCGCCCTCACGCTCCCAACGGTGGCCGGCGCCGCGGACCAGAGCTTTGGCGTCGACGACGGCACCCATATCACGATGTGGTCGCGCGCCGCGACGCAGGCGCGCGCGGACGCACTGGTTCAAGCCTACAACGCGTCCCACAAGAACCACATCGACGTCACTTACGTTCCGACCGACGACTACCAGACTAAGGTCGGGGCGGCGGCAGCGGCCAACTCGTTGCCGGATCTGTTCTCGGCCGACGTTGTGTTTATGCCCAATTGGACCTCGGCCGGGTTGTTCCAAGATCTCACCGCTCGAATCGCCACCCTACCCTTCGCCGCGAACATCGCGCAGGGCGCCGTCAGCGCCTCGACTTGGGACGGCAAGAAATACGGCCTCCCCTTTGTCGTCGATCTTTCGGTTTGGATGTACAATAAGAAGCTATTCAAGGAAGCGGGCCTCGACCCGGCGAAACCGCCAAAATCGCTACCTGAGTTCGCGGCCGACGCCCGCGCGGTCGCGAAGCTGGGCGGCGACATCCACGGAACCTTCTTCGGCGGCGACTGCCCCGGTTGCAACGTGTTCACCTGGTGGCCGATTGCCTGGGCCGACGGCGACACGGTCATGAACCCCGAGGGCACCGAGTCGCACCTCAACAGCGCGGAGAACAAGGCGATCTACGCCGCCTTCCGCGGCATGGTCGATGACGGAACCGCTTTGATGCCTGATTCCAAGACGGAGACCGGACCGACCTGGACCGGCTATTTCCCCAAGGGGAAGATTGGCATCATGCCGATGCCGGCAAGCCTGCAAGGCATGGCCAACGCGAATCTCGCCGACGCGGATATCGGCGTTGCGCCGATCGCGGGCGTCAAGGGCGGGACCTCGACGTTCATCGGCGGCGATGCGATCGGCATTTCCCGCGATAGCAAGGTCGCCAACGCCGCCTGGAACTTCCTGGCCTGGGTGGAAAGCGACGACGCCCAGATCAACGTCGTCGCCAAAGGCGGCAACGTGCTGTCTCGACCCGACCTCGCCAATAACAAATACAGCGCGATGGACCCCCGCCTTGTGTTGTTCAACACAGTCGCGAAGAATGGTCAGACCCCCTTCGCCAAGAACTTTGGCGCAACGTTTAACGACCCGCAGGGACCGTGGCTGGTGTTGCTGCGCGACGCGGTGTTCGGCGACGCCAGCAAGATCGACGCTGACAACAAGGCAATAAATAGCTCGCTGAATCCCTAGGAATTGCGAAAGCTCGGGGCGTGGTGGGACAAGTGCGCCCCCGCCATGCCCCGTTTGGCTCGGCATTCAAGGCATAGAGGTTTTGGCCATGACTTCTGCGCGCGCCACCTCGCCGAGGGCAGGCTGGCGGCGACGACATGAGCTGTTGGGGGTGGTCTACGCGATACCCACCATCGCCTTCGTCGCCGTATTCTTCCTGACGCCGCTGGCTTTCGTGGCGCGAATGTCGCTCAGTTCCTGGCCGCTGCTCACCGGCTACAGGGGACTGAATTTTCCCAAGAATTTCGTCGGAATTTGGAATAGCCAACTGTTCTGGCCGGCGGTCGGCTTTACCATCGAATACACCATTCTCGCCACCGTCCTTCTGATCGGTTTCGGGCTTGGCATGGCGCTTCTTGTGCAGGAGGCGGGCCGATGGGTCGGCGCCCTGCGCACGATCTTTCTCCTTCCCGTCGCGGTCGGTCTGGCGTCGGCTTCGCTGCTCTTTTGGGGCTTCTACTCCCCCTCGATAGGCCCGATCAGTCCGATCCTCGAGACAATCGGCGTCATCCATCAACCGATCTCGTTCCTGGCAACCCCGACGAGCGCGCTGCTCTCGACGACTTTTCTCATCGTGTGGAAGTTTGCCGGCCTCTACATGCTCATTCTGCTCGTCGGACTGCAGGGCATTCCGGACGACGTCTACGAAGCGAGCGCGCTTGACGGAGCGAGTCGCGGCCAGACGTTCCGCTACATCACTTTGCCGCTGCTCCGCCCGTCGCTGGCGCTGGCTCTCATCCTGTGCGTTACCGGTTCGCTGCTGGCCTTCGATCAGTTCTATATCCTGACCAAGGGCGGCCCCGACAACGCCACGGTGACTGTCGTCCAGTTGATCTACCGAGAAGCATTCCAGCGGCAGAACCTCGGCACCGCTGCGGCCGTCTCCGTCGTTGTGTTGTTCGCCCTGCTCGCTCTGAACGCCATCCAGTTCCGGCTGCTCCGCGATCCGGAGAGGAACTGACGCGATGGGCTTGACCGGTCACAACGTCCTTGGCAGGACCCCCTACTATGTGCTGACGGGCGGCCTTGCCATCATCTTCCTGTTTCCAATCCTGTGGGCCGCGGTCGCTTCGGTCAGTCCGCAAGCCGCAACCGGTCAGACGGTCGGAATTGGTCTGGGCAACTACACCACTCTTTTCAATTTCGGAGCAGGCTTGCCGCGCTTCCTGTTCAACAGCTTGTTCGTCGCCTTCATGGTTGTCGCGATCACGCTTGTGGTGTCTGGCTCCGGCGGCTACGCGTTCGCTCGTTTCAACTTTCCCGGCCGCGACGTGCTCTTCCTGCTGACGCTCGCGATTCTCATGGTGCCCTACGCCACTGTCCTCATCCCGCTCTACGTGATGCTGCACGGCGTCGGTCTGCAAAACTCGCTAGTCGGCCTCAGCCTCGTACTGGCCGTGTTCCAGCTTCCCTTCGCCACCTACATGATGCGCATTTCATTCGAAGCCGTGCCCCGCGAACTTGATGAATGCGCGCTGGTCGACGGCTGCGGCGCGTTTAGTGTGCTCTGGCGCATTCTGCTTCCCTCCGTGCGCCCGGGTCTTATCACGGTCAGCCTGTTCGCTTTCCTTGCGGCGTGGAACGATTTCTTCGCCCCGCTCATCCTGCTCAACGACCCGAAGCAGCAGACCCTACCCGTCGCCATCGCCGACCTCCGCCAACAGACGATGGGAGCGATCGACTACGGCGCGACGGAAGCCGGCGTCGTCGTGATGGCGCTGCCGTGCCTGATCCTGTTTCTTTTCCTGCAGCGCCATTTCGTTCGCGGCTTCATGTCCGGCGCCGTCAAGGGATGATGTGACCCGCATGAGCACTCGCGACAAGCGCATCCCTCCGCGCCGTGCCGAACCGACCGATGGCGGCGTTCGCGGTCGTCGTGAGCCACTCACCATTCACGATGTCGCGCGCCGAGCGAAGGTCAGCGTCGGGACCGTGTCCAAGGCGCTCAATGACAAGGGCAGGCTGCGTCAGGAAACCCGCGAGCGCATTGTTGCGCTGGCAAAAGACCTCGACTATCGCCCGAACAATCTGGCGCAAAGCCTACACCGGGCGCGCTCGATGACCGTCGGTATTTTGTCGAACGACAGTTTCGGCCGGTTCACCTTTCCGATCGTCGAGGCGCTCGAGCGCCGTTTGTTCGATCACGGCATCGCCGTCTTCATGTGCAACGCCACCGACGATGCCTTGCGCGAGCGCAGACACATCGATCAACTGCTCGGCAAGCGGGTCGATGGGCTCGTCGTCACCGCGCGGCGCGCCGACAAGCGCGCGCCGATCGAGCCGGCCGTGTGCGGCCTGCCGGTGGTCTATGTGTTCTCCCAAGTGGAGAACCCTAATGCGCTTTGCCTCCTGCCCGACGACGAGGGGGGCGCCAAGCTTGCGGTCAGACATCTCGCCGCGCTCGGCCGCAGACGGATCGTCCACATCACCGGCCCGGAACAATTCGAGGCGGTTCGTCTGCGGGAAAGAGGCTATCGCGCCGCGCTTCTCGAGGCGGGACTCCAGTGCCGGCGTGGCGAGTGCCGAGCGGGGCGCTGGTCCGAGGCCTGGGGACGCGAGGCCGTTCAGGATCTCTTCACCCGACGCCGTAACAGGCCGGACGCGCTCTTCTGCGGCAATGACCAGATCGCCCGCGGGGCAATAGACGCGCTGCGCGAAATGGGGCTCGCCGCGCCGTCAGACGTCGCCGTCGTCGGCTTCGACAATTGGGAGGTGATGGCGGAGGCGGCGCGGCCGCCGCTCACCAGCGTCGACATGAACCTCGACGCGCTCGGACGCGTGGCCGGCGCATCGCTGCTCGAGATGATGGCGGGCGGCACGCTCGCCGGCGTACGCCGCCTGCCGTGCTCGCTCGTCATTCGCGGCTCGTGCGGCGCCAAGCAGATCGGATGGGACCAGGGAGGCGGTCATGACTGAGCGTGAATATTCTCCGACGCCGTTTGCCGACGTTCGCGTCACCGGCGCCTTCTGGCGGGAGCGGCTCGATGTTGTGCTCGGCCGCACGATCTTGAGCCAGCATGCGAAACTCGAGGAGACCGGCATTCTGGAGTCGCTCAAGTTGCCGAAGCCCGTTCCACCGCTCAAAATTCCGAGGAACAGCCATGGGATCTCCATGCAGCTGTTCTGGGACTCTGAGGTCGGCAAATGGATCGAGGCGGCAAGCTATGCGGTTTCTCACAGGCGCGATCCCGACATCGAACAGAAGATCGACGCGATCGTCGACGACCTTGTCAGGGCCCAGTCGCCCGACGGCTATCTCAACTGCTGGTACAACGGCCGCGAGCCGGAAAAGCGCTGGACGAACCTCCGCGATAACCACGAGCTCTACAACGCCGGACACCTGCTCGAAGGCGCGATCGCGTATTATCGCGCCACGGGACGGCGGAAACTGCTCGACGCGATGGAGCGCTATGTCGATCACATAGCAACCGTCTTCGGGCGCGGTCCGGGACAGAAGCGCGGCTACCCTGGCCACCAGGAGATCGAACTCGCGCTCGTCAAGCTCTATCGCCTGACGGACGATCGACGCCGGCTCGATCTGGCCGCCTATTTCATCGACGAGCGGGGTCGCCAACCGCATTATTTCACCGAGGAGGCGCTGGCGCGCGGCGACGACCCGGCGAGCTACTGGGCGGGAACCAGCGAATACAATCAGTCGCACGTTCCCGTCCGTCAGCAGACGCGCATGGTGGGGCATGCGGTGCGCGCCATGTACATGACCTCGGCCATGGCCGACCTCGCGCTCGAACTCGGCGACGAGGGCCTGAAGCGCGCGTGCGAAGCGCTGTGGCGCGATGTGACCACCGCGCAGATGTATGTCACGGCGGGCCTAGGGCCGAGGGCGACGAACGAGGGCTTCACCGAACCCTACGACCTTCCGAACGGGACGGCTTACGCCGAGACCTGCGCGTCGGTGGCGCTCGTCTTCTGGGCCCATCGCATGCTGCACCTCGATCTCGACGGCCGTTACGCCGATGTCATGGAGCTCGCGCTGTTCAACGGCGCGTTGACCGGCCTTTCGCACGAGGGGACGCACTACTTCTATTCGAACCCGCTCGAGAGCCGCGGCCAGCACAGCCGCTGGGCCTGGCACCTATGCCCATGCTGCACGATGAACGTTTCGCGCCTCGTCGCCTCGGTCGCGGGCTATGCGCTGTCGACACGTGACGACGGCATCGCCCTCCACCTGTACGGCGGCTTCGAAACGACGGCCACGATCAGCGGGGTGAAGGTCGCGATGCGTGAGACGAGCGCCTATCCCTGGTCAGGCAAGGTGCGGGTCGAAATCGATCCGGAAAGCCCCGTTGCCTTCGATCTGAAGCTGCGCATTCCCGGATGGAGCAAGGGTGCGACCGCGGCGGTCAACGGCGAACCGGTGGCTCTCAGACCCGAGCGCGGCTATGCGACGATCAATCGGCTCTGGCGCGCCGGCGACGCGGTGACGCTCGACCTGCCGATGCCGGCCGAGCGGCTCTATGCGCATCCGAATGTACACATGGACGTCGGCCGCACGGCGTTGCGGCGTGGCCCGTTGATCTATTGCCTCGAGGAGGCGGACAACCCAGGCGGCGCCGTCCAGACGCTGACGCTGCCGCGCTCGGCGACGATCGACGCCGAATGGACGGAGCATCTGTTCGACGGCGTCATGACGCTCCACGCGGGGGCCAGGCGTCTCGTTCCCGGGGAGCGTGACGGCGCGCTCTATTCGCCTGAACCGCCCACCGGGCGTGAAGTGCCGATCGTCGCCCTGCCCTATCATCTGTGGGCCAATCGCGAGCCCGGGTCGATGCAGGTCTGGATCGCCGAGCTTGACGGCTGAGCCCAACGGCCGAAGCGAACGAATGAACGGGGCCAACCGCGGACCGGCGAAGATCGTCATCATCGGCGACCGCTTCATGACGCCCTCGATCTTCGAGAAGGCGATCCGCGCCTGCTGCTCCGGCTCGCTCGCCATCGAAGCGGTGGAGCTGCCCTGGCCCGACGAACCGATGCTGCATGGATACGCCGCGCCGGGCCTGGAGGGTCTCAAGGAGTACCAGGGCGATCCCGACGACATTGTCCGCTTGGCGCGCGAGGCCGAGATCGTGGTCACGCAGCTCGCGCCGTTTTCCGCGACGATGCTCGAGCGTCTGCCGAAGCTCAGGCTGATCGTGGCGGCCCGCGGCGGCCCGGTCAACATCGACGTCGCGGCGGCGCGCCGGCGAAACGTTGTCGTCGTCAACGCGCCGGGGCGCAATGCCTCTGCGGTGGCCGAATTCACCATCGGCGTCATCCTGGCCGAGACCCGGCTCATCGCGCGCGGCCATGACGGACTGCGCAGGGGCGTCTGGCGCGGCGACCTCTACCGGGTCGATCTCGTCGGCCGGGAGCTTTCTGAACTCAGCGTCGGGGTGGTCGGATACGGCCACATCGGAACCAGGGTCGTGCGTCTTTTGAAGGCGTTCGGCTGCCGCATCCTCGTCGCCGACCCTTACGTGCAATTGTCGGCCGAGGATGCGCGGGACGGCGTCCGACATGTACCGCTCGAGACGTTGCTCGGCGAAAGCGACGTTGTGACGCTGCACGCGCGGGTGACCCGGGAAACAGCGGGCTTCATCGGCCGGACCGAGTTCGCCGCAATGCGCGAGGGCGCCTATTTCGTCAACACCGCGCGCGGACCGCTGGTCGACTATGCGGCGTTGACCGAGGCTCTGAAATCGGGCCATCTCCGCGGCGCCGCGCTCGAGACTTTCGCCGTCGAGCCGACGTCCGCCGACCTCGAGCTCCTGCGGCTCGAAAACGTCACCTTGACGCCGCACATCGCCGGCGCCTCGATGAAGACCATCCATCGCGCCGCCGCCGCCGCCGCCGAGGAGGTGCGGCGCTACCTCGCGGGCGAAGGTCCCCTCAATCCCTGCGGGCGGTAGGATGATTGCGGTCGGGTTTCCTCGCAACGCTGCGGCGGAGCCATGCGGAATGCCTCTCGCACCTCGTCCAAGACGGCGGCCCATTTTGACGAAGCTTGGCTCCCCCGGATCGCTCTCCCGGATCGAGACCGCGTTGAGCCTCGGCTTGGAGTTACTTGGAATCGACAGCTTTCTCTTCAATCTACCCCTCCAGCTTTGTTTGGATTCTTTTGGATTTCCTTGGATTCCTTCGTCGGAAATGAGCGATTCCAATGGGTTGCGAGCGACGTCGCGAGCAGAAAAATTTCGCGACGCCTCTGACGATTGAGCAATCGCGACTGGCTGAATTGCGGGGCGGCTTCCAGCCCAGACGATGGCGAAAAAGGAAGTCATCGCGGAGTTGTAAAGGATATTCTGAATTTCTGCAATAGATTGTCGAGGCAATTAACGAAATCGGAACGACCTGCTTCGCAACAGAGGCCTGCGCACCTGGCCGCTTGCAACCGAAACCTTAATTTTTGGTTTGGTTTGCAGCTCCAATCCAATCATGCGCTGATGGCGGCGGAGCGCGGGGGGAGGTGAAAGCGCCGCCGCACCGCTGCTGGCGTCTCCAAGACGGCGATGATCGGAGGGGGGTCGTCTTCACTTGCTCCCTCGCCCTCTCTTGCGCCCATACGCGAGGGAGGGCGAGCCCATTCGCCGCCCGCGCCGCCCGGCGGCTTTCGTACCGAACGAGCTCAGGTCGACGCCGCTCCGAGATCCTGCTGCGCCGACGCCCTGGCGAAGAGCGGTGATGCTGGCTGCTTGTCAATCGGCCCCGCTGCAGAAACCCCGCTCTCCGACTGACCGGCGACGAGACGCGGTCCAGTTCACAGCCGATCGCGAATCTTGTCCAAGCCGGCGCGAGCGCAGCCGTCATCCAGTTTGGCGCCGGGAGCCCCCGCGGCGCCGATGGCGCCGACAGTCTCGTCTCCGATCTTGATGACGACGCCGCCGCCGAAAAACATCACGTGTGGCAGCTTGGAAAGCGGAGCGATCGAATTCGTCGGCTTTCGCCCGTTCGGCCAGAGCCAGCGTGTCGTTCTTGAAGGAGACGGCGGTGTAGGCTTTGTCATGCGCGCTATCGAGCGTGTGTATGCCGCTTCCGTCGCCGCGCAACGCCACGATTGTTGCGCCGTCCGCATCAACCACGACGGCGGTTTCGCGAAATCCCTGCTGCTCGCAGGCAGCAACTGTTTCGATGGCGGCTTCCATCGCGAGAGCCGAGGGTATGCGATGCGTGGTCAACGCAGCGGCGCTGACGGTCGAGCCCGAGACGACGACGCCAGCGATGCCGGCAATGAACATGGATCCAGCGCTCACGACGTTCCTCCAGACGCATCGCCCGGCGCTTCGTTAAAAGCCAGGCAGGGCGCCATGTTAACTCGGAACTCCGGCGGTTGTCTCATTTGACGACGTGGCCGAAAGGCTGAAACCCCCGAAGCGAACTGGGCAAGGCTTCGTCTGGAACCGTTGCCGTACAACGCGTTGGTAGTGTGACGACGATCACTGGTCGAGGCGCTCGAAAAGTGCCAGCGTCGGCTGGCTTCCGGCAGGAAGGCAAGCAATTCGCGTGGGGGTCTGCGTCGCCATTTAACGACGGGGGATTGAGCATGGACCCTCTGTCCATCGAGCAGGCGCTGGCCGAGGAGGTCATCGCGCTCGGCGGCCGAAGATCGGACCCCAGCGCCGATGGTTTGAGGGAACGAGCGCCCAAGCAGGGCGACGAACGCGAGCGCATTCGCAAGGACGCAGACGCCCGCAGCGCCCAAGGCCAGAGCGCTGACGACGTCGAGCGCCGCAAGGGCTTTTACCGTTCGCTGAACAAGCTCGATCGGACGGCGCTTTGCCTTTCGGGGGGCGGCATCCGCAGCGCTACTTTCTGTCTGGGCGTAATCCAGGCGTTGGCGGCTTTCGACGTGACGACTGGGACGTTTCGCAATGATGAGAAACATCCCGCAAAGCCGCAGAACTCCTTGCTCGGGAGATTTCAGTTCCTGTCGACCGTTTCGGGTGGAGGCTACATCGGTTCGTGGCTGTCCTCCTGGCGGCGTTATGACGATTTTCCCAGGGTCTGGAACGAACTCACCAGCCGGCCTGACGGTCCCGACGTCGAGCCGCCTGAAATTTCCTGGTTGCGCGCCTACAGCAATTACCTCACCCCGCACGTGGGCGTCGGCTCAGCGGACTCCTGGACCGCTGTCGCCATCTACATCCGCAATCTCCTTCTGAACTGGCTGGTGATCATACCCGTCCTCTGCCTGGCGCTTCTGTTCCTCAAATTGGTCGCCGCAGTATCGGTAGCCGTCGCGTATGGCCAAGATGACGGCTGGCTGATCGGCATTATCGGCCTGATCGGCGCCGCCGCGCTGATCGTCGCGCAAGCCTATACCACCGCGCATCGCCCGGTGCGGCGCGAACGCCGGGCGCCGGAACCCTTGGCCGGCGGCCAATCCGTCGCCTCGCCGAACAACATCGGTCAGCCCGCGTTCCTCGAGAACGATTTGGCGTGGAGCCTCGTTTCGGCCGTGTGCTTTACGATCCTCTTCGCCTCGCGACTGGGGACGACCTGGGTAGCAGACAGCGGCCACGTCGCCGTGTTGATCACACTGGCGGTGGCCGGCTCATTCCTCTTCGGCGCAGGATGGATTGCCGGATGGCCGATCCGCCGTTCGCGCACGGATTTCGCCGCTTGGGTCGTGTCCGGGCTCGTTTACGGCGCGCTCGTCGGGCTTGGCGCTTATTTGTTCAGCTACTTGAACTCTTACGGCTCGCCCAGCGAGTTCAAGCTCTCGTTGCCGATCATCTTTGGCATCCCGTGGGTGCTGGCCTCACAACTCGCCGCCGAGATGGTTTTCGTCGGATTGGTGAGCTACGAGAAAGACTCCGACAGCGATCGGGAATGGCTTGGCCGCGCCGCTGGTTTCGTGACGGTCGCTGCAATCGGCTGGGCGGCGACGGCGTTTTTGTCGATTGCCGTCGGCAACTATATCATACACGAGGTTTATCCTCGTCTCGGCGCCTATGTCGCGACGCTCGGCGGGATGTCCGGCATCGCTACCGCCCTTATCGGCAAGAGCGGAAAGACGGCGGCGACGGCAGACGACGACGGTCGAAGCAGAACGGGCGTCATTCTCAATCTCGTGCTTGCGGTCGCAGGGCCGGTCTTTCTGGCCGCCCTGATCGTCGGGATATCGATCGCGCTCGATCTGTTGCTGCTCAACGATTCCCTGCTCCACGCGCTCGACACTCAGACCATCGAGAACATCGTGTTCTGGATAGTGTTCGGCGGCATCGTCGCAGCGCTCGTCGGCGCGGTCGCGTCGAAGACGGTGAACATCAACCGGTTTTCCCTGCATGCGGTTTACAGAAATCGCCTCGTCAGGGGCTACCTTGGGGCAGCGCGCCAAGCGCGAAATCCCGATCGCTTCACCGGCTTCGACGAAGACGACAATGTGCCCGTCCATACCCTGTGGCCGCCAAAGGCTATGGCAAGTGGCGAGAACACCTACGGACTCTTCCACGTGGTCAATATCGCACTCAACATCGTCGATTCGAAACGGCTGGCCTGGCAGGAGCGGAAAGCGGAGCCCTTCACCGTCAGTCCGCGGCACTGCGGCAGCGCTTACAAGGGTTTCCGTCCGAGCAACGAATATGCTGGATCCACAGGCATTACGCTCGGGACGGCAATGGCGATTTCCGGCGCAGCGGTAAGCCCGAACATGGGCTACCACTCCTCGCCGTCGATCACGCTCTTGCTGGCGTTGTTCAATGTCAGGCTGGGCTGGTGGCTGGGGAATCCGGGTAAAGAAGGAGAAAAGTCCTATAGGACCGAGGGGCCGTCAGTCGCCATCGAGCCGCTGATCGAGGAAGCCTTCGGCTTGACCACCGACGACCGACCCTACGTCTATCTCTCCGACGGCGGGCACTTCGAGGACCTCGGACTCTATGAAATGGTGCGGCGGCGATGCCGGTTCATTGTCGTTGTCGACGCCGGCGAGGATGCCCGTTTGGAATTCAGCGATCTCGGCAACGCGGTCCGCAAGATCTACATCGATCTCGGCATCTGCATCCGTTTCGACGGTCTGCAACTGATGAAGAACCGCCCGAAGGATCCGCTTAGCAACGATGATCGGCAAAAGATTCCCTACTACGCGATCGGGGTCATCGGATACCAGGCGGCCGACGGTGAAGAAGAGGGCTGCGGCGACGGGACGATCCTCTACATCAAGCCGGCCTTGCACGGGACCGAGCCTGCGGGAATCGCCAGCTATGCGGCGGCCCACCCGACCTTTCCGCATGAAACCACCACCGATCAGTGGTTCACGGAATCCCAGTTCGAAAGCTACCGTTCACTCGGATTCGAGATCGCTAGTCATATACTGGCGACCAACGTCACGCTTCCGGGGGAGCCGAAAATCAGGTTGCATCAGCTCTTGGCGGCGTTGCCGGAGACGACGCGCGCCGGCCGGCCGGCGCGCTCGGCAGCGCGGCATGCTGAGCCAGCCGATGCGGCGCCCGAGGCGCCGGTGGCGAGTTAGGATTTGTGATTACGTTGGGCCCAAAGCGGTCTGAAATTGTTGTTCGGGCGGAAACAATGAACTTTCATAAAAGGCTCGTCGGCATACCCGGGGTCGTCGCCGTCATCCTGTTCTTGCTCTCTGGTTGCGGCGGACCAAAGCCTGGCGAGGTCAGGGACGAGGCGATGCTGGCCGGCCGCACCGGCGACACTTTTACGCCGGCCGATGAGGACTATTTTGCCGACATGGATGGCGGCTACAAGCGCGCGACCGACCCGACGGTCAAGCCGCTCGATGTCGAGGCGGCGCGCGGTCGCAACATGTGGATCGTGTGGACCGGCGGGAACGACCGCTTCTGGGACTATATGGCGAACAACACATTCGGCGCGTTCGACCTCTTGAAGATATTGTCGTCGAATCCAAAGGTTGGCTATTGCAAAGATCCGAACAGCAAGGTGTCGTTCGAAGAGTCGCCATACAGCCTGATATCCAAGGTCGACTGCGATAAGGATGGCCGGCATTGGTTCTCGCCGAGCCGCAGCAATCGCTTTGATTGGTACGGACTGATCAACGAGCCGTGCTTCGAGCAGGCGACCGGACCTGACGAATATGGTCTGTGGCTCGATCGGCGAAAGAAGGATTGTCCGCCCGATCCATTCGACAACCCGAAGAAATATCCCGGCGTGAAGATCGGCGCGCGCGGCGCGACCCTGCCGGTAGGTTCGTTCTACGGCAAGCCGACCGGCATCGTCGGCTTGCGGCTGTTTCCCAATCCCGAGTTCGACGAAGCCGCCAAGGAAAAGTGGATGGAGGCGATCAAACGGAACCCGGACGCCTTCTATACGGACAAGAGCTTTTACAACAACAAGCACCTCGTGCGGCCCTATCGCGTCGGCATGTCCTGCGGCTTCTGCCATGTCGGCCCGGCGCCGACCAACGCGCCGCAGGACCCGGAAAATCCGGCCTGGGCCAATCTGAATTCAAACCCGGGCGCCCAGTACTTCTGGGTAGACCGTATCTTCATCTGGAACCCGGAAGCGGCGCCGGCAAACTTCATCTTCCAGCTCTTTCACAGTTCGAAGCCTGGCTCGCTCGACACCTCTTTCGTCTCCACGGACAATATCAACAACCCGCGTACGATGAACGCGATCTACAATCTTGGCCCGCGACTGGAAGCTGCCAAGCAGTGGAAAGAGCAGCTCGCCGGCGGCGAGCTCGACAACAAGCAATTCAACGACTTCAAGGTGACCAAGCCGCTGTCCGGCCTCTTTCTAGCCCCCGACACTGTTTGGACCCCGCGGGTGCTGAAGGATGGCTCCAACTCGGTCGGGGGCCTCGGCGCATTCAACCGCGTCTATCTCAATATCGGCCTCTTCAGCGAGGATTGGCTGTTGCACTTCAACGCGCTTGTCGGCGGCAAGCGGATTACGCCGATCAGGATCGCCGATGCGAACAGGAATTCGGGTTACTGGCAGGCAACCCAACAGATGACGCCGGATATGGCGTGGTTCTTCCTCCAGACCGGTCAACCGGATTTGCTGGCGGACACCGACTACCTCAAGACGCACCCGCTTGATCAGGACAAACTCGAGAGGGGCAAGATCATCTTTGCCGATAACTGCGCGCGCTGTCATTCGAGCAAGCAGCCGCCGAACCTCTGCCAATTGGGCACGCAGTGCAAGGCTGACCAAATTGTCGAAAATTCGGAGGCTTACTTCGACTGGATGCGGAAAGAGGTGCAGAAGCCGGATTTTCTCAAGGACAATTTCCTGTCCACGGACCGGCGCGTTTCCATTCAGGAAATCGGCATCAACGCCTGCAGTCCGTTGGGCACCAATGCGATCCGCAACGACATCTGGGACAACTTTTCGTCCGAGACCTACAAGGAGTTGCCGGCAACCGGCAAGATCACGCTCTACAATCCCGTGGACGGCACGCCGTGGCAATACGAGATGCCCGGCGGTGGCCGCGGTTATGTGAGACCGGCCTCGCTCGTCAGCCTGTGGTCTTCGGCCCCCTACCTGCAGAACAATTCGGTCGGAAAATTCAATGGCGATCCGTCTGTCGACGGACGGATGCAGGCGTTCGAGGACGGCATCGAAAAGATGCTCTGGCCCGAGAAACGCGACAAGGACCCGGTGATCGGCGACCGCGTTCCCGGCCCCAGCAAAATCCTGCGCACGACCCTGCGCAGCTACATCAAGATCCCGGCCGGGTATTTGCCGTTCGAGGTCGACGCTTTGGCCGGCACATGGGGCGCGCTGGCGCACGACGTGGCGCCCTGGCTAATCACGAAAACAGGCGATGTCGAGATCGGGCCGATCCCCAAGGGCACGCCGGTCAGCCTGATCGCCAACATCAATCCGCTGTCCGAAAGCACGAGCCTTGTGGATCGGGCGGCTTACACCGTGAAACTGCTCAAGGTTGTGCTGAAGCTGAAAGGTGACCTAAAATCGCTTCCGAATAATGTAACTGATGAGCAAGCACGGGAAGTGTTTGATAAAGACGTTCCCGATCTGCTATCTGTCAGCAAGTGTCCTGATTTTATCGTCAACAAGGGGCATTACTTCGGTACGAACCTCAGCGATGACGATAAGCATGCGCTGATCGAGTTTCTGAAGACTTTCTAGCGGAAGCCTGTAATTTCTTTTGTCAAGGGGCGGCGCCGTGAACGGGAAGCCAGGCAGTTACGAGTACATCGTCGTCGGCTCGGGCGCGGGCGGCGGCGTTGTCGCCTCGCGTCTCGCGCAGGCCGGTCATACCGTCCTGCTCCTGGAGGCCGGCGGAGATTACAAGGACTTGCACGGTGGAGGACCGGTGAGGCCGAACGAAAACCGGCTGCCGGAGGATTACGAGATTCCGACTTTCCATGCCATGGCGAGCGAGAACTACGCACTGAAATGGGACTTCTTCGTCCGCCACTACAGCGACACCGCGCAGCAGCAACGCGACGACAAATTCGAGCCAAGTCGCGACGGGGTGCTCTATCCGCGCGCCGGCACGCTCGGGGGCTGCACCGCGCACAACGCGATGATCTTGGTCTATCCGCACAATGCGGACTGGAATTACATCGCCGACATTACCGGCGATGGCAGTTGGCGCGCGCACAACATGCGGCGCTATTTCCAGCGCCTCGAGAATTGCCGCTATCGGTGGCCCTATCGGCTGCTTTATCGACTGACCGGCTTCAACCCGACCCGGCACGGTTTCAGCGGCTGGCTGTCGGTCGAGAAGGCGATCCCAAAGCGGGCGCTCTACGACCACGACCTGGTCACGATCGTCTCCAAGGCGGCTTGGGACGCCTATTGGAAACTCGCCGCATGGTGGAAGCGCGCCACCTGGCTCTTCCAGTCGCAGGGCGATCCCAACGACTGGCGGCTGGTGAAGAAGAACGCCGTCGGCGTGCATTACGCGCCGATACACACCCACAATCACGCGCGCAACGGCACGCGCGAATTCCTGCTCGAGGTTGCGCAGCGTCATCCGGACCGGCTGAAGATCGAGCTGGAGGCGCTCGCCACCGAGGTCATTTTCGACGACTCGAACCGCGCGGTGGGCGTGGCCTATCTCAAGGGCGCGAGTCTCTACCGGGCATCGCACCAGCCGAGCGAGGCGCCCGGCGTCGCCCACAAAGCCTATGCCGAGCGGGAGGTGATCCTCGCCGGCGGCGCCTTCAATACGCCGCAGCTCCTGATGCTCTCGGGCGTCGGTCCCAAGGAGGAACTGGAGAAGCTAGGCATCAAAGTGCGAGTCAATCTGCCGGGTGTCGGGCGCAACCTGCAGGACCGCTACGAGGTCGGCGTTGTCAGTCGTTTGAAGCGCGACTGGGCGATCCTGAAGGACGCCACGTTCAGCCGCGGCGATCCGCAGAGCAGCCAGTGGGCGCGCTGGCGCCGGGGCGTCTACACCACCAATGGCGCGGCGCTCGCCATCATCAAGCGCTCGCTGCCGCAACGGCCGCTGCCGGACCTGTTCATCTTCGCCCTGATCGGTCAATTCAAGGGCTATTTCCCCGGCTATTCCAAGCTGATCGCCGCCAGTCACGATTATCTGACCTGGGCCATCCTCAAGGCGCACACCGAGAACCGCGGCGGGTCGGTGACGCTGCGCAGCACGGATCCGCGCGATCCGCCGCAGATCGACTTCCATTATTTCCGCGAAGGCACCGACAAGCAGGACGAGGATCTCAAATCGGTGGTCGCGGGAATTGAATTCGTGCGCACGCTGACCGCTGACGCCAGCGACGTCATCGCCGAGGAGCAACTTCCCGGGTCCGGCAAGACCACGGCGGCCGATCTCGGCCAGTTCGTCATGGACAATGCCTGGGGTCATCACGCGTCCTGCACCTGCCCGATCGGCCCGGCGAGCGACCCGAACGCGGTGCTCGACAGCAATTTCCGCGTCTATGGCGTCAGCAACCTGCGCGTCGCCGATGCCTCGGTATTTCCGAGGATCCCCGGCTTCTTCATCGTCTCCTCCGTATACATGATCGGCGAGAAGGCGAGTGAGGCGATCCTGGCTTCGGCCGGCCATGCGAAGCTGCCGGGCTGTCTGTACGGGGACAGCTTCTGGTGCAATGTCTCAGAGAGGGTGACTTGGATGGGTGGGTGGCTCTCTTGGGCGCTGCGCGGGCTCAGACCCGTCGGCAAAGCGGCGCTGGGGCTCATAGCCGTGCTGTTGGTCGCGCTCGTGGGAATCATTGGCGCGAGCTGGTTCTTCTTCGAGCCGCCGGCGGAGAACCCAGACCTGACGCAAGAGACGCAGACCATTCAATCGATCGTCAGCGTGCTGACCGGGAAACTGAACACCCAATATGCCGGGGTTCTGCACCTGCGCGACACCCATCCGAAAGCCAATGCCTGCGTCAAGGCCAACGTCACCATCGATCCGGATCTGCCGCCCGAGCTCAAGATCGGCTTCCTGAAGGGCAAGCCCGACGGCGATCGGACCTACAAGGCCTGGATCCGCTTCTCCAACGCCGCCGACCACATCACCGGCGATCCCGAAGCCGATTTCCGCGGCATGGCGATCAAGATGTTCGGCGTCAGCGGCGAGCGTTTGCCCGTCCCGGGCGACGAGAGCGACACCCAGGATTTGCTCTTCATCGCCAACGATGCGTTTTTCGCCGGCAGTCCGCAGCACTTCCACGATTTCTTCGCCGCATGCGTCAAGGGCGGCGGTTCCTGCGACCCGATGAAAAATCCCTATGTCGTCTGGCACCTCCTGACCCATCCCCGCGGCGCCTATAATCTGCTCACCGGCCGCAGGACTTATCCCAGCATCGCCGACATCAAGTGGTTCAGCGTCGCGCCCTTCGATCTCGGCGACGACGACCACGTGATCAAGTACAGCGCCTTCCCGGCGGAGCAGCAAACCCAGTACGGCAGCCCCGGCGATACGCCCTATTATCTGCAGCAGCGGCTGGAAAACCAGCTCGACCCGGCCAACAACGACCATCTGCGCCTCAATCTGCAAATCCAGATGCGCAAAGATCCGACGACCGAGCCGATCGAAAACACGCTCGTGCCCTGGAGCGTCGCGAAGTCGCCGTGGATGAAGATCGCCACGATCGACATCTATCCGCAGATTTTCGCCACGACCGCCCAGCAGGAATTCTGCGAGCGCCTGACCTTCAATCCCTGGCACGGCCTGATCGTCCACAAGCCGGTTGGCGGCATCAATCGCGCCCGCCGCGACGTGATGCACGCCATGCAGGACGTCCGCCTCAACGCCAACGGCGTGCCGCGCAATGGCCCGAGCCAGGTGACGGGAGACGAAGTCTTCAAGTGAGGCCGCTGTGCTGAGGCGTCGTCGCCCAGCGCCAGGGGCGAAGGACCGGATGACGAAATCTTGCCGATCCCTTGCCCGCCGGCGATTCTCATGCGTTCGCGGAAAACAAAGCCATTTCCCCTGTTTCTCCCTGCCAACAGGCAGATCGCTCCCGCCGTTGCCGGCGCGATTGCACGAATCCGTTGCATTTCATTCCGTTGAACGGATGTGCTCCTGCGGGAGGGTAAGACAGAACAGGAAGACCATTCTCCCTGCTAGCCCAACGAACAGGAGGGAGCAGCCAGGAGAGCGCGAAGCGGAAAACCGGCTTCATGGGTCCGGCGCGAGAGCGCAATCGTCAAGAATTTCTAAACGAAGCCGCCGGCAGCCGGCTCCGCTGCGCGCATGGATGAGGATAAGGCCATATCTACTTCAATTTTCTAATACAATCACAGTTCCCCTGGCTGCCGGGGGGCAGTCGAGGTTTGACGTTCCCCGCGGCGCTGCTCCAATTGCGCGGGCTTGCGACCGCCGACGTTGTTCAGGTTGAGCGCCACATTAATGCCTTCGAATCGGATTTTTATCGCCTTCGTTTTGCAACCGTTGACGTGCGCGTCATATAAGGTTGTATAGCGGGTCCCTGTGGGGACGATGGCGGGGCATCCGATGGCGCGTGGTCCTGAGAGCCGAATTCCTTCAGGAGATCAGCAACGCTCATCGCCGATGGACTCGACGCGACGCAACGGCAATCGATCCGGCCATGCAACCCACCGGGCGGCCCCAGCCGCGGAGCCGCGACGGGTTGAAGAGATCGAGCAGCTGGCCGAGCTTCAGCGGATTCTCGACGCCAGGCCGCAGCAATTCCGGCTTCAATTCTTTGGCGTCGCCGGCGTTCTCAATCCAACCATTGTCGGTGAAGGAGAGATCTGGGCCGCGGTCGTGTCGGACGTCGTCCGCGAGGCGGCTTCCATCACGTGGCCGGCGGGGGCGATCGGCTTGCGCGTCCTCGATCAAGAGGGCCGCGAGGTTTTTGAACGGCTGAAGGCGGATTGTTAGCGCGCGCCCATCTCGGCTTGTTTTTTTGTTCAAGTCGGTTCTATTGCAATCAGAACTTGTAGTTCAGGCCAACACGAAAGATCGAGCCGTCGTAGTTATACTTCGCCGTGGCGTAAACACCGGGAAAGACCAGCCCGGCGGCCACGTTCGGAACCGTCACAACATTGCTGGCGCCGAGGTCATAAAACAGATATTCGCCTCTCAGCGTGACGTTGCCGGCGAACGCGTATTCAGCGCCTGCGCCGATTGTCCAGCCCACCCGCGCTGGACTTGGAGTCCCATGCCAGTAGAGGCCGTCGACGTTGTCGAAGACGTTCAGGTAGCCGTCGCCGCCGCTGTAGGCGAGGCCTCCCGTGCCATAGACCATCAAACGGGAATCCGGGGTGACGGCGATGCCGATGCGAGCCCGCGTCGTCCCGAGCCATTTGAGCGCCGCCGAGGCGTTGACGTTGACGAAATCGCCGGGGGCATAGACCGTCAAGGGCGCGCTGATGAACGCGTACGTCTTGTCCATGCCCGTCCAGTCGACATCCGTCTCAAGACCGAACACCACCGCGCCAGACTGCCAATTGTACCCCCCCTGGCCGCCGGCCAGCCATCCGCTGGCGCCGGTTCCAAGGGTGTCGGGATAGTAAGTCGATAGCAGCGGGAAGCCCGCGTCGTAAAGCGTCGTCGACCGGTTGCCCGTGCCCCAGACGCCGCCAACATTCAGGCCAACGTAGAAGCCGGTCCAGGTGAAGGGCGGCGGGAAGAACCCTTGCGGAGGCGGTTCTCTGTAGGTCGAAAGGTCGGCGGCCGGGGCCACGAGAGGACCGGCAATCGTCAGCGCCGCTGCGACAACCCCGATGCACAGGCGAGGATTCATCTCGCGCTCCTTCCAGGCGTCGGCCCCGTAAAGAGGATGGAATCCGCTGGGCCGAACGTTAAGGAGTTGAGCCGGCAGGCCTTGCGGCAAGCTGACCTGATGCCGACAGCGCGGCTCCGACGGCGCGACGCGAAGCCGAGGCTGCCCGCCGCATCGCCAACCCGCGACGGAGCCGACGTCCTTCCGTCCGCGGCGCCTTTTGCTGCCGGTCTATAAAAGGACCATGTTTGTCCGCCAATACCCAACCAATTGACGGGGACCGCGGAAGGTCTGCGAAGTCGTCAATGGGACTGAAATGGAAAAGACAATACCCCGAGTGCGCCCGATTTCGCCGACTATCGTCAAATTTTAAAAATCAAATCACCCCTTACTTTCCTTCGGTCGAATAACCATTATCGGTCGTTCCATTTACCTGGATCAGGTTTCCCTCGAGAACAAAGCGTAATGGCCATCGCCTTGCGTGCAGAAGTGTTATCGTAAAATGCCAACTCTCGTAAGAGCAACAGCTTTAGCAGCGGTCGCCCTAGCGCTTTCAGACGTGCCATCTGCCGCTGCTTGCCGCCATTTTTCGATTTGGCATTTTCCGTGGCCCCAACGTTGCCCGGATAAGCAGATAGGGCAATTTATTCAGGAAGGCAGTCCCCCTGCTCCCAGTCTCGCGTCGCCCCCAAAACCCGTACAAGACGAGGAGTTGCAACGGCAACAGGCAATTGAAAAGCTCAAGGAACGATTGAACTCTCAAAAGCAACAGTAAACGCGGCTCAGGCGGGGACCTCCTGAGCCGCGCCGCAGCGACGCATGGCCGGGCGAGTAGGCCCGCCTCCCGTCGCCACTACCACGCCACCCCACGTTCAAGCCCGCAGCGCGGCAGCTTCGATTAAGTGTCAATTCGAGATGAACGTCCAGCGGAGGCCCCGCACCGTCGATGGGGACGGTGCGGGGCAAGGGCGCGCTTGGGGAATGGGACAGATTTCCCAAAGCGCGTGATGCTGCGCGACACAAGAGGGAGGTTACAGTTGGTGCGCTGGCGACGCCTACGTAACCGTGGCGGCAGGGCGGCGGACAACTGGCATAAATGGGGGGCGGGGAGCCTTCCGATATCGTTCAGCGTGGCGGGAGGCGCTACCTTCGGAAAGAATAACCCACTGAATAATTCCTGTCTAACATTGAAGCTCAATGGCTGGGGACCGTAAACCGCCGACTGACGTCAAATTTCAAAAATCGAACCACCACCTCTTTTTCATAATGACAATTGTTGTTCCTTGGAAATCAGTTGTCCGACCTCGCTGGAACCAACCGCACGCGCTCACCCTTTCGGATGACTGCTGGATCGTAAGCTCTCCTGGCAAACACCTCCTTCACCAGAGGGGCGAAGAATGAAAGTTGCTCCGTGGGGTAGTCTGGATCGAAACTCGATTGATCCCATCTTTCGCAAAACTCCGCACAGTCTTCATAATATGGGTTGTCGCGATAAGCGTCGCGCTTATTTGGATTCGCCCCTATATGCTGGCCATAGTAGAGAAGTTGAAAGTCGCCATGTTTCTCGACGGCCCAACTGCACTGTTCACGAACGAATGGTCGGATGATTGTGGCAGCGTACTCGTCATGGTTATAGGGCGCATAAATGTCGCCAATGTCATGCAGCAGCGCTGCGACGACCCAATCCTTGTCGGCGCCGGCCCTCAAAGCTCGTGTTGCGGCCTGGAGCGAGTGACCAAGGCGAGTTACCTTGTAGCCTGACAGAGATTTATCCAAGACTACCATCGCATCCAACAAACGATCTGCAGTTTTGGCGGCGAATTCTGTCTCGTGCTTTGTGAGGAAAGTATAGTCTTCGCGATCTCCGTCTTTCATTTGAGAGAATTTTACGGTCTCCATCGCGTCATTCCTTCAGTCAATAGGGCCCACCAAAAGCCCGAGCGACAGTAGGCCAGGCCCGTCGTCGCCCATCTTCGACCATGGACCTGCTTTCGACTTGTTTCAATTATGATCCTTGGCGCAACCGCCGGCCCGCTATCGCCAACTTTTAAAAATCGAAGCCGGGGGGCGCCGCGAAGCGGCCTCGAAGGAGGAATCCGGAAAGCGCCATACGGACGCGTGTCTTAAGAGAACGGCGCGCGATATGATTTGAACTGATGGGAGGGATCAGTTGGGCAGGGCGTCGATCTATATCCTCCTGTGCTCCGACGGCCAGCTATTACACCGGCATCACGCGACGCTCGGTTGAAGAGCGCGTGAGCGAGCACGCGCAAGGCCTGATGCCCGGCTACACGTTGACGCGCAGGCCAGTAAAACTAGTCTTTTCCGAACGCTACGAACGGATCGTCGACGCGATCGCGGCCGAGAGGCGGATCAAGGGTTGGTCGAGGGCAAAGAAGGAGGCCTACATGCGATGGGATTTCTTAGCGCTCGTAGCGCTTGCGAAGAGGGGCCCAAAGGAGGGCGTGTGAGTTAGGCAGCCTAACCGGAGGCCGGCTCTGGAGCGCCCTTCGAGGCTCTTGCTTCGCAAGAGCGCCTCAGGACGAGGTGGGTGGGTTTGAGGCCGGTTTTTTAGGAGGCTCGTCTGCGAGAAGGTGAAGTAAGGCGCGCCGCCCGGCGCAGGTTGTCGAATTAATGAAAACCAACGAATATTAACAAGAGACAAATGATGATTCCAACCGCGACTATTTGGCGAATTAGCGCTGCATGATGTTCTTTAATCTCCACCTCGACAAACGGATCTAAAGTGCGGTCAATCTCGGCCATTGCTCTTGTCCTTTTTCCGGCTATTCTGATCGCTCAACGTGCGTCTGGCGTCTTGCCATTTCGGGCCAATCGGGTGCGAGAACAGGTCATGCTTGGAGCAGGGGGGCATGTCCTGTTTCGATGGCCATTTGGAGCGGAACGTGCCTGAAGTCTCGTTAAGTTTCTAAACCTAAATCCCGCTTTCTTTCGTTTTGCATCTTCGTACAGTTGATCGAATCAACGCGTGCATGCGCCACGCAAACGTAATACTCAATCGCACATCTGCACTTTGGTTATCATCCGTCTTCAATGCGCGAGGGCGCGAGCGTTAGGGAAAGTTTAAGAACAAAAAGATAAGATCAACTCGTTTGCCGCGCAGGACTTCCAGGCCGCGTGGTTTCCGCTGAGAGACGCCAGAGATGCTTGCTCTTCCGATCCCCGACCAGAGCCAGCTCATCGACGCGGCGATAATCGCCGTCGGCTGGCTCGCTGTAACGGGGTGGTTCGTTTTCCTGTTTCTCCGCCGATCCCGACGCCGCTTACATGACCGAAGAGCTTTGTTGCGGGCGCGTTGACGCCGAGACGCCCGCCGCTATCTGGGTAGCGGGCCCCATCGCCCGAGGCGGTTCTTTCGCCCTAAACCTCGCGACCGGCGCATCGCATGTGCACCTTCCAGCCGAGGCTACGCGCGGTGCAGCACGCGTCAGAGCCTTCAGCGAGTCAGCCTCGCGCGCTTTGCTTCTCCCTCAATGCTCATCATAGAAGCTGCGCATTCTTTCGCTGTCCGGGTGAACGATGCGCCGGGCCTTTACGCTTGACAACGATTAACGCGGCTGCGCGTCGCGCCAGGCGCGGTATTCGGCCTCGCCTTCCGCCGTGAGCGGGTAATATTTCCGTAGGTCTCCGCCCTGCGAGAGGCGCAGGCGGGAAAACTCCTCCCATTCCGCATGCTTGCCGGCGATCTCGACCAGCCGGGGGGCCAGCGCAACGGGCACCAGGACCACCCCGTCGTCATCGGCGACGATAATGTCCCCAGGCATGACAAGCACATTGGCGCAGGCGATCGGCACGTTCACGGCGAAGGGAATGATGTTGGTCTGAGCGTGGTAGTTCGGCGTTACGCCCTTGACCCAGATGCCGAGATCCAACTCGGCGGCCTTGGCGGAATCGCGGATGCACCCGTCGATCACGACCCCGGCGCCTCCCCTTCCGGCGAAGAACGTCAACATCATCTCGCCGAAAATGCCGCTGCCGAGATCGCCGCGCGCATCGACCACAACGACGTCGCCCGGTTGTGTCGGATAGAGCACATGGCGATGCAGTTGCCGCTCGGGATCCCCGTATTCGGCTTCGCCGTAGAGATCCTCGCGTTTGGGCATGCACTGCAGGGTCAACGCCGGCCCGGCGATGGTGCGGCCCGACTTGAGCGGACGCGGGCCCCTAATTTGCGGATCGCGGATCCCCAGACGCTGACTGAGCTCGCTGCTCAGCGTCGCCGAGCCGATTTTCGCCAGCGCGTCCACGAGATGGCGGGGTGGACGCGGGATGTCCTTGATCTCGGTCTCAGTATTCAATTTGCTCTCCCTCTGTGCGACGCTTAAGCGCGTGGCTCCCGCGAGTGTACGACTCCGAGCGGTCGTCCGCGTCGTCAGCCGCGTACGTCCCGATCGTCGAACCCATCGATCGAGTTTTTCCGAAGGTAGTCGAGGTTCATGACGATCCCCAAGCCCGGCCCCTTGCCGAGCTTGATGCGACCGCCGGCATTGTCGAGCGGCGTTTCAATCAGCCGGTTATAGTGGCTGAGGTCGAAGCTGCTGGTCTCGATCCGGTAGAAATTGGGCGCTGTCATCATCACATGCGCGCCGGCGATCACGTTGATCGGCCCGCTCGCGTCATGCGGCGAGACCGGCACGTAATAGGCCTCGGCGAGCGTCGCTATTTTCTTGAGTTCGCTGATGCCGCCGGCCCAGGTGACGTCGGGCATGATGTAGTCGGCCAGCCGCTGCTCCAGGATAGGCACGAATTCCCATCGCGTATGCAACCTTTCCCCAACCGAAATGGCGGCGCCGACACGCTCGCGCACCTGCCTAAGAGCGTGATAGCTCTCGACCGGGACAGGTTCCTCGAACCAGTCGATCTGGCCGGCCTCCTCCAACGACCGGCATAGCCGGATCGCGGTCGGCACATCGAAGCGGCCGTGGGCGTCGATGAGAATTTCGACCTCTGGCCCGGCAGTCTCGCGGATCAGCGCGGTGAGTTCGGCCGCCTCACGCTCGCCCTTCTTGGAGAGCTGGCCGTCGAGATAGCCATGGGCGTGCCCCGAATTGCCTTCGTAGTGGGGAAAGGGATCAAACTTGATTGCGGTGTGGCCGGAGTTGACGATGTTGCTAATCTCCTCGATCACGCCCTCCTTGCTGGTGAACTTCGACTGGTCGGGATGCGTGTAGATAAGAATGTCGTCGCGCACCGCCCCGCCGAGCAGCTCGTAGATCGCTGCGTTGCGGACCTTGCCGACAATGTCCCAGAGCGCGATGTCGATGCCGCTCACCACATGGGACGTCGCCCCGCGCGAACCCATGTAGGTGAAGGCGCGAAACGTCCTGTGCCACAGCTGCTCGATCCGGGTCGGGTCCTGCCCGACCAGCAACTCATTGAGTTGGCGCAGGATCGCGGCGACGGCGCGGTTGGCGATCCTGGTCGTCGTGGTGATCTCGCCCCAACCGGAGACGCCGCCGTCAGTTCTCACTTCGACGAACAGATATTCTCCCCAGAAGGTTCGCTCGACTTTGACGAGCCACGGGATGACCGCCGTTATTTTCATTTGTTCCCCCTGAGGCTTGTGCGCCAATCAGCGTTCCGACCTTAACTCCCCAAGCTTGGGGTCAACGCGGGGAGCGTCGGCTGGTCGATCGGTCCCGACGACGTCGTCGCCATCGATCCGTTGCCCTCGCCGATCTGGGCGGAAATCGCCGGCAAGGGCGACATGTTCGGCTACTGGGCGCATTACTGCAAGCCCAAGGTCCGTCAGGAGTCGTAGGCGGAATTCGCCAGCGGCAGCACAAAGAGGGGAGTTCGTCAGCATATGAAAATTGTCGACATCAAGACCGCAGTTGTCGCCTATCACGGCCATGCGACGCTGGTGCGCATCGATACCGATGAAGGGCTCATGGGCTACGGCGAAGCAAATCCCGACGCCGGCGCCGCGGCGATCGTTGGCCTCATCTCGGAACTCAAGAAGGAACTGATCGGCGAGGACCCGCGCAATGTCGAGTACTGCTGGGAAAAGCTTCGCCGCAACCATGTCTTCTCGGGCGCGCAATCGGGCGTCTTCTTGATTGCGCTGAGCGGCATCGAGCTCGCCCTATGGGATCTCGCGGCGAAAGCCGCCGGCCAGCCGCTCTACCGCATGCTCGGCGGCAAGTTCCGCGACCGCATACGGCTCTATGCGGACTGCGGCGACGGGGACGACGCGTCCGGCTCTCCCGAGGGCTGCGCCGCCCGCGCGCGACGCATGGCGGCCGACGGCTTCACGGCGCTCAAGTTCGACATCGACAATCTGCGCCATCCAGCCAAGTTCGACGCGGCGAACCATACGGCGAACGGCGCCGAGCTGCGGTCCATGATCGAACGGGTCGCCGCGGTGCGTGATGCGGTGGGGCCGGACATCGATCTGTGTATCGATCTGCACGCCCGATACGACGTCCCCAGCGCCTGCCGCATCGCCTGGGAGATGGAGCCGTTCAAACTCCTCTGGCTGGAGGAGCCGATTCCCGCCGAGAATGTCGATGCGTTGCGGCAGGTACGGGCGCGCAGCCGTACGCCGATCTGCGTCGGCGAGAACCTGTACATGCGTTGGGGCTTCCGCGAACTGTTGGAGCAGCAGGCAGCCGACGTCATCATGCCGGACGTGCCGAAATGCGGCGGTCTCGCAGAAAGCAAGAAGATCGCGAATCTCGCCGAGGTCTATTACCTGCCTTTCGCGCCGCATCTGGTCTCGACACCGCTTGGTACGATGGCGACCTGCCACACCTGTGCGTCGGTCCCCAATTTCCTCGTCCTCGAATGGCACGCGCTCGAGGAGCGCGAGGTATGGGACAGCTACGTCATTGTCCCCGACGGGTCCGGCTCCATCGTCAAGGACGGACATATCGCGGTGTCCGAGGCCCCCGGCATCGGCGTCGAGCTGAACATGGAGAGCGTCAAGCGTCACGCCGTGCCTGGATACGGCATTTTCACCTGAGCCTCGGCCACGCAGGCGCAAGGGGAGATTGCCTCACCGTACCGCGGGAACCGCTGCTCCGTTGATTTTCCGCCTCAGGGCGGGGCCTGCGCTTACCTCGGTCAGGCGGCGCGGCATAGAGCGGCGTCAGCGGGTCGCGCCAGCCTTGCGCAGATCGGAATGGTCGAAACCAGAGAAATGCAGGATCGGAGCAAGTCATGGGCAAGCGCGTCGTTTTTACAGGCGGCAGCGGCAAGGTTGGCCGCTACGTCGTTCCATACCTGCTGTCGCGCGGCCACAAGGTCTTGAACCTCGACCTCGTGCCGCTCGACCTTCCCGGCGTCAACACCATGATCGTCGACCTGGCGGACAGCGGCGAGACGTTCAACGCGCTCTCCACGCCTTTCGACTTCGGCGAGGTCTGGTCCGGCAAGGGCGCGGCGTCCGTAGATGCCGTCGTGCACTTCGCCGCGATTCCGCGGATCCTGCTGCGGCCGGACAACGCCATGTTCGCAACGAATGTGCTGTCGACATACAATGTCCTCGAGGCGGCGACCAAGCTGGGGATTCGCAAAGTGATCATCGCCTCCAGCGAGACGGTCTATGGCGTCTGCTTCGCCGACGGCGACCGCGACTTTGACAGCTTCCCCGTGGACGAGGATCACGATGTCGATCCATCGGACACCTACGGACTCTCCAAAGTGGTCGGCGAGAAGACGGCAAGGGCCTTCGCCACGCGCACGGGCGCCGATATCTATGCGCTTCGGATCGGCGCGGTGACCGAACCTAAGGACTATGAGCGCTTCCCCCGCAACATCGCCGAACCTCTGAGCCGCAAGCGCGACGCCTGGAGCTATATCGACGCGCGCGATCTGGCGCAGATCGTGCATCTGTGCATCGAGAAGGACGGTCTCGGCTTCCAGGTGTTCAACGCCACAAACGACGAGATTATCGCCGACCGGCCGACCGCCGACTTTCTTGCCAGGCACGCACCCGGTACGCCAGTGACGCGGGATATGGGCAAGTTCGAAGCGCCGCTCTCCAATCGGAAGGCGCGCGAGCTGCTCGGCTTCAGGGAGGAGCACAACTGGCGCAAATACGTGGGGGCCGGCGCTGGAATATTGACCTCCCAAGGCGGGTGATCGGCGTGCAGCGTCGCCACCTCGCAGCCGAAGACCGACGTCGGGCTCTCCTGCGGCTCTCCCGCGCTCTCAATTGCAATGGTGTCTGCTTTGCGCCACAATACCGTCGCCACGACAAAAAGGCTGGGAAGCGCGGTTGAACGGCTCGACATTGCCGTTCATCGGCCTTCGTCAACACGAAATGCGCCGCGGCCTTAGGCTACAACGGATGCAGCATCTCAGCTGCACAAGGGACTAATGTGGGAGGAAAAAATGAAGCGTTTTAGCGGAATTGCCGCGCTTTCTTTGCTCGCGGCTATAGGGGTGGGCGCGCCCGTCGGCGCCAGCGCCGCAGAGCAGTTCGTCATCGGGGTCTCCAATACTCACATCGGCAATAGCTGGCGTGAGGAATTCGTCTGCTCGATCAAAGCCGAAGCGCTCGCTTCGGGCTTGGTTTCGAAGATCGTTCTCGCCAATCGCGAAGCCGGACCTTCCGAGCAGATCGCCGACCTGCGTACGCTGATTTCGGCGGGCGTCAATGCAATCATCATAAACCCGTCGGACGAGAAGGCGCTCAACGGCGTCATCAAGCAAGCAGCCGACAAGGGGATCGTCGTCGTTGCGGCGGACCAGCCCGTCAGCGCTCCGGAAGCGTACATCGTGACCGGCGACCAGGTGACCTATGCCAAGGTCGGCGCCAAGTGGCTGTTCGATCAGTTGAAGGGCAAGGGCGACGTCTATCAGATGCGCGGCATCGACGGCGCGCCCGGCGATACCGTCAGGCAGACGGGTTTCGACGCGGTTCTGAAGGATTACCCCGGGATCAAGGTCGTTGCGACGACTTTCATGGACTGGTCGAACGAAAAAGCTGCGCAGCAGATGTCGGCGATGCTGGCCTCCGGCAAGCATTTCGACGGCGTGTGGACGTCCGGCATCGACTATACGGTGATCGAGGCGATCAAGGCCGCCAAGAAGCCGTTTGTGCCGTTTGTTGGCGCGGACAACAACGGCTTCATCAAGCAATTGATCGACTACAAGAAGGATGGGCTGGTCGGTGTCGCCGTCAGCAACTCGCCGGCGATCGGCGCGGCCGGACTGGTTGTCGCCCTCGATGTCTTGCAGAAAAAGCCGCGCGACAAGGTGACGACGGTTCCGACCGCTTGGTACGACAACACGACCGAGGCCAACGTGGAGAAGCTGAAGGCGCTCTACGATCCGAACGTTGCGCCGACCGATCCTGTCTACGGGCCGGAGAAGGATTACGGTCACTTCACGGCCGCCCAGGAAAAGGCCTGCAAGGGTCCGGGCGAGTAGCAGCCGTTGGCGTCGGCGTTCGTCCTCTTGTGGGCGCCGGCGCTTCCGCCATCGATCATCTTGCAATCGTCCGGTCACACTCGTCGACACGATGGGGCGCGCGGTCATTAATCTGCGGCGAGCGGACGAGGGTGCGCCCCAATGAACGATTCGGCGCCTCTGCTCGAGGTCCGCGATCTCGCCAAGCGATTCGGCTCCGTCGTCGCGCTCAGATCGGCGACGCTGAGTGTTTCCCGCGGCGAGATCCATGCGCTGATGGGCGCAAACGGGGCGGGCAAGAGCACGTTGGTGAAGATCCTCACCGGCGTCTTTCCGGCGGATAGCGGAACCATAGCGGTCGACGGCGCCGTACGGACGTTTCGTTCCCCCGCCGAAGCGCGTCGAGCCGGCATCGTCTCGGTTTACCAGGATCCGGCGCTCGTTCCCGACCTGACGATCGGCCAGAACATGCGACTGGCCGATGTCGCCTTCGCCAGCGTGCGCAACCATCTCAACGACCTCGGTATAGCGGATCTCAGTTTCAGTCAGCTGGTGCGCGACATTCCCTATCCGATTTTGCGTCTCATCGATTTGGCCCGCGCACTGGCCTCCGATCCGATCGTGCTTATGCTCGACGAGATCACCGCCGCTCTCCCGGCAGACCTGTCGGAACATGTCTTCGCTGTCGTAAGGCGCTGGCGCGAGCGCGGCAATTCGGTGATCTTCATTTCTCATCGCATCGCGGAAGTGGCCGCGCTCTGTGATCGCGCCACGGTTTTGCGCGACGGCGTCTCCGTCGGCGTCACGGATGCGGCCCGAGGCAGCGAAGACCGGATCGTCTCGCTGATGCTGGGCGTGGAAGCGGTGAAAGCCGGTTCTGTCGAGGCTGCGCCACGGACGAACGGATCGCGCGTACAGCTGAGGAGACGGCGGCGCTCGAGGTCCGCGATCTCTGTTACGGCCACAGGCTGAAGAACGTGTCCTTCAGCCTTCGGGCGGGAGAGATTCTCGGCGTTGCGGCGCTCGAGGGGCAGGGGCAGCAGGAGCTGTTCGACTGTATTGCGGGGGTGGACCGCAGCGACGGCGGACAGATCGCGGCCTACGGCCGAAAGTTGAAGCTGAACCACCCGGGCGACGCGATCGCGGCGGGTCTTGTGCTGGTCCCGGCGAATCGGCTTCAGGCCCTCCTGCCGCAACGCTCGATCCGCGAGAACGTCGCCTTGCCGCTGGTCCGCAACCCGTCGAATTGGGGCCTGATTCGCGCCCGTAGCGAGCGCCAGCGCGTCGCCGCCGCGGTCAAGCGGCTGCAAATCGACGCCCGCGCGGGGTCCGAACTACGCCGGCTGAGCGGCGGCAATCAGCAGAAAGTGGTGATCGCACGATGGATCGCCACCGGGTTTCAAACCCTGCTCTGCTTCGATCCAACCCGCGGCATCGATGTCGGCACCAAACATCAGATCTATAGGTTGCTGCGTGAGATGGCGAACGCCGGGTCGTCCGTGCTGCTGTTCACGTCCGAGCTCTCGGAAATAGGCTTGGTTTGCGACCGGGCGATTGTTTTGTTCGGCGGCGAAATTGTCGCTGAGATTCCGGTCAGTGAGGCGGATGAGGGAACCTTGCTGCGCGCCGCGCATGGCATGGGCGTCGCACAGGGCAGCGGCGGCGCCCCGCGGCGACGGCCGGGCCTGACTTCGCCATCCGCCGACAACCCGCCCTCGGACGCCGAAGGGCCGGCCCGAGGCTCGGGCCTCATCGACAAAGTCAGTAGCGCCGTAGCCGGCTATCCGGCGCTCTTCGGCATGCCGGCGCTGTTGATCGTCTTCCTGGCGGCCACCGTGGCGATCCATCCTGCCTTCGATTCGTTCGATGCGCAATCGGTGGCAATGGCCGCACTGCCATTGGCCTGCGCCGCCGCGGCGCAGGCGGTCGTCGTCATCTCCGGCGGAATCGATCTCTCGATCGGCTCCGTCATCGCGGTCGCAAACGTGCTCGCGGCAAGCACGATGAAAGACGCCAGCTTCGGCGAGGCGCTTTTGCTTGCTTTGGCGATCCTGGGCGCCGGCGCGGCGATCGGCGCAGTCAACGGACTCCTCGTCGTCGTCTCTCGCGTACCCGACGTCATCGTCACACTGACGACCGGCTTTATCTGGGGCGGCGTCGCGCTGCTGATCCTCGAGAAGCCTGGCGGCGGCGCCCCTCCGGAATTTCTCAATCTCGGCACCGGCACGCTGATCACCGACTGGCTGTCCAATTCGCTGGTTCTGCTGGTTGTCTCCCTGACCGCCGTATGGATTCCGGTCCGCCGGTCGAAAACCGGTCTGCGCATCTACGCCACCGGCAGCGACCGGATCGCCGCATTTCGGAGCGGCGTCAACGTCGAGCTCGCCCGGATCATCGCCTATGTCCTGGGCGGCTTGTTCAGCGCGATCGGCGGTGTCGGCTTGACGATGACGACCGGCATCGGCTCTCCACATGCGGGCGTCCTCTACACGCTGAGCGGACTGGCTGCTGTCGTCATCGGCGGGGTGAGCCTAACAGGCGGGCGCGGCGGGATCATGGGGCCGGTCATCGCCGCCTTCGTGCTCACCCTCATTCCGGCCGACCTCATCTTCTTGAACATCGACCCGAATTTCGGCCAGGTGATCCAGGGAACGCTGATCGTTCTGGTGGTGATGGCGGGCGGCCTGGCGACCTCGGTGAGAAGGCGCGCATGAACAATCCGTCGGACGCCTCAGCGCCCCGGCGCCTCGAGCTTCGCGGCCTTCTGCTTTGGTTTCAGCGCAATACCATCGTGGCTCTGGTCCTGCTGCTCCTGCTGTTCATCGCCGTCGTCGACCTCTTGAAGCCGGGCACGGTCAATCCGGTGTGGCTGTCGAACACGCTGCTGTTCGCGGCGCCGCTCGGCATTCTCGCCGCGGGTCAGACCATGGTGATGTTGACCGGGGGGATCGATCTGTCGGTCGTCAGCGTCGCCACCGGCTCGGCGTTCCTGATGACGACGACAGCGCTCAAGTTCGGCAATGGCACGGCAGTCGCGATCGGCCTCGGGCTGGGGCTGGCGGTGGGGGCGATCAACGGCGTCGGCGTCGCTCTGCTCGGCGTTCAGCCACTGGTGATGACCCTCGGCACCGGGCTGATGACGGAAGGCATCATCATCGTCTACAGCCAGAGGATATTGTCGCAGCGCTCGATCGTGCCGGACTTCATCCACGCCATCGGATCCGATCGCCTGGGCGGCCTCATTCCTCTCGACGTATTCTTATGGCTGCCGATTGCGGCGCTGGTGGTGGTGACGCTGGGGCAAACCGGCTTTGGCCGCCTGTTGTACGCGATCGGCGATAATCGCGAGGGCTGTCGGCTGGCCGGCGTGCGCGTGTGGCGGCTCATCCTGATCGACTACATGATTTGCGCGCTCCTCGCGTCGATCGCGGGATTCGTCCTCGTCGGCCACACCAATTCCGCCGACCTCAGCCTGGCCGCCACCTACCTCCTGCCTTCCATCGCGGCGGTCATCATCGGCGGCACCTCGATCTTCGGCGGCCGCGGCGGCTATTCCGGCACGATCGTCGGCGCCCTGATCCTGACGGTGCTCGACGGACTCCTGACCCTTCTCGATTCGCCCGAGGCGATCAAGCAGATCCTCTATGGCGCCATCATCTTTGCCTTGGCCGCCGCCTATTCGCGGCTGACCGGGTAGAGCCGGCTCGCGTCCTGGCCGCTCATTTCCGCGGCAGTCGCCCCGCTGGGGCGCCCACTACGGCCATCCGCCGCCGGGCGGCCGGAATTTCCGGGCGCTGATCTCGACTTTTCAAAGAGTTGCGGCGCCATTTCCGGGCGGGCTGGCTGGCGCAACTCGAGTGTCATGTCATCGCCGCGAAAGCGGGGATCCAGAGCGGCGGGCGCTGAAGATCGACGGGAGCGGCAGCGGCCCTGGACCCCCGCTTGCGCGGGGGTGACATGCCGGGGATCGAGCCGGCTGGATTGCCCGGCTTGCGAGTTACCGTCCCTTCGTGCGGCTCCCGGGCTGGCGCGCGGCGCGGCGTTGGAGGGATTGCAGAAGTCTTCCGAACGTTTCCAATCCTTGCAGATTCCTTCAACAATCCCTTCCGAAACCTGCAATTCCTTGCCAAAAATTGCAATTCCTGGCGCGGATTTCGGACTTATCAAGGGGTTACGCGGAATTGAGCCGGGAAAAAAATTTACGATCGATATTTCCCTGCCGGGCCGTCCCGCTTGAAGGGACGGCGGCAGGCTGGCGGCAGGTTCCACAATGACCGGACAAGGAGCGTTCTCTGCGAGCAGGTCAAGAACAAAGATAGAACGAAGGCCGGCGCCTCGTCAAGACAATATTGACCTTTCAAGGGGCGCCGCCCCGAAACCAGTCCGGCCTGTCGGTCGTGGCGGCCTCGTCGTCGTGTCGTCCGCGACAGCCCGAAGGGAGGGGTGCTTGGCTCCTTGCGCAGAGGCGACGTCTCATATCGACGTAAGGCGGAATTTGACCGACACTCGACGTTGCGATCCGCTCACATTCGACCACGGTTTAGAGTGATTGCGTGTGTCTGGACAAATGGGCACGTTGCGGCATAACCGCAGTCTCAAGATCCGGCGGACCGCAGACAATCCGCCTGCCTGTTCAAGGGAGCAAACGCTGTGGCAGATTCGACCGACAAGCTTCCCCGCCAGATTTTGCCCATCCCTGACGCAAAGCATGTCGGGCTGACGACCTACGACGCCAAGGATCCCAACACCAAATATCCACCGATCGCGCCGTTGCGCCCGCCAGCAGGCGCGCCAAATGTGCTGATCGTTCTCCTCGACGATGTTGGCTTCGGCGCCTCCAGCGCATTTGGGGGACCTTGCAACACCCCCACCGCTGAACGCCTTGCGGCTAACGGCCTAAAGTACAACCGGTTCCATACGACCGCTTTGTGCTCGCCCTCGCGCCAAGCCCTCCTCACCGGTCGAAACCATCATTCGGTCGGCATGGGCGCGATCACCGAGATGGCGACGTCGGCGCCGGGCAACAACAGCATCCGGCCGAAGGAGAAGGCGCCGCTGCCTGAGATCCTGAAGCTCAACGGCTACTCGACGGCGCAATTCGGCAAGTGCCACGAAGTGCCCTATTGGGAGGTCTCGCCGATGGGACCTTTCCATCAATGGCCGACCGGCTCGGGTTTCGAGCATTTTTACGGTTTCGTCGGCGGCGAGGCGAACCAGTACTATCCTGGCCTCTACGACGGCACATCGGCGGTGGAGCCGGCCAAAACTCCCGAGCAGGGCTATACGCTGACCGAGGACCTGGCCAACCGCGCCATCACCTGGGTGCGGCAGCAAAAGGCACTGATGCCGGATAAGCCGTTCATGATCTATTTCGCGCCGGGCGCGACCCATGCGCCCCATCACGTCCCGAAGGAATGGTCGGACAAATACAAAGGCAGGTTCGACGCCGGCTGGGACAAGCTGCGCGAGGAAACGCTCGCCCGGCAGAAGACGCTGGGCGTCGTCCCCGGCGACGCGACGCTCACCGCCCGACACGCGGAAATCCCGTCCTGGGACGAGATGCCGGCGAAACTCAAGCCCGTTCTTGCCCGTCAGATGGAGATCTATGCCGGATTCCTGGAGCAGGCCGATCATCACGTCGGACGGCTGGTCGACGCTCTCTCCGACCTCGGCGTCCTCGACGACACGCTCGTCTATTACATCATCGGCGATAACGGCGCCTCGGCCGAGGGGACGATCAACGGCTGCTTCAACGAGATGACCACCCTGAACGGCATGCCGGGGATCGAGACGCCCGAGTTCCTGCTGTCGAAGATCGACGATTTCGGCACGCCCAAGGCCTACAACCACTATGCCGTCGGCTGGGCGCATGCGCTGTGCGCCCCCTATCAATGGACGAAGCAGGTGGCGTCGCACTGGGGCGGCACCCGCAACGGCATGATCGTCCATTGGCCGAACGGGGTGAAAGGCAAAGGGGAGATTCGCAGCCAGTTCCATCACGTCATCGACGTGGCGAAGACGATCCTCGACGTCGCCGGACTGCCCGAGCCGACCTTCGTCAACGGGATCTCGCAAGCGCCGCTGGAAGGGGTCAGCATGGCGCCGACCTTCAGCGACCCGAAGGCGGCCGAGACGCACATCGTCCAGTATTTCGAGATGATGGGCAATCGCGGCGTCTATCACCAGGGGTGGACGGCGGTGACGAAGCATCGCACCCCGTGGAAGGCGGATGCGCCGCCGCCGTTCGACGCCGATGTCTGGGAGCTCTACGGCCCTGACGATTGGACCCAGTCGAACAACATCGCCGCCGAGAATCCGAAGAAACTGGCGGAGCTGCAGCGGCTGTGGCTGATCGAGGCGGTGAAGTACAATGTCGTGCCGCTCGACGATCGCGGCTTCGAGAGGATCAATCCCGACATCGCCGGGCGCCCGCAGCTCATTCGCGGAAACACGCAGCTTTTGTTTCCGGGCATGCGGGTGAGCGAGGCCTGCGTTTTGACGCTCAAGAACAAGTCTCACTCGGTCACCGGCCAGCTCATGGTTCCGCCAGACGGAGCCGAGGGGGTGATCGTCACTCAGGGCGGCGAGGCCGGCGGCTGGACGCTATATTGCCACGGGGGCAAGCTGAAATACTGCTACAATTTCTTCGGCATCGACTACTTCTTTGCCGAAGCTGACAGGCCGGTTCCCGCAGGCAAGCATCAAGTGCGAATGGAATTCAAATACGACGGCGGCGGCTTGGCCAAGGGCGGCGACGTGACGCTGTATTACGACGGCGAAGCCGTGGGCAAGGGAAGGGTCGAGCGGAGTCAGCCAATGGGCTACTCGGCCGATGAGGCCTGCGACGTCGGCTCAGACAGCGGCTCGCCCGCTTCTCCCGACTATGGGCCGAGCGGAAACTCTTTCACCGGCAGCATCGAATGGGTGCAGATCGACCTCGGAGATGACGATCACAATCACCTGATCACCCCAGAGGAGCGATTCAAGATCGCGATGGCGCGGCAATAGAAGCCCGTCAGGTAAGGGCCGCCGCCAAGCGCAAAGCGCGATCACCTACTCAATTCGCCAGCTGTCGGCGAATGCCCGCTATTTGCGCATTCCGGCCGGCCGGAGTCGACGTGAAGCGGAGATCGCAGAGCGGACATGGACGTTGCAGTTGAGGCGGTCATCGGTAGGACCGGTGGGTTGTGTGGGAGACTTGTGCTGTAGGACACCGCACCAGCCCTTGTGGCGGGAGGGACAAATGGCGCTCAAAGAATACAAGCCGGGCACGACATTCCCGGGCCGCATGGGCCGCACCATCGGCGAATCGGATCCGGCTTGGCCCTCGCCGGTTCGCGCCAAGGAAAGCGCGCCGAACGTCCTCTTCATCGTCATCGACGATACGGGCTTTGGGCAGCTCGGGTGTTACGGCTCGGCGATCAACACACCGAATATCGACAAGCTCGCCAAGAACGGCCTCTTATTCACCAACATGCACACAACGGCGCTCTGTTCGCCGTCGCGCTCATGCATTCTGACGGGCCGCAATCATCATTCGAACGCAATGTCCTGCATCACCGAGGGATCGACTGGCTACCCTGGCGGCAACGGCGCGATCCCCTTCGAGAACGGCTTTCTGTCGGACATGCTGCTGCAGCAGGGCTACGCCACTTATTGCATCGGCAAGTGGCATCTCACGCCTTCCGAACAGATTAGCGCCGCCGGCCCCTATGACCGCTGGCCGCTTGGGCGCGGTTTCGAACGCTATTACGGCTTTCTCGGCGGCGACACGCATCAATATTATCCCGACCTCGTTTACGACAATCATCAGGTCGAACCGCCAAAAACGCCCGAAGAAGGTTATCACCTCACCGCGGATCTCGCCGACAAGGCGATCGGCTTCATCGCCGATCTCGAAGCAGGTCGCTCCGGACAAGCCGTTCTTCCTCTATTTCGCGCCGGGCGCGAACCATGCTCCGCACCACGTTCCGAAAGAATGGGCGGACAAATACAAGGGCAAGTTCGACGAAGGCTGGGACGTCTATCGCGAGAAGGTGTTCGCGAGGCAGAAAGAGCTCGGCCTCATGCCGAAGGACGCCCAGCTCTCCCGCCACGATCCGGACGTGCAGGTGTGGTCGAAGCTGCCGGCGGACGAGCGTAAGCTCTACGCGCGGATGATGGAGGTGTTCGCCGGCTTCTGCGAACACATGGACCATCACGTCGGCCGGATGATCGATTTTCTCGACCATCTCGGCGAGCTCGACAACACCCTGATCATGCTGATTTCCGACAACGGCGCGAGTTCGGAGGGCGGACCAACCGGTTCGGTCAACGAGAACAAGTTCTTCAACAACGTGCCGGACGACCTGAAGCAGAATCTGGCGGCGATCGACGATCTCGGCGGCCCGAAATATTTCAATCACTACGCCTGGGGATGGACCAACGCCGGCAACACGCCCTTCAAACGGTGGAAGCGCGAGACCTACCGCGGCGGAACCGCGGATCCGTTCGTTGTTCATTGGCCGAAAGGCATCAAAGGCAAGGGAAAGATTTGCAGTCAGTTCGCTCACGCCATTGACATGGTTCCGAGCGTGCTCGAGGCGCTGGCGATCGAGCCGCCGACGCAGATACGAGGCGTGACCCAATCGCCGCTCGCAGGGGTCAGCTTCGCTCACGTCTTCCAGGACGCAAAAGCGGAGAGCCGGCACAAGACACAATATTTCGAGATGTTCGCTCATCGGTCGATCTATCACGACGGCTGGCGGGCAGTGTGCCCGTTCCCGGGAACGTCGTTCAAGGAGAGCGGTTCATTCTTCGGGGCGCTCACGCTGACCGAAGACATGCTGCGCGAACTCGATGCGAAGCACTGGGAGCTTTACGACCTCTCCAAGGACCCGACCGAGACGACCGACCTCGCCGCATCGAACCGGCCGAAGCTGATCGAGATGATTGCGCTCTGGTACATGGAGGCTGGCAAATACAACGTCTTCCCGCTCGACAGCCGCGGCACGCTGCGTTTCGCTGACGAACGTCCACAGCTGACCAAGGATCGCAAGACCTACGTCTATTATCCGGAAACCCAAATGGTCCCGGAGAACGTTGCCGCGAAGCTGCTCAATAAGTCGCACAGCATAACCGCTGACGTGGAGGTCCCCAAGGAAGGCGCGGAGGGAGTCCTGATCTGTCACGGCGGCAACGTCGGCGGCTACACTTTGTTCGTGAAGGACAAGAAGCTTCACTATGTCCACAACTACGTCGGTGCGCAGGAATTCCATCTCGTCTCGAACACGGACGTGCCTGTAGGCAAAGTCTCCCTTCGTTATGAGTTCGAGAAGACCGGCGATCCTGATTTGAAGAAAGGCAAGGGAGCGGCGGGCAAGGCGCAACTCTACATCAACAAGAAGCTCGTCGGCGAAATGGCTCTGCCCTACACCGTGCCGCTCGCGCTTGGGATCGGCAGCGGCGTTTTCATCGGGCGCAATTCCGGATCGCCGGTGACCATCCTCTATGGCCCGCCGTTCGAATTCACCGGCGCGATCCATGAGGTCACGGTGGATATTTCCGGCAAGCTGATCGCCGACACGGAGGAGGAAAAGCACGTTCGCGCCAAGGTGGCGATGGCGCGGCAGTAGAGGGTCAGCAAGATCGCCGGGCTAAACGCGCGAGAAACGTGCCTTTCGGAGCGCTATTCCACGCCGTCAGCCGTTGCGACCATATGGGCCAGTTCTGCGTCTTACCACGCCGTCCAGACATGACCGGTATTTGCGCAGAGCGGCCGTCCATTCCGGCGTCCGAAAGCCTTGACCGGAGCAACTCCTGGCAAAGGTACACCAACTCGGACCCAGGCAGCTCGCCGTCCTCGCCGAGGCCGTCTTAAGCGAGCCCGAGAATTCGGTTCACGACATCTCGCTCGGCGCCGGTCGCGGCAAAATCGTCGAACGCCCTGTCGGTCACCCGGATGATGTGCGCGGCGATGAAGGGAGCGCCCTCGGCCGCCGCGACTTCCGGATGTTTCAGGCAGTCCTCCCACTCGTAGACCGCCCAGCCGTCGAAATCATACTCGGCGAGCTTCGAGAAGATCTGCTTGAAATCGACCTGCCCGTCGCCGAGCGAGCGATCCCGGGCGGCGCGCTTCAGCCAGGGCTGATATCCGGAATAGAAGCCCTGTTTGCCGGTCGGGCGAAACTCGGCGTCCTTCACATGAAAGCCCTTGATGCGCTCATGGTACAGGTCGATGAAGGCGATGTAGTCCAGCCCCTGCTTGATGAAATGGCTGGCGTCGTAGTTGATGTTGCAGCGCGGATGATTGCCGACCGCCGCGAGGAATTGCTCGAACGTCTCGCCGTCGAATACGTCCTGGCAGGGGTGCAGCTCGAACCCAAGGTCGACGCCGGCTTCGTCGAAGGCGTCGAGGATGGGAAGCCAGCGCCGGGCGAGCTCGCCGAAAGCGGATTCGATCAGATGGCCAGGGCGCTGGGGCCAAGGATAGACATAGGGCCAGGCGAACGAGCCGCTGAACGTCTGCACGACGTTGAGACCCAGACGCTGCGCCGCGACAGCGGCGATCTTCATCTCCCCGGCCGCCCAGGCCTGACGCGCCTTGGGATTCCCGTGCACGCTTTCCGGCGCGAATGCGTCATAGAAGGCGTCGTAGGCAGGATGAACGGCGACGAGCTGGCCCTGAAGGGCGGTCACCAGTTCGGTGGCCGCAAGGCCATGCTCTTTCAATGTCCCCGTGATCTCGTCGGCATAGGTCTGGCTTTCAGCGCAACGGCGGAGGTCGAGGAAGCGGGCGTCCGAGCTCGGGAGCTGCAACCCCTTATAGCCGAGGCTCGCCGCCCACTTGGCGATCGCAGAGAGACTGTTGAACGGCGGCCGATCGCTCGCAAGCTGCGCGATGAGCAGCGCTGGTCCTTTGATCGTGCGCACGGAATCCCTCCCTCATCCCGGCTCCGCCAACTTTGCGCGATTGGCGGCGCCCCGGTCACAAGGGGCGCGGGATTTTCCCGTCGACAATACGCCGACGGCTGGTCAAGAGGATACCGATGAAATCGAACCTGAGCGGCTGATTTGCCGCTGGCGAGCGGTCTACATCAACGGGGCCAAGGATATGGGCTCGCCCCGGCGTGCTCCCTGACCCACTCCGCTCCGGCTATCGCCCGGTTCAGGGGCTCGTTGTCGAAGTTCCAGGAGCGGTCGCGGGGCGTCAGCGACTGCGTTGGAACGGTTGGACCTGAATCTTCGGTGCCCCACGACGACGAGTCCCCCCGTAGCGCGAGCGCGACTGAGGAAGAGGCGGCGACGGCGACGGCGGCAAGGCCGAAGCAGACAATGGTCCTGAGCATGGCATCTCTCCAAAGCGGGGCCGAACGGAGGGGCGTCGGGCGAACGGACCGGGCTGCTCACCCAGACGCGGCCCTCATATAGGAACGAACGCGGGATCCTCTTAGATCACCGAGCGCGAGCGTGTGCCGTTAGAGCCCCCAGCGTGCGGTCTTCGACATTCCAATGGGGCGGCCGGTTTCATCGGAACCCCGGCCCGGTATTCCAATTGGAGTGGAAGGCGGGCATCGTTGGGGTCCGCGCTTTCGAGGATGGCTGACATGCTCCAAAACTCGCAATCGAAGGTTATGGTCGGGTCCGGCAGCGCCTCGGCGACCGGTCTCGACCGGCCAGGAACGCCGCACGGGCCATTCCGCCGTTTCATGCGGCGCTTCATTTTCTTCTTTTCCTATCATCTGATTCTCAACCGCCGAGCCATCCGGACCACTCGCGCGGCAGGGTTTCGCCTTCGGGTACGGCCGACGGTCTTCCATCCCCGCTTTTTCCTCAGCAGCGAGTATTTCGCCGAGTATATTGACGGGCTCGATCTCAAAGGCAAAAGCGTCGCCGATGTCGGCACGGGCTCCGGCGTCCTGGCTCTCGCGGCGGCCCGCGCCGGCGCAGCCAGCGTCTTGGCTCTCGACATCAATCCCAACGCGGCGCTCTGCGCGCGGGAGAACGCCGAGGCGAACGGCTTTGGCGACCGTGTCACGACGGCCTGCATGGATCTTCTCGCTGAAGTTCCGCCCAGCCCCGTCTTCGATGTCATTCTGTCAAGTCCGCCCAAACACGCCGGCGAGCCGCGCGATCTCGCCGATCGCGGATGGCACGCCGGTCCGCAATATCGCAATGTGGCGGGCCTGTTCCTCCAGGCCCGCGAGCGGCTCAAGCCCGACGGCCGCCTCTATGTCATGGTGTCGTCGGATTCCGATCTCGACCTGTTTGGCCGGCTGATCGATGAAGCCGGTTTCCAGGCCCGCCTCGCCGTCGAGCGCTCGTTCTACATCGAGTCGATGCTTCTCTACGAGCTTCGCCTGTGACAATGCCAGGCGCGCGCGGACGCTAGGCTCAGCGAAGCGGCCAGCCGCGCCGCCGGGGCTTTCGCGGCGGCCCTGTCAGCCCGGATAGCTCCGGGGTTCGGACGGCCCACCACAAGGCGAGGCGCTCCTCCTCGGTCGCGAGCGACCGTCCCCTGGCAGCGCGCGCCAGCCAACCCGCCGGCCAAGCACGGCCGGCGCGCGTGGCGTTCGACTGCGCCTGGAATTCTTCCCATTTGGCCCAGTCGCCATTCGCCTTCAGGCGCGCCTTCTCCATGGCGATATCCGCGCGAACCAATTCCCATTCCACCGGGTCGAGGGCTTTGTCGGGCATCGGATCAATCCTTCCTGTACAAAATTCTCCGGACGCATGGCCAAGGTCCCGGCGCGCGCTTCACCGGACCTGGCCGCTCCGCCAAGTCAACGCACAGCCACCGAGGATGTCCCACGTTTTTCGGCCCGGAGTATTGGCTTATGTTAGCCCGGCCCCCGCCGCCGGGGTGGCGTCGCGTTCTCCGGATCGGATAGCGCGGTTTCGGACGATCTGAAGATCAGGCGCAAACTGCCTTGGAGGCGGCGGCGAACTGCCCGGCGCGGCCGACGGCGAGGAAGACCCTGACGTTGTCCCAGCCCATGACAAAAAGACTTAAGCCCAATTCATGATGTTAGACTTGGAAACTGGCGGAACCAACGTCTCATCCTGGTAAGGCCACAAAAGCCGTCGTCTCTAAGACCGCCGGGCGTTATCTCGCGCTGCTTGCCGGCCGACCCGATTGGCTCCAAGAATGCGGTCAAGACGATCACCGCAGGTGAGCGATGGCGCAACTGACGACAGACGACGGCGTCAAACTCTACTACCAGGAAACCGGCGCCGGTGCGCCAATTGTGTTCGTCCACGAATTCGCGGGCGACCTCCGCAGCTACGAGCCGCAGGTGCGTTATTTCTCGCGGCGCTACCGCTGCATCGTCTACAACGCGCGCGGCTACCCGCCTTCGGATGTTCCCGAGAATTTCGAGAGATACTCGCAGGAGCGGGCGCGCGACGACATTCGCTGCGTGCTCGACGGGCTCAAAATCGCGAAGGCGCATATCGTTGGCATCTCGATGGGCGGCTTCGCGGTTCTGCATTTCGGCTTCGCCTATCCCGAACGCGCGCTGTCGCTCGTTGTCGCCGGCTGCGGCTACGGCGCCGAGCCAGGCAAGCGCCAGCAATTTGCCGACGAGACGCTGCGCACCGCGGCGGAAATCGTCGACAAGGGCATGGCGGAAGTTTCGAAGACTTACGGCGCCGGGCCAACCCGCGTGCAGTACCGCAACAAGGATCCGCGCGGCTACGCCGAGTTTCTCGCACATCTTGCGGAGCATTCGACCTTGGGTTCCGCCAATACGATGCGCGGCGTGCAGGCGCGCCGGCCGTCGCTATGGGATTTCGTCGACAAGATGAAGGTGCTCGAGGCGCCGACGCTGGTCGCGACCGGCGACGAGGACGACCCGTGCCTGGAGCCGGGCCTGTTGATGAAGCGGCACATCAAGAGCGCGGCGCTGGTCGTTTTTCCCAATACCGGGCATGCACTGAACCTCGAAGAGCCCGATCTGTTCAACCGCTGCTGCGACGATTTCTTTCACCAGGTCGAAGCCGGCCGCTGGCCGCGTCGCGACCCGCGTGCCGTCGTCGCGGGGATGTGAGCTGCGCAAACTGTCGCCCCGATTTCTTGCAGGACGCTAGGCTTAGCACAAATACGCACAGCCGATGCGCGAACTCCGACATTGCTGTACGCAAAAGCCTGACGCATAACACGGCTCAACCACTATTCACGATGGGAGCGGAACATGATCGAATACGGCCATTTCATCGGCGGCAAACACGTCGCCGGCAACTCGGGACGGACGGCCGAAGTCTTCCAGCCGATGGACGGCACGGTGCGCGCGCATGTGGCGCTCGCCAGCAAGTCCGAGGTGCGTCAGGCGGTCGAGAACGCCGCGGCCGCCCAGCCAGCCTGGGCGGCGATGAACCCGCAGCGCCGCGCCCGCGTCCTGATGAAATTCATCGACCTCATCGCCAGGAACAACGACGAGCTCGCCGATTGTCTGGCGCGCGAGCACGGCAAGACGATCGCCGACGCCCGGGGCGACATCCAGCGCGGCGTCGAAGTGGTCGAATTCGCCCTCGGCGCGCCGCATCTGATGAAGGGCGAATATACCGACGGCGCCGGCCCCGGCATCGACCTTTATTCGATGCGCCAGCCGCTCGGCGTCGTCGCCGGCATCACCCCCTTCAACTTCCCGGCGATGATCCCGCTATGGAAGCTCGCGCCGGCGATCGCCTGCGGCAACGCCTTCATCCTGAAACCCTCCGAACGCGATCCGGGCGTGCCGATGCGGCTCGGCGAGCTCTTCGTCGAAGCAGGCGGACCTCCGGGCATCCTCAACGTCGTCAACGGCGACAAGGAAGCGGTCGACGCGATCCTCGACGATCCGGACATCCAGGCGATCGGCTTCGTCGGCTCGACCCCGATCGCCCACTACATCTATTCGCGCGGCACCGCGAGCGGCAAGCGCGTGCAATGCTTCGGCGGCGCCAAGAACCACATGGTGGTGATGCCGGACGCCGACATGGACCAGACGGTCGATGCGCTGATCGGCGCGGGCTACGGCTCGGCCGGCGAACGCTGCATGGCGATCTCGGTCGCGGTGCCGGTCGGGCGGAGGACAGCCGACGAACTCATGCAGCGCCTTATCCCGCGCGTCGAATCGCTGAAGATCGGCCCCTCGACCGACGCGGGAGCGGATTATGGCCCGCTCGTCACCAAGGCGGCGCTCGACAAGGTGCGCGGCTACGTCGACCTCGGCGTCAGCGAGGGGGCGAAGCTCGTCGTCGACGGCCGCGGCTTCAGGATGCAGGGGTACGAGAACGGCTTCTACATGGGCGGCTGTCTCTTCGACGATGTCACGAAGGACATGCGCATCTACAAGGAAGAGATCTTCGGTCCGGTGCTCTCGGTGGTGCGCGCGCATGACTATTCCGAGGCGCTCGGCCTCTGCAACGATCACGAATATGGCAACGGCGTCGCCATCTTCACCCGCGACGGCGACGCGGCGCGCGATTTCGCCAGCCGCGTCAAGGTCGGCATGGTCGGAGTCAACGTGCCGATTCCGGTGCCGGTCGCCTATTACACCTTCGGCGGTTGGAAGCATTCCGGCTTCGGCGACTTGAACCAGCACGGGCCGGATTCCTTCCGCTTTTACACCCGCACCAAGACCGTCACCGCCCGCTGGCCGTCGGGGATCAAGGACGGGGCGCAGTTCAGCATCCCGACGATGAACTGAGGAGAGATCTGTGGCTGTGGTCAGCGACTGCGGCGCCGCGCTCCATAGTACGCCCGTCTTTCGGTTGGCTACCAACGCAGCCAAGCGATCGGCGGGAGATTTGAGGTGCTGCAGATCGGAGCGTGTAGTGCAGCCTCCGATTTCCAGCTTTCGTTTTCGGACGAACTCAATGTCGACCGCCCCTAAGCATATGACCGTCGACGAGTTCCTCCTCTGGGCCGAGGGCAAGGAAGGCCGGTGGGAGCTGCATGACGGCGTCGCTGTGATGATGGCGCCGGAACGGCTGGCGCATATCCGGACCAAGTTCAGTGCGGCTACAGCGATGAAAGACGCGTTGAAGCAGGCCGGCTTGCCATGCGAAGTTTTTGCGGACGGCGTCTCGGTCAAGATTGACGCCCGGACGGCATTTGAGCCTGACGCGACGGTTGTGTGCGGTCCGCGCCGTCCGACGATGTGATCGTCATCGTCGACCCGATCATTGTCGTCGAGGCTCTCTCGCCCAGCACGGCGGCGATTGATCATGGTCGCAAGCTCAGCGGGTATTTCCCGCTGCCGAGCCTCCAGCATTACCTCATCCTCGACCCAGAGCGGCGCGTCGTCATTCGTCACCGGCGCGGCCAGGGCGACGCCATCGAGACGCGCGTGCTGTCGGACGGCCTGGCGAGGCTCGACCCGCCGGCGTTCGAGGTGGCGGTCGAGTCGCTGTTCCCGCCGGCCTGAAAGCTCGCCGAAGCCGCGGCCGCGATGGCTAGGGCGCGTAGGGTCGCTCCGACGGCATCCCGTTCACCCGGAGACTGCGCAGATCTTCCGCGACGATGTCATCGATCTCGGCGTCGTCGAGGTCGAGGTCGCCGCGGGCCGCCATCAGCATGCGCCCCGCGAGCCTGTCGAACCGTCCGGAGCCGATTTCGACGCTCAGCCGCGCCGCGAGCGTCGGCGGTACGTCGATCCCTGCCTCGAACAGGCGCGGGATGTCGGGCAGGTGCGTTCGGCCGGCCTCGCTCATGAGCTGGTATTCGGTCATTGCGGTTCTGACCAGGCCCGGGTCCATGGCGAAGACGAGCACGCCGCTGCCGGCTAGGTTGTCCGAGACACATTCGGTGAAGCGGAGGAGGCCAGCCTTGCTGGTCGCGTAGCCGGAGCCGCTGGGAAAGGAGGTCGCCGTCCCGCCGCCGGTCATGTTGATGATGCGGCCGCGGCCACGGAGTATCATCGCCGGAAGCGCTGCCCGGCAGCAGTTGAAGGTTCCGCGGATATTGGTCTCGACGTCGCGCCACCAGGCGCCCGGCTCGACTGTCCAGATCGGGCCGATCGCGGCAAAAGCGGCGGCGTTGTTGGTGAGCAAGCCGATCGGACCGAGATCGCCTTCGATGGCGGCGAACGTTTTCGTGACCTGGTCGAGGTCGACAATGTCGACGGCGTAAGCCCGCGCGACCCCGCCCGCCGCGGCAATGGTTTTCGCGGCCCCCTCGATCTCGGCCGCCGTCCGCGCCAGCAGAGCCACCCTCGCGCCTTCTTGGGCTTGCGCCTGCGCGATCGCCCGGCCGATCCCGCGTCCGGCTCCGGTGACGACGGCGACTTGGCCGGCGAGCTTCATGTCACGACCTCATTTTTAGAGGAGCAATGGGCCAATGTCGCTTCCAGGAATCCTCGATCAAGCGCCCCGAAGGTCAGAACCTGAACAGGGCCGCGCCGGGAACGCCGTATTGATCGATGAGGCGCTCCCGTCCCCGGTATCCGGCGAAGGTGCCCTCGACGGGGGACGGCTGATTGAAGGTGTCAGTGACGTAATTGTTGCCATAGCCGACCTCCGCCGCGCCGGGCCCGAGGGTGAGGTAGGACGGGATCGCCTTATGCACCGTGATCTGACGGCCCTCGGGCACAGGCTTGGGGCGCTTCGCATGGTGGTAATCGGGGTGCTTCGCACGGGCGGATGTCGTCTGCGCACTGACCGGGCCAGACGCCGCGAGCGCGACGGCGAACGTCGCTACGCCCAGCAAAATAGAACGAACCATGTTGCATGCCCCCTGCCCGCCATCGGCGCGAGCCCCGGCATTGCCCCGATCCGGGCCTAAAATCAATCCAGCGATTTGCGGAAGCGCAGAACGCTGAGGCCCAGGAGGGCCACGCCGAGCCCGGTCAGCGCCAGCATCTGCGGCCACAGCACGCCGAGTCCCACACCTTTAAGGAAGGTTCCCCGGATGACGACGAGATAGTAGCTCATCGGATTAATGGTCGAGAGCCATTGCATGAAGACAGGCATGGTTGCGATCGGGAAGCTGAAGCCGGAGAGGATGAAGGCCGGATTGATGACGAAGAAGTTTGTCGCAAACGCCTGCTGTTGGGTCATGCAGACCGTCGAAATCAACAGGCCTATTCCCAGCACGCTGAGGAGATAAAGCGAAGTGCCGAGCAATAGCACGAACGGGTTGCCGACGAAGGGGATCTGGAACCAGAGCGTGCCCGCGCCCGCTACAAGGACAGTGAGCGCCAGCCCGACACAAAAGAACGGGATGGTCTTGCCGAGAATGAACTCGAGCGGCCGAATCGGCGTGACCATGATCTGTTCGAGCGTGCCCACCTCACGTTCGCGCACCACTGCGAAAGACGTCAGGTTGACGACCATCACGAGGGTCAGCGTCGCAATCACGCCGGGGACGAAGAACCAGCGGCTGTTGTAGTCGACATTGTACCAGGGCCGTGGTTCGAGCCTCACATCCGGCGGCAGCAGCTGGGCGGCGTGTAGACGGCGGGCGAGATCCTGCGCCTGATCCTGTGCATAGGCTGAGACAATTTGATTGACGTAACCGAGCGCGATCAACGCGGTGTTGGAGTTCGTGCCGTCGACGATGATCTGCGCCGGCGCCGAGTTTCCTTTGCGCAATTGTTCGGCAAAGCCTGCCTGGATGACGACCGCGACGACAGCTTCGGAATGGTCGATTGCATTGCGGATGTCGGACGGGGTCTTGGCGATCTCGACGATGCGGAAGCGCCCGCTGAAGCCGAAGCGAGAGATCAGCTCGCGGCTCTCTTGGCTGTGGTCGAGGTCGAGGACCGCCGTCGACACGTCGTAGACCTCGAATGTCGCCGCGTAGCCGAAGATGATCATTTGAATCAGCGGCGGAATGATGAGGCGAAAGCGAGCCTGACGATCGCGCCTGAGCTGCAGGAACTCCTTCAGGACGAGATTGTAGATGCGCCCCCACATCGCCTCACCCCAGCGTCTTGCGGAAGGCTCGGGCGGCAAGAAAGGCTACCACCACTGCGTAGAGAGTGAGAAGCGCGATCGGGCCGGTCAGATCGGCGAGTCCGCTTCCCTTTAGGAACACCGACTTCAGAATCGATAAGTAGTAACGTGCGGGGACGAGATAGGTGATCGCCTGGATCGGGAGCGGCATCTGATCGATCGGAAAGGCGAACCCGGAGAGCAGCGTGGTCGGCAGGAGCGTGACGACGAGCGCGATCTGGCTGGCGCCGATCTGGCTGCGGATGCTCACCGAAATGAAATAGCCGAGGCCGAGCACGACGACGAGGAACAGCGACGTCGTGAGGAAGAGCGTCCAGACCGACCCACGAAACGGCGCCTCGAACCAGAAGACGGCAATCACGAGGCAGAGCGCCGCATCGAGCAGGCCGATGAAGAAATAGGGCAGGATCTTGCCCGCCATCAGCTCCACGCGTGTGACGGGAGTCGACACCAGCACTTCCATCGTGCCGCGCTCCCACTCGCGCGAGATGGTGAGCGACGTCAGCTGGGCGCCGACGAGCGCCAGAACGAGCGCGACGACGCCCGGAATGATGAAGTCGCGGCTGACGAGGTCCTCGTTGAACCAAACGCGGTATTGCGCCGCGGCCGAAACGACGGGGGGCAGCCGTCCGAGGCTCTGCGCCCGCTGCAATTGCACGGCGCCGGAGTACGAAGCGATGACTGACTGAGCATAGCCGAGCGCGATATTGGCGGTGTTGTCATCAGTGGCGTCCAGGATTGCTTGCACCGACGCGGAATTCGTCGCCGCGAGGTCCTGCGAGAAGTCCGGCGGGACGACGACCGCCATCGTGCATCGGCCGTCGTCGATCGCGCGCTTGACTGCATCATAATCAGTCTCCGCCTCGACGATCCGGAAATAAGGCGAGGCTTGGAAGGCCTTCATGAGCGATTGACTCTGCTGGCTGCCCTCTCGGTCAAAGACACAGATCGGCACGTGCTTGATGTCGAGATTGACGCCGTAGCCGAGCAGCGCCATCTGCATCAGCGGCATCAGCAACACGATCATAAGGCTTCGGGGATCGCGCCAGACCTGAATGATCTCCTTCTTGGCGATCGCCCGCACGCGGCGCAAATTCATGGGGCCGCCCTGCCCATGCTGTCGCCGGTCACGAGCTGCACGAACACGTCCTCGAGCGTCGGCTTGATCGGCTCGATGCGCGACCAGGCGAGCCCACGCTCGCCGAGAATCGCCTTGATCGCGGTGAGATCAGCCGCGGCATTGTCTACGGTGATGTGCAGCGATGAGCCGAACGGCGCGACGTCGCGCACAGGAGGCGCGCCTTCGAGCGCCTCCAGCATCGCGCCCGGATCGCTGCCCTCGACGACAAGGATCTCGCCGTGGATCGCGCTGCGTTTGAGCTCGCTGGGACTGCCGAGCGCCGCCAGCCTGCCGCCGTTGATCAGGGCGATGCGATTGCAATATTCGGCTTCGTCCATGTAATGCGTGGTGATGACGACGCAGACGCCCTGACCCGCGAGCGCGTAGATAAGGTCCCAGAAGCGGCGGCGCGACTCCGGATCGACGCCCGAAGTCGGCTCGTCGAGGAACAAGATCGCCGGTTCGTGCAGCACGGCGCAGCCAAGCGCGAGACGCTGCTTCCAACCGCCCGAGAGGTCGGTAACGAGCGCATCCCCCCGTCCAGTGAGGCCCGCCATGTCGATGGCGAATTTGAGCCGCTCGTGGAGACGCGCGCCTTTGACTCCGTAGACGCCGCCGAAGAAGCGCAGGTTCTCCATCACCGAGAGGTCGCCGTAGAGCGAGAACTTCTGCGACATATAGCCGATGTTCTCGCGCACGCGCTCAGGGTATCGCGCGACATCGAAGCCAGCGACTTCCGCGCGCCCGCCGCTCGGGCGCAGGAGGCCGCACAAGATGCGGATCATCGTCGACTTTCCCGCGCCGTTGGGCCCGAGGAATCCCATAATCTCCCCGCGCCGCGCCTCAAAACTCACTTCGTTCACCGCGACGAAGTCGCCGAAACGCTTCACGAGGCGATCGGCAACGATTCTAATTTCGCCCGAACCCGCGTCGTTCATCGCGCCTCCTGGTCCGTCAGCAGCGCGACGAAGAGATCTTCGATCGAAGGGGCGATACGCTCGATCTCGTCGAAGGGGACGGCAGCCGCGCCGAGCGCTGAAGCGAGCTCGCTTGCCCGGCGCGCTGCGTCGTCGACGACGACATTCACGCTGTCGCCCATCAGGATTGCGTCCCTCACGCCGTCGAGCCCCGCGACCCTTTCGCGCGCGTGACGCGCCTCATTCGTGACGATGGTAAGGATTTCACCCGGCATCAGCGCCTTCAGCGCCGCCGGCGTGTCGCAATAGAGCATGCGGCCCGAGCGCAGGAGCCCGAGCCGAGTGCAGCGCTCCGCCTCGTCGAGATAGGAGGTCGCCACGACAATGGCGACGCCTTCGCCGCGCAGTCCATAGAGGATGCGCCAGAAGTCGCGGCGCGACACCGGATCGACGCCGGCGGTGGGCTCGTCAAGCAACAGAACCTTTGGCTTATGAATGAGCGAGCAGGTGAGCCCGAGCTTCTGCTTCATGCCGCCCGACAATTGACCCGCGCGGCGATTGCGGAACGGCGTCATGCCGGAGGCTGCGAGCAGGCGCGCCGCGCGTTCGTCCCGGTCGCGGCGCTCGATCCCGAAGAGTTCGCCGAAGAACTCAATGTTCTCGTCGACCGTCAGGTCCTCGTAAAGCCCGAAGTGTTGCGGCATGTAGCTGATGTGCGCACGCGCAATCTCGGGATTCGCGACAACGTCGAGCCCCTCGATCGCGATCGATCCCTCGTCAGGCGTCATCACTGCGGCGAGCAGGCGCATGATGGTCGTCTTGCCCGCGCCATCGGGCCCGACGAAGCCGAACACCTCGCCCCTGGCGCAATCGAGCGTGACGCCGCTGACGGCGCGAACGGGGCCGAACCGCTTCGTCAGATTGCGGACTTCGATGGCGGCTTTCGGCGCTTCGATCATGGCTGACCAGGCGCCCTTATGGGGATCCTAGCATCCGCCGGCAGTCCGGGGACCAGCTCGTGCGAGGGGTTGTCGATGTCGATGCGGATCCGGTAGACGAGCGTTACCCGCTCGGCGTGCGTCTCGACGCTCTTCGGGGTAAATTCGGCCGCCTCGGAGATGAATGAGATGCGGCCAGGGTACTCTTTCCCCGGATAGGAATCGTTGGTGACGGTCACCGCTTCGCCGAGACGAATCTTACCGATGTCGGTCTCGTTGACGTAGGCGCGCAGCCACACGTGATCGATGTCGGCGAGCGTCACGATCGCTGCCCCAGGCGAGACGACTTCGCCGAGCTCCGCCTGACGCACCAGAACGACCCCATCGAACGGCGCTCTAAGCGTGGTGTAGTCGACCACTATCTTCGCCAACTCGAGCGTCGCCCGTGCGCTGCCGATGTTGGCGAGAGCCAGCGAGACGCTCTTCTCTGCGGCTGCCTCGAGCGCATTGTCGCGGTCGAGCGCCGCCCTCGACTGTCTGACCGCCGTCTCGGCGACGTCGCGTGCGTCGGTAGTGCCCGCGCCTTTGAGCAGAAGAGTCTGCGCCCGGTCGAATTCGAGCTGCTTCAGCGCGACGTCCGCTTCGTCGCTGACGATCGTGCGGCGCGCGGCAACGACGTTCTGTTGCGCGACGTCGAGCTGGCGGGTCTGGGCGTTGAGCGCGGCCTCGGCGATTTCGACCTGCTGCTTGTAGTCAGCGTCGTCGACGCGCGCCAGGACCGTGCCCGCCTTGACCGTCTGCCCCTCATCGAACGGGAGCTCGACGATGCGCGACTGCACTGTCTTGAAGCTGACCACGCTCTCGTGCGCTTCGATATTCCCGGAGACGACGATGAATTGGACGTTCGACTTTCCCTCGATCCACGGAATGAGGATCTCCTGATAGCGGTAAGCGATGAGCGCGCCCAACGCCAGCAACGCCACCGCCCCAATCAACACTCGCCGCATCACAAATGTTCTCGCCCCCGCTCCCTGGCCGCCGGCGCTGACTGTTAGGGATTGAGCGTCGCCTGAACTTGACGCAGCTCAACCCGCGACCCCTCATCGCGGTCCTGTCTTGCCGCGCGCGACGCGTTCAGGCAATCTTGCTCGAATTCCATACGCTTGAGGTCATTGAAAGCAAATTGTAGCGATGTTCGCCCTCACGCCCGATCACCTTGCCATTCGCGACATGGCGAAGTCCTTCGCCGACGAACGGATCGCGCCGAACGCTCTCGCATGGGACGAAACCGAGCACTTTCCGGTCGACGTCCTGCGCGAGGCGGCGGCGCTCGGCATGGCGACGATCTATGTGCGCGAGGAGAACGGCGGCAGCGGCATGACGCGTCTCGACGCGGCGCTGATTTTCGAGGCGCTGTCGACCGGCTGCCCCAGCGTCGCTTCCTTCCTTTCCATCCACAACATGGTCGCCTGGGTGGTCGACAGGTTCGGCTCGCCTGAGCTGCAGAAGGGATATTTGCGGCGACTGGCCAGCATGGAGCTCATTGCCAGCTATTGCCTGACCGAGCCCGGCGCCGGCTCGGACGCGGCGGCGCTGACGACGCGCGCCCGCCGCGCAGGCGGCGATTATGTTCTCGACGGGGTCAAGCAGTTCATCTCCGGCGCCGGCGCGAGCGACGTCTATCTCGTGATGGCGCGAACTGGAGACGGCGGCGCGAGCGGCATCTCGGCCTTCGTCGTCGACAACGGGGCGCCGGGCCTGAGCTTCGGGGCCAAGGAGAAGAAAATGGGCTGGCGCGCCCAGCCGACCCGCCAGGTGATCATGGAGGGCGTGCGCGTGCCGGCGGCCAACCTGGTCGGCGCCGAGGGAGACGGCTTCAAGATCGCCATGGCCGGCCTCGACGGCGGCCGGCTCAACATCGGCGCCTGCTCAATCGGCGGGGGCCAGGCCGCGCTCGACAAAGCCATCGCCTACATGCGCGAGCGAAAGGCGTTCGGGCGGCGCATCGCCGATTTTCAGGCGCTGCAGTTCCGCGTCGCCGACATCGCGACCTCGCTCGAAACAGCGCGCTCGATGCTCTGGCGCGCCGCGAGCGCGCTCGATGAACATTCGCCGGAGGCGACCCGGCTGTGCGGCATGGCTAAGCGCGTAGCGACCGACGCTGGCTTCGGCGCCGCCAACGACGCGCTGCAATTGTTCGGCGGCTACGGCTATCTCGCCGACTACGGAATCGAAAAGCTGGTGCGCGACCTTCGCGTGCACCAGATTCTGGAAGGAACCAACGAGATCATGCGCGTCATTGTGGCGCGCGGCCTGATCGAGAATTGATGTCGGACGCGGCCGAGAGGGCCTGCTCCGTCGAGCGAGGCAACAATGGCGCGGGTCGCTTTCCTGGGTCTTGGCAATATGGGCGGCCCGATGGCCGCCAATCTCGTCAAAGCGGGCCATGTGGTTCAGGGCTTCGACCTCGTGGAGGCGGCTAAAGAGGCTGCATCGGCCTCCGGCGTCGAAATCGCAGCCTCCGCGCGCGAAGCCGTCAGGGGAGCGGACGCGACCGTCACCATGCTGCCGGCCGGCCGGCACGTGCTCGTGAGCTGGGCCGATTTCCTGCCCGCCGCCGCCAGCGGCGCGCTGGTCATCGACTGCTCGACGATCGACGTTGAGAGCGCCAGGCGCGCGCACGAGGCAGGCTCCGCCGCGGGGGCAGTGCACGCTGGACGCGCCGGTTTCCGGCGGAGTCGGCGGGGCGAGCGCGGGCACGCTGACCTTCATGTGCGGCGGGTCGGACGAGGCGTTCGCCAGGGCGAAGCCGATCCTCGAGGCGATGGGCAAGCGAATCGTGCATTGCGGCGGCCCCGGCGCGGGACAGGCCGCGAAGATCTGCAACAATATGATCCTCGGGGCGACGATGATTGCGACCTGCGAGGCTTTCGCCCTGGCGGAAAAGCTGGGCCTTTCGGCTGAGGCGCTGTTCGACGTCGCCTCGACCGCGTCAGGCCAGTCCTGGTCGCTGACCAGCTATTGCCCTGTCCCGGGCCCCGTTCCGGCTTCCCCTGCCAATCGCGGCTATAAGCCAGGCTTCGCCGCCAGCCTGATGTTGAAAGACTTGCGCCTGGCGCAGGAAGCCGCCGCGAGCGTCGGCGCCGTCACGCCGCTCGGCGCGGAAGCGGCGCAGCTCTACGCTCTGTTTGTGGCCGCGGGTCATGGCGGCGACGACTTCTCCGGCGTGATCAAATTCTTGCAGGGGAAGCCATGAGCCCTTGGAATTGGAGAGGGTGTTCCGTCGATGCAGTCGAGTCTGGCTGTCGAACATTCCGTCACCTCTTCGTGAGCAGGAATTCCCTATACTGTAACTATGAACGGCTATTCATCGAAGTGCTCGACAAGGCGCTGCTATCCCAATTTAATTGGAGCGTCGGGCGCCGCGCCGCCGCCTTTCGATCAAAATAGGACCGAATTGTGGTGAGAATGACGGGGAGAAGCGTCTAGCGAGTAACCGCGCGACGTAGCTTGGTCCGGCTGGGTTTCGGGACCGTCTGGGCATCGGAGGGTGAAATGGGCAGCAGGTTTTCCAAGGCGATTATCGGCAGCGTCGCGGCGCTGGCGATTGGGGCGTCCGCGCTCGTGACGGCCGAGCCCGTATTGGCGCAGCAGTTTCACGGCGGCGGCGGCTGGCATGGCGGTGGCGGCGGCTGGCATGGCGGTGGCGGCGGCTGGCATGGCGGTGGCGGCGGCTGGCATGGCGGCGGCGGTTGGCATGGCGGCGGCTGGCATGGCGGTTATGCCGGCGGTTGGCATGGCGGCGGCGTCTGGCACCCGGGCTATTGGCGCGGCGGCGCCTGGTATGGCGGCTGGTGGGGTCCGGCGGTTGCCGCCGGTCTGGTCGCTGGCGCGATCGCCACGGCTCCCTACTGGGGCGGTTATGACTACGGATACGGATATGGCGGGTGCTGGCAGCAGCGTCCTGTCTACGCCATGAACGGCGCCTATCTCGGTTATCAGACGGTCAACGTCTGCCAGTGAATCCATCCGGCGTCGAAAAGAGCGGGCCTCGCGAAAAACGGGGCCCTTTCTTTTGCGGCGCCGGCCAGAGGACGCCGCCGCACATTGGTTCCGGGACGCCGGTCGTGGCCGGCAAAGACAGCGGCGCGCCGCGACGAGACCGTAGGGCGAGATAGGCGAAGCATTGCGCCTCGACCGCGTCGCCGTCGAAGCCGATCGACTCGACCGGCTCCACCGTGACGCCGAGCCGCTCGGCGAGGCGGCGCATCAGGAGCCGATTGCGGCGGCCGCCGCCGCTGACCAGCCAGCGCTTCGGCGCGGACGGCGCATGTCGAAGCGCCGCCGCCGTCGCCTCCACGGTGAATGCGCTCAAAGTCGCCGCGCCGTCGGCGTCGCCGAGTTCCGCAACCAGCGCCGCGAACTCGGCAAAATGGTTGCGGTCGAGCGACTTTGGCGGTGGCCGGTCGAAGAACGGGTCCGCCATCATTCTTTCAAGCGCGCGCGCATCGGCTTGCCCGCCTGCCGCGAGCGCGCCGTTCTCGTCGAGCGCGGCGCCGCGGCGAAGACGTAGGAAATCGTCGATCATCGCATTGGCGGGTCCGGTATCGAAAGCGATGATTTCGCCGTCGGCCCCGAGATAAGTCACGTTGCCGACGCCGCCCCAGTTCAGGATCATCAGCGGGCGCTCGAGGCGGGCGGCCATAGCGGCGTGATAGACCGGAGCGAGCGGGGCGCCCTCGCCGCCTGCCGCCACATCAGCCGACCGGAAGTCGCAGACAATGTCGATGCCCAGGCTTTTCGCAGCGCGCGGACCGTCGCAAAGCTGGCGGGTCATCCGCGCTCTGGGCCGGTGCAGAATCGTCTGGCCGTGCAGCCCGACCAATGCAACGCTCTCGTGCGCAACCGCAAAACGGCTGAGAAACGCCTCGACCGCGGCGACGTGCGCGTCGGTCACTGCGCGCTCGAGCTCCGCCTGCGGCTTCTCCGCTTCGGCCGGGTCGGCCGCCACCCTGCGGAGCGCGTGCCCCACGCCCTCGGGGTAGGGGAAGGTCGCCGCCGGTCCGGTCTCGACCCGCTCTTCGCCGTCGCTCTTGATCAGCGCCACGTCGATGCCGTCCATCGACGTCCCGCTGATGACCCCGATTGCCGTCGTGAGCCCGCTCATCAGGTTTCGTTCTGATGCGCGCCAGGCGTCCACAGCACGTCCGCCTTGCCGAGACCGTTGGCGGCGCGCGCGGCGACGAAGAGGTAGTCCGACAGCCGGTTGATATAGGCGAGGGCGGTTTCGCCCACCTCCTCGCCTTTGATCGACGCCAGCGCCACGACGCTGCGTTCCGCCCGGCGGCATACGGCGCGGGCCTGATGCAGAGCGGCCGAGGTCGGCGTACCGCCCGGCAGCACGAACGAGCGCAGCGGCTCGAGATCGGCGTTCAGCGCGTCGATGGCGCGCTCGAGAGCCTGGACCTGAGAGGCGGCGACGCGCAGCGCCCCGCCCGGCGCTTCGCCCGGCCGCTTCGGCAGGCAGAGGTCCGCGCCCAGATCGAAGAGATCGTTCTGAACCCAACGCGAGGACGGGCTCGATCGCCGCGACGGCGGCTTCGGTCGAGCCGCGGGTCGAGAGCCTGGCCAGGCCAACCGCACAGTTTGCCTCGTCCACGTCGCCAATCGCGGCGATGCGGGCGTCCGACTTCAGCCGACGCGACCCGTCGCCGAGACCGGTCTCTCCCGCGTCGCCGGTCCGCGTATAGATAACGTTCAGCCGAACCATCGTCTCCGCCTGCTCATGGCGGCGACAATAGCAGATTCGGAAAGGCTGTCCGCCCGGCGTTTCCTTCCGCTATGTGACGAGCGCCGTCACTCCCGCTTCATCAGCCGTTCGAGGTAGTCGCGCTCCTCGACGGGTCGGCTCGGATCGGCGAGGCGGCGGCGCAACTCCTCGAGCACGCGTCGGGCGCGCTCGGCTCGTCCACCCATGTCCCGCAGCGACCCATCCTCTCGCCCCAGATTGCCTTCCCGCCCGCGTCCCAGCGGGTCATCGCCCAGACGCTCGCCGGGACGGGCGCGGCGCGCCGTATAGCCGCCCTTGCCGTTCCGGCCCTGACCCTGCTGCTGGCTCATCTGCTTCTGCATGCCCTGCGCGCCCTCGCGCAACGCCTCGAGCGCGCGACCCTGCGCGTCCACGGCCGCACCCTTGCCGCTCTTGCCACCGGGCCTCTGGCCGCTTTGCCCGCCCTCATCGCCCTGATCGCCCTTGCCTTGGTTCCCCTTTAGGTCGCCCTCGGCCTCCTTCATGTCCCTCTGCGCATCGTCGAAGCCTTTCTCGCCTTTCATCCCGAGGCTCTTCAGCATCCGCTGGAGTTCGGCAAGGCGATCGCGTAGCGCCCGCTGACGCTGCTCGAGCTTCTGCGCCTCGGAATCAGCGCCCTCATCCGGGCTGGCCGAATCGTTTTGGTCCTGATCGTCCGCGGAAGGTCCGTTGTCGTCGTTCGGCTGCGCCTGATCGTCCTCGCCGGGCGACGCGCGATTTTTCCGATGCTTTTGCCCCTGATCGTGCTCGTCGCTGCGGAAGGTGTCGTCGCGCAACGATTGCTGGTCGCGAAGCAGCTTTCCGAGTTCGTCGATCTGCTTGCGCATCGCCCGCTCCTCCGGGCTCTCCTCCGCCTCCTGGGCGCTGCGCATGTTCTCGAACATCTCCTGCATCTGGTCGAGCATCGCCTCAGCCTCTTCCCGGGTGCCGTTTCGCGCTGCGTCTTCCATCCGGTCCATCAGCTTGTTGAGGTCCTGGGCCTGCTCCTGACCCTCCTGCGGGGTCTGCTCAGAATTGCGCGCCATCTCGCTGGCGAAGCGTTGTGCAGCGTCGCGCAGGTTCTGCATAAGCTTCTTGATTTCCTCATCGCTCGCGCCGCGCTGCAACGCCTCGCGCAGCGCCTGCTCGGCCGCGCGCAGATCGCGCTCGGCCTGCGTGGCGTCGCCGTCCTCGATCTGCTGCGCCATCGCCCAGAGAAAGGCTGCAACGTCGAGGAGGTCGGCGTCGCTGTGCGCGTTCGCGAGCAAGCCATTCGCCTGCTTGAGGCCGAGATAGACGCTGGCCGGCGTGTCGAAGAGTTCCGGGGCGACGCTGAGGCCGGTCAGCGCGGTCTCGACCCGCTTGGGCGCATGGTCCGGATCGAGAATGAGATCGCGGCGCTCCTCGACGAGCGCGCGCGCCAGCGGATTGTGGAACGGGCGCTGCGGCAGCGTCACTTCGACCGGCGGACTCGTGCCGCTCCTGCCGGAAACGCTGACCGCGCTCAGAGGTCATCATGACGTGCGCGCCAGCCCACGGGTGCTCGGAGAGATCGGCCGTCGTCTTGGCGTCGCCGACGCCGTTCCCCGACGCCGGCATCTGGAGGGCCGCCTGCGGCGGCTGCGCCAGGCTGCGCGGCGGCGGTTTCGAGGGATCGTGCGGAAGCGCAAAATCCGCCCGGGCGCCCGTTACGCCGTAACGATCGTCGAGATGGTAGGCGAGCGTCAGCGATCCGCTGAGGTTGGCGCGCGGCTCTTCGGTCAGTTTGATCGTTGGCGCGCCAGCGAGCGTTACGGCGAAGACGACCTCGGCGGCCTTCGAGCCGTCGCGCAGGATCGTCGCGCGGCCGTCGCCGTGGATCGTCCACCGGCGCTCCGGCGAAGCGCTTTGCGACCCTGTCTGGGAGCCCGCGGCTTTCGGATCGGCGGGACCGATCGCGCCTTCGACGTGTGTGTCGACGGCTCCAGGTTCGCCGCGCACAACGAGCGTCGAATCCTCGAAAACAGCGAGCCGCTGAGGTTCAGTCGTCTTCAAATCGATGACCACAGGCGGCCTGCCCGCGTAGGCGGGCGGATCGACCCAGGCGTCTACGCGGCTGCCGGCGGCGGCGACCCCCGGCTCGCCGCCGCGCCAGTCGAAGGCTGCGGCGAATCGGCCGTAGAGTTCGGGGCCCGCCGCCACCGCCGCTGCGAAGGCGATCAGCGCCACGGCGAAGCGCAGGGCGTAAGGATCGCGTCTGGCCATGCCCGGAGCGGGCGGAGCGACGCGAACCGTCTCGAGCGCCCGGGCGAGACGGACCTGGTGGGCGGCCCAAAGCGCGCGGGTCACCGGGTCCTGGTCGTTCGCGAGATCATCGGCGAGCGAAGTCGCGGGGCGGTGCTCGGCGCCGGCATCGCGGTCGAGGCGGGTCGCAATGTCGCGGAGCGCCGGCCACCGAAGCCCAACGAGCGGCGCGAGCGCGACCGCGACCGCGATCCCAAACAGAAGGACGCCGCCGATGCGAAGTTCGCGGGGTGCGAACAGCCAGAGGCCGAGCCACGAGACGGCGAGGAAGAGCGCCGCAATCGCCAGCGCCCAGACGAGCGGCGGCCAAGCGCGCTCGATCAGCAGAACGCGCCCGGCCAGAGTCGAAAGCCCGGCAAGTCGTCCGCCGCAGTCGGCGCCAGAAGCCTCTGGCGTTTTTTCTTCCCGGTCCCTGCTCAAAGTCCCCCTCGACTCTCTGAATGCACACGAAACGCTTCCAACCACGGCGGAAGTGTGTCGAGGGCGATCAATTCCTCGAATGTCCTGCGCGCCCGGACGACGGCGTAGTCGTGTCCCTTGACCAGAACTTCCGGAACGAGAAGGCGGGAATTGTACGTCCCCGCTTGCACCGCGCCGTAGGCCCCCGCGCTCATGATCGAGACCAGGTCTCCCGCCCCGACGGCGGGAATGTCGCGGTCGAGCGCCAGATAGTCGCCGCTTTCGCAGACGGGACCGACCACATCGGCGCGCATCCAGCGCGCTCCGCCGGAAGCAGGCGCGCGCACCGGCAGGATGTCGTGATGAGCGTCGTAGAGCGTCGGGCGCACGAGATCGTTCATCGCCGCGTCGACGATGACGAAGCTCTTGCTCTCGCCTTGCTTGACGAAAATCACCGAGGCGACGAGGACGCCCGCGTTGCCGACGATGAGGCGGCCGGGCTCGAGGTAGATCCTGCAACCAAGCGGGCGCGTATGGCGGGCGACGATTTCCGCATAGGCCTGAGGGAACGGCGGCGGGTCGTTGTCGGCGCGGTAGGGAATGCCGAGCCCGCCGCCGAGATCGACATGATCGATCGTGTGACCGTCCCCCCGGAGGGTCCGCACGAAGTCGGCCATGAGTGCGAAGGCGTTATCAAAAGGCTTAAGGTCGGTGATTTGCGATCCGATATGCATGTCGACGCCGTGGATCGAGAGGCCGGGCAGCGTCCGCGCCCGGGCGTAGACGTCGCGGGCGCGCGAGATCGGCACGCCGAACTTGTTCTCCGATTTGCCTGTGGCGATCTTGGCGTGGGTCAGCGCGTCGACGTCCGGATTGACGCGGATGGCGACCGGCGCCGATGCGCCGCGGGCGGAGGCGATCGCCGAGAGCGCCTCAAGCTCGGGTTCCGACTCGACGTTGAAGCAGAGGATCTTCTCCTCGAGGCCGAGGATCATCTCCGCCGCCGTCTTGCCGACGCCGGAAAAGATGATCCGGTCCCCCGGCACTTTCGCCGCACGCGCCCGCCTGAGTTCCCCCTCGCTGACGACGTCCATGCCCGCGCCCAGTTCAGCGAGGGTGGCGATGATCGCCTGATTCGAGTTGGCCTTCATCGCGTAGCAGACGAGCGCATCCTGCGCGGCAAAGGCCGACCGGAAGGCCTCGAAATGCCGCTCTATGGTCGCGGTGGAATAGCAATAGAACGGCGTGCCGACCGCGCGGGCGATCGCCGAGAGGGGGACGTCTTCGGCGTGCAGTTCGCCGTCGCGGTAGGCAAAATGGCGCATCGCGATGATGCTTATTTCAGCAAGGGATCGAGAGGGAAAGGGCTGTTGGGCGGCGTGATCGGCGGAATCTTGGCCTTGACCTGACTGAGGTCCGGTGTCTGAGCCGCGGTCGTCGCCGCGGGTTTCGGCGGCGCGCTGGCGTCGGGCGGCGGCTCGAGAGGCCCAATTCGGCCGCAACCGGCGGCCGACAGCGCGACGAGCGACGCGAGCGCCAGCGCGCGGAAAGGGCTCGGCGGAGAAGGCAGGGCAAGGACGAGCACGAACAACTCCGAGTGACGGCGCGCAACTCTATACGGAAACTGACGCTCGGCGCGAGGGAGACCGCCCGCGAACCGCCGTCAAGCGAGCGGCGCCTTTTCGCCAAGCACGCCAAGACCGATAGAGTTGGACGGCGCGCCTCGCTCGCGGCCCTAAGCAGCCAACCAGCGCCCGCGGGCGCGCCATTATGGATGAAAATCACGGGCCGGCCGCACGACGCCAATTCCTCAGAGCTATTTTCATGGCAGATTTCTTCAGCGACCCGAACGGATGGACCGATGAAGGCGCGGTTCGACTGAACTTTCACCATAAGCGACGCGTTCGCGGAAAACGAGATTCCGCCTGTTACTCCCTGCCAACAGGACAAATCGCTTCCCGCCGCTCTCAAGCGATTGCACAAATCGATTGTCTTTCATTGGGTTGAGCGAATTTGCTCGTGTGGAAGGGAAAGACGGAGGAGGGGAGATTATCGCCCCTGTTAGGCCGATGAACAGGAGGGGACCGGGAGGGGAGCGCAACGCGGAAAACCGACTTCATGGGTCCGCTGGAGCGCGCGACCGTCAAGAATATCTAAACGAAGCCGCCGGGTGCCGGTCCCGCCGTGCATTTTTGCTTAAGGATAACGCCATATCTGCTTGATTTTACGTACCTAACTACGGTTTGTGCGAAAGCTCCTCGCCTCGCCGATTTTTGCCTATGCGGGCAAGACCAGCGCGCTTCGCATCTCTGTGGCGAACGGGTCCGGCTTGATCGGTTGGCTCGCCCAAGAATCTGCCATGAAAATAGCCTATCCCCCTCGCCAGACGCGGACATCTCGGCCCGCGCCGCGACCATTTTCATCTATAATGGCGCGCCGCAGGCGCTGGTTGGCTGCTTAGCGAACGCCCTGCGCCGCGATGCAGCCGATCGTTACGCAGTCGGACGGGCTCCCCCCGCTCTCGTCGGGCTCGTTCGTCTCGCCCCCGAGGGGCCGCGCAAAGGGCGCGGGCGGCGAGAGGCGCGCCGAGGCGCCGGGCGCTATCCGGTCGGGCGCGTCGGCGGCCCAATTGGAAACAATTCCTGGCCGGCCGCTGCCGATGATGCCGGTCCAGTCGTTCTGGCCGAACGTCGGGGCGGGCGCCAACGCGGCGGCCGCAGCAACCGTCATGGCGACAGGTTTGATCATCGGACCCTCCTCCGTGCGCCTTTTCTCGCGCTCACAACTGGCGGCGCCCGGGGGTCGTTCCAACGCCGTCCGCCGCCGGAGCGAAATCCGGTGGGCCTTTGGTTGGAGTTTCTTGGAATCCTTGGATTTCCGCTCGCTTTACCCCTTGCCCGACATTCTTGTGCACAATGGCCCTAACCCTTTCGTCCAGCGCCGCAAACCGAATGTGCAATCGAATTCGCCGGAGAGCTCGTCTAGAAAGTCAGTAAGGCGCTCGGAAGTCGCAGACGGTTCACCCAGCGCTTCTTTCATCCTCCCCGGCCGCCTGCGACGCTCTCTCTGAGCATTTGCCCGTTGAGGAGGCCGCTATGGACCGCTTGAAACTCGAAATCGCTTATCTGGGCGCGTTGGACACGCTGATGTCGGCCATTAACGAGCGCCAACTGCAAGACGCGATAGTCAGCCTGCGCCGCGCCCAGAATCGCTTGCACGGCCGGAAGCTGCAGGGTCCCCATGATCCTGACCGCCGTCGTCTGCGCCCTGGCCATCAAGTCGCCCGAGCCGGTCGCCGTCCTCCTGCTTTTCGGCATCTGGCTGAAGCTACAGGACAACGCCAATGAGGCTCGCACTTTTCACCGACGAGAGATCGAGCGGCGCGTCTGCGTCGCATTCGAGGCGGGCGACGTCCGCCGTGATCTCGGGCCAGGAGATTTGGCACGAAAATAGCATGAAGGCGTGGACATGACTGATCTCGTCTCCGCTCCGCTCCTCGCTGCCGGCCACCTAGGACTTGAAGCTCAAATGACCATCGTCACGACCCTCGAAGAGAAAGCTCTCGCCGCGCTGCCCAAGCTGGCCCCGTGGGTAAAGGTGCAGGCGCGTCACGAGCCCGAGGTCGACATCGTCTCGCTGATCAACCCGGAGGCGCCGGAAGGCTACCGGATTGGATCGGTCGCTATTGCGGCCGGCAGGAGTCTTGGCGAGGCGATGACCGTCATGCGCAGCCTCGTCGCCTCCTACGGCTACTTCACCCACTAGCCGCGCGGGCTGCTGACCGGCGCTCGCAAAGCTCAGTAGGCGATGGCGGTCAATGGGCCCTGACGCATCTGCTTTCGCTTCGAGGACGGTCATGCGTGGAACGTCGAGATCGGGTACCATTGAATGAGCGGCGATGATTAAGGCCATTCATCCGGGGATGATGATTAAGGCCATTCATCCGGGGATTCTGTGACGGCTCGCCCGAAGAATATCTACAAGCCACAGCTGGGTCTCAACGACTTTTCAGTCTTGCCAAAGTATTGCTGTCGGCGCAGCGTTATCCACTGTGTCTAGCCCTTGGTAAACGTCGGTTGAACTCCGCGTTCGCCGGTGTGTTCGGCTCAAGGCAGCTTTTGAGATCATATGACGTTCATCCGCTGGATAGCCCGCTGATTCCTGAAATTGCTCAGTATCACTGCTTAGTTAAACTACGTCGGTCGGATATTTGGCCTGGACCGGTTCCGACGCGCACAGGTCACCATTGCTGGCAAAACTTATACACTGGACGAGATAAGGTCAGTTTACACTCGGAAGGCATCAGGGCAACCCCCAATCTGCAACGCGGTGCTCCCCGCGTGACTTGACTCACGCTCACGCCGTTTCGTTGGGGCGATCCCTAAAAGGTGCAACACAACGTCGACGTGGAGGGAACATGTCCGCTCGTTTGAACCTGGCCGTGTTGCGCCGCGGCCTTCACGGAGCCGCTTCTTCGTTACCTTTGTTGCACGTCTCGCCGCTGCGTCCGCCGATCGGCGTCAGTCCTCCGAGTTTGGGGATCGTCCAGGGGACGGGCACGGTCACCTTCAACCTGAATGGCGTGCGGCGATGGGTCATCGACGTCAGGCAGTTCGCCGGCGCTCCAACCCTTACCGTCAGAGCAGGAACCAACGGCCAAACGCGCATCGCGCTCGAAGGGGCGCGGCTGCCCGGCACCGGGCTCCCAGCCGATTTCGTCCTCTTGGCCGGTCCCTTGGGCTCGCTCGGAACGCCCGGCGACTTCACTTTCACCTTGGGCGGCTTTCACGGTCAAGTGATCCTGGAACGATGGCTGGCGGGGACGCAGGTCTTGCAATCCCCCATCACATTGAGTGGGCAGATTTGTCCGCTCGGGATAGCATCCGATCTGGCGTTCTCCGCCAACGGGGAGGGCAGGTTTTGGCCTGACTGGCTCATGGAAATTGGCGGCCCGGGGGTAGCCGCCGTCAGTGGGCTGGGATCCTCAATTGTCTCCGACAGCCTCAACCTCAAGGTTCTGGGCCCGACCGACCCCACGATCAGCATCCACCCGAAAGCCAGGCGAACACTTTTGGCGCTGGCGGCCAGCCAGCATCAATGGAATGTGACGCTGGCGGTCACCGCTATCCCCATCGGCGCCCTGGCGCCGGCGCCTGGACTGTTTGACAGCATTTCGGTCGAAGCAGGCGAGGGAGCGGCGGGCGACACAGCGCGCGAACTCGCCGCCACGTCCGCACGGGCGGAGGGGCTGACGTTGGCGGTCTTGGGCGGGCCGAAAGATCTTGACGGCAACCCGTTCGCGCTGCCCCTGGCCTCCCCCACATATGCCGTGGCTTTCGATATTTCGGACGACCATTCGCTGGGCGATCAGACATTCCTGACCGCGCGGTTTGGACCGCAACCAGCATGGCTAGCGGTCGATGGCTTCGCCTTGCTTGTCGGCGATACCCCCGCAGCCACGGGCTTTGAGTTGGAAACCCTGAATGGGACAGTGACATCGTTCCATTGCGCCCCGGAGCTGATTGCGGCTGCGGCCCCAGTCGAGGCAAAGCCTGGGTCCACGGTATCGGCCGAGCCGATGGAAATTCTCAATGCCATATTGCCATTCGTGACGGCCCCGGGCCCCACGCCAGGATGGGGCATCGTCGCCGGCCCGGACGTGCCGGGCCAACGCCGGTTCTCGCTGCCGGATTTCAAGGTCTCACTGCTGCGTCGCGAAGACCTGTTGGCGCTGGAGTTTGGTTTTTTCAACCTCGCGCTCGAGGCTGGCGGCGGCACGCCGCCGCAGCTTGTGCGGAAGGATGCGAAGCAGCCGGCATACCTAGTCGCTCAGTTCAATTCGCCGCAGAACATCGCCGAGCAAGCCTACCTCGAAGCATACCCCCCGACGGCCGGCCACCAAGCCCCTCCAGGCGGAAATCCGGAATCGCTGGCCGAAGAAATTCCAGGGAGCGGCCCGGATTTTCCGTCCATTGCCCAGACCCGCGCCGCCGGCCCGAGCCGTCTTGCGTTCCGTTTTCCGACCGGGACGGACCAGCTCCCATACTCGCTCGCTGGATTGTTGAATTGGGTAGGCCTCGAACAGAGCGTGGCGCCCGTGGCCGCGGCGCCCGACCCCAATCAAAGCGACGTCGCGGAACCCCCACCGATTTCACCGCTCCCGAGAATTCGGCCGCCGGGGCCAACCGAAACCGCCATTGAAGCTCCATGGCGCTTGTTCCTGTCCCCAAACTATTCGGGCGCCTGGGCGCACGCCAGCGATCCCGTGACGCTCGGCGGTCGAACCGAGCTTTGGCACACGCGCCTGGCGGTCCGGGCCCTGAAGAACGGCGAACCTATCGCCGACGAGACCATTCCTCGACGTGTGCGCGCGGTCTGGTCGCCAGACTACAATCCATTGTTCACACCGCAGCATCCGGTTCCGCCGTTCAACACGCCGCAAGCGCCGTTCCGCATGTCCCTCGATCCCGACGACCGCGACCAGATCGTGCGATTGTCGTCGGATTTCACCATGTCGCAAGGGGCTGCGGCGCCTCAGCCGTACGTTCCGATTTCCATCCCGACCGACAAGCTCTTTCTGACCTCGCTCGGCGCCTGGGTCGACGTGTTTGGCAACTGGCCGGAACCGCTTCCGTATTCTGGCGACGCCATCTTCAGCGTCGAGCAATGGCAGCATCGCGGCACGATGGCCCGCGACAACTACGTGCGCGTCGTCTATGCGGGCTTCCTGCTGCCCTTCGGCCATGCGGCCTCGCTGGTGAAGGTAACCGAACGAAAGTTGCAGGCAATCAACGGCGGCCCGACGACGGCCTATCTACGCCAGCGATTTTTCGTTGTCGTGCGGGAGCCGGTGCGGGATTTTGCCTCGCTGAATATCGCCGATCAGCGTCATTTGCCGTATCGATCCGTACGGCTCACCACGTTGGTCACGCCGGATGTCATACCCGCCGTGGATGCCACCGGACATTATGCGTTCTTTCCGACGACCGGCCCAAACACCTTCCAGTTCCACGCCAGCGGCGCCGATTGGGACGGGAAAACGTCGGAATTCACCGCACCGCTGTATTTCGTGGAGCGGGGCGGTGACTTCGCCAAAGCGGTGATGACGTACAACGGGACGCCTGGCGTCGGGACGCGAAATCTGGCGGGGCAACAAATCGCCTTCGCGGCATCCGGTACGGCTGGCGATACCACCTTGCACACCAGCGCCATGACCTTCAGCGCGCAGCCGGCAGCGCCTGCCGCCAGCGCCATATTCCCATTCTTCCCAAGGGTCGACGGAGCCGACATCACTGTTCCATCGATACAACAGGTGACCGGCGGCGCCGGCGCGATGTCGGTTGCGTATTATGGTCCCTATGTCACCGGCGGCATGGGACCCGGCGAGGTTTTTCTCCAGAAGACCGGCTCGCCGCTTACCGTCGGTTTCAGTGGCAAGCAATCGGGCGGCGTCGCCACGCCCAACCTGACGGTTTCCGGCCTTTCCCGCAAATTCGGCACGGTGAGCGGAGCTACGCCGGACAATGTCGCCGCCGGGCATTTCCAGTCCGACGACATTTTCCAGGATATTGGCGCCAAGCTGTTCGGCGTGATCGACCTGAAGGATCTCGTCGATGCTGTGGCCGGCGCCGCAAAGAGCGCGCCAATTCTGAACACCATCCGCTCGGCGACCGAGATCAACACCATGATGTCGCTCGAACCGGTGGTCCATAAGAATTACCACGACCCCACCGGCTTCCTCAATCTCGACTTCAACGGGGATTTGACGAAAGCGTTTGTGTTGCGGGCCAACATCATCACGCCGCTGACCGGCGTTTCGCCGCAGGTCACCATCCACGGCGAGTTGAACAACTTTACCCTCTCACTCGCAAAAGTCGTAGGGATCACCATAAACCAGATCGGCTTCGACGCGCCGGCCGGGCAAAAGATTACCGTGTCGGCGTCGATGCCACCCACCGACGAAAGCGGACCGATTGAATTCCTGGGCGACCTGAGCTTTCTGAACGAACTGCGCAAGTATATTCCTTCGGACGGTTTCCAGGACCCGCCCAGCCTGGACGTGACGAGCGACGGGATTACGGCCGGATATAGCCTGCCTTTGCCCAGCATCGGCGTGGGCGTGTTCAGTCTGGAAAATATCGCGCTCAGCGCCCAACTCACGTTGCCGTTCTTTACTCCGACACCTGTTCGTTTCCGCTTTGCATTTTCATCGCGCGAACACCCGTTCCTGATTTCGGTCTCATTGCTCGGCGGCGGGGGTTTCTTTGGCATCACAGTGGGCCCGGACGGGGTGGAGATTCTCGAGGCCTCGATCGAAGTCGGCGCCAATGTCAGCATCAGCGTTGTGGTGGCGAGCGGCAACGTTCACATCCTGGCCGGCGTTTATCTTCGATACGACATGGTGGGCAACAGTTCGCAGCTGACGGGCTATCTGCGCGCCGGTGGTTCGCTGGACGTCCTGGGACTGATCAGCGCCTCGGTCGAGTTCTACCTCGGATTCACCTATTTCTTCGGGCCTCCGTGCAGCATCGCCGGCGAAGCCACCGTGACCATTGAAGTGCATGTGCTGTTCTTCAGCGCTTCTGTTTCCGCTTCGTTGCGGCGGGAGTTCTCCGATCCGCAGATTTCGTTCGCAGATCTGATCGGCCCGGCGGATTGGGACACCTATTGCGATTCATTCGCCGCCGCTTAGGAGGGGTCAGCCATGAGCACGCAAAACATCATGTGGACTTCTCTCCCGAGCGGCCTGACCGTTTCTGGCGACAAGCTGCGTCTGTCGGTTCTGGTTTCGCCTCGCCTCACCGCCAACGCCGCGACCGGCACGCTGGGAGAGTTTCCCGATTTTCTCGACTGGCCGGCGAAGGTAGCCGGACTCGGCTTCAAGGTGGAGTTTCAGGGGGGGCCCACAGTCGCGGCGACGCACGTGACCGAGCCCGGCATGCCGGGACTTGATTCTCCAGCCTGGACAGCGCTGTTCGATAAATCGATTCCAGTGAATTCGTTCGCCTTCGATGATCGATCGGGCCTTCCAGTCAGGTCGTTTCCAACAAAAAAGGTACTTTCGTTCCTGACCAACGTCTACCAGACCATTGCCGTCCAGTCGGCGCAGCAGATGCCCAGTGTGGTGCAGCTTGGGCTTGGCGACGGCCATTCGATCGTGTCGCTCGGCCAGCTGGCGTTCAATTCCGATCAGCAGAGGCGAATCGAACTGCAACTCCAGGACGTTCTCGGTGGGCGTCACGCGGTGCCCGCCGATTTCGGAACACCGGCGACGGACTTCCTCCAGGTGCGCCTCATGCACCAATTCCTGTCCAACGCCCCGGCCGATCCCGTCACCGGACATCGACAAAAGCTGCCGGACCAAAAGATGCCGGACATCGACTTCCACAAGGCAGTGGCCGGCCTCGGGCAATATCCGCAGCTGATGCGCGCACTGGGGCTCGTGATCGATCTGGAAGTCCCGTTGGCGGGCGTGCCGGCTTCGTCTGTCGTGCGGGTGCATCCCGATCTCGCCGGACCCGCGCCGATGATCCCCTGGACGGCGTATACAGTGAACGTGCCCAACAAGCTTTTTGTGACCACCTCCGGCCAGGCGTCGGACGTGACCAATGGCATGCTGTTACTGAGCCAGCCGGATCTTCAGTACGATGTTGTGGAGGTCGACATCGACGGCGGCGCTGAAAAAACGATGGACTTTTCGTACAACTTGGCCCGCCTCGGGTTCGGCGACGCCAAGTTATCCATCGACACTCCGGACAAGTATGGGCTCCCTTCGTTGCGGTCCGCGGGATTTTCGATAGCGCGGGTCGACCGCGCCATGCGGCTGGTGAATACGTTCAATGGCGCGAAAAATAATAACACCAAGATCGTGGCTAATCCTTCAAACTCCACGGTTACGCTGTTCGCCGACGATGTGACCCGCGGCTTTCGCGTCGATGTTTGGACGTCCCTGAGCGGCCGTTGGCATTCGTTGTGCCTGCGCGACGGCGTCTACCGGTTTCACAAGGACAGCTTGCAACGAAAGCTGTCCGATGAAGGCTTTGTCACCGTCGCCACGAGCCAATCGGCCGACGGGACGAGCGCCGACCTCCGGCTGCCGGAGTCGCTGTTCCGCTGGGCGGGCTGGAGCCTGAACGCGCCGCGCCCCGGCAAGACCATCGGCGCAGATTCCACGCCGCAGCCGCAGGGAAACCCGGCCACCACGGCAATTCAGTTGCAAACAACCTTCACCGCGCAAAAAGGGTCGTTGCCACGTCTGCGCTTCGGTGCGCTGTATCAATTCCGCGTGCGGGCGGTGGATCTCGCCGGCAACAGTTTCGCTCCGGATGCGGCTCTGGATGAAATGTATAACCTGCCGCCGCAGCCAATTCCGTATTCGCGTTATGAGCCGGTCGCGGCGCCTGCGGTCGTGCTGCGGCAAGCGCTCGACCCGATTCTCACGCCGGGCGAGTCTGGCAACCGGATCGTGATCCGAAGCAACTTCGACACCCACATCGCGGCACGCTCCGAACGCCATATCGCTCCCCCCAAAACGAGCATCGAAATGGCGGAAACGCATGGGATGCTCGATACCCCGGCCGGGCCGCCGGACAAGACGCTCTATGCGATGCTGGTTGGCAAAGACGGCTCGTTTCCGGTGTCGGGCGATCCGCTGAACCTCGGCCAACCCGTCCCCTTCCCGGGGCCGCAACTGACGCTCCCCTATTTGCCGGATCCTTTTGCCTCGGGCGCGGCCTTCGTCACGCTCCCGGGCGCGACGGCCGCCGCTGTGTTCGAAGTGCCGTTCAGTGGAACGTGGCCGGAGGCGAGACCGTTCCGGCTCGTGTTGGATGAAGGAAGCGGGCAACCGGCGTTCACGGAAACCGCCACCGAGCGGGTGCTTCGCGTGCAGCTGCCAAAAGCCGAAATGGTTACAGTGGCGATGAGCTGCTTCTTGACCGACGACCCGACCACGAAACCGCCGAGCATGCTCTCGACCATGAAGATCTGGCGATTGATCGAGGCGGCCAATCCTCCCAATCTCGCGGAGCTGCGGACGCTGGCGTTGAACGGAGGGCATTGGATGTTAACGCCGCCCCGGCTGCTGACGCTGGTGCATGCCGTGCAACAGCCACTGATCGAGCCGCAGTTCCAGCATCTCGAAGCCGCGAAGGCCTTAGGCCAAACCTACGCCACGCTGACCGACGAATTCCCCATCGACGGCAAGAGCACAATAAAACTGGACGTTCAGGCCACGTGGAACGACCCGATTGACGACCTCTCGGACGCGCCGCAGCCAGTTGTTCAGGTGGGCGCCGTGCGTGCGTTCGAAGTTCCATTCGAGCCAAACGACCGAGTGTGCATCATCGATGACGACCAACTGAAGACGAAACACTTCAGCAGCAGGCATGAGTTTCACGATACAAGGCATCGTAACGTGACATATAAGGCGGTCGCCACGACACGGTTCAAGGAATATTTTCCGGACACGCTGACGGCTAACCCCGATAACGTAACGCGGACGTCACAGCCGGTGACGATCTCGGTGCTGAACTCCGCCCGGCCGGCCGCGCCCAAACCGCTATACATCATGCCCGCCTTTGGCTGGGAGCAGACGACCGAGGGATCATGGACCGTCAGCAAGCGCTCGGGCGGCACGCTGCGTGTCTACCTTGATCGGCCATGGTTCTCGTCGGGCGAAGGGGAGCTGCTGGCGGCCTTGCTATGGGGTTGCGCGCCCCCTCCCCACCGCGTGTTCGAGGGCTGGCAAACGCCCGACTTCCTCAAGGGCTACGTAACGCAGTGGGGCAAGGACCCCATCTGGTCAGCCTCCGCGTTGCCCGCGCAGGCCATGCCGCTGCCCGAAAACTTTCTCTCCCGTGTAGCGGTGGGCACAGAGTTGACGCTCGACGAACTGTCCAACGGCCCGTTCATCCCGTTTACCGCCGTGGGTCACTCTGTCGCGTACGATGACGCCCACGGACGGAAACTTTGGTACTGCGACATACAGATGGACAGCGGGAAGGCTTACTTCCCGTTCATCCGGCTCGCGCTGGCTCGTTACCAGCCTCAGTCCCTCCCCGATGCGCATCTGTCACGCGTGGTGCTGGCGGATTTCGTGCAGCTCCTTCCTGATCGGGCGGCCAGCATCATGTTCGATCCTATAGAAACAACAACTGTGCAATTGGCGATCAATGGCCTCACCTATGGCGGTCCCGGTCAGGCGACGATGACCGCGACCTTGCAGATGCAGCCTGCCGGCGGCGGCGATTCGGCCTGGACGCCAGTGGCCCGCATCCCGCTGACAGCGCATGCTTTCGGCGGCCCGGACACACTCTGGACCGCGCAGATCGCGCTTCCAGCCGCACGGGGATCGCGGCCGTTTCGGTTGGTCATCGAAGAGTTCGAGACTTACACGCGCGATTTGCCGGGCAGCCAGCAGACGCGCCTCGTATATGCGGACATTTTGAATTTGTAAGGAAGGAATCGGGCCTTATCCCGCCCAGCGCGGGAGGCGCGGAGGTCCCCCATCGGCATCTCAAATCGCCTCCGCCACCATGTCGATCGCGCCGCACGGGCATTCGGCGGCGCAGAGGCCGCAGCCCTTGCAATAGTCGTAGTCGAACTTGAAGCGCTTGCCCGGGCCGAGCTTGATCACGGCGTTGTCGGGGCAGACGCCGTAGCAATTGTCGCACTCGAAGCAATTGCCGCAGGAGAGGCACCGGCGCGCCTCGTAGAGCGCGTTGGTCTCATCGAGGCCCTTGACCACCTCCTCGAAATTCTCGACCCGCCGCACCGCCTCGAGCACCGGCCTGACTGTCGCCGGCGCGTCCTCGTAGTACCAGGCGTTGAGCCGGTCGAAGCCGGCCAGCGCGTGCTTCGGCGGCGCGACATAGATGGCGCCCCTGAGATACGCGTCGACGCAGCGCGCCGCTTTCTTGCCGTGGCCGACGGCGACAGTGACGGTGCGCTCCGAGGGCGCCATGTCGCCGCCGGCGAAGACGCCCCTCACGCCGGTCATCATGTCCGGCCCGACCTTGACGACGCCCTTCTCGATCACGATCCCCGGAGCGTGCTCGATGAGCGAGAGGTCGACGTCCTGGCCAAGCGCCAGCACCAGCGAATCGGCTTGCAGCGTCTCGAATTCGCCGGTCGGCTGGGGAAAGCCGGTCTCGTCGAGCTTCATCTTCTCGATCGTCATCGCGCCGCCCTCGACCGACTTGATGGTCGAGAGCCATTTCATCGACACGCCTTCCTGCAGCGCCTCCTCGAGCTCGAAATCATGCGCCGGCATTTTTTCGCGCGTGCGACGGTAGACGATGATCGCCTCGGACGCGCCGAGACGGCGGGCGGTGCGGGCGGCGTCGAGCGCGGTGTTGCCGCCGCCGTAGATGACGACCTTGCGGCCGAGCAGCGGCGGCTCCTCGCCCTCCATCGAGCGGAGCAGGCTGACGGCGTCGAGGATCTTGGCGGCGCCGCCGGCCGGGATATAGGCGCGCTTGGCGATATGGGCGCCGACGGCGAGGAACGCCGCGTCATAGCCCTCGCGCATGGCGGCTTCGATGTCGTCGACCTTGGCATTAAGTACGAGCTCGACGCCCATGTCGGCGATGCGTTTCACCTCGGCGTCGAGCACGTCGCGCGGCAGGCGGTATTTCGGGATGCCGAAGCGCATCATGCCGCCGGCCAGCGGCCCGGCCTCGCGGATCGTCACGGCGTGGCCGAGGCGACGCAGATGGTAGGCGGCCGACAGACCCGCCGGCCCCGCGCCGACGACGAGCACGCGCTTGCCCGTCTCCGCCGTCGGCCTGTCGAAGGCCCAGCCCCTGGCGATAGCGATGTCGCCGAGGAACCGCTCGACCGAATTGATGCCGACCGCCGCATCGATCTGCGCCCGGTTGCAGGCGGTCTCGCAGGGGTGGTAGCAGACGCGCCCCATCACCGCCGGCAGCGGATTGTCCACGGTCAGCGAGCGCCACGCGGCCTCGTATTCGCCGGCCTCGGCGTGGCTGAGCCAGCCCTGGATGTCCTCGCCTGCCGGACAGCCCGCATTGCAGGGCGGCAGACGGTCGACATATTCCGGCCGCTGCGTGCGCCAGGAGCCGGTGTGGTTCAGCTTGCTCGTGCCGACGTCGAGCGCGATGGCGAAGGGATGTTTCATCTTGCTTAAGCCCTCATCCGGCGCTTCGCGCCACCTTCTCCCGCCAACGGGAGAAGGGAGCGCCCCCTCTCCCGCGGTAGAGGGCCGGCGTGGGGGGCGCGATCTTCATCACGCCGCCGCCTCCAACAGTCCATAATCCTTGATGTGCCGGTCGCAGATCGCTTGCAGCTTCTTCACCCGCGGGTCGGCTTCGCCGTCGCGCATGAGATGGGCGAAGCGGCGCTGCAACTTCAGATATTCGATGACGGGGGTCGCGCGGCGGATCTTGCGCACATGCGTGACGTAGCCGTTCTCGGCTTCGAAGATCGGATAGAGGCCGGTTTCGATCGCCAGCCTGGCCAGCTTGATCGTGTCCTGCGACGCCGCGCCCCAGCCGAGCGGGCATGGCACGTTGATCTGGATGTACCGCGCCCCGTGGAAGGTCATTGCCTTGATAACCTTGGCCTCGAGATCGTGCAGGTCGGCGACGCTGGCGGTGGCGACATAGGGAATCTCGTGCGCCACTGCGATCTTTGGCGTGAACTTGCCCGTGCCGAACACGTTGCCGGGCTCCTTGCCGACCGCTGGCGTCGTCGCGGTGCGCGCCGTCGGCGGCGTCGCCGAGGAGCGCTGCACGCCGGTGTTCATGTAGCCTTCGTTGTCGTAGCAGATGTAGAGCACGTCATCGTTGCGTTCGAACATGCCGGAAAGGCAGCCGAAGCCGATGTCGGTCGTGCCGCCGTCGCCGCCTTGCGCGACAACGCGCGTTTCCTTGCGGCCGAGCATCCGCTGCGCCGCGGCGACGCCAGTCGCCACCGCCGCCGCGTTGCCGAACAGCGAATGCATCCACGGGATCTGCCACGACGTCTCGGGATAGGGAGTGGTGAACACTTCGAGGCAGCCGGTCGCGTTGACGGCGACGAGGTTGCGGTTCGTGGCGCGCATCGCCGCGTCGATCGCATAACGGGCGCCGAGCGCCTCGCCGCATCCCTGGCAGGCGCGGTGGCCGGAGGTCAGCGAGTTCGAGCGGTCCAGGCTCGCCTGGACGTTGCGCTCGCGCTCGTCGATCAGGCGATTGCCGACGGTCAGCGTGCCCTTCTGGTAGAACTTGAGCTTCTGGACCTCGGTCATGGCGCGACCTCCGTAAGTTTGTCGACGCGCGCCTGCTCGAGCTGCTTCAGGACGCCTTCGGCCGCCGGACCGACGCGGCGCGTCTTGCTGCGCCGGTGCAGTTCGCGCGCCACGATCCGTTCGTTGAGATCGAGGAAATGCGGGCCCTCCCAAGGCTGGACGGTCGCTTGGCGGAAGAGCCGGTGCAGCGAGGTCTTCAGCGCCGGACGGCCGCCGAGGCCGACGATCGCCGAATGCATCGCCGGCGGCTCCGGCAGCTCGCGCAGCGCAATGGCGATGTTGCTCGCCAGTGGGCCGCCCATGCCGACGTCGACCGCCTTATCGATGACGATGACGTCGCGCGCCCGCGCCAGCGCCTGGCGCAAGGCCTCGGTCGGGAACGGGCGGAAGGCAACGAGCGTGACCAGGCCGATGGCGAGGCCGTCGGCGCGCATCTCGTCGATCACGTCCTTGATCGTGCCGTTGATCGAACCCATGGCGACGACGAGCGTCTCGGCGTCGCCGGCTTCGTAGGTTCGAAGCAGACCGCCGGCCTGACGGCCGAAGCGCCGCTCGAATTCGGCCGCGAGCTTGTCGATCAGGGACAGCGCGCTGTGCTGCTGGAAATATTGCAGGTAGCGCACCTCGGTGAAGGCGTCGGGGCCGACCATCGCGCCGATCGAAATCGGATCGGCCGGATCGAGGCTCTGCATCGGCTCGTAGGACGGCAGGAAGGCGTCGACCGCGGCCTGGTCGGGCAGGTCGATGCGCTCGACCGCATGCGTCAGGATGAAGCCGTCGACGCAGACCATCGTCGGCACGGACAGTTCCTCCGCCAGGCGGAAGGCGACGATATGAAGGTCGGCCGCCTCCTGGTTGGTCTCGGCGAAGAGCTGGATCCAGCCGGATTCGCGTAAGGCCATCGCGTCGGAATGGTCGTTCCAGATGTTGATCGGCGCGCCGATCGCCCGGTTGCCGAGCGTCATCACGATCGGCAGGCCGAGGCCTGCCGCGTTGTAGACGGCCTCCGCCATGAAGAGGAGGCCCTGGCTCGCCGTCGCGGTATAGGCGCGGGCCCCGGCGGCGGAAGCGCCGATAGCGACCGAGAGCGCGGCAAATTCGCTCTCGACGTTGATGAACTCGCAATTTTCCAGTTCGCCGAGACGGACGAGTTCGCCGAGGCCCTCGACGATATGGGTTTGCGGCGTGATCGGGTAGGCGCAGACGACCTGCGGCCGGCACAGCGCAATGGCGCGCGCCATCGCCTTCGAGCCTTCGATTTGGTGCAGCATCGCGAAACCGGCTCCCGGTGAACTCTCTTTCAGGCGGCGGCGCTGGCCGCGACCAGCGCATGGGCAGCCGTCGCCGCCTCGACATTGGCTTCCCCGACCTTGCCCGGAAAGGCGCGCCGGATCGCCTCGAGCACGCTCGCGAGCGAGACGACGCCGACCTCGGCGGCGAAGGCCCCGAGCAGCGCGGTGTTCGGCGCCGGCCGGTTGATGTGCTTCATCGCCAGCTCAGTCGCCGGAATGCTGAAGACATGGCCGGGCGGCAGACGCTCGACAATCGAGTCGAGATGAATGTCCGCGAGACTGCGCGCCGTATTGACGATCAGATAGCCGTCCGGCTTGAGGCCCTCGGTCACGTCGAGCGCCTTGAACAGGGTCGGATCCTGAACGATCAGCGCATCCGGGCTCTGGATCGGCTCGCGCAGGCGGATCTCCTTGTCCGAGATGCGGCAGAAGGCGACGACGGGCGCGCCCATCCGCTCCGAGCCGAAGCTCGGAAAGGCCTGCGCATGCTTGCCCTCGAGAAAGGCCGCGACCGACAGCATCTCGGCGGCGGTCACGACGCCCTGGCCACCGCGGCCATGAATCCTCACCTCAAACATCATTGGCAAGCCCTTCTGTCGCTGTCGTCGCGCCACGTGCCGTCGAAGTCAATGCGGCGACGGCGCGCGCGACGAGAGGTCGCGGGGGACATTTTGCCAGGCTCCTTTCGTCGCCCGCCGGACTGCAATTGGTCGACGCGTTTCATCTTTGGTCCGCCTTGATCGGATCGGCGCTCCTCGATACTGTAAATCTCCAGTCGATTTCGGCGACTTCCAAGGACCGGGAACTCGATCGCGACGCCCGGACGGTCGCAGCAAACGTTCCGGTAAGATTCTCAACGACAAGCCGCGATCAGGACGCTAACACTGCGAACCAGGGCGCATGGCGAGCGCACCGGGTGAGACCGGCGCCACAAGGGAGGAAGAGAGACATGGGTGCTCGATCGACAGGGCGGCTGACTCGCCGCGAGTTTGTCAAGGCGGCCGGAGCAGGCGGCGGGCTTGCGCTCGCCGGCCCGTCCGCGCTGACGCTGGCGACGCCGGCGATCGCGGCCGACGCAACGATCAAGGTCGGCTTTCTGAGCCCGCTGACCGGACCTCTGGCGGGATTCGGCCAGACGGATCCCTACATCCTCAGCCAGGCCCGCAAGGCGCTGACCAGCGGCGTCACGATCGGCGGAAAGAAATACGGCGTCGAAATCATCGACAAGGACACGCAGTCCGACCCGGTGCGCGCTGGCCAACTCGCCAAGGAGCTGATCGAACGCAACAAGGTCGACATGATGCTGTCGACCTCGACTCCCGAGGTGGTCAACCCGGTCGCCGACGCCTGCGAGGCGGCGGGCGTTCCGAGCCTCTCGACCGTTATGCCGTGGGAAGCGTTCTACTTCGGCCGCGGCGCCAAGCCTGGCCAACCGTCGCCGTTCAAGTGGACTTACCTCTTCAGCTTCGGCACCGCCGATTTTCTCCACTGCTACGTCTCGCAGTGGAACGGTCCGGTCAAGACCAACAAGAAGGTCGCCGCTCTCTATCCCAACGACGCCGACGGCAACGCCATTCGCGAGCACCTCGCCCCGGCGCTGGCCAAGGCCGGCTTCACGATTATCGATCCGGGCGGCTACGAGGACGGCACGACGGACTTCTCATCCCAGATAGCCAAGTTCAAGGCCGAGAATTGCGAGATCCTCAATACCTTCCCCATTCCGCCCGACTTCGCCACCTTCTGGCGGCAGGCCGCGCAGCAGGGGTTCACCAAGATGGTCAAGATCGCGCAGATCGCCAAGACCGGCCTCTTCCCTTCCCAGGTCGAGGCGCTCGGGTCGCTGGGGCCGGGCCTCGCCAGCGCCGTCTACTGGCACAAGGATTTCCCTTACAACTCGCCGCTCACCGGCTTGACCTCGCCCGAAATCGCCGAAGGTTACGAGAAGACGACCGGCAAGCAATGGACGCAACAGCTCGGCGCGACGATGTCGCTGTTCGACGCCGGCGTCGCGGCGCTCAAGGCGAGCGGCGATCCGACCGACAAGGCGGGCCTCGCGAAAGCCATGAGCGTCCTGAAAACTCCGACAGCCGTCGGGCCGATCGACTTCACCAAGGGCCCGGTGCCCAACTGCTTCAACACGATCATCATCGGGATGCAGTGGGTTAAGGCGAAGCCCGGCAGCAAGTACAAGCTCGACGCGGTCATCACCGAGAACGCGAACGACCGTAATGTGCCAATTCAGGCGCAGTTGCAGCCCTACAACGCCTAAAGCTCCGCGTGACGCCGCCGGGACCGGGGGCCCTCCTCCAAGGGGTCGCAATCGCCAAGCGGTTCGGCGCGTTGACGGCCCTCGATGACGTGAACTTCTCTCTGCGGGCCGGGGAAGCGGTGGGCATCGTCGGTCCCAACGGGGCGGGCAAGACGACGCTGCTCAGCGTGCTGGCGGGCGGGCTGCCGGCTTCCGGCGGGATGGTGCGCTTCCGCGGCGCCGACGTGACCGCGGCGGATGCGGCCGAGCGGAGCCGGCTCGGCATCGCCAAGACGCATCAGGTGCCGCGGCCCTTCGGCGGCATGACGGTGTTCGAGAACGTCTTTGTCGCGGCGACGGCGGGCGGCGGGTTGAGGGGAGCGAAAGCCTATCGAGGCTGCATGGACTCGCTTGAACTCTGCGCCATGCTGCCGCTCGCCAATCGCCGGGCCGAAACGCTCGGTCTGCTCGATCGCAAGCGGCTCGAACTGGCGCGGGTGCTAGCGACCGATCCCGTCGTCGTCCTGCTCGACGAGATCGGCGGCGGCCTGACTGACGAAGAGGCCGCAGAGCTCGTCGAGACGATCCGCGAAATGCGGCGGCGCGGCATGAGCATCGTCTGGATCGAGCATATCGTGCATGTGCTTCTCGAGGTGGTCGAGCGGCTGGTTTGCATGGTTTCGGGCCGTATCATCGCCGATGGCGATCCCCGGACGGTGATGACCGATGCCGCCGTCGTCGACGCCTATCTCGGGAGCGGCGCTGCGTGAGCCTCATCCGGGTCGAACGGCTCGACGTGCGTCATGGCCTGCTGCAGGCGGTGCGCGATGTGTCGTTCGCCATCGATGAGGCCGAGATCGTCGCGCTGGTCGGCGCCAACGGCGCCGGCAAGTCGACGCTTTTGCGGGCGATCGCCGGGGCGCACATCCCCGCGTCCGGCGCGATCGTCTTCGATGGCGCCGACGTCACCAAAGCGCGGGCGCACAAGCGGGTCGCGCGAGGCATCGCGCTTGCGCCCGAGGGGCGCAGGCTGTTCGCCGGAATGACGGTCGAGGAGAACCTTCAGGTCGCCACGCGGATCGGACGGCGGGGATACTGGACGCTCGAAACGGTCATGGAGCTCTTCCCGATGCTGCGCGCGCGCAAGGATACGCTCGCCGGCAGTCTCTCGGGCGGCGAGCGCCAGGCGGCGGCGATCGGCCGGGCGCTGATGACCAATCCGCGTCTGATCCTGCTCGACGAGGTCTCGCTCGGACTGGCGCCCGTGGTCGTCGAACAACTCTACCGGTCGATGCGCTCCCTCATGCAAGGGGGCTCGACGCTCGTCCTCGTCGAACAGGAGTTGAGCCGCGCGCTCTCGATCGCAACGCGAGTGATGTGCATGCTCGAGGGGAGGATCGTTCTCGACGGTCCCGCTGCGTCGCTGTCGCGCGATCAGATCGTCGACGCCTATTTCGGGCTCGAACGCGCCGGCGCTCGCGAATCAAGCGGACGGAGTGCTCGATGAGCGTGGTCAACCTGATCGCGCAGGGCGTTCTGCTCGGCGGCTATTATGCGCTTCTCGCCTGCGGCCTGTCTCTGATGTTCGGGGTGATGCGCATCATCAATCTCGCCCACGGCGATCTCGCGATACTCGCCGCGTTTCTCGTCCTGACGCTCTCGGAATATGCAGAAATTTCGCCGTTCCTGTCGCTCCTGGCGGCGCTGCCGGTCATGGCGGCGGTCGGGTGGCTGTTGCAGCGCGGAATCCTCGAGCGGAGCCTGCGCGCTGGCATGCTCGTGCCGCTGCTCGCCACCTTCGGCCTGTCAATTGCGATCGAGAACCTCTTGTTCGAGGCCTATGGCGCCGACACGCGCTCTCTCGGCAACCTGATCGGCGACCTGGCCTTCGACAGTTTCGAGGTGACGAACCAGTTCAGCGTCAGCTATCTCGCAGCGCTGATTTTCGGGCTCGCCGTCGCGCTGCTCGGCGGATTGTCGCTCTTTCTCAAGCGCACCTCACTCGGCCGGGCGATCCGGGCGACCGCGGAGGACCCGGATACGGCGGAACTCGTCGGCATCGACGCCCGCGCCGTCTATGCGATCGCCGCGGCGATCGCGGTCGCGACCGTCGCGATCGCCGGAACCATGCTGGCGATGCGCGCCACCTTCGACCCCTACTCGGGACCGATGCAGCTCATCTTCGCCTTCGAGGCGGTGGTGATCGGCGGCATAGGCTCGCTCTGGGGCACGCTTCTTGGCGGCGTGGCGCTCGGCCTCGCCCAATCGATCGGCGCCACCTTCGATCCGAAATGGTTCCTGCTCGCCGGACATCTGACCTTCTTCGCGGTGCTTGGGCTGCGCATGTTCCGCGAACGGGCGAAAGCGCGCGGCGGCTACCGCGCTTCGCTTGGGCTCGGGCGATGAGCGAGAAAACCGGGTTCTTCGTCGAGCGCTGGACGCGCGAGTCGGCTGCCTTCGGCGTCGTCGTCGCCATCATTCTCGTCGCGCTGGCGGCGGCGCCGATGATCGCCAGCGCCAATGTCGTCGACAAGCTGACGACGCTTTTCGTCTATGTCATTCTCGCGGCGATGTGGAACGCGCTGGCCGGCTACGCCGGCCTTGTGTCCGTCGGCCAGCAGGCGTTCTTCGGCATCGGCGCCTATTTCGCCATCCGTCTGTCCGCCGGCGGCTTTCCGGCCTATCCCTCTCTGCTCGCCGGCGCGGTCGGCGCGGCGCTGCTCGCGGTCCCGATTTCCTACTTCATGCTGAGACTGCGCGGGGGCGAATTTTCGATCGGCATGTGGGTGCTCGCCGAGGCGCTGCATCTCCTGATCAACCAGGACCCTTTGGTGCAGGGCGAGACCGGCACCTCGATGATCGCGCTCAACGCCTTCCCCGAAGCCGAACGGCTCGCGGCGAACTACTGGCTGACGCTCGTCGGCATGCTCGTTCTGCTCGGCGCGATCTTCGTCCTGTTGCGCAGCCCGTTCGGCGCCTCGATCCAGGCCATTCGCGACGACGAGGAGGCGGCCGCCTCGATCGGCGTCAAGGTTCTCGCCGCCAAGCGCACGATTTTCATCCTGGCGGCTTTCGGCTGCGCGCTCGCCGGCGTGCTGTGGCTCGCGACGTCCATTACCTTTCAGCCGAAGACGAATTTCGGCGTGCAATGGACGGCCTACATGATCCTGATGGCGCTGGTCGGCGGCCTCGGAACGTTCGAGGGGCCGATCCTCGGGGCGCTGCTCTTCTTCGTCCTGCAGGATCAGTTCGGCGAAAACGGCGTCTGGTACATGGCCGGGCTCGGCGTCGCCGCCATTCTCTTCGCGCTCTTCCTGCCGCGCGGCCTCTGGGGCGAGATCGAAGCCCGGTTCGGCCTGCGCCTGCTGCCGGTCGGCTACCGCGTCCGTCTTCCGGGGACGCTCGCACGAGGTTCCAACGACTGATTGTCAGGCTGAGCGCAAGCCGAGCGCGAGCGCGATCCAGGCGGCGCCGTAGAAAATCAAATCAATCCCGATAAAAAGACCGATCACCCAAAGGCCGGAAGCCGGCCACTCCGCCAGCACCAGCAGGCCCAGCGCGAATGTGATCACCCCGTCCGCGACCTGCCATCCCCAACCCGGCAGTCCAATCGCCGCCGCGCCGACAAGCTCAAACAGCCCGCCGACAAGGAAGAACACCGCCATAAAGATGGTCAGGACCTCGGCGGTGACCACCGGTCTCCTCACCATCATGAGACCGACGACTCCGAAAAGGATGGCGCCCAGCAAATGCTGAAAGAAGCCGGCCCAATGGCCGACCATGATCGCCTGGATGATTTCAATCAGGCTGGCCAGCACGAGCAGCCAGCCGAAAAACAGCATTGAGACGACAGTCGCCGTCACCGCGCGCGCGACCGCGATGACGCCAAGCGCCAACAGGCCGATGCCGAATGCCAGGAACCATCCCCAATATTGAACGAGGTCGTGCGAGAACTGGACGTCGAGACCGGGGACGGTTTGCGCGGGCATGTCTCAATCCCTACCAGCAAGAATGACCTTTAATTTTCCCCGAACCACGGCGGGGTCCCTTGATGCAGCGCAATACACCTCCACGATCACGAAAATATGATGCTGCACTGCACAAAAATATTGCATTGCACAAAGCGCTGCGCCATACGTTCGCTGCCGGTCCATGCACCGCCGGTTCCGGTAATCGAAGGAGACCCGTTCTATATTGATCCCGCCGCTCTGCGAGCGTGGCGAAGCGGCGCTACGGCCGTCAAGCCGGTTCGTGTTGGAGCCTGTCGATGTCATGACCCTTGCCCACAATGCCGGGCCGAGCCCCAGATCGAGCGACGTCGAGCGGGCGGCCGAGCTCAGACGAATAAAACTTGTCGCGACCGCGGCCCTTGGCGGGTGTCTCGTCCTGCTCGCCGTCGCGCGCGTCTTCGAGGGCCGTAATCCCGCGTTCGGTTTCCTGGCCGCTTTTGCCGAGGCGGCGGTCATTGGCGGACTGGCCGACTGGTACGCTGTCGTCGCCCTGTTCCGGCGACCGCTCGGGCTGCCGATTCCGCACACGGCGATCATTCCTGCCAATCAGCAGCGCATCGCCGACAAACTGGGAGAATTCGTCGAGCAGCAGTTTCTCGACGCCGCGCCGGTCGAAGCCAGGCTCAACCAGATCGATTTTGCGTCATACTTCAGCGATTGGCTCGACGACCGCAAGCGGAGCGGCGATCTGGCGAGGTTCATGTTGAGGCTCCTGCCCGAGGCGATCTCGGCGGCTGAGTCCTCCGGGTTGAAGAGCTTTGTTGCGCGCCGCGTGCAGGCGCAGCTCCAGTCGATCGACTTCACACCGCTTGCCGCGGGTACGCTGCGCACCTTCGTTGCCGAACGCGGGCATCAGCGGTTGCTCGACAACGTCATGGAGGCGGTGCACCAGGCGCTGAACCAGCCCGAAACGCTGGCGGCGATCCGCGAGAAGATCCGCGACGAACTGCCGACGCTGCTCAAGTTCTATCGCGCCGACGCCTACCTGATGAAGAAGGTCGCAGCGTCCGCCACGTCGTTTCTAGACGACGTCCGGAGCAATCCGGAGCATCCACTTCGCGGTGAAATCGATCGTCTGGCGCTCTCGCTGATCGAGCGGCTGGAGACAGACCCGGGTTTCGCCGCGCAACTCAAGGCGGTCGAGCGGGATCTGCTGTCGCGCCCCGAGCTCGGCGAGCTCGCCGAGCGGCTCTGGTCCAACGCCAAGACCTTCATCGAGCGAAGCGCGACAGGAGAAAAGTCCCAGCTCCAGCATCGCTTCGCCCAGCTCCTGCGCGAGGTGGGCACCCAGCTCGCGGACGATCCAGAAATGCGGGCGGAGATCAACCGGGGCTGCGTCACCGCGGCGAGCCGGCTCATCGCCGAACACAAGAGCGGCGTTTCGACCTTCATCGCCGACCAGGTGAAGGCGTGGGACATGGGCCAGCTTATCAGCGTGATCGAGATCAACGTCGGCCGGGACCTCCAGTACATCCGCTTCAACGGCACGCTGATCGGCGGCCTCGCCGGTCTCCTCCTGCATGCCGCCGAAATACTGCTGCGCATGAGCTAAGCAGCCAACCAGCGCCCGCGGGCGCGCCATTATGGATGAAAATCACGGGCCGGCCGCACGACGCCAATTCCTCAGAGCTATTTTCATGGCAGATTTCTTCAGCCACCCCGACGAATGGTCCAGTGAAGGCGCGGTTCGACTGAGAATACATCACAAGCGACGCGCTGGCGGAAAAACAAGGCCGTTCCGACGATCCAGCCGGTCACCCAGCCAAAGCGCCCGTCGGCTACCGGACCCATCGACACTTATCCGGGTGGATCCTTCCTCCACTAGCTAGAGAAAGGCGCCTGCAGAGCGCAGACAGGGAGATTGTTCTCCCTTTCAGACCGTAGGGGGACGTGTGGATAGAACGCCGGCGCCGCTCGTCGAGATCGCGTCAGAGGTAGCGGTTCACCAGGTTCTCGAAGAACTCTTGCCGGCCGGAGCGCGGCTTCGGATCGATCTTCTCGTCGACGACGCGTTTGGCGATAGCTTCGAGGCTTGCGCCTTTCGCCAGCATCGCCTGGGCGGCCGGCTCCTTCCAGCCGGCGTAGCGTTCGGCCCTGAGCGCGTCGAACTTGCCGTCCTCGATGATCGCCGCCGCCGCGACCAGCGCTTCGGCGCAGGCGTCGATGCCGCCGATGTGGCCGAGCAGCAGGTCCTCCGGGTCGATCGACTGGCGGCGGACCTTCGAGTCGAAATTGAAGCCGCCGGGCGCGATGCCGCCCTGCTTCAGGATGAAATAGAGCGCCGGCACGAGCTCAGGCGCATTGTTGGGGAACTGGTCGGTGTCCCAGCCCGACTGGTAGTCGTTGCGGTTGGCGTCGACCGAACCCAGAAGGCCGAGGGCGGACGCGAGCGCCACCTCGTGCTCGAACGAATGATGCGCCAGCACGGCGTGGCCGACTTCGATGTTGAGCTTGACCTCGCGCTCGAGGTCGAAGCGCCTGAGGAAGCCGGCGACGGTGGCGACGTCGAAATCGTACTGGTGCTTCGTCGGCTCCTGCGGCTTCGGCTCGACCAAGAGCACGCCCTTGAAGCCGATCTTGTGCTTGTAGTCGACGACCAGCGATAGAAAGCGACCGAGCTGCTCGAGCTCGCGGGAAAAATCGGTGTTGAGCAGCGTCTCGTAGCCCTCGCGCCCGCCCCAGAGCACGTAATTGGCTCCGTCGAGCTTGTGGGTGGCGTCGATCGCGTTCTTCACCTGCGCAGCGGCGTACGCGAAGACGTCCGGATCGGGATTGGTCGCCGCCCCCGCCATATAGCGCGGGTGGCTGAAGAGATTGGCGGTGCCCCAGAGCAGCTTGACCCCGGTCGAGCGCATTTTCGCGGCGAACACCTCAGCCATCTCGTTAAGGTTGCGGCCGAACTCGGCAAAGCTCGCTCCCTCCGGCACGACGTCCCGGTCGTGGAAGCTGAAGAAGGGGAAGCCCAGCGTCGAGAACATGTCGAAGGCGACGTCGGCCTTGAGGCGCGCCGCCTTCATGTCGTCGCCTTCCCACGGCCTGGCGAAGGTCGGCGCGCCGAACATGTCGGAGCCCATCCAGGCGAAGTTGTGCCAGTAGCAGACGGCGGGCCTCAGATGCTCGGCCATGGTCTTTCCCATGACGACGCGCCCCGGATCGTAATGGCGGAAGGCGAACGGATTGGCGCTCTTCGGTCCCTCGTATCGCACCGGCCCGATGTCGCCGAAAAATCGCTTGCTCATGTCATCGTTCCTCCCAGATCGAGGCCGAGTTCGTAACGCCAAGGATGGGGCTTGTCACCCCCACGAAAACAGGGCCGTCGCGCAGTCGTCACAGCCGTCCCGGGGTTAAACCCGGGGATCGCCGGCCGTCGAAGCGGTTCGACCCCCTTTTGTGGAATCGATCCAGCTGGACCTCCGCTGCTAACGCCGCGCCTTACCCGCTTCGCGGAGAAGGGGCCCGCCGGCAGCCTGACGTCTGGCCCTCGGGCCTCGGGCGCCGCTGCTCCTCAGTCGAGCCTGAAATCCCGCACGAAATGGGTCAGCGCCGCAAGGCCGAAGGCGCAATCCTCGAGCGTGATCGATTCCAGCGGATTGTGGCTGATCCCGCCCTTGCAGCGGACGAAGAGCATGCCGGCCGGGCAAAGCGCGCCCATCGCCATCGTATCGTGTCCCGCCCCCGACGGCAGCAGCCGCGGCGCGACGCCGAGCGCCTCCACCGCGCGCGTCAGTCCCGCGACGATATTTTGATTGCAGACGAAGGCGTTCGCCTCGTGCGTCCTGGCGACGGTCATGCGGACGCCGCGCGCCGCGGCGATTGAATCGATCGAGCCCATGAGGTCTTGAAGGGCGGCGGCGCGGCGACGATCGTCGGGCGCGCGAAGGTCGATCGAGAACTGCACATGCCCCGGAATGACGTTGGTCGCGCCGGGCCAGACTTCGAGCCGCCCGACAGTCGCGACGAGATGGGGCTCGGCCTGCGCCCGCCTTTCGATGGCGAGCGCCATCTCGGCCGCCGCGGTCAAGGCGTCGCGGCGAAGGTTCATCGGCGTCGCCCCGGCGTGGCCGGCGACGCCGTCGACGCCGACCTCGAGCCGCGTTGCGCCGTTGATGGCGGTGACGATGCCGAGCGGCAGGCCTTCGGCTTCGAGGATCGGGCCCTGCTCGATATGCGCCTCGACGAAGGCTGCGACATTCGTCGCGCGGATCGACGGCGCCTTGTCCGGGTCGCCGCCGAAGGCGACCAGCGCGTCGCGCATCGTCACGCCGTTCGCGTCCCTCTGGTCGAGAGCGTCTTTCGGGTAGTTGCCGGCAAGCGCGCGCGAGCCGGTGAGCGTCGTGCGGTAGCGCACGCCTTCCTCGTCGCCGAAGGCGACGATCTCGACGGCGTGCTCAAGCCGCTCGCCGCGCGCCGCCAGCGATTGCGCGACGGCGAGCGCCGCCAGCGCCCCGTAATTGCCGTCATAGCGGCCGGCGTCGCGCACCGTGTCGATATGCGAGCCCAGCATCAGCGCCGGGGCCCTTGCCCGCCTGCCTTCATAGCGCGCGACGACATTGCCGGCCGCATCGATCCGCGCCTCAAGCCCGGCTTCGGTCGACCAGCCGATGAAGGCCTGGGCGGCGCGCCGGTGCGCATCGGAGAGAAAGAGCCGCGTCAGCCGGCCCGGCTCGTCGGTGAACTTCGCCAGGGCGTCGAGCCGCGCCATCAACCGCGCGCCGGCGGCGAGGTCGGCGTCCGAGAGGTTCGGGGCCATCAGTTCTGCGCCGTGTCGAGCTTGAGCCAGCGCGCCAGAACGTCCCGCTCCTCCTCGGTCATCTGGGTGAAATTGTTGGGCGGCATCGCGTGCGTCAGCACCGCCTGCATGCGGATGGCGGGAGCGAAGCGGGCGATATGCTCGGGCGTGTCGAGGAGCACGCCCTTGGGGGCTTCGCCGATCTCCTCCATCGGCGCCGCGGCGTGGCACATCATGCAGCGCGTCATGACGATATCGACGACCTCCTGCGGCGCCTTCGGCTCCGCGACCTTGGCCACCGGGGTCGGCAGATCGGCAAGGCCCATCAGTCCGCGCATGCCGGGCGAGGCGAGCGACGCGACGCCGAAGGCGCACAGCATCGCGGCGGCCGCGGCCGCCCAGGCCCACCACGGCGCCTTCGCATGATCGAGGTGCCAGAGGTTGTAGAAATAGCGGACGAGCGCGCCGGTGACGATGACGCAGGTGACGAGCGCCGGGATCACTCTCGGATTGGAATAGGTCATCGGGTAGTGATTCGACAGCATCAGGAACAGCACCGGCAGGGTGATGTAATTGTTGTGCGTCGAGCGCGTCTTCGAGGTCTTCACCCATTTCGGGTCGGGCTTCTTGCCGGCGATGAGCGCGGCGACGCTCTTGCGCTGGTTCGGCATGATGACGAAGAAGACGTTGCCGGTCATCATCGTCGCCATCAGCGCGCCGGTGTGGATGAGGGCGCCGCGGCCGGAGAAAAAGAGCGTGAACACCCAGCTCGTCAGCACCACGTAGCCGAAGCCGACGAGCGCCAGCAGGGGGTCGTTATCGCCGAGCGGCGAGCGGCAGAGGAGGTCGTAGACGATCCAGCCGAGCGCCAGCGCCGCGATGCCGATCGCCGCCGCCTGCCAGGGCTCGAGCGGCATGACGGCCGGATCGATGAGGAAAAACGTCGACTGGCCGTAATAGACCCAGCAGAGCAGCACAAAGCCGCTGATCCATGTCCAGTAGGACTGCCACTTGTGCCAGATGAGGTGGTCCGGCAGCGACGGCGGCGCCAGCATGTATTTGCCCATCTCATAGAAGCCGCCGCCGTGCACCTGCCAGGAGACGCCGGCCAGCGCCGGATCGTCGCCGGCGCGCTTTCTCAGCGAAGCGTCGAGATGCATGAAGAAGAACGAGCCGCCGATCCAGGCGATCGCCGCCGTGACGTGCAGCCAGCGGATCAGCGCCGAACCCCATTCCCAGGCGTAGGCCTCGAGCGCCCCCATCCAACGACCTCCAACGGCGCCGGACCTTGAGGCGCCCCGGGAAAGGACGATAGCGGCGCAGCCGCACTTTGGGTAGGGCATGCGGTCCGTCCGGCGAACGGCGTCGGCTCGGAACCGGACTTCGGATCGCACCCCGACCGTCAGTAGGTCAGCCTCCGCGCCGGCTTTACAGATCGAGTACAACATCGGCGCGCGGCCGGCTGCAGCAAATCAGCAGATTGCCGTCCGCCGGCGGCTCGACCGGGTCGGGGAGATAGTCGACTGTGCCGGCGATAAGCCCGGTCTCGCAATTGTGGCAGACGCCGGCGCGACACGACCACCGCACCGGCACATCGCAGGCCTCGGCCAGTTCGAGCAAGCTCTGAAACGCCGAATCCCAGCGCAGGGCCAAATTGCTTCTCGCAAAAGACACCATCGGCCCGGCGCCGGCAGGCCGATCGGGCAGATGCGGCGGCCGTAGCGGAGCGGCGGCGACACCCGGGGTCAGCGCCGGACCAGAGCCGAAATTCTCGCTGTGCAGCCGCTCCGGCTGAGACACCCCAGCTCGCCAGATCGGCGGTCAGACTGCTCATAAACGCGGCCGGTCCGCACAGATAGAAATCCGCCTCGCGAGGCACGCCCAGCTCCTGCAGGACGTGAACGCTCAAGCGCCCGGCGGCGTCGAAATCGACCGCCCGGCCGGTCCGTCGGGGCGCGGTGCGCTGTAACGGATGTGACTGTGGCCTCCGGGCAGCAATTTGAGAAGCGCCTGCACTTCCGCGGCGAACGCATGCTCGCCGCTGTTGCGGGCGCCATGAACCCACCAGATTTCTCGCCGCGACACACCGGCGGCCAATGCATGCAGCATGGCGAGCACCGGAGTGGCGCCGATGCCCGCGCTCAACAGGATCACGGGTCCGTCGCCCTGCCTTAGCGTAAAGCTGCCGCGTGGCGCGCTGGCGTCGACGACATCGCCGACCTGGACCCGCGCCTCGACGTAGGCCCCGACCGCGCCGTTCGGCTCTCGCTTGACGCTGATCCGCCAACGCTCCTCGCCAGGTTCGCCGGACAGCGAGTAGCTGCGCAGCAAAGCTGGCGCCTCGGGCGCGGGCTTCAGTCGCAGCACGATAAACTGGCCGGGCGTTGCCGCAGCGAGCGGACGGCTATCGCTCGATTCGAGCGCCAGCGAGGTGACGTTGCTGCTCTCGCGCCGCTTGTCGGCGACCCGCAGCGGCCGGAACGCAGTCCACGCCGGCGCAGGCCCAGCCGCGGGCGCCAGCCCGGGATTGCCGGTCGTCCGACCGCCTTTGCGTTCGCGTTCGAGCAATGTTTCGAACGAGGAGCGCCATCCGGCGCTCAACGCCGGGATGCGCAGCGCCCGTTCCAGTCCGCTCTTGTCGTGCCCGGGCAAATACAGCAGCGCATCAGTCTCGGCGACGGTCAAACGCTCGGGACCGGCCAAGACCTGCACGATCTCGTCGCCGGCTTCGACCTCGCCCTCCTCGAGGACGCGAAAATAAAAGCCCGGTCTGTGATGCGCCACGAGGAGTGCAGGCATTTGCGGCTCGTTCATCCGGATGCCGACCCGGTAGCAGGTGACGCGCGGCTGCGTCACCTCGAACAGCGCGCTTCCGATCCGGTAACGGTCGCCGATGCACACCTCTGCGTCGGGCAAGCCGTCGATCGTGAAATTCTCGCCAAACTGGCCATAAGCGAAGTCGTTGCGGCCAAGCTGAGCTTGCCAATAGCGGTACGAATCGATCTGATAAACAAAGACCGCGCGATGCTCGCCGCCATGCCCTTGCAGGTCGCCTTGACCATCCCCGTCGATGTTGAGCCGCCGCACCATTCGACGGCCTTGCACCGGCGTTTTCCAGATTGCGGTATGGACGGTTTTGCCCTGCCACGGGATGTCGCGCGGGAGCCCAACATTAACCGAAAGCAAGCGCGCCATCATTTCCTCGCCGCCCGCCACAGGAGCATCGCTGCCGAGGCATTCTAACAGAAGTCGTCGCTCCGAAAAAATTCGTGACCGGACCGGAGCCTCGGGCGGTTCGGTCTGGACCACGCGTCCGAGGGGGCGACGAAGAGGAGCGCGGTTATGATAGCTGCTTCCCCCAGGTAACCGGTCGTTAATCCTATCAGAGGCTTAATAATCCCCGACACAATCGGGTCATGCGACCGCCTCAGGCAGCCCAAGTTTCGGCCTATTTCGCAGGCAGACCGCGCCCGATTCCGAAAGCCGCGCCGGCATCGGCGAGACGGTCCGCCGCGCCAAACAGGTTGTAAGCCGCATGAATCCAGCCGACGTCGCGACTCCAGATACGAGCATCTTATCGATGTTCTGGTCGGCCCACATCGTCGTCAAGGCAGTGATGCTCGGCCTCTTCCTCGCTTCGCTGTGGTGCTGGACGATCATCTTCGACAAGAGCCGCCTCTTCCGCAAGTTCCGCGCCGAGTTGGAGAATTTCGAGCAGGTGTTCTGGTCCGGCCAGTCGCTGGAAGAGCTCTACGTGTCGCTGGCGAACCAGCCCAACACCGGCGCGGCGGCGCTGTTCGTCGCCGCCATGCGCGAGTGGAAACGTTCCTTCCAGCAGGCGGCCGGCTCCTTCCGCGGCCTGCATGCGCGCATCGACAAGGTGCTCGACGTCTCGATCGCGCGCGAGGTCGAACGGCTCGAGTTCGAATCTGCTCGTTCTGGCCACCGTGGCCTCGGCCGGGCCGTTCATCGGCCTTTTCGGCACCGTGTTCGGCATCATGAACTCGTTCCAGTCGATCGCGGCGTCGAAAAACACCTCGCTCGCGGTCGTCGCGCCCGGCATCGCCGAGGCGCTGCTGGCGACCGCGCTCGGTCTTTTCGCCGCGGTCCCGGCGCTCATCGCCTACAACAAATTCCAGGGCGACGTCGCCAGGGCGCAGGCCCGGCTGGAAAGCTTCGCCGACGAATTCTCGTCGATCCTGTCCCGTCAGATCGACCATCACCTCTCGAGCGAGAAGGTTTCCTGAGATGGGCGTGTCGATCGGCAGCGGACGCAAGGTGAGCCGCGGACGGCGCGGCGTCCCGCGCTACGGCGCCATGGCGGACATCAACATGACGCCGTTCATCGACGTTATGCTGGTCCTGCTCATCATCTTCATGGTCGCGGCGCCGCTGCTGACCACCGGCGTCTCCGTCGATCTGCCGAAGACGAGCGCCTCGGCCCTGAATGTCGACAAAAAGCCGATCGCCGTTTCGCTCAACGAGCAGGGCCAGCTCTACGTGATGGACCAGCAAATCGTCGACGCCGACCTGGTGCCGAAGCTCGAGGCCGCGTCGCAGCACGACGACGAGCAGCGCATCTACGTGCGCGCCTCCAAGGTCGTGCCGTACGGGCGGGTGGCGCAGATCATGGCGGCCGTCACCACGGCCGGGTTCAAGAAGGTGGCGCTGGTCACCGAGCCGATCAATCAATAGCCGGGAGCGGCATTGGACGAGAGGCGGTCATACCGGGCTTGGGCGGCCTCGAGCGTTCTGCACGGCGCTCTTCTGGCCCTCATTCTCCTCGGCTTCGCCTCTGCCCCTCGCTTCGAGGACAATCCGGAATTGATCCCGGTGGAAACCGTGTCGCTGAGCGAGATGAACCAGGTGATGAACGGCGAGAAGGACGCCAAGCCCGCCCCGGAGCCTCCCCGGCGGCCCGAAGTCGCGCCGGCGCCGCCAACGCCGCCTGAACCGCCGCCCGATCTCCGCGCGGCCGAGGAGCCGGCCCCCGCCCCCGCGCCGCCGCCGCGCCCCGAGCCGGCGCCGCCGAAGCCCGAGCCCGCGCCGAAAGCCGAGCCCCCGCCGCTGCCGAAGCCCGCCGCCGACGACATGCCGGAGCCGCCAGTCCGGCCGAAGATCAGCGAAACGCCGTCCGAGCGGCCGAAGGAAACCGAGCCGCAGAAGCCGAAGGAGGACCGAATCGCCAAACTGGTCGACGCCAAGGTCGAGACCGAGCCGAGGCCGACCCGCGCCTACGATCCCAAGGCGATCGCCAAGCTGATCGGCCAGAGCAGGCCGCCGGCGTCCACGACCGCCGCCAATTCCTCGGCGGCGACGCCGCAGGGCCTGCCGCACCACGAAGCGCCGCGCATGTCGCTCTCGATGTCCTCAGCGCTCGACGCCTGGCTGACGGAGAGCTACCTCAACTGCTGGACGCCGCCGCCGACAATGCCCGAAGGCGACATCTACGTCGCCGAGATCAAGGTGGTGTTTAACGCCGACGGTTCGCTGTCGGCCCGGCCGGTGCTGCTCAATCCGCCGACCGATCCCGCCTGGCGCCCGCATGCCGAAAGCGCCATGCGCGCGGTCAAGAAATGCGACCCGCTGCACGTCCCGCCGCAATACGCTCCGTTCTTCGATCAGTGGAAAGTCGAAACCATCCATTTCGATCCCCGCGAAACACAAGGCTAGCTAGAGGTCCCCATTGGCAAAATCGACGAGAGCCCGCTCCATGACCATGCGCCCGACGCTCATCCCGTCCCTGACGCTCGCGGCGGCGGTCGCCGCGGGCGTCGTCGGCTATGACCACGTCCGCCCGGCCGCGCGTCCGTCGGCAGAGACGACGGCCCCAAAGGAAACCGCTTCGATCCAAACGGCGAAGCCCGCCGCGCCGCAGGCTGCGAGCCTGCCGCCAGCCCCGGTCGTTGCGCCCGCCGCGCCCGCGCCGGAGCCGCGGCCGCGCATGACCGCCTCGCAGCAGGCGAGCTTTGAAGCCTGGATGATCAAGACCTACCTCGCCTGCTGGAAGCCGGCGGCGCCGCCCGCCGAAGCCGATCCTTACGTCGCCAAGGTGCGGCTCGCCTTCAGACCGGACGGGTCGCTGATGAGACCGCCGAAGCTGGTCAATCCACCGTCGGACCCGGCGCAGAAGCCGCAGGCGAAGAGCGTCATCGAGGCGGTCAGGGCCTGCGACCCTCTCCCGGTGCCGGCCCAATATCGCCCCTTTTATGAGCAATGGAAAACGAAGACTATCCACTTCAATCCGCAAGTCGCCGTTCGTTGAGTCCGGACGGCGAGACGTCTTTCTTTTTCTCTCGTGAGCTCTCGTGATGAAAATGTCCTTTGTCGGCTTTCGTGACTGGGCCTCCGCGGCGGCGCTGGCGTGGATCGCCATCGGCGCGGCGCCGGCCGCGGCGGCAGGCGACGTCTACGTTCACGCGGGGGCCAATTTCCAACCGGTCACCATCGCCGTCACGCCCTTCGCTGGCGACGAGGGCGCAGACAAGATCGGCGGCGTCGTCAGCAACGACTTCGCCCGTTCGATCTTTCTCTTGCCCGTCAATCCGTCGAGCTTTCCCGAAGCGATCGGCAATCCGGACGTCCGGCCGAACATCGACGCCTGGAAGACGGTCAACGCACAATTCGTGCTGACCGGCCGGGTGCTGCATCCGGACAGATCACATGTGACCGCGCAATTCCGGCTGTGGGACGCAGCGACCGGCGAGCAGGCGGCCGGCGAACAATACACCGCCGAACTCGGCGCGTGGCGCCGTGTCGGGCACATGATCGCCGACGCGGTGTTTTCCCGCGTGACCGGCGAAAAGGGCTTCTTCGATTCCCGGATCGTCTTCGTCGACGAGACCGGACCCAAGGACAAGCGGCGCAAGCGCCTCGCGATCATGGACATGGACGGCGCCGATGTGAAGGACATTGGCGGCGTCGGAGGCGCCGACGATCTCGTCGTCACGCCGCGCTTCTCCCCCTCCGCCCAACGCGTCGCCTATATGTCGTTCGGCGCCGCCGATCCGAAAGTGACGGTGCTCAATCTCGAGACCGGGCAGCGCGAGGCGGTCGGCAATTTCCCCGGCATGACGTTCGCGCCGCGCTTCTCGCCGGACGGCCAGGAGATCGTGATGTCGCTATCGGAAGGCGGGAGCAGCAATCTCTACGCCATGGATCTGCGCTCGCGCGCCACCACCAGGCTCACCGACACTTCCGCGATCGACACTTCTCCGACCTATTCGCCGGACGGCTCGCAGATCGCCTTCGAATCGGACCGCGGCGGTTCCCAGCAGATCTATGTGATGAGCGCCGCCGGCGGACCGGCCAAGCGCATCTCCTTCGGCGAAGGCAGATACTCGACGCCGGTCTGGTCGCCGCGCGGCGATCTCATCGCCTTCACCCGCATCAGGAACGGCTCGTTCGGCATCGGGGTGATGAAGCCGGACGGCTCGGGCGAGCGCATCCTCGTTGAGGGCTTTCACAACGAAGGGCCGACCTTCGCGCCGAACGGGCTCTACGTGATGTTCTTCCGCGATTCAGGCGGTTCCGGCGGCCCGAAGATCTACATGACCGACATCTTCGGCCATGGCGAGTTTCTGGTGCCGACCCCGAACTACGCTAGCGACCCATCCTGGGGGCCGCTGATGCACTGACTGAGAGATCGCAACTCCGAGGCGACGTGACAAACTCGCAGGGATGGCGATAAGGTGGGCGACGTTCCGCGGGCGCCGTTCGGCGGGTGCGGAGGCCGGCGCAGATCGAAGATGACGCGAGGGTCATCCAGACAATGTCGGATCAAAACGCCGCTTCTGGGAACCGGGCCGCCGCTGGCCTCAAAACCGATCAATTCGAGCAAGAAGCGCCCGCCGCGGCCGCGCAGCAGGCGGGCGATGAAGGTCCGCTCCTCAAATTGGAGCGGCTCCTCGAAGGTCTTGCGGGTGCATCGCCGTCCGACCGCAATGCTCCAGCGATCGCGCGGATCGGCGGGGACGCAACTCGACCTGCCGATTTCGGCCGGCTGCCGCCATCAAACGAGACGCACGACAACCGGACCGAGACGACGGCCGTCGACTCCGAAGCGCCACTGGCCGTCGACGCCGATGACGTTCGAGCGCACCAGCGCAGCGATAGGTCGCGGCGCTGGAGACGCAAGGCGCTCGCGCTGGCTGGCGTGATCGGTGTGATAGGCGCGGCATTCGCGCTCAAGGAGGGCGTGCCGCTTCGTCTGGCTGGGGAAACTCCTTTCGTTGGCGGAGCCGGAACTCGTGTCGGCGCCGATGTCGAAAGGGCGAATGGGGCAACGGTTCGCCACCTGACCGCGCGCCCTGAGCCGAACCCGTTCACAACCATGACGCGCGACGAAAACACGTTGCAGCCGCCAACAAACGGGCCATCGATTGCGACGCCTCCGTCTTCCGCCGAACCCGCGTTTGTGGGCGAGTCGTCGGCCGGACCGGCCGGCGGAACACAACAAGCGCCGGCGCAGAAACCTTCGCCGGCGAAATTAGACAGCGGTCCTTCGTCCGGGGTAGCTGCCATTCCCGTCGCGACACCAGAGCCGCCAAGCCGTCCGCCTCCCGCTGCGGCTCCCGCGAAACCGAGCTTGCCAGAGATCCCGGACGGCAAGCCTTCGACCGGAGTTGCAGCCATCCCCGACGCCGCGCCGGAGCCGCCGAGCCGGCCGCTTCCGCCCGTCGCCCCAACGAAACCCGACTTGCCGGATAACCTTGACAGCAAGTCTTCGGCCGGCGTTGCAGCCATCCCCGACGCCGCGCCAGAGCCGCCGAGCCGGCCGCTGTCCCCTGAGGCTCACGCGAAACCCAGCAAGCACGGCAAGTCCTCGAAGCGCGAGAAGCATGACAAAGCCGAGAAGTCGGCGGATCCGCATAAAACTGCGCAAGCCGCGCCAACTCCCGAGGCAGCGCCGACGCCCGCCGCTCCCGCTGCGCAGTCCGGCAATCCATTGCTGAGGGCGTTTCCCCTGCTGCGCGCGTTTGGCAACCACGAGGCGGCCGCCCCCGCCGAGTAACCCTGGTGTGCCGACGGTAACACTCGTCGCCGGCGAGCGACCTTCCGAAGGAATTCTGCAGCGCGACTGGCCATGCGATTTTTGCAGGCTTTCGTTCGTTACAGAACATCAAGCAAGGTTTTTGGCGCATGCGACCCTTCAATCCCGAGCGAGCCCCGGTCTTCGCCAAGAACGGGATGGCCTGCTCGAGTCAGCCGTTGGCCGCGGCGATCGGCAGGGACATTCTGAAGGCGGGCGGCAACGCCGCTGACGCCGCGATCGCGATGGCGGCCATGGTCAATGTCGCGGAGCCTATGATGAACGGGCTCGGCGGCGACTGCATGATTCTGGCGCATTGGAGCGGCGCGTGCTTCGGCCTCAACGGCAGCGGCCGCTCGGGGTCGCGCTTCACCGTCGACAATCTTCGCGCCGCCGGCTTTGCCTCAATGCCGCAGGCCGGCGCGGCGACCGTCCCGGTCCCCGGCGCTCTCGACGGCTATCTTGCCCTGCATCAACGCTTCGGTTCGATGGATCTTGCCGACCTCGTCGAGCCCGCGGCGGCTTACGCGGAGGAAGGGTTCCCGGTCGGGGCGAAAATCAGCCGGACGTGGGAATGGGGCGCTTCGAAGCTCAGACGCTTCTCCGCCGATGCTGCCCCCTATCTGCCGGGCGGAACTGCGCCCGCGGCGGGGGCGATCTTCCGTCAGCCGGACCTTGCGAGGACCTGGCGCGCTATCGGCAGAAACGGCCGCGCCGCCTTCTATGCTGGCGATGTCCGGGACAGGATCCTCGACGTTCTGGGGAAGAACGGCGGCTATCTGGACGGCGACGACTTCGATCCGGTCCAGGCCGAATGGGTCGAGCCGATCCGCGGCGATTATCGCGACCACACGATTCTCGAACTGCCGCCCAACGGACAGGGCGTCGTCGCCCTGATGGCGCTCGGCATTCTCGAAGGCTTCGATTTGCCGCGCCTCATCGCCGACAATGATCCCCTCGCGAAGCATTTCATCCTGGAGGCGATCAAGCTCGCCTTTGCAGATGGGGCGGCGTGCGTCGCCGACCCGCGCTTTGCAGCAACGCCCCTAGAGCGTCTCATGTCCCGCGACCATCTCGCCGGCCGGCGCGCGCTGATCCAACCCGACCGCGCCCTCGAGGCGCCGCCGGCGGGCCGCGTGCATGGCGACACCACCTATCTCACGGTCGTCGACCGCCACCGCAACGCGGTGTCCCTGATCACCAGCATTTCCGATGTGTTCGGATCGGGTCTCATCGTTCCGTCGACGGGCGTGATCTTGCAAAATCGCGGCGCCGACTTCGAGATGGATCCCGCCCATCCCAATTGCGCCGCGCCGGGGAAACGCGTGCGCCACACGATCCTGCCGTCGATGATGCTGTCGGCCGACGGCGCGCTCGAACTCAGCTTCGGCTGCATGGGAGCCAACATGCAGCCGCAGGGACAGGTTCAGATCCTGGTTAACCTGATCGACCGCGGCATGGACCTTCAGCAAGCCCTCGACGCGCCGCGCGTCCGTGCGCTCGACGGCCGCCGGATTTCTGTTGAGCCGCACCGGGACCCCGGCTTCGCGGACGCCCTCGCAGCGCTCGGCCACGAGGTCGTGACGGGCGAAGAGATCCCGGGCGATTGGGTCGCGCGGCACGATTTCATGCGCTCGTTCGAGGGTAGCGCCCAGGCCATCGCCATCGCCGGCGAAGCTCTCTGCGGCGCGTCCGATCCGAGGCTCGATGGGATCGCGGCGCCGTTGTAAGTTCCCCATGCGGCTGAATTTCCGAGCGTCGTCCGGCGCAAAGAGCCTCGCGCCCCAGCCGGAGAAGCCGCCGCCCACGACCCTCTCCGTCGTGTTACCTATGCGTCCACTGGACAGCCTATTTGGCTGACGCGAGCCGCGCCTGCAGGCCAGCGAGCACTAGGATGATCGCGACGAAGATATATTCGTACAGCGCCGGCAGTCCGATGAGCACGATGATGTCGTTGATGACGCCGATGACGAGAACGCCGAGCGCCGCGCCAACGATCGTTCCGCGTCCTCCGCTGAAGGGAATGCCGCCGAGGATAACGCCGGCGATCGCCTGGAGGGAATAACCCGCGCCGGTCAGTGGGTAGATCGAGTCCTGCCAAGCGGTGATCATGATCCCCGCCAGCGCCGCCATGAATCCGGAGGTCGCGAGCGCAATGATCTTGATCGCATTCGTCCTGATGCCAACCGACCGCGCCGAATTCTCGTTGGACCCCGTCGCCCGGATCCAGGCGCCGAGGGGGGTAAAGGCGACGACGAGTTGCACGCCGATGACGACGGCGAGCGAGATGAGGATCAGGTTCGGCATCCGGCCGGTCGTCCCGGCTATCCCGGCGAAGCCGAACGGCCGCGAAGGCGTGACGGCGTCCGGGCTGATGTAATTGCCGCCGTTGAACAGCAGCGCGACACCGCGCAGGCCCCAATAGGTGGCGAGCGTGACCAGGAAGGACGGAATGCCGCCGCGGGCGACAAGCAGCCCCGCCAGGGCGCCGATGCCGGCTCCGGCGGCGAGCGTCAGAACGACGGCGAGACCGGCGGGGACGCCGTGGAAGACCGTGAGCCAGGCGACCAGCATGCCCGACGCCGACAACACGCTTTCGACGCCGAGGTCGATCATGCCGACGAGGATGACGACCGACTCGCCGACCGCGACCACGATCAGAAAGCTCGAGTTTGTCAAGAGCGCCGTGAAATTGCCGACCGTCGGGAATGCGGGCGCGAGCAGCGCGGCGGCGGCGCAGATGATGATGAAGAAGGCGAGCGGCCGCTGGACGCTGCCCGGCCGACCCGCCAGAGCGCCGACAAACCTGGACCGGGGCACGGTGCTCATCGAAGCGTTCTTGAAAGCGGCGGCGCGAGTCGGGACACAGTTCCCGTCGGCAACTGAACGACCGCGCCGGAAACAATGTTCCCTTCCGCCGGGCGCCGCTCGCCTTCCGCCGACCCCGTCCCTGCGCTAGCCTGAGACCCATGCCCAGGAAGTCGAATGCAGTCCGACAGACCCTCGCAGATGCGCGCGCCGCGCATCAGCGGCTCGGCGCGGAGATCGCCGAGCACGACCGGCGCTATCACGGCGAGGACGCGCCGACGATTTCCGACGCTGAATACGACGAGCTGCGCCGGCGCTACAGCGCGCTCGAGGCGGCGTTTCCGGAGCTTGCCGACGAGGGCTCGGCCAGTCGCAAAGTGGGCGCGCCGCCGTCGGAGAAGTTCGCAAAAATCCGCCACGCCGTGCCGATGCTGTCGCTCGGCAACGTCTTCGCCGACGAGGAAGTCCTGGATTTCGGCGCCCGGGTAAGGCGCTTCCTGGGCATGTCCGCGGACGCGCCGCTCGCCTTCGTCGCCGAGGCAAAGATCGACGGACTCTCATGCAGCCTGCGCTACGAGGAGGGCGAACTCGTACAGGCGGCGACCCGTGGTGACGGCTACGAGGGCGAGGACGTCACCGCCAACGTCCGCACGATCGAGGCCATCCCGACCCGGCTGCGAGGCGCGCCGCGCATTTTCGAGGCGCGCGGCGAGGTCTACATGCGCCATGCCGACTTCGCCGCGCTGAACGCCCGACAGGCAGAAGCGGGCAAGCCGACCTACGCCAACCCGCGCAACTTCGCCGCCGGCTCGCTGCGACAGCTCGACCCGCGCATCACCGCCTCCCGCCCGCTCGCCTTCTTCGCCTACGCCTGGGGCGAGGTCAGCGAGCCCTTCGCCACGACGCAATACGGCGCGATCCAGGCCATGCAGCGGTTCGGCCTGCCGACCAATCCGCTGACGAAACTGTGCCGGTCGGCGGAGGAGATGCTAGCGCAGTATCGCGCTATCGAAGCGCAGCGGGCCACGCTCGGCTACGACATCGACGGCGTGGTCTACAAGGTCGACGATCTCGTGCTCCAGCAACGTCTCGGCTTTGTCTCGCGGAGCCCTCGCTGGGCGGTGGCGCACAAGTTCCCGGCCGAGCGGGCGACGACGATCCTCGAGGGAATCGAAATCCAGGTCGGGCGAACGGGCGCGCTGACGCCGGTCGCCAAGCTGAGACCGGTCACGGTCGGCGGCGTCGTCGTCGCCAACGCGACGCTACACAACGAAGACGAGATCGCCCGCAAGGACGTGCGGATAGGCGACCATGTCGTAGTGCAGCGGGCGGGCGACGTGATCCCCCAGATTCTCGGCGTCGTCGAGGATGGGGCGCACGCGGCGAGGCCGCGCTACCATTTCCCTGAGACCTGCCCCGTCTGCGGCTCGGCAGCCGTCCGCGAGATCGACGAGAAGACGGGCGAAAGGGACGCCGTGCGGCGCTGCACCGGCCATCTCGTCTGCCCGGCGCAGGCGGTCGAGGGGCTCAAGCACTTCGCCTCGCGCAACGCCTTCGACATCGAGGGCCTGGGCGACAAGCAGATCGAGCTTTTCTTCAAGGAGGGGCTGGTCCGGACGCCGGCCGACATTTTCACGCTCCGCGAACGCGACGGCCAAGGCCGCCCGCCGTTGCGCGAATGGGAAGGATTCGGCGAGACGTCGGTACGCAATCTGTTCGACGCCATCGACGCCCGGCGCCGGATCGCGCTGAACCGCTTTCTCTATGCGCTCGGAATCCGTCATGTCGGCGAGACTAACGCGCGGCGCCTTGCGCGCCACTTCGGCGAGTGGGAGACCTTCCGCGCCGCGGCTCGCTCGGCCCGCGCCGCCGAGGAGTTCGCGGGCATCGAGGGCATTGGTCCGGTCGTCGCCGAGGCGATCGCCAACTTCTTCGCCGAGGAGCGGAACGAGTCGGCGCTCGACACGCTCATCGAGCAGGTGACGGTCGAGCCGATGGAGGCGGTCGCCGCGAACCATCCGCTCGCCGGCAAGACGATCGTCTTCACCGGCTCGCTCGAGCGGATGAGCCGCGACGAGGCCAAAGCGATGGCCGAGCGGCTGGGCGCCAGGGTCTCAGGCTCGATCTCGGTCAAGACCGATCTCGTCGTCGCCGGTCCCGGCGCCGGATCGAAGCTGACGAAAGCGCGCGAGCTCGGCGTCGAGACGATCGACGAAGACGAGTGGTTGAAGCGCTCGTCGGGGGCATGAGTGCGCGTCCAGGCCAGCCACGTCCATAAGCGGGCATTTGCCGTGTTGAGGTCGTGGAGCGACACGCCGAGCCGCGGCCCGCACGCAATCGGGGCCTCGTCCGTACCGGCTTACGCTGCCGATTGCCGCGGCTTCCGTCGCAACCTCCGCCCGATCCAAGTCAGGGCGTCGCAGGAGTGGCACCGCCGGACTTGAACAAGAGTGCGGAAAGCCGGTGCTCAACTCGCTAGTTGCAGCGAGTTGACACAAATGTTGATGCTGTTATATCGTGCCGCCTGCTGGCTAGGCTTTCGCTTCCGCAGCGGTAGTCGGGGAAATGTCAGTAGACGGGAAAAACAATGAAAAGGGGTTTCTGTGGGAGCCTGTCCGGTACCGCGCTCGCCGCCGGCAGCGCGGCGTCACTCAGTCTGATGTCAACGGTTGCGTTCGCTGGCGCCTTCACAGTCACCGGCCACGGGCCCCCTGTTTCGCTCGGATTTGGCGATGTCACGACGAGCTGGGATAGCTACTTTACAGGGCCGATCACCTTGACCACGACGTCCAGCACGGGCAACACCACAATCGCGAGCGATTTTGGACCAAGTCCTTACGCGACCGCGCTCGTTCCCGATAGTGCTGGCTGGTCGCAAAGCGGAAGCGCCTCTCAGGAGCTGGTCGTGGCGGCGCCCGAACTGTCGCGCTGGGCGATGTTGCTGGCCGGCTTCGCGGCGCTCGCCTACGCCGGATACCGCGGTTCGCGCAAACGACAAGCTTACGCCGAGTAGAATCACTCGCGAGAAATAGGCCGGCGTTGAGCGGCCTTGTTGCGATGGGTCGAGCGCGGACCCTCAAACCGACTTTCGTCGTATGATCGGGCATTCGACTTTGATCTGGCGTGGCCGGTCGGACATACCGGCGGCCCTGTCGATCAGGATTTCGGCGGCGATCGCGCCCATCTCGAAATGTGGCAAGAGCACAGTCGAGAGCGGCGGATGCAGGTGCTGGGCGATCTCGCGGTCGTCGTAGCCCATGACCGCAATGTCGCCGGGGATGCGGAGCCCAAGCTCGCGCAGCGCCTCGTAGCAGCCGACCGCCATCATGTCGTTGGCGCAGAAGATCGCGCTCGGCGGCGCCTTCTCGGCCATCAGTTCCCGCGTCGCCTCGTAGCCCGAGAGCGGTTGCCAGTTGCCTTCGCGCACGAGGTCCGGATCGAACGGCAGGTCGGCGGTCGCCAGCGCCTGGCGATAGCCGCGCAGCCTATGGCGCGAGGCCTCCATGCTGGATTCGCCGTTGATGTAGCCGATGCGCTTATGGCCGGCGCGGATGAGGACGTCGGTCGCGGCGTGCCCGCCCGCCACCTCGCCGGGAACCACGGAACTCAGCGCGCCGCCCGTTGCATGGCAATTGAGAAGAACAGTCGGCGTTCGCAGGCACGCCGCTGGCGGCTCGACGAGCCGGGTGTTGATGGTCGCGTAGACGAGCCCGATAAGCGGCTGCGCCGCGAGCTGCGCCAGCGCCGCAGCCTCCAGGTCGAAGTCGCCGCGAGTGACCATGACGGTCGCGGTGAGTCCGTGCTCCCATGCCTTCTCGCGCACCCCGTCGAGGCCGATCGCGGTCCAAGGGTCGGTCGAGATTTCGTCGCAGACAAAGCCGATCGAAGAGGCCGCGGCCGATGCAGGGGCGCTGATGCGCCGCCCCGGCTGATAGCCGAGCCGCGCCGCGGCCTTCATCACGCGCTCGCGTGTATCGGCAGAAAGGCGGGCGCCGTCGGCGTGGTTGAGGACCAGCGAGACCGTCGTCTGCGACACGCGCGCCTGGTTGGCGACGTCGATCATGGTCGGCCGCCGCGCGCCGACGTTGCGCCAAATCGTGGCGGGCCGGTCGGCCGTCGTCCGTCGGCGTCCCCCCTCGATGGAGGCGCCGTCTCCCTCGCGCATCGCTCCCTCTCGGCTGCGAATATTATTAGCGCGATAAGGTACTGTTTCAATTTTTTAAATCAAGCCCGGCACGATGCCCATTGACAAGTTTTAGCGTTTTATTATCATCCCGGCGACCTGGGGCTTAGCGGGCGGCGCCGGGCGAGCGACCATAAAATCGCTGCAAAGCGCGTGCTTGCCCCGGACGGAACGGCTTGAAAGCCGTCGAGACCCGCCTTGCGCGGTCTAACTTGGAGGAAACGTATGCTGATCAATCGCAGACACGTGCTCATCGGATCCGTCGGCGCCGCCGCTGGTCTCACGATCCTTCCCGCCTTCGGCCAGGTGCCGCCGCTGAAAAAGAAGGACGCCTATAAGGTCGGCTTCGCCCAGACCGAAAGCAACAACCCGTGGCGCCTCGCCCAGACCGCCAGCATGAAGGACGAGGCGGCCAAGCGCGGCGCCCAGCTCGTCTACACCGACGCCGCCGGCTCCGCCGCCAAGCAAGTCGCCGACGTCAACAGCATGATCGCTCAGGGGGTCGACTTCATCTTCCTGCCGCCGCGCGAGGAGAAACCGCTGATCCCCGCGGTGATGAACGCCAAGAAGGCCGGCATTCCGGTGCTCCTGGTCGACCGCAACGTCGATCCGGCGCTCGCCAAGCCCGGCGTCGACTACCTGGCTTTCATCGGCTCGAACTTCATCCTGGAAGGCCAGCGCGTGGCGGACTGGACGATCAAGCAGACGGGCGGCAAGGGCAAGATCATCGAGCTCGAAGGCTCGGTGGGCGCGTCTCCTGCCAACGACCGCAAGAAGGGCTTCGACGACACCATCAAGGCCAAGGCGCCAGGCATGGTCATCCTCGCCAGCCAGTCCGGCGATTTCGCCCGCGACAAGGGCCGCCAGGTCGCCGAGACGTTGCTGCAGGCCCATCCCGACGCGACGATCGTCTACGCGCATAACGACGAAATGGCGCTCGGCGCGATCGCCGCCATCGAGGCCGCTGGCAAGGTCCCCGGCAAAGACATCCTCGTCGTCTCGATCGACGGCGAGAAGGACGCCATCCAGGCCATCGTCGACGGCAAGCTCGGCTGCTCCTGCGAGTGCAACCCCCGCTTCGGGCCTGCGGCGTTCGATATCATGTACAAGTACGCCGCCGGGGACAAGATTCCGCCGATCATCATCAACCCCGACCACTTCTACGACGCCAGCAACGCCAAGGAAGCGCTGCCGACCGCCTACTGAAGATCGATCCTCGAAAGACGTCACTCTTGTCCAAACCCCTCCCGCCTGCTTTGTTGTCGGCGGGAGGGCGCGTTTCGGGCGGCGCGCTTTCAAGCCGCCAAGGCCGAGAATCAGATGACCCCTCCGCTCCTCGCCATGCGCGACGTCGACAAGCGCTTCCAGGGGGTGAAGGCGCTGTCGTCAGCTGCGCTCGAAGTCGCGCCGGGCGAAATCATGGCCCTGGTCGGCCAGAACGGGGCCGGCAAGTCGACCCTGATCAAGGTGCTGACCGGCGCCTACCGCCGGGACGGCGGTACGATCCTGTTCGCCGATCGGGCGATCGATTTCGCCTCGCCGCAGGAAGCCCAGCGCGGCGGCATCAGCACCATCTACCAGGAAATAAACCTCGTGCCGTTCCGCTCGGTCGCCGAGAACATCTTCCTCGGCCGCGAATACCGGCGCTACGGCCTGCTCGACTGGCGTCGGATGAATGCCGAGGCGGCCGAGCTCCTGCAACGTTTCAACGTCGATATCGATGCGCGCCGCCCGCTGCTGGATTTCTCGACCGCGGTCCAGCAGATGGCGGCGATCGCCCGCGCGGTGTCGTTCAAGGCGCAACTCGTCATCATGGACGAGCCCACCTCCTCGCTCGACGAACGCGAGGTGGCGGTCCTCTTCGACGTCATGCGCCAGCTCCGCGCCGAAGGGGTCGCCGTCATCTTCATCACCCACCGGCTGGATGAGCTCTATCAGGTCTGCGACCGGGTCACCGTGATGCGCGATGGACGCACGGTGATGACGAGCCCAATGGCCGAGGTCGACAAGCTGCACCTCATCGCGGCGATGCTGGGACGGGACCTCGAGACCGTGCGCGCCCACGCGACCGGCTTTTCCGTCACCTCCGGCAAGATCGGCGGCGAGGTGCTGTCGGCCGAAGGGCTGCAGATCGGGCGCAAGGTGCGCGACGCGCGCGTCGAGGTGAAGGCCGGCCAGATCGTCGGCCTTGCCGGCCTGCTCGGCTCGGGGCGGACCGAGACGGCGCGGGCGATTTTCGGCGCCGATCCGCCGGACGCCGGAGCGATCCGCCTGATGGGCAGGGACGTCGTGCCGAAGGAGCCGGCGGACGCGATCGCGCTCGGCGTCGGCTATTGCAGCGAGGACCGCAAGGCCGACGGCATCGTTCCCGACATGTCGGTCCGCGAAAATCTCACGCTTGGCATCCTGCCGCGCCTTGCGAGCCTGGGGGTGGTCGACGAGGCGCGCCAGCGCGCGATCGTCGAAAAGTTCATGGCCCGCCTCGCCATCAAAGCCTCGAGCGCCGAGCAGAAGATTCGCGAGCTCTCCGGCGGCAACCAGCAGAAAGTGCTGCTCGCGCGCTGGCTCTGCACCGACCCGAAGCTTCTCATCCTCGACGAGCCGACCCGCGGCATCGACGTCGGCGCCAAGGCCGAGATCCAGTCGCTGATCCGCGAACTCGCCGACCAGGGTCTCGGCGTCCTGATGATCTCGTCCGAACTCGAAGAGATCGTCGAGGGCGCGGACCGCGTCTTCGTGCTCAGCGACGGACGCACGGTGGCCGACCTTCCCCATGCCGCCGCCAGCGCCGCGGCGATCATGGCGGCGATGGCGCATGAGGACCCAGCGGCGACCGGGTCCGCCGATGGCTGACGCCCCGACGATCGCGCCCAAGGGCGCTTCTTTCAGCGTGCCGGAGTTCTTCCGGCGATATGCCGCGCTGACCGCGCTTCTGGTCCTGCTCGCCTTCAATTTCGCGGTGACGCCGAACTTCGCCAGCTGGCAGACCCTGAACGTGAACCTGACCCAGGTCGCGACCATTGTCATCGTCTCGGTCGGCATGACGCTCGTCATCGCCACCGGCGGCATCGACCTCTCGGTCGGCTCGCTGATGGCGATCGCCGGCGCGCTGGCCCCGCTGATTTTCCTGAGCCCGTTCGGCGTCGCCCATCCCGGATTTGGCAATCTCTTGGCGTTCGTCGTCCCGATCGGCGCGGCTGGCCTGCTCGGCGCGTTCAACGGATGGTTCATCACGCGCTTCCAGGTCCAGCCGATCGTCGGCACGCTCGTCATGTTCATCGCCGGACGCGGCATCGGGCAGGTGTTGACCAACGGCAACCTGCAGGTGTTCAAGAATCCGACGTTCCAGTTCGTTGGCCTCGGGCGGGTCTTCGGGGTGCCGTTCCAGGTCGTCATCATGCTGGCGCTGGTCGCAGCCGCCGCGTGGACGCTGCGGCGGACCCTGTTCGGCCGCCAGATCCTGTCGGTCGGCGGCAACGAGAGGGCCGCGCGCCTTTCGGGCGTGCCGGTCAACCGCGTCAAGCGCTGGGTCTACGCGATCAGCGGCCTCTGCGCCGGGATCGCCGGGCTGGTCGTGGTGTCGATCAATTCGTCGAGCGACGCCAATCTCGTCGGGCTCGGCATGGAGCTCGACGCGATCGCGGCGGTCGCCGTCGGCGGCACGCCGTTCACCGGCGGGCAGGCGAGCGTCGTCGGCTCGCTGATCGGCGCGCTCCTGATCCAACTCGTGCGCTACACCCTGCTCGCCAACGGCGTGCCCGACGCTGCGGCGCTGGTCGTCAAGGGCGCAATCATCGCGGGCGCTGTCTGGTCGCAGCAGCGGGGCCGATCCGCATGAGCGCCGCGACCGCGAACGCAACCGGCCCGGCGCGGCCGAGCGGCCTCGCCTGGGCGGCGCAGCAGCGCGTGTTGATCGCCCTCATCCTGCTCATCCTCTTCGGCGCGCTGCGCTACGACCACTTTCTCGGCGCCTACAACGTCCTGAGCGTGCTCCGCTACAATTCCATGTTCGCGCTGACGAGCCTCGGCATGTGCTTCGTCATCATGACCGCGGGCATCGATCTATCCGTCGGAACCACGGCGGCCTGCGCCAGCGTCGTCTCGGCGACCCTCTCGCCGTACGGCCTCGTGCCGGGATTGCTCGGCGGCATCGGCACGGGGCTGGTCGTCGGCGCCGTCAACGGCTTCATGGTGACGCGGATGAAGATCCTGCCGTTCATCGCGACGCTGGCCGGCATGCTGATGGCGAGCGGAACTGGCCTTCTGCTGGCGCACAATCAATCGGTCTCGGTCTCCTACGACACCGGCTTCACCTGGCTCGGCCAAGGCGACCTTCTGGGGTTTCCGACGCCAGCCTGGATCGCCATCGCGGCCTATGTCTATGGCTCCGTCGTGCTCAATTACACCAGCTTCGGCCGCTACGTCCTGGCGGTCGGCGGCAACGAGGAAGCGGCGCGGCTCATGGGCCTGCCGGTCGACCGGGTGAAGTTCTGGACCTACGTCCAGTCGGGGGTGTTCGCCGGCCTGGCGGGCGTCATCCTGGCGGCCCAGTTCGGCGCCGGCCAGCCGGCGGAGGGAGTCGGCTGGGAATTGTTCTCGATCGCGGCGGTGGTCGTAGGCGGCACGCTGCTCACCGGCGGCGTCGGCTCGGTGACGACGACGCTGGCCGGCGTCCTGCTGCTCGGCCTCATCTTCAACGTTCTCAATTTCGAAAACGGCCTCGGCTGGATCAGCCTCAGCGCCTATTGGCAGTCGGTGGTGCGCGGGGTCTTCCTGATGGTCGTCGTGATGGCCGGCTCCGGCGCCGCCCGCCGCGCCATCCGAACTGCGTAGCTGCTTCGGAGTCCGGCGCTAATCCTCGACCGTGATGGCGTTGGTGACGCCGAGCGCCCCCGGCGTCGCGCGCGCATGGCGTTCGGCGCAATCTTTCGAATACACCCGGTCCACGCTGCCGCTCAGCGTCACCCAGCCACGGCGAACTTCGACATTCAGGCGGTTGCGGGGCACCGCGAGGTCCCAATGGAGTTCGTTCAGCAGGGAGAGCCGAATGAGCTCGTCCGCGGCGGAGCCGGCGCCGCTCCGGGCAGGCCCGGGCGGTTCGCCGAGTGGACTCGCCACGGTCTCATGCGGCGTCAGAGCGTTGCCAAAATTACGACCCATCTGGAGTTCCTCCCCATCCCGGGCCGGACAACGCGCGAACGTTGTTTCCGGTTCCAGTGTCGGGGACTGCGATCTGTCCGTGGCCGCCTAGAGATCGAAATTGGTGGGCAGCATGACCACGTCGCGGATCGTCATGCCGCGTGGCCGCGTCAGCATGAACGTCACCACGTTGGCCACTTCGCTGGCCTCCAGCAGACTTCCCGACTCCCTGGCTTCCTTCAGCTTTTCCGGCGGCCAGTCCGCCAGCAGCGCAGTGATGACCGGCCCGGGCGAGATCGAGCCCACGCGAATGCCGTACTTGAACACCTGGCGCCGCACCGTCTGGACAAAGCAGTTGATCGCCCATTTGGACGAGGCATAGACCGGCTCCCATGGCGTCGGAAAATGGGCCGCCAGGGAACTCGTGACGATGATGTCGCCCGTCCGACGCTCGATCATGTGAGGCAGCACGTCGTGCACGTTCTTCATCACGACGTTGACATTCAAGTTCAGCATCCGGTCGATAGCCGCAGTGTCGGCGTCGACCAGGTCGCCGCCGACATACGTACCCGCATTTGCATGCAGGATGTCGACTTGGTCCGCCTTCTCCAGGGCTCTCGGCAGCAGCGTAGCGCAGTCCTTCGGGTCGAGCAGGTCGATGACCAGCGGGATCACTGCGTCGCCATGCTTGTTGCAGAGCGCCTTCAGCGCCGCCTCGTCGCGATCGACCATCACCACGCGCGAGCCCGCGGCCAACATCGCCTCGGCGCTGGCCAATCCGATGCCCGACGCAGCGCCGGTCACGACGGCGACCTTGCCTTCCAACTCTCTTGCCATAGTCTCTCTCCTTGTTGGGGCGCCCGAACGGCGATGCCTGAGCGTCGCAATCGACCTGCGATCCCACCGTGGTGTCGAACGCGGTCGGCTTCAATCCCCGGCGGCAAACCGGCGGGGCGGGGCGCCGTTCGGGAACCGCCGAGGCGTACGGCGCGTTGGCCGCGTCGGCGGCGCCGAGGTTCACGGGAGATTGCCGGCCGGCTGTCTGACAGGCAAGGGCACGAGGGGACTTTCATGCGCATCAGCGAAGGCAAGCCCTATCCACTCGGCGCCACCGCCGACGCCAACGGCGCCAATTTCGCGCTTTTCACCGCGCATGCGACCAGGGTCGACGTCTGCATTTTCGATGCGCCCAATGGTCGAGAGATCGACCGTTTCGAACTCCCCGAATACACCGACGAAGTCTTCCATGGTCATCTCTCGGAGGTGGGGCCGGCGACGTTTTACGGCTTTCGCGTGCATGGGCCGTATGAGCCGGAGGCCGGGCATCGTTTCAACCCACACAAGCTGCTGCTCGACCCCTACGCCCGTGCGCACGCGGGCAAGCTCGTCTGGGATCCCGACCGTGTTCGGTTACACCATCGGGGCGGATGGAGACGACCTCACCTTCGACGAGCGCGACAGCGCGCCGTTCGTGCCGAAGTCCGTCGTCGTCGATCCCAACTTCGACTGGCAGGGCGAGTACCGCCGGCGCAGCGTGCCGTGGGATCACACGATCGTCTACGAAACGCACGTCAAGGGCTTCACCAAGCTTCACCCCGAGGTGGACGAGAATCTCAGGGGCTTCTATGCCGGCCTGGGCTCGAAGCGGGTCATCGAGTACCTCAGATCGCTCGGCGTCACGACGGTCGAGCTGATGCCCGTTCATACCTTCGTCGACGACGCCCACCTTCTGGAAAAGGGCCTCAGGAACTACTGGGGCTACAATTCGATCGGCTTCTTCGCCCCCGACCCGCGCTACGCCGCCGATGTCGCCAACTCGCTGCGCGAATTCAAGGAGATGATCGCACGCCTGCACGACGGCGGCCTCGAGGTGATCCTCGACGTCGTCTACAACCACACCGCGGAAGGCAACGAACGCGGCCCGACGCTCTCGTTCAAGGGCATCGACAACCGCTCCTATTACCGCCTCCTTCCCGATCAGCCGCGCTACTACATCAACGACACCGGGACCGGAAACACGCTGAACCTCAGCCATCCGCGCGTCATCCAGATGGTCGCCGACAGCCTGCGCTACTGGGTGAGCGAGATGCGGGTCGACGGCTTCCGTTTCGACCTCGGCACGATCCTGGCGCGCGAACCCGACGGCTTCACGACCGAGAGCGGTTTCCTGAAGGCTGTCGGCCAGGATCCGCTGCTGGCCGAAGTGAAGCTGATCGCCGAGCCCTGGGACTGCGGACCTGGCGGCTACCAGGTCGGCGGCTTTCCGCCGGGCTGGGCCGAGTGGAACGACACCTTCCGCGACACGGCCCGCGACTTCTGGCGCGGCATGGCGAGCGCCCAGGCGCTGGCGCCGCGTCTCTGCGCTTCGCCCGACAAGTTCAATTTCCGCGGCCGCAAGCCGTGGGCCAGCGTCAATTTCGTCGCCGCGCACGACGGGTTCACGCTTCGCGACCTCGTCTCCTACAACGACAAGCACAACGAGGCGAACGGCGAGGACAACCGCGACGGCCACTCGGACAACCGCTCGTGGAACTGCGGCGTCGAGGGGCCGACCGACGACCCTGAGATCCGCGCGCTACGCCTGCGCCAGATGCGCAATTTCCTCGCCACCCTCATGCTGTCGCAGGGGACGCCGATGATCAGGGCGGGCGACGAATTCGGTCGGACGCAGAACGGCAACAACAACGCCTATTGCCAGGACAACGAGATCAGCTGGGTGAACTGGCGGATGGACGAGGAGGGGCAGGGGCTGGTTGCGTTCTTCCGCCGCCTGACCGAACTTTCCCGCCTCTATCCGGTCCTCCGCCGCTCGCGCTTTCTTACCGGGAAGATGAACCCGGACATCGACGTCAAGGACGTGACCTGGATCGACGCCGTCGGCTCGGAGATGACGCAGGAGACGTGGGACAACGAGCTCACCCGCTGCTTCGGCATGCTGCTCGACGGGCGGGCGCAGGCGACCGGCATCAAGAGGCGCGGCGATGACGTGACGCTGCTGATCGTCTTCAACGCCCATCACGACGTGGTCAAGTTCTCGCTGCCGCCCTGTTACGACGCCTCGGGCTGGCACCGGCTGATCGACACCAACGACCCGGCGCTTCCGGCGCGCAAGTTCAGGGTCGGCGCGTCCTATCTGGTGACGGGACGGTCTCTGCTCCTGTTCGAGCGCGCGCCGCTCGCCGAGAGGAAGCCGCGCGCCCGTCCGCCCCGGGGCGCCGCGGCCCAGACGGCTGCCGCTCATTCGCCAAGCTCAGCTCAAGAGCAGCCGTAAGCGCATCGGGTTCGCGGCTCTTCAGCTCATAGCCGCACGGATTCGTCGTTACGCTTTTGTTCAAAAAGCTGCGAAAAGCTTCAATTGAGCTGCAAAAAACTTCAAAAAGCTTCCATTTCCTGCAAAAAATTGCAATTCCTTACTCGGAATCGGGACTTATCAAGGGGTTACGGCCGAAACAGGCGGAAAGTGGAAAGTGACTCCCAAGTCCCCTGCCGCCACGGTTTGACCCTCGGTCACCCACGGACCTCGCCGTGAAGCCGCGGCGCGAAGCGACGCGCGTCGAAGGGCGTTCCAGCGAGCGTTCTTCGAGGCAGGTACGACGGCGGCTCACGGGCCGCTGGGGCGCCTTGAGCGCCGTTCCGGAAGCCGGCGTTTTACTTCGCACTCAACACTCCGCGCAGCGAGCCATCGCGGAGGAGGTTTCGGGCAAATTCAGACAGGAGGCGTCTCCGTTACAGCGCTAGAACAAAAATAGAACAAAGTACGACACTTGGCAAGAGGATTCTTGATGCCCGGTTTACCAATGGGTCAAATCGATCCGAACCACCGCTCCTGCGCCGACTGGCTAGCGCAGGTTCCGACCAGGGTTGACCCATCCGGATCCCGTCATCGCCGGGCTTAACTCGGCGATCCATGGACCCGCGGGTCAAGCCCGCGGGTGACGGACACGAGTCTGCCTGATCGAAACCCGCTCAAACGGCAGGGCAGCGCCAAAAAGCGCTCGTTCTGATTTTGAGGGCAAGGCTTGCCTTTGTGTGAGGGTACCGCGGGGCTCTGCGCTCATCGCGAAAAGGCGGACCGCGTAACTCAGAGATCGCCCTAACCTTCCGCATCGACGACGCGCGCTTGGGAAGCATCTCTAGCCGGAGGCGCTACCAGGATCTATCAGCTGTCCGGTCTCTCAATCAACGCAACGTTCTTATCGCCCGCGTGTGATGCTGCGCTGCAGCGCCTCGAGCAGCACCGCGGCGAGGATGATCGAGCCAGTGGCGAAGCCCTGCCAGAAAATCTCGATGCGGGCGAGATTAAGAAAGTTGCGCGTCAACGCGATGATGATGACGCCGATGATGGTGCGGAGAATTTTGCCTTGGCCGCCATAGAGGCCGGTTCCGCCGATGACGACGGCCGCAATCACCTCGAATTCCAGACCCTCGCCGGTGTTAGGCGACACCGCGCCGAGCCTCGATAGGCTGACGAGCCCCGCGAGCGAGGCAGTGAAGCCCACGATCATCAGGCACTGGATCTTGACCCAATCCGTGCGGATGCCGGACAGCATCGCGACCGTCTGGTTGGCGCCAACCGCATAGACTCGCTTGCCGAACGTCGTCCGCTCGAGGACGAACCAGCCGACCAAATAGACGAGAACCGCGATCCAGACGATGTTCTGGACCGGAAACCACCAGACGATCGGCTCGCCCGACTTCAGCCAGCCGGTGAAATTGACCGGAAGCGGGATCTGCACCCACCGACCCTGCCCGAACCAGGCGATCCCCTGCGGCATATCGGGAATGGGCTGCCCGCGCGTGACGACGAGCGTGAGGCTGCGCGCCATCATCAGCGTGCCCAGGGTCACGATGAAGGACGGGATCCTTGCCTTGGTCACGATGGTTCCGACGATCAATCCGAGCGCCGGCCCCACGAAAAGCGGCGCGATCAGGCCGAGCGCGATGATCCACCAGCTATGATCGGCGGAGCCGGCTGCCGGAATCCAGCGCACCATGATCCAGCCGCCGACCGCCGCCGACAGGCCGACAACGGAGCCGACCGACACGTCGAACTCGCCTGAGATCATCACGATCGTCATGCCCGCAGCGACGATCAGCGTCACCGTCATCTGGCCGAGCAAGTTGGAGACGTTCGCCGGCGACAGGAACCGGTCGTTTACGATCTGCATGATCACGATTAGGACAAGGAGAACGCCGAGCGCCTGTATGAGGCTGTAGGAGCGCTTGAGCCGCGCGGCGAAGCGAGCTTCGCCCGCCTCGCCGGACGTCCCAGAAGCGGAAAGCGAAGTCATGCCGCCATCGCCTGAATCTGGCCCGTCGCCGAAGCCTGCAAAATTGTGCGCTGTTCGATCGCCTCGCCAGACAGCTCGCCGACGATCGCACCGCGGAACATGATCAACACCCGGTCGCACAACCAGACGAGCTCATCGAGCTCGGTCGTCACCAGCAGCACCCCGGCGCCCGCTGCGGCCACTTCCTCGATGATCTTGCGGATCTCGTCCTTGGCGCCGACATCGACGCCGATAGTGGGCTCATCCATCACGAAGACCTTCGGCCCAGTCTCCAGCCACTTCGCGAACAAAACTTTCTGCTGGTTGCCGCCGGAAAGCTGACGGGCGAGCGTGAACGGACCCGGTGCGCGGATGCGCAGGCGCTCGATGTTGCGGACCGTCGTCTTCTCTACCTCCCTGCGGTTTAGGAACCCGAGAGCGCCACCGAAGCGCGACAAGATCGGCAGGCTGATATTCTCGGTCAGGGGGAAGTCGAGAAGGAGGCCCTCGCGCAAGCGGTCGTTTGTGATGAGCGCGATTCCTGCGCGAAGCGAGGCGGACGGTCTCGACTCCGGGACGGGCGATCCATCGACCATGACCCGCCCGGTCGCCGGGCGCGGCGAGGCGCCGAAGATGGCGCGCGACAGTTCATTGAGGCCCGAGCCGGCGAGGCCCGTGACGCCGAGGACCTCGCCCGCGCGGACAACGAAGCTCGCACTGTCCAGTGCGCCACGGACGGTGAGATTCTCGACCGAGAGCCGCGGAGTGGCGTCGCGCGCCAGCTCGCGGCCGCGCGAGGCGCGAGACACTGCATTGACCTCGCGGCCGATCATGGCGGCCACAACCTGGGGCAGCGTCATGTCGCGGACCAGCCGGTCGGCCACGACCTCGCCGTCGCGCATAATGGTGAGGTCGTCGCAAACCTCAAAGATCTCGCTCAGATAGTGTGAAATGAGGACAAGGCCAACGCCTTGCGACGCAAGCTGTCGAATGAGACGCAGTACGACATTGACCTGTGCGCTCGTGAGCGATGAGGTCGGCTCGTCGAGAATCAGCACCTTCGGATCGCGATGAATCGCTTTCACGATCTGGATCATCTTGCGGAGGTCGTTCGAGAGCTCCCCGACGAGCGCCTCCGGCTCGGCGACTACCTCGTAGCGGTCGAGCAGCGTTTTCGCGATCTCGCGCGCCTGGCGTCTTCGGATGATTCCAAGGCGGGAGGCGGGTTCATTGTTGAGGAGCAGATTCTCGAGCACCGTCATCGACGGGATAAGGTTGATGTCCTGATGCACTGTCACGATGCGCCGCGCCAGGGCCTCGTCGGCGGTGGCGGAGCGGAGTGGCCGTTCCTCGAACTCTATCGATCCTGTGTCGGGCGCATCCACCCCAGCGATGATCTTGGCGAGCGTCGATTTACCCGCGCCGTTCTCGCCTACCAGGCCGCGAACGCGGCCAGCGACAATGGAAAAATCGACGCCGCGTAACGCCTGAACGGCGCCGAACCGCTTGGCGATGCCCGTGCAGCGCAGCGAAGACGCCAGCGCCCTTGAGGGGCGCTGACGACTTCCGATGCGACCCCTCGGCCTCGCCGCGATCGGCGGTGGTCACTTGCCCGTCACCTGCGGATCGTTGGCGAATTCGGCCGCATTGTCCTTGGTGAGCAGCTTGGTGCCGAGACCGACGAACGGCTCGACCTTGCCGCCTTCAAGATAGGTGATGACCGTGTTCAGCCCGTCATGACCCATCTTGAACGGGTCCTGGACAACGAGCGCGTCGATCTTACCGTCCTTGACCATCTGATAGGAGACGGGATCAAGGTCGAAGCCAACGAGCTTCACCTGCCCCGCCTTGCCAGCCTGCTGCAGCGCCTGATAGGCGCCCTGCAGAACGAGCTGGTTGAACGCGAAGGCGCCTTTCACGTCGGGCTCGGCGACCAGCAGGTCCTCCATCGCCTGCCGGCTCGAATCGAAAGTCAGGAACTGCACCGGCTGCTCCTTGAGAACCTCGAGGCCAAGCTCCGCTGCTTTGGTCTCGAATCCCTTGCGGCGCGTCTGGCCGTTGTCGTTGGTCGGCGCGTGATCGAGCGTGATCACCTTGTCGCCCTTAGACAGAAGCTTCGCCATATACTCGCCCGCCAACTCGCCGCCCTTCTTGTTGTCGGTGATGATCAGGCTGATGTAATTGCCCGAGCGGACGCCGATGTCGGTGATGACGACGGGAATGTTGTTCGCGTTGAAGACCGTCTTGATTGGCTCAGTGACCATAACGCTATCGCCGGGGAAGATCAGGACGCCGTTGACCTTCTGCGCGTAGAGATCCTCCAGGTCGGAGACCTGCTTCGCCTTGTCGGTGTCGCCGCCATTGGTGACGACGAGATCGACATTGACGCCCTTGGCCTTCCATTCGTCTGCCGCCTGCTTGGCGCCATTGACCATCGTGACGAGAAACGGATTCGTCCCCCAGAAGACGGAATAGCCGATTTTGTAGTCCTTGGCGTGCGCCGATGCGGCGAACACGGCTGCCGCAAAAGCAGCGGCGCAAAGCAATTTCACGAAGCGCATGATCATCTCCTCCCGTTTGCGCAGGCCCGCTTCCGTGCGGGGCGGCGGACACACAACGCGGGATCCCCGCAGTCGTGATCTTTCTAGCGCCGGCGAGTCCGCCGGGAACTCCGCCGTCGTGTCAACCGATATTTTGCTATCGCCGCGGCGGCCTTGACTTGTTCGATGTCTTCCCGTCCGGCGAACGGGGCAATCCTCGGCGACATCGCTCCACCTTCTCAATGATCGGAACCTCCGGCAAACCCGGAGCGATTTACTCGACGACACCCATGTCCGTTAGAGCCCGCTCATGGAAACTGCGGCTGGCGTCTTCGGCAGAGACTGCAGGTCTAAACTGCTGTTCCAATTGGTGGAGTCGTGGTCCACAAATGCGGGGCGATCCCTTGCAAACCGCGGGCCAAGGGTGGTCGAATAGAGCGCCGAGCATTTGGTCGGTTTAGGGTTGAACCGCTGCGAGCGGGCGAGGCGCGCCTATGCCGAAGTCGGATTGCGGACATGGGAGACTTTTCGGTCAGGCTCGGAAAGCGGCAGACGGGAGGGAGATGTGCCAACTCTTGACGGATCGTCGAGATTTTCCCGATTGCAACGCCTTCGCCTGGCCGCGCACGCGAAGGGCTGAGTCCGGTCCGCCGCCGCTCCGCGTCAAGCGAACGTGAGCACGGCGAACGGCAGCGCGCCAAGCAATTCGCGCAGGCTCGATCTTGCTTCGAACCGTCGGCCGCGAAAAAGATCGAACCACTCGGCCTCCGGCAGCTCCGCTTCCGCGCGCCAGTCGCGCTTCGCTTCCCTGAGCGCCGGAAAGCGGGCGACGATGACCGCAAGCCGTCGCTCGCCAATCGACCGGATGAAGCCGAAGGCCAAGTTCGCGTCGTCGCCCCTCATCTCGATCGGCTCGTAGCCGCCCTCGGCGAAGAGTTCGGCGTGATCGCGGCGGAACGCCAGCAACAGCGCCGTCGTCGCCAGCTTGACGCGGCCGTCGGGCCAGTCCCGCATCAGCCGCCGGAACAGCTCATCGCGGTGCTCGGCGCGCTCGAGTTCAGGCCCGAGCTTCGCCATCGCCTGCTTGCGGCTGGTATAGTCGACGGCGCGCCGGTTGTCCGAATCGACGAGGCTCAAATCCCAGAATTCGCAGCCCTGGTAGATGTCGGGAACGCCCGGCGCCGTCAGCTTCATCACCGTCTGAACGAGGCTGTTCTCGACCCCGAGCCGCGCGACGCGCTGAATGAACGGCAGGAAGCCCGCGAGAAATCCGCCTTTGGGCTGCAGCGCCTCGTGCGCGAAAGCCTGCATCGCCTCTTCATACTCGGCGTTGGGCGCCGCCCAGCTCGAGCGGCGCTTGGCCTCGCGCAGCGACTTTTCCAGCGCCGTGCGGATGCGCGCCCGATAGGCCTCAAGCCCTTCGTCGGTCGGCTCGTCGAGCATTTCCACCGGCCACGAGCCGACCAGCATCTGGTAGAACATGTATTCGTCGTTGCGGTCCGGCGGCGCGCGGCCTTCGATATCGCCGCGGCGCGCGCGCACGAGCCGGCTCCAGGCGGCAACCTGCCGCGGCCATTCCTCCGGCAGTTCCGACAGGACGGCGAGCCTGGCGCGCGCGTCTTCGCCGCGCTTCGTATCGTGCGTCGCGCTGGCCAGCATCGCGTGCGGCCAGCGCCCGGCCCGCTCGGCGTTCGCCTTGTGCAAGAGCGCCGGCGCGACCCCGAACCTTTCTGGCGCGCCGCCGACTTCGTTCAAGGCGACGAAACGATTGAAGCGATAGAAGGCCGTGTCCTCGACGCCCTTGGCCATCACCGGCCCAGAAAACTGCTGCAGCCTCATGGCGACGCGTAAGGCCGCGGTGCGGCTGATGTCCCTGGCGGGCGACCGCTTCGTCTCCGCCGTCAGCACGCTCTCGAGGAAATCAAAGGCGGAGGCATGCACGTCCGGATCGAACCGGCGCGCCCGCGATAGGGCCCAAGCGATGTCGCGGCGGTCCGCTTCGGAGAGGGCGCCCGCGAGGTCGACATAGGTGCGGTAGACCGGGAAGTCGGCGACGATCTCCTTGATCGCGCGCTGCAGGAGGCCGCGCGTCAGATCGGCCGTCATCGGGCTCTGCCGGGCGAGGCGCGCCGCAGCGCGGCCGAGAGCGTTGAGCTCGCTCGCCATCTCGTTGTCCATGATCCTGAGCTTCGAGACGCGGGCGATCGCCTCGAAGTCTTCATCCGCTCCGGCAAAGGCGGCGTAGGCTTCCGTGAAAGCCTCTTCCGCGGACGAATCGACCAGAAGGCCCAGCGCAACATTCATGTAGTCGTAGCCGGTTGTGCCTTCGACCGGCCAATCATCGCGGAGCCGCTCGTGCGGCGCGAGGATCTTCTCGACCACAAGGTAGAAGGGGCGTTCGACGTGTTCGCGTAGAGCTCTGAGATAGGAACCCGGGTCGAAAAGCCCGTCGATGTGATCGATCCTGAGGCCGTCGATCTCGCCCCTTTCGAGCATGGCGATGACGCGCCGGTGCGCGTGGGTGAACACCGGACCGATTTCCATCCGCAAGCCGGCCAGATCGTTGATGTTGAAGAAGCGCCGGTAGTTGATCTCGTCCTCCGCGACGCGGAAGAAGGCGACGCGCCAGAACTGCGCGGCGATCAGGCGGTCGAGCTCGCGCCAGTCGCCATTGAAGGCGGCGACGCGCCGCTCGATCTCCGAGCGCGCTTCCGGATCGCTGCGGGCGCGTTCGGCGAGTTCGGCCTTGAGGCCCTGCGCCCGTTCGGCGACTTGCGGACGCCAGTTCGGCAGGTCGAGAAACCGATCCGACATCCGGTCGAGCGCTTCGCTGTCGTGGCCGAGGACGATCGGATAAGTCACCGGGCAGACCGGCAGCTTGTGCATGTCATAGGCCCAAACGGCGAAGCTCCCGTCGCCGTCGAACTTGAGCGCCAGCTTGCCGGCCCTGAGCTCCTCGCCGTATTGCGCGCCGAGGACCGGCGCCAGCAGCTTGCCGTGACCCGCCGCCCAGTCGATGTCGAACCAGCCGGCGTAGCGCGAGTCCGGCCCCCATTCGAGGACGTCAAGCCAGAGCGGATTGTCGGCGCCGCCGACGCCCATGTGGTTCGGCACGAAGTCGAGAATGCGGCCCAGACCCTCGCGCCGGAACGTGTCGATCATCGCCGCATAGTCGGCCTCCGTACCGAGCTCAGAATTCAGCTCCGCATGGTCGGTGACGTCGTAGCCGTGCGGGCTGCCCGGCCGCGCCTTGAAGAAGGGCGACAGATAGACATGGCTGACGCCGAGGCGCGCCAGATAGGGGGCGACGGCCGCCGCCTCGTTGAAGCCGAACCCGGCGCGCAATTGCAGCCGGTAGGTGGCGCGCGGAGCGGTCATTGCTGCAGGCTCCAGCGAACGCTCCATGGGCCAAATGCGCGCTCCGTCTCGCCGCAGCGCCAGAACACGCCGCTCGCCTCAGGGAAGGCAAGGACTGCATCGGAGAGGTTGGCGTCGAGCAGGAGGCGACGCGCGCCTGCCGTCCACGTGACGCTGACCGCCTGTTCGCCCCGGATGACGAATACGCCGCCGCGCGCGATCTCCGCCTGAAGCGGCCGGACGAACGCACGGCGCGCGGCGAGCGCGGCGCGGTAGAAGGCGAGATGGTCCGCATCGATGCGGCTCCAGTCGAGCTTCGCCGACAGGAACGTCGCTTTCGCGATCGGATCGGGGATCCTCGCAACCATCGCCGGGTCGGCGAATTGGGGAAACCGCGCGAATTCCTCGCGCCGCCCCTTGCGTACGGCTTCAGCCAGCTCGCCGCCGAAATCGCAGAAGTACGGAAACGGCTGCGGCGCGCCCCATTCCTCGCCCATGAACAGCATCGGCGTTTGCGGCAGGAGGAGATAGACGCTGGCGAGCGCGCGGATGACCGGCGCGGGACAAAGCGCATTCAGCCGCTCGCCGAAGGCGCGGTTGCCGATCTGATCGTGATTCTGAATGAAGGCGACGAACGCGTCCGGCGGCAGCTCGGCGCTGGGGCGGCCGCGCGGCTTCTGCCGGTAGGCCATGACTTCGCCCTGGAAGGCGAAGCCTTCGGCGAGCGCGCGCCCGATGAGCCTCGTTTCGCCGTAGTCGCCGTAATAGCCGCCCTGCTCGCGGGTCGCGGCGACATGCAGGACATGGTGGAGGTCGTCGTTCCATTGCGCCGTGTAGAGCACCGGCTTACGGCCGCGGCGGACGAGGCGCTGCGGCTCGTTGTCGCCGTTCTCCAGCAGGAGATGGACAGCCCGGGAAAACCGCGACCGGACGCGCTCCGCGAGCTCGTCGAGGATGTCGGGGCGGCTGTCGTCCTTGATCGTGTCGACGGCGTCGAGCCTGAGCCCGTCGAGATGGAAGGTCTCGATCCAGTATTCGGCGTTCTCGATGACGAAAGCGCGCACCGGAGCGGCATTCGCCCCGTCGTAATTGATCGCGTCGCCCCACGGCGTGCGATGGCGGCTGGTGAAGAAGTCCGGCGCGTAGGTCGCGAGGTAATTCCCCTCGGGGCCGAAATGGTTGTAGACGACGTCGAGCAGCACGGCGATGCCGCGGCCGTGCGCGGCCTCGACGAAGGCCTTGAAATCCTCCGGCCGGCCGTAGCTCGCGTCGGGCGCGTAAGCGTAGACGCCGTCGTAGCCCCAGCCCCAGCGGCCGGGAAAATCGCTGACCGGCATGATCTCGAGGGCGGTGACGCCGAGTTCGGCCAAGTGATCGAGCTTCTCGATAGCGGCCTTGAACGTGCCCCCGGCGGTGAAGGCGCCGAGATGCAGTTCATAGAGGACGACGTCGTCCCAGTCGCGACCCGGCCAGTCGTCGCGCCAGCGATAGGCGGCGTGATCGATGACCTCGCTCGGCCCGTGCACGTCCTGCGGCTGGAAGCGCGAGGCCGGATCGGGGACGCGTTTTCCGTCGGCGAGCTCGAAACGATAGAGCGTCCCGGCGCCAGCGTTTGCGACGAGGGCCTCAAAGAAGCCGGCCGCGCGGCGCTGCATCGGCACGCTCCGGCCCTCGTTCTCGAGGACGACGCTGACGCGCTCCTCCGCCGGCGCCCAGAGACGGAAGCGAACGCGGCCCGCTTCGAGCGAGGAACCGTGCGTCCATGAGGGCGAGCCGGGCTGCATTCGCGCCTTTCGGGAGGGAGGATCGGGCGGTCCCTGAAACGACGGCCGAGCTTATCGGTTCCTTCGGCCGGAAAGGATCCTTTGCCCTTTCGCAAGCAACCGGGAGAAGCGCGGGGGGCGCGGTTCCACCTTTCGGGCGACGCCCGTGAAGCTCAGCCGCGCTCGACGACCGAGCTCAAAAAAAGATGTCTCTCGCGATCCTGTTCCGGGCCGGCCGCGGCCGGGGCGTCGAGCGCCATCACCGGCGCGGCCGCGTCGCGGAACGACGGCCAGGCCGGCAGGCCGGGGCCGTTGGGATCGCCGGTCTTGATGAAATTGAGCCAGTAGCTCGAGGCGGTCTTCGCCAGAGCGCGGTCGGCTTCGTCGATCGGCCATGAGAAGACGTCGAGGTTGTCGAAGACATAGAGGATTTCACCGGCGTGGAAGGCGCCGGCGTCGCGGCTCGAGCGTTCGCCGAACCAGCCCTCGGGCGTCAGCGGGCAACGGTTGAAGCGGAAGCGGAAGATGGGCGCGCGGCCATAGCGCTTCTGCGCGTCGATCCAGGACCAGGTCGAATGAATGATCGTCAGGTCGCCGCCGAGCGCCCGCGCCGAGGCCTTGTCGAGCGCCGGCGAGCCGCCGGGATAGCGTCTGAGCGCCGCGTCGGCGTGCGCGCCGAAGAGCTTGCGCACGATCTCGGCATAGGGACGGCGCGCGTCGTCGCCCTGGAGCAGGGTAAAGTTGAAGCCTTCGTCCTTGTTCCAGCCCGCCATCAGCGGGACGTCCGCCTGCTCGCCCGCGGCGAAGATCTGGGCGGGCGTCTTCGGCAGGAAAAGTCCATCGATGATCGGCCGGTAGCCGAGGCCGGGAGCGGCGGCGAGAATGGCCTCGGCCGGCGCCGCGCGCAGCTCCGCGAGGTTGCGCGCGCCGACCTTGCGCATGAAGGCGGCGCCGGCAGCCTCTGCTTTGTGGAGCGGCGCCGGAGCGCGGCTCGGGGTGGCGAACATCGCCCCGCTCTCGCCGATCGCGCGGGTGAAGAGTCCCTTGGCGAGCGGCGAGGCCATGAGCGCGCTGACCGCCTCCGAGCCAGCGGATTCGCCGGCGATCGTCACCTGGTCGGGGTCGCCGCCGAAGGCCGCGATGTTACGGTTGACCCACCCAAGCGCCGCAACGAGGTCGAGCATGCCGTAATTGCCCGACGCGCCATCGGCGGACTCGGCGGTGAGCTCGGGGTGGGCGAGGAAGCCCAGCGCATTGAGCCGGTGGTTCAGCGTCACTGCCACGATGCCGCGCTGAGCGAGGCGCGTTGCGTCGTACCGCGCCTCGGAGCCGGAGCCGACGACGAAGCCGCCGCCGTGGATCCAGACCATGGTCGGCAGCCGCTCTGACCGCCCGGGCTCGGCCGGCGTCCAGACGTTGAGAAAGAGGCAGTCCTCGGAGACGCCGCAGATTGTCGGATCGATGTCGTCGAAGACGACGCCCTGCAGCGAATTGGCGCCGAAGGCGCTGGCAGAGCGGACGCCTTCCCATGGCCGGACAGGCTGCGGCGGACGCCAGCGCATTTCGCCGACGGGCGGCGCGGCATAGGGGATGCCTTTATAGACGCGGACGCCGCTCTGATCGGGCCTGGGGACGGCGAGCGCGCCGCCGTCGATGGAGAGCGCCTGCGCCGTCATATCCAACCTCTCCGTTCCGCGAGCGAGTCCATTCTCGGCGGCAGCGCGTCGAGACCGGCAAAGCGGGCCTTCGCGCCGAGCGCCTCCTCGATGCGCAGCGCCTCATTCCATTTCGCCATGCGCTCGGACCGCGAGAAGGAGCCGACCTTCAATTGTCCGGCGCCCCAGCCGACCGCGAGATGAACGATGGAGACGTCCTCCGTCTCGCCGGAGCGGGCCGAGACGATCGTGCCGAAGCCGGCGCGGCGGCCTTCCTCGCAGGCCGCCTTGGCGCGGCTGACCGTGCCGGCCTGATTGACCTTGATCAGCGCCGCGTTGGCGGTTCGCTGCCGCGCCGCCTCGCGGACCCGGGTCGCGCTGGTGACGAGCAAGTCGTCGCCGATGATCTGCACGCGCTTTCCCGCCGCCGCGGTGAAGCGCTGGAAGCCGAGGACGTCGTCCTCGGCGAAAGGGTCCTCGATCGACAGGATCGGATAGCGGTCGAGCCAGCGCATCAGCAGCTCGGCGAGGCCGTCGCGGTCGAGCTCGCGCTTGTCGAGGCCGAGGCGGTAGAGTCCGTCGCGGCCGAACTCGGAGGCGGCGACGTCGAGCGAGAGCGCGATGTCCTCGCCGGGCTCCAAGCCGGCCAGTTCGATCGCCCGCATCAGCGTTTCGAGCGCTTCCTCGTTGCTGGAAAAGGCTGGCCACCAGCCGCCCTCGTCGGCGACGCCCATGAGGAGACCGCGCTCGGCCATGATCCGCCCGGCGGCATGGTAGACCTCGGCCGTCTCCTGCAGCGCTTCGGCGAAGGTCGCGGCTTTCGGCGCGACGATCATGAAGTCCTGCACGTCGGTGCGCCGTCCGGCATGCGCGCCGCCGCCGAAGATCTGGATCTCCGGCAGCGGAATGAGGGCCGGGCCGTCGCCGAGGATATGGCGCCAGAGCGGCATATTGCGGCTCGCCGCCGCGGCGTTGAGCGCGGCGAGCGACACGGCGACGATGGAATTGCCGCCGAGTCGCGCCAGGGTCTCCGTCCCGTCGAGCCGAACGAGCGTCTGATCAATGCCGGCCTGGTCGAAAGGATCGGCGCCGGTGAGCGCGGGCGCGATCTCGGTGCGAATTCCCTCGAGCGCGTCCTGCACGTCGAAGCCGCCGAGGCGCGGGCCGCCGTCGCGCTTCTCGACCGCCTCATGGGCTCCGCGCGAGGCGCCGGCCGGCGCCACGCCGCGTCCGACAGCGCCGTCGCTCAAAAGAACTTCCGCTTCGATCGTCGGGCGGCCGCGCGAATCCCAGATGCGGCGGGCGCGAAGCGACTGGATTGCGGGACCGCTCATGTCATCCGGCTCCAGGCTTCGGCGATCTCGGCGAGCCTCGCCGGCGGGGTCGCGATCAGCGGGACCGCCGCGCGGCGCACGGCGTCGCGTTCGCTGTCGCGGGTCAGATATTCGACCGGCGACTTGCCGTCGATTCTGGCGAGGAACAAAGCCGGCAGCAGCGCCGCGGCGCGGCCCTCGACTTCCCCCGCCTCCTCCCAGTCGACGCCGGAAAGATAGGCGTTCGCCAGCGCCGCATAGGCGTCAAGATAGCGCGCCCTGTCGGCGCCGAGGCGGGCGCCCTTCAGGAGCAGATGGTTGAGGCAGAAGGCGAGGTCGAAGGCCGGATCGCCGAAGCATGCGCATTCTGCATCGAGGAAGACCGGCCCGCACGGACCTTTCAGGATGTTCTTCGGGCTGACGTCGCCGTGCACGAGCGCCCGTTTGGTCGCGAGCGTCGTCCGGGCGAGCGCGTCGAAGCGGGCTTCAAGCGCCGGATGCGCCCGAGCCGTGGCGCGAAGATACGGCTCAATGCGGATCGCCTCGAACGTGTTGTCGTTGGCGAACTCGGCGCGCAGGCGCGGCTCGGCGGCGCTTCGCGCATGGATCGACGCGAGATCGCGGCCGACCGCCGCCGCAAAATCCTGATCGACAAGGCCAGCGATGAGTTCCGTCTTCCACAGCGGAAATTCCTCGGGCGGCAGATAGTCCATGGCGAAAAGGCCGGCGTCCGGATCCTCGCCGAGCACCTTGGGCGCCGCGTTGGGCAGCCACGCCTGCACCGTGCGCATCCACCCCGCCTCGGCGGCGTTGCGCTCGATGGGCGCCTCCCACAACGCCGCGACCTTGAGGCGCGGCAGCGCCCGCTTGACGCAGAACCGCCTGCCGTCAGCTTCCACAAGGCTGATGTCCGAGGAAACGCCGCCGGTCAGCGGCGTCACCCGCAAAGCCTCAGTTGGCGCGAGGAGGCCGAGGCGGCTCAGCGACCGGGCGATCTCGGCTGCCGGCATCGGCGTCAGTAGGTGGCGCGGCCGCCGGACAGGTCGAAGACCGCGCCCGTGCTGAACGAGCATTCGCGACTGGCGAGCCAGCAGATGAGGGCCGCCGCCTCATCGACGGTGCCGAAGCGCTCCATCGGAATCTTCGAGCGCATGTAGGCGATGTGCGCGGCCGACACCTGTTCGAGGATCGGCGTCTCGATCGTCGCCGGCGTCACCGTGTTGACCGTCACCCCGTCCTTGGCGAGCTCCTTGCCGAGCGACTTGGTCAGCCCGATCACCGCGGCCTTGGAGGCGCTATAAGCGGAGGCGGTCGGATTGCCTTCCTTGCCGGCGATCGAGGCGACATTGACAATGCGGCCATAGCCGCGCGCCTTCATCAGGCGGGCGACGAAGCGGTTGCAGTAGAAGAGCCCGTTGACGTTGATGTCGAAGACCCGCTTCCACTCGGCGATCGGATAGTCGACGACGGGGGCGTTCTGTCCGGCCACCCCGGCGCTGCAGACGAGCGCGTCGATCTGGCCCATCGCCGCGTTGCTGGCGTCGGCTGCGCGTTCGACATCGCCCGGGTCCGTGACATCGACGCGCTCGGCGCGGCTCTTCTCGCCGAGCTCCGCCGTCGCCGCTTTGAGCCGGACCGGGTCGACGTCCCACAAGCTGACCCGTCCGCCCTCACTGACAATCCGGCGCGCGACCGCGAGCCCGATGCCCGAGGCGCCACCCGTCACAACCGCGGTCATGCCGCCGAAACGTCCGCCCTCCGCCATTCAGCCCTCCGTCCGCTCTCGCCGTTCGCCTGTCATCCCGGAAACAGCGTCTCGCCGCCATCGACCCGGAGCACCTGACCGTTGATGAACTTGCTTCTCGGACTTGCCAGGAACGCGACCGCCTCGGCGATCTCGGCCGGCTCGGCGTAACGAACGAGAGACTTGCCCGACGAATCCATCATCTTCGGGTCGACGACGCGCGTCGCCTGGAACCGCGCCGTCTTGGTCGCGCCCGGGCTCACGGCGTTGACCCGCACGCCCTGGCTTCTGAGCCCGGCGGCGAGACAGCGCGTGTAATGGACGACCGCGGCCTTCAGCGCCGCATAGATAACCCCGTTGGTCACGCCGAATTGCGCCGCCGCCGAGGCGATGTTGACCACCGAGCCGGAGCCCGCCTTCACCATCGGCGGCATGAAGGCCTGGCAGACCAGGATCGTGCCGTAGAAATTGTTCTCGGTCAGCGCCTTGACGTCCTCGAGCGGGATGCCGAGCGCGTCGTTGGGCTCGGGCTTGCCGCCGGAGGCGCCGATATCGCCGCCGGCGCAATTGACGAGGATGTCGACGGTCCCGAGCTTCGCCTCGATCTCCTCCTTCATCTTCGCCACCGCGGCCTTGTCGCCGATATTGCCGCTGACCGCGACGACCCGGCCGCCGTGGCGGGCGATCTCCTTGGCGACGGCGTCGAGATCGGCGGCCTCGCCGTATTTGGCCGGCGCGGTGCGAGAGAGGTCGTGGATCGCGACGTCCGCGCCGAGTTCGGCCAGACGTTCGGCCATCGTGCGCCCGAGGCCGCGACCCGAGCCGGTGACGAAGGCGATTTTGCCGGCGAGTTCCTTGGTCATGCGTTAAGTTCCCTCAACTCATCGCCGAGACCGATGGCGCGCATGTTGTCGGCGCTGCGGCGGATCATCGCGAGTTCATAGGCTTCGATCGCGCCGTCGTCGCCGCGCTCCCACGGCGTGCGATAGTCGGCGTCGTCGGCAAGGCGGTTCGACCGCGCCGCCGCGAGACAGGCGGCAAGCTCCGGCGCTGTCTTTGGCGGGTAGCCGTTCCACCATTCGGGCCTCAACAGCCGCACATGGCGCGCCTCGAGCGCGCCGGGCTCGAGGACGGCCGTCAGCGTCGGGTGATGCGCGGAGAGCGTGTCGAGCACGGCGGGCAGCGGGACCGCGCCGTCGCCGATCGCGCAGCGGACGAGGCGGTAGCCCTCGTCGGTGAACTGGACGCGGTAGTCCTTCAGGTGGACGTGCCGCACATAGGGGGCGATGCGGCGGGTGAAGTCGAGCGGCGCTTCGGCCACGGGAAAGGTGTTGCCGGTGTCGAAGCAGATGCCGACGCCGCGCGTCGATTCGCAGAAGGCGACGAGTTCCTGGCTGCCGAAATCCTGGTGGTTTTCGATCGCCAGAGTCCGCCCTTCGTCGGCGACGCGCGGCCCATAGTCGGCGAGCGCGCCGCGGACGCGGTCGACGAGCTCGTTCCACTTTTCCCCCAAGGCGTGGCGATCGCCGCAAAGCACCGTCGTCAGGCCGCAGCGGATGACGGCGGCGTCGAGGACTCGGGCCGAGCGCAAGGCGCTTTCGAACGGTCCCATCATCAGGCCCCAGCTGACGATAGGGGTCATGCCGAGGCCGGCTAGCCGATCCTTGAGCGCCCTGAGCGCGTCGTCGCTCAGCGGCCTCAGCCACGGATCGTAGATTTCGAGCGTCTTCGCCGCGAGTTCGGTCGCGATGGCGATGAAACCGTCGAGCCCGCCGCCCTTTGCGTTGGCGCGCGGGCCTCCCGCGCCCTGCAGGCCGAGATGATAGGTCAGACCATAGGGATTGAGGCCGAGCGCGAAGGAAGAACCCCGCGCACGCGTCGTGTCGATTTTGGCTTCGGCTGTCATCGGATCCCCGCGTCGACGGCAATCGATTGCTTGGTGATCATGCGGCTGTCGTCCGCGCCGAGAAACAGCGCCATCCGCGCAATGTCCTCGCCGACGAGCGTCGACTTGATCAATTGGCGCTGGGCCATCGCTTCGACCGACTCGCGGCGTCTTGTACCAGAGCTGTCTTTGCCGGTCGGTCATGACCGCGCCGGGCTCGATCGCGTTGACGCGGATGTTGTCGGCGCCGAACGCGCGCGCCAGCGCCCGCGTCAGCCCGACGACCCCCGCCTTCGCCGCGGAATAGGCGGGCATCTCAGCGGCGCCCGCCCGCCAAGCGATCGACGAGAGATTGATGATCGAGCCCGAACCAAGCTCGCGCATCTGCGGATGAACCGCCTGGGCGGCGAAGAAATGATGGCGCAGATTGACATTCTGCGCCCGGTCCCAATATTCGACGCTGACTTCGTCGATCCTGTGCCGCTCATCGTTGGCTGCATTGTTGACGAGAACGCCGATGGGCCCGAGCTTCGCGTAAGTCTCCTTGATCGACGCCCGGAGCGCCGGGACGTCGGTTACGTCGCATTTGAGGAAGAGCGCGCTCCCGCCCGGGCCGGCCAATTCCTTTGCCAGAGCCTCGCCGGCGTCGGCCTGCAGATCGACAAAGGCGACGAGCGACTGATTGCGGGCAAAGGCGCGCACAATCTCGGCCCCGATTCCGGTGGCGCCGCCGCTGACGAAGACAACGCGGCCCGCAAGGCTCGGATAGGTCGCGAAGGTCAAGCGGCGGCCTGCGGAATGAGCAATTGCGTGCCGGGATCGAAGAGGCACGCATGCGCCATGTCGACCCCGAGCGGCATCAGTTCGCCGAGCCTCGGGGCGTGATCCGGGTCGAAGCGGCCGATGATCTCGCGGTCGCCGATTTTCAAGACCGCGTTGGTTTCCGCGCCTGTCGGCTCGACCACTTCGACCGGCGCGGTCATCATCGCCAGCGCCGGCTTCTGCGCCTTGAGGCCGGGATCATAACGGAACAGATGCTCAGGACGCACGCCAAGCACCACCTTGCCGTCCGCCGGCCGAGACGCCGGCGGCAGCAGAAGCTTCAGCGTCGCCGTCGAGCCGTCGGCCAGCGTGATGGCGACGGCCGGCGCGTTCTCGACCTTGGCGAGTTCGCCGGGAATGAAATTCATCGACGGCGAGCCCATGAAGCCGGCGACGAACATGTTGGCGGGACGGTCGTAGACGGCTTGCGGCTCGTCGAACTGCTGGATCGAGCCCTGATGCATCACGGCGATGCGCGAAGCCAGCGTCATCGCCTCGATCTGGTCGTGCGTGACGTAGATCGTCGTCTTGCCGACGCGCAGATGCAATTTCTTGATCTCGGTGCGCATGTCGACGCGAAGCTTGGCGTCGAGGTTGGACAGCGGTTCGTCGAACAGGAAAAGCTTGGGGTCGCGCACCAGCGCGCGGCCCATCGCCACCCGCTGCCGCTGGCCGCCGGACAGTTGCCCCGGCTTGCGGTGCAGGAGAGGCTCGATCTGCAGGAGGGCGGAGACACGCTTGACCGCGGCGTCCTGCTCGGCCCTGGGCACGCGGCGGCTCTCCATGCCGAAGGTGATGTTCTGCCGCGCCGTCATCGTCGGATAGAGCGCATAGGACTGGAACACCATCGCGATGTCGCGATCCTTCGGCGCCACCGAGTTGACCAGCACGCCGTCGATGCGGATATCGCCCTGGCTGACGGTCTCCAACCCCGCGATCATGGCGAGAAGCGTCGACTTGCCGCAGCCGGACGGACCGACGAGCGCAACGAATTCGCCCGTGCGCGCCTCGAGATCGATGCCCTTGAGGACCTCGACCGCGCCAAAGCGCTTGTACAGGCGTGAGACGCTCAGGGTCGCCATGACGGTCCGATCATTTGATGGCGCCCTGAGTGAGGCCGCGAACGAAGTACTTGCCGCCGAAGAAATAGATCAGGAGCGGCGGCAGGGCGCCGATCAGCACGGCGCAGCTTGCGACATCATAGGGGTGGGCATTCATCTGGCTGGTCGACAACGCCACCAGCGCCGCCGTGATCGGCTGCTGGCGTCCGCCGGTGAAGACGACGCCGAACAGAAACTCATTCCAGATGCCGGTGAACTGCCAGATGACGGTGACGATGAGGATCGGCGGCGAAAGGGGAAGGACGATCTTGTAGAAGATGCGCCAGAAGCCGGCGCCGTCGATGCGGGCAGCCTTGATCAGGTCATCGGGGATATTGATGTAATAGTTGCGGCAGAACAGCGTCGTGAAGGAAAGGCCCTGTATGACGTGGACGAGCATGAGGCCGTAGATCGAATTCGACAGGTGGAGCGACCCGAGGATGAAGGCCCAGGGCAAGAGCGCGATCTGGCCCGGCATGAAGACGCCCAGAATCATGCAGACGAACAGCGTCTCCGAGCCGGGAAAGCGCCATTTCGACAGGACATAGCCATTGATGGCGCCGACCAATGTCGAGACGATCGTCGCCGGGATCGTCATGAAGAGGGAGTTGAAGAAGTTGCGCTTGATGCCTTCACAGGTGCCGGCGACGCAATAATGCGCCCACGCCTGCGGCCACGCCTTAAACGACAGGCTGTGCGGCACCGCGATCAGGCCGTTGCGGGTGATCTCCGGCAATTCCCGGAAGGAATTGGCGACGACGACGAACAGCGGCAGCAGGTAGATCAGCGCAAAGAACCCCAGGAAGGCGTAAACGGCGACCCGCCCGGCGAGATAGCGGAGATTGGCCGCTTGCGCATTGGGATCGAACGCTGCGTCGTAGGTGGCGTCAACCATGGGCGGCCACCCGGCGCGAGCGCCAGATCGTCCACGATGCGTAAGGCACGAGCACGACCGCCAGCGCCAAGAGCATCATCACCGCCGCCGCGGCGCCGACGGCGATTTCGCCGCGCTGGAACATGAGGTCGTAGACGTAATTCGCCGGAAAGGTGGTGGCGATGCCGGGGCCGCCCCCGGTCAGGGCGACGACGAGATCAAAGGTCTTGATGGCGAATTGCAGCAGGACGACGGCGACCGCCACGAAGATCGGCGCGATCGACGGCAGGATCACCTTGCGGTAGATCCGCACGGGGCCGGCGCCGTCGATCTGGGCCGCCTTGACGAGGTCGGGATCGACCGAGCGCAGGCCGGCAAGAAACAGCGCCATGGCGAAGCCCGACGACTGCCAGACGCCGGTCGCGATGATTGCATAGATCGCGGCGTAGCGATTGGTGGTCAGACGGAAGGTGAAGTCGTGCCAGCCCAGGCCGCGCACGAAATGTTCGATACCGGCGTCGGGGCTGTACAGCCAGCTCCACACCGTGCCGGTGACCACGAACGAAACCGCGAGCGGATAGAGAAATATCGTCCGCCACATGGCCTCGCCCTTCACCCGTTGATCGATGGCGATGGCGAGCCCGAGGCCGATGACGAGGGACAAAACGACATAGAACGCGCTGAAGTAGAAGAGATTGCCGTAGGCGACCTGCCAGCGGTAGTTCGACCAAAGATCGAAATAGGGTTTGAGGCCGACGAAGCCGTAGGTCGGCAGCATCGTGCTGTTGGAGAAGGAGATGTACAGCGTCCACAGCGAGAAGCCGAAGACGTAGACGAGGCTCGCCAGCGCCGACGGCGCGATCGCCAGCCACGGCTTCCAGGCTCCCGCCATCGCGCGCCGACGAGCGGATGGTTGGGCGGCTGCGTTGATGGTCCCGACGTTCGACATGGGTCAACCGCCAATCAAAGGCCGCCGCGCGACGGATGCGTCGCGCGACGGCGTCCGATCCCTTACTTTTGCGCTTCGACGGCGTCCGCCATGGCGTTGGCGGCTTCTTCCGGGGTCATCTTGGGATTGTTGACGAAGGACGTGATGGTGTCCAGCATCGCGCCGCGGTACTTCTGCAAGACAGTCATGTTGTGCGCCATCGAGCGCACCAGCGTGCCGTCCTTGATCGACGCCTGCAGGGCCTCCTGCGACTTCTGCTGGCAAGGATTGAACCCGTCGAGATTGACATCGAGGCGAGCCGGAATCGAGCCCTTGGCCTCGTTGAACACGGTCTGGAACTTCTTCGACATGATGAGTTGCGCGAGCAGCTTCTGCCCCGCAACGTAGTCAGGATCGGACTGCTTGAAGAAGACGACCGAATCCGAGTTGAGGATGAAGCCAGGCTTGCCCCAGTCGGTCGGCGCCTGCGCGCATTCGTAGTCGGCGCCCTCCTTGAGCCCGGCGGCAGTGAAAATGCCGATCTGCCAGTCGCCCATGATCATGAACATCGCCTGGCCTTTGGCGATCATGCTCGTGGCGGTGTTGTAGTCTCGCCCGGCGATCGCCGGGTCCATGTATTTCGACACCATCAGGCGCATCTGCTCGAACGCCTTGACCATTGCAGGCGATCGCATCGCCTTGGTGTCGCCTTCGACGAAGGCCTTGCGGAACAGATTGATGTCCATGCCGTAGACGACGACCTCGAACGTCGTCGCATCCGTCCAGTCCTGGCTGAAATGGGCGATGCAGATGAGATGCGCGGCGATCGCCTTGTCACAGTCGGCGTTGAATTCGGCCCAGTTCTTGGGCATCGACGTGACGCCCGCCTCTTTCATCGCCTTGGTCGAGGCCCAAAGCCAATTGATGCGATGAATGTTCATCGGCGCGGCGACCCAGTGGCCGGTCGGCTTCATCACCGGAAGCAGTTCGGGCGCGACGACCTTGTCCCAATCCTCGGATTTGGCGAGCTCGTCGAGATTGGCGGTCTTGCCCGTCTCGTTCCATTCGGCGATCTCCGGGCCTTTCAGCTGGACCGCAGGCGGCGCGTTGCCGGCGACGACGTCGGCGCGCAGCTTCGCCAGCGTGTTGGCGGTATGGCCAGCGATCGACGTTTGTTCCCATTTGCCGCCGGCGGCGGTGAACATGTCGCCGAGCTTGGCGATCGCCGCTGCGTCGGAACCTTCGGACCACTGACTGAGCAGGTTCGTCTTGGGCTCGGCCAGCGCGGCGCTGGCAAAAGCGCAGGTTGCCAGCCCGACCAGGGCCGCGGTGCGTAACGCCATAATCTCCTCCCTATGTTTTCACCCTGCCGGCTGCAAAAGCCCAAGGCCTCTATTTTTTCTATTTTGAAATAATTATGCTGTCAATGCGAAGGGGCGCTTTTATGCGGACGAACGAGGGCCAGCTCAGGACGCTTCTCACTGAGAACGTTTCGGCGGCGCCGGAGTCGCGCCTCGTGCGGCTTTTCAGCGAGCGCGGCGCGTCATCGGCGGCTGGGATTGCGCGCGTGACCGGTCTCGCCCGCTCAACAATCTCGATGGCGTTGGCGGAATTAAGGCGGTCCGGCCTCGTCGTCGAGCTTTCGTCGGCGGAATCCGTGCGCGGCGTCGGCCGCCCCGCGGCGACCTATGCGCTCAATCCCGAGGCTGGCACATGCGTCGGCCTGCACTTGGGGCTGGACGAGCTCCGGCTGCTGGCAGCCGACGTTTCGCATTCCGTCATATGTGAAACAAGGCTCCCGCTCGGTCGCGACTATACTCCCGCCCAGGCGGCGGAAGCCGCGCGCGCCTCCTTGCGCGAAGTCTACGCGGCGAAGGGCCTGCCGCTGAGCGCGTTGCTCGGCGTCGGCATCTCGGTCTCGGGGCCCGTCAGGCCGGACGGGCGGGTTCAGCGGGCGAGCGTCGTGCCGGTCTGGGCGGGCGTCGACATCCGCGAAGTGTTCGAGCCGGCGTTCGAGCGGCCGATCTTCGCCGACAACGAAAGCAACTGCGCCGCAATCGCCGAGATGACCTGGGGCGCGGCGGTCGGGTGCGACGATTTCGTCTTGTTCAAGGTCGATCTCGGCGTCGGCGGCGCGATCGTCGTCGGTGGCCGGGTGCTGCGGGGCGTCGCCGGCGGGGCGGGCGAATTCGGCCACATGACGATCGATCCCGACGGCGAGCTTTGCCGTTGCGGCAATCGCGGGTGTCTCGAGCTTTCCGCGAGTTTCATCAAGGCGCTCGAACGCGCGTCGCGGCGGCGCCGCCGGCCGATCGACATCGACGGGCTCGTCGCATTGGCGAAGTCCGGCGATGTCGGCGCGACGCGGCTGATCGCCGAAACCGCCACGCATGCCGGCCGGGGCCTGGCGATGATCGGCGCGGCGCTCAATCCCCCTGTGTTCGTCATTGCCGGGCGAGGGGCGCTCGCCGGCGATCTGCTGCTGACCCCGCTCATCGCCGCCTACGAGAAGCACACGCTCATCCGCAGCGACGAGGCGCCGGAGGCCATGCGGCCGAAATTCGTCGTCGGCCGCTTTACCGAAAACGATTCCCTGATGGGCGCGGTCGGCCTCGTCCTTCGACATCACGGGCGGTTGCGCTGACGCCTCGGTCGCCATCATTTGACACCTCAAGGGGCCTCGTCGAGATTGACCGGAGGATAGGCTAGAGGCGCCATCTGAGGTCAGGCACAGGGAGATTAAAGATCATGACGCGAACTGACAAAGTCTCCGTGACGCGGCGCGACGCGCTGAGGGTGGGATTGGCCGGCGGGGCTGGCGCATTCGGTGTCCTCAAGGGAACGCGCTTCGCTCTCGCGGAGGACACGCTGGCCGAGATCAAGAAGCGCGGCGAGCTGACCACGGCGACGGAAATGCAGTTTCCGCCTTTCGACATCTCCGACAACGGCGTCTACAAAGGCGTCGACCGCGACCTGATCGACGCCGTCGGCAAGGAGATGGGCGTCAAGGTCTCCTATCTCGACCTTCCGTGGACGAGCGTGCTCCCCGGGCTCGAGGCCAAGAAGTTCGATCTCTGCATCGCGCCGGTCACCATCACCAGGGAGCGGATGAAGCGCTACGCCTTCACCGTGCCGATCGCCGACGCGACCGCGGCGCTGATGAAACGGGCGAACGACGCCAGCATCATGAAACCCGAGGACATCGCCGGCAAGACCGTCGGCGGCCAGAAGGGCACCTCGCAGGTCGAGCAGCTCAAGGCCTTCGCCGCCAAGCTGCCGAAGCCGGTCGAGGTGAAGGAATATGTCGACAACAACCAGTCCTACGCCGATCTCGCCGCCGGGCGCATCGACGCGTCGGTGAACTCGCTGCCGAACCTCGCCTATGCGGCGTCGCAGCGCTCGGATGTGTTCGCGGTGGTGAAGCCGCCGTTCGGACAGCCGACCTATTTCTCCTGGGTGGCGCGGCTCGACGACAAGTCGCTCATCGACGCGATCAACGCGGCGATCCTCAAGGTCGAGGCGGACGGTCAAATGGCCGAGATCCAGAAGAAATGGTTCGGCCAGACCATGGACCTGCCGAAGACCGTGCCCGAGCCGGCGATCTGAGGCGCCGCTTCTCCCGTTGCGGGAAGGTGGCCGGCCGAAGCCGATCCTCACCCTTGGGCCCGCGAGGGAGAGGGGAGTCGGAAGTCGTATGCACCCGCAGGTCATTCTCAACTCGTTCGGCTACCTGACGCAGGCTGCGGCGGTGACGATCGCCGTATCGTTCGCTGGCATCGTCATCGGCTTTGCGATTGGCGCGCTTGTCTGCGCGGCCCGCCTCTCGCCCCGCCGCTGGATCCAGCGGCTCGGCGCGGCTTATGTCAGCGTCTTTCGCGGCGTGCCGCTGCTCGTGCAATTGCTGTTCATTTACTATTTCCTCGCCGAGTTCGGCCTCGATGTGCCGGCGATCGTCGCTGCGGTCGGCGGGCTGGCGCTCTCCTCCGCCGCCTATCAGGCGGAAATCCTGCGCGGCGCCCTGAACGCCGTGCCGCGCGGCCAGGGCGAGGCCGCCGTCGCCCTCGGCTTCGCCGGCCTGGACGTCTGGCGGCGCGTGCTGCTGCCGCAGGCGCTGCGCATCTCGATCCCGCCGCTCATCAACGAGTTCATCCTCCTCCTGAAGGCCTCCTCGCTCGTTTCGGTCGTCGGCATCGCCGAACTGACGCGCGTCAGCATGAACATCGCCTCGATGACCTATCGGCCGCTCGAAGCCTATGTCGGCGGCGGATTGTTCTACCTTGCGATCAACCTCGCGCTCGCCGGCTTCGGCGCGCTCGCCGAGCGGCGGCTCGCGCCGGACCGCGCGCGATGAACCCCGACGTCCTCTGGCGCTACCTGCCCTCGCTGGTCAGCGGTTTCGGCGTGACGATCTTCTGCTGGAGCGCCGGCGGCGCGCTCGGCCTCATGCTCGGCTTCGCCATCGCGCTTGCCCGCCGGGCGCCCGTGCCGCCGCTGCAATGGGCGTTCCGCGCCTTCATCGAAGTGTTTCGCGGCACGCCGTTTCTCATGCAGCTCTTCCTCCTCTACGACGCCGGCCCGGCGATCGGGCTCCGGCTCAGCGCGACGGCGGCCGGGATTCTCGGCCTCGGCCTCTACGCCTCGGCCTATTTCGCCGAGATCTTCCGCGCCGGTTTCGCCTCTGTGCCCGTCGGCCAGATCGAGGCTGCGACGAGCGTCGGCATGCGGCCGTTCGACACGCTCATCCGCGTGTCGCTGCCGGCGGCGCTGATCGCCGCCGTGCCGGCGATTGTCAACATGCTGATTGTGCTGTCGAAGGAGACGGTCGTTCTGTCGATCATCACCGTGCCCGAGCTCATGTACCAGATGCAGACGATGGCGGCCGAGACGTTCACCGCCTTCGACGCGATCTTCGCCATGGCGGTCTTCTACTGGCTCCTGGTCGAAGCGGTCTCGCGCCTCGGCGCCCGGGTCGAGGCGCGCGTCACCGCCTATCTCGCGCGCGAGGAGCAAGGCGCGTGAGCCCGCCGGTGATCGAGGTCAGTGGGGTCGCAAAGAGCTTCGGCGAACACAAGGTGCTGCGCGGCGTCGACCTCATGGTCTCGCGCTCCGAGGTCGTCTGCCTGATCGGGCCGAGCGGCTCGGGAAAGAGCACGCTACTGCGCTGCGTCAACTTTCTCGAGCCGTACGATTCCGGCGACATCCGCATCGAAGGGCGACTTATCGGCTACGAGGACATGCACGACGGGACGCGCGTTCGCATGGGCGGGCGCAAATTGCGCGAGATGCGGCGCGAGATCGGCATGGTGTTCCAGCACTTCAATCTCTGGCCGCACATGACCGCCATCGGCAACGTCGCCGAGCCGTTGCGGCGGGTGCGCGGCCTCAAGGGAAGCGAGGCGGCCGAGCGGGCGATGGCGATGCTGACCCGGGTCGGCCTCGCCGCCAAGGCCAGCGCCTATCCGTCGCATCTCTCGGGCGGCCAGCAGCAGCGCGTGGCGATCGCCCGGGCGCTCGCCATGCAGCCGCGGCTGATGCTGTTCGACGAGCCGACCTCGGCGCTCGACCCCGAGCTGGTCGGCGAAGTCCTCGAGGTGATGAAAAGCCTCGCCGCCGAGGGCATGACCATGCTGATCGTGACGCACGAAATGGGCTTCGCCGCCCATGTCGCCGACCGCATCGCCTTCATCGACGACGGTCGTATCATCGACGAAGGCCAGCCGCGCCAGGTGTTCCACGACAGCAAGGAGCCGCGCGTGCGGCAGTTTTTGCAGACGTACCACGACAGGAACAGCTTCTGAGGTCGGGGCGTCCCCGCCTCGGGCGGAGTTTTCTTTGCTTAGGCCCGGCCTCGTCGATCTCGAAGGGGCGCGTCGCGCGACTCTCCTCGGCAGCTCAGCCTCGGCCTGCCAAGCCTCCAATGAATCGGCTTCGAGCTATTCCGGCAACCCTGCCTTCAACAGGCCTTCGCGCAGGTGCTCGGCGTCCGCCGGTTGACGATAGTGAAGCGTCTCCAGAAAGGTCTGCGCCCTGAACGTCGGCTCCCGCTCGAGCACCTCGCGCGCATGGGCGGCGGCGGCGGTTCGGTTCCCGAGTTGCGCCGACGACGCCGCCAGAAAGGCGTGGTGCGTATAGTCCGGCGCAGTCAGCTTGCTGAACGAGGCGATCGCATCGGCATAGGCTCGGGCCGTGTATTGCGCGCGACCGAGATGACTCCAGAAGCGCTCAGGATGGTAGGGATTGAGCCGCATCGCCCGGCGCACCCATTCGATTCCCTCTTCCGGACGGCCGAGCCACGTGAGCAACTCCCCCTGCTGCACCACGATGAGATCGCTGTTCGGATTGAGGGAAAGAGCGCGCTCCTGGTGATAGACGGCCTTGTCGTGCTCGTTGAAGATCAAGTTGAGCGCAGCGAGGATTCTATGGACGTCGGCGTCGTTGTCGTCGAGCGCCAAGGCCCTCTGCAGTTCGTTGACGATCACCCGCTCTGCGGCGGCCTTGTCCCCGCACCAGTTGTATCCGTACGCCTGGCCCATCACGCACGCTTTCCACGCGTGCGCATGCGCGTAGTTCGGATCGAGCTCAATGGCGCGGTCCAGATGCCGAAGCGCCTCGGCGTTATCGTCTCGGTTCGAGCGATGGTGCAGGACCTTGCCGGTCAGCACATGCTCGTAGGCCGCCATGTTTTCCGTGTGCTTTCGTTGAACGTGATCCTGTCTGGCTGCCTCGACGCGGCCGAACAGCGTCGCGGCGACCGAGGAGGTCACTTCGTCCTGGATGGCGAATATGTCTTCCAATTTGCGATCGTAGCGTTCGGCCCAGAGATGCGTTTCAGTTCCGCCATCGATCAGCTGGACGGTCACCCTGACGCGATCGCCCGCCTTGCGCACGCTTCCCTCGACAATGTAATCGACGCCGAATTCTCGGGCGATTTGCTGCGCCTTGATCGCCTTTCCCTTGTGGACGAAAACAGCGTTGCGAGAGATGACGAGCAACTGCCGGAATCGCGACAGTTCGGTGATGATGTCTTCGGTCAGTCCGTCGGCGAAAAACTCCTGTTCCGGGTCGCCGCTCATGTTGGCGAACGGCAGGACGGCGATCGACGGTCGCTTGGCGATCGCGTGAAGCGGCGCCGCGCCGGTCGTGCCGGCCTCGCCTTTGTCCGCCGACTGGCGTCGACGGAGGACCGTGTAAGCGCGAATTGGCCGGTTGATGTTCTTGACCTGCTGCTCGCCGAGATCGGCGAACTCGACATCCAGCCGCTCGCCGACCTGGTCTCGCACCGCGCCCGAGATGCAGATTCCGCCTGGCTCGGCCATCGAACTCGAGACGGGCCGCCACGTTGACGCCGTCGCCGAAGATGTCGCCGTCCTCGACAATAACGTCGCCCAGATTGATGCCGATACGGTAAAGCAGGCTACGCGAGGCCGGCATGTCCCGATTTCGCCGCGCCATCCGCTCCTGAAAGTCGACCGCGCATCGCAGCGCCTCGGTGACGCTCTGGAATTCCACCAACATGCCGTCGCCGGTCGTCTTGATGATACGGCCCTTGCACTTGGCAATCGCCGGATCGATCACCTCCAGTCGCACGGTCTTCAGTCGAGCGAGAGTTCCCTCCTCGTCGACTTCCATCAGCCGGCTGTATCCGACGACGTCCGCCGCAAGAATTGCAGCGAGACGGCGCTCCACACTCTGGGCTTCCATCGCGCAAACGACCTACTCAGAGACTCTGAAGTTTGGGACTGAATTGGCCAACAAGGACGGTCGCAACCCAATGCAAAGCCAGTGGCGTCCAAATCTTCTAGTCTTCGAATCTAAAGGAGATAGTACCACATTGCCCACAGGCCTTGATAGCCGCAACGAGGTTGTTGTTCGGTCAAGAAGCCGAACTTCTAAATGACTTATCAGACGAGGGTTCAAATCACCGCCGTCGGCAGCGGTCGCCCGGCGAAATGGGCGGCAAGATTGTCGCGCACGAGCTGGCCCATGGCCTTGCGCGCTTCAATCGTGCCGCTCGCGTGATGCGGCTGGACGATGACGTTGGCAAAGTCGAGCAGGCGCTTGTCGATGTTCGGTTCGTTCCAGAAGACGTCGAGCGCCGCCGCGCCGAGGCGCTTATCCGCGAGCGCGGCGATCAGCGCTTCTTCGTCGACCACCGAGCCGCGCGAGATGTTGACGAAGAGCCCCTCCGGTCCGAGCGCCTCGAAGACTGCGGCGCCGACGAGGCCGCGCGTCGCCGCGCCGCCGGCGGTCGCCGCGACGAGGATGTCGCTTTCCCGCGCCAGCGCGACCGGATCGGCGTGATAGGCGTGCGGCGCGTCAGCGGCCTTGGCGAGGTCGCAATAGCCGACGCTCATGCCGAAAGCCGCAGCGCGGCGGGCGATGGCGCGGCCGATGCGACCCATGCCGAGGATTCCGAGCCGCTTGCCGCTGAGGCTCTTGCCCAGCGGCAGCTGGCCCTTCGTCCAGGCGCCGGAGCGGACGAAGGCTTCCCCCTCGACGATGCGCCGCAGGCTCGCCAGCATCAGCGCGAACGCCATGTCGGCGACGTCCTCGGTCAGCACGTCCGGCGTATTGGTCACCCGGATCCGGCGCGCCCGCGCCCGCTCGAGGTCGATGGCGTCGAAGCCGACGCCGAAACAGGCGATGATCTCGAGCTTCGGGCAGGCGTCGATGAGCTCGGCCCCGGCCCCCATCACGCCGTTGGTCGCGATGGCGCGGATCCGTGGGCCCGCCTCGGCGAGGAAGCGCCCGCGGTCTTGCGCGAGCCACATTTTGTGGACCGCGTAGTCCCGTTCGAGGACCGGCATCTCCCAGTCGGGATAGGGGCCGACCATCAGCACGTCGGGCTTTGATGACGATTCCATTTAGACACAACCTACACTGAACCGCTTTGTCGGGTATCAAGCATATTGGATCGGCCCCGGCAAAGGGGTTGTCGAGCCCGGGTCACTCGCCCTGCGCAGCCCTTTCGTTGAGCATCGGGAAGCCGCGCTGATGCCAGACCGGATAGGCTGGGAGAACGTCGCTGGCGGCATCGAGTTTTGTCATCTGGTCGGCCGTTAGTTTCCAGCCCACGGCCCCGATGTTCTGAACCAATTGCTGCTCGTTGCGCGCGCCGATGATGACGCTGGCGACAGTCGGACGGCGCAGGAGCCAATTGAGCGCGATCTGCGGGATGATCTTTCCGGTTTCGGCGGCGATTCCGTCCAGCGCGTCGACGATGGCGAACAGGCGCTCTTCCTCATAACGGGGTCCCGTTTCGGGAATGGCGTGCGCGCGGGTGCCGGGCTGCGCGGGTTGTCCACGCCGTATTTTGCCAGTCAGCTTGCCCCAGCCCAGCGGACTCCAGATGAGCGCGCCAACGCCCTGGTCGCGGCCGAGTTGCAAGAGCTCCCACTCGTAATCGCGATTGAGCAGCGAGTAGTACGCCTGGTGCGCGACATAACGGGCGTAGCCGCAGCGGTCCGACGCCGCGAGCGACTTCATCAGATGCCAGCCGGAAAAATTCGAGCAGCCGATGTAGCGGACCTTGCCCGAACGGATGAGTTGATCAAGTGTCGCAAGCGTCTCTTCAACCGGCGTGTTGTAATCCTGCCCGTGCAGTTGCAAGAGGTCGATGTGGTCGACGCCGAGCCGGCTCAAGGAAGCGTCCGTCGCTTCCACCAGATGCTGGCGCGAGGACCCGAAATCGTTGGGGCCATCGCCCGTCGGGAATGTCGTCTTCGTCGAAATGAGCACGCGGTTGCGTTTGCCCTTGATCGCCTGACCCAAAATCTGCTCGGAGAGGCCGTCCGAGTAGACGTCTGCGGTATCAAAAAGGTTCACCCCGTGATCGAGACATATGTCGATGAGCCGGGATGCGCCGCTGGAATCCGTTGATCCCCATGCCTTGAAGAATTCGTTGCCGCCGCCAAAAGTTGCGGCGCCGAAGCTGAGCGCCGGTACGCGCAGGCCGGAATGACCGAGCCGATTATAGTCCATGGTCTGCTCCCGTAAGAATAGTCGCCCACCCGCAAGCGCATGCCGCCTAGCGTTGTGAGACGGAATGGATCTCGGCGATATAGCCGCCAGGGAACTGGACCATCGCGGCGACACGATCGTCGGCCTTGTAAGGCTCGACGAGAACGGTCGCGCCGGCCGCCTTGGCCTTGCCCAGGGTCGCCGCCAGATCCGAAACCTCGTAGCCGGTCGTTTCCCGCCCGTAGGGAAACGGCAGATGGCCGTCCGTCACCATGAGCGTCAATTTGCCGAAAGTCGAGGCGATGCGCACGCGCCGGTAGGTTTCGCCCGGCCGGCCGATTTCGATGCCCGGCGCATGGTCGTCGTCGAAGACGACGCGCCCCTTTGAGAAGCGCAGAAACTCGGCCATGAAGACATCGGCCCGGTGCGGCGAAAGGTAGATGCGGTTCTCCGGGATCGTCGCCAGCGGCGGAAAGGACGGTTCGACCGCATGCCAGTAGAGCTGCATGTTCACCCCGCCCGGCCACTGGATCACCGCGTCGCGGCCGATCGGGTCGGAGAACGGCGCCACGATCACGTCGGCGCCAGCCGCCCTGGCGGCGCTGATCGCGGCGTCCAGGTCCTTGACGAGGTAGCCGGTGCGCTCGGCGCCGAACGGATAGGGGAGCGGCGTCGTGAAGGCGAAGACCGAGAGGGGGCCGGCCGGCGTCCGCACGGCGGCGAAGTTCGTGCTGCTCGGGGTCGGCGTCACGGTCGTGATGGCCGGTTTCGAGGCCTCCCCACCAAACGTCGCCGTGAAGCTGCCGAGGAACCGCGCCATGTCCGCCGGCGCGACATAGACGTGCGTGCCGTCATACTGGGCGCCGACGCCCGGCCCGGCGGAGTTGGCGGCGTTGTCCGACGCTGCGAGCGCCCGCAGCGCATGCGCCTGGACAGCCACGGCCAAGGCCGCGGCGAAAGCGCGCCGGTTCATTGTCCACACTGTTCAAGCTCCATCTTTGCCCATTCCGACTTCCGCATGCGGTAAAGGAGGTGGCGGCGGACTGGATGTCCTTCCGGCAGATCCGGGCGATCGAAATCATCTGACGGCGCGCTCGACATTCCTATTCGCTGCATGACGGCAATCGAGCGACGGTTTGCGGCGATCGTGAAAGAAACGACTTCATCGAGCTTCACTGTTGCGAAAGCGTGTCGAAGCGCGGCAGAGGCGGCCTCGCTCGCGTAGCCGCAGCCGCAGTATTCGGCGGCTAAACGCCAGCCAACCTCCACGCACGGCGTGAAGTGGGCTTTGAAGCTGGGTGCGCCGAGGCCGACGAAGCCGATGAAATCGGACACGCCCGGGGCTTCAACCGCCCAGAAGCCGAACTGTCGTTCGGCAAGCGCCTTTTGCATCCGCCGAGCGAGATCGTCGCTCTGCTCCGACGTAAGCGCATTCGGGAAAAATTGCATGACGCGGGGATCGCCATTGAGTCTTCCAAAGGGCGCCAGGTCGGAAGCCCGCCAATGCCGCAGCAGGAGACGAACTCGTTGTGAGGGTCGGAGCCGCCATGACCGGCCTTTGTGAACGCCTTAGCCAAGGCTCGGCAAGTCCAGCCCCTTCTCCGTGGCGCATTCGATCGCGATCTCGTAGCCCGCATCCGCATGGCGCATGACGCCGGTCGCCGGGTCGTTCCACAGGACGCGGGCGATGCGTCGGGCGGCTTCGGGCGTGCCGTCGCAGACGACGACCATGCCGGCGTGCTGGGAAAAGCCCATGCCGACGCCGCCGCCGTGATGCAGCGACACCCAGGTCGCGCCCGAGGCGCAGTTCAAGAGCGCATTCAGCATCGGCCAGTCGGAGACGGCGTCGGAGCCGTCCTGCATCGCTTCGGTCTCTCGGTTCGGCGAGGCGACGGAGCCCGAATCGAGATGGTCGCGGCCGATGACGATCGGCGCCTTCACTTCGCCCTTCGCCACCATCTCGTTGAAGGCGAGGCCGAGACGGTCGCGGTCGCCCAGACCCACCCAGCAGATGCGCGCCGGCAGGCCCTGGAACTTGATGCGCGAGCGCGCCATGTCGAGCCAGTTGTGCAGATGCGCATTGTCGGGGATGAGCTCCTTCACCTTGGCGTCGGTCCTGAATATGTCCTCCGGATCGCCCGAGAGCGCGACCCAGCGGAACGGCCCGACGCCGCGGCAGAAGAGCGGGCGGATGTAGGCCGGCACGAAGCCCGGAAAATCGAAGGCGTCGGCGACGCCCTCTTCGAACGCCATCTGGCGAATGTTGTTGCCGTAGTCGACGGTCGGGACGCCGGCATGGGCATAAGACAGCATCGCCCTGACGTGCTCGGCCATCGAGGCCTTGGCGGCGCGCTCGACGGCCTTCGGATCGGCGGCGCGCCGCTCGTCCCATTCGGCGAGCGTCCAGCCTTTCGGCAGATAGCCGTTGACCGGATCATGCGCCGAGGTCTGGTCGGTGACGATGTCGGGTCTCACGCCGCGGCGCACGAGCTCGGGCACGACTTCGGCGGCGTTGCCGAGGAGCGCCACCGAGACGGCCTTGCGCTCGCGCGTCGCCCTCTCGATGATCGAAAGCGCGTCGTCGAGGTCCTTGGCGGCGATGTCGACATAGCCGGTGCGCAGGCGAAACTCGATGCTCGAGGGACGGCATTCGACAGCGATGAGCGAGGCGCCGGCGAACGTCGCCGAGAGCGGCTGCGCGCCGCCCATGCCGCCGAGCCCCGCCGTCAGAATCCAACGCCCGGAGAGGTCGCCGCCGAAGTGCTGGCGGCCCATCTCGACGAAAGTCTCGTAGGTGCCCTGCACGATGCCCTGCGAGCCGATATAGATCCAGGACCCCGCCGTCATCTGGCCGTACATCATCAGGCCCTTGCGATCGAGCTCGTGGAAATGATCCCAGGTCGCCCAGTGCGGCACCAGGTTCGAGTTGGCGATGAGGACGCGCGGCGCATCCGCGTGGGTGCGGAAGACGCCGACGGGCTTGCCCGACTGGACGAGCAGCGTCTCGTCCTTTTCGAGCCGGCGCAACGTTGCGACGATGCGGTCGAACGCTTGCCAGTCGCGCGCCGCCCGGCCGATGCCGCCATAGACGACGAGCTCGCCCGGCCGCTCGGCGACATCGGGGTCGAGATTGTTCATCAGCATGCGCATCGGCGCTTCGGTCAGCCAGCTTTTGGCGCTGATCTTTGGGCCGCGCGGCGCGCGGATGACGCGCATGTTGTCGAGACGTGGGGAAACGGTCATCGGACGGGCCTTTCATCCGCTGTCTTGTCCTTCCCGGCAGACCGAAGGTCTGACCGGGAACCCAGGGATGACGGTCGACCGCGGACGTCACGCTGGGTTCCCGATCGGTCGCTTCGCGCCCGTCGGGAATGACAATGGGAAGCTTCCATCACGTGCGCAATCCTTCGAGAATCGTTTCGAGTACGGCGCGGAGCGTGAGCCGCGTGCGGGCGGCGCGACCTGCATCGACCGGGCGCGGCCAGTTGTCGGGCGTCGGCGCCTCCGGTTCGATCATATAAGCGCGGCAGGCGAGTTCGAGCTGGATCGCCTCGACGCCGTCGCTGGGCTTGCCGTAGGCGCGGGTGATCCAGCCGCCCTTGAAGCGCCCGTCGATCACCGAGGTCTCGCCGCTCGCTGCGAGGACGGCGCTGACCGCTTCGCGCAGGCCTGGGCTGCAGCTCGCGCCCGAATTCGTGCCGAGATTGAAGACCGGCAGCTCGCCCTCGAACAGGCGCGGGATCCGCGAGCGGATCGAATGCGCGTCGAAGAGCGCGATGCGCGGGAACGCGTCTGCGCAGCCGCGCGATCTCGACGCGCAGCGCCGCATGATAGGGCTCGAAATACGCGCGCTTGCGCCGGACGATCTCCGCTTCGTCCGGCGCCTCGCCCTCGCGATAGAGCGGCTCGCCGTCGAAGGTCGTCGTCGGGCAGAGCCCGGTCGTCGCCTGGCCGGGATAGAGCGAGGCGCCGGACGGATCGCGGTTGACGTCGATGATCGAGCGCGAAGCCTTCGTGCGCACGACGGTCGCGCCGAGGCCGCCGGCGAAATCGTAAAGCTCGTCGAGGCGCCAGTCGGCGTCCTTCTGCGCCAGCCAGGGGCTGGCGAAGCGCGGCTCGTATTCGCGCAGTTCGACGCCGGCATGGGGAATGCTGACGATGAGCGGCGCCGCGCGCGGCTCGACAATGAGCCATTCGGGACGCTCTTCCGTCATGACGCGGCCTCGAGACGGGGCAGCAGCGTCTCGCCCGCCGCCTCGACGACCGCGCCCTCGCGCGCGAGCCGCGTCGCGGCGAGGATATCGGGATGCAGATAGCGGTCGTTTTCGAGATGCGGAACCTCGCGCCTGAGGCGCGCCCGGAGCGCTTCGAGCGGCGCGCTCGAGCGCAAGGGGGCATGGAAGTCGCAGCCCTGCGCCGCGGCGAGGAGCTCGATGCCGACGACGGCGAAGGCGTTCTCCGCCATCGGTTCGAGCCGGCGGGCGCCGTGCGCCGCCATCGACACGTGATCCTCCTGGTTGGCCGAGGTCGGGATCGAGTCGACGCTCGCCGGATAGGCGCGGCTCTTGTTCTCGGAGACGAGCGCCGCCGCCGTCACCTGGGGGATCATGAAGCCGGAGTTGAGGCCGGGGTTCGGCGTCAGGAACGCCGGCAGGCCGGAGAGCGCCGGATCGACGAGCAGCGCGATCCGGCGCTCGGCAAGCGAGCCGATCTCGCAAATGGCGAGCGCGATCATGTCGGCGGCGAAGGCGACCGGCTCGGCGTGGAAATTGCCGCCCGAAAGCGCCTCGTCGTCGCCGGCGAAGATCAGCGGATTGTCGGAGACGGCATTGGCTTCGTCGATGAGCGTCGCCGCCGCCTGGCGCAGAAGATCGAGCGCCGCGCCCATCACCTGCGGCTGGCAGCGCAGGCAATAGGGGTCCTGGATGCGCGGATCGCCGGTGAGATGCGAGGCGCGGATGGCGCTTCCGGCGAGGAGCGCGCGCAACGCCGCGGCGCATTCGATCTGGCCGCGATGGCGCCTGAGCGCATGGATGCGCGGATCGAACGGCGTGTCCGACCCGCGCGCCGCGTCGAGCGAGAGCGCGCCCGTCGCGAGCGCCGAGGCGAGCAGCGTTTCCGCCTCGAAGAGGCCGATCAGCGCTGAGGCGGTCGAGAATTGCGTGCCGTTCAGGAGCGCCAGACCCTCCTTCGGCGCGAGCGCGATCGGGGCCAGCCCGGCCTCGGCCAGCGCCGCCGCCGCCGGCATCGTCCGTTCGCCGATCCTCGCGGCGCCGACGCCGAGCATCGCCGCCGCCATATGGGCCAGCGGCGCGAGATCGCCGGAGGCGCCGGCCGACCCCTGCGACGGCACGACCGGGGTCACGCCGCGCTCGAGCATCGCCTCGATGAGCGCCAGCGTCTCCGGCCGCACGCCGGAATGGCCCTGCGCCAGACTCGCCAGCTTCAACGCCATCATCAGCCGCGCCGCCGCGGGGGACGTCGGCTCGCCGACGCCGGCGGCGTGCGAGAGCACGAGATTGCGCTGCAGCGTCGCCAGATCGGCGGCGTCGATGCGTACGGTCGCGAGCTTGCCGAAGCCGGTGTTGATCCCGTAGATCGGCTCGCCGCTCATGAGAATGCGCTGGACCGCCGCGGCGCTCGCCGCGACGCCGGCGCGGCAGGCCGGATCGAGCGCGACGCCTTCGCCGCGCCAGATCCGCCGCCAGTCGGCGAGCTTCGCTTCGCCCGGCACGAGCGTCGACCGTCATCGGCCCCTCCACACCCGCTTGTGCAGCGGGTTGAAGCCGAGACGATAGACGAGCTCGGCCGGGCGCTCGATGTCCCAGATCGCAAGATCCGCCCATTTGCCGGGTTCGAGCGTTCCCGTTTCCTCGGCGAGGCCGAGGGCGCGCGCCGCGTTGCGCGTGACGCCGGCGAGGCACTCGTCGACGGTGAGGCCAAACAGCGTCGCCGCCATGTTGAGCGCCAGCAGAAGCGACGTCATCGGCGAGGTGCCGGGGTTTGAATCGGTGGCGACCGCCATCGCGAGCCCGTGCTGGCGCATGAGCGCGACCGGCGGCGCCTGACGCTCGCGCAGCACGTAATAGGCGCCCGGCAGCAGCACGGCGACGACACCGGCGCGCGCCATCGCGGCGACGCCGGCTTCGTCCGCATATTCGAGATGATCGGCCGAGAGCGCGTCGAACTCGGCGGCGAGCGCGGCGCCGCCGCTGTCGGTCAGCTGGTCGGCATGCAGCTTGACCGGCAGGCCGAGGCGCCGGGCGGCGGTGAAGACGCGCGCGACCTCGCGGCGATCGAAGGCAATCCTTTCGCAGAAGGCGTCGACCGCGTCGACGAGACCTTCGGCGGCCAGCGCCGGAATCATCGTGTCGGCGACGAGCGCGACATAGGCGGCGCGGTCATGCGTGTATTCGGGCGGCAGCGCATGCGCGCCGAGAAACGTCGTGCGGACGGCGATCGGGCGGATTTCCTGAAGCCGCCGCGCGACGCGGAGCGACTTGCGCTCGGCCTCGAGCTCGAGGCCGTAGCCGGACTTGACCTCGACGGTGGTGACGCCCTCGGCGATCAGCGCATCGAGCCGGCGCAACGTCGCGCTGAGGAGGATGTCGGCGCCCGCTTGGCGCGTGGCGCGGACGGTCGAGAGGATGCCGCCGCCGCTGCCTCGCGATCTCTTCGTAAGTCGCGCCGGCGAGCCGCATCTCGAACTCCTGCGCCCGGTCGCCGCCGTAGACGAGATGGGTGTGGCAGTCGATGAGTCCGGGCGTGATCCAGCGGCCTTCGCAATCGACGATGCGCGCCTGCGCCCGCCAGCCCGCGGGCAGGTCGGCCTCAGGCCCGGCGAAGGCAATCCGTCCGGCGCGCGCCGCCACCGCGCCGCGCTCGATGACGCCGAGTCCGGGGGCGGCGAGCGCGAGCGTCGCCAGACGGGCGTTCAGCCAGACGGTCTCGATGCCGTTGGCCTCAGGCATGCGTGGTCAGGCCGCGTGTCATCCGGGAAGTGTAGCGCACCGACGCGGCCGGTGTCTCGCGGGCGATCTCGGTGCATGAAACGACTGTCACCCCGCGTCTTCGTGCTCCTTCTTGTCCTTTGTGGTCAATCGAATGACCACCAAGGACACGAAGAAGCACAAAGAGGCGACCCGGATATTGACTCGCAATAGGACCCGAAGCAGGGCCCTCGATTGCGAGAGGCTGAAAGGCTAGTCATCTGATGGAAGATGGATCGAGGAGACTGCCGCTTGTCCACCCTTCACGCCGCAAGCGCGCTTCTGCCCGAGGGCTGGACGTCCGACGTGCGAATCGCCATCGAAGGCGGCGCGATCGCCGCGATCGAGCGGGGCGCGCCCCCGCGCGAGGGCGACGAGCGCTACGCCATCGCCGTGCCCGCGCTCGCCAACCTGCACAGCCACGCCTTCCAGCGCGCCATGGCGGGACTGACGGAAATCCGCGGGCCCGGCGCCGACTCGTTCTGGACCTGGCGCGAGACGATGTACCGTTTCGCGCTGACGATGTCGCCCGACGACGTCGAGGCGGTCGCCGCTCAGGCCTATGTCGAAATGCTGGAAGCGGGCTTCGCCGCCGTCGCCGAATTCCACTATCTGCATCACGCGCCGGACGGCTCGCCCTATGCGGCGCCGGCCGAGATGGCGGATCGCATTCTCGCCGCGGCGCTTAAGACCGGCATCGGGCTGACGCTGCTGCCGGTCTTCTACGCGCACGCGACCTTCGGCGGCGCGCCGCCGAGGCCGGAGCAGCGGCGGTTCGTGACCGATATCGCCGCCTTCGCGCGTCTCGTCGACGACTGCCGGCGGCAGGCGGGGAGCGCGACGATCGGCGTCGCGCCGCACAGTCTCCGCGCCGTCACCGGCGCCGAGCTCGCCGAGGTCGTCGTGCTTGCGGCCGGCGGCCCGATCCACATCCACGCCGCCGAGCAGACGAAGGAAGTCGAGGACTGCCTCGCCTGGTCGGGCGCCCGGCCGGTCCGCTGGCTCCTCGACCATGCCGACGTCGATCGCCGCTGGTGCCTCGTCCACGCGACGCATATGGATGCGCTGGAGACCCGCGACCTGGCGCGCTCGGGCGCGGTCGCCGGCCTCTGCCCGGTGACGGAGGCCAATCTCGGCGATGGCGTCTTCAATGCGCCCGACTATCTCGGCGCGGACGGGCGCTTCGGCGTCGGCACCGATTCCAACGTCATGATCGGCGCCGCGGCCGAGCTGCGGCAGCTCGAATATTCCCAGCGCCTCGATCGCCAGGCGCGCAACGTTTGCGCGCCTCCCGGCGGGTCTGCCGGCCGGGCGCTGGCGGACGCCGCCTTCATCGGCGGCGCCCAGGCGCTCAAGCGTTCGTCCGGACGCCTCGCCGTCGGCGCGGCCGCCGACATCCTGACCCTCAACGCCGACCATCCGACGCTCGCCGGAAAGGCGGGCGACCCGATACTCGACGCCTGGATCTTCAGCGCCGGCGATGCGCTGGTGGACTGCGTCTGGAGCAGCGGGCGCAAGGTGGTGAGCGGCGGCCGGCACATGCTGCGAGAGCCCGTCGCGACGCGCTTCAAGGCGACGATGCGTAAGCTCGCGGAACATGCCTGAGACCCGGCTCCTCTTGAGGGAGAAGGGGCGCGCTCACGCCAGGTCGGCGAGCATGCCGCGGGCGGAAGAGCGCACGAGGCGCTTTTCCGCTTCCCATTTCTCGGCCGGCTCGAGGTCGGCGAGGAACTGCGCCTTGCCGCCGGCGAGCGCCGCCACCGGCAGGCCGTCGCGATAGATGAGGCGGCTCGCGGTCAAGGCCGCAAGCCGCGAGCCGGGCGTCAGGATGCCGAGCAGGTTCAAGGGGTCGGCGCCCGACAGCGACACCCATTCGCCGGACTTCGGCCGCCGTCGCATCTCGCGCAGAAGCCCGACCGCTTCGGGGAGCGCGTATTGCTCGCCGGAGAAGCCGGCGACGAAACGGCCGCCGCGGATTTCGCCGCGCGCCTCGAGCCGCCGGTAGACGCGGAGCAGGTCCCGCCACGGCGGCAGCCAGCCCGGCTCCTGCGCCAGCAGGCGCCAGAAGACGACGCCGTAGCGGCTGAGCAAGGTCCGCGCCGCATGCTCGACCGCGGCGGCCCGCGTCTCGCTCATGGCTTGGCTCGGCGGCGCCCGGCGCGCCAGCGCCCAGCGCCCGCCGCTGGCGATGTCGTAGGAAAGCACCCGGCCGCGGCGCCGCGCGCCGGCCAGCGGCTTCCGCTGACCCGACGGGACCAGCAGCGCCCGAAGCCCGGCGAAGCTGTCGGACGTCACCAGCCCGAGCGCCACGAGTTCGGCGAGCGCCTCCTCGGCCTGCGGGCGCAGAAGGCGCGTCGAGTCGGCGATTTCGTCGAAGAAGAGCGCGCCGTGCGCGGCGAGGCAGTTCAGCACATCCTCGGCCCGGCCGCTCGGAACGGCCGCGTCGGTCGGCGGCGCGAGCGCAGACCATTGCTGCACCCGGCGCCGGTCCATGAACGTGATCGGCGTGGCGCGGACCGGCGCGACCCGGCGCGTCCGGTCGCCGGCGCCGGCGAGCGGGCTGGGGCTCAGCCGCGCCCAGGCGATCCGCCCGGCGAGACATTCGGCGTCGAGCCAGGAGGCTTCGTAGTCCTTGAGCCGCGCCGGCAGGATCTCCGTCTCCCACGCCCCGGCCGGCGCCTCGAAGCCTTCGAGCGACTGAAGAACCGCCGGGAGCGCGTCGGGTCCTTCGAGGCGCGTCTCCTCCGCGACATGCTGCCAGGCGAACAGGAAGCGCAGGAAGTCGCGCGCCGCGACCGGATCGATCTCCGAGCGCAGGCGGCGGATGGTGTAATGATGGATGCGCGCCAGCAGCCGCCGGTCGCACCATTGCTCGTCGTTGACGCCCGGCAGGAAGCGCCCGCGCAGGATCGTTCCCTCGCTTTCGAGGGCGATCAGCGCCGCGGTCGCGGCTTCCGGCTCGAGCCCGAGCGGCGCGGTCAGCGCCGTTTGCGTGACCGGCCCGAGACCCTCGAGCCGGCCTCGCAGGATCTCGACCAGCGCCGCTTCCGGCGTCCACGCCTCGCCGGTTTGTTCGGCCGGCGCGGCGATCTCCGGGTCGAGCCCGGCTGCCGGCCACAGGGCGCGGAACTGGTTCAGCCGCTCGGCCGGAATCCAGAGGCTCGCCCGCGGCGCCTTGAGCTCAGCGACGCGCTTCTCCCGCGCCAGCGCTTCCAGCCAGCCGCCCCAGCCGGGCGCCGTGCGCGCCTCCTCGACGCTCAGGCAGCCGAGCCACAAAAGCGCGTCATGCAGCTCCTCGGCGCTGGTCGGATCGGGCCACGCCTCGGAGCGCACCCGGTCGATTGCCTGCGGATCGAGCTTGCCGAGGCCCGAGGCGCTCTCGGGATCATGCCAGCGCCGCGCCATCACCGCCTGTGTCCGTCGCTCCTCGAGCGGCGCGTCGTCGAGATAGGCGTAGGGCCGCGCCGAAAGCGCCTCGAGCGCCAGCGGCGACGGGCCGGTCAAATCGCAGGCGACGACACGGATGTCGCCCGCCTCGAGCCGGGCGAGCAAGCGTTCCAGCCCGTCGATGTCCATCGCCTCGTGCAGGCAGTCGGCGATCGCCTGGTTGGTCAGCGGGTGGTCCGGAATCTCGCGCTCGCCGACGAGATTCTCGGCGCAGGCGATCTGGTCGGGGAAGACCGCCGCGATCAGGTCTTCCGCCTGCATGCGCAGGAACTGCGGCGGCACCTTCTTGCCGCCGCGGAAGCGCGGCAGGGCGAGCGCCACGCCGGCGACCCAGCGCCAGCGGGTGACGAACATCGGCGCATCGAGCAGCGCCTGGATCAGGACCGTCCGGACGCTGGCGGAATTGAGATAGCGCGCGGCGTCACCGAGCTCGAAGCTGTGCGCCGTCGTCAGCGACAGGACGATATTGTCCTCGGTCGCCGCCGCCTGCAGTTCGAAGTTGAACTTGCGGCAGAAGCGCTTGCGCAACGCCAGGCCCCAGGCGCGATTGATGCGGCTGCCGAACGGCGCATGGATGACGAGCTGCATGCCGCCCGCTTCGTCGAAGAAGCGTTCCATGACGATCGTGTCCTGGGTCGGCAGGCAGCCGAAGGCCGCCGCGCTGGCGGCGAGATAGTCGACGAGCTGCTCGGCGGCCGGCGCGCCGACGCCGACGTCCTGGACGAGCCAGCGCCGGACCGCCGCTCCGGACGCATCGGCGACAAGCCGCGCCGCGACTTCGGCGCGGAGCCGCGACACCGAGGCCGAGAGCTCGTCCGTCCGGCCCGGCGCCTCGCCGAGCCAGAAGGGGATGTTCGGCGGCTGACCCTTGGCGTCCTCGACCCGCACGGCGCCGCGCTCGACCCGCTGGATGCGATAGGATGTGTTGCCGAGCTGGAAGACGTCGCCGATCATGCTCTCGACGGCGAAGTCCTCGTTGACGGTGCCGATGATGTGGTTCTCCGGCTCGAGCAGCACCTGGTAGTCGGCCGTGTCGGGAATGGTGCCTCCCGAGGTCAGCGCGATCGTCCGCGCGCCGCGGCGGCCGCGCAAGATCCCGTTGACCGCGTCGCGATGGATGGCCGCGCCGCGCCGGCCGCGCCGGGTCGAGAAGCCCTCGGCCAGCATACGGACGACGGCGTCGAAATCGGCCCGCTCGAGCGCGCGAAACGGCCAGGCGCGCCGCAGCCGCTCGTAGAGCGCCGCCTCCGTCCAGTCTTGCGCCGCGACTTCGGCGACGATCTGCTGGGCGAGCACGTCGAGCGGCCGGCTCGGAATGGTCAGGCGGTCGAGCTCGCCGCGGCGGACGCTGTCGATCAGCGCGGCGCATTCGACGAGATCGTCCCTCGACAGCGGAAAGAGCCGCCCCTTCGGCGTGCCGCCGACGGCATGGCCGGAGCGGCCGACGCGCTGCAAAAAGGTCGCGATGGCGCGCGGCGAACCGAGCTGGCAGACGAGATTGACCTCGCCGATGTCGATGCCAAGCTCGAGCGAAGCGGTGGCGACCAGCGCCTTCAGTTCGCCGCGCTTCAGCCGCTGCTCGGCGGTCGAGCCTCAGTTCCTTCGCCATGCTGCCGTGATGGGCGGTGACCGCGCTCTTCGCCGAGCCGCTCGGTCAGCTCGCGGGCGATGCGCTCGGCCATGCGGCGGGTGTTGACGAAGACGAGCGTCGTCCGGTGCGCCTCGATCAGCTCGGCGAGGCGCTGATAGATCTGCGTCCAGGTTTCGCCCGACATCACCGCCTCGAGCGGCGACTCCGGCATTTCCAGGCTCAAGTCCCGCGGCCGCTGATGGCCCGAGTCGATGATGGCGACATCGGCCGCCGGCGCGCCGTCCGCCCCGGCGCCGACCAGGAAATCCGCGACCGCGCGAATCGGGTTTTGCGTCGCCGACAGGCCGATGCGCATGCAGCTTGTCGCCGCAGAGCGCGTCGAGGCGCTCGAGCGACAGCGCGAGATGGGCGCCGCGCTTATTGGGCGCGACCGCATGGATCTCGTCGACGATCGCGAAGCGGGCGGTCGCCAGCATCTTCCGCCCGGACTCGGAGCCGAGCAGCACGTAGAGCGATTCCGGCGTCGTCACCAGGATGTGCGGCGGGCGGCGGCGCATCCGCTCGCGCTCGGAAGGCGGCGTGTCGCCGGTGCGGACCCAGGTGCGGATCTCGACGTCGGGGAGCCCGCTCCGCTGCAATTCCTCGCGGATGCCGGCGAGCGGCGCCTCGAGATTGCGGTGGATGTCGTTCGACAGCGCCTTCAAGGGCGACACGTAGACGACCTGGGTCTGATCGGCGAGCCCGCCCTCGAGCCCCTGCCGCACCAGTTCGTCGATCGCCGCCAGAAACGCCGCCAGCGTCTTGCCCGACCCGGTCGGCGCCGCGATCAGCGTATGCCGCTGAGCCTTGATCGCCGGCCACGCCTCCGCTTGCGCCGGCGTCGGCGCGCTGAAGGTCTTGCCGAACCACCCGGCGACGGCGGGATGGAAGAGGGCGCGGTAGTCGTCCGCCGCGCGTGACGCCGGGGCACGCGCCGGCGCAGACCGGAGCCGCGGCTCACGCGTCCGCGCCTCAGTTTTCAGGATCGGGTCAGAATTCGACAAAACGGGTTTTGAATCCTGTTGCGGTTGAGGCGACGCATCTGGCCTCCGTTGGAAGGAGGCCGAAGACGGTCGAAGCGCTTTATATGGCGCCCAAGCGCGCGCGTGTTAAGGCCGCGGCGGGTCAGATGGCCTATAGCTGTTGATTGCCGGCGCCAGAGACCAACTCGCCCCTGAAGGTCTTCCAGCCCACAAAATGTGCCCTCAGGAGCCCCTTCTCCCCTGCGGCCCGGGAGAAGGTGTCGCGCCGAAGGCGCGACGGATGAGGGGGCGGTCGCGCAGAGCGCGACGGCTTCGCCAGTCTCCGCTTGTCTTGCGTCATGACTTCGGGCGCCGCCTCTTGAACATACCAGCCATCGCGCTCCGCGCGATGGCCCTCATCCGTCGTTGCTTCGCAACGACACCTTCCCCCGCAAGGGCCCGCAAGGGGGAAGGGTCGCCGCGCCCTGCGTCATCGCGAGGAGCGAAGCGACGTGGCGATCCAGAGCCGCATGATGCTCTGGAATTAGGGTGACAGCTTACTCAATCCCCAATCAACCGTAACTGGACCTGGACGACGTGCTGCGAGGCGGGCAATCCGGACCGCCTTGGGGTTGCGCTGTTACGCCCCAAGAACGAGGGGTCCGACCGCCGCTACGCAGCAAAGAGAAGCAGCGGCAAACCGGGTGAGCTTGGGGCCGAAAAAGTGACAAAGTGACAAAGTGAAAAAGTGACAGGTTTTCACGCCTATGCCCTTGAAAACAGCGAGTGGCTGCCAGGCCTGCGCTCAGGGTTTGGTCCACTTGCCGTTGGCCTTCGACGATTTGACCGCCGCCTCGATGAAGGCGAGGCCCTTGACGCCGTCGTCGATCGTCGGGAAGTGGACGCCCTTCGGCGGTTTCTTGCCCGAGCGCGCCGCCTTGATCGCGGCGGCGACCTCCGAATAGATGTTGGCGAAACCCTCGAGATAGCCCTCGGGATGTCCGGGCGGCACGCGGGTCACCCGCGCCGCCGCCTCGCCCGCATCCGGACCGCCGCGGGTGACGATGCGCGTCGACTTCTCGTACGGCGACCACAGCATCTCGTTCGGATTGGCCTGCACCCAGCGGAGGCCGCCCTTCGTCCCGTAGACGCGGAGCGTCAGGCCGTTCTCATGGCCGGGCGCGACCTGGCTCGCCCATAAAGCCCCACGCGCCCCATTGGCGTAGCGCAGCATGATCTGGACGTTGTCGTCGAGCTGGCGACCGGCGCCGAACGAGGTGAGGTCGGCGGCGAGCTCGGCGAGCTCGAGCCCGGTCACGTAGTCGGCGAGGTTGAAGGCGTGGGTGCCGATGTCGCCGAGCGCCCCGCCGGCCCCGGAGCGCTTCGGGTCGACCCGCCACTCGGCCTGCTTGTTGCCGGTCGTCTCGGTCGGCCCGGTCAGCCAGTCCTGCGGATATTCGACCTGGACGAGGCGGATCTCGCCAATGTCGCCGCCCCGCGCCATTTCGCGCATGCGGCGCACCAGCGGATAGCCGGTATAGTTGTGGGTCAGCGCGAAGACGAGGCCCGCGCTCTCGACCGCGGCCTGCATCTTTCTGGCTTCCTTGAGCGACACCGTCAGCGGCTTGTCGCAGATGACGTGAACGCCCGCCTTGAGGAAGGCGTAGGTCGGCCCGGCGTGGACGTCGTTCGGCGTGACAATGGCGACCGCCTCGATCCCGTCCGTTCGCTTGGCCTCGGCTTTGGCCATGCTTTCGTAGTCGTCGTAGATGCGATCCGCAGCGAGGCCGAGCGCTTCGCCCGACCGGCGCGCCTTGTCGGGGGTCGACGACAGCGCCCCGGCGACGAGCTCGTACTGGTCGTCGATGCGCGAGGCGATGCGGTGCACGGCGCCGATGAAGGCTCCCTCGCCGCCGCCGACCATGCCGAGCCTGATCCTGCCGCCCTTCCGCGCGTCGCTGCGTCCCTCGATGGCCATGTCCGTCTCCCCCCGGGCGATCCTTCAGGTCAATCGAGGAACGCCTCGAGCGCAACGCGCGGCGAATGACGACGCGCCCGCTTCGAACCGCCGAGCGGAAAGCGCCGCAGGATCGTGAAGTCGCCGCCCGGCTCGGACTCGCCGAACAGCGTCAGCGCATCGACAAACAGCATCCGCGACGGAACTCTGAGATTGAATTCCCAATCCAGCGCCTTGGTTATGCGGTCCGGATCGGCCACGACGTTGGTCAAGGTGAAATGCGGACGGAACTCGTCGAGGACGTAAGGGTACCCCCATGCGTCGAGATAGTAGCGCTGTCTTGGAGTGAGGCGCGAACCTTCGCGCCGGCGCCGCTCGGCCGCGGTCATGGGCGCGCGCAACACGTCAAGGCGGCGAACGACGCCCCGCTCCAACGCATGCAGCGCCTTTGCGGCGGTCCGTCGGCTTCAGCACGCAGAAGGCTCGGCCGTCGGCCGTCGTTATCGCGCCGACCTGCAGTTCCCCGGCTTCGAACGGCTTGAAGGTCCGGGCAAAGGCGGCGACGCGATCCATCAGATCGACGACATCGAGATCCGCCCGGAGGTGGAACGGCGCCTTGAGAGTGGCGTGAAAGCCATAGCGCCGCGGCTCGCTCGTCAGCTGCCGCCAAGCCTCGAGCTCATAGCCTTCAGGAGCGAATCCCTCACGCAAGCCCCCTGTTGCGGCGTCGCGGCCGATGATGTCGCAGCCGAAGCGCCAGAGGTCGCTGTCCGGAGGGGGGGTGAGGTAAAGAGCGTATCGCGAATGGGTCATCCCGGGGCCTCCCTCGCCATGCTGCCACGCCGCCGGGGGCGTGGGCAAGCCGGCTCGCTCGCCCGGCGCCGCCGCAGCGCCCGGGCGCCGGGCATCCGGCGGGCAGGTCTTTATGACCAATTGGCATGAAGGTTCGCTTGGCGCCCCGCCCGTTCGGCCTCGGCGCGCCACGCTGGTTCGTTGGTCACGCCGTAGGCGCGGTCCCCCCCGGTCGTTCTCGCTCGTGCACCGAGGCCAGCGCTTGGGCGAGCGCGCGTCTGAGGCCATGCATCTGGTCGATAAGATGCAGAATGACGTCGAGCCCCTCGTCGTTGACCCCCATATTGTGCTTGAGGTCGTGGATGAGGCGCGCGCGGGCGAGGTCAAGCTCGGTAAAGTCCCTTTCCGCCGCGCCGGCGGGGATCAGCCACCGCTGCTCGATGCTGATCTCGTAGGTCGCGCGGTCGAGGCGCGCCCGCTGAAGGAACTCGCGCTCATTCATGGGGTCATCTCCCTGCGAGGATCATAGTCCGGCGGCGGCGTCCAGTTCGACAGGAACGAGTTCGAGCTCGGCGTCCGACGTCTTCGGCATGACGACCTTGAGCCTGATCAGTTCGTCGCCCGCGCCGCCGCCGCGCCGCCGGACCCCCTTTCCCCGCAGCCTCAGCGTGTCGCCGGTGTTGGAATGCGGCGGGATCCTGAGCATGACGCGCCCCGTCGTCGTCGGCGCGCGCACTTCGCCGCCGAGCGCCGCCTCCTTGATCGTGATGGGCAGTTCGACCTGGATGTCGTCGCCCTCGCGGGTGAAAAACGGGTGGGGCTGGACGACGATCTGCACCAGCGCGTCGCCGGGCCGGCCTTCGCCGGGGGAAGGCGCGCCCTTGCCCCTGAGGCGCAGGATCTGTCCGTCCTCGACGCCGGGCGGGATTCGGACTTCGAGCGTGCCGCCTTCGGGGAGGGTGATGGTCTTGGTCGCGCCGTTGACCGCCTCGAGGAAGGGCACGGCCAGCTCGTAGTGCAGGTCGGCGCCCGGTCGGCGTCGCGCCTGCTCACGGCTGCGACGGAGAAGCTCGGCGAACAGGTCGTCGCCTTCGGCGAAGTCGGCGTAGCCCGAGGCGCTTTCGTAAGGACTGGCGCCGCCGCCGGCGTATTCGCGGTAGTAGCGCCCTTGCGGCGCCCGCTCGGCGCCGGCCGCGTCGATCTCGCCGGCGTCAAAGCGGCGACGCTTTTCGGGGTCCGACAGGAGGTCGTTGGCGGCCGAGACTTCCTTGAACCTCTCCTCCGCGCCCTTGTCGCCCGGATTGAGGTCCGGATGCAGCTTCTTGGCCAGTTGCCGGTAGGCCTTGCGGATCTCTTCGGGCGTTGCCGTCTTGGCGACGCCAAGGACTTCATAGGGGTCTTTCATCGCTTGATCCGTGCGCGGCGGGACCGACGAGGCTTAGCAGACTACCGGCCGGCGTCTCCAGCCATAGTATGCCGAGGCCTGCCTGCTGCAGCCAGTTACACGGAGATCGCGGAAGCGTTCCGCCTGATCGAAGGGAAAAAGCCGATCAGGAGGCCTTGCGTCTTGTCGAGACCAGGGACATCCGCCGGATCTGCGCCGCGCCGGCGTGCTTGGGAAGCTTCTCCGCAATGCCATAGAGCCGCTCGCGCCGGTCGATCTCGTTCATCACGTCGGTGGGCGAGACGCCGCATCCAGCCCAGAGGACCGCCAGGTGGTAGAGCACGTCGGCGCTTTCGAGGATCACCGACTCGCGGTTCATCTGCACCGCTTCAAGGCCGACCTCGGCCGCTTCCTCGACCAGCTTCTTGGCCATCTTCTGAACGCCGTCGCGGAAGAGCTTGGACGTTCGGGAAACCGACGGACCCCGGTCGCGCGCCTGCGAAACCGCGGCAAAAAGCCTGTCCAGCGAATCAGCCATGATCACCCCTTCGAATGGCGGATAATACCTAAGGGTGGTTTACAGACTGTGACAGGATCCTGTCGGTTGCGAAAAATTTTTCGTGATTCGAGGGACTTGCGACGGAACAAACTGAGCTTTAGGCCGCCAGCGCCGCGAACAACGGTTTGCCATCGATGCCGCCCGCAAGCGGATCGACCAAATTCTCCGGATGCGGCATCAAGCCAAGGACGTTGAAGCGCTGGTTGAAGACGCCGGCGATGCTGTGAGCGGAGCCGTTCGGATTCGTCCCGACGTCGATCCGGCCGTCGACGTCGCAATATCGAAACGCGGTCTGACCGTTCCCCTCGAGCGCCCGCAAGGTCTCTTCGTCGGCCTCGAAAGCCCCCTCGCCGTGCGCGACGGCGAATTTGACCACTTGGCCGGGCGCATAGCGGGAGGTAAAGCGGGTGGCGACGTTCTCGACCCGCAAGTGCTGCATTTTGCAGAGGAAACGCAATCCCGCGTTTCGCATCAGGACGCCGGGCAGAAGGCCCGCCTCGCACAGAATCTGAAACCCGTTGCAGATTCCGAGGACCAATCCGCCTCGAGCCGCATGGTCGCCGACGGCCCGCATGATCGGCGACCGCGCTGCGATCGCGCCACAGCGCAGGTAGTCGCCATAGGAAAATCCGCCGGGAAGAACGATGAGATCCGTTCCCGCCGGCAGGTCGCGATCGGCGTGCCAGACGACAGCGGGAGCGCGCCCGCTCGCCCGCTGGATTGCCCGTACGGCGTCGCCCTCTCGGTTGGAGCCGGGGAAGAGAATGACTGCTGCCTTCATCGATTCAGACGATCTCGATGGCGTAGTTCTCGACAATCGTATTCGCCAGCAACCGCTCGCACGCCTCGCCCAGCTTTTTGCGTGCGCCCTCGCGATCGTCGGCGTCGATCTCGATGTCGAAAACCTTTCCTTGACGCACGGCCTTGACGCCTTCGATCGACAGAGACCTGAGCGCGCCCTCGATCGCCTTGCCCTGCGGATCGAGCACCCCGGACTTGAGCGTGACGGTGACGCGCGCCTTCACTGTTGCTCCTACCCGGGTCAAGCGGCGTGTGAAGTCGGCGCCATGGTCAACAGCGCATAGAGGGCAGTGGGATCGCGCGTCCCGCGCAATTGGGCCGCGATTGCCGGATTTCGGAGAAGGCGGGCGCTCATCGCCAACGCCTTAAGGTGGTCGGCGCCGGCCAACTCGGGCGCGATCAGCAGGAAAATCAGATCGACCGGCAACCCGTCCGGCGCATCAAAATCGATTGCCCGCTCGAGGCGGGCGAAGACGCCGAATATGTCGCCGCACTTGGCGAGCTTGCCGTGCGGGATGGCAACACCGTCGCCGACGCCAGTCGAGCCGAGCCGCTCACGTTGCAAGATCGAGTCGAAAATCTCGCGCGCCGGCAAACCGGAGACGAGCGCTGCTCGGTCGCTCATTTCCTGCAGGGCCTGTTTCTTGCCGTTGACCCGCAGCGCCGCGAGCACTGCGTCCGGCTTAATAAGTTGGGATAACGACATTTGTGTTCCGAATGTCCGTCAAGGATATCGCCCGCGACCGCCGCCTCAGTGCGGATCGACCCACCCGATGGCGCCGTCGCGCCGTCGATAGACGATGTTAACCCGCCCGCTTCCTGCGTGCTCGAAGACAACGACCGGCGCGCCGGTGAGATCGAGCTCGGCGACGGCCGACGCGACTGACAGGGACTTCAAAGCTTCGATTCCCTCGGCCACTACGACCGGATTGAAGCCCTCGGGGGGTTCTTCCTGTTCCTCATGGGGCGACTCCACCATATAGGTCGCAACCCTCGCCTTGCCATTGCCGGCGGCGGCTCCATGGCCCTTGAGACGCTGTTTATAGCGTCGCAGGCGCCCTTCGATCTTGTTGGCGGCCTGTTCGAAGCACGGGTACGGCTCATGCGCTCGCCCCTCCGCCTGCAATGAGACCCCGGAGCTCAGCCGCAAAACGCAGTCCGAGCGATATCCTGAACCCTCCCGGGTGAGGACGACGTGACCGTCCACCGATCCGTCGAAGTAATGGGCAACCACGCTTTGCACTTTTTCCAGAACGTGCTGACGCAAGGATTCCCCGATATCGAGGTTCTTGCCGGACACCCTCAAAGTCATCGATTTGTCGGCCTTCTCCAGCCTGGCAGGATCCTTCGATCACTGCCGCTTGCTTGCCCCGCCGCATGCGACGGTTATCGCCTGCCCAAAATGCTCGTGTCGCCGTCGAATCTTAACCAGCCAATCTGAAGGTAGCGTTAGGAGCCTGTCTCGACGATGTCAATCGTCGCAATAAGTATCTGATACTCCAGGAAAAACAGTTTTTCACAGCTCGACAGTCAAGGAACCGCTGCGCACGCGGGGCGGGCGAACGAGCGCGACCTTCAGCTTCCGCCTTTCGACGGATGACGGGATTTTGAGACTGTCGCGATATTTCGCCACCGTGCGGCGCGCAACGACAATGTCGGCCTTTCGGAGACGCTCCACGATGACGTCGTCGGAAAGGACGTCCCGGGGATCCTCGTCCTCGATCATCCGCCGTATCCGCTGGCGCACCGCCTCGGCCGAGTGCGCCGGACCCGAATCCGAGGCGATCGCAGCGGTGAAGAAATACTTCATTTCGAAGAGCCCACGAGGCGTCTGCATGAACTTGTGGGCAGTCGCCCGCGACACCGTCGATTCGTGCACCCCGATCGCTTCCCCGACCATCTTGAGGTTGAGCGGCCTCAGCCCACCGATGCCCTCGATGAAAAATGAATCCTGCCGCCGGACGATCTCGGTCGCGACGTTGAGGATCGTTCTCGCACGCTGTTCGAGGCTCTTCGCCAGCCAGTTGGCCGACTGGAGTTGCGCCGAGATGTATTGCTTGTCCTCGTCCCGCTTCGCGCCGCGCCGGATCTCGGCCGCATAGACGTCGTTGACCAGCACCCGCGGCAGCGCCTGACTGTTGAGTTCGACCCGCCACGTCCCGTCTCGCCCGGCGCTGACATAGACGTCGGGAATTGCCGGGGGACCAGGGGGGTCGCCGAAAGCGCGCCCGGGCTTGGGCTCGAGCCTCTTGATCTCGTCGATCATGTCGAGAAGATCCTCGTCATCGACGCCACAAACGCGCCGCAACACGGCGTAGTCGCGCCTGGCGAGCGCCGGCAGGTTGTCGATCAATGCTTGCATGGCCGGATCGAAGCGGTCGTGTTCGCGCAATTGAAGCGCCAGGCATTCGGCCAGGTTTCGCGCGAAAACCCCGGTCGGCTCCAGGCCCTGCATGCGGATCAGCAACCGCTCCGCAATGTCTGCCGAGGCTCCGAGCCGCTCGGCGATTTCGATCAGCGAGCCGACGAAGTAGCCGCTGTCGTCGACGCCGTCGATCAGCGCCGCGGCGATCATGCGCTCGGCCGGATCGGCGAGTAAAACCGCGGTCTGTCGCGCCAGGTGCTCGCGGAGCGACAGGCTTTCTGCGACGTAGGCGTCGAGATCGGTCGAATCGACGGAGTCACGACCGCCCCCGCCCGCCGCCCAGGTATTCGCCGACAAGCCGTTGGCCGGCGCAACCGCGTCAGGGCGATCCAACTCGAAGGCGTTCTCGACTTCCGTGCCGAGGTTGGCGGCCAGACTGGCGGCGTCCACCTCGAGCGATTCCGAAGCCCAATCGCCGGCTTCGACGCCCCCGTCGCTGCTTGGACCTTCGGGCTCTGCTTCGGACGCTTGCGGCGCCTCGGGACTTCTCAGCTCGCGATCTTCGGCGAGTTCGAGGAGCGGATTGCTCGCCAGTTCGGTCTCGATGAACGAGCTCAGCTCGAGATTCGGCATCTGCAGCAGCTTGATGGCCTGAAGGAGCTGTGGCGTCAGGACCATCGTCTGGCCCTGCCGGAGAGTTAATTTGGCCGAAAGCGCCATGCGAACCGTATTACCTCTGTCGTCTCAACCTATCCGCGGCTCGTTTTTTGCATACCCTGTGGTCCATGGCCATAACCTTCCTTCGTAGGGGTTGACGGGCGGCTACGTCCGCGAAGCTCGCGGAACATATAAAGACTTGCTTATATCTTTATTGCTTCCTCGCGGCTGGGCTGGTAGACGGCGGCCGCAAGGAGCAGAGACTATGACAAAAGCTGTTGATTACGCCGTCGCCGATCTCGGTCTTGCCGGTTTCGGCCGGAAGGAAATCGCCATCGCCGAAACCGAAATGCCGGGGCTGATGGCAACCCGGGCCGAATATGCCGCCCTTCAGCCACTGAGAGGCGCCCGCATCGCCGGTTCGCTCCACATGACGATCCAGACGGCGGTCCTGATAGAGACATTGAAGGCCTTAGGCGCCGATGTCCGCTGGGCTTCCTGCAACATCTACTCGACCCAGGATCACGCCGCCGCCGCCATCGCAGCCACCGGGACGCCGGTCTACGCCGTCAAGGGCGAGAGCCTGAGGGATTATTGGGACTACACCCACCGCATCTTCGAATGGGCGGACGGCGGTTCGCCCAACATGATCCTCGACGACGGCGGCGACGCCACGCTCCTCATCCACCTCGGTCTCCGGGCCGAGCAAGGGGACTTGAAGTTCCTCGAGACGGCGTCGAACGAGGAGGAAGAGGTGCTTTACGCGGCGATCAAGGCGCGGTTGAAAAGCCATCCCGGCTGGTACCAGCGCAACGCGTCGTCGATCCGCGGCGTGACCGAAGAAACGACGACCGGCGTGCACCGGCTCTATGTCATGGCCAAAGAAGGCAAGCTTTTGTGGCCGGCGATCAACGTCAATGACAGCGTCACCAAATCGAAGTTCGACAACCTCTACGGCTGCCGCAAGTCGCTGGTCGACGGGATCCGCCGCGGCACCGACGTGATGATGGCGGGCAAAGTGGCGATGGTCGCGGGCTTCGGCGACGTCGGCAAAGGTTCGGCGGCGTCGCTCCGCAATGCCGGCTGCCGCGTGATGGTGTCGGAAGTCGACCCGATCTGCGCGCTACAGGCGGCGATGGAAGGTTATGAGGTCACGACCATGGAGGACGCCGCGCCGCGCGCCGACATATTCGTCACCGCCACCGGAAACGTCGATGTCATCACGCTCGACCACATGCGAAAGATGCATGACCGGGCGATCGTCTGCAACATCGGCCACTTCGATTCGGAGATCCAGGTCGCCGCATTGCGCAACTACAAGTGGAACAACATCAAGCCGCAGGTCGACGAGATCGAGTTTCCCAACGGCAAGAAGATCATCCTTCTGTCGGAAGGCCGCCTCGTCAATCTCGGCAACGCCATGGGCCATCCCTCCTTTGTAATGTCGGCCTCGTTCACCAACCAGACGCTGGCGCAGATCGAGCTCTTCACCAAGCGCGGCCAGTATGGCAAGCAGGTCTATACCCTGCCCAAGCATCTCGATGAGAAGGTCGCTTCGCTGCATCTCGCCAAGATCGGGGCGAAACTGACCGAGATGACGCCGGAGCAGGCGAAGTACCTCGGCGTCCCGCAGCACGGGCCGTTCAAGGCCGAAAGCTACCGGTATTGAGACCAACGGCGCCGTCGCTCCCGACAATCGTCAAGCCGAAGGCCGACGGCGTCGCCAAGCGCATGTTGCCAAGAGCGTAGAAAATGGCCTAAACGCCTCCCCATCGAACGCCATCGGGTGGCGATCGGGTCGCCGCAATAGCTCAGCTGGTAGAGCACGTCATTCGTAATGATGGGGTCGGGAGTTCGAATCTCTCTTGCGGCACCATTTAACATACTGAAATGATTGATCTTTCAGATATAACGTTTAAGCGGTAGCGGTGGGCCATTTTCATTGCGAATCTCTCTTGCGGCACCATATCTACTTCCAAAATCATCCTAAAGCGTTTGAAAATCCTTTGAGAAATGAGGGATTTTTCGCTGTTTTCATCTGCGAAGGTCCGGAGGCGTCCGCTGGCATCCGCCCAGAAAGTTGGTATATTCGTTGGTATCGGGCATCTACCCACAAATCGGATACCAACATGTCCCTCACTGAACTCCAAGTCCGATCGGCAAAGGCCGCGGAAAAGATAACCAAGTTGTCGGACGGCGGCGGTCTCCAGCTTTGGGTGACGCCGGACGGCGCAAGGCGCTGGCGCCTCGCCTATCGTTTCGCGGGCCGCGCAGAAGGTTCTGGCAATCGGCGTCTACCCGGCGATTGGACTGAAAGAGGCCCGCCTCGCCCGCGAAGATGCGAAAAAGCTGCTAGCGACTGGTTTCGACCCCTCCGCGGCCAAAAAGCGGGTGAAGATCGAGAAAGCCAATTCGGCCGCGAACACATTCGAGGCTATTGCGACCGAACTCCTCGAAAAGAAGCGGAGGGAAGGCAAGGCCGAGAACACCCTCGCCAAGACCGAATGGCTGTTCAGTCTGGCCAATCCGATCCTTGGGCCGCGGAGAATAAGGGAGATCGAGGCGCCCGACATTCTTGCCGTTCTCCGAACCGTCGAGTCGCGCGGCAAGCGCGAGTCGGCAAAACGGCTTCGCGCGACCATTGGGCAGGTCTTCCGCTACGCTGTTGCGACCGGACGCGCCGACGGCGACCCGACCGGCGCTTTGGCAGGCGCCCTTGCTTCGCCCATCGTCAGGCATCGCGCCGCAATCGTAGAGCCGAAGGGCTTCGGCGCGCTGCTACGCTTGATTGCAACCTACGGGGGTTCACCTGAGACGCTCGCCGCCCTCGAATTGCTCGCGCTCACGTTCGTGCGCCCCGGCGAGCTTCGATCGGCCGAATGGTCGGAGTTCGAGTCTCGACGGAGCTGTTTGGTCCATTTCCGCGGAAAAGATGAAAATGCGCCGTCCTCATCGTGTGCCGCTCTCGCCGCGCGCGATTGCTATTCTTCGCGACCTTCACGCGATCACGGGCAAAGGCCGATACCTGTTCCCGTCAGTCCGCTCTGCGAGCCGTTGCATGAGCGAGAACACGATCAACGCTGCCCTGCGATACCTCGGCTTCAAGCAGGATGAGATGACCGCGCACGGTTTTCGGTCAGCGGCGTCCTCTATCCTGAACGAAAGCGGCCTCTGGAACCCGGATGCGATCGAGCGCCAACTCGCGCATGTCGACGCCGACAGCGTGCGCCGCGCCTATGCGCGAGCCGACTTTTGGGAAGAGCGCGTTCGGATGATGACCTGGTGGGCGGAAAAATGCGAGGAATTGCGGCGAGGCGGGGAAAACGTGCGGTTTCGGGCCTAACTACCGTCAGGCCTCCGAGTCCTCGGCGGGCCGCATCGTCATTCTGACCGTTCTGTGCGCTACACAATATAGGACATATGAGCGGGGCCGACATTGGGAAAGGCGGGGCTGACCGGGTTTCACACAATTCTGCGTATCGGCGAGGATGGCTGGATTTGGCCTCCGGAAAACGAGCCTTTCCCGACGCCGCACAAGCGCTGGTCCGCAAACACGCAGAATAACGATCTTTCCGCTGCCTCCGAATTCGGCTTCAAAAAGTACGAGTTGAAGCTCCTGGCCGCTCTCGCTCAGTGCTATCGCGGGAAGATCGGCTTTGAGAAGCTGCCGATGATCCCAATCCGGATGGCCGAACTGATCATCCGAGCCGGTGGTCTCGGAGAATGGATGAACGGCGACGAAAAGCGCCTAAAGCGTTTTTGGGACATGGTTCGCGAGCAGTCGAAGGACGGGCCAACGCTGAAATCCGTGCGGCGTCGGCGACGGCCTTAAAGATCCCTTCGGGATTCCTCCGCCGCCTCGGCACGAAATCACACATGACCTCGGTCACAGATCGGACGCGGCCAATCGCGGGGGTGTACACCGAATTGCAATCACGGTTTGGGACCTTGGCGGTGGCCAAGCTTGAGGACGTCAAGTCGAATTCTTCGATCCGCGGCGTTTTGCCCGTTCAGTCGTCACCGTCGTCAGCGTGCATGCGGGAGGCCGTGCATCAGTCTGATCCGTGTGCTCGCCAGTGGCGGCGAGAGTGCGGCGGCCGATCTGGTAGCGAAGGTCGGGTCACGCGCCGAGACAGCGCGCGAACTCGCCAACCGCCTCTGCAAAGTGCGATGAACTCCGGCGGGGCGGCCTTGTTGTTCCTCTTGGGGCCCGATGAGGCCACGCTTCGCATCCTCCGCCAAGGCGCAGGAAGCCGGTAGAGGCGAAGTCAACCGTCGCGTGCCGTTAGCCGCTTCGGAGCAGAGCGTGATTCGTGTCAAGGAACTAACGGCTTCGCGCACTCGTCCACTCCAGCGAGCGGCGAAGTTGCGAAGCTCATGACGAGGACTAGCGGCAGAGAGCCTCCTGACGACGAATACCCAAACAGGACTGCCCATCGATGTCGCCTTTCGGCCTCTCGGACTCCCGTGTTATCCATGCGCGATGCGGACTTTTCTTGACGGTAAGTATCCCTTCATAGACCAATGCCTGCCGTTGGCGGAGATGGCTATGGTCGAAGCGCCAGCCGAACTTGAGGCGCTGTTTAAGGAGCAGGCGGCCAGGAACGGGATTGCACTCCTTCGGGATCGGCCCGTCGAATTGCGTTGTCGGTCCAAAGAATACCCGGACGCGACCTTCCTCATCTGGTGGCCGACAGGCTCGGACCGGATACACATGCTTGTGCCGAAAAAGTTCGCGTCGGGGCGCGCCTGACTGACGATGCGGCAGGGACTGCACTCGTCGCGCGACGGAACGCGAAAGTTTTATCCTTGCCTAGTTCGGTTTATCGGGCAACGATTCGGCGGGACGGCTGATTTCGTGTTTCGCAGCGCAGGCACCTCGATTGCCAATTTCGGGTATCAATGACGGCGACGACGACGCCGCATACGAGATCGCGCCTCCGTGCGCCGGAACGCTGGTGGAGTTGCTGCGCGGCGTCGGCTACTCGACGGCCACAGCGCTCGCCGACCTGATCGACAACAGCATCTCGGCGGGCGCCCGCAACGTCTGGCTCTCGTTCTACTTCGACGGGTCCCGCTCGCACATTACGTCTGCTCGACGACGGGCGCGGCATGTCCGTCGACGAACTTCGACGCGCAATGACGCTGGGCGGCGTCGGTCCGCTCGGCCGGCGGGCACCGAAGCGACCTCGGGCGCTTCGGTCTCGGTTGAAGACTGCGTCCTTCTCGCAGTGCCGCTGCCTGACGGTCGCCTCGAAGCGAGATGGCGTCCTCTCGTGCCGACGGTGGGATCTCGACTACATCACCCGTCCGGACGTTCGCGGACTGGCGGCTTCTGTCGTCGCCTCGAGCAGGGGCGGAAGTACTCTTGCACGACCTCGACCGCGTGGAGCACGGCACGCTGGTCCTGTGGCAGGGGCTGGACCGCGTGGTTGGAAAGCGCCGCCCACGGACAGGCAAGGCGGCAGCGACGCGTTCTACGATCTCGGGGCTCGCGTCGAACAGACACCTCGCCATGGTCTTCCATCGATACCTGGAAGGGCCCTCGCCCGAACTGCACGTCCACGTCGGAGGCCACCGCGTGAAGCCCTGGGATCCGTTCCTCAGTTCCGCATCCGGCGACGGAGTCGACGCCCACGGAAACGATCCACAGGCCGAACGGCGTCATCGAGCTCGAAGGATTCGTGCTTCCGCACAAGGACCAGCTTGGCGCCGCGTACGACGACGGCGGTGGCGTGGACGGCTGGACTGCACAGCAGGGCTTCTACGTCTACCGGAACCGGCGGATGCTCGTCGCCGGCGGCGTGGCTCGGTCTCGGCTCCCCACGATCCTGGACGATGGAGGAGCCCTACAAGCTGGCGCGACTGCGGCTCGAATTCGCGAACAGCGCGGATCATGAATGGGACATCGACGTCAAGAAGTCCGTCGCCCGTCCACCCCGATGGCTCCGCCCAAGGCTGACAGACCTGGCGACCAAGGTCAGGGAGAGCGCGCGCAAGGTGTTCGCCCACCGCGGGCGCTACGGGCGGCGCGAGGCGGTACCGGACCTGGTGTCCGCCTGGACGTCGCAGGCAGGTGGCGGGCGCGAACAGCTACCGCATCAACCGCGACCATCCCGCGGTATCCGGGCGCTCGAACGACCCGAGTCGCGAAGCTGGTCGAGCAGGCGCTGAGGATCATCGAGGAAATGGTCCCCGTGCAGCGAATCTGGCTGGACACCGTCGAGAACGGCGAGGCGCCTCGAGAGAGGCGTTCGCGGACACGCCCGACCCGCAGGTCGAGGCGCTCGCCCGCGACATGCTGCGCCATCTCGTTGGCAAGATCGGCCTCGACAGGGAACTCGCGGTCGCGCGCTTCGCTCGACCGAGCCGTTCCAGATCTTTCCTCTGGTGGTCGACCGCGTCGCGGGCGATGGCGGAAGGCCCCGATGAAGAAAAGCTCGCAGCAGGCCGCGCTCGAATTCGCGCAGACGTCGCTTGAGACTCGACGCGGCGATGATCCCGGTGACGACGTCAATGATCGTGCAGACGGTCGATGAAGTTCTGACCCTCCCGAAGACGCTGCTGCAACACGTCGACGGTCGATCGCGACCTGCTGATCGAGGAGCTTGAGGAGAGATACAGCGTCTGGATCGGCGAGACGGTGGCGCTTGGATGAGAACGACGATCACGTCGCCTGGCTGACGTCCGGAAAGGCGGCGCGGGTGGCGCCTGTGGAAGCGTATCGGCAGTACCTGGAAAGCGGATTGGTCCACGATCGCCGTCGACGCGCTCGACGACGCCACGAACGAGGTGTTGTCGCGCATCGAGGATCCCGCGGGCGCTGGCGCCTGGGACCGCCGGGGACTGGTCGTCGGTCACGTGCAGTCTGGCAAGACGTCCAACTATACCGGGCTTGATCTGCAAGGCCACGGATGCCGGCTACAAGGTCATCATCGTTCTCGCCGGTCTGCACAACAACCTTCGCAGCCAGACGCAGATCCGCCTGGACGAAGGTTACCTCGGCTACGAGACGATGCCGCGGGAGAAGTCCGGCGAAACCCAATACAACTCCATCGGCGTCGGCGAAATCGACCCGGATCCAGACCATCCGCCCGGACTACGTCACCACCCGGCATGAGAAGGGCGACTTCTCGCTTGGCGGTCGTCAAGAACCTCGGCATCTCGCCCGGCGGGCGCCCGCTGCTGTTCGTGGTCAAGAAGAACACAAGCGTCCTGAAGAATCTGATCAAATGGATCGACGGCATTCTGAACGGACGAAGGTCTCTCAAGGACGTTCCGTTGCTGGTGATCGACGACGAGGCCGACCATGCCTCGGTCGACACGAAGGCCCAGGCCTTCGACGAGAACGGCAAGCCGGACGAACTCATGATCCGACCAAGATCAATCAGCACATCCGCACGCTGCTGCTGAAGATTTCGAGAAGTCGGCCTACGTCGGTTACACGGCGACGCCGTTCGCGAACGTCTTCATCCACGACCAGGGGCGCACACCGCAAAGCTACGGCGACGGATCTGTTCCCCAGGAGCTTCATTATCAGTCTGCCGGCGCCGTCGAACTACGACGGGCCGGTTCGGCTCTTCGGGCTGTGAGCCGACCGACGACTTCGACGGTACGCCCGCGCTTGCCGTTGTTCAGGACGGTGGAAGATCACGCAGCAACTCGCTCGATCCCAAGGAGGAGCGGGGCTGGATGCCTCCCTGCCCACAAGTCGGCATGGCACGCCCGGTACACGGCGTCGACGAGGTGCCGCCCAGCCTTCGCGAAGCGATCCGCGCCTTCGTTCTTTCCTGCGCGGCTCGCAGGGCGAGGAAGCAGGTTCGCGTTCCATAACTCCATGCTCGTCCACGTGACCCGATATCACGGCGGTGCAAAGGCAGGTGCGGGCCGCAGGTCGAGGCCGAGGTGAAGAACATCCGCAACGGATGCGCGTTGGAGGCGGCAGGGGAATCCTGGACGACCTGAAGGCACTCTGGGAGTCGGACTACGTGCCGACGATAGCGAAGGTGCGGACGCATCCTGCCGGATGCGGCTCCTCAAGCCGGTGTCGTGGCCCGACGTCGAGCCTCATTTTCTCGACGTTGTCGAGTCCATCACGCGTGAGCACCATCAACGGCACCGCGGGCGACATTCTCGACTACGAGACCCACAAGGAAACCGGATTGACGGTAATCGTGATCGGCGGCGACAAGCTCGCGCGCGGCCTGACCCTTGAAGGTCTGAGCGTCAGCTATTTCCTCCGCGCGAGCAAGATGTACGACACACTGATGCAGATGGGGCGCTGGTTCGGGTTCCGGCCAGGCTATCTCGATCTCTGCCGCCTCTACACGACAGCCGAATCTGAACGAATGGTTCGTCCACCTGACCCAGGCGAACGAGGAGCTGCGTCGCGAATTCGATCTCATGTACGCCATCAACGGGCACCCCGAAGGACTACGGTCTCCGGGTCCGATCGCATCCGACCATGATGGTGACGTCCAAGGTGAAGATGAGGAACGCCACCGAGGTCCTTATCGACTTCGCCGGGGCGATCCAGGAGACGGTCACCTTCGGGCGGCAGCAAAATATCATCCACGAGAATCTTGTCCGGACCGAAAGGTTCCTGGAGGACCTTGGCGCCCCGACCGAGACGGGCCCCGAGCGGCCGAGAAGCGGTGGACGGGTCCACAAGCTGGGCCGGCGCAAGGCTCTGGTCAGGGGTTCCCGCCTCGAAGATCATCTCGTTCATGAAGGACTACGAAACGCATGAGGCAGCGGTTTCCGTGGAGAGCAAGACGATCGCGAAATTCATCCAGGCGCAGATGGACGGAGCGAGCTCACGACCTGGACGGCGGCGGTATTCGCGGGCGACGGCCCTGCTGCAACCCTGGCTGGATTCGAAACAAGACCTGGTCAGGCGCAGCGCGAACACCCGGGCAAAGGATCTCGCGCAACAGCAGCGGGATGGGGTCGCCCTGATCCGCCGGCTTCTGGCGCCGCGCGACGAGGCCATCGATTTCGACGCCGACGAATACGACGAGGCGCTGAAGTTTACGCGCGACGAGTGGGTCAGGGATCCGGCCGCTCGAACGGCAAGGAACCTCCCGACACCCCGTCCGGCCCTGCCATTCGAACGGTCCGCGGAAGGCGTCCGCAGAATGGACTGCTGCTTCTTTATCCGCTCGATCCCGAGCCGTTGGCTTCGCAGACGGGCGATCCGCTCGTGGGTTTCGGGGTCAGCTTCCCCCGGAGCAAGCATTCGAAGGCAGTGCCCTACGTCGTCAACAATATCTACTACGACCAGGAATATCGAGCCGACGAATGACGACCGTCGTCGAAGCCTGGGAGGCGATTCTGGCGGAGGGCAGGTCTGAACCCGGCTGGCACACCCGACGCGTCCGCCACGGGTCCGTCTGCGACATCAGCGCGGCTGTGCGGGCGCAGGACCGGACCGAGGCCGTGCTTTTCGAGACGGCGTCCCGATCGGTTCCGCTGGGCGCCGACGTGCCCGAGTGCGTCGGGTTCGAAGTCCGGGTCGAGACGGTCATTCCCGGTCCCGGGGGGCGCGTATGCATCTGCCTCACGCTGAGAGACCGGCGCTACCGCGAAGTCTTCGCCACGCTGTGTGAAGACGTGGTCGGCGTGGTCTCGGGCGCTGACACGGAAACGCGCGCCATGAAGCTGCTGTTCGGACGCCTCCATACGTGGGAACGCTTCATCAGCAGGTTCGGCCCCGATCGGTTGTCCGACGAGCGTCAGATCGGCCTTTTCGCCGAACTCCGTTTCCTGCGGGACGAGATCGTTCCCCTGCTATCGGCCGCGACGGCGGTGCGTTGCTGGCGCGGTCCGTATCTGGAGGCGCACGACTTCCGTTTCCGGGCCGCCGGGGTCGAGGCGAAGGCGACGGCGTCGCGGAACCCCGTGTCCTTCCCCGTCGCGAACCTCGACCAGTTAGATCCGGGGGCGCTGGAGGCCCTGATCGTCGTCCACGCGCGCATCGACGTCGACTCGGGCACCGGCGACACCCTGCCGCAGGTGGTGGCCGATCTGCGAGACGTCCTGTCGGCCTCGGATCCCGGCGCCGCGAGCGACCTTGACGTATCCCTGATAGAGGCCGGGTATCTCGACGTCCACGCCGCTCACTACGACCGGTTATTGCGGGTTCAGGAGGCGCTCTGGCTTGAGGTTCGCGAAGGATTCCCGCGACTGACGCGCGGAACCGTTCCCTTCGGCGTCGGCGCCGCGTCCTACAGCGTCGCGCTCGACGCGTGCGCGCCCTTCGCCATTACCGCCGAAGAGGGGCGGAGAATCATTGGCGCGAGGCTGTGATGGCAGACGAAATCCAGTTCTTCCTGAGCGAGCTGCAAACCGAGGTCGAGGAGCGCGCCTTGGGCTCCGATGGCGGCGCGGCGGACTTCAAGGAGAACGTCTTCACCTCCTACGTCATGGATCTCCTGGCGACCGAGGTCGGCGTGGTCGAGAGCCCGGAGACCTGCCATTTCCTCGGACCAGTAGAGCGCGGCCAGGGCAAGATCAACGGCTACGCGATCGGGGAGGACGCCCAGGACGAGGAGGGCATCGACCTCTTCGTTTCCGTCTACAAAGGCCTTACCGAGGTCACCCGCGTTCCGAACGAGGATGTGAGCAAGGCCGCGGCTCAAGCGGTCCGGTTCCTAGGCGGGGCGCTCGGGAACCTTTACGAGAAGCTGGATCCGGCGAAGGCCAGCTATGAGATGGTCAAGCGCATCCACGATGCCGGCCCGAAGCTCAAGCGGGCAAGGCTGTTCATCCTGACCGACGGCCTTTCCGAGCTCGCCAAGAAGAAGTCGGAAACGGTTCCGATCAAGGGCTCCAACATCCCCCTTCGCGTTGAGTTCTGGGACATCGAAAGGCTTTCGCGCGTCATCGGCTCGGGCGCGCCGCAGGCCGACATCGAGATCGACGTGGTCGCCATGAACGGCGAACCCCTTCTCTGCGTCACGGCGCCCATCAAGGAAGACGAGTACAGCGCCTTCTTGACGATCGTTCCGGGCACGCTCCTGTTCAAGCTTTACGACGAGCACGGTTCCGCGCTGCTTCAAAGGAACGTCCGCTCGTTCCTTCAGGCGAAGGGCAAGGTGAACCGCGGGATACGGGACTCCCTCAAGCAGCGGCCTGGACGCTTCCTAGCCTACAATAACGGGATTTCGCTGACCGCGGACAGCGTCGAGACGCAACAGGGCGAAGCCGGCTTGGCAGTCACCCGGATAAGAGGCTTGCAGATCGTCAACGTGGAGCAGACCACCGCGTCGATCCATCGCGCCGGCAACGCGCAAGGTCGATCTGTCGCGGGTCTTCGTCCAGGCGAAGCTGACCGTCTTGAAGCCGGAAGTGGTCGACACGCTCGCGCATAATCGCAGAGTATGCCAACACACAGAACCCGATACAGATGGCGGACTCTCCGCGAATGATCCGTTCCATGTCGAGTTCGAAAAGCTATCGAAGATGACATGGGCACCCAGACGGGCACGCCAAGTGGTTCTACGAACGGAACCAGGGCGGCTCCTTCGTCGAGCTTTCCCGTCTGGGCAGGGGCACCGCGGCGGAGCGCCGCTTCAAAGATGCGATCCCCAAGCACCACCATATTCACAAAGATCGACGTCTCGAAGTTCCTCACGGCGTGGGAGCAGCTTCCCCCACCTCGTCAGCCTCGGCGGACAGAAGAACTTCGTGATGTTCACCCAAAGAATGAGGGAGACGAAGGCAAAGTCGTGGAAGCCGGACGAGCGCTTCTTTAAGGACACGGTCGCCAAGGCAATCTTGTTCAAAGAAACGGCGAGGATCGTCGCCAGAACCCCTTACAGCGAGTGGAAGTCGCGGTTGCATATGTCGTCGCGGCGCTCGCCCTCCACTCAGGCGGCCAGTTGGACCTTTCCTACATCTGGCAGCAACAGCGACTTTCGCGACCGCTTGAAGACTTGATCTCACAGTGGATCGACTTGATCGGCAAGGAGATCGTCGACACCGCAGCGAACCAGGGCCGCGGCCCCGGCGAGTGGAGCAAACGCGCCGACTGCTGGAAGCGCGTCCAGCAGCTCGACCTTCCCCGTCCGACCGAAACAATCCCCGAGTTCGAGCGGATCGAAAAGTCCGGCGGTTCCTGGGGCGTGGTGCCGACAGAAACGCGCGTCGCCCTTGATCCGGATGAACTAGATGCCCGCAAGCGCTGCCGGCGACTCGATGCGGCGGACTGGATCCGCATTGTACAGTGGAGCACGGCGGAGGGGATTTTGGACGCGAAACAGAGACAGATTGCCGCCGAGATGGCGACATTGGCCGCCTCGGGGTGGGCCACCGAGCCCCAGCCGAGAAAGGCCGTCGCAGGACGCGAGATCATCAACCTCGCGATCGAGAACGGCGTCCTCGAAACGGAAACCGCCTGATCAGTCTGCGCCTCCAAAGGCCCTAAGCCATTCCTCCGAGTTGAGCGTCTCCTCGATGTCTGGCGGCTCGCCCTCGGCTCCCTCGAATGCGCGACCGGTCGGAAGACGGCCGGTTCGCCAAGGAGCGGGTCGCTCCCGCCACCTCCTCGGCTGTCACCCATCCGACCCGGCGCGGCTCAACGTCCAGGAGGCGCATAACCGGCGCCAGCACCAAATCGTCCATGTTAAGTGGCCGGTCCGCTCCCATTGCTCGGCGGCGCGCGAGAATGTGTTACTCGCCTCCGAGGTCACAATGTGGGGTGCCTGCCAGTCGTCCGCTGGCTCGACGAGCCCTGTCAGCATGAGGAAAGCCAATATGTCGGCGGCGTCGCCCTTGTCGAGCCGTGCCCCGGAGACTGCGATTGACCCCGCACCAGCCGATACCGCCGAAAGCAGTCAGGTAGGCCAGCACCCTGAGGAACTGCTGCGGGTCGATGAAACGGTGTCCGAGCGGCAACAAGCGATCGAAGCCGATCGACCAGCGGGCGTCGCGACGCCTGATTTCTTCTAGCTGGGCTGCCGTCTCCTCGGCGATCGGCCATTTGCGGGGCTCGATGACGAAGAGCAGAGACCTGAAGATGTCCGTGGGAGCATGCGAGTGCGCCCAATACGTCAGTTCCATCTCGTGCTCGGGGTCCCACGCCGGGAAAAAATGCGCCGGCACTCCGGAGTACCTGGCAAAACAGAACAGTCTGCAATCGGCCTCGTTGAGCATCTCCGAACGCAACCCGTCCCGCATCGGGTCACGGCTTCCGTATAGGCCGTACATTCCCGGGGCGACGCGCCTGAAGCATGGGTTGCATAGCAGCAGCGGCACGGCCGAGGACTTGCTGACCACGCCTTCATCGGAAAGCGCCCTTGCGATGTCCGAGCGCCGGCGTGGCCCATCCTTGAGCATCTCGGCTATCCTGGCGGCGCCGCGTTCCATCCTGGAACGCATCGTCGCCGATCGGGCCGCCCTCGACGGGCACGGATTGGAGACACGCGTCGCCTCGCCTGGGCAATGCGAGCCGACAGATAGTCGAAGATGCACAGGAAGAGGTGTGGCGCTTCGTCCATCTCCTTCACGAGGACCCGAGAACCGGTGATGTCGTCGGGGTGGCGGGCGCGATAAGCTTTGATGAGAGAGCCGACGTCGAAGAACCCGCAGACGGCGATGTCGAGCGCGACAGCATGAAGTCGAACCCGACGCCTCACCCTCGCACCCAGGTATCCGACACAAAGGTAGCCTTCGAAAATCAACCAGCCCCGGAACGAGCATCCGTCGTGGAGCAGACCGATGTCGTTCCCGATCTCCGGGCCGAGAGAACACAGCGGCATCGGGCACTGACGACTTCGTGCGACGGCGTTCACCGCCTCCATGACCGCAGCAAATCGTGCGCCATCGTGTGACTGATGCGTCCAGCCGGTGTCGGTCCGGGTCGAGAACCGATCCAGCCACGGCCGGAGGCTGCCGAAGCGCGCATCGACCGCGATCCTGAAAAGCGGGTCGATCGCCTTCGCGCACTCGGGAAAGCTCGTCCTCATCCACCCAGGACTTCATGCCAGCCAGCGCCGTCCATTGGGCTTCCTGCTCGGCCTTGATAAAGGCGCTCACAAACCCGGCTGCCGGACCTTTCTGGAGACGCCGAAGCGCGTTCGCCTCGACCTGACGCACCCGCTCCCTGGTCACGTGGACAGCCTCGGCGATCTCCTGGAGCGTCTTGACTTGGCAGCCGTCCAAGCCATAGCGCCAGCGAAGGACATCGGACTGTTTCTGCCCAAGCGCGGAGATTGTCGAAAGCAGACGCTCCCGGGGAGAGCGGGGGTCTCCGATCACTTCGTCGGCGGACGCGCCGGTCCGGATCCTGTCGATGAACGCAGAGATCACCCGATCGACTTCATCCAGGCTCTTTCGGCCGATATTCCCGACGCCGAAAACCAGCCGTGTCAGCAAAGTTCTGTCGCGAGCGAAGTCCCGCACACGCAATTCCCGCAGGGATTCGAGGCCAAGGATGCGCTCGGCTCGGGTCGAGAGCGGATGCACCTTCAGAACGTCGACGACAAACTCGTCAAACCGGGGATCCGAAAGGTCTGCCGCTTCGTCCTCGACCGCCTCCGCGGCGCCGAGGTCGGCATCCGCAAGGGGAGCAGGAGGGACGATTCGGCCGTCTCGGACATCGTCCAGGAGCCGCGAAACCTCCGAAACGGTCTTCGCGCCCGCGTTGGTTACCCGGAGAACCCCGGCCAGGAACTCGCCGCGGCGCGCAAGCGCTTCCGAGATTGTCCATTCGCCGAACAACCCGCTGATGCGGGAAACGTTGAAGAGCCGCACGCTTATGTCGGCCCAGTTGAGCAGGTCGGCGACGGTAGGAGAAGGGGTGCGATGCGCCTCGCTTGCCAGCCCTTCCGGCTCGGCCGACCCGCCCTCGAACGGACGGACGGCGTCACCCGGTTCTTCGAAATCGGAGCCGTCTTTCCATTCCAACGACGGTTCCAGATTCGGCGCGGTTGACGTGGACGCGCCTATCTCCCAGTGTCGATCAATCAGCTCTTGCAGGTGCGCCTCGGCTTCCTCTTTCGGACCGCTGTATCCAAGTCCTTCAAGATACTCATATGCCCGCCGCACTTCGCGATACGCCCGGACGCGGTCGAAGCCGCGCTTCGACAGGGCGTCGACCGCGGCCTGCGCCGTCGCGAGGTCGAGAGCCTCCACTGTCGTCGGCGGGAAGAGTCGGGGCACGCGACCCTCCTCCCCGGCTTCACTTAGCTCGTGTGGCGAAAGATGGATGCCGGAGGCCGGCGGGGCGGCAGGAGGACCGATCTTGTTCCACAGCGCGGACGCCAAAGGGTTGCGGGATTGCAGATAGGCGACCCATTGGCGCTCGGCCCAGGCCGACACGCTCCCGAAGTTTGCCGCGATGTATTCCGCCCATGCGGCGTGCATCTCGATGTCGTCCCGGTCGACAAAACGATAGAGCGGACGGGCCGTTTCAAAGTCCTGGTTTGCCAGGCGGCGGATCAGGCCGTTCCTTTGATGGTCCGGAACGCGTCGAAGGACCGCAGCAAAGAACGGGGCAATCAGCCGGTACGGCACGACGCGCGTCAGGTCCCGGACGTCCATGCGCTTTGTCGACAGCGCCTTTCGAATTGCTGCCGCGGGCGGCTCGGCGTCCCCGACGAAGTCGATGCACGCCAGTACTTTTGCCACCTGGTCCTGCGGGCCGAACGACAACCGGTGGACGCGGCAGGGATACCACGCGGACGCAAGCATCCCGATGGCGAGCCGCGCCAACGGGAAGACTCGCTCCGTGAAGCCGCCATTCCGGAACTCCTCAAGAAGCGCCCGAAAGAACAGGTGCTTGTACGACGTTGCCCCGTCTTCAAAGAGCCTCGCGAACGCGACGAGATCGAGGCCCTCCGCGGACGGCAGGACGTCGCGCCCTCCGGTCGGCGGGCGCCGTTCGAAGGAGGCAGGCGCCGATGACGTGGTCAGGCCGTCATCCACAGATTTGCCCAAACCTTCCTCTCCGACGCTGCGAAATATAGTTCAATTGTCGTTCACACAGGTAAGATCGACAAGAAGAACATTCGAGAGGCCGGGAATGACGGACATGCAGACCGGTCGCCTCCACCGCGGTGACATCATGAGTCCGGAGACGCGCAGCCGGGTGATGTCGCGGATTCGGGGAAGGGACACGAAGCCGGAACTCGCCATCGCCGCGGCCCTGTGCGCGGAGGGGCTGGAGTTCGAGAACCACGCGCGCGACCTGGCCGGACGCCCGGATTTCGTGTTCCGGCGCGAGCGGGTGGCCGTCTTCTGCGACGGAGACTTCTGGCACGGGTGGCGCTTTCCCCGCTGGCGCCTGAAGCTGTCCGAGAAATGGGAAGCCAAGATCGCGAGAAACCGCGAGCGCGATGTTCGCAACCACCGCCGGCTTCGCCGGGGCGGCTGGCAGGTTGTCAGGCTGTGGGAGCACCAGATCGAGCACGCGCCCGAACGCTGCCTCGCGCGCATTGTTGCGGCCCTTCGCGACAAACGCTCAGATCCTCCGTAGCTCGGCGATCCGAAATAACCGCGGCGAGCGAATCCGCTTGTCGTTAGGTGGATAACCTGGCAACCTCGCCGCCTTAGGTTGGCTACGGGTGATTCCCCTAGCCGCGAGGACAATATGGCGATTAGAGGCATCGATCTCTTCTGCGGCGGAGGCGGCAGCAGTTGTGGCGCGAGGAGCGCGGGCACCGAGATGGTCGGCGCCGTCGACGCCTGGGACATCGCAACCCGCACGTATGAGGACAACTTCTCGACCGCCAAGGGCAACATCGTCACGGCGCGGCTCAGCGACGCCTCTGGCACCGAGATCTTCCCGAAGAAGCTTGGCAAGGTCGACCTCGTCATCGCATCCCCCGAATGCACACACCACTCGATCGCCCGCGGCGCGAAGCCGCGCGACGACGAGAGCCGCCGGTCCGGCTGGTACGTGATGCGCTTCGTCGACGAGTTGAAGCCGCGGTGGGTCGTGCTGGAGAACGTCACGCCGATGAGTGGCTGGGCAGGCTTCGACGACCTGATCGCCCGGCTCGAACGCGACTATTTCGTGAGGATCCAGAAACTCGACGCGACCGACTTCGGTGTACCGCAGTCGCGGAGGAGGCTTTTCATTCTCTGCGACCGCGAGCGCATGCCGGCCCCCGTCGTCGGGCGCGCTCGCGGCGCGAGGACCGCCGGCGAAATCCTTGACCCGCAGGGAAAATGGCCGGCAGACGACCTGTACCGCCAAGGCCGCGCGGCGGCGACGATCGCGCGCGCCGAGGCGGGCGTGCGCGAACTCGGTAGGGGCGAGGACTTCCTGGTCGTCTACTACGGCTCCGACCGAGCCGGCGGCTGGCAGAGGCTCGACCGGCCGCTTCGCACCCTCACCACGCTCGACCGCTTCGGCCTTGTTCAGTGGCGTGGGAAGACCCCTACGCTGCGGATGTTGCAGGTTCCGGAACTCAAGCGCGCCATGGGCCTGAAAGGGTTCCGGCTGGAACACGGTACCCGGCGCGACAAGGTCAAACTGCTCGGCAACGGCGTCTGCGCGCCGGTGATGGAGGAAGTCGTGCGGTCTTTGACCAGCAAGGCAGATGCGGCACCCTGCCTGATGGCGGCAGAATAGGCACCACGCTCGTTCGGTCTAACGCGTCTCACGCGTCGTCCGATTCGCCGTCTTCTCCGCTCGAAGACTTATGTCGCGAGATAGTCCCAGATCACCGAGCGGGCCAGCACGCGCCGCTCCCGAGTCACTTTGTAGGGGTATAATAACCCCGTCCTGGAAGACGGCCCTTGACTCGCTCCCGTCCCTGCTCTTGCCGGCTAGACTGGACTAGACTAGGCGATCGAAACCGCGCCTGATCAGAAGCTCCAAGCCGACCAATCCGCGACGATTTGATGCGTGATCAAGAAATTGTCGTTCCGGTGTGTTTCGGCGTGCAAATTTTGGACGCCGATTGACAGTTCCGGGACATTTAACTAACAAGCGCTCGGATTTTGGCGATGAGTTCGCCGTCGGCCTCGACCGGCGTTAGCGAGATTGCCCCGATCACTTCGCCTTGTTGATGGGGATCAATGGTTCCATAGGAGGTCAGTGTCGTCGCCACGTTCTCGTGCCCAAGGTTCTGACTCCATGCCTTGATCTCTCTGGGTGATCGGCACGCTGTCTGCATCAGACGGCCGAGCGTGTGGCGCAACGCGTGGGGCGGAAAATAGGGCAGGCCCGCCCTCGCGAACGCCTCCTTGAAGATCGCCCGCACCGGCGAGGCGTCCTTCCAGTGCACAGCCTCGATTCCGGCAACGCGAAATGACTTGTCGCCATCCAGCGCAATCTTCGTTTTCGGAAAGAGCGGGTCGTTAGGGCCGAACAGGTGCCCCTTTTGGAGTTCGTCGATCCAGCGGACGACGATCTCCGTCAGATCGTCGCCGAGCGGAAAGAAGTAGGTGTTGATCGCCTTCGCGAACTTCGTTTGGACCCGATCCGGCTCCTGCCGGACAAGCGGCGGCGACTTGGTCACGTCGACATGACGCAGGGAGAGCGAGACCAACGCGCGGTCTCGGATGCCAGTCAGCATGACGAAAGCGATCAAGGCGCGGTTGCGGCGTTCGACAACCGTGTCCGTCGGCAGGACGTGGACGACCGCTCGCACCTGTTCGAGGCTCGGGAAGTCGCGCAGTTTGGCGGCCTTCGCCGTCGCAAGGTCCTTGTTCGAAGGGCTGATATACTCAATGTCGGGAACGTGGATTTTCGATTTGAAGCCTGGCTGCCAAGCCAGCCATCGGAAGAAATCTTTGAGCGCGGCCAATGTGCTGGCCTGGGTCGAACGGCTCAAGGATTCGCCGCTCCGCTGACTATCGGTTTCCGCCAGCCGCTGCTTGAAGCCAATAGCCTGTTCGCGGCGGAAGGTCTTGAAGTCCCGGTGGCCGGTGTAGTCCTCGAAGCGAACAAGCGCCTTACGCATCGCGTCGAGCGTCGCTTCGCTCTTGCCGAGAGCGTTCTTCTCGTAGCGCAAGAAGTCGCGCTTGATGCGCTCATTCCGCGGGTTCAGTTTCGACATTGGGCTTGGCCTTTTCAAAGTCACAATTCTCAATGGGGTCGGAGGAGCCAATTAATCTCTCCGAAGCCATCGACTGCCGTTCGACCGCGGCAACGAAATTGGGAGATCAGCGCGACGAATGGTCCTGTGCATCACGGTCTCGCAGACGCAGCAAATCGCCGTGAGCTTCGCGATCTTTTCCGTGTGCGGCGAGACGTCCACTAGATTGGCCCACGGCCTCCGAAGCGCACGACACCGGAAGCAATAGAACTCGCCCGGCGCGCATTTCTGCCGCCGCGCCTCTCGGCGTTGGGCGAGGAACGCCTTGAGGACGGAGCCATGGACGAGGACCGGCCGGCGATCGTCGATCGGCTTGAGGCCTTTCTTGAGCCAGTGGCGGACCGTGTTGCGATGTATGTGAAAGAGCTTCGCGATCTCGTTCGTATCGTACAGGTACGTCGCTTTGATCAGATTGACCCGATGCCGCCGCCGGCGCGCGGGCTTCCTGTTCGGAGTGGCCATGGAGGTCTCAACCGCGGCTGCGAGCGGCGATGCGATCCGCGATCCAACGGTCGATCTCGCCTTCGACCCAGGCGACACAGCGCTTGGAGATCGCCACCGGCGCCGGAAAGCGACCATCGCGCACGTAGGCGTACAGGGTGCTGCGGCTGAGGCCGGTCCTTGACTTCACCTCGTGGAGACGAACAAGAGCCGTTCGCGCTTGCATGCCTTCGGATTTCATAGGTTCCATCCGCGTTCGATTAACGATGGATGGAAGATCGTCCGATTCGGGTTCTACAAATAGGTAGGCGGGATGGAAATTACTCGCCCGATATAATCCGCATACTTGACCACCACTTTCGCTTCCGGACGACCAATTTGGTCAGAAAGGAATGTCGTCATCGATTGGGAGAGGTTTAGACCTAACCTTAGGGGTAGGTGAGTTCGGGCGAACCTTCCTACCCCAAGCTAGCTTATCCTGGCGCTCTGGCGACGTCGGGCGAGGGACGACTGGGGTTGGACTTGCCCCGCCGGCGGGCTTCCAGTTCGCGACTTTGCAGATCTCCTCGATCCCCAGTTCGTTGGGGTTTCCGTCCTTGCCCGTCAGGCCGTACTCATTTGCGTGCTTCCGGAGCCAAATCTCCAGGGCTTTCTTTGGGGTCTTGCCAATTAGCGCTTCAGGGTCCGCCGTTGACCTCATTCCATGCACGTACCGCCGCCCCAAGCTTGGGGGCATAGAACTCACTAGAAGGGTCCGCAATCCTATCGACATGGCCTTTCCCGCATACAAAGAACCCGTCTTGGAAACTGCGTAGGCGTAACCAATCACAAAGACTATCTATACTGATAGTTGATTCGTCCCAGTTTATATCGTCACTGCTGTAGCTATTTTCGTACCTTACCGGGGTGAACGCTAATTTTCCACTTCTGGCGGCATTCTTCACAGCGTTCAAGAAGGGGGAGATGTCCTGACGAACGTTATCAGGCCACATTTGCGGCTGGTCGCGCTCAAATTCGGCTGGGTCGTATCCCGCGATGAGGAGCGCAATCTGATAGACTGTAAGTTCGTCAGCAAGCTTCCATCGCTCAATTGGGTCCACGGAGATCGACCTCGTGGATGGGACGTCCATATGGCCGCACCATCCTGTCGATAATGTGCCTGATTTCGCGGGCAGCTTTAAATATCGCGCCCATGCGCTCGAACGCAGGCGGGGGCTAAAGTTGAAGGCTCCGAGTCTGGTACCAGATGATCCTCGTGACGACAGCGGGTGCCGCTCGCCTGTCTACGTGGCCCAATTTTGCAGACAGCGTGATCCGCATCACAGACAAATGGTTGGGTCGGAGTTACCGGTTGACGTTCGGGGACTTTGGGAGTGTGCTATCCTCGATCAAAGAGCTCGCCGGTTAGTTGTCGTTCTTGTGGAGCCACAGTTCGGCTCTATAATAGCAGAATAATTGTTTGAGAGCTTTCTTGGGGAGCGTAACATGGGAGAGGCGCCTCGTATCTTTTTCAGCTACGCCAGCGAGGACGGCTTCTGGGTTGAAGCGTTCAAGAATTCCACCGCCTTCAAGAGCATTGGCGTGGTTGTTGTGCTCGACTATGCCGCCGACGACGCGGGCTACGGTCCACTGAAGGCATCGCTTGACGAGCAGATCGATCGATCGGCGGTCGTTATCGCTTTTGTTTCCACGAAATACATACGTAAAAAGTGGACGGTGGCCGAATGGGAGACGTCGCTCAGCGAGGCCCAGAGACGTCGTTTGGTATTCGTGCCGATCATGCTCGACGGCGACGCGATCGCTTGGTGGAAGGTGCTCCGAACTCAAGGTAAACTTAGCGCCCTGTCCCGGGACTACGCCTACGTGAGTTTTCTCGACGGCGGCGGACGGCGGCTCGGAATCAGGCCGGAGGACACGGCTCCTAACGAAAAAATATCCAACTTGGTCCTCCAAATCAGACGGGACCTCGAGGCCAAATCGCCGGCCGCATGCGAGGGGTCAAACGCTCCGGTGCAAGCCCCGAGCGTTCCGGCCGACCAGGGTCCGGACGTGATTGTCCTCGGCCATCCATCGTCTGCTCTGCCGGCAGAGACGGCGGCACCCGTTGGCCAATTGTGCGAAGGCCTGAAAAAGTGCGGCTTGCGGGTGGAGGCTTGGCGGGACGGGTGGAAGAGGCGGCCGGAATCGAGAGGCAGCGGGCGCGCGGCAGCTACCGCGATTTTCATTCAGCCGGTCGGAGTGAACGAGGCGCCGGACCTGGCGTCAGACCCGGAGGTCATCGCCCGATACTTGAGCGACGCCGGCTTCGCCGGCGCAAGAGTCGTTTTGTGGCTGCCCAAAGGTTTCAGTGACGCGGACTTTGCCGCCGCCGCGAAGAAGGCCGACGCGAAACGGTTTCCGGCGCTTCGGGTCGACTCTGGGGACGATTTGGCCGCTTGGGCCGAAGGATGCAGGGTCCATGTCCCTTCGGGCAAGGATACCGCGATCCAGGTCAAGACGATTGGCCTTTCCGACGACAGCGATCCTCCGTCGTCCGACGCTCCGCTGGTCGTCAATCAGCTGAAGGCCGAAATCGCCGGCATCGCCACCAAGATTGTCGTTCCGCAACCGCTGCCGCCCTGGGAATTCTTCGGCGAGAGCCTCCGCGGTCAACTCAAGAAGCTGCCCGGCGATAGAACGATCATTGCCATCCATGATCTCGACGTCACGCCCGGCCCTGACGGTTCAGTTGAGAAGCAGTTGCAGGTGCGATTTGACGAGATCCTGGAGGCGGTGGAGCAGGAGCAGGAGGATCGGGCCAAATCCAATAGGCCGCCGTTGAACGCGTTTCTGGCCGCGCTTCTGGTGCGTAGCGCCAGCGCCTTGCCATTCCACGAATATCCGTACGACAGCCGTTACGGTCAGTGGCGCCTGCTGGGTTTCTCGCCGCCGAATGGAGCCAAGCTGGGCGAGATCCCGCCTTTGAAGCCCGAGCCCGAATTCCCTCGCGGTCTTCAGACAGAAGCTCTTCTCATGGGCGCACTCGCCCACGCGGGGCCTCATGTGACCGACCTGCAAGCTCTCGCCGTCGACGATCTCGACCTTCTCGCCGGCAACATGAAGCGAATGGCGGCGGCTTACCGCCTGCGACTTGCGATGCGCGCCCGGCAACTGAATGCGGAGCCGCAGATCTGGGACGGCAATCCGATCGACGTCGATCAAGAAGAAAGTCTATTGCTGGAGGAAGACAAGCGCCGGATCCGGCCCTATCCGTACCCCGGCCTTCGGTCGTTCGAGCCCGGAGAGGGGGAAATCTTTTTCGGGCGCAGGCACAACGTCGAGGCCGTGCGCGAGCTCCTTGCCTCGAACCGTGTCGTGGCGGTGCTCGGCGGTTCCGGATCGGGAAAATCTTCGCTGCTGCGCGCGGGGCTGCTTCCGTACCTCAACACAAGACAGTGCATCCGGGGGCGCGTGGGCAACTGGTACAGCGCAGAGTTCCGCCCGCGCACGAGGCCGCTTTGCGAAATGGCTGCGGCGCTGGCCGAGCAAGTCATGCAGCCTCTTCTCAGGATGGGCGCATCGAAAGAAGTGGCGCAGGCGTTCGGATCGCCCCCTGAGGCCTCCGCAAGCGACGGCGTGGCCTCGATGCGAGACCGCTTGCACGCCCGATTCGTCGGCGCAGCCGCGGGCGAAAACGGACGCGAGTCCCTGTTGGCGGCCTTCACCTACATCGCCGAACGACAGCTCGACATGGCCGACAAGGCCGCCACCGGCGGCCGTCGGCTCGCGGAGCCGAGCCTGTTCCTGCTGATCGACCAACTCGAGGAAGTTTTCCGGCCTGAGGTCTCCGCCAAGGAGCGGGAGGCGCTGCTGAACCTCATTGTGGATCTCCATGCTGCAGCAAAAAGCCGGAAGGGTGGCGTCTATCTCGCGCTGACTATGCGAAGCGAGGAGTTGCACCGCACCGCCGAGCATCGCGGCCTCTCCGACGTCGTCATCGGCAGCGGATATCAACTCGAACTGCTGGATCCGGATGATCCTGAGGATCGCGACGACCTGCGGCTCGCAATCGTTCGGCCGGCGCGCAATGTCTTTGCCGACTGGGGGCTGCGAGGCTGGCTTGAGCAAAAGGACAAGGACGCTGACGCCAATCATCAGGAAAGGGCCGCGCCCTTTGTCCAAGGTATGCCCGATCTGCTTCTCGCCGCCGCCGGACGCCTGTCCAAGGAACTTGAGCACAGACCGGATCAGTTGCCGCTGCTCCAGCATGCGCTTCAGGCGATCTGGCATTCCGCAATTAAACGGTGGTCGCTCGGCGTCAAGCGGCTGGAAGAATTGCAGATCACGCTGGACGATCTGCCCGGATATCAGGCGGATCAGCTGGGCCTCGATCTTGGAGAATGCCTGAATCTACGCGCGGACGACGCCTGCGAGGAGGCGGCGGAGCATTTCGCGAAGGGGGCCGCGAGCGAGCGCGCAACAAAGTTCACAGGCGAAGAGGCGCTCAAAGCGACGTTCCGCGCCCTGGCCCGCCGCGACGACATCGGCAATTGGGCGCGCCGCTTCGCCGGTCGCAAGGACATTGCCGTTTTCCTGGACGCGGAAAAGAATTCCCCGCTTGCAAAGATGCCGGATGATCTGAGATGGACGGCCCTTCAGGACGCCCTGAATTCGTTTCTCGTGCGCGGCTATCTGAACGGCGGGCAGACCCGTGATTACGACATCAGTCATGAGGCGCTCATCCGCAATTGGCGGAAGTTTCAGCTCTGGCTGCGCGATCCGGGAGAGGTCGCCTACAGTCTCGGGCGCGTGCTGCGGGAAGTCGAAGAGCCGAACAAATTCGCCCAACTCACCGACAAAAAGAAAATCGACCTCATTCCGCTTGCCGTCGCCGCCAGGGTCGCGATGGTGGCCGCCGAGGGGCAGTTGCCGACCCGTTGGGGCGAAGATCAGATTGTGCCGGTCCTCCAAAATCTGCCGAGGCGCAGGCTCTGGGGAAACTCTCCGTCCGAGACGCTCGCGAAAGTGATCGAACTCGGCAAGCAAGCGGACGAGGCGCGTCAACGCATCGAACTGCAGGAGTATACGAAGAAAGTCGGCGCGGAGCAGGAAAAAATCCGCGCGGAACAGGATGCGATAAACGAAAGAGCCCGTGCAGCGAAAGAGAGGGCGCGTCAGAGGCTCTATATCGGCATGTTGGCCGGAGCCGTGGTCATGATCGGCCTTGGCTGGCTCCTCTACGGCCACGTAGAGCATTTGCGGGGCGAACTGGCCAAGAAGCAGGCGGAAGTACGGCGCATCACAGCGCTTGCTGGCGATGCTTTGTGGTCCGACGGCCCAGCCGCAGCCCTCCTCATCGAAAGCCAGGTCAAGAAGGAAGATATCAACGAGGCTCCGGAGGCGGAGCGTTTGCTGCTCACAAGCCTCCATCAGCTCCGTGAACAAAGGTATATCGCCGGGGCGCACCACGAGATGGTCAATGGCATTGCTTATTCCCCAAAGGGAGACGCCCTAGTCTCATCGGATCCGAACGGCCTGCTTTTTTCGACTCCTCTGGATGGGCATGCCCTCGAAAGGATCGACCTCTTGGATCTGGCTGGGGGCTTGACGAAGAGGAAGCTGAGGTTCGACGGTCCGCTGTTTGGCGTACAGTGGAGTCCCGGACAGAAAGGCGTCGCCGCATACTCCCGCGACAAGGTCCTCCTGATCGCGCCGTGCTCACGCGAGACTTTGAAGCGCTATTTTGCCGCCTGCGCGGACAAGAACGAGGACCTCGTCGAAGTCCTCGGGGACGTAGGGGTCGACCGAGTGGGCGCGGCCAAGTTTAGCGCCGACGGGAAATGGATGGCGACCGGCGGGTTCGGAGCGCCGCTCCGGCTTTGGGACGTTGCCTCGTCTTCTGCGCGCCAGGTCGTGACGTTCGACACCGGGAGTTCGGGTGGGATCCCCTGGCCGAACGCCTTTGCGATTTCATCGGAGGGACAGATGATCGCCGCTGGCCTCGGACAGTCCAGGGGCGAGATCCGGCTGTTTGACACATCCGCGCCAAACGCGCCGCCGACCACGCTCAACGTCGGCAACGCTCTGCACGGAAGCTTTGTCGCGATCGTGTTCAATCCCACCGACTCCAGGATGCTCGCTGCCTCAGCGTCGGATGGGAGCATCTTCGTTTGGGACGACTGGCGCCGGGGCGGAGAACCGGTCAAACTCGAGAAGAGCCGGGGGTCTGCGTTTCAAATCGCATTCAGTCATGACGGCATCTATCTCGTCGCTGCGGGCGACGACGGCGCCTTGCGCATGTGGGCGACCAAGGAAGGCGAGGCGGATTGGCAATGGCGCCAGATCGGAGAATTCCGGGGGCACCGCGGTCCAGCGTGGACTGTCGCTATCAGTCCTGACGGAGAGCAGATTGCGTCAGGGTCGACCGACGGTGCGATCATCATCTGGAGTTGCCGCGCGGCCTTCAGCCAAGATGTGTCTCGCGTAGGTACGGCAGCCGGCGATTCAGCGGGTGCGCTCGTCGCCCTCGTCGATACGTCGTCTTGCCCTGAAGGGCTCCCGTTGCCCCCCAAACTTGAGGGTGTCGCAGGTTGCGCTCTAAGCCCCAACGGCCGGGTTGTCGTTGCCTTCAAGGGCGGCCGAGTTGAGATCTTCAGCAAGGAGTCTCCAAAGCTTTCGTCAAGATCGATGACTATCAATTGCCCTCAGGCGCCGCGGCGATCAAGTTCGAGAACGACGGCCTTATCGTCGAGAACGGTTCCGGAGAGCGGACAAAGTGGCCGTTCTTCGACAGTCTAAGCGCTCTAATTGAGCATTCGCTCGCCCATGTCCCCTATGTTGGGGACGGAAATACGCCGATGGAGCTGTCGAAGGAGCTACAGTGCCGCATTTTCGATCAAGCGCCCGCCTGCATGTCAAACACGTCGTCGTCCGTCTTTGAGCAGCGTTAGTCGTTCGCGGGAGCCGTTTGACGCGGATGTCCACCCCGTTCCTCGAAATCGTGATCATCGCGTCGCGATGGCGCGCTTGTGATGACGCGGACAACGTCGCGAGCGCGGGCGCCCTACGCCGGTGAAGGCGATGGCCGCGCCGGCGCGGTGGGCACAATTGAACTGGTGATCTCCCATGTTCAATCAGGTTTGTATTAGGCGGCTGCGGGCGCGTTGGACTACGATCCGAAGGAGTGGGTTTCCGGATGGATAACCGGCCCGCCCGCCATAGGCGGGCTTAAGGGGTTGTCCAGCTACCAATGTGGCATCCTCACCTCGAGGTTGCGGGAGCGATTTGTTGGTATGTTTGTTGGTATAAAAGTCAATTGTCAAAATTTTGCGACTTAATATCAAACTATTGCATCTGTTATTCGATTCTCTCTTGCGCACCACATCATCCTCCTAAGTCGTCCTCAAACGTCCATCCTCAGAGAACATTGGGTTCTTTGTAGTTTTGACGCCCGCTGCCGTCCGAAGCGCGCGGTCCTTGTGTTGGGCGTTTCAAGCGGAGGCGAGATCGCTGTCGGGGAGCTTCATAGGCATGCGGTGATTCCGCCGTCGACAAAGAGAACGTGGCCATTGACAAAGCTCGATGCGTCGGAAGCCAGGAAAATAGCGGCGCCAATCAATTCGTCGACCTCGCCCCAACGCCCCATCGGGGTGCGCCCGGTCAGCCAGGCGGAGAATTTATCATCCTCGACGAGCGCCTTGTTGAGTTCGGTGCGGAAATAGCCCGGCGCGATGGCGTTGACCCTGAGACCGTGCTTGCCCCAGTCAGTAGCCATGCCCTTGGTCAGCATCTTCACGCCGCCTTTCGAAGCCGTATAGGGTGCGATATTTGGGCGCGCGAGTTCGCACTGGACAGAACCGATGTTGATGATCCTGCCGCGCTTGCGCTTGATCATGCCGCGCGCGACGGCTTGGGAGACATAGAACACGCTGTCGAGATTGGCGCTCATGAGTTCGCGCCATGTCTCTTCCGGGTAATCCTCGAGCGGCCCTCGGCGCTGAATTCCGGCGTTGTTGATCAGAATGTCGATAGGTCCGACCGCCGACTCGATGGCCTCGACCGCTTCGCCGACTTCAGCTCGATCCGTCACATCAAACCGCGCAGCATGGGCGTCAGCGCCGGCGGCGCGCAATGTATCGACTGCGGATTCGACAGTCTTCGACGTGCGACCGTTCACGACGACCCGCGCGCCGGCGCTGGCCAGGCCGCGAGCAAGCGCCAGTCCGATGCCGGCGGAGGAGCCGGTGACCAGCGCTACGGTCCCGGAAAGCCCAAACAAACGGTTGATCACGTCGACCACGGACGTCCCCCTCGCAGCGCTCCAACGAAACTCAAACCCAACCTCGCGCCGCGCCGGGTTGTCCTCACGCGACCCACTGTCCGCCGTTGATGTGCAGGATTTGCCCGGTGATGTAGCCGCTGGCGCGAGGCGAGGCGAAGAACAGGATCGCCCCGACGCATTCTTCCGGCTTGCCGATGCGGCCAAGGGGAACCGCCTTGCGCATCGCTTCCATGCGCTCGGGCGGGGTGGCCGCATGGAAACGGGTGGCGATCGTTCCCGGCGCGATCGCGTTGACTCGAATTCCCCTCGAGGCGAGGTCTTGCGCCAGATGCCGGGTCAGATTGTGGATGAAGGCTTTCGAAGAGGCGTACATCGACGAGCCCGGCCCGCCGCCATTGGCCCCCGCGATCGAACCGACGTTGACGATTGCCGGCGTGGCGCGCTTTTCGAGATGCGGAACCGCCGCCTGGGTCATCGTCACGACGGACCGGACGTTCAGGTCGAACACCTCATCGATCAGATCCTGATCGACCTCGAGGAACGGCGTCCGCCGGACGATTGCGCCGGCATTGTTGACCAGGACGTCGAGCCCGCCCAGCGCCTGGACCGCTTTCTCGAGCACGGCGCGCGGCTCATCCCGTTCGCTGAGGTCGCCCTGGACGAGGGTGGCTTCGCCGCCGGCCTCTCTCACCTCCCGCGCCACACGCGCGGCCTCGGCGCTGCTCCGATTGTAATGGACTGCGACCGCCGCGCCCTCGCGACCGAAAGCCGCGGCGGCCGCCGCTCCGATCCCGGTGCTCGCGCCAGTGACCAGAACCTTCATTCCGCGAATGTCGTCAAACATGGCGCTGCCTCCGCCCCTCAGTTCCCGGCCCCCTCGGCCGATTGCCTCCGTCGCCAATCGTAGCCGGCCACCCCGAAAAGTCGACAAGGCGATCGGCAGCCGGTTTTTCCGCTTGTCATTTGAACTTCAATCCGCACACTTCCATTCGGCCCGGGCGACGCGGGCGGGGCTAGGGGAGGGGTCGAGATGGCGCGGATCGAGCGGATCGAATTGCGGCTCGTCGATATTCCCCCCAAGGTCAGGCGCACCGACGCGATCCAGAGCTTCGTCTCGCAGGAGACGCCGATCGTCGCCATCACCGACAGCGACGGCGCGATCGGCACCGGCTACAGCTACACGATCGGCACCGGCGGCTCGTCGGTGATGCGCCTCTTCGCGACCATCTCGCGCCGCGCCTTATCGGCCAGGAGGCGGAACGGGTCGAGGCGATCTGGCGCGACCTGGTCTTCGCGACCCACGCGACGACCGTCGGCGCGATCACGGCGCTGGCGCTGGCGGCGATCGACATCGCGCTGTGGGACCTCCGCTGCAAGCGGCGCGGCTCTCCCGCTGTGGATCGTCGCCGGCGGCGCGGCGGACCGCCGGCCGCTTTACACCACCGAGGGCGGCTGGCTGCACATCGACGAGCGCGCGCTCGTCGAGGACGCCTGGCGGCGCGCGAGAAGGGCTTCATCGGCGCCAAGATCAAGATCGGCCGGCCGCATGTCTCGGAGGACTGCCGCCGGCTGGCGGCGGTGCGCGCGGCGGTCGGGCCGGACTACGAGATCATGACCGACGCCAATCAGGGCCTCGCCCTCGACGAGGCGATCCGTCGCGCCCGGCGGCTCGCCGACCTCGATCTCGCCTGGTTCGAGGAGCCGATGCCGGCCGACGATGTCGACGGCCATGTCAGGCTCTCGCGCGCGACGACGACGCCGATCGCCGTCGGCGAGTCGCTTGTACTCGATCCGCAGTTCCGCGAATATCTGGCCAAGGGCGCCTGCTCGATCGTGCAGGTCGACGTGGCGCGCATCGGCGGCATCACGCCCTGGCTCAAGGTGGCGCACGTGGCCGAGGCGTTCAACGTGCCGGTCTGCCCGCACTTCCTGATGGAGCTGCACGTCAGCCTCGGCTGCGCCGTGCCGAACGGCCAATAGGTCGAGTACATCCCGCAGCTCGACGAGCTGACGACCACGCGGCTCGCCATCGAGAAGGGCATGGCGCTGGCGCCCTCGGCGCCGGGCGTCGGGGTCGAATGGGATCTTGGAGCGGTGAAGACGAAGAGCCTGGCCGAATTCACCCGCACGATCGGAGAGACGCGATGAAGCGCATGGGCATGGTGATCGGCATCAAGCCGGAGCGTATCGCCGATTACAAGCGGACGCACGCGGCGGTGTGGCCGGAGGTCCTGGCCAAGATTGCCGACTGCAACATCAGGAACTACACCATCTTTTTGCGCGAGCCGGAGAACCTGCTCTTCGCCTATTTCGAATATCATGGGCGCGACTACGCCGCCGATGCCGCCAGGATGGCGGCCGACAAGCGCACGCAGGATTGGTGGGCGATCCACAACCCGATGCAGGTCGGCCTTGAGTTCCCGGAAAGCAGGCGAGTGGTGGGCGCCGGCCGAGGAAGTGTTCCACACCGACTGAGACGGCGAGCCTAACGCTCCCGTCGGCGGCAACTCGGAAGCCCGCGGTGCGGAATGAAGGGCAGCCAAGCGTTTTCAATACGCTAAGTGTCTAAAACCACAACGTTGCGACTCGCAAGCCCGGCCCCGAAAAGGCGGTCAATCCGCCGCCCTCATCCTGAGGCGCTCTTGCGAAGCGAGAGCCTCAAAGGATGCTCCAGAAGGCGGAGAGACGTCCGGAACCTACGCGACCGCAGCGAGAGGCGGGTCTCTTGACGTAAATGTATGCGACGTTGTGGGCGCAGGCCGAACACAGTCCAAGCTCGAGCAGTCGATTGTCGACGTCGTCAATCTTAAGCTGCAGCGGAGGGACCTTCGACCGGATCACATCGAGAGAATAAAACACGTCATCCGGATCGTCGAACAAGTCGCGGGCGCCGACCTTGCAGTTGGTGAGATGCAGCGTCTCCACTCTCGTGCCGTTCTCGGTGACCGTCGCCGGGAAGCAAGACCCGCCGTGCGCACAGATCGTCGCTTCGCCCGTCTTCTTGCTGACGCGGTACTGGGAGGCCGGGAAGAGGCGCCCGCCTCGTTTGAGGATCGCGTCCGGGTTTCCTACCGCCGGGAGATCGCGAAGCGCTACCGCATTGCAGATATCGTCGGCATGGGCGGAAGGCGCCAGGCTGATCAGCGAAGGCCAGCGCCGCGATGAGAGCGCATGCGCGCGTCGGCGCCTCCGAGAGGACAGCTGCGATGAAAATTCGCGAGGCTTGCATCGAGGCCCACTCCATAGTCAGCCGAATTCCTGAATGATACCGAATTGACGTCCCGCTGTATCCACGAGGCGACTGCGCGGCGGCCGGACCGTCAGTTCTCGAACGGCGAGTATTGCGCTGGAATCGACGCGGGCCAGCCGCCGCTGCTGGCGACCGCGTTGACGAAGCTCCTGAACTCCGGACAGGCCCTGCCGCGTGGATCGTCGAATGATTGAGGCCGCTGTAGACGAGCAGCGTCGGCGAGACCCATTGCCGGCCCGCGACCTCGTCGGGAAGGAGTTGGCCTTTCCGCCACGGCATCGAAAAGGCGGCACATTATTTCGGCGACCCGTAGTAGAGGCCGGGAGGACCGATGGCGGAATAGAGGTCGTAGTTCGCGCTTCCCGGCAGCTTCGAGGCGAGATCGCAGGCCTGATCGGGGGTGACCGTCACGTCGCCTTCCGCCTGGATGCGGAGAAACTTCACATTTTCGAGCGCGGCCGGGTTATTCCCCGCCCAGGCGGACGATCGCGCGTACTGATCCGGAGGAAACGGGAAGGGGTTATTGTTCCAGGTCGTGAAATCGGTCGGACCGTCGAGCGAAACCGCGACCTGTACCGGGGTGCCCGCTCGACCGCGCGCTCGGTGATGCACGAACCGTGCGAATGGCCCCACATCAGCACCTGGTTCGTATTTGCGTTCGGCAAGGCCGTCATGGCGGAGAGGAGGTTGATGACGTCGTCGACTTCGCCAAGGCACAGCTCGACCGCGCCATCGGACGTGGCGCTGAAGTTGGTAAAGGGAGCGGGGAAGGCGCTGTTCGTCGCGCCGCCGATGATCTCGCCGCGGTAGGTCGTAATCGCGGTCAGCCAGCCGGCGCCGGCCATGTTGGTGCAACCCGATCCAGCCGTAGGCTTCGATCGTCGGGAACGTGTATTGCGGCGCGGGGAAAGGAAGGCCGGTGGGCGCCGCAGTCAGCCCATGGTTTGAGTATCGCCACGGGGCGCCGACCGGGGAGCGACGTCGGGGCGCAGACAAGCCCGTAGATCCTGAGGCCATCGGAGAGATAGTTCCCGACCTGCCACGTCACCGTCACATGATTGACGGTGACCGTGCCGGAGGGGAGCGCGGCGCCCGAGCGCAGATCCGTCGTCGACCATGCGGCGGCACGCGCCAGCGTCGCAACGCCGTTCAGGACAAGAAGCGCGAGCGCAACAGGGAAAGGATCCGTCTCCGCTGACAGGGATTCATCCGACAGCTCCCCCAAATGGCCGCATGTTTTGAGGGCAAGCCTGCCTTCGCGGACTGGCTTGGCAAGGCGAACGCGCGTTACCGCGTTCGCCAGCGCCGAAAGGAAGAGCGGCAGCAAGCCGCCGTCGCATGACGATGGCCGACATTTTGAACGATTGCGTCACGCACAATTTCCGGTGACGAAATCTCTGGCTCGACAATGTCGATCCCAGAGCATTACCTGTTAGGATAATGCCGACTCAGTGCCGTCCCGCTTCCGAGCGCGTTATAGCGGCGTCTACGAGGACGTTTGCAACGCCCACGAGTAGCAAAGAAGGGCGGCCTATGCTGTACCGGATTGACATCGTTGATGAAGGTTGGTATCATTCTGAAAATCAGTCCAAAGCACACTTGGCGATCTGAAAATCATGAGGACGATCGATCATTTGCTAGACACCGTTGATGCCACGGTTGCCCAGATGCACCGCGCACCCTCAGCGTCGACCAGCTATAAGAGCGAGAAGTCGGCGGCGAAGAGTGGGGTCCACGCGGACTGATGGTGCGCGACCCCTATGCGTCGCAAATCCTCGACGGCGAAAAGGTCTGGGAAATCCGAGGCCGGCCGACCCAAATAAGGGGACAGATCGTTATCATCAAGTCGGGGAGCGGCTGTGGGTTTGGCACAGTCAAACTTGTGCGAGTACTAGGTCCCATCGGTCTAGATGATCTTGTCCAGGCTCGTGAAATTTCTCAAAAGGAACGGGGGGAGTTTGCGCGTGTGGGACTTCCATACCCAAAAACTTACGCATATGTTATGACCAATCCAAGGTGGTTCCAGCGACCTATTCCCTATCGTCATCCAAGCGGAGCCGTAACTTGGGTGAGGCTCCCGGGGCTCGATTTAGAGACCGTATCCTATGCTGCGCCTCGTTATCCGCCCACTCAGCTCCGATTGGTCTAAACTTGTCTACGCGTTATTCGATGATTTGGAGCCCCTTGGGCATCGAGTCCAACGACTTGAAGATGGCGGCCTTGCGCTCGAACTGACCGAGCCTGAAGAGCACGACCATTGGCAAAAGAAAGACCCAGATAACCCGAACCGAAAGTCAGTCAACTTCTGGGATCGGGCCCACGAGATAAGACATCTTGCCTTTCTTAAAGAACAGAAGCCAACAATTTTGGCGCTCGAGGAGAGACTTGAGGATATTTTCGTAAGAACAGATCTCTTTCAACCGAGCGCGGTACAGCCGGTCCTCGAGTCTATCGATTTCAAGAACAATCGACATCGTGATATTGTTCAGTACTTATCACTTTGCCAGACCGTAACATCCCGCAAACTGGTTGGCCGACGTATGGGCTTGCTTCTTTGGGACGATGGACAGACGGGACATCGACCCTTGATCGGCGTAGCCATCCTGTCCAGCCCCCGTTTCTCACAGCGCATGCGCGATCAATATCTAGGCTGGCCGAAAAGCTATCCGAGGACACACGAGCGGTTCGTCCAAGCAGAGCGCGATCTGCGCCTGAGAGGTCTGGGACGGATAATGCATCTCTCGATCGCTTGCGCCCTTCCCCCCTACAGCCAACTCTCTGGTGCCTGGTTGGCCGCAGCGGCACCATTTACACCCGATGGTCAGAAAGCGTTCGAACGGTCTTGTCGCAAGGAGTCTGACCCCGATCTTGCAGCCGTAGTTACGACGACTAGTAAGGATTTGAGCGGGGCACCGTTTCGAGGCCATCGGGTCGTTCAATTGTCAAAAAACCGGGCTAAGTCCGCCCCCGGAGCGAAAGGCAATCTATACCACTCCCTTGATACGGATAAAGAGAATCCCTTACGTGCTTCCTTTCGCAGTCTCGTCTCGATAACGACATTCGAGCTGGCGAACGAGATTTATCGCCAAGATAGGCCGCTGGCCTATGATGCAGCAAAAGATAAGAACGCGGCATCGCTACGCTACGCGTTAAGGCGTCTTCGGCTGCGTAAAAAGATATTCGAGGGAAACAGAATAGGTATCCATGTCGGAATGCTCGGCGAGGATACGTATCGACGGCTGAGTTTGGGTGATACGCGACCGATTACAAGTCGCTTACGTCTTCAGTGGGATGATATCGTCCAAATCTGGTTGAAGCGGTTCCTGCCCGCTTCAACCGATGAGACTGAAGACCACAAGGTAGCCCGTCGCGGACGGTTCACGAAGGCGACCTCATATTCCAATGCGCATCTTCGGCTTTCATATCGGCTAAAGGAAAAGTCTGACTTACTTTCCGATCTTAAGTCGACCAGTTAAAACCAAGCCCGACAGGGCGAGTGCAAACGCCGCGCCTACCGCGCATCCAATTCTCGTGTCCGGGCCCCAGGCCGTTATGGTGGCGCAGGCGCTGAGCGCAGCGGCGATTAGAAGAAAAAGCCCCCCGGCGACATATCTCCAGATCTTCTTTCGAATGGCGAAGGTCAGATGGCACAGAGAGCCGCGCGGATAGGTTCCCTCGTAGTCCGGTATCTGCGTCTCTAAAAGGACACCGGCATAGCGGGCGCCAAGCGTGTCATTGGTATCAATGGAAAAGGGCTGTGCCTTGGTCTCGTTGGGCACAAGGGCCATTGGACGGGTCGATAGCTTGATGAGGCCATTGGGATCGTCGTATGCCGTCATCGCAAGGGTAGCATTTCCGGGTATCTGATGACCGTGAGCGTCCGGCGAATAGGTCTGAACAACAAGTTGATACCCCTTGGATTCCTCCACCGGATAATCGTGTTGGTAACGGGTGGGGTTATTGGGTTCATTGGTGCTTCGCTTCTCAAGTGCAACGGGTGTACCCGCAGCGGTCTCGATCCTCACCACGCGCCAAAAGGCGTCATCGCAAAATTGGGTCGGCAGGTTGATCAGCCTCTCGACAACTCTCGACCAAAGTTGCTGATTGTCAGATAGAAGCCGATCCCTTTGCTTCCGCAAGCTATCCGGAAGGAGTGCGATCCAGATATGCTCCTGATGCTTGACCCCAAAAGGTAAGGCGCTGTCGGCCTCGAGGCCTTGAACGAGTTCCGCTATCAACGGGGAATGCGGATCGACGAAACCTCTCATCTCTAGGTGCATGTGAAAGACGTCTTCCTCGGTAGAGGCACCGCTCATGCGCGCAACCCCGACGATTCTTGCAGAACGCGTCGGAGTGAATACGCTGTCTCTCCATCGTAACATTTCCTGGGGGTCCTTATCTCCCTTCCGATAGCTACGCTTTTCGCCGTACATAAGGAGCGTGTCTGCGGGAAGCCCGGATGGCGTATTTGCAAAGCCGTCAAGCATCGCAGCCGCTTCAGGCTTAAAAAGATAGCGTTTGTATTCGTACCGGACGATCGCGCCCGCCGGCAGAGCCAGGACTTCGTGCACATCTCCGTAATAAGCGGCGTGGGTGCACGTATCAAAAATAACAAAAAATGGATTCTGAGACTGCAGTATCAGTCATGAACTCCCCCTCACACCAAAAGCGGGACGACAAGCGTTTTCCGCGTCGCCGTTAGCTCTCTGCTCGTTCAAATTTTATGATTGTAACGGGATCTAGATCATTAATGTCGCGGTAATATGTGGCGAGGTCCTTCTTCAACTCCTCAAGGGTAGAAAAACCCTCCCATTCGGCATGCTCATGCGTGAGCTCTCCATAGTGGCGCGTCTCGACTGAAAGGATGTTTACCCTAAGAGCCTGTCGATTGTCGGTGAGGTCGATGGCAGGGCCGATGACAGCGGCAGCGCCTCGCCTGATTGTGCAAATTTTCTTCCCGCTCTTGGCAAGAGCCAGTCGGCGGTGCTCACCTTGATGCGACCGCGATAAGTGAAGCGTCGTTCGTCAGCCAGATGGTTCGCCCTTCAAGTAAAACGCTAAAGGTTCGAAATAGTCTGCCACACCTTTGTAGGGAGGGCTATCCGAAAAGTCCACGGGGGACATTTCTGTCCAGTCGGCGCCCATGTACGCGCAGATCGGTCCCGGCTCACTCTGACACCTGGACGGACGGGCAAGATTTGCCATTGTGCGAGCAGTGGAGCAACGCAGGACGGCCCTTATCAAGAGGGCTTTTGACAACGCGACCGCGCGCCGGGACGGGTAGCTTCTGGAACATCGACTTCTTGCGCGACCATGCCGTTGGCCGACAAGCCTCGAACGACCGGACTCCGCCTTTCGCGACATTCCGGCTCCGGCGCCAAGTGTTGGATTTAGACAACTCGACGCGCGGCCAGCGGGGCGGCTTTAGATCGCGAACAGCGACACCGACCGCATCACTTAACACGGCCGCGAACCGGCGCCATATTCGGACGACTTCGACCGTCTTCGGCCTTCTTCGGATGGAGGCGTAGGATGTGTCCTCCGAACGCCAACAGGACCCGAAGCGTGTTTTGTCGAACTCTGCCTCCACCTTGAAAGCTGGGGCGAGACTGACGCGTGTCGCCGCGCAGCGCGCCCGCGCCGGCGGGGGCTCGAGAGGCGGGTCTCCGATCCGAACCGGGTCGTTGCCGTTTCGCCCCGCCTGCTCAGGTCTTGCCGGCATCCTTGCGCGCCTGCGCCACTTTGCCCGCTTGGGAGACGCGGCCAATTTCTTTTCTGGTCGTCGCGCCCGGAAATTCTTCGACTCTCTTTTTTGCACGCATTCCCTTGGACGCAGAGCGTCCGGGATCAGGATGCTGATTGGCTTCACCGCTCATCTTCAGCTCAAGCGCATGACGTGCGAATTCCGCCGGGCTGGGGCTTCCAGTTTCAATTTCCTCACGGCGAGAGAGCTCTTGGTCGACGCGCTGAACCGCTTCGAACAGCAGTTGCGTCTTTGCCGTCGAGCCGGCATTGTCCTTCGCGGGCCTGGCGCCGTGCGGATCGGCTTTTCCGCGGAGCTCGCGTTGCTGGCGGGCGGCAATGTCATTGGCCCGACTGTGGGCTTGCCGGAGCCGGTGCAGCAAAGCCTTCAGCTCCTCTTTGGTTTGCCGCTCAATTTCGGGGGTCCCCGTAGCAGCCACCATCGCCAGCTCCGAGGCATTCAATAACCGGGCTTCAGATTCGGTAATGGCGCTCATGCGAAAGCCTTTCAAGCTTTGGATTTCGACGCGAGGGAAACGAAACCGTTTCTGACAGCGAATGTCTCGCGATGCTGATCGGTCCTCGGCGATTGATGCGGGCGGCAGGTTATTGCATGTGACGCCGAGGCGCCAGCGCGGGTTCCGACCAGGTTGCGGGAGCTTGGGTTAGACCTCGGACGCTGCGACCCTTCCCCCCCTTGCGGGACCCGCAAGGGGAGAAGGGGGGTCTGGGCAGGCCTTGTCGCGAGTTGGCATGAATGTACGGTTGGCGCGCGTTTTCGCTGATTCCGCGCCGCTGATTTCGCCTGAGCCGTATGGAACGAATCGATTAGCCGCGCGTCGCTTCTCGCCATCCAAAGGAGGTCTCGGATGAAAACGACCTGGAAGCCCCACGAAGCCCATGGACAGCTCACGTCGCAAAGCGACCTGCCGGACACGGTCTATGCCTTTCCGAAGCAGCGCAAAGAGCCTCTGACCGATGCGAAGCATGTCCGCAATGCGATCGCCCGGTTCGATCAGGTCATCGACGTTTCCGACGAGGATCGGGCCTTGGCCTTCGCCAATATCGAGAAGGCGGCAAAGCATTATAATGTCGAGCTTTCGGAGACCTCGTGGCGCGATCTCGGCGTTCACCCGCAGCGTGGACGCAAAGAGGCTGCCGCCAAAGGCGTGGCGACCAAGCGCGAACGCGGGGAGTTGTAGCCGCAAGCGTTGATCGCGGCCGACGCGGTCGGCGACCGCGTCCAGAGCGTGCTGGACTTGGGTGGAATCGGGTCCTCGTTTGCGCCCCCGCCCCCCTTGTGGGGGCGGGCTGGGGTGGGGGGTCGCGCCGACCATCGAGGCAACTGCATTCTTTAGCCCCTACCCAACTTTGGGACCGCGCGACCCCCCTCCTCGATCCTCCCCCACAAGGGGGGAGGATGCGCAGCGGACCCGCCAGCGGGTAAACTCAACAGATGAACATTCCAGGGCCTGCCGCCAAAACGCGGTGAGTTGTAGCGGCGGTCGCTGACCGCGGCGAAGAGGCACGCCCCTCAGCGGGCGATCGCCAGACAGGTCAGGTCGTCGAATTGCGGCTGGTCGCGAGAGAAGTCCCTGACCGCAGCCTCGACGCGGGCGATCGATGCCGCCGCGCCGTCGCATTCGCTGCGGGCGAGGACGTCGAGAAGACGCTGTTCTCCGAACTCGCCGCCGGCGGCGTCTTCGGCTTCGGTGACGCCGTCCGTGTAAAGAAAGAGGAGGTCGCCCCGCCGCATCGCCGCCTTGCGAACATTGACCTTCAGAGTGTCGAAGAGGCCAACCGGCAGGCCGCCGGCCGATAGCTTTTCGACCGCGCAGCTGGCGCGCCTGAGGAACGCTGGGAGATGGCCGCAGCTCAAATATTCGACCTCGCCCGACCTCGGGTCGAAAGCGGCGTAGAGCACAGTGGCGAAGAGTTCGGCCGCATTGTTTCTGGTCAGATACGCGTTCGCCTTCAGGATCGCTCCGGGCAGGTCGGGCGTCTCGCGCAGGTTGATGCGGATGAGGGTCCTCGTGATCCCCATGAAGAGGGCGGCCGGCACGCCCTTGCCGCAGACATCCCCGACGCCGAACGCAACCCGGCCATCGTCGAGCCGGACGAGGTCGAAGAAATCGCCGCCGACGTCGCGCGCCGGCGTCATCGCCGCCGCGACATCGAGCCCGGTCTCCTCGGCGAATTCGGCGACCTTGGGCAGAAGCGCGCGCTGAATCACCGCCGCGCTCGCCATTTCGTCGTCGCGCTGGCGGCGCAAGATGATCTGCCCGGCCATGCGGCCGAAGGTCTTGCCGAAATCGGCAAGGTCCGGGATCGGATTGCTCAGCTCTTCGAGCAGAGCCGGGTCGAACTCGTGGCGTTCGAGCGCCCCGAGCGCGTGGGTGTAGAGGCTGATCGCGCCATTGAACTTGCGCAGGCGATCGCCCATGCGCCCGATGACGTCGATAAGGAGCGACGGCGCGGCCTGCGCAACCTTGGCGAACGCGCCGCGTCGGATGCGCAAGGCGGTCACCGGCGTCGCCGCGCGGACTGTGGCGGTGCGGCGCAAACGTGCAAGCGCGCCGATTTCGCCGACGAGGCAAGGCGCCGCGAGCGTGGAAACGACAATGGCGCCGCGGGCGCTGTCGGCGGTGACGATGACTTCTCCGGCCGCCACCAGAGCGACGTCATGGGCCGGTTCTCCCTGGACCATAAGGGTCGCTCCCGCATCGAAGTCCCGCAGTTCGCCGGCTTCGATCAGGAAAGAGAGAGCCGCTTCAGAGACGTCGCGAAATGCGCTTATGGCCCGGACCGCGGCCCGCAGCTCCGATGAATCGATCATGCGTCGCGCTGCGATTCAACGACCAGAATCGGCGGCGCCATCGCCGCCGAATTCGAGGAGGAGGCGATTGCGCCCGTCGGCGCGGCGATAATTCATGCGCCGAGCAAATTTCTGCACGAGTCCCGCGCCGAAGCCGCCGATTTCGATATCCGCGGTCGGCCCGCTAAGTCGCTTGGCGGGCGCTCGGCTGGGGTCGAACGGCCCGCCGTCGTCGACGAACTCGACCCGCACGCCGTCGGACTCGGTCCAAATAGAGACCGTCGCCCGATGGGCCCGCCCATGCTTGACGGCGTTGATGAACAACTCCTCCAGGCAGAGGTTGATGGCAAATTCCGTGTCCGCGGCGAGGCCGAGGGCGGTGGACTGGCTCATGAGCCAGGCTTCCGCCTCCGCGGCTGCCTCGATCGTGCCGGGAAAGTCGCGCGAACTGGGCTGCGACCGGGACGCGCTCATTCTTTCTTGCTCGCGAACGCTTCCTGCCGGCTCGTCAAGGCAGCGGCGGCGGAAGAAAAATCGGGATAGAGACTGACGATCTCGTCGAAGCCCGTCGTGCGCAGCACCTTCTCGACGTTTTGGTCGGCGCCGCAGACCGCCATGTCGGCGCCGCGGCGAATGAGCGTCTTGGCGCTCACCATCAGCGTGCGCACGCCGAGCGAGGCGATGAACGAAACCTTGGCGAGGTCGACGACCAATGAGGCGCTGGTCCTGGCCAGGTCGACAAATCGAGGGTCGACCTGTTGCGCTCCCGCGATGTCGAAGCGGCCGTCGAGCACAACGTGGGTGACCCCGTTCGCGGTTTCAGTAACCTTCATATCCATCAATGCACCGGTGAACTGGTTGAGACGTTACGCATGGCGGTATGCAGGCTTGATGACCGTTTGGTGACAACAGCAGAACGGGCTGGCCTTCGAGCGGGCCGGCGGCTGGCGTCATGACTTCCGGCCAGGCCGAACTCGACTTCTGTGCCCCGGTTCGCCTGACGCATCGCGCCGGCGAGGTCGGGCCGCGTCGCTGGGCGGATCGCCAGGCTGCGCCGTCCGTCGCGGCCGAGGATCGTCGGCGAAACCGACCACGCGGGAGTTCGGATTCCGGGGACGCCCGATTTCATGCAGGACTTTAGAAAGCCTGGCTATCTCGCTCTCTTGGCGGACCGCGGAAGCGGTTTTCCGGGCCCGGCTTTCGGGCCTGTTTTCCCGCTGACCAGGGAGACGTCTTTCCTGTTATGGCGCTCGACCGCGGCGCCAGCAATTTTCCTCAAGTGACTGAAATCCAATGGCTTCATGCATCGACCGAGGGTGGGCGCGGCCCACGTCGCCTGTTGGCAGGGGATAACAGATCCTATGCGGGTGGACGGCGGCCGGACTTGGTAGGCTGAGCTTCCACCAGCAAGGAGGCAACCGATGAATTTTGTCACCTCCGCGACCGTCGTCGCGACCGCCGCCCGGGGGCATGATATCACTTTGTTCGCCTCGCTCGAATTGAGCAAATCGAAATGGGTTGTGACGATCAACAGTCCGGGCAGCGAGAAGTTTTCCAGGCATGGGGTTGAGGGTGGAGACGGCGCCGGCCTGCTCGACCTTCTTGCGCGGTCGAGGGCGAAGGCCGAGCAGGGCTATGGCGTTCGGATCAAGACGGTGGTCATTCAGGAAGCGGGATTGGACGGGTTTTCGATTCATCGCTTGCTGCTCGCCGAGGGGATCGAGAGCCACGTCGTCGATGCGGCTTCGATCGCCGTCGCCCGGCGGCATCGGCGGGCCAAGACCAATTCGATCGACGGCGAGACGCTGTTGCGGACGCTGATGGCGTGGGCTCGCGGCGAGCGGCTGGTCTGTTCCATGGTTCGCGCGCCCAGCCCGGAAGACGAGGATCGCCGGCGGCTGACGCGCGAGCGCGGCACGCTGCTCAAGGAACGCATTCAGCACACCAATCGGGTCAAGGGCCTGCTCAGCGGCCAGGGCATCCGGGATTACAATCCGCTTCGGCGCGATCGTTTTGAACGGCTGGAGGCGCTGCGAACCGGCGACGGTCGTGAGCTGCCGCCGATGCTGAAGGCGGAGATCCGCCGGGAGCTCGATCGGATGGCGCTGGCGACGACGCAACTGGCTGCGGTCGAACGGGCCCGCGACGCGCTCATCCGCACGCAAGCCGAGGAGCCGAACAACCCGAAGCCGAACTCCCCGGAGCCGAACAACCCAGGCGCCCTGCTCCTCAAGCTCAAGGGCATCGGCCCTGAGTTCGCTTCGCTCCTCTGGCTGGAATCGTTGTTTCGCAGCTTCGGCAACCGACGCCAGGTGGCGGCGTACAGCGGCTTGGCGCCCAGCCCCTGGCAGAGCGGCAGTATCGAACGGGATCAGGGCATCTCGAAATCGGGCAACCGCCGTCTGCGCAAGACGATGATCGAGCTTGCCTGGTTCTGGCTGCGGCATCAGCCGGACTCGGCGTTGAGCCGCTGGTTTCAGGCGCGGGTCGGCGTCGCCAAGGGACGGATCCGCCGGATCGCCATCGTCGCGCTGGCCCGCAAACTGCTGGTCGCCTTGTGGCGCTTTGTCACCCAAGGCGTCGTTCCCGAAGGCGCCGTGTTCAAGGCGGCCTGACCGATGGCTCTGTCACTCCAACACTCCAACACTCCAACGACGGCTTAGCGACTTGACCCCCTTCCAGCGAAGCTGAACGCGACGGCTTCGCCGGATCCGGGCGGGCGGTGACCGGAGCTCCCCCTGGCTGAAACACGCCGCCTAACAGGATGGTCCCGCCAACCCGAGCCCGACGCCCTCGAGCATGAGGGATTATGGTCCGAGCCCGACAAGCTCGACCGGATGTGAGGTGATGCGGCCGTCGCGGCTGCAAGGGTGAATTCGAGGCTTGGGCAAAATCCAATTTGGCGAGCGGGCCGGCGGCTGGCGTCATATCTTTCCGGTCAGGCCGAGTTCGACCTCTCTGCCCCGGTTCGCCTGACGCATCGCGTCGGCGAGGTCGGGCCGGGTCGCCAGGTGCCGTACGTAAATGCGGCGGATCGCCAGGCTGAGCCGTCCGTCACGACCGAGGATCTCGTCGGCGAAACCGACCATGCGCGAGTTTGGCCACGCCTGCGGCCGGATTCGCGTAAGCCTGTCGACGATGGCGTCCTCGGGCTCGTCGGGAAACGCCTGCGCCAGGATCATCAGCATCGCCGCCGTCGAACGGGAGATGCCGGCGTGGCAGTGGATCAAAAGGTGGCTGGGGTCGCGCCCGGCGTCGCGGCCGAACGCCAGCATCGCCTCGATGTCCGATTTCTGCGGCAGCACCACGCCCGGCCCCGGCTCGATTGCGTCATGAAAACGGAACGTCGCCCGCGCATGCGGCTCAAAGGCCGAGAACGCCTCCGGCTCCGGCCATTCGGGGTCCAGAATCGACAGAACATGGGTGACGCCTCGGGCGCTGTGGCCGTCGAGTTCGTCGAGGCCGCAAACGGTCAGGGTGGAGAGGATAGGGGCGTCCATGCGCGGAAGCCCTATCATAAAGACTCCGCGGCGGCGACCCGCTCGCATAGGGCCTCAATGCGAGAACAGCACCGGCGTCGTCATATGCGCCAGGAGGTGGCGGGTGCCGCCGCCGTGGCCGAACAGGGATTGCGCGCCGGAATCGAACGCGCCGGTCGCCAGCAGGTCGGCGGCGTGGTCGGAGACGGCGCTGAGCAGCGTGTCCATCACGCTGATTTCGTCGACGACGAAATGCTGATAGCGCGCGCCGATCTTGTGCGCCGCCAGGTTGGAGACGAGAATTTCGGCGAATTCGTCGCGCTGTTGCACTCCTGCGGCCGACCTCGACCACGAGCCCGTCGCAATTCTCCGCGAGCAGCGGCATCGCGTCGGAGACCGCCCGCGCGGCGCCGCGCGAACTGTGCCAGGCGAAGAGCGGGCGGCTGCCGACATCCCGATAGGTTCCGACATAGGGCACGACGAGCGTGGGACGGCCGCTTTCGACGATCACGTTTTCCGGCAGCTTCGCCAGCGCGGGCGCGTGCTCCTCGGTCTGGCCGAGGACGACGAGATCGAAGGTTCGCGCGATGGCGACGAAGCGATGCGCAATCTCGTGGTCGCTGCCGCGATTGACGTCCATGAACATGGCGCGGGCGCCGAGCGGGGCGGCCACCGTCGAAAAGGCGTTGCGAGCCAACTCGAGGGCCGCGGTATAATGGGGGCTCGGCCAACTGGCGACCGTGCCGACCACATACGCCTGCGCCTCCTCGGCAAACAGGCCGGTCAATCTTGCGCCGACGCGCTCTGCGATGCGGACGGCGAGCGCAAGGCGCGCCGAGGCTCGCGGTCTCGAGTCGACATGGACAAGGATGTTTGCAAGAATCATGGCCGCTTCCTCGCCTTTCAGCTTCTTCAAACCATATCGAACGCGACAAATCGGATCAACGAAAGCCGGATCTGCGAGACGATTTGCCGCTACTGGGTGCACGATTGGCCGCGAACGGGCGGAAGACGCCGACGCCCGTGCATGTCCGTTGGATTGAGCGGACCGCCCGCGGCGCTCTCACAGGGAACGGATCCCGGTGGCGAGCCTTGTGGAGCCGGCTAAGAGATATATCTTCGGGATATCTACTCGGTTCCACAGACAGAAGGCTTTGCCACCATGACCATCGCCAAGGCCCGGGTTCCGACCGTGAGCGGCGCCAAGTACCTCCAGCAGCTGTGCAAGCACTGGGGACATAAGTTCGAGGTCGACCTGTCGGACCGCAAGGGGATCGTCCGGTTTCCCTCCGCCGTTGCGACCATGGAGGCCGAAGCGCAGGCGCTTCTGGTCACGATCGAGGCCGAGGAGAGGGAAACCGTCGAACGGATGAAGGGGGTGGTCGCAAATCACCTCGACCGGTTCGCTTTCCGGGAGGCGCCCCTGGCCTTCGACTGGTCGCAGCAGGGCTGACCTGAGTCGGCGCGGGCGTTGAGACCGGCGAGCGTGGCAAGGCGCTGTCGGACAAGCGAAGTTATATTCGTAAAATCAATCAGGTATGATGTTATCCTCTCGCAAAGCGCGCGGCAGAGCTGGCTGCCGGCGGCTTCGTTTCTCGCTCCGAAATCGCAAACGCGGAACCCGGTCCGGCGCCCCGCGGGCGTCGCCTGCCCCTGGCCCGCGCGCGTCGCCGCCTTGAAAATTGCCGCCGCTTTGGTCGAAATGCCGCCATGACCGAACCCAGCGACCTCATGGACAATCCCTTCAGAGCCGACGATCTCGGCATCCTCGCCCGCCGGAGAATCGAGGCGGGGGTGATTGCGCCGATCTACGAGGAAATGCGCAAGGCGGTCGGCGAAGCCAGGGCGCGTGAGATCCTGCGCGCCGCCATCCGCCGCGCCGCGATCGCCGCCGGCGCCGAAATGGCCGAGCGCGCGCCCGGCCGCGCGGATCTCGAAAGCTTCAAGGCGATCCAGCATCTCTGGACCAGGGACGATGCGCTGACGATCGAGGTGGTCGCCGACGCGCCCGGCGTTTTCGACTTTAACGTCACCCGATGCCGCTATGCGGAAACCTATCGCGCGATGGGCCTGGGCGCGATCGGCGACATCCTGTCCTGCGACCGCGACGGCGCCTTCTGCGAGGGATATGACCCGCGCATCAAGCTGACACGGACGCAGACCATCATGGGCGGCGCGAGCTGTTGCGACTTCCGCTATCGCGCGCCGGCTGAAACGCCTCGAGCCGAAGGCGCAGAGAGCGGCGGAGGCGAGGCTTCTCCCGGGTTAGGGCAAGGAAGCGGGTCATGAATTATCGCAGCGTACTTATCGTGGCGCTGGCGGCCTTGGCGACCGCCTCGTCTCCCGCGTTCGCCCAACCGCGATTCCTCGAAGTCAGCAACGAGCGCTTTATCGAGGTCGGCGGCGAAGCCAGCGTCAACGTGACGCCGGATTTCGCGTATGTAACGCTCGGCGTGACCAGCACGGCGAAAGATGCGAGCGAGGCGATGGCCGCCAACGCCAAGTCCGTCAGCGCGCTGATCTCGGCGATCAAGGCCGAGGGGGTGGCGCCGGCGGATATTCAGACTTCGAGCCTGTCCATTTCTCCGCAGTTTTCCAACCCGGCGCCGAACGCAGCCGAGGCGCGCGAGATTACCGGCTACGTGGTCAGCGACATGGTGACCGTCACGGCGCGCGATCTCTCCCGCCTCGGCGGATTGCTCGACAAGGCGGTGCAGGCCGGCGCCAATTCGATGTACGGGATCGCCTACGGCGAAAACAATCCCCAAGCCTTGCTTGACAAGGTTCGCCCTCTCGCGGTGGCCGACGCGAGACGCAAGGCGGAGATCTACGCCAACGCCGGCGGAGCGAAGGTCGGGCGTCTGATGACGTTGACCGAGCAGGGCGGAGTCGCGCCTGTCCAGTTCGCACGGCAGGCCTATATGGAGAGCCCGTCCGCCCCCACGCCGATCGAGGTCGGCCACGACAAGCTCACGATCGCCATCACCGCGCAGTTCGAGCTGACGCAATGATTTTCGACACTGCCGTCTGAGGGAGCTCATCATGTGCCGCAACATTCGTCCGCTGTTCAATTTCGAGCCGCCCGCGCGTGAGGACGAAATCCGCGCCTCTGCACTTCAGTTCGTTCGCAAGGTGAGCGGCTTTTCCAGACCCTCGCAAGCCAATGCCGAGGCCTTCGGACGCGCCGTCGACGAAGTGGCGGAAGCGGCGCAGAGGCTCATCTCTTCGCTGCACAGCGCCGCCCCGCCGCGCGACCGGGAGGCCGAGGCGGTCAAGGCGCGCGGCCGCGCTCGAAGACGCTTCGCCTGAGACAGTCCCTTTGGCGAAAGATCGGCAGGCCGATTACGGACCGGGCGCTTCGGCGTAAGCGTTGACCGGCGGCGGGCGCCAGCCGCGTAGCGCTCCCGGTTGCGGCCGAAAGATTTCGATCTTGAGCGGATGGCAGCGCGCCTCGTCGCTGGAATGTCCCGAGCCGCAATCGCCGCCGGGACAGGCCGACAACGCGCCGATGAGATCGATCTCCGCGAAAAACTCGATGAAATCGCCCGGCCGCACCGGGCTCGCCTTCATGAAATAGCGGTGCGCATTGCGGGTAAACCCGGTGCACATGAAAACGTTGAGCACGTCATGAATGTGCGGCTCGGCCTGATTGCGCGGGAGTTTCATGCGCTCGGCGAGAGCGCGCGTCAGGTTCGAGTGGCAGCATTGGTGATAGTCGACGCCGTTGAGCAAGCGGTTGGCGTAGGGGTCGCAGCGCGTGCCGATGACGTCGTGCACGCCTGCGCCGTCCGCATCGAATCCGTACCAGTCGAGCGTATCGTGCGTGATCGTCGCCATCGGCCGCAGATAGGGCAATGCGCTCCATAGGCGGTCGCCGACGCTCACGTGCGTACCGTGAAAGGCGCGCGTCTTGCCGCTGAAGAAACGTTCGGAAAGGTTTCCAGCGCTCCACAGGTTGAGATCGCCGACTTGCGGTCCCTCGATGCTGACAATGCGAAAGAAGGAGCCGGCCGGGACATCGAACGCACGTCCCTCACGCGGCGGGACGATCGTCTCGTCCATTTGCGTCATGCCGACGCGCGCGGCCTCGAGCAAGGCGGAATCGAATGGCGGCAGCCGGTCGGCGGCATAGACGACCACAGGAGCGGCGGCTCGTCGCGCTGCGGCGTCGGCTGGAGGCGGCGTTTGCGGGAAGAGGGCCATGACGAACCAGGTTGAGCGAAGCCGCAGCCGCCGCGTGGGACGCGGACGGCGCTCGCTGCGCCGTCGCCTGCGCTGGCGTAGCTTTCCTCGTTCTATCGGCGATCCTTTGCGCGGGCGCAAATCAACATCGCCGCGGTAGCTGGCGGGGCCGGCGGCGACGGATGCGGCTCGGGGCAGCCGAGCGGGCCGAAGGCCGTGATCCGGAACCGACTCGGCCGTCCGATCGCGATGTGAGAGCTCGCCCCGGATCGAACTGCAGGGAGCGGTTTGGCGCAGGAGATGCCGCCGTTCTTCGGCGCCTGCTTGACATTGACGGCTTTTGACGCCTCGATTGCTTCCTCGCCGTTATAGCAGCGCGTCGCGCGCTAACCAGGCGTCGAGGGAGGAAATATCATGCGCAAGCAATCGCTATTGGCAATGGCGGCGGGGCTCGTTCTGGGGCTCGCGTCGCAGGGAGCCGACGCCGCGGGCAAGATCAAGATCGGGTTTTTGCCCGGGGTCGTCGATCCCTTCTATCAGGTGATGCAGGTCGGCGTGGAGAAAGCGGCGAAGGACCTCGGCATCGATGTCGTTACGCAGGTTCCGCCGACCTGGGGCGTGGCGGTGCAGACGCCAATCCTCAATTCGATGGTGGCGCGCGGCGACCTCAACTACATCATCACCGCTCCGACCGATAAGGACCAGATGGTCGGCCCGCTGAAGGCGGCCGCTGACGCCGGCATCAAGATCATCACCGTCGACACCTTCCTCGGCGACGGCGACTACGTCAACGGCCCGGTAAAGTTCCCGATCAGCTATATCGGCTCTGACAACACCGAAGGCGGCAGGATCGCCGCGCGCGGGCTGGCCAAGGCGATTGGCGGCAAGGGAACCGTCTACATCAACTCGACCAACCCGAACGTCAGCTCGGTCGAGGGACGCGAAAAGGGCTTCAAGGAGGCGATGGCGAAGGACTTCCCGGACATCAAAGTCCTTGGGCCGGACTATAATCTCGACGATCCGAACAAGGCGGCGCAGCAGACCGCCGCGGTGCTGGCGCGCAATCCCGACCTCGCCGGGGTCTTCGGCACCAATGTGTTCAGCGCCCAGGGCGCCGGCACGGCGGTCGTCAACGCCGGCCTCGGCGGCCACGTCCAGGTCGTCGCCTATGACGCGACGAAGCAGGCGATCGAGCTCATGGACAAGGGCGTGGTCACGCTCGTGCTGGCGCAGAAGCCGTTCGACATGGGCTATCTGGCGGTCATGTTCGCGCAGGCCGACGCCGCCGGCGTCACCAGCCTGCCGCGCCGCGTCCAGACCGGCTTCGCCATCATCGACAAGGCGAACGTGAAGGATCCCGAGATCGCCCGCTTCATCTACCAGGTTCCAGGCAAGTAGCCGCTGTCGTGCCCCAAGGGCGCCGTCAGGCGGCGCCCCGAGGCTTCCGCTTCGGCGAACTCTAACATCCGAGGAAACCGGTGATCGATCGCGCCTCGAGGGCGACGCTCAGCAACGCGCCCAGCGGCCCCCGGCGTTCTGACGGCGGCGCAGCGTCTCGCCGTGTTCTTCAGCCGCATCTGGGCCTGGGCCTTTCTCGGCCTGATGGTGCTCTTTTTCGTCGTCGCGGTGCCGTTGACGACGGACGGCTCGGTCAATTTCCTCACCGTGCGCAATTCCCAGAACATCCTGGTCGCCATCATCCCAGTGCTCTTGCTGGGCCTCGGCCAGACCTTCGTCATCATCGCGGCCGGCATCGACCTCTCGGTCGGATGGGTGATGAGCCTCGCCTCGGTGCTCTCGGCGCTGGCGATCCGCGGGTCCTTCGATGCCGGCGTTCCCCTCTTTCCCTCGGTGGTCGCCGGACTCGCCGCCGGCGTCGGGGGAGCGGCGGTCGTCGGCTTCATCAACGGGGTCATCATCGCGAAGCTCAAGGTCCCGGCTTTCATCGTGACCCTCGGCACCTCGTTCATCACCCGCGGCGTCGCCTATCTGATGTCGGAGAACACCACAGTCATCGGCCTGCCCGCCGGCATCCGCGCCTACGGCAACGACGCGCTGATCTACTTCATCCCAGGCTTGGGCGGCGGCGTCTATTTGCTGCACCGGCCGGAGGTCGGGGGCGAGCTCCTGCGCCGTATGGACATCATCCTGCCCTACCCGGTCGTCGCGACCGCCTTTGTCGTCGCCTGGGCGATGTTCCTTCTGCACAAGACCCAGTTCGGCAGGCACACCTACGCCATCGGCGGCAGCATGGACGCGGCCGTGCGCAGCGGCATTCCGGTCGATCGCCACATCATCGAGCTCTACATCCTTTCCGCCGCGACCTCCGGCGTCGCCGGCTTTCTTTCGACCCTGCGCTTCACCGCCGGCTCGGCGGTGATCGGCGACCCGCTGCTGCTCTCCTCGATCGCCGCCGTCATCATCGGCGGCGTCAGCATGTTCGGCGGCGCCGGTACGGTCATCGGAACGGTGATCGGCGCGCTCATCATCGCCGTCCTGACCACCGGTCTCGTCATGCTGGACGTCGACGCCTTCTGGCAGTTCATCGTCGTCGGGGCGGTCGTGATCGTCGCGGTGCTGATCGACCAGTCGCGCGACCTTGTGATGGGCCGCGCCAAAGCGGGCGCCCGCCGATGAGCGAGGCAATCCTCTCCATCCGCAACGTGAGCAAGATTTTCGGCGGCCTCGTCGCTGTCGACAGCGTGTCCCTCGATGTCGCTCCCGGCGAGGTGGTCGGCCTCCTCGGCGACAACGGCGCGGGCAAATCGACCCTCATCAAATGCGTCTCCGGCGTCTACCAGCCGGAAGAGGGCGAAATCCTGTTCGACGGCCTGGCCGTTCAGTTCGCCACCCCGATGGATGCACGGCGCGTCGGCATCGAGACGATCTACCAGGACCTGGCGCTCGCCAACAATCTCGATGTCGGGGCCAACATTTTCCTCGGGCGCGAGGTCAAGCGCCGCCTTTTCGGCGGTCTCGTCCAGACGCTCGACGACAGGTTCATGCTCAAGGAATCGCGCCAGACCCTCGATTCGCTGCAGATCCGCTTTCCCACCCTGACCGATCCGATCGAGAACCTGTCCGGCGGGCAGCGCCAGGCGGTCGCGATCGCCCGCGCCGTCTATTGGGACGCCAAGCTCATGATCATGGACGAGCCGACCAATAATCTCGGCGTGCCCGAGCAGCACAAGGTCCTCGAACTCATTCGCACGCTCAAGCAGCGTGGCGTTCCGGTCGTCCTGATCACCCATATCCTGCCCGATGTCTTCGCCGTCACCGACCGCGTGATCGTCATGCACCGCGGCCGCAAGGTGGCCGAGAAAACGACGGCGCGCACGAATGCCGAAGAGCTCGTCCAATATATGGTCGGCGCGCGGGAGGACGCGTTTTCCTGAAATGCGCGCTCCCGTGGCGGTCGCATCGATCTTGGCGTGCCCGCCCGCGACATGGCTGCATTGCCGCCCTGCTGCGCGAGGCTCATTGCGCGCGCGGAACTTTCACGCGTCCGCAACGTAATGGAGGACGGGGTGACGGAGCCGTTCGATGCGGTCATCATCGGCGCGGGCCCAGCCGGGCTCGCGACCGCGGCATGCTTGCGGCAACGCGGTCTCGAACCGGTCATCGTGGAAAAATCCGATGCCGTCGCCGCTGCATGGCGGCGCCACTACGACCGGCTGCAGCTCCACACCGATCGCGGCCACTCCGGTCTGCCTGGGATGCCGATGCCGCGGGCTTACGGCCGCTATCCGTCGCGCGCCGCCGTCGTGGACTATCTCGAAAACTACGCCGCAAAGTTCGATCTGCAGCCCATATTCAACGCGCCGGTCCTGAATGTTCGCCGCGGGAGCGGCGGCTGGCGGGTCGAGGCCGGCATGAGGCCGCTGACCGCTCCCGCAGTCGTCGTGGCGACCGGATGGGCGGACTTTCCCTATTCGCCGCGATGGCCCGGTATGGAAGCGTTCGGCGGCCCGATCGTCCATTCGAGCCGCTACCGCAATCCAGCGCCCTATGCAGGCAGCCGCGTCCTCGTCGTCGGCTTCGGCAATTCCGGCGGCGAGATCGCTCTCGACCTCGCGGAGGCCGGCGCAGATGCGACCGTCTCGGTGCGCGGTCCGGTGCGCATTTTGCCGCGGGAACTCCTCGGCCTGCCGATCCTGACTTGGGCCATTGCCGAGCAATGGTTGCCCGCGCGGCTCGCCGACGTCATCAATGCGCCGGCAGTACGCCTCGCCGTCGGTTCGGTCGAAAAACTCGGCCTGACCCAAGCTGCGAAGGGGCCGCGACAGATGGTCGAGGAGGATGGGCGCGTGCCGCTTCTCGACGTCGGCACGGTCGCGGCGATCCGCGCCGGCCGGATCAAGGTTCGCGGCGATATCGCCAGTTTCGGGCCGGCGACGGTCGCCTTCGCCGGTTCTCCGCCCGAGTCGTTCGATGCGGTCATCCTCGCCACCGGGTTCCGGCCGGACCTTCGGCCGCTGTTGCCGGACGCAGACAGGGCGCTCGATCAAAACGGCAGGCCCCGCATCAGCGGCGGCCCGACCGCGGAGCCAGGCCTCTTCTTCTGCGGCGCAATCCCGTCTCCGACCGGCCAACTGCGTCAGATCGGCCTCGAAGCCAGACGCATCGCCGACTCTGTCGCAGGAATCCGTCCGTCACGCGCCGCTTGACCGCATCGGCCGGCGCTTTGCCGGCGTGACTTCACGGTCTCTTTGAGCTAAACTGGCGGCTCGTGATTGGCGTTCGCAAGTCGGGGTGCATGTCATGACTGCCAGAACGATCTCGTCGATCGGAATCAAGCAGGCGGGCGCGCCCGTCCTTGCCGCCGCTGCGCTGATCGCCTTGCTTTGGGCGCCGCAGGCGTCGTTCGCCGCCTGCGGCGGATCGTCAGTTGGCACGGGGACCCATCCGCCGTCGACCAGCACTGGGGTCCACACCGGCGCGACCGCGCCGCACGGCTCGACAAGCTCGAGCAGTTCGTCCTGCGCCACCGGGACCAGCAATTCCACCAAGCTGGGCAACACCGCGAACCTGGCGGGGATGACGAGCGCCTCGCCGCACGTGCACATCGTGCACCAGAGTTTCGCCTTCCAGGGCAAACCGAATCTCAACGCGAATACAAATACAAATACGAAGCCTCATCGCCAATAATCCCGGACGCTGAGCGTTTCGCAGGCGTTGAGGTGACGCCGACGACGACGGGCGGTAGAGCTTGCTAATCGAGCGGCGCGCCGGCTTCACCGACGATCTCATCGACCCAGGCGGGAACGGTTGTGCTTGCCGGACCGTAGCGCTGCGCGTCGAACAGGCTGGCGTTATCGGCCGCCTCGAGGTTGATCTCGCAGGTCCTGATGCCCAGGGCGCGAGCCTCGGCGACGAAGCCCGCCGCCGGATAGACCGCACCCGACGTGCCGATGGCGGCGAATAGATCCGCTTGTCCGAGGGCCCGATAGATCTCGTCCGTCTGGAACGGCGCTTCTCCGAACCAGACGACATGCGGGCGCCGGCCGTTGGCGCGCCCGCAGTCGGGACAGGTTGCGGACGGCAAAAGATCGTCCGGCCAGGGGTGCACCGAATCGCAGCGCTGGCAGCGCGCCTTCAGGAGCTCGCCATGCATGTGGATGATCGCCCGCGAGCCGGCGCGTTCGTGCAGATCGTCGATGTTCTGGGTGACGAGGGTCAACTTTCCGCCGTTCGCCGCCAACGCCCGCTCGAGCCGCGCCAAGGCGAAATGAGCCGGGTTGGGCTCGGCGCTCCTGAGGTTGCGGCGCCGCAGATCGTAGAACGCTAGCACCGTTTCCGGATCGCGGGCGAACGCCTCAGGGGTGGCGAGCTTCATCGGATCGAAGCGGGCCCAGATCCCCTGCCCCTTCTTGTCGCGAAACGTGCCGAGCCCGCTCTCGACCGAAACGCCGGCGCCGGTAAGGACGAAGATGTGCTTCGGCATGGCGGGATGTTCTAATCCCCCTCGGCCCCCGCCGACAACCGGCGCCCCCCGGCAAGTCTCTCCTTGCCGGGCGCTGTCGACTTATGATAGCAGTGCTTTGATCTTGATATCAGCCAAGTCTTGCCAGATGCCGGCCGTAACCATTCGCAAACTTGCGCCCGAAACGCACCGCGCCTTGAAGGCGCGCGCCAGGAGCCACGGGCGCTCGACCGAGGCGGAGATCCGGGCGATCCTCGAGGCGTCGGTCAAGCCTCCGGAAGAGGTTGGAATCGGCTCGGCGCTCGCGGCCTTCGGGCGCCGCTTCCGTGGTGTCGAGCTTGAACTCGAACGCGACCCGACTCCGGCTCGACCAATGCGCTTCAGGTGATCCTCATCGACACGAACGTCCTGTCCGAACCCATGAGGACGCGCGGCGACCCGCGCATCGTCGCCTGGCTCGACCGGCAAAGGGGCGAGACCCTGTTCATTTCGACGATCACGGTCTCGGAGATCCTGTTCGGCGTGGCGGCGCTTCCCGCTGGCAAGCGGCGCGGCCGGCTCGCTGAGGCGTTCGAGCGCGAAATCGAGCGACTGTTCGAAGGCCGCATCCTGTCTTTCGATCTCGCCGCCGCCCGCGCCTACGCCACCCTCATGAGCACGGCCCGCGCAAACGGCCATTCGCTCGCGATGGCCGATGGCCAGATCGCAGCGGTCGCCGCCGCAAATAGGCTTGCCGTCGCGACCCGCGACGAAGCGCCGTTCCGCGCGGTTGGACTGATGACGGTCAATCCCTGGACGGAATGAAAGTCCGGCGCTGGCGGAGTCCGGCCCTCGGCGAGGCGGCTCGCCTGACTCGCTCGCCCAGCGGCAACATCTCGGGCGCGGATTTGGCGTCAGCCGAGTCTCGTGGATCGGTTCTCGGATCAGCCGCTTGCTTGTCTTATCGAGGCGGGCGGCAAGATCGGCGCGCAGCTCGATGAACTCACGCCAGATGAAACGTTCAAAGAGTCGACGCTCTACCGGCCGTGTAACGCGAGCCCGATCTGCACGATTGCTGCGATCAGCTCGAGCACGATCAGCACGACGATCGCCGCCTCGAGCCGCGTCGCGCGGTCGGCGTCGATGATGTCGGTCAGCGCGTGCGCCGTCTCGACGATGACCTCGAGCTTGCGCTTCAAGACGTCGGCGCGTTCCTTGAGCTCGTATTCGTCCTCGAGACGCGCGTAGAGGCGCTCGAGGTCGGGCCGGTCCCAGAGGACGTCAGGCTTTTCCTCGACCGCTACGCGGCCCGAGACCCGATGCTGGACGAGCAGCGCCTGGCCGATCAGCCGCAGCATCGCCCGGCGTCGGAACGGGGGCCTGCCGCTCGCAGCGAGCCGCTCCGCGAAGGGCTCGATGACGTCGAACACCAGGTTGACCTCGCGCTCGTCGCGGGCGAGCGCCACGGTCTTCGAAAGCGCATCGGCCACAACGAGAAAGCGCTGCGGCGACAGGCTCTTGATCTGGATCGGGCCGCCCGCCGCCTTCTGCTCGTCGCCCTCGGGCGAAATTTCCAGGACCGCCGTCTCATCGTCGCCGCGCGCACGCTCGCCGGTCACCCGCGACCGAAGCTTGGTCAGCATGTCTTCTTCTTCGAGTGGCGTGAGGCCGACCATCACCGCGACGCCGAAGCGGAAGAGCGCCGCCATCCCGCGCTCGCCGACCCGAAACGCCAGTGGCAACAACGAGATCGTGTCCGGCCGTTCGAGGCCTGCCGTATCGATGCGCTCGCCGACGATCAGAGCGCGCGCGGTCAGACGCGTCGGCGCTGTCGTGACGGGAAGAGTCTCGGTCATTTCGGTAAAATAGGCGTCGGCGCGCGGCAACGCCAGCCGGGGCCGCGGCTCGCGGTCGGCATCCGAGTCGCCATATGCTGTTCAGTCGAGCTCGTTCTCGGTAAAATAAGCGCGGAACCGGTGGCGCGCCGAGCGATCCCCACGCTCGCGCATCCGTTCGCGAGGCCACGATGGAAGATGCAAGCAAACTCCGATGGCGCCTTGACGGGGTTCGGGTGGTCCATGCGGGCGAACTCGACATCAACACGCCGCAGACGCCCGGCATGAATCGCGCCGCGGCGATCACCTATGCGCGAGCCGGGGCGGATAAGCTGTGGGCCGGGACGGTCGTGATCCACCCGATGGCGAAAACCGGGGCGCACCATCACGGACCGGTCGAGAGCGTCATCTATGTGGTGAGCGGACGCGCTCGAATGAGGTGGGGCGAGCGGCTCGAATTCGTGGCGGAGGCTGGTCCCGGGGATTTCATTTACGTGCCTCCGTATGTCCCACACCAGGAAATCAATGCGAGCGACGAGTTGCCGCTGTCCTGTGTTGTCGTGCGCAGCGGCCAGGAGCCTGTCGTCGTCAATCTCGATTTGCCGAGCGTGGACCCGAACCCGGAGCCAGTGCAGTGGGTCGATGACCTTCATCCGCCCCGGCAGGCGTGACATTCTGTCGGAAGTCGGGAATTCGACGCGGCTCCATGTTCTACCGGCGCAAGACCGGATGGGCGGTCCGCGCCTGCCAGCCGGCGCGCTCGAGTTCGGGCATCAGGCGCTCTTCCTGCGGCCAGCCGACGCAAAGGTAGGCGATGAACGCCCAAGCGCGGGGAACGTCGAGCGTCTACGGCGAGCTTGTCCGGATCGAGGATCGACACCCAGCCGACGCCAAGCCCATGCGCCCGCGCGGCGAGCCAGAACGTATGCAAAGCGCAGACGGCGGAATACCGCCGGGTCTCAGGCATCGTGCGGGCGCCGAGGCCGTGGCCCTGCTCCGTCATTTCGTCGCAGAACACTGCGAGCTGGACCGGCGCCTCGCGCAGGCCGGCGAGTTTTAGCGACGCGTAGAGCCGCGCCCGCTCGCCCTGATAGGCGCTAAGAGCCTCCCTGTTGGCCGCCTCGAAATTGGCGCGCACCGCCGCACGGCGGGCCTCGTCGTCGACCTGGACAAAGCGCGTCGGCTGGCAGTTGCCGACCGACGGCGCAAGGGCGGCGAGGCTGAAAAGCTGATCGAGCGTCGCCTCGGGCACGGCTCCAGACCGAAAGCGGCGAACGTCGCGCCGCCAGGCGACAAGTTCAGCGAACTCGGCCTGGAAGCCCGAATCGAACATCCGCGATGTCGCGATGTCGTGAGCCAAACCCTGCATTGCTTCTCCGGCTTCTGCCAATCCGGCATAGGCGCAAGGCAAGCCTTTCGCAAAGGGAATGTTGAAGCGCGGCGCGTCATTCGATCGGGGTCAGCCCGTCCGTGCCGACGCTTGCGAGCACGCCGGTGTGAACGTCGAAGAGATAACCCTGCAACGTCAGGCGCCCGGCGGCGACCGCCTCGGAGATCCAGGGGAAGGTCGCGAGATTGGCGAGCGACAGGCGAACGACCTCCGTCTCGATCCGGCTGAGCCGCCCCTCCGCCGCCTCGCCCGCGGCCTTCACCGCCGGCTTGCCGATCTCCACCCAGGAGGCGATGAAATCGCGCGCCTGCGGCGGCGCGCCATAGGCCATCGCCTTGACGCCGCCGCACTGTCCGTGCCCGAGCACCACGAGGCGGGCGACCTTCAGCACCTTCACGCCGAATTCGAGCGCCGCGCTCGTTCCGTGGTAGCCGGTGGCGGGTCCATAGGGAGGAACCAGCGCGGCGACATTGCGCACGACGAAAAGTTCGCCCGGAACCGCGCCGAACACTGTCTGCGGATCGACGCGCGAATCGGAACAGGCGATCACCATCGTCTCGGGGCTCTGCCCCCAATGCGCCAGCGCCTCGTAGCGCTCGCGCTCGGCCGGCCAGGTCTCGGCGCGAAAACGACGGTAGCCTTCGATCAGCGGGTCCATGCCCGAGCCTCGCAGCGCCGGAATTGCTGCACTGCAATACGACGGAGGCGCGAGCGCGGCAAGGCGGGCCCTGGCCGCATCCCTATGGTTCCTTGCGGACGCGCGGCCGGAGGCCTATCTTACCGCTGTCTTACCAGCGGCGCGAGCGAGGGATGGTCAAGTCTTCGAGCCTGAGAACCAAAGTCTCGACCAAGGGGCAGGTCATCCTGCCGAAGGCGATCCGCGAGAGGCGCGGCTGGACCGCAGGCGCCGAATTGATCGTCGAGGACCGACCCGAAGGCGTCCTCTTGCGCGGCGCGCCTCGAACCGAACCGACAAAGATCGAGGACGTCTTCGGGCGGCTGGGGCCCGTCGATCGGATCGTGTCGATCGAAGAGATGAATCAAGCGGTGCTCGACGAAGCGCGACGCCGATGGCTGCGTAAGACCCGTGATCGCGATTGACACAAACGTCGTCATTCGCTTCCTCGTCAACGACGACCGGGAACAGGCGCAGCGCGCCCGCGCGCTGATTGAGGCTGAGGACGTGTTCGTCCCCACCAGTGTCCTGCTCGAAACCGAATGGGTGTTGCGGAGCGCCTACAAGCTTCCTCGCCGGGATCTTGTCGCTGCGCTTCGCGCGTTTCTTGGCCTGCCTCGCGTCTTCGCCCAGGATCGGCAAGCCGCGCTTACGGGCATGCTCTGGGCCGAGCAGGGTATGGAGTTCGCCGACGCGCTCCACCTCGCCAGCGCCTCTCGGTGCGACGCTTTCGCCAGTTTCGATCGCGGCCTGGCCGGGGCGGCAAAAAACGTCGGCGCGCCGGAGGTGAGGGCGCTTTAGCCCAACGTGCAAGTCGCAGTCGGTCGCGGTCAACAAACGCTTGCCAAACCCCGAATTGTGTTCTACTTTTGTTCTAAAGCTCCAACCGAAAACGCGCCCTTGTGACCGATCCCTTCGAACTTGCCCAATCCTTCCACCGCGATGGCTCGCCTGAAGCGCGGAGGTTTGCGCGCTCAAGGAAAGTCCCTTCGCGATTCGGCTTCCTGAACCGCGGCGAAGGCCGCCCTCGCGATTTTTTCTTTTTTTCTTATTTCGTAACTCCCAAGCTGCCCGCGAAACCGCGTCAATTTACACCGTCCTCATCCTGAGGCGCCCGCGAAGCGGGCGTCTCGAAGGATGCTCCAGAAGGCGCCGAAGCGGCTGCTCAGAGATGGCGGATCCTGGATTCGTCCTTCGAGACGCGCCTGCGGCGCACCTCAGGACGAGGCGGAGGTTGCGCAACCTCCAATGCCCCCGGGAGCCGGGCAGCTTGGGAGTTACTTTTTTTCGTCCAATGGCCCGTAAGCATTTGATAAGTCATGATTCCGGGCAAGAAATTGCAATTTTTGGCAAGGATTTGCAACGGTTTGGAAGCCGGCGGAAGCGCGATTGCAGCTTTCGGAAGCCTTCCGAACGTAACGGAAGGCACGGCGCGGGGGTTCAAGTCCGAGCGGGCTACCCCCAGAAAGAGCTCGGGCGGGTTCCAACAAGGTTGACCCATCGGAGCCGTCAGGCCGTCCCCGGGTCACAGCCCGGGGATGACCCGGCGATCCATGGACCCGCCGTTCAAGCCCGCGAGCGTCGCCAACGGAAAAATGATTCTCACCTCTTTCCGAGCAGATTTGACAGCGCCGCCTCGAGCTCCGACTGAAGGAAGGGCTTGGCCAGAATGGGATACTGGGCAAATCTTCGGTCGAGCCCTTTGGCGCCGTAACCCGTGACGAACAGGAACGGGACTTCCCGCTTAATCAAGGCCTGGGCGATCGGATAGCTCGGCTGGCCGTCGAGGTTCACGTCGAGTATCGCGCAGTCGTAGCGCTCGTTTTCGGCCTTCTGCAATCCGTCCTTCAGGCGCGTCGCCACCGCGCCGACCTCATAGCCGAGATCGGTCAGCATGTCCTCGAACAGCATTCCAACCGTGCCCTCGTCCTCGACAATGAGAACGCGCGGCTTATGCTGCGCCTCGCCGATCCGAGGCGACGTCGAACCGTCGCGAGACATGGTCATTGCAGCGGCGCCTCGATATCGCAAATCACGCCATGAGGGAGAAACTGAAGCTGCACCTGCGCCCCGAGCTCGCGCGCGACCGACCGTTCGAGGAGCTTCGTTCCAAAGCCGCTGCGCGACGGCGGCCTGACCGCGGGGCCGCCGCTCTCTTCCCAGTGAATGCGGAGCCAATCTTCTCCGGCGGATTTCGCAACGCTCCACCCCAGCTGAACGCGACCCAGTCCTTCCGCCAGCGCCCCGTATTTAACCGCGTTGGCGCAGAGCTCGTGCAGGGCCATCGAGAGCGAGAGAGCGATCTTCGGCCGGACCCGGAGCCGGGGGCCGAGCATGTCGACGCGGTTCTCGATATTGATGCAAAGCGGCGCGATCACTTCCCCCGCGAGCTCACGCAGATCGGCGCCCTCCCAGCTCTCGCGCGTCAGAATCTCGTGCGCGCGGGACAAGGCGATCAGCCTCTTCTCGAATTCTCTTCGCAGATCCGCGCCCTCGCCGCGGAAGGTCTGGGCGCAGATCGCCTGCACCGAGGCCAGGGTGTTCTTGACCCGGTGATTGAGCTCATTGATGAGCAGCCTTCGGCGCTCTTCCTCGCGCTTCCGCTCGCTGATGTCGCGCGCGATCTTAGAGGCGCCGATGACTTTGCCGTCCGCATTCTTGAGCGGCGACACCGTTAGCGAGATATCGATCAGGCTGCCGTCCTTGTGCCGGCGGATGGTCTCGTAATGTTCGATGCGCTCGCCACGCCGGATGCGCTCGAGAATGCCGGGCTCCTCGTTGTGGCGCTCGGGTGGGATCAGTAGATAGATCGGTTTGCCGATCGCCTCGTCTGCGGTGTAGCCGAACAGCCGCTCTGACCCGGCGTTCCAACTGTTGATGACGCCATTGAGATCCTTGCTGATGATGGCGTCGTCGGAATACTCGACGATGCTGGCCAGCCGGTCGGCGTATTCGGCGGCCCGCTCGCGATCGCCGATGGCGGACTGCAAGAGAAGCCCCCGTTGATGAGTTCGATTCTCAACCGTAGCGTCAGGCGCGATTTCGCTGAAACAGCCGATTGCGCCCAACACCGCTCCGGTTTCGTCGCGGATCGGATCGACGTTGGCGCGGACCCTGATCCGGCCTCCTGAAGGCTGCTCGAGGACGAGCTCGATGTCGCGTTGGGGTTCGCCAGTCCGAAGGGCCTCGGCCATCGGCCCCTTCCCGACGCCGAGTCTCCTCCCGTCCGGCTGGAGCAGCTGCGCCGTCTGCTCCGAGCGCTGCGAGGGATCGAGTTGGCCGCAGAGCTCGGCAGCTTTTCGGTTGTACTGCAGGATTTGCCCTCCGGCGCCGCATGCAACAACCGCTTCGGGAAGCATCTCCAGCGTCCTGCTGTCCAGGCCGAAAATCGATGCTATGTCAGCGGGCTGGCTGCCAGGATTGCCGTTAGCCGCCATCTAAGCCCTCCGTCAAAACTCAGGCTCTTTCAGGCGGCGAGGAGCCTGAAGAGGACCATTGTAGGACCAAGCGCTTTAGGACCGAGCGCGCGTTTGCACGGCGTTCCGTCGGGCAGACATCGACCTCGCCGGCGCGGGCGCAAGCATAACATAACCTTCCCGCTTCCAGCCAGTTCCGAGAAACGACACGAAGCGGACTGAATTTGGCTTTCCGAAATGCGACACTTGCGCGCGGACAACCTTTCGCGTATGAGCCGCGGCCTCAGAACCGCCCGGCCGTGAGGGCTGCCGTGGCGGTTCTTTTCGCTCATTCCGACGCGAACGGGGCCCAGGGAGGCTTCGCTGATTCCAATAGGGCGTCAAGCCCAGGAGAGCCAAATGCCCAAGTTGAAGACGAAATCGGGCGCGAAAAAGCGCTTCAAGATCACGGGAACCGGCAAAGTGGTGTACGCCCAGTCGGGCAAGCGCCACGGCATGATCAAACGCACAACCAAGCAGATTCGCAATCTGCGCGGCACGGCCGTCCTGTTCAAAACCGACGGCGACAAAGTCAAGAAGTACTTCCTGCCGAACGGTTAAGGCGCTTTCTCGGAGATTTTGAAATGGCACGCGTCAAGAGGGGCGTCACCGCCCACGCCAAGCACAAGAAGGTTCTCAAGGCCGCCAAGGGCTTCTCCGGGCGGCGGAAGAACACCATCCGCGCCGCCAAGGCCGCGGTCGACAAGTCGATGCAATATGCCTACCGTGACCGCAAGAACCGCAAGCGCGAGTTCCGCGCCCTATGGATCCAGCGGATCAACGCGGCAGTGCGCGAGCACGGCCTGACCTACAGTCGGTTCATCTCCGGTCTCGCGACAGCCGGCATCGGAGTCGACCGCAAGGTGCTTTCCGAGCTCGCCATCTCGGAACCGGCCGCTTTCGCCGCGATCGTCGAGAAGGCGAAGGGTTCCCTGCCGAAGGCGGCATAAGGGAGCCAACCTCTCCTACCCGGGGGAAGGCCGAACGCGGTTGGACCTCCTCCTTGGCTGGTGAAAACCCCCGTTCGCCGCTAGGCGGCGCCCGGCGGAGGGTGGCCGCCGGCGCCCCATAAGGCCGATCATGTCCGAACTGGCTCACCTGCAACGCGAAACCCTCGCCGCGATCGAAGGCGCCGGCGATGAAGCCGCGCTCGAGGCTGTGCGGATCGGCGCGCTCGGCAAGAAAGGCGCGATATCGGCGCTCCTTGCGACGCTGGGCAAGCTGCCGCCCGACGAACGCAAGGTCCACGGCGCGGCGATCAACGCGCTGAAGGATCAGGTGACCGAGGCCCTGGCGACGCGGCGCGCGGTCCTGAAGAAGGCCGGGCTCGAGACGCAGCTGGAACACGAGGCGCTGGACGTGACCCTGCCGGTTCGCCTGCCGGGAATCGAGACCGGACGCATCCACCCGATCAGCCAGGTGATGGACGAGATCGTGACCATATTCGCCGACATGGGCTTTTCCGTCGCCGAGGGTCCCGACATCGAAAGCGACGACTACAATTTCACCAGGCTCAATTTCCCGCCCGGCCATCCCGCGCGCGAGATGCACGACACCTTCTTTCTCGAGCCCGACGCGCACGGCGAGCGCAAGCTGCTGCGCACCCACACGAGTCCGGTGCAGGTGCGCACGATGCTGGCGCAGAAGCCGCCGATCCGCGTCATCTGCCCCGGGCGCACCTATCGCCGCGACGCGGACCAGACGCACACGCCTATGTTCCATCAGGTCGAGGGCCTCGCGATCGACGCAACCGCGACGCTCGCCAACCTCAAATGGGTGCTGGAGGAATTCTGCAAGGCGTTCTTCGAAGTGCCCAGTGTCCGCATGCGCTTCCGTCCGAGCTTCTTCCCCTTCACCTCGCCCTCGATGGAGGTCGACATCCAGTGCCGGCGCTCGGCCGGCGAAATCCGCTTCGGCGAGGGCGAGGACTGGCTCGAGATTCTCGGCTGCGGCATGGTGCATCAGAACGTGCTGACGAATTGCGGCATTGACCCGAACGCCTACCAGGGCTTCGCCTGGGGCATGGGCGTCGATCGCGTCGCCATGCTGAAATACGGTCTGCCGGATCTGCGCGATTTTTTCGACGCCGACCTTCGCTGGATCAATCATTACGGCTTCAAGCCGCTCGACATCCCGACGCTGGCCGGCGGGTTGAGCGGATAGAAGAGACCTCCCCCAGCCGCGTCAATGCTGGGCATGCGGGCGGCTTTGGCCGAAGTGGGTTAAGGTCGCCAAAGAGGAGACTTGGGATGAATTCAATGCCAAACGCCGTCAAAGCCGAGGAGACCGAGCGCGCAATCAAAGGCACGGTTCTCGGTCTGATCGACAATTCAGGAGTCGACCGTATCACTTTGACGTCCGACGACGACGCCACCGGCGAGCCATCGTTCTTTGTGACTGTATATTTACGAGATGGTCGCTATCGTCCTTCGGCCGCGAAATCGATCGACATAATCAAGGCGATGCGCGACGCGCTTTTCGAGCTCGGCGACGATAGATTCCCGCATTTGAGCTTCAGCGCCCCCGACGACGAGCCGTCGGAAGACACACGACCGGCGGAGTAAGACTTGTCGGAGTGGAAGTTCGTCTTTGATCAGCTCGAAATTGCTGAATTGCTCGCCAGGTCAGGTCCTGCCCGACCTCGACAGGCCGCATTGCGCCGCGCTGTTTCCACTTCGTATTATGCCTTGTTTCAGGCGCTTTGCGAATTGACCGCCCGCAACCTCATCGGTTGGAAGACGCCCTGGGACGGGTTCACGCCGATTTTCCGCTCAATCGAGCACGCGCGCGCGCGCGCCATACTCGGAAATCCGCGTAATCCGCATCCCCTCGGAGTTGAAGTCGAAAGAATTGGAATCGCATTCAAGGAATTGCAGGACGCTCGGGAATGGGCAGATTACAGTCCCGAGCCGCACTTCGACAGACAAAGGGTCGAGAACGGGCCGTACTTTTCTCGCGCCGAGGCGCTTAGGTTCGTCGAGATCGCTCGAGACGCTGTTGAGCGCCTCAACGCTCTCGATAAAGGAACCCAAGTGCGATTGGCTGCTCGCCTCATTGCGCGGTCCCGAAAAGAATGAACCGATGAAGTTCACCCTCTCCTGGCTCCTCGATCATCTCGACACGTCCGCTTCGCTCGCCGAGATCGTCGACACCCTGACCCGCGTCGGCCTCGAAGTGGAGAGCGTCGAGGACCCCGGCGCCAAATACGACGGCTTCGTCGTCGCCCGGGTGATCGAAGCCCGGCCGCATCCGAACGCCGACCGGCTCAAGGTCTGCATAGTCGACGCCGGCGACCAGCCGGTCCAGGTCGTCTGCGGCGCCCCTAACGCGCGCGCCGGCATGAAGAGCGTGTTCTCGCCTGTTGGGACCTACATCCCCGGCAAGCGGATCACCCTTGCCAAAGGCGTGATCCGCGGGGTCGAGTCCAACGGCATGCTTTGCTCGGCGATGGAGCTCGAGCTCGGCGCCGACCACGACGGCATCATCGAGCTGCCGAACGACGCGCCGGTCGGCGTCGCTTACGCCCGCTGGGCGGGGCTCGACGATCCGGTCATCGATGTCGCCCTGACCCCGAACCGTCCGGATGCGGCCGGCGTCGCCGGGATCGCCCGCGACCTCGCCGCAGCGCGTCTCGGAACCCTCAAGACGGAGATGCCGAGACCGGTGGACGGGACCTTCGACTGTCCCACCCGCGTCCATCTCGATTTCGCGCCCGCCGACGCGCGCCTCTGCCCGGCTTTCGTGCTCCGGCTGGTGCGGGGCGTCAGGAACGGGCCCTCCCCGGATTGGATGCAGAAGCGGCTGCGCGCGATCGGCCTCAGGCCGATCAGCGCGCTGGTCGACATCACCAACTACGTCACCTTCGACCGCGGGCGTCCGCTGCATGTCTTCGACTTCGCCAAGGTTAGCGGCGATCTTACAGTGCGGCGTGCGCGCGACGGCGAAAGCGTGCTCGCGCTCGACGGCAAGACGTACGGGCTCGATGACAGCATGGTCGTCATCGCCGACGCCAAAGGGGTCGAGTCGATCGCCGGCATCATGGGCGGGGCGCATACGGGCTGCGACGAGACCACGCGCGACGTGCTGATCGAGAGCGCGCTGTGGGACCCGACGAACATCGCCCACACCGGCCGGAAACTCGGCGTCGTCACGGACGCGCGCTACCGTTTCGAGCGCGGCGTCGATCCCGACTTTTGCGTTCCCGGCTGCGAGCTCGCGACCGCGCTCGTGCTCGACCTCTGCGGCGGCGAACCGTCGCGGATGATCGTAGCCGGCGATCCGTCGGCGCCGCGGCGCGTAATCACGTTTCCCTATAGCGAGGTCAAGCGGCTGATCGGGGTCGATATTCCGCGCGCCGAAGGCGAGGCGATCCTGGCGCGCCTCGGCTTCAGCGTCGAGGACGGAAAAGTCATTGTCCCGTCGTGGCGCCCGGACGTCCAGGTGAAGGCCGACGTGGTCGAGCAGGTCCTGCGCATTGCGGGCATCGACCGGGCGCCGACGACGCCGCTGCCGCGGCCCGACGGCGTCGCACGGCCGGTGCTGACGCCGCTGCAGAAGCGGGCCCGCCTCGCCAAACGCACGCTCGCCTCGCTCTCGCTGCGCGAAGCAGTGACATGGTCGTTCATTTCGAAGACGGCGGCGGAACTGTTCGGCGGCGGGCAGCGCTCGTTGGCGCTCGCCAATCCGATCTCCGCTGACCTTTCCGACATGCGCCCGAGTCTCGTTCCCGGCCTCGTCGCCGCAGCAGAGCGCAACGTCCGGAGGGCGCTGACCGACGTCGCTCTCTTCGAAGTCGGGCAGGTCTTTCTCGGACCCGGCGACACCGACCAGCGCATCGCCGCTTCTTCGGTCAGGCGCGGCAGGGCCAAAGCGACCGGTGAAGGCCGGCTTTGGAGCGGCAGCGGCGGCGTCGACCTCTTCGACGCCAAGCACGACGCGATGGCTCTGCTTTCGGCCTTCGGCGTCGCGGACGCTGTGCAGGTCGCGCCCGGCGGACCGCCCTTCCTTCATCCCGGCCGCTCGGCGACGCTGCAATTCGGGCCGAAGCTGATCGTGGGCTGGTTCGGTCAGTTGCATCCGGAGGCGTGCGAGGCGCTCGATGCCGAAGGGCCGATCGTCGCCTTCGAAATCATGCTCGACGCCGTGCCGGCGTCGCGGGCGAGGCCGACGAAAGCAAAGCCGAGACTGGAGCGCTCCGATTTCATGCCGGTGGAGCGGGATCTCGCCTTCCTCGTCGACGAACGCGTCCGGGCTTCGGATGTCGTCAGGGCGGCGCAGAGCGCAGACCGGTCGCTCGTGTCGGCGATCGGCGTGTTCGACGTCTATCAGGGCAAGGGCCTGCCGGACGGTTCGAAATCGATCGCGATCGCCGTCACCCTGCAGCCGCGCGAACGGACGCTGACCGACGCGGAGATCGAGGCCGCCATGGCCAGGATCATCGCCGAAGTGTCGAAGCGGACCGGCGGCGCCTTGCGCGGGTGAAGCCGATCGCGATGCGCGGATCCATCATGCTTTTGGCTATTGCGCTCGTCGCAGCGCCTCGCGCCACCCTCGCGGCGGATGATTCCGCCTGCGCCAAGTACGCAGACCCTTTAGCCTACAATGCCTGCCTCGCGAGCCACGGCCCGAAGGCCAATATCGGGGCGCATTCCGGCGGGGAGGGTGAGCCGGCGCCCCTCCGGGCGCGAACGCTGAACCGTCCGGCGGCCGATCGAGGCTGGCGGCGCGAAACGCGGCGCCCCGGACGGGCGCATATGGAGTTCAACGTCAAATAGCACCCATTGCGTGGCGGCCACGCCAAAACGACGAGCGCGACGCCCCGGCCCGCGGAAAGCCGAGGCGCCGCGCCCTGATCCCCGCGCGATGGGAGGCTCGCCGGGGGTCCGCGCGTTCCGCCCGCCCCAGGGCGCCACAACGCGGAGTTCGAGATTGCCGCCGCAGGCATTTCAACCTGCGCTCATCATCAATATGCGCATCGGAAGAATGGCGCTGTGACCCCCGTCACATGCCAAACGCAGCTACGAAAAGGAAACGCCGCCGAATCACATGGCCCCGATGCGCGACGAAACGCCGCTCCGCCGGCGGCCAATAGCCACAAGAGCTTGACGTCCGAACATCCTTCGGCCACGGTTCCTTCGAGATGTTGGCGGAAGCGATGTCGGCCCCGAACACGCTTGCGGCGCACCCCTGTTTCAAGACGCTCGATCCCGAAGCCTGCCGGATTCTGGATCGCCAGTGCGTCTGGCTGAAGATACAGGCGGGCGCCTGGATCCTCGATCAATCCGCGCATGATCGCGACGTCTATTTCATCATGACCGGTCACTTGCGCGCGGTGCTCAACATGGCGCGCCAGGACGTCATTTTCAACGACATGGTGGCCGGCGCCATCTTCGGCGAAATGGCCGCCTTCGACGGCGCGCCTCGCGCCGCCAGCGTTTTCGCCGTCACCAATTCGCTGGTGGCGAAAATGCCGGCCTCGGTGTTTGTCGAAGCGATGTTCTCTCATCGGCCGCTCGGCGAGGCCGTCGTCGCGTCGCTCATCTACATGTGCCGGTCGATGTCGCGGAGGCTCGGGGAGCTGAATGCGCTCAACGTTCGCGGGCGCGTCCATGCCGAGCTCCTGCGCCTCGCCCGGCCCGACCGAGATGACCCGAAGCGGGCGATCATCGTGACGCCGCCGAATCAGTCCGAACTCGCCGCCCGCATCAATACCCGCCGGGAGACCGTCTCGCGCGAAATCAATGCTATGGAGCGCGACGGCCTGATCGAACGGCGGCGCGGGGCGATCGTGATCAAGGACGCGCTCAGACTGAGCGCCGAGATCGACGCGGTGAGCAGCGGGTAGGCTATCGGCCCGTCTCCTCGGCCAGGCTCCGCCACCAGGACGCATCCCAGTTCCAGTCCGCCGTCGGCGAAGGCGAGGGGAGCAGCCAGACGCGCGTCCCGCCAATGCATTCGCCGCTGTCGCCCGGACCCGCGGCCCGGCCAAGCCAGCGCCGGCCCGCGTTGAGACTGGTGAAGGCGAGAATCTTCGGCTCATGGGCTCTGATCTTTTCCGTCAGCGCGCCGCAGGCATCGGGTCCCAGAGCGCCTGGCGGCAGTTCGCGATCCATACCGCTCGTATGCTTGGCGATATCGGTGAGGCCGATGCCCCATTGCGTGACCTCTCCATATTGCTCCGGCCGCAAGAGGCGCGGCGTCAGGCCGACGGCATAGAGGACCAGCCAGAATTTGTTCCGGGGATGGGCGTAATAGGCTCCGCGCGCGGCCGATACGGTTCCGGCTGCGCTGCCGCAGAAAACGACCTTGAGGCCCCGCTCCAGAACATCGGGCAAGACATCCGGCATAGCTGGATTGCTCAGATCGTCTGGTTGTAGGCGCCGACTTCCGGGTTCTTGCGCAAGAGAGCATCCACCGCTTGGAACATCTCGCGCATGCGCGCTTCCGAGATCGGACTTTCGACGACGACGACGAGCTCGGGCTTATTCGAGGACGCGCGCACCAAGCCCCAGGTCCCGTCCGCCACCGTGACGCGGACGCCATTGACCGTGACGACGTCGCGGATCGGCTGGCCGGTCAGCGCGTCGCCCTTCTCCAGCATCCCTCTGAAGCGCTCGACGACGCGCTCCGCCACTTCGTATTTCACTTCGTCGGCGCAATGGGCCGACATGGTCGGCGAGCCCCACGTCCTGGGCAAGTCCCGGTAGAGATCGGCGATCGACTTTCCTGGATTGCGGTCCAGCATGTCGAGGACGGCGATCGCGGTGACGAAGCCGTCATCGTAGCCGCGGCCGACCGGCGCATTGAAAAAGAAATGGCCAGACTTCTCGAAACCGGCCAGGGCATTGAGGTCGCGCACGCGGCGCTTGATGTGCGAATGGCCGGTCTTCCAGAAATCGACCCTGGCGCCGTTGGCCAATAGCGCAGGGTCCGAGGCGAAGAGGCCGGTCGACTTGACGTCGACGACAAATGTCGCATTCGGGTGCAGCTTCGAGAGGTCCCGCGCTAGCATGACGCCGATCTTGTCGGCGAAGATTTCATGGCCTTCGTTGTCGACGACGCCGCAGCGGTCGCCGTCGCCGTCGAAGCCGAGGGCGACGTCCGCGCCGCTCGCCCTCACCGCTTCCGCCATCGCATGCAGCATCTGCAGGTCTTCCGGGTTCGGGTTGTAGCGCGGGAAGGTATAGTCGAGGTCGCAGTCGAGCGGCACGACCTCGACGCCAAGGGCGCCAAGAAGCTTCGGCGCGAAGGCGCCGGCCGCGCCGTTGCCGCAGGCGGCGACCACCTTCATTTTGCGAGCGAATTGAGGCCGACTGGTCAGGTCGGCGATGTAGCGGGCGGGAAAGTCGGGCACGAACGTGTAAGACCCGCCGGGCTCGGGACTGTAGTCGCCGCCGATGACGATGTCGCGCAGCCGCCCCATTTCTTCGGGCCCGAACGTCACCGGCCGCGCCGCGCCCATCTTGACGCCGGTCCAGCCATTCTCGTTGTGCGAGGCGGTGACCATCGCCACGGCCGGGACATCGAGCGCGAACTGGGCGAAATAGGCCATCGGCGTGATCGCCAGGCCGATGTCGCTGACTTTCGCCCCGCCGGCCATCAGCCCCGCCGTCAGCGCCAGCTTGATCGCAGCCGAATAGCTGCGGAAATCGTGGCCGACGACGACCTCGCGGGGAACGCCAAGCTCCTTCAGGAGACGCGCGAGGCCAAGCCCGAGCGCCTGCAGGCCCATGAGATTGATCTCTTTTTCGAATAACCAGCGCGCGTCATATTCGCGAAAGCCGGTCGGCTTCACCATCGGCTGCAATTCATAAGCGTAGGTGTTGGGGAAGAGCTGCGGCGACGGCTTGGGGAACAAGGGAGCCTCATGTTTTGTCGCTTCTCCGTGTCGCCCCCGCGAAAGCGGGGGCCCAGATCGCCGCCACAGCCCTCTCCAATGGGGTCGCGCCTTTGCGCGGATGGTCGCTGGACCCCCGCGTGCGCGGGGGTGACAACATTGGATAGGCCGGCCCGGCGCCCAGGGTCGGAAAGCTTCGGAGTTACGCGCTACCCTTATACGGGATACAAAGGACTGTCGCGTTCACGGGACCGCCCTTTTCCCTCGGCCTCAACCCGCGTAGTCTCGCCAAGATCGTTTGGAGGGACCATGTCGGAGAGTCTCAGCCATCTCGCCAAAGATGCGCTCGCCGATCTTTCGGCCGTGTTCGCGGCGATGCCGGACGACGCGCTCGACGGGCTGATCGAGGAGATCGTCAAGGCCAGGCGCATCGTCGTCTTCGGTCTCGGCCGCGAGGGCTTGCAGATGCGCGGCTTCGCCATGCGGCTCTTCCACATGGGCCGAATCGTCGCAGTCTGGGGCGACATGACGGCGCCCGAGGTCGGCCAGGGCGACCTCTTCTTCGCCTCCGCTGGCCCCGGCGATCTGGCGACAGCCCGAGCGCTGGTCGGCGTCGCCCGCAAGGCCGGCGCGCGCACCGCGCTCATCACCGCCCAGCCCAAGGGCGACCTCGCCAGGCACGTCGACGTCGTCACCGTCATTCCGGCCCAGACAATGGCCAACGACCAAGGCGGCAAGGTCTCGGTCCTGCCGATGGGCTCCCTGTTCGAGACGGCGCAAATGATCGCCTTCGAGCTCGCGATCCTTAAGCTGCGTCCGCGCTTCAACGAAACGGCCGAAACGATGCGGGCGAGGCATACGAATCTGGAGTGAGGCCGCAGCCGGCGAAAGAAACTTGTCCGCGCGCGCGGTCGCCGAACGTCCTAAGGCCGCTCACATCCAAGAAAGGAGCTTTCACATGGGTGATTTCACCTTCCTCTACCGCGGCGGCAGCACCTCGGCTTCGCCGGAAGAGCGGCAAAAGCACATGGAAAAATGGATGGCGTGGTTCAAGGACATGGGCGCCAAGGGCCTCGTCAAGGACCCGGGGCATCCGCTCGAGAGCGGCGGCAAGGTCGTCCGCGGCAAGCCGATCGCCGTCAGCGACGGCCCGTTCGCCGAGGCCAAGGACGTCATCGGCGGCTATACGCTGATCGAGGCGACCGATCTCGCCCATGCGGCGGAAGTCGCCAAGGGCTGCCCCATCCTCGAGACCGGCGGCGCCGTCGAGGTGCGCCCGGTCATGAAAATGAACATGTAGATGTAAATGCAGCTGGACGAACGTCTCTTCCGCCACGAAGCGGGCCGCATGGTCGCGGCGCTGACGCGGCTCCTCGGCGTGCATAATCTCGCTCTGGCGGAAGACGTCGTCCAGGAAGCCTTCTGCCGCGCCGCAGACGTCTGGAAGTTCCGCGGCGTCCCGGACAATCCCGCCGCCTGGCTGATGGCGACGGCTAAGAACTGTGCGCTCGACGCCCTGCGGCGCGAGCGCACCGCGCGGACCTTCGCGCCGGAGCTCGGGCGCCATCTGCAGAGCGAATGGACGCTCGCGCCGGTCGTCGAGGAGTTTTTCGCCGCCGACGCGATCAAAGACGATCTCCTGCGAATGATGTTCGCCTGCTGCCATCCCCGCCTGCCCCAGGCTGCGCAGGTGGCGCTCATTCTGCATATCCTCTGCGGCTTCAGCGTCGGCGAGGTCGCCGCCGCGCTGATGAGCGGCCGCGACGCCGTCGAGAAGCGGATCTCCCGGGCGAAGCGGGCGCTCGCCGCTTCGAAGCGGCTGTTCGACGTCACCGTCGCCCATGACTTCGACGCGCGCCTGCCGGCGGTGCGGCGCGCCCTGTACCTGCTATTCAACGAGGGCTACCACGGCGCCTCGCCCAAATCGGCCGTGCGCGCCGAGCTTTGCCGCGAGGCGATGCGGCTTGCGGGCCTGCTCCGCGCTCATCCGCGCAGCCGGACTCCGGCGACCTACGCGCTCGCCTCGCTCATGAGCCTCAACGCCGCCCGCCTGCCGGCTCGGCTCGACGCAGCCGGCGATCTCGTCGCCCTCTTTGACCAGGACAGGTCGCAATGGGACCGTCGCCTGATCGCGGAAGGGCTCGACTTTCTGTCGCTCGCCGCCAATGGCCCGGAGGTTACTTCGTACCACCTCGAGGCGGCCCTGGCGGCGGCCCACGCGCGCGCCGCGAGCCTCGAGGACACCGACTGGTCCGAGATCGTCTGGCTCTACGACATGCTGATGGCGATGCGACCCGGACCGATCGTGGCGCTCAATCGGGCGATCGCCATTGCCCAGAGGGAGGGGCCGGAGCGCGGCCTCGAGGAGATCGGCCGGATCGAGGAGAGCGACCGCTTCGCCCTCTATCCCTTTTTCCCGGCCGCGCTCGGCGAGCTCGAGCTCCGCCGCGGCGACCCGACGTCGGCGCGCCGGCGATTCAACGAGGCGCGGGCGCTGGCCCGCAGCCCGGCCGAGCGGCGGTTCTATGACCGCCGCATCGGCGCCTGCGAGAGCGCCGAGCCGGCGCGGGCGATCTGAACCGCGCCGGAGTTCGCGCCCAGCACATGTCAGAAACGGCGGGGCAAGCCGCTCTGGCGTCAACCGTAGTTACATAAGTAAAATCAGTCAGATATGGCGCTGTCCTCACGCAACCCTGCAGCGGAGGGGGTTTCCGGCGGCTTCGTTTAGAAAATCTTGACGATCACGCTCTCGCGTTGCGCCGCGGACGTCGGTTTTCCGCCTCCCGCTCTCCTCACCGCTCCGTCCTGCTGATGGGCCCAACAGGGAGAATAATCTCCCTGTTCCGTCTTTCCCTTCCGCACGAGCAAATCCGCTCAATGAAATGAACTACAATGGATTTGCGCAACAGCGCGAGGCGCGGCGGGAGCGATTCGCCCTGTTGGCAGGGAGAAACAGGGGAATGGCCTTGTTTTCCGCGAACGCGTCAGAATCCCCGGCGGACGACGGATCGGCAAGATTTCATCATACGGTCCTTCCCTTCCGGCCCCACGGCGACGCTTCGACCCAATCGCCTCACGCTCCAACTTAGACCGTCACCAGCTCGGTGTGGCCGAAGCCTTGGCGGTAATCCAGCACCGAGACGACAACCGGCGAGATGGAAAAGATCGCGATGCTGTCGGCCTCCTCCGGGCCGAAATCCGCGCCTTGCGGGAACTTTTTCAGCATGAGGCGGCCGACCTTGGCCATCTCGACCGGCGTCGGTGACGCGCGCCGCCCGGGCGCCCATCGACAGCGCCTGGATCTCCTCCCATCGGTCATAAGGAAGGGTCACGGTCAGCGACACCTTGTCGCAGAGGGCGATGTTGCGGGCCTTCTGCAAGTCGGCCGCCGTGCCGAAGTAGATTTTGACGCCGTCGTTGACATAGCCGACCGTCGTCGCCTGCGGATAGCCGTCCGGGCGGATGGTGGCGAGCGTCATGTCGTAGGCGCCCGCCAGGATGGCGACGATCTTCTCACGCGTTGCGCTGTCCATGGCTCCGTCTCCCTCAACAGGACATAGCACCCGGCGCTGACCGGCGTCAATTCGGCGCACCAAGGCGCAGCTCCCGCTGACGATCGCCGCTTGATCTGGCTCAACAGATCGGGTGGCGGCCGGGCGTAACCAAAATCATTCTTCACGTGCAATGGCGATCGTAGATGCACGTTAAGAATTTTCTTGGTGAAGGGATTGTCGAAAGTTTCCAGGAGGAAATCGAGATGGCAAAACCGTTGTCTGAACAGCTCGCCGACTTGTCGGTGCAGGCGAAAAAGGCCGAGGATGACTTCGCCGCGACGAAAAAGGAGTCCCATGACAAGATGGTGGCGCGCCGCGAGCAGTTGCGCACCGCCGCGACGCAATCGGTTGATAAACTGAAGCAGGAGATGAAGTCGGCGGGCGCGGAGGTCTCGAGCAGCTTCAGCGCGCTCAAGGCGAAGGTCGCCGCCGACGCCGAGACGCTCAAAGCCAACGTAAAACAATGGAAGAAAGGACTCGACGCCGAGCGCGCCGAGAACCACGCGGAGGAAATGGAGTGGGAAGCGAGCGTGGCGATCGACTACGCCATCTCCGCGGTCGAACAGGCGAAGCTGGCTGCGGTCGACGCCGTCATCGCCCGACGGGAGGCGATAGAGGCGAAGAAGGCCTGAGGACCTTGAGTGGGGCCCTCCCAAAAAGAAGGCTTTGGGGGGCGAGGCGGTGGGTGACGGCGGGCGAAGCGCGCTTTCCATTGCGCCGTGGCACACCCGCCGTCATCCGCGGCCTTATCGCGCAGTGGGTCGGGCAGCCGGCCTTCACGCGCACGTCCGGCCTGAGCCCGGTCCTGCTTGGGCCCACCCGGCCAAGCGAAACATCATTCCTTCGATCCGCGAAAGCACGTATCCGGTGGCATGCTCCGCGGCTTCTGCACCGTGGCCAGGGAAGCAGAAACGGCCCGCCCAAGGGCCGCGCCAAACGGCTTGAAAATCTTGAGATACACACTGGAGCGGGCGAAGGGATTCGAACCCTCGACCCCAACCTTGGCAAGGGTGCGCGGCGCCCACTCTGGGGCAATAAAAAAACCCGCCGTCTCGCGGCGGGTTTCATATTCATGCGATCTTTTCAGCGCAACGATTACATCTGCTTGTAGGTGATCTTGCCGTCGGGCTCCTTCTCCCAGACGTACCAGACGTAGTCGACGCTCGTGCGGTCGCCCTTCTTGTCGTAGGCGATCGGCCCGATGACGGTGTTGAAGGTCATGCCGGAATGCATCACTTCGGCGACCTTCTTCGGATCGAGCGACTTCGCCTTCTCGGCCGCCTGCTTGATGATCTGGACGGCGGCGTAGGAGTAGAGCGTGTAGGCTTCGGGATCGAAGTTCTTCGCCTTGAATTCGGCGACGACTTCCTTGGCCGCGGCATTGTTGCGCGGATCGGGTCCGAACGACATCAGCGTGCCCTCGACGCCGGGTCCGCCGATCGAGGCGAACTCGTTGTCGGTGATGCCGTCGCCGGAGATCATAACGGTTTTCAGACCCTGGTCGCGCATCTGCCGGATGATGAGGCCACCCTCGGTGTGCAGGCCGCCCCACATCAGATAGTCGGCTCCGGATTCCTTGATCTTGGAGACGATCGCCGAATAGTCCTTCTCGCCGGTGTTCACGCCTTCATAGAGAACTTCCTTGATGCCGAACTTGTGCATGTTGCTGAGCGCGGCGTCGGCGAGGCCCTTGCCGTAAGTCGTCTTGTCATGAACGACGGCGATCTTCTTGCCCTTGAGCTTGTCGCGGGCGAGTTCCGCCCACAGCATGCCCTGCTGGTCGTCGCGGCCGCAGGTGCGGAAGACGTCCCACAGTTTTCGGTCGGTGACGTTGGGGTTGGTCGCCGACGGGGTGATCATCAGGATCCCGTTTTCGTTATAGACGTCGGAGGCGGGAATGGTGACGCCGGAGTTGAACGGACCGACGACGAACTTGACGCCATCGCCGACGAACTTGTTGGCGACCGAGACGCCCTGTTTCGGATCCGATACGTCGTCGCCCTGCTCGAGGGTGATCTGCTGGCCAAGGATGCCGCCGGTCTTATTGATGTCGTCGACCGCCTGCTGCGTGCCGTTGACGAGCTGCGCGCCGAAGGCGGCGTTCGGACCAGTGATCGGTCCAGTTACCGCCATCTTGATCTGGGCGCTGGCGGCGCCCGACAACGCCACGGCCGCCGCAAGCGCGACGCCGGACAACCAGTACTTAATCATCCATACACTCCTTTGAGTTTGGGGCGCTCAGGCCCTCCCTGGCCTGCCGCGGGCAGAAGCAAATCCACCTTGGGCGGGACTACCTACGCGTTTTCGCCGAAGAGTCACCTGAAAAACGTGGCGACCGACGCGCATTCCAGTTCTGTTCTTAAGCCCCCGCCTTCTGTCGCCAGTTGAGCCCGGCGCGCTCATAGGTCCAAGAATATTGAGTGGCCATCTGCGCCGCGCGCATGGCGCGATAGCCTAAGGCGCCGACGATCATCGTCCAGACATAGGCGACGAGAAAGTAGTGCAGGGAGAGCAGCAACTCGCCATAGAGTGCATAGTGCAGAAAGCGCACGCCGGCTGTCAGGAAGAGCATGTATGGCAGAAGCATTTGCATGGGCCGCCAGGTCTGCGCCAACGCCCGCCCCGCCGCCCAGGCGCCCGCGCCGCCGAGCAGGATTGTGATGAGGATGAAGGTGAGGAGTCCGTAAGCGGAATTTGGCCACAATACGCCGGCCATCAGTGACCTCCCTCGAGATAGGCCGCGCGCACTTCCGGGCGCGCCAAGAGTTCGGCGCCCCCGCCCTGCATGGTGATCGTCCCATTGACCATCACATAGCCCCGGTGGGCGAGTTTCAGCGCATGAAAGGCGTTCTGCTCGACCAGAAAGACCGTCAGGCCCTCGGTCCTGTTGAGATCGGCGATGACCTCGAAGATCTGCTTGACGACGAGCGGCGCGAGACCGAGCGAGGGCTCGTCGAGCAGCAGCAGTCGCGGCCGGCTCATCAGGGCCCGCGCGATCGCCAGCATCTGCTGCTCGCCGCCGGACAGCGTCCCGCCGCGCTGCGGGGCGCGTTCCTTGAGGCGCGGAAAAAGCGTGAAGACCCGCTTAAGGTCTTCGTCGAAATAGGCGAAATTGTTGATCGAGGCGCCCATCTGCAGATTTTCGAACACGGTCATGCGGGCAAAGATGCGCCGGCCTTCCGGGGACTGGGCGATCGACAGGCGGGCGATCTGGTGGGTCGGCAGGGCGGTGATGTCCTGCCCGTCGAAGGCGATGCGGCCGCGCCTCGCCCGAGGAGCGCCGAAGATGGTCATCATCGTTGTCGACTTGCCGGCTCCGTTGGCTCCGATCAAGGTCACGATCTCGCCGCTCATGACATCGATGTCGACGCCCTTCAGCGCCTGGATCTTGCCATAAAAGGTCTCGACGCCGCGCAGCTGCAGGAGAGGCGTGACGGCCTGCGCCAGGCTCACTGCTCGAGCTCCTTCTCGACCGCCTCGAGTTCTTCCTCGTCGGCGACGCCGAGATAGGCGGCGATCACCTTGGGATCGGCCCGCACTTCCGCCGGCGTTCCGTCGGCGATCTTCACGCCGTAGTCGAGCACGACGACGTGGTCCGAGATTTGCATCACGACCGACATGTCGTGCTCGATCAGGAGAACGGAGGTTTGGTGGTCGGCGCGGATCGAGCGCAGCAGCGCGCTCAAGTCCGCCGATTCGCGCGGGTTGAGACCGGCCGCCGGCTCGTCGAGGCAGAGCAACACCGGATCGGTGCACATGGCGCGCGCGATCTCGAGCCGACGCTGGTCGCCGTAAGGCAATTCGCCCGCCGGATCGTCGGCGCGATCCATGAGGCCGATCTTGTCGAGCCAGTATTTCGCCCGCCCGATCGCCTCCGTCTCCTTACGCCGATAGGCCGGCGCACCGATCAGCCCGAGCACCGTGAAGCCGCTCGCGCGCATGAGCGGATTGTGGTGGGCGACGAGGAGGTTCTCCAGCACCGTCATGCCCTGAAACAGACGGATGTTCTGAAAGGTGCGCGCCACCCGGGCCTGGCGCGATATCTCGTGGTCCGGCATGCGCTCGAGCAGAAACAGTTCGCCGTTCGCCGTCTTGGCGTGACGACCGCTGGCGCGGGTCGCGGCCTCGATGTCCTCCCGCGTCGCCACGCCGTCGCGCGCCAGCGCGACCCGCCCTTCAGTCGGCTTGTAGAAGCCGGTGACACAGTTGAAGACGGTCGTCTTGCCAGCGCCGTTCGGTCCGATCAGCGCGGTGATGTCGCCGCGTCCGGCGGCAAACGTGAACGCATTGACCGCCACGAGGCCGCCGAACCGCATGGTCAGGTTCTCGACCTCGAGTAGCGGGCTGGTCAGCCAGTTCATCAGCCGTGCCCCTCCTTCACGAGGGCGCCGGACACCGCCTTTCGCTCTTTGAGGAAGATGGACGGCAAACGCGTCGACACGAGACCGCGCGGCTTCCAGATCATCATGATCACCATCGCGGCGCCGAACAGCAGCATGCGATATTGCGTCGGGTCGAAGTCCTCGCCGAAGATTTTCTTCAGCCAGTCGAGTTCGCGCATGAGCTCCGGTACGCCGATCATCACCGCCGCGGCGACGGCGACGCCGAGCTGCGAGCCCATGCCGCCTAGCACGACGATGGCGAGGATGGTCGCGGATTCGATGAAGGTGAAGCTCTCCGGGCTGACGAAACCCTGGCGCACCGCGAAGAACGAGCCGGCAAAGCCGCCGAACATCGCCCCGAGGGCGAACGCCGTAAGCTTGGTGTTGGTCGTGTTGATGCCGAGCGAGCGGCAGGCAATCTCGTCCTCGCGCAAAGCCTCCCACGCGCGTCCGATCGGCAGCCGCCTGAGGCGCAGCGTGACGAAGTTCGTCACAAGCGCGAGCGCCAGGATCAGATAGAACAGGAAGATCGTGCGGTAGATCGGGGTAAAGGGCAGGTGGAAGACGGCTGCGAAGCCGTTGTCATCGTCAGTGAAGGGGATGCCGAAGAAGGTGACGTGCGGGATCTCGGCGATACCGGCATAACCGTTGGTGAGGTCGACCCAGTTGATAAGCACGAGGCGAATGATCTCGCCGAAGGCGAGCGTCACGATCGCCAGATAGTCGCCGCGCAGCCGCAGCACCGGGAAGCCGAGAATGACGCCCCACATCGCCGCGAGGAATCCGGCCAGCGGCAGGCAGACCCAGAACGACAGGCCGAACGTCGTCGCGAGCAGCGCGTAGGAATAGGCGCCGACGGCGTAAAAGGCGACGTAACCAAGGTCGAGCAGCCCGGCAAGGCCGACCACGATGTTGAGCCCCCAGCCCAGCATCACGTAGATCATGATCTGGACGCCGTAGTTGTTGATCCACTTGAGCGAGCCGGCCGGCCCGAGGAGGCCAAGCATGATCAGGGGAAAGAGGACGACGAAGCCGAGGGCAAACGGCCCGAACCAGCGGGTGAACGCGAGGCGGGCGCGCGACGGCGGCGCCACGCCCTCGCCCTCGCGCGCGGCCTGAACGAGGGCGCCGCCCATGCCGCCAGCCGCGATCGAGCCGAAACGGTCGAACCAGATGCGCCAGTCGGCGGTCGCCATCTGCCGCAGGAACACGAACAGGAAGACGAGCGTCGAGATTCCGAACGAGAGCGGCCAACGGCTCGTCAGCACGAGTTCGTTGTTGATGTTCGAGTCGGCGTGATAGCTGATAATGGGGAAGGCGAGCCCAAAGGCGACCAGCCCCGCGGCCAAAGCGGTGCGCAGCGCCGGAACGAGCTGGCTGACACTCGCGGCGTCTGTCTGGGCAAGCGGGGTGGTCTGAGGCGCGGCGGTCATGCTCAAACCTTCTCCACCTCAGGCCGGCCTAGGATGCCGGAGGGCATGAAGATCAGGGTGATGGCGAGGATCATGAAGGCCGCGACGTCCTTATAGTCGGTGGTGAAATAGGACGACCAGAACACCTCGATCAGGCCGATCAGGAGGCCGCCCAGAACCGCGCCGGGCAACGAGCCGATACCCCCGAGGACTGCGGCGGTGAAGGCCTTGACGCCCGGCACGAAGCCGTCGGCGAAATTGACCACGCCATAGTACATGACAAACATCACCCCAGCGACCGCTGCGAGCGCCGCGCCGATGACGAAGGTGATTGAAATGGTCGCGTCGACGTCGATGCCGAGCAGCGCCGCCATCTTGCGGTCCTGCTCGCAGGCGCGCTGGGCGCGGCCGAGCGAGGTGTGCTGGACGAGATACCAAAACGCCGCGAGCAGCACGACGGTCAAGACCATGATGAAGATCTGGCGCACCGAAAGCGTCACGTCGTAGGCGCCGCCGGTCAGATTGAACACATGATTGGGCAGCTGCGGCGCCGGCTTGTTGCGCGGACCCTGCACCACCTGGACGAAATTCGACAAGAAGATCGACATGCCGATCGCCGAGATCAGCGGCGCAAGACGGAAGGAGCCGCGCAGCGGCCGGTAGGCGAGCCGCTCGATCGTCCAGTTCCAGAGACCGGTCAGCGCCATGGCGCCGATCAGCACGATGACAAAGGCGATCGGCAGCGACCCGAGATGCAGGATCTGGGTCAGGATCATGAAGATGATCAGGGCGATGAAGGCCGACAGCATGAACACGTCGCCATGCGCGAAATTGACCATGCCGATGATGCCAAAGACCATCGTGTAGCCGATGGCGATGAGTCCGTAGATCGATCCGAGCGTCAGCCCATTGATCAGCTGCTGCAGGAAATTATCCATGCGTCAAGGGTCCCTCCAGGTTTCCTCCGACTCGCAGGAAACGTGCCAGATAACCGGCCGTCCCGTCGGTCTCATCAGATCGCTCATTCTAGCGCTTAACCGGTCGCCTCCCGGTATTCAAGACAGCCGTAGCCGCCTCGGCGCAGCCTAGTCGCCGCATGCCGACGCGGCAACCGGCGCAGGCGCCTCCGCTATATTCCTTGGAATATAAAGCTAATTTGCGGGCGATATGGACTTTGGCGCCGACGCGGGTGTACGAAATCCAAGCAGGAATATTGGCGTAGGAGGCCTCGACGGCCTTCCGCGATCGCAAGCGGACCTGCTCATGATCGTGGACCGCGGATGGATCGGCGGCCCGACAGAGAGGGAGCGTTCATGGCGGTGACGATGACCGGGGAGGCGACGCTCCCGGCTCCGCGGCCGGAGGTGTGGGCGCTGCTCAACGACCCCGCGATTCTCAAGGCCTGCATTCCCGGCTGCGAATCTTTGGAGAGGACTGGCGAGAACGGTTTCGCGGCGGTCGCCAAGGTCAGGATCGGGCCGGTCGCCGCGACGTTCCGCGGCAAGGTCCAGCTCTCCGACATCGTCCCGGACGTCGGCTACACGATCACCGGCGAGGGCGAGGGCGGCGTCGCCGGCTTCGCCAAGGGAGCCGCGAAAGTGTCGCTCGCCGACGCCGACGCGGGCACGCTTCTGCATTACCAGGTCGAGGCGCAAGTCGGCGGCAAGATTGCGCAGCTTGGCTCGCGTCTGGTCGACGGCGTCGCCAAGTCGATGGCGGACAAGTTCTTCACCAGTTTTGCTGGCGCCGCCCGCGCCGTCGCGGCGTCGAAGCCTGACGCTCAGGCGGCCGCCGCCGGCGTTCCCTCCGCCGAGCCCGCGAAGCCGGTCGAGCCGGCCGCCGCCTCGGCGAGAGCCGCGGCCGCGCCGCAAGTCGTCCCAACAAAGCAGTCATGGTTCAGGAGGATATGGGAATGGTTCATGTCTCTATGGCGGTAAACGGCCGCGATGTCGCGGCCGAGGTCGATCCGCGGACGCTGCTCGTGCAGTTCCTCCGCGAGAATCTTCGCCTGACCGGCACTCACGTCGGCTGCGACACCTCGCAGTGCGGCGCCTGCGTCGTCCACCTGGACGGGGAGGCGGTGAAATCGTGCACCATCTTGGCGGCGAGCTGCAACGGCGCGCACGTCGCGACGATCGAGGGGCTCGCCCACAACGGCAAGCTGCATCCGATGCAGCAGGCCTTTCAGGATAATCACGGCCTGCAATGCGGCTTTTGCACGCCGGGCATGATCATGGCGGCGATCGACCTCGTCAATCGCGAGGGCCCGAGCCTCGACGAGGCGGCGATTCGCCACGGGCTCGAAGGCAATATCTGCCGTTGCACCGGCTACCACAATATCGTCAAGGCCGTCGCCCAGGGGGCGCGCGAGATGGCCGCCGCGGCGACGCCCAAGGCTGCGGAATAATCACGCTTTGAAGCCGTTCCCAGGGAGAGAGACATCATGAGCGCGACAGGCATTGGCGCCTCCGTCAAACGCAAGGAAGACATCCGCTTCATCACCGGCAAGGGCCACTACGTCGACGACATCAACCGCCCAGGCCAAGTCTACGCCTTTTTCGTTCGTTCGCCGCACGCCCATGCGACGATCGACAGGGTCGATGCCTCCGCCGCGATGAAGTCGAAGGGGGTGGTGGCGGTGCTGACCGGGGCCGATGCGGCGACCGACAAGATCGGCATGCACATCCCGGCCTGGACGGTGACGTCGAAAGACGGCTCACCAATGAAAGTCGGCGCGTTCCCGGCTCTCGCGCACGGCAAGGCATGCTTTGTGGGCGACCCTGTCGCCGTTGTCATAGCGGAGTCGTATCCGGAAGCGCGCGACGCAGCGGAAAGGGTCGAAGTCCACTACAGCGTTCTTGAGCCGGTCGTCGATCTGGCGAGCGCGGCGAAACCTGGCCAGCCGCAGATTCACGACTTTGCCCCCAACAACACAGTCTTCAACTGGCATCTCGGCGACAAGACGGCGACCGATGCGGCTTTCGCCAAGGCGGCACATGTGACGAAGCTCGATCTCGTCAACAATCGCACCATTCCCAATGCGATTGAGCCGCGCGCGGCGATCGGCGAGTACGATTCGGGTACGGACTCGACGACGCTCTACTCGACGAGCCAGAATCCACACGTCGCCAAACTCGTCATGTCGGCCTTTCAAGGCGTTGCGCCGGAAAACAAGTTGCGTGTCATCGCTCCCGACGTTGGCGGCGGTTTCGGCTCGAAGATTTTCATTTACAATGAGGAGACCGTTTGCGCCTGGGCCTCCAAAAGGGTTGGCCGGCCAGTCAAATGGACGGCGGAGCGAACGGAATCCTTTCTGACGGACAAGCATGGCCGCGACCATGTCACCCATGCCGAACTGGCGCTGGACGCCAACGGCAAAATACTAGGCTTGCGGGTCCGCACGGTCGCAAACCTCGGCGCGTACCCGTCCCTTTTCTGGTCCTGCGTGCCGACCTACCTCTATGCCACCCTTTTGTCCGGGCAATACGACATTCCGGCGATCTACGCGGAGGTCGACGCGGTCTACACGACCACCGTCGGAGTCGACGCCGTGCGCGGCGCAGGCCGGCCTGAGGCGACATTCGTCGTCGAGCGCATCGTTGAGAAGGCGGCGCGCGAAACCGGCCGCGACTCTGCCGAATTCCGGCGGCGCAACTTCGTCACGACATTCCCGCACCAAACGCCGGTGATCATGTGTTACGACGCGGGCGATTACGGCAAGGCGCTCGACAAGGCGCTAGAGCTTGCCGACTACAAAGGCCTCGGCGCGCGCAAGGCGGCCTCGGTCGCCAAAGGCAGACTGCGTGGAATCGGATTCTCTGCTTACATCGAGGCATGCGGTCTCGCGCCGTCGGCGGCGGTCGGTTCGCTGGGTCTCGGCGGGGCTCAGTGGGAATCGGCCGAGGTGCGCGTCAATCCGACAGGCTCGGTGGAAGTCCTGACCGGTTCGCACAGCCACGGCCAGGGTCACGAGACGACCTTCGCCCAACTTGTCTCCTCACGTCTCGGCATCCCGATCGACAACGTCTCGATCGTTCACGGCGACACCGACAAGGTGCAATTCGGGTGGGGCACCTACGGCTCGCGCTCCGGCGCGGTCGGCATGTCGGCGCTCTCAAAGGCGCTCGACAAGGTCGAGGCCAAGGCGAGGAAGGTCGCGGGCCACGTGCTCGAAGCCGCTGAAGGCGACATCGAGTTCAAAGAAGGCAAATTCACCGTGAAGGGCACCGACAAGTCGATCGATTTCGCCTCCGTAGCCCTGCACGCCCATCTCGGGCACAAGTTCAACACGCAGGAACTCGAACCGGGCCTGAAGGAAGGGGCTTTCTGGGATCCCACCAACTTCGTCTTCCCGGCCGGCGTCCATATCTGCGAGGTTGAGATCGACCCCGAAACGGGGGTCACGACAATCGACCGCTGGACGGCGATCGACGACTTCGGCAAGCTGATCAACCCGATGATCGTCGAGGGGCAGATCCACGGCGGCGTAACACACGGCATCGGACAGGCGCTGATGGAAGCCGCCCACCACGACAGCGACGGCCAACTCCTCACGGCGAGCTACATGGACTATTGCATGCCGCGCGCCGAAGACGTGCCGTCGTTCAAGGTCGACACGATCGAGACCCCCTGTCCGTCCAACCCGCTCGGCGTCAAGGGTTGCGGCGAAGCGGGCGCGATCGCCTCGCCCGCCGCCGTCATCAACGCCATTACCGACGCGCTCGGCCATGAGGACGTCGCCATGCCGGCGACCCCGCAAGTCGTCTGGCGGGCGGCGCAGAAGTCGAAGCACGTACTGAAACACGCCGCGGAATGATTTTCGACGGAGGCGGCGTCGCGCCGCCTCCCCTGATCCCTCATTCGGAGATAGCCCTCATGTACGCCTTTGAATACCATCGCCCGCACACGCTTTCGGGCGCGCTCGCCGACCTTGCAAAACAGGACGCCAAGGCGCTCGCCGGCGGCATGACGCTGCTGCCGACAATGAAGCAGCGCCTTGCCTCGCCGTCCGACCTCGTCGAACTGAAAGACGTTCCGGAGCTCTCCGGCATCGCCCGCGAGGGCGATGCGCTCAGGATCGGCGCGATGACGCGCCATGCCGAGGTTGCGCGCAACACCGTCGTGAAAGGCGCCATCCCGGCGCTCGCCACACTCGCGGGGGGCATCGGCGACCCGCATGTGCGCAACCGCGGCACGATCGGCGGCTCGCTCGCCAACAACGATCCTGCCGCCGACTACCCGGCGGCCGTGCTGGCGCTCGGCGCGACGATCGTCACCAACAAGCGCCGGATCGCGGCGGACGATTTTTTCAAGGGCCTGTTCGAGACGGCGCTCGAGCCCGGCGAACTCATCACCCAGGTGAGCTTCCCGATCCAGCAAAAGGCGGCCTATATGAAATTCGCCAATCCGGCGTCACGCTACGCCCTGGTCGGCGTCTTCGTCGCCAAGACCGCGGGCGGCGTCCGCGTCGCGGTGACCGGCGCCGGCGAGAACGGCGTCTTCCGCGCCAGCGCCATGGAAGCCGCGCTGAATGCAAACTTTTCCCGCGCCGCGCTGGATGGCGTCGCCGTCCCGGCGAATGGCCTCAATTCGGATATCCATGCCGACGCGGACTATCGGGCGCACCTGATCGGCGTGATGGCGAGGCGCGCGGTCGAAGCGGCGGGCTGAAGAACGCAACCCTCGCGCCGATGGGCCTGCCGGGTCGCCTTCCCCCAAGGCTCCAGGCCTGCGGTCGCGAGAGGCGAAGGACGAAGACGGAGAGGTCCGTTTTCCTTGTTATTCCCTGACGCACGCGAAATCGGTCCCCGCCGGCCCCTGAGCTTTGCAGAAGTCCGCTTGATTTCCGTCGCTTTTGCGAAAGAGCTCATGTAGCGCAGGAACAATCAGCAGGGAATTCCAATACCCTGATCCAGGGAATAGCAGCGTATCGAGAGTGGGCCGGGCGAAGCTGGCGGCTGACGACGTTCGGCGCGCCGTCGCCACATCGCGGTAACTCGGGACGAGTGTCACGCTCGAAGCGTTCAGGCCGCCTCGGGCGAGGGAAAGCGCTTCACCTTGATCGCCCCGGCGCGCCGCCGCGCCCGCCTGAGATCATACGACAGTTGAGTGCGCCGCCAGGATTCCGCCGAGCCCCATCCCGCCTTCTCGAGGCGGATCGCCATGTCTGGCGAAATTCCATTGTGGCCGTTCAAGAGCTCCGACAGCGAGCCGCGCGAGTCTTCGAGCCGCGCTCCAAGGTCAGCGCCGATCATCGGCAATTCCTCCGAAATGGCGATTTGATAATGGTTATCAACGTCGGGGTTACAAGCCTTGGCGTTGGCCGGGTTTAACGTGACGCTTGCTTCTACGAGAACGATCGTCACCGGAAACCAAGCGCTGGCTGGCCGCGATCGATGCCCAGCGCCGCAGGCTAAGCAATTGGGTATTAAAGCCAGCGTCACCTGAGACCTGCAGGCGCTCCTGGAGGAGGATGACGAATGTTAACTTAGCCAACAACAGGGAATTGAAGCAACTGTCACGACAATTCCCCGCATCGTTAGGTGTCGCAGCCGAGCCGCTTCGCGGTCAAACGTCCGCGGATGTTCTCTGGACCCCCGCTTTCGCGGGGGTGACACGGTTCGCCTTCGGCGAAGGGCTGCTTCACGGTGAGGACGGTCGGATTGTGGATGCAATCGACGTCGCCTCAGCCGTCCCGGCCGTGCTAGGCTTCGCCGCAAATGGACGACCCGCACCCCACCCCGCCTCACGCCTGGGCGCTACCGGCCTCGATCGACGAAACGCTGACGCTTTTGCACAGCGCGCACTACATCGCCGACCGCTCCCTGGCGACGGTGCTGTTCCTCAGCCTCAGGCTCGCCCGGCCGCTGTTCCTCGAAGGCGAGGCCGGCGTGGGCAAGACGGAAGTCGCCAAGGTGCTCGCCGCCTCACTCGGCCGGAGGCTGATCCGCCTGCAGTGCTACGAGGGGCTCGATGTCGCGACCGCGGTCTATGAATGGAACTATCCGGCGCAGATGATGGCGATCCGGCTGTCGGAAGCGGCCGGCGAGCACGACAAGGAGCGAATCGAACACGACGTCTTCTCCGAGCGCTATCTGATCAAGCGCCCGCTGCTTCAGGCGATGGAGCCCGGCGTCGGCGGACCGCCGGTGCTGCTGATTGACGAGATCGATCGCGCCGACGAGGCGTTCGAAGCCTTTCTCCTCGAGATTCTGTCCGACTTCCAGGTCACCATCCCGGAGATCGGCGCCATCAAGGCGCCGGCGCCGCCGATCGTCGTCATCACTTCGAACCGGACCCGCGAAATCCATGACGCGCTGAAGCGACGCTGCCTTTACCACTGGGTCGGCTATCCCACCGCCGAGCGCGAAATGGCGATCGTTCGCGCCAAGGCGCCGCGGGCGCCTGAGCGTCTGACCGGCGAGCTCGTCGCCTTCGTCCAGCGCCTGCGCAACGAGGACCTGTTCAAGTCGCCGGGCGTGGCGGAGACGCTCGACTGGGCGGCGGCGCTGACCGAACTCGACGCGGTGGCGCTCGACCCGGCGCAGGTGTCCGACACGCTCGGCGTGCTGCTCAAATATCAGGACGACATCGCCAAGATCGAAGGCTCGAAGGCGCAGACGCTGATCGAGGAGACCCGCGCGGAGCTGCGCCGGCTGGAGACGGGGTAGAGTGGCCTTGCGATTGGATCGACCGGAACATTCGGGGGAACGCCGAAGCAACTCCCTCTTCCCTTGTGCACGCGGTTCGCGCATCTCTCCGGGCAAGAGGCCCCCTTCTCCCTCCACCGGATTCACACAATTTGTCGAGTTGCGCGCGGCCGGGGAGTCCCCCCTTCTCCACGAAGTGGGGAAGGTGGCGCGAAGCGCCGGATGGGGTATGGACAGCAGGAATCCGTCGATGAAAGCCTCGCGGTGACGGTCGTGCAAGGCGGCTCCTGGTTCAGAAGGCGGACAATGCGCAATCCGGGCCTCCCGATCTCAGTCCGGGGGCCGTTCGCGGTAACGTTCGTGCAATCGGACTGAGGTTGATGCAGCGGGCCACACCCCTTCCGGCGCCATAGCCCGTCGAAAGACGGGCGTCTTATCGACGCCCTATGGCGCCACCTTCCCCAGCAGAGCTGAGCAGAGCTGGGGAAGGAACGCGCGACCTTGGAGATGTGTGAATATGTTAGCTTCTGCCTCGGGGAGAAGGGGGGCCCACTCGGTGCAGTCACTGGTTAACAGCTCCGTTAGAGGCGCGCGATGACCTACGCGTTCACGCTTTCCCGCACGCTGCCCGCCACGCCCGAGGCTGCGTGCGACGCCTGGCTTAAAAGGCGCCGGACGCCGTGATCGCGGTCGCCGAGGCGGAACCCGCGCGTGGCGGCGCGCTGGCGGCGAACATCGTCCATTTCGCCCGCGCGCTGCGGGAAGCCGGCGTCCCGCTCGGTCCGGGCGCAGTCCTCGACGCGCTCGCGGCGGTCGAGGCGGCCGGCTTCGGCAATCGCGAGGATTTCTATGCGACGCTGCATGCCGTGTTCGTCAAGAAGCACGAGCACAGCCTGCTTTTCGATCAGGCGTTCCAGATCTTCTGGAAACGCAAGGGCCTGCTCGACAAGCTGATCGCCATGATGTCGCCGCAAGCCCCGAGCCAGCGCAAGCCGTCCCGCGCCGAGGCCGGCGCAAGCCGGGTGGCGGACGCTCTTTTCAAGTCGCAACCGCTTACGCCAAAGGCGCCGCCGGCGCTCGATTTCGACGCCCGCTTCACCATGTCTGGCAAGGAGATTCTGCGGGCGAAGGATTTCGCCCAGATGAGCGCCGCGGAGATCGAGGAGGCGCGCAAGCTGATCAAGCGGCTCACGATGCCGGAAGACCGGCGGCGAACGCGCCGTTTCCTGCCGGCGGCGCGTCGCTTTCGCATCGACGCCCGCCGGAGCTTTCGCCGCTCGCTGCAACCCGGCGGGTCGATCGATCTCGAGTTCCGCGAGCCCCTGACGCGCGCGCCGCCGATTGTCGCGCTCTGCGACATTTCCGGTTCGATGAGCGAGTACACCCGCCTCTTCCTGCATTTTCTGCACGCGCTCGGCGAAACGCGGCGGGTTTCGACCTTCCTGTTCGGCACGCAGGCTGACCAATGTCACGCGGGCCATGCGGGCGCGGGATCCCGACGACGCGCTCGCCCGGTGCTCGGGCCTCGCAGTCGACTGGTCCGGCGGCACGCGGATCGGCGAGTCGCTTGCCCGGTTCAACCGTGAGTGGGGGCGGCGGGTGCTCGGCCAAGGCGCAATCGTGCTCCTTTTCACCGATGGTCTGGAACGGGAGAGCGTCGATCAGCTCGCGGGCGAGATGGAGCGGCTGCGAAAGTCGAGCCGGCGGCTGATCTGGGTCAATCCGCTGCTGCGCTTCGACGGCTTTTCGGCCAGGGCGCAGGGCGTGCGAGCGATGCTGCCGCATGTCGACGCCTTTCGGCCGATCCACAATCTCAAGAGCATGGCCGATCTCTGCGAGACCCTGTCGGCCGGACGCCAGGCCAGGAACGACCCCAGGGCCTGGTTGCAGGCCTCGGCATGACGGGGCCTTGCGGAGCGGCTCTGCCGGAGCCATTTTCGCCTGGGGCTGAGGCGCATCACGAAAGGCGTTCGATATGCTGGCGCGGGAAGAAGACGTCCTGGCTTCGGCTGAAGCCTGGGGCGAAGCCGGACGCGGCGTCGCGATCGCGACCGTCGTCGAAACCTGGGGCTCCGCGCCGCGTCCCGTCGGCTCGCATCTGGTCATCGACGCCGACGGCAATTTCCTCGGATCGGTTTCCGGCGGCTGCGTCGAAGGCGCAGTGGTCGAGGAGGCGGCCGAGGTGATCGCGGACGGCAAGCCGCGCATGCTGGAATTCGGCGTCGCCGACGAGACGGCCTGGCGCGTCGGCCTTTCGTGCGGCGGCCGCATCAAGGTCTTCGTCGAAAAGCTCGCCTGATGCGGCTCGAGGTCCTTAAGGCGATGAACGCGGCCCGGCGCGAGCGGCGCCCCGGCGCGGTCGTCACCCGCCTTTCCGACGGCGAACAAAGATTCGTCGAAGCCGAGGCGCTCGGCGAGGACCCGCTTGCGGCGGAAATCGAGACTGCCTTGCGGCAGGGCAAGAGCGGCTCGGTGGTCGTCGGCGGAGACGCGTTCTTCCTGACCGTGCAGACGCCGTCGCCGCGGCTGACTCTCATCGGCGCCGTCCACATTTCGCAGGCCCTGGCGCCGATGGCGCTGATCGCCGGCCTCGACGTCACGATCGTCGATCCGCGCACCGGCTTTGCCACGCCCGAGCGATTTCCCGAAACGCCGGTGCTTGCGCAATGGCCGGACGAAGCGCTCGCCGCCGCGCCCCTCGACCGCTATTCGGCGATCTGTCTTCTGACCCACGATCCGAAGATCGACGACCCGGCGCTCAGGATCGCGCTCCGCTCCGATTGCTTCTACATCGGCGCGCTCGGCTCGAAGAAGACGCACGCCAGACGGCTCGAGCGGATGGAGGCGGCGGGCTTCGGGAAGCCGGCGCTGGCGCGCATTCACGCCCCGATCGGCCTCGACATCGGCGCGGTCAGTCCCGCCGAGATCGCCGTCTCGATCCTGGGCGAAGTCGTCGCCTCGCTTCGTCGCAAACCGCTGCGCTCGGAAAGCGCCGCGGCATGAAGTTCGGCGCCGTTCCCTTGAACGAGGCGGAAGGCGCGATTCTCGCTCATGCGGTGCGGATCGACGGCGTCGCCTTGAAGAAGGGGGATGTCCTCACCCCGGAGCGCCGCCGCATGCTGGCGGAGGCAGGCCTGACGAGAGTCATCGCGGCCCGCCTCGAGGCGGGAGACGTGGACGAGAACGAGGCGGCCCGGACGCTGGCGAAACGGCTTGCCGGCGAGCACGTGAGGCGGGAGGCCGCCTTCACCGGCCGGGTGAATCTCTTCGCCGAGACCGCCGGGCTCGCGGTCATCGATGCGGAGGCGATCGACCGGATCAACGCGATCGACGAAGCGGTCACGGTCGCGACCCTGCCCAACTACCGGGTCGTAGCGAAGGGCGACATGGTCGCGACGGTCAAGATCATTCCGTTCGCAGCCCCAGGCAAGGTCGTCGACGCGGCGATCGCAGCGCTCGGGAACTCGACCGCCGTGTCGGTCGCGCCGTTTCGGCCGCTCCGCATCGGCGTCATCTCGACTCTCCTGCCGGGCCTCAAGCCAAGCGTCGTCGCCAAGACCCTGAAAGCGCTCGAGACGCGCCTCGCCCCGACCGGCGCGCGCATCGTCGCTGAGGAGACGGCGCCCCACGAGGTCGCCGCGCTCGCCGAGCGCCCTTGACCGGGCAGCGCCTCATGCCGACGCGCTGGTGATCTTCGGCGCCTCGGCCATCACCGACAGACGCGATGTCATTCCTGCTGCGATCGAAGCCTGGGGGGGCCGGATCGAGCGGTTCGGCATGCCGGTCGATCCGGGCAACCTGCTGCTGCTCGCCTGGCGCGGCGAGACGCCGGTCATCGGCGCGCCGGGGTGCGCGCGCTCGCCGAAGGAAAACGGTTTCGACTGGGTTCTGACCCGCCTCGTCGCCGGGGTGCCGACAAGCGGCAAGGACATTCGCGCCATGGGGGTCGGCGGACTTCTGATGGAGATTCCGCGCCCGCAGCCGCGAGAGCCGCATGGCTAAGGTCGCCGCCGTCGTCCTCGCCGCCGGCCGGTCTTCGCGCTGGCGCGCCGACGGCGGGGCGGCGGCGACGAAGCTGGTCGCGACGCTCGAGGGCAAGCCCATTGTCCGCCGCGTGGCGGAGAGCGCGCTCGCCTCGCATGCGGCGCCGGTCATTGTGGTCGTCGGACACGCGCGCGGAGCGGTCGAAGCAGCGCTCGCCGGCCTTCCGGTGGCGCTCGCATTCAACCCTGACTACGCGAGCGGGCTCGCTTCGTCGCTTCGCGCCGGTCTCGCGGCGACGCCCGCCGACGCAGACGGGGCCCTAGTGCTGCTCGGCGACATGCCCGGGGTCGAGGCGCGTTTAATGAACGCCTTGATCGATGCGTTTGCCGAACGCCCCGATCTCCACGCCGTCGCGCCTTTTCACGACGGTCGGCGCGGAAACCCGGTGCTTCTCGGCCGGGTCCTGTTCGACAAAGCCATGCGGCTCGAGGGCGACGAGGGCGCGCGGCGACTGCTGGCGGCGCTGGACAGACGCAATATCGCAGAGATCTTCGCGCCGCATCCGGACGCCACATTCGACATCGACACGCCGGGCGATCTGGCGGCGGCGAGAGAGAGGCGCGGAGACCTGGGCTAGAGCCGGACTGCGATCCGATCATTGGCGCCCCCTTAAGGACAAGCTTCGCGCAAGCCCAACCGTCCCGTTCCCATGTTCGGATCGGGACGCCCCCTGGCCCGGCGCGCCGAGATGCAGCGTAAGCAGAAGTCTTCCGACGCCTTTCCGGGGCGCCGCCGCGATTGACAAGCCATCCCCCGTGCAATCTACTGCGGCGGAATTGTATTCGAATCGTGGTATTTCTTGCGGGTGTCATGGCGAATTTCGGGGGCTTGGGGATTTTCGCTCTCTGCGGAGCCGTGGCGGCGATCGCGGGCGCGGACGTTGCGTGCGCCCAACAAGCGATCGGATCGACCGCCACAGTGCAAAACCAGGTGACGCGCGAACTCGCCGGATCCGAAGGCAGATTGGCGCTCGGCGATTCCGTCTACCGCAATGAAGTCGTCCGCACCGGCACGGATTCTTTGGCCAAGCTCGTCTTTCTCGATTCGACCAATCTGGCGGTCGGCCCGACGTCCCGCATCGTCCTTGATCGCTTCGTTTACGAAGGGAACCCCGGGGCGCAGAAGGTCGCAGTCAATCTCGCCAAAGGCCTCTTTCGCTTCACCACCGGCAGTCTCGACAAGAAGGCCTATACGATCACGACTCCGACCGCCGCGATCGGCGTCCGCGGCACGGTTCTCGATATCGACGTCCGCAGCGCGGACACCCGCGTGACGCTGGTCGAGGGTCGCGCGATTGTCTGTCCGCGCCGAAACGGGATCAGCCTGGAGCAGCAGGCGCGCAATTGCGGCAGCGCATTTTCCGGTTCCGCCAAGGGCGGCAGAGGCGGACGCTGCGAGTGCGCCGAGATCCTGACGCCGGGTCAGACCGCTTCGGTGAAAAGGGCGGGCTCGGCCAGCCTGACCTCGACGCCGGTTGATTTTGCCTCGCTCTGCGCGGGCGACGCCTCGCTCTGTTCCGACAGCACTTACGCTGAGAACGGGTCGCCGGGGGGAGCTGGGGGAGGCGTTTTATGCGGTCGGTGACGGCGGCGCGTCGCCTTCTAGGCTCGACAGGCCTTCTGGCGCTCGGCGCGGCGTTGTCGCCGGCCCAGGCGGAGGGCTGCTACTATAACGTCTCCGGGAAGAATATTTTCGCGGTGACAGGAGACGTCTGCACGGCGACCTCGGCCGCCTACTATCCACCACCGATCACGCTTTGGCCGGCGCCGCCCCCGCCGCCGCCGGGTTTCCCGGCCTACACCGGCTTTGGCTTTCTTGCCTTCAACGGCGGCATCATAAACGCGCCCGACACCGTCGCGATCACGACCAAGGGCCTCAGCGACGCCTATGGCGCATGGAGCGACGGCGCGGGGTCGCAGATCAATCTGAGCGGCCTTGGCGCCACGGCGCGGACGAGCGGCGACTTTTCCTACGGGTTTTACGCCAGCAATGGCGGCGCGATCTCGTCGACCGCCTTCACCACCGTGGTCACGTCCGGCGCGAGCTCAGCGGCGATCGAGGCGGTTTCCGGCGGACAGATCTCGGTCGGCGGCGCCAAGATCACCACCTTTGGCGACAATTCGCCCGGGGCCTTCGCGTCGGGCGCGAATTCGACGATCACGGCGACCGGATTTTTCGGCGTCCTGACCAACGGCGCCGGCTCCGACGCCGCCGTCGCGGAGGCCGGGGGGACGGTTGTCCTCTCCGGCGGTGGCTTCATAATTACGACGCAGGACGGATCGAGCGGCCTCGTCGTGCACGGCACGGGGTCCACGCTGACGGCAGACGGCGTCAACGTCACCGAATTGGGCAATTCCGTGTCGCCCTTCGACACGGGGGCCGCGGTCAACGCCGGGGCAGGCGAACTCGCCGGCGGCGGCACATTGACACTGACAAATTCATACCTGACGGCCACGGGGACGGAGACTTTCGGCGTTTACAGCGCCGATGGAGGCGTCACCAATGTCACCGGGGGCTCGATCACGGCCGGCGGGCAGGATTCGATCGGGGTCATTTCGGTCGGTGGCGCGACGACTTCGCTCAGCGGCGGCTTGTCCGTGACCGCCACGGGGTTGGGTTCGACGGGCGTGGAGGTTTCCGGGTCAGGCTCCACGCTCACCGGTTCCTCGGTGACGATAGCGGCGCAGAACGAAGCCGATTCCGAGGGCGGTTTCTCGGCTCTGGGCGTCTACAACGGCGCCGGCTTCGGCTTCACCACCGGAGGGACGGTAAGCCTGACGGACTCGTCCATATCCTCGACCGGTTTCGAGCAGAATGCGCTGCTGACCAGCGACGGAGGCACAACGACGATCGTCGGCGGATCGATCAACACGACCGGAAACGGCGCTTATGCCGTCGCAGATCGATCGGGCGGCCTGACGCAGCTCAATGGGACGGCGATCGGCACGACGGGTGACGGTTCGGGCGGGATGGTCGTGTACGGCGCCGGGTCCGAAATCGACGCGACGAACGTCACCATTACGACGCAGGGCGGCTACAACTCCGCTTCCGGCTACCATGCATACGGCCTCTACAACGGCCCGTTCGGCAGCGAGGTGAGCGGCGGCGTGGCGAAGCTGACCGACACTTCGGTTTCGACGCAGGGCGACCAGATGTACGCCGTCCTGACCTCGACCGGAGGCGCGACGACGATCCTCGGCGGCTCGATCACGACAGAGGGAACGGGGGCGACCGCGATCTTTTCGGAGAACGGCGGCGCGACGACTGTCGGCGTGAGTTCGATTGGCCCCACGACGATCGCGACCACGGGGGCATTCGCCAACGGCGTGGAATCCTACAACGGCGGCACGACGACGATCAGCGGCGGATCGGTCTCGACCTCAGGCGCCAACGCGCTTGGGCTTTATGCGACGGGTGCGGGATCGAGCATCACGACATCGAACGGGACGACGATTGTGACCACCGGCGCCGACGCCAGCGGTGTCCAAGCGGACACGGGCGGCGCGGTTGGGCTCAGCGGCGGATCGGTGACGACGTCGGGCGCCGGCTCGCAGGGCTTGGCGGCATTCGGCGCCGGCTCGACGATCACGGCGACGGGCGTCGCCGTCACGACCAACGGCGACTTCGACGCAAGCAGCGGAAATTTCGCCTTTGGGGTCGTCGCGGCCGGCGGGGGAAGCGCGACGTTGTCCGACGATTCGATTGTGACCAGCGGGGCGGTTGCACACGGCGTTGTGGCCGGTGACGGCGGCACAATCACGCTCAACAATGGAACCACCGTCCTGACGACCGGCGACGGTTCAGCCGGCTTGTTTGTAAACGGCGCAGGCGCTTCGCTGACGGCCACCGATGTCAGCGTGACGACCCACGGCGCTATCGGAACCGCCTACGACTTCCCCGCTGTCGGCGCCTACAATGGTTCTGCTTCGCCCGGCGTCGCGGCCGGCGGCACGATGATGTTGACCGACACGACCATTCTCACGACCGGCTCCGACGCGTATGGCCTGGAGACCAACAGCGGCGGCCAGACGACATTCAGTGGCGGCTCGGTCAAGACGACAGGCGACCTCGCGTTCGCGATCCTGACAGAGACCGGGGGAACCACGACGGTTGGCCTGAGCAGCGTAGGTCCCACGACCTTGACCACGAGCGGGAACGACGCTCCCGTAGTGGTAGCGCAATCAGGCGGATTGGTAACTCTCGCGGGTTCGACGGTTTCCGCCACCGGGGCGCTGGGATCCTCCGGTCTTGTCATCCAGGACGCCGGTTCAGAAATCGACGCCACGAATGTGACCGTCACGACGCAGGGCGCCGCCGATGCGGCGACCGGCAGGGGCTCATACGGCCTCTACAACGGACCGTTCGGGACTTCAGTCGCGGGCGGCGTCGCCAACATCACCAACTCGTCGTTCACGACGCAGGGCCCACAGACGTACGGTGTCCTGACCTCGACCGGGGGAACGACAACGGTCCTAGGCGGCTCTGTCTCCACGTCAGGCGACGGCGCAGATGCGCTCGTAGCCGAGAGCGGCGGCGTCGCGAGCGTCGGCGCGAGCGCGGCCGGCCCGACGACGCTCACCACCACTGGGAGCGACGCTTACGGCGCGGTCGCGACATCCGGCGGCTCCGTGACACTGACCGGTTCTCAACTTTCAACCTCCGGAGACGGCTCCGGCGGGCTCGCGGTTATCGGCGCGGGATCGACCATCGCGGCGACCGGCGCAAGCATCGCCACCCAAGGCGGCCTGTCGCCAACGACCGGACTTGGCGCTTACGGCCTCTACAACGGACCCTTCGGAGATGCGCCGAGCGGCGGGACGGCGTCCCTGACGGACACCACGATAACCACCTCTGGACTGGAGGCCTTCGGCGTCGTCACGGCGACCGGGGGAACGACAACGGTCCTGGGCGGCTCGGTCTCCACGTCAGGCAACGGCGCACCTGCGCTCGTGGCCGAGAGCGGCGGTGTCGCGAGCGTCGGCGCCAGCGCAGCCGGTCCAACCACGCTCAGCACCACGGGGAGCGACGCTTACGGCGCGGTCGCGACGTCCGGCGGCTCCGTGACACTGACCGGTTCTCAACTTTCAACCTCCGGAGACGGCTCCGGCGGCCTCGCGGTTATCGGCGCGGGATCGAGCATCGCGGCGACCGGCGCAAGCATCGCCACCCAAGGCGGCCTGTCGCCGACGACCGGACTTGGCGCTTACGGCCTTTACAATGGGCCCTTCGGAGACGCGCCGAGCGGCGGGACGGCGTCCCTGACGAACACCACGATCACCACCTCCGGCGCCGGAGCGAGCGGCATCGCCGCGCTGAGCGGAACAACATCGGTCAGCGGCGGCTCAATCGCGACCAGCGGTCAGAGCGCATTCGGCGTCTACAATGGCGGCGGATACCTGAGCGCGGCCGGCGGAAGCGTGTCTGTCTCCAACGTAACCATTGCGACAGCCGGCGCGATGGCCGATGGCGTGCGTACGGAAGCTCAGGGTCAGACGAGCCTCTCCGGCGGATCGATCGGCACGACAGGGCTCGACTCGGCCGGCGCCGCAACCTACGGCAGCGGGGTGGTCTCGCTCACGGGGACGAGAGTCACGACGACAGGTGCGGGATCGGTCGGACTGGGCCTCTATGGCTCCTTAGCGACTCTCAACGCCAGCGGCGTTAAGATCTCGACCAAAGGCGGATACGATCCAGTTTCCGGGCAGAGCGCCTATGGCGTCTACAATGGCCCCCACGGGGATTTGGTCAGCGGCGGCACTGCGTCGCTCACGAATTCCTCGGTCTCAACGAGCGCCGCGCATATGGTCGGCGTCTACACGACGACAGGCGGGACAACCAAGCTGACCGGAACCGGGGTCACGACGGACAGCCTCGGCGCGCACGGCGTCGAGTCCATCGCCGGCGGCGTCACCAACATCAGCGGCGGGGCGGTGACCACCGCCGGCCAGGACGCACACGCGCTTTACGTGACAGGAGCCGGCTCGCAGGCCAACCTCAGCGGCGCAGCGCGCTTCGCTACCCAAGGCGCCGGCTCGATTGGCCTCTACGCCGCGCTCGGCGCCGTCGTCTTATCCGCCGGATCGACGACAATCACGACGGCCGGCGGCGTTTCCCCCGCGACTGGACTCGGCGCCTACGGGGTCAATGCGGACGGCGCCGGCTCGCAGATCAAACTCGGCGCTGCATCGATCACAACGGCGGGCGCGGGTGCGTTCGGCCTCCTGGCCAGCGACGCCGCCGCGAGCGGGACCGCCGGGTCGATCACGGCGACCGGAACGCTGAACGTCAAGACGACCAACGCGTCTGCGACCGCGGTCGGGCTGCAGGGGAACGGCGCCACGATCCTGGCGACCGGCGGCGGCAAGATCGTCTCCGCGGGCAACGCGATCTCACTGACCGGCGGGGCCAACCAGACCGCGACCTTTGACAATTTCACCATCGCAAACCAGACCGGCGATCTCGTCTTCGCCGATCCCTCGGTCTCCACAATCAACTTCAACAACACTGTCGCCGACGCCGGAACCCACAACCTTCTCGACGCGACCGGCGGCAGTTCGGTGACTCTCAACGCCAGCGCTTCGACGCTGACGGGCGCCATCCAGACCGACGCGGCCTCGATGTCCAACGTCAATCTCACGAACGGGACGACGTGGAACCTGACCGCGCCCTCGACCGTCACCAGTCTTAACCTTATGAACAGCATCATTGTCTTCGCACCGCCCGGCTCCAGCAGCGGCTTCAAGACGCTGACGGTCGGCAATTATGTCGGAACTGGCGCGGGCATAACCATAAACGCAGCCCTGGGCGGGACCGGGTCGGCGTCGGATCAAATCATCATCAACGGCGGGAAAGCGACAGGTACGACTTTCTTGACCATCAACAACGTCGGCGGCCTCGGCGCGCAAACGACGGGCAATGGAATTCCAATCATCGTCGCGGTCAATGGCGGAACGACCGCCTCCAACGCTTTCTCGCTCGCCAACGCGCCCGTCGTCGGAGCGTACAAGTACTCGCTCGAAGAAACCAACGACGACTGGTATCTCGTCTCCTCGCCGACAACCAGCCAAGGCCAAATCGCCAACTTGCTCACGGATATCGCCAGATCCCAGCAACAGCAGTCAGTCACCAACGTCGCGAAAGCCCAGCAGCAGCAGATCATCACGAGCAGAGTGCTCGGTTCGATCCTGCTCGGCGCGACCGAGCAGGTCAATTGCTCCAATTGCAGCTCGGGTTTCGGCGCGATCGGCTCCTACGCGCTCGGCGCGCACGGGCGCTGGAGCCTCAGCGACCAGCTGACGGCAATGGGAGGCTTCTCGTACAACGAGTACTCGGCCTCCGGAATAACCGTCACGAACGCCCCGACTTTCGCTGGATCACTCGTCTACGATCTCGTCAATTGGGGCCACAGCCGGCCATTTTTCGAGGTCGGCGGCGGGGCCACGCCTTTCGAGCAGGTCCGCTACTCGCGAACCTATCTGAACGGTCTGACGACTGGGGTCGGCAACGGCAACGCAATCGACCGGGGCTTGGCGATCTTCGGCCGCGCCGGATGGGTGGCCCGTATTACGCCGATCGACGAAGCGGCCGTCTACGGCGATCTGAGCCGGAACTGGCTGCTCGCCGGCGGCTATACTGAAGGCGCCGGCCCTGCCAACCCCTTTCCCTCAACGGTTCAGACCGGCCTCGAGACGATCAATGTGGCGCGCGCCGGCGCTCAATGGACGCACCTTTTCAACGGCAAGTTCGAGGTGAATGTGAGCGGTGCGGTCGCCTACGGGTTCGGCATCCAGTCAGGATCGGTCTACAATGTCGCGGACTTTGGCGCCATCGCGCCTTATCCGATCGCCAACTCCACATGGCTCGAATACGGTGGCCGCGTCGGCTACCGGGTGGGCGAGCGGATGGTGATCGACGCCTTCCTGCTCGGCACCGTCGGCGGGATCGCAGGAAGCACCGTGCACGGCGGCGTCGGCCTTCGGTACCTGTTCTGAAGGTTGCCCCGCCGCGCTACTTCTCGTCCAGCGCAATCAGCGGCGTCCAGGCTTCGGGCAGCTCGCTTTCGGCCAGTTCGGCGAAGCGCGTCTGATAATAGACGTACAGCCCGCGGATTTTCTCCGGCGCCAGAGGTTCCGCATCGGCCGCCATCTGCCTTGCCGCGGCGAATCTCCTGGCGCGATAGGCTTTCAGAATATCCTCATGCAGCCCGCTCAGATGCAGAAAGTCCTCGGTCGAAGCGTAAGCGTGTCCGCCCGCAAGCGTGTACACCGCGACCGAGCGCGTCTTGTTCTTCAGTCGAACGTGATCGATCTCGAGCCAGGCGAAATGCGGGGCGGCGTCCCGGGTGGCTGCGCTGGCGACGATGTCGACGCCGAACTGCTTTGAGGCGCCCTCGAGCCGGGAGGCGATGTTGACCTCGTCGCCCAGCGCCGAATAGTCGAACCGCTGGACCGAGCCCATGTTGCCGACGCTGCATTCGCCGGTGTTGAGGCCGATGCCAAATTTCACGTCCTTGAACGGGCGGCCGGTCTTCTCGGCGCGCGCCCTCCACTCCGCGTTCAGGTCGACGAGCGCCTCCCGCATCAGGAGCGCCGACCGCACCGCATGCAGGCCGTGGGCGGCATCGTCGAGCGGCGCGTTCCAGAAGGCCATGATGGCGTCGCCCATGTATTTGTCGACCGTGCCCATCTCTCCCAGAATGATGTCGGTCATCGGCGAGAGATATTCGTTCAGGAACGTCGACAGCTCCACGGCGGTGAACCCCTCGGAGAGGGTCGTGAACGAACGGATGTCGCAAAACATCAATGTCAAATCGCGCTGCTGACCGCCGAGTTGCAGGTTTTCCGGGTGCTCCGCCAGCCGCGCCACAACGGCGGGCGACACATAGAGGCCGAAGGCCGAACGGATCTGGTTCACCTGCTGGCGTTTCTCACCGTAAAGCTGCCCGACGCCGGCCAGGAAAACGAAGCCGGACGACAGGCTGGGGAGCACTGGGTCGAACAGGACGCCATGCTGGGTGAAGGCGTTCCAGCTCAGTCCGGCCAGACCGGCCGCCGCGGCCATGCCGAACAGGGCGGTCCAATAGATCGGGATGAACGGCAGAAGCGCCGCCAGCACGAGCGACAGCGCCGCACTGGCCCAGAGTTCCGCGCCGGGGGCCCAGTCCGGCCGCTCGAGCGTGACGCCGGACAGGACCTGCTCGATGAGTTGCGCGTGCGCTTCCACCCCGGGGGTCGAAGGATCGAGCGGCGTGGCGACGATGTCCGACAGCATGGAGGCGCTCGCGCCGACAAGCACAAGCTTGCCCGCGAGATCGGAGAGATCGGCGTCGGGCTGGAGAACCTTCCAGGCCGGGATCGAGCGGCGCGGATCGGACTTGGCGAACCAGACGCGAAGCGTTCCGTCGGTCTGGACCGGGACGACGACGTCGCCGTCCTTGATCGCCTCGATACCCGCGCTCTTGCCCGCAGTGCTGCCGAAGGCGGTCGTCGATTTCACCAGGTAGCCTGTCGCGCCCTGCGCCAGTCGCAGCGTTTCCATGGCGAGGCTCGGCTGGATCTGACCGTTGATATCGAGCACCAGCGGCACGCGGCGCACGACCCGATCGTCGTCCGGCAGCCAGTTGAGGAAGCCTAGACCGCTCGCCGCTTCGGCAAGCACAGGAACGGGAACGAGCGCTCCGCTTAGATGGCTGATGAACGCCGTCGGAACGTCGCCGATGAAGGAGAAGCCGGCCTTTGTCATGAGACTGGCCTGGGCGCCGTTATGGGTCGGGGTGAGGAAAAAGCCGAGCGCCACAGGGCGGTCGGCGATCGCATGGGCGAAGGTAATGTCGCCGTCGGCGCGTTCCTCGCATCGCGCCGCCTGGTCCGCGCGTTGCGCCCCCTGTGCGCAGGCTTTGGCGTTGCCGCCGGGACGATCCTTCTCGGAAAACAGGACGTCGAAGCCGATTGCCGCGACGTTCGCCTTGACCAGCGCATCGACAAGTTCGGCCATCGTCTGGCGCGGCCACGGCCATCGTCCGACCAGATGGATGGACTCCTCGTCGATATCGACGATGCGAACCGGCTGATCGAAAGCGTACGGGCGCGGCTTCCAGCGCTGATACTGGTCGAAGACGAGGTTCTCGAGATTGGTCCGGAACGGCCCGAGCAGCGTCCCGAAGCCGAGAGTCGCCGCATAGGCGAGAAGCACGACCAATAGATACGACCGCCACTGACGCCATCTGCGTAGGTTTGTCCGTATCGACCGGAATGGCATCAGATCGACAACCGCATTCGAGTGCGCCCGGGATTTGCGCTGGCCGAGGGAAAGACAAATGCTAGCCGATCGGCCCGCCGCGTCAACCGCGGCCCCTGCTCACATCAGCTGCAGGCCTTTCAGGGAGGCGTGCCCGTTGCGACCGATGATGATGTGGTCGTGAACCGTCACGCCAAGCGCCTTGGCGATCTCCACGATGTCCAGCGTCATCTTGACATCCTGGGTCGAGGGCGACGGATCGCCGGACGGGTGATTGTGAACGAGGACGATCGCCGTTGCGGAAAGCTCGAGAGCGCGCCGGACCACCTCCCGCGGGTAAACTGGGGCATGATCGACCGTGCCGGTCGCCTGCACCTCGTCGGCGATCAGGCCGTTCTTCTTGTCGAGAAACAGAATCCGGAAGATTTCGCGGTTCTCGAACGCCATTGCCGTGCGGCAATAGTCGACGACTTCCCCCCATGAGCCCATCGGCAGCCGTTTCTTGACCGCGCCTTTGGCGAACCGTTGCGCGGCGGCTTCGACGATCTTGAACTCCGCGATCGCGGCCGCGCCCATGCCTTTGATTTCAGCCAGGAGATGCGGCTCCGCCGCGATTGCGTCCGGGAACGAGCCAAACCGCTGAAGGAGGGTCTTGGCGAGCGGCTTCACGTCCCTCTGAGGGATCGCCCGGAAAAGAACCAGCTCGAGCAACTCGTAATCCGCGAGCGCCGTCGGGCCCGCTTCGCGCAGTCGCGCCCGCAGCCGCTCGCGATGCCCATGATAGTGTTTGGCCTCGTCCTCTTCGGCCTCGGACGTCATTGAATCGGGGCGCGGTCCGCCCCCGTGGGCGAGAGCGTGAAAATCTCGCAAGCCGTCTCGGTGACGCCGACCGTGTGCTCGAACTGGGCCGAGAGCGACCGGTCGCGCGTCACTGCCGTCCAGCCGTCCGAGAGGATTTTCACGCCGTAGCCGCCGAGATTGATCATCGGCTCGACGGTGAAGAACATGCCGGGTTTCAGCGGCACGCCCTCGCCCCTGCGGCCAACATGGAGGATGTTCGGCTCGTCGTGGAACAGCCTGCCGAGCCCATGGCCGCAAAAGTCGCGAACCACCGAGCACCGTTCGCTCTCGGCGTAGGTCTGGATGGCCAGACCAATGTCGCCGGTCGTCGCGCCGGGCCTGATCGCCCCGATCCCCCGCATCATCGCTTCGTAGGTGACGTCGATCAGCCGCTGCGCCCGGCGCGGCGCCTCGCCGGCGACGAACATCCGGCTGGCGTCGCCGTGCCAGCCGTCGACGATCAGCGTCACGTCGATGTTGAGAATGTCGCCGTCGCGCAGCGGCTTCTCGTCGGGAATGCCATGACAGACGACGTGGTTGATCGAGGTGCAGATCGATTTGCGATAGCCGCGATAGTTGAGCGGGGCCGGATAGGCGTCATGGTCGCGGGCGAACTCGAAGATGAACCTGTCGAGGCTCGCCGTCGTCGCGCCCGGCTTGACGAGCGGCCCGAGAAGGTCGAGCGCTTCGGCGGTGAGCGCGCCGGCCTTGCGCATCCCGGCGAAATCCGCCGGACCGTGCAGCCGGATCTGGCCGCTGCGCCGGGAAACGTGCTCCGCCGCGGAAACGAATGTGGTCGATGTGGTCGTTGTCATCCCTTTGCCGCTCACCGTCTTAGCCGTTACAAATATGCCTTGCGACGCGCGGAAGACAAGGCTTGCCGGCCGCCTTTCGGAAGCGCCATGGACTTTCCTGGAAAGATCGGGCGGAGAGATTTCGACATGAGCGAGCCGACCAATGTCACCGCCGCCGTGCTCGTGATCGGCGACGAGATCCTTTCCGGCCGGACCAAGGATCGCAACCTCGGCTATATCGCGGAATATCTGGCGAGGCTCGGCGTCGACGTCCGCGAGGCGCGCATCGTCCCCGATGTCGAGGAAGAGATCGTCGCGGCGCTCGACGCGCTACGCGCCCGCTACGACTATGTGGTGACGACCGGCGGCATCGGCCCGACCCACGACGACATCACCGCGGACGCGGTCGCCCGCGCCTTCGGGGTTTCGATCGGCGAGGATCCGCGCGCGCTCAAGATCATGCTGGAGCGCTATGTGCCCGACGACCTGACCCCGGCCCGGCGGCGGATGTCCCGCATTCCGGCCGGCGCGGAACTCATCGAAAACCCGATCTCGAAGGCGCCGGGGTTTCGCATCGGCAACGTGTTCGTGCTGGCCGGCGTGCCCTCGGTCATGCAGGCGATGCTCGATTTCGCCGTCAAGTCGATGAAGACCGGGGCGGTCATGCGGATCGAGACGATCGAGGCGGGAGCCGTGCCCGAGGGGCGCTACGGCGACGCGCTCGGGGCGATCGCCGCAGCGCATCCTTCCGTGTCGATCGGCTCCTATCCCTCGTTCAGGGACGGGCGGTTCATGAACCAGATCGTGGTCAGGGGCAAGGATGAGGACTCGGTCGCCGCGGCGCGGACGGCGGTCGAGGCAATGCTCGTTCCGTTGCGGCGCGACGGCAAGCCGCTCTGAGCCCAAACCCGCTTGAGGGAAAGGCCGCGATCACCGCCGCCGTCATCGCGAGGAGCGAAGCGACGTGGCGATCCAACACGCCGAACGCGGCGCAGCCGCGTGGACCGCTTCGCCTGGGCTCTTCGACCCCAAGCGTGTGTCTGCGTAGATGCGTCCGCGGGTTGGCGATCAACGTCACGGCTTGCTAATGAGACGAAGTCCGTTCTTAAGCGCAGGAGCCCATGATGACCGCCCCCCGCGACAAGGCGTTTCCGGTCTCCTGGGACCAGTTCCACCGCGACGCGCGGGCGCTCGCCTGGCGGCTCGCCGGCTCTGGCCCCTTCGGCGCTCTCGTCACGATCACCCGCGGCGGCCTGGTGCCGGCGGCGATCGTGGCGCGCGAGCTCGAGATCCGGGTGATCGAGACGGTCTGCATCGCCTCTTACCACGACTACAAGACGCAAGGGGGCCTCGAGGTCCTCAAGACCATCGCGCCCGAGATCGCGCGGCTGAACGAGGGGGCGAAAGTCCTGATCGTCGACGACCTCGTCGACACCGGCGCGACCGCCAAGATGGTGCGGGAAATGCTGCCCCGCGCCCATTTCGCCACCGTCTACGCCAAGCCGCTCGGCCGGCCGATGGTCGACACCTTCATCACCGAAGTGTCGCAGGACACCTGGATCTACTTCCCTTGGGACATGGGTCTCGCCTTCCAGCCGCCGATCGCCGGGGACGGGGGGTGAGGGCGAGTCACCGAGTTCGTTTCGGCTTCGGGCCATCCGATTTGTCATGCCCGCGAAAGCGGGCATCCAGAGATGACTTTGGTGAAAGTTCGACAGGAGCGGCGACGCCTCCGGACCCCCGCGTGCGCGGGGGCGAGTGCGTCCGTGATGTTGTCTTGTCAGGGAGGTGAAAGTCCGACCGATGTGAAGTCGTGACACATGTAGCCGAAGGCAACTGCGTCGTCGCGAGACGGGGTGGGGAGCAGCCGGAGGCGAACGAACAGCCCGCAGGATGACGAACCCGTTTCGGCGGCGTGGCGCGGCGAGCCTGCTCATCCATGGCGAAGCCTGGGTCGTAAGACCCGCCGGGCGCGTTGAGGCGACTGCGAAAACGACGCTTGGGCCCACCACGTGGTTGGGGGCGGGATGTTCGGACGGCAAGACAAAGGAAGCGGAGAGACCTGCGCGGCGTGTGCGAGCCGGGCAGGAGTCAGAGCCCGCATACTACCGCTGCGGTTTGCGCCCGGAAGGGACGGATCGCGAGAGGACGGGGCCACATAACCCCGTGCGAGGGAAGGTGGGCAGGAAGGGGGATGCGCGATGAACGGGTCGAGGCAACGAAACGCCGGGAGTGCCGAGGAGGCTACACAAGGCGGAGCGGCTCAACGTGACTTTGCGTGGGTCGAAGCCTCGGTCTGGACGGAACGCATGCTGTCGGCGCTGGGCAACGGCGTCAAAGGCGGCAAATGGTTCAGTTTGATGGATAAGGTGTTCGCGCCCAAGACGCTGGCGGCGGCCTGGATGAAAGTCCGGGCCAACAAAGGCGCGGCGGGCGTGGATGGGCAAAGCATCGAGCGGTTCGCGGCGAAGGCCGAAGACTATCTGGCCGAGCTGTCGGCGGCGCTGCGGGAGGGATCCTACCGCCCGCAAGCCGTCAAACGGGTCGACATCCCCAAGGGCGATGGAAGAACGAGGCCGCTGGGCATTCCAACGGTCAAGGATCGCATCGTCCAGCAGGCCGTCCGGCTCGTGATCGAACCGATTTTCGAAACGCGTTTCCGCGACGGGAGCTACGGCTTCCGACCGGGGCGCGGATGCCATGACGCGCTGCGGGAAGTCGATCGGCTGATCAAGGACGGCTACGCCCACGTCGTAGACGCGGACTTGGCCTCCTATTTCGATTCGATCCCGCATGATCGGCTGGTGGCGCGGGTCGAGGAGAAGGTCAGCGATGGCCGGGTTCTCGATCTGATCCGCGGCTGGCTGAAGGCCGACATCCTGAAGGGGCTGGAGAGGTGGACGCCGACGCGGGGCTCGCCGCAAGGCGCGGTGATCAGCCCGTTGCTGGCCAACATCTTCCTCGACCCGCTGGATGCGGCGATGGCCGAACGCGGGCGCCGCATGGTGCGGTACGCGGACGACTTCGTCATCCTGTGCCGGACGCGCGAGGAGGCGGACGCCGCCCTCGCGGAGGTGCGCGCCTGGGTGAGCGAAAACGGCCTCGCGCTGCACCCCGAAAAGACGCATGTCGGCGACTGCCGGCAGCCGGGGCAAGGGTACGAGTTCCTCGGCTACCGTTTCGAAGCCGGCCGGCGTCGCGTGCGCCAGAAGAGCCTGAACAAGTTCAAGGACAGCATAAGAGAGAAGACGCGGCGCACACGCGGCGACAGCCTCGCCTGCGCCGTAGCTGACCTCAACCCGCTGCTGCGCGGCTGGTTCGGCTACTTCAAACATGCCCATCACACCACCTTCGACAAGCTCGACGGGTTTGTCCGGAGGCGGCTGCGCGCCGTCCTGCGCAAGCAGGAAAAGCGCCCCGGTCGGGGCATCTGCCGCGCCGACCATCAACGCTGGCCAAATGCCTTCTTCGCGGAAGCCGGGCTGTTCGCGCTTCACACGGCCTGGTTATCCGCGAGACAGTCTCGATGAAGAAACCACCGACTGGAGAGCCGTATGCGGGAAAACCGCCCGTACGGTTCGGACGGAGGGGTCGGCGAAAGCCGATCCCTACCCCTATCAATGCTGGATGGAGGGCGCGACGCCAACTCGGCGAGCTTGGGAGTTACGGTTCCGGCCATGGCAATCGGGTGAAGCGAAGATTTAGACGGTTGGGCGCACTCCCGCCCCCCTTGCGGCCCCAAGGGGGGAGGAGATCGCCTTCGCCCGATTGCCCTGCGGTTCCTGCGCCAGGATATTCATTTTCGCGCGGAAATGTGAGAGAAGGCGCATTCCCGCGGACGTGGCGAAACCGGTAGACGCAAGGGACTTAAAATCCCTCGGCCGCGAGGCTGTGCGGGTTCGACCCCCGCCGTCCGCACCAACTGCCGCCTTAAAGTCATGAACCCTCGCCAGGAGAGCCGCCGCCTGACCACGCTCGACGACCTCGTCGAGGCCGGCCTTGCCGCGCCGGAGCGGCTCGACGAGCTCGAGGCGGTCGCCCGGCGCTACGCCATCGGCCTGACGCCGGCGCTGGCGTCGCTGATTAGGCCCGGCGATCCGGCCGATCCGATCGGGCGCCAGTTCCTGCCCGACCGGCGCGAACTCGATCGCCATCCGGCCGAGACCGACGATCCGATCGGCGACGACGCCAGGAGCCCGGTCAAGGGGCTGGTGCACCGCTACCCCGACCGGGTGCTGATCAAGCTCGTCGCCGTCTGCGCTGTCTATTGCCGCTTTTGCTTCCGGCGCGAGCGGATCGGCCCTGGCTCGGCGCCGCTGAGCGACGCCGAATTCGCCGTGGCGCTCGATTACGTGCGGGCGCGGCCGGCGATCTGGGAGGTCATCCTGACCGGCGGCGATCCCCTGACCTTGTCGCCGCGCCGGATTGCGGCGACGACCGAGGCCATTGCCGCGATCCCGCAGGTGAAGACGCTGCGCTGGCACACGCGCATCCCGGTCGCCGAGCCCGAGCGCATCACGCCGGCGTTGGCGCGGGGGCTGAGATGGGACGGCAAGACCGTTGTCGTCGCGGTCCACGCCAACCATCCGCGCGAACTGACCGCCGCCGCCCGCGCCGCCTGCCGGCGTCTCATCGATCAGGGGATCCTGCTCTTGAGCCAGAGCGTGCTGCTCAAGGGCGTCAACGACGAGGTCGAGACGCTCGAAGCCCTGATGCGCGCCTTCGTCGAAGCGGGCGTCAAGCCCTATTATCTGCACCACGGCGACCTCGCGCCGGGCACCGCCCATTGGAGCGTGCCGATCGCGCGGGGCCAGCAGCTGATGCGACAATTGCGCCGGCGGCTCTCGGGACTCGCTATGCCGACCTACGTCCTCGATATCCCCGGCGGCTACGGCAAGACGCCGATCGGCCCACAGTCGATCCGCCCCGACGGCCACGGCCGCTTCATCGTCATCGACCCGCAAGGCGAGGAGCGCCTCTACGAAGAGCGGCTCGCGCGCCCTTGACCCCTTCCCCCGTCGCCGGAGAAGAGCCTGCCACCGGCTTCGACCCGCGGGTGTCGTTGCGAAGCAACAACCGACGAGGGGCGATCGCGCGTGGCGCGATGGCTCGGATGTGCAAGGAGGCGAAGCCGGACGCTGCGACGCGAGAAAAGCGAAGCGTGGCGAAGCCGCCGCGCTCCGCGCGACCGTCCCTCATCCGGCCCGACGGGCCACTTTCTCCCGCAGGCGGCCGCAGGCGGGAGAAGGGGTTAGGTTACGCCTCCCGCAGCCGCGCCGCCGCGGCCTCCGGCGTCAGGTCGCGCTGCGGCGAGCCCAGCATTTCGAAGCCGACCATGAATTTCTTCACCGTCGCCGAACGCAGGAGCGGCGGGTAGAAATGCGCGTGCATCTGCCATTCGGCGTGCACCGCGCCGTCGGTCGGCCTCTGGTGGAAGCCCATCGAATAGGGAAACGACACCTCGAACAGCCGGTCGTAGCGCTGGGTAAGCTCCGACAGCGCCGCCGCCAGCGTGGTCTTTTCCTGAGCCTTCAGTTCGTCGAATGAAGCGATCCGCCGGCGCGGCAGGATCATCGTCTCGAACGGCCAGATCGCCCAGAACGGCACGAGCGCGACGAAATGCTCGTTCATGAAAACGATTCGCTCGCCGGCCTCGAGCTCCTGCGCCAGATAGTCGATGAGCAACGGCCGGCCGTGCTGCAGGAGATGCTCGGCCTGGCGATGCGCCTCCTTCTCGAGCTCGTTGGGCAAGTGGCGGGTCGCCCAGATCTGGCCGTGCGGATGCGGGTTCGAGCAGCCCATGATCTCACCGCGGTTCTCAAAGATCTGCACGGCCCCGATGTCCGGCCGGCCGCCGAGATTGATCGTCTCCTCGACCCAGGCGTCGACGACCCGCTCTATGTCCGCGACAGTCATTTTCGCCAGCGTCAGGTCATGGCGGGGCGAGAAGCAGATGACCCGGCAGATTCCGGACTCGCCCTCCGCCACGAGGAGTTCGTCTTCGATGCGCTTGGCCGGGGCGTCGGCTTTCAGCGCGGCGAAGTCGTTGTCGAAGACGAAGGTGTGGGAATAGTCCGGGTTGACCGCGCCGTTCGCCCGCGTATTGCCGGCGCAGAGGTAGCAGGTCGGGTCGTGCGCCAGCATCGGCGCGGCGGCGACGGCTTCGCGCTTGCCTTGCCAAGGCCTCTGCATGCGATGCGGCGACACCAGCACCCATTCGCCGGTCAGCGGGTTCAGCCGGCGGTGCGACGCCTCGCGGAAGTCGAGCTTCGCCATGGATCCGCCCTTCGATTTACAGCGCGACGAGCCCGGCGCCGTCGGCCGGCGAACAGACGAAGACCTCAGTATCGCGGCCGCAGCCGACCCGGTAGCCGTCAATCAGACTCTGCGAGAGCCGCTCGACCGCGTCCGCTTCGACGAGACTGACCGTGCAGCCGCCGAAACCGCCGCCCGTCATCCGCGAGCCGTAGACGCCTTCCACCCCTTGCGCCAGATCGGCGAGGAAATCGACCTCCGGGCAGGTGATCTCGAAGTCGTCGCGCATCGAGGCGTGCGAAGCGTTCATCGCCTGGCCGGCGGCGGCGAAGTCGCCCGACTTCAGCGCCCGCTCCGCCTCGAGCACGCGCGCGTTCTCGGTGACGATGTGGCGGCAACGGCGATAGATGAGGTCCGGCAGCCGCTTGCGGTTGGCCGCGAGCGCGGCCGGCGTGACATCGCGCAGCGCCGCGATCGCGCCGAGCGCCGGCTTGAGTAGGCGGACGCCTTCCTCGCAGGCCTCACGACGGGCATTGTATTCGCCGCCTGCATGCTGGTGCCGCACGCCCGAATTGGCGATGAGGAGCCGGAGGTTCGGCGCGATCGGCACATTGCGCGACTCGAGGCTGCGGCAGTCGATCAGGAGCGCGTTCCCCGCCACGCCGCAGGCGGAGACGTACTGGTCCATGATGCCGCAGCGCATGCCGACATAGTCGTTCTCGGCCGCCTGGCAGAGCTTGGCGACGGCGACCGAGTCGAACGCGAGCCCGGCGGCGGTGAGCAGCGCGTGCGCCACGCTGACCTCGAGCGCGGCGGAGGAGCTCAGGCCCGAGCCCAGCGGAACGTCGGTCGAGACGACGAGATCGGCGCCCTCGAGGCGCCGCCCGCTTCTCTCCAGCATCGCCGCGACGCCGAAAACGTAGTCGGACCATTCGTGACGGGGAGGATCCGGCGCGTCGAGGTTGAACTCCCGCGTGTCGTCGAGCGTCATCGAATAGACGCGAAGGCACCGGTCCGGGCGCGGCGCGGCGGCCACGAGGGTGGCGAATTCGAGCGCTGCCGGCATGACGAAGCCGTCGTTGTAGTCGGTGTGCTCGCCGATCAGATTGACCCGGCCCGGCGCGCGGCTGACTTTCGCCTCGCGGCCGAAGCGGAGACCGAACTCCTGCGCCACGTCGCGCGCCTTGCCGCTCATTATGGGACCTCCCATCAGGGCAAGAGGAGGCTTTGCCGGCGCGCACGTCAAGCTCCGGTATTCGACGCGTGCGACACTCGAAGTTTTGGCGATCGTAACCAAATCGGTGGCCGGGTCATGGCTCGCACAGTTCGCAAGTCCGGAACGAGGGAAGTTCCGCTTTGAGCTCAAGGATGATCTGTCTCGATTTCTTCAACGGGCTGAGACCCAGGCGATTGGCGTTACCCGCCACGGCAAGCCGACGGGCGTGGCGATCGCCTTCGAATGGGAAGAGGATTGGTTCGATACCGTCTCCAACCCGACCCGGGATTCTTGCCTCGATTCGAACCGGCGCGGGACGGCGATTGACATCCTCCGCGGAATATCACATGTTTATTGAGTTGTATGTCCATCTGACGACGGTGAGGGAGGCGGGACCTACAATGTTGCAGTGTTGCAGTGTTGCGCAAAAAGACAGTCAACCCTTTGAAAAGACGCCTTTGCTCGCGGAATTGCACGGGCAGGGAAGCGGTGCGGGGAAACCCGGCGACAGCGTCAGAGGCCGGTCCTCAGACCAGCCGCGAGTGACGCGGCTTGCCGTCGTCTCGGGCGAGATAGGCGTCGAACAGGGCGGCGATCGAGCGCACGAACGGCCGTCCTCTTTCGCTGACGGCGATCCGTCGCCTGTCGAAGGAGGCGAGCCGGTCTTCGACGAAAGGCGGCATGCCTGCGATCGCCGCCGTTCTCAGGCTTGCGCAGTCGGCCGTGTGCAAGGCCGCGGTCGCCTCGAGATCGACTTCGAGCTCGCACATCACGCGCTCGATGACGTCGCGGCGCAGCCGGTCGTCCGCGGTCAGCGCCACGCCGCGCGCCGTCGCCAGTCGGCCCGCCTCGATCTCCCGCGCGTAGGCCGCGGCGGCCGGGACATTCTGCACATAGCCCTGCGGCAGCGAACCGATGGCGCTCGCGCCGAAGCCGATCAGCGCCGGAGCCGCGTCGGTCGTATAGCCCTGGAAACTGCGCTTGAGGCGGCGCGCCCGGGCGGCCTTCGCGATGGCGTCGTCAGGCAGGGCGTAATGATCGAGACCGACGGCGACATAGCCGCCTTCCTCGACGAGCACCCGGTGCATGGCCCTCTGCTGGGCGTAGCGCTCGACCGGGCGGGGCAGCTTGTCTTCCGGGATCAACGCCTGGTGACGCTTCATCCACGGCACGTGGGCGTAGCCGAAGACGGCGACACGTTCGGCCCTGAGGCAGAGCGCCCGGCGTGCCGTACGCGCCACGCCCTCGGTCGTCTGCAAGGGGAGGCCGTAGATGAGGTCGAGATTGAGCGAACCGACGCCGAGCGTCCGCGCCGCGTCGGCGCAGGCTTCCGTTTCCTCATAGGATTGTTTCCGGCCGATCGCCTGCTGGACCGTGGGCTCGAGATCTTGGACGCCGAGGCTGATCCGCGTCACCCCAATACGGCCGAGCGCCTCCCGGCGGTCGGGCGCGAGCGACGTCGGATCGATCTCGATGGCGACCTCCGCATCGTCAGCGAAGGCAAAGCGCCGCCTCAGCCGTTCCATGATGCCGATCAGGCAATCCGCCGGCAGCGAGGTCGGCGTGCCGCCGCCCCAATGGACGTGGGACACCGGCGCCCTTCGGCCGATCAGGCGGGCGACTTCGTCGATCTCCCGCATCATGAGGGCCGCATAGGCCCGATGCGAGGATTCGAGCGTGACGACCGACGTGTTGCAGCCGCAGTAGAAACAGAGCCGATCGCAGAACGGCACATGCAGATAGAGCGACACGGGGCTGTCCGCCGGCAGCTCCTGCAGCCAGCCGGCATAGGCGCTCGCGCCGATTGCCGCGGTGAAATAAGGCGCGGTCGGGTAGCTGGTGTAGCGCGGCGCACGGCCGTCGTAGCGGGCGACGAGATCGGCGACCCCGGTCGCCGAGGGCGCCTCGTCTCGGGCCATAGGGTTGGTTGTGGCCATCCAGGACCTTATTGGGCAGGTCGGTCGGCCGCCCGCCGACCCGTCCCGCCTCAATAGCGTCCGAAGTCGATCGGCGACGTGCGGCGCGTTGACGCGGAGGGCGGTTGCGAGTCTGCTCCGGCTGGGGGATACATGCGGCGGTCGGCCGTTCGGATCAGCGCAAGCATGAAACATTGTCGAGAGTTCTACATCGGCGGTCGCTGGGTCGAACCGGCGGCGGCGGCGACGCTCGAGGTTGTCGATCCATCGACGGAGCAGCCGTTCGCGACGATAGCACGCGGCGGAAAGGCCGACGTCGACCGCGCGGTGGCGGCCGCCAGAGCGGCTTTCGACGACTTCTCCAGGACGTCGCGGGAGGACAGGCTCGCCCTGCTTTGCCGCATTCTCGACGCCTACAACAAACGGTCGGAGGATCTCGCCGAGGCGGTTTCGCGCGAGATGGGCGCGCCGCTCGCCTTCGCCCGCGAAGCGCAGGTCTGGGCCGGCCGGGTGCATCTCGAGGCGACCCTTGAGGCGCTCAAAACTTATGAATTCGCCCGGGTGCGCGGCACGAGCCTCATCGCCAAGGAGCCGGTTGGGGTCGCGGCGCTGATCACGCCATGGAACTGGCCCTTGAACCAGATCGTCTGCAAGGCGGCGCCGGCGCTGGCGGCGGGCTGCGCCGTGGTCCTCAAGCCGAGCGAAATCGCGCCGATCAGCGGCCTCGTCTTTGCCGAGATCGTCGAGGCCGCGGGCGCGCCGCCCGGCGTGTTCAATCTCGTCAACGGGACCGGACCGGAGGTCGGGCAGGTGATGGCAGGGCACTCCGACGTCGATATGGTGTCCTTCACCGGCTCGACACGCGCCGGCATCATCGTCGCCAAGACGGCCGCCGACACCGTCAAGCGGGTCGCCCAGGAGCTCGGCGGCAAGTCGCCGAACATCATCCTTCGCGACGCCGATTTCGAGCCGGCGGTCCGCGCCGGCGTCGCGGCCTGTTTTTCCAACAGCGGCCAGTCCTGCGATGCGCCGACGCGGATGCTGGTGCCGTCCGAACGAAGCGAAGAGGCGCTCGCGATCGCCGCGGACGCCGCGGGCAGGCTCAAGGTCGGCGACCCGCGCGACGCAGGCGTCGATCTCGGCCCGGTTGTCAGCCGGGCCCAATTCGACAAGATCCAGCGCCTGATCGAGGTTGGCATCGGCGACGGCGCGCGGCTCGTCGCCGGCGGTCCGGGACGGCCGCCGGGCCTCAACCGCGGCTATTACGTGCGTCCGACCGTCTTCGGCGACGTGAAGCCCGGCATGACGATCGAGCGCGAGGAGGTGTTCGGCCCGGTTTTGGCGGTGATGGCTTATGAGAACGAGGACGAAGCGGTCAGGCTCGCGAACGACACCGTCTACGGCCTCGCCGCCTACGTGTGCTCGGCCAATCTCGAGCACGCCCGGGCGGTCGCCCAGCGGCTCCGGGCCGGCACGGTCAATATCAACTATCCGGCCTGGGACGTGCACGCTCCCTTCGGCGGCTTCAAGCAGTCGGGCAACGGCCGCGAATACGCAGATTTCGGCATTGACGACTATCTCGAACTGAAGGCCATCGTAGGCTACGGCGCATAGGTCCCCAGGTTTTCCCCTTTCCCCGCCAAGCGGGATCAACGATACGGCCCCCCACAATGTTCACGCTCGATGAACTCGCCGAAACGATCGCGGAACGCGCCGTGGCGAGCCCGCAAGCCTCGTACACCCGAAGCCTTCTCGACAAGGGCGTGGCCCACTGCGCCCGCAAGTTCGGCGAGGAGGCGATCGAGCTCGTGGTCGCCGCCGCGGCTGAGGACGAGAATGCGGTTCGCGCCGAAGCGGCGGATGTGCTGTATCACCTGCTTGTCCTGCTCCGCTCGCGCGATGTCGCGTTCGCCTCGGTTGTCGGCGAACTCGAAAGCCGCACGCGGCGCAGCGGCCACGCCGAGAAAGCTTCCCGCCGAGCCTGACGAGCCGAGGCGGCGCAGGGCTCCTAGAGGTCCAGATGGATCGTGAGGTCAACCATCATGCGCTCGAATCGCCGTTTCGGCGCTTCACCCGCGACGAGTGGGCGAAGTTGCGCGCCGACACCCAACTCACCCTGACGATCGATGACTTGCGGAAGCTGCAATCGACGCACGACCCGATATCGATCGACGAGGTCGTGGCGATCTATCTGCCGCTTTCGCGCCTGCTCGCCCTCTATGTCGCGGCGACGCAGGGGTTGTTCAAGGCGACACAAAGGTTCCTCGGCGCGACGGACGGCAAGGTGCCCTACATCATCGGCGTCGCCGGCTCGGTTGCGGTCGGCAAGTCGACCACGGCGCGCGTCCTGCAGGCGCTGCTGACCCGCTGGCCGAACACGCCGAAAGTCCAGCTCGTCACCACTGACGGCTTTCTGCACCCGAATGCCGAACTCATTCGGCAGGGGATCATGGACCGCAAGGGCTTCCCCGAGAGCTACGACGGCACGGCGCTGATCCGCTTTCTCTCGGCGATCAAGGCGGGGATGCACAATGTCGCCGCCCCCGTCTATTCGCACCTCACCTACGACATCGTGCCCGGCGAAACGATCCTCGTCGATCGGCCCGACATCCTCATCGTCGAGGGCGTCAACGTGCTGCTGCCGAACCGGCTGCCGCGCGACGGCAAGGAGATTCCGTTCGTCTCCGACTTCTTCGACTTCTCGGTCTTCCTCGACGCCGACGACGAGCTGCTGGAACATTGGTACATCCAGCGTTTCATGGGCCTGCGGCAAACGGCGTTCCGCGATCCGCGCAGTTATTTCCGCCTCTACGCCGACCTCGACGATCCGGAAGCCGAGGCGACGGCGCGCTCGATCTGGCGGCGCATCAATCTTGTTAACCTGCATGAGAATATCCTTCCTACGCGACCGCGCGCGGACTTGCTCCTGACCAAGGGCGCCAGTCACCGCATCGAGGAAGTCGCGCTGAGGAAGCTGTGAAGACGACGACGCGCATTCTGGCGTTCTGCGCCCTCACGTGCGCTTTCGCGCATGCCGCGGCCGCGGCGGAGCCGCCTCAAGCCTGCGCGGGCAAGGATCTGGCGAAGGTCGCCGGGCTCGCCGAGGCCAGGGCCAGGCGCGCCGACGATCTCGTCAACGCCGACGGCCTCCTGTGGCGGATCGAAAAGCCCGGCCTCGCGCCATCTTATCTGTTCGGCACGATTCATTCGACCGACGACACGGCCCTGGCGTTGGCCCGGCGGGCGGCGGAACGAATATCGGGCGCGAAGGTTGCAGCGACCGAACTTGGCCTCCTCGGCCCGGGGGCGCGGGCCGACATTCTGGCGCTGGTCCTGGCGCGGGCTCTCGACCGTGACCATGATACGTTCGACGCCCTGCCGCCTGAAGACAGGCCGCGCCTCGAGGCGCTCGCCGCCGCCAAAGGCTTCGGCGACGGCTTCGCGCATCATCTGAAGCTCTGGTTTCTCGCCATCCTGACCGCCACGCCTGCCTGCGAAGCGAGCCGGCAGGCGGCGGGTCTGCCGGAGCTCGACGAATATCTCGCCACGACCGCGAAAGACGCCGGCGTCAAGGTCATCGGCCTTGAGACCTATGAGGAGCAGATCGACACCATTTCGGCGATGCGTCCGGAGGTCGTTGTGGCGCTCCTTGAGCTGTCGGCCCGCGAGCCCGAGCTCGATGACGACGTCTACGCCACTATGCTGCGCCTCTACCGCGAGAGCCGGCCTGCCGAAATCCTGCCGATCGTCGACGTCGTCGGCGCACCGACCGACGACGAGCGCGCGGCGCAGGAGGAGTTCACTCGTGCGCTGCTGACCGGCCGCAACGCCACCATGGCCGAGCGCGCCGCGCCGCTCCTTGCCGATGGCGGCGCCTTCATCGCCGTCGGGGCCCTGCATCTGACCGGCAAGGATGGTCTCATCGAGCGGTTCCGCGCGATGGGCTATAGCGTCACGAAAGAGTGGTGAGTCTCACTCCCCGTAGGGCGTCCAGATGTTCTTCACCTGGGTCGCCCGACGCAGGAACTCCCGCCCCTCCGCCCGCGCCCAGTCCACCCCGGTGGAGACTGCCCATGTCGCCTTGAGATTGCCGGCCGAGAGCGCCTCGACTTTGGCTGCGCCCACAGCGTCGCCCACGTACCAGAGCGCGTCGACCCCGTCGTGCTCGGCGAGCGTCGTCGAGAGCGGGCCGGCGTCTCCCGTCACGATATTGACGACGCCCGCCGGGACGTCGGAAGCGTCGAGGACAGTGTAGAGATCGGTCGCGCTCAAGGGATGCAGCGACGACGGAACGGCGACGACGCAATTGCCCATCGCGATTGCCGGCATGACGAGCGAGACGAAGCCGATCAGCGGCGCTTCGTTCGGGCAGACGATTCCCATCACGCCCCACGGCTCGTTCATGGCGAGCGTGACAGAGCGGGAGCGCGTCGCATGCACGGCGCCGTCGAACTTGTCGGCGAAGCCGGCGTAGAAGAAGGCGCGACGGATCGCCGCCTCGACCTCCGCTTTGGCGGCGCGCGGGTCAGCCCCGGTCATCGCGCGCAGGCGCCGAGCGAACTCGTCCGCTCGGGCGCTCAGGTTCTCGGCAAGGTAATAGAGAACCTGCGCGCGATTGTGCGCCGTCGCGGCGCCCCAGGACGATGCCTTGCTCGCCGCCTCGACGGCGTTGCGGATATCCTTGCGGTTGCCGAGTCCGGCGAGCCCGACCTCGCGGCCGTTCGGATCGAGGACGGCGTAGCTGTAGCCGGAATCGGGCCGCGCCTGCTTGCCGCCGACGTACATTTTCGCTGTTCGGTCGATGCCGCTTGCGGCCTCCGCCGCCGGCGCGAAGCCCGGCGCCGCGGTCAAGCGGGACGGGCTCGCCGGGATGGACTTGCCCTTCGGCGCCTCGGCGATGCGGTATTCGTAGAGGCCCTCGCGCCCGCCCTCACGGCCGAAGCCGCTTTCGCGATAGCCGCCGAAGCCCGAGGCGGCGTCGAACATATTGGTCGAATTGATCCAAACGACGCCCGCCTTGATTCGGGCGGCGACTTCGAGAGCGCGATTGACGTTCTCGGTCCAGACGGAGGCGGCGAGGCCGTAGCGGGTGTTGTTGGCGAGCGCGACCGCCTCGTCAGGCGTGCGGAAGGTCGTCGCTACCAGCACTGGACCGAAGATCTCCTCGCGCGCCAGGATCGAGGCCGGCTCGACCCCGGCGACGAGGGTCGGCGGGTAGAAGCAGCCGCACTTCGGCAGCGAATGGTCCGCCTGCCACAACGTCAGACCCTCCCGTTCGCCTTCGCGCATCAGCCGCTCGATGCGCTCGAGCTGCGCCGGGGCGATGATCGCGCCGACGTCGGTCGACTTGTCGAGCGGATCGCCGACCCGAAGCTTCGCCATGCGGCCCCTGAGCTTCGCATACAGCGCCTCGGCAACGCCCTCGGCCGCCAAGAGCCGCGACCCGGCGCAGCAGACCTGTCCCTGGTTGAACCAGATCGCGTCGACGACGCCTTCGACCGCGCTGTCGAGATCTGCGTCCTCGAACACGACGAACGGCGACTTGCCGCCGAGTTCGAGCGAGAGCTTCTTGCCTGTCCCGGCGGTCGCCTTGCGGATCGAGCGGCCGACCTCGGTCGAGCCGGTGAAGGCGATCTTGTCGACGCCCGGGTGCTCCACCAGCGCCGCCCCGGTCGCGCCGTCGCCGGTCACGATGTTGACGACGCCGGCCGGAAGGCCGACTTCAACGCAAATCTCGGCGAAGGCGAGCGCGGTCAGCGGCGTATATTCGGCTGGCTTCAAAACGACGGTATTGCCGGCGGCGAGAGCGGGGGCAATCTTCCAGGCGAGCATCAGCAGTGGGAAGTTCCACGGGATAATCTGCCCGCAGACGCCGGCCGGTCGCGTGCCCGGAAATTCGCTCTCGATCAGCGCCGCCCAGCCGGCATGATGGTAGAAGTGCCGGGCGACAAGCGGAACATCGATGTCGCGCGACTCGCGGATCGGCTTGCCGTTGTCGATCGTTTCGAGCACCGAAAGAAAGCGCTCGCGCTTCTGCACATGCCGCGCCAGCGCATAGAGAAAGCCCGCCCGTTCGTGGCCGGAGAGCGTCGCCCACTTCGGCGCCGCTTTGCGCGCGGCTGCGACGGCCTGATCGACGTCGGACGCGGAGCCCTGCGAGACCCCGGCGATGCGCTCGCCAGTCGCGGGGTTGAACACGTCGAACAGCGCCTCGGGCCTGGCGAAGCGGCCGTTGATGAAGCAGCCGAAGCCTCCCCTGTGCTTGTCGAGCCAACCGGCGACGTGCTCGCTTCCTTCAGGCGCGGGGCCGTAGTCCATCGTGCGCAGAATGTCCTTGACTAGGGCCATGTGTTCCCTCACGCCATCGCGTGGCGATAAGCTGCGGAATAGCGGCCGGTGGCGTAATGGTCGAGCTGGCGCTCGATGTCGGTCAAGAGGCCGCTCGCGCCGATGCGGAAAAGATCGGGCTGCATCCAGTCGAGGCCGAGTTCCTCCTTCATCAGAATGAGCCAGGCGAGGGCGTCCCTCGCCGCGCGCACGCCCCCTGCCGGCTTAAAGCCGATGTCGACGCCAACGCGCTCACGATAGTTCCGCAGCGCCCTGACCATCACGAGGCTCACCGGCAGGGTCGCGTTGACGTCCTCCTTGCCGGTCGAGGTCTTGATGAAATCGGCGCCTGCCTGCATCGCCACCATGCTCGCGGCATAGACGTTGCGCAACGTCTTCAAGTCGCCCGTGCCGAGGATCGCCTTCAGATGCGCCGGGCCGCACGCCTCGCGCATCAACGCGACCTCGTCGTAGAGCGCCCTCCAGTCGCGGCCGAGCACGTAGGCGCGGGTGATGACGATATCGATCTCGCGTGCGCCCTCACCGACGGCGTAGCGGATCTCCGCCAGCCGCTGCGGGAGCGGCGTGAGGCCCGCGGGAAAGCCGGTCGCGACCGAGGCGACCGGGATCCCGGAGCCCTCGAGCGCCCTGACCGCCGGGGCGACCATGGTGGGATAGACGCAGACGGCGCCGACCGTCGGGGGCATGTCCTCGAGGCCAAGCGCGGCGAGAAGGTCGTCGCTCAAAGGCCGCTGCGCCTTGGCGCAGAGACGGCGCACGCGATCGGGCGTATCGTCGCCGGCGAGGGTGGTGAGATCGATGCATTCGATCGCCCTGACGAGCCACGCGGCCTGGTATTCCTTCTTGACCGTCCGCCTGGTGGTCAGCGTCGCCGCCCGGCGCTCGACGGCGCTCGCGTTGACGCCGACGGTCTCGAACCAGTCGGGATCGAGCGGCGCGCCCGGATTGCGGGGCCGGTTGTGGCCGGCGGCGACCTCCTCCCTGATCTTCTGGTCCATGGGACCCTCGCGGTCTTAAGGCGGAAGCCGGATTGTCACGATTGCGGGCCTCAGTTCAAGAGCCATGGGCAATGGGTCCGACCGGCCTGACGCGGCCACGGGCGAGACGGAGCGGTTTCGCGGGGATTTGGAAAAGCTTGGAATCCTTCAGCCTCCCTCTATTTGATTGGGGAAATTGGGTTTGGTATTGTTTGGAATTCCTTGGATTTCCTTGGATTCTCTCGTCCGAATCGAGACTTTTCAATGGGTTGCGGGCGAGGTGGGCGCAAAATGCTTTCAGCGACCCTCCTTCGCGATTGAGCGCCGGCGGCGCGTGAGTTTATGCGCCTGCGACGGCCGGAAAGCGGCGGAGGGGGATGGGGCGCGGCGCGAGAGGCTCATGGCGACGGACCATAGCCGAACTTCTGATTATTAGCAATAAGTATGGCACGCCCATCTGATTTGTCAGCATGGGACTGGGGTCGAAACGAATCGGCGTGCTTTCGCAGCTGACCGCCTTGGAGGATAGCGGTCGGTCGAGCCGTCGTCGTAGACGACTGCAGTGCGCAAATAGCGGCCATTGCCCGAGAAGGCCGGCGAACGAGGCAAATCGACTCAGAGGAGAATCCTTTTTTTTCGTCCATGGCGCCACGAGGCTAACTTGCCTTCCTGGACAAGACCTGATCGGCCGAAGGATCGAGACCGCTTGTGACGGGCGAGATCGTTGTCGTGGCGTTAGCAAATTCATGATTTACCTCACGTTTTGGCGCAGCAGTCTCAGCGGGCAGCGTGAATTGAAAGACGACGCCGCGGGGCGCATTGGCGCTCGCCCACAAGCGTCCGCCATGCAATTCGACGATCGAACGGCAGATGGAAAGGCCTAGACCCAGGCCGCTCGGCTTGGTCGTTTGGAAGGCTTTGAACAGGCTGTCGCGAATTGCCGGCGCGATTCCCGGACCGGAATCACGGACTGAGACCAGCACCTCGTCCGCTTCAGTCTTGGCGCTCATGACTAACACGTCGCGCGGTCCTTCGCTCACGTCCCTCATCGCCTCGACGGCGTTGATGATCAGGTTGAGAAGAACCTGCTGCAACTCAACCCGGTCGCCGTGAATGACCGGCAAGTCCTCGGCGAGTTCGGTTTGGACCGACACCCCATTCTTCAACGCTTCGTTCCAGGTGACCTCGATGATCTCGCGGATCGCCGAATTGATCTCCACCAGATCCTTGCGCGGCGGCGCCTTCTTGACCAGGTCGCGGATTCGGCCGACGACCGCGCCCGCCCGGTCGCCGTCCCTGACGATGCGGCCGAGGGCCTGCCGCGCCTCCTCCAGATCCGGCTTGGGACCATCGAGCCAACGCAGCGCGGCCTGGGCATTTGTGACGCTGGCGCCGATCGGCTGGTTCACCTCGTGCGCGATCGAAGCCGTAAGCTGCCCCATCGTCGCCAGGCGGTTCGCGTGCTCCAGCTGCAGCCGCATTTCGCGCAAGGCTTCCGTGCCCAGCTTGACATCTCTTTCGGCCCGCTTGCGCTCCGTCAGATCGAGCACGAATGCAAGACCCTCGTTGCCACTTTCTTCAAACAGCGTGCTTCCCATAAGAACGGGCACACGGCTGCCGTCTTTCCGGAGATACTCTCTCTCGCACGGCTGAACAGTCCCCGTTGCCTTAAGTTGTGCCAAGGTGCGTTCGTCGTTCGAATGCAGTTCTGCAGGCGTAAGACTGGGCCAGCGCATACGACCCGAGACGAGATCTTCTCGGTCGTAGCCCACCATTCGGAGAAATGCGTTGTTGGCCTCGATGATCCGGCCTTCGAGATCCCATACAAAGATGCCGATTATGTTGGCCTCGACGAAGCGCCGAATCTTGGCTTCGCGTTCTGCGAGATCGCGGTAAAGACGGGTATTCTCCGTCACGTCCATCAACGCCCCGACAATCTCGAGATTGCCGGCCCCATCCTTCAAGACGTGGCTCAACACATGCACGAACTTCACTGAACCGTCCGGCGTCAACAGACGGTGCGTAGTGTCGAAATCCTTGTCGCCACGCGATGTCTGGTCAAGAGCGCGACGCATCATCACCAGGTCGTCGGGATGAATGCGCTGCAGCACCCGTTCGATCGTCGGCTCGATGCGCGGGTCGTATTCGAGAATCCGATATATTTCTTCCGACCAACGAAGTTCGCCGGTGGAGGGCGTCCAGCCGAAACTGCCTGTGTGACTCAGGCGCTGCGCTTCCGCGAGATAGACCTCACTGCGGCGCAGGGCTTGCTCCGCGCGCTTGTGTTCCGTCACAGTCGACGCCGGTGCCGCGATAGCCACGGAATTCACCGTTGGCGTCAAACACTGGCTTACCGCTAGCCTTCACGTACATTGGAGAGCCGTTGCCGCCCATGGAGCAATATACGAAGTCTCGGAACGGTTTACGTGCGTCGAGAGTCGCCCGAGACCAGCCGCCACTTCTCCGCTTCTGTTGGTCACGGTCGAGAGCGCGATCCCAGCAGGCCGTGCCAGATTCGATCGCGCCGCGTTTGAGCCAAACGCATTCTCGGTCAACAGCGTGAATTTATAGTCCGGGCCGATTTCCCAAAACCAATCCGAGGCGCGGTTTCGGCGTAGTCGCGGAGTTTCGCTTGGCTCTCCTGCAATGCTGCCTCGGCGCACTTGAACTCTTCAATATCCAAAGTCACCCCAATCCACAGCAGTAGGGTTCCATCGCTCGCCCGGAGCGGTTCGGCGCGAGTGAGGAACCATCGGTGATCACCTTGTGCGTTACGAACTCGAAAACCGTAATCACCGGCCTCACCCGTGCGCAGACAGTTTGACCAGACCTTGCGTGAGTCTTCGTGGTCGTCCGGATGCACCAACGGGACCCAGTCGTCCCACTGGGCGCCAATGTCGATGCCGAAACGTAGGGGGTGATCTTTCGGAAGACCAAGGTAGTCCGCAGTTCGTTTGTTCACGAAGGTGAGCGCGCCGGACGGAGCCGCGTACCAAGTATAAGCCGGAAGCACATTTAGAATGGCTTGCAACTGTGCGAAGAATCTTGGCCGTTCTTCGGGGCCCGTTGACCAGATGAGGCCCGGTTCCGTTTCGATGATTTGACGGAGCTTGTATTCGCTTTTCCGAAGGTCCTCTTCAGCCTTTCGTCGATTATCGATATCGATCAGAACGCCGTACCAACTAAGCACGCTGCCATTGCTGGCTCGCAATGGTTCTCCACGGACCTCGAACCACCGATATCGACTGTCCGCTCCTCGAAATCTGCAGACTGCATCGTGAGGATTCCCGGATTCGAGATTTTCGAGCCAGGTCCTTCACCTTGAACGCGACGTCGTCCGGATGGACTTTGTCCATCCATCCCCAGCCGATGACTTCGCCCAGCGGCGCTCCAAGATATTCGAGCACACGCTTGTTGACGTACTCAATATCACCCTTTGGCCCAGCTCTCCAGACCAGCGCCGGAATCGACGTCCACCAGTAAACGAAGCTCTTGCTCGCTGCTCGTTAGCGCCTCCTCAGGTCTGTTGCCCTCGGTCGACATAGATGGCTCCAAAGCCGATCCCCAAATTCAGACCTTCGTTGTCGGAGGCGCCGAGTCGCAAACGATCGCTGACAGTCCGCTGTCAGCCTACGCAGTGGCCACCCAGAGACGGACAGCCTCCCTTCGGAGTCGTCAGGTCAACAAGCGACATCGTCCGACGCTCCCTCGTGCTAAGGACACCTCGAACAATAAGTGCTACAGATCAGGGTGTCTGGGCTTGATCGTGTAGTTCCATTCAGGATGGAACTGATCGGCGGTGATGTCGAGGCGCTTCATCGTGGCATCGCTGACTTTGATGCCTTTTTCGATAGCGGCGCGTGTCGAGCGCGCTTTCGACCTTGAGCCCGGCGGTAGTGGTGGTTGCGCCGATCAATTCGACCACGGCAAGACGATCGGTGAGCGGTCGGCCGCGCCAGTTCTGCGTGATGTGGCAGAACAGGCGGTGCTCGATCCTGTTCCACTTCGATGTGCCTGGCGGATAGTGGTGGACGTGGATCGCAAGCCCGGTCTCGTCGGCGAGCTTTTGCAGTTCGAGTTTCCAGAGCCGCACGCGCGCCCCATTCGAGCCGCCGCAGTCCGCGGTGATCGTCAGCTCTCGCGCCTGCGGATAGCGCTGTCGTCCCATGCGTTCGAGCCAGCAGCGGATCGACGCCACGGCAAACTCGGCGGTGTCGCTGGTGATCCCGACGCTGACGAAGCCGGCGTTGGCGGTCACATCATACACCCCATAAGGCACGACCTTGCCGAGCTTCTTGTCCTCGAAGTCGTGCACGTTCACGCGCCGCGGACCGCCTTTCGGACGGTAGTCGGTTCCGCCGTTCTTGAAGTTGCCGAGCAACTCCTTCTTCTTCGTATCGACCGAGATGACGGGCTGTTGGCGGGCCTGCGCCGCAACGACTTTCGCGTTGATGTGTTCGAACTGGGCGTTGCGGTCGGGATGGTGCGAGCCTTCATCCGCCTTGCGATTGGACTGGCGCGAGAACCCGAGCTTCGCCAACTCCGTGCCGACCGTATCGGCGCTGATCGGATGTCCCATCTCGGTCAGCGCCGCCGCGAGCTTCGCCATGCTTTTCGACACCCACATCAAGGGCCGCATGGGATCGCCCAATGTCGCCGGTTCGACCAGCCGCTTGAGCGCGGGGACGAGCCCTGGGTCGGCTTCCGATACCGACCGACGCCCGCCTCCGGCACGGCGAACCCGCCCCTTCGCAAGCGGCTCGCCGTCGAGGTCGTCTTCGCCGCGATTGATCGTCGAACGAGCGAGCCCGGTAATCTTCGAGACCAGCGCGAGACCGCCACGACCAGCGCTCCGCACCTCCGCCGCCGCAAACAACCGCCGACCGCGCTCGTCAAGCCGCGCGCCGACCCTCTCCCATCGCAGTCGAATCGCCGCCTCGTCGATCATGCGATCGAACTACGCCCCTTCGCCACATCCGGGAATCCCCAACGCCTGAGTCAGTCCGACGCACGACGAAACCGCACGTCACGATTCAGTTATTGTCCAAAGTGTCCTAAGCGGCGTCGCCGCCGGCGGTTTGGAGTGGGCTCATGCGGCCCTCGGACGTTCGACGCTAGCATAGCCCGGAGTGGCCCGCTTTGGAATGGCCGCAATACTGATGCGCGACAATCCATCGCTCGCGTCCGCTGTGGCGTGCGACCGGTCAAGCCGATCGGGTTTTGACCCGTGGGGCCTGCCGAAGCTGCGGGGTGACGGCGCGGCTTTCCATTTGCGGCCCTACACGATCCCCGAAGACGACCCCCTGATCTCCGGCCGCTCCTTCGCCTTCGCCGCGCGATACCTCGAGGCGCGGTAAACGGCGACCGGATCGATCGCACCGTCGCCCCGCCGGCGCGCCTCGGCTAGAATCGGCGAGACGTCGGTCAGGAAACCCGCCTTGAAAAGGCGATGGGCGTACATGACGTCGTTCGCCTGCTGCGCCTCCTCGAGCGCCGGCCGGTCGACGATGAGCGCCTGCGCATAGGCGCGGCTCACCTCCATCGCCGAGACCATGAGGCTCTCGATTGGATCGGTGACGTTGTGCGACTGGTCGAGCATGTAGGCGGGATCGAAGCCCGCCGCGCCGCGCTCACTCGCGTCGACGAGCTCGTTGAATATGCGATAGAGCCGGAACGGGTCGATCGACCCGAAGTCGAGATCGTCGTCGCCGTATTTGGAATCGTTGAAGTGGAACCCCGCGAGCTTGCCGGCGCGGATGAGTCTGGCGACGACCTGCTCGATATTGACGTTCGGCGCATGGTGGCCGAGATCGACCAGGCAACAGGCTTTCGGCCCGAGCGCCTGAGCCGCCATCAGGCTCGAGCCCCAATCCGCGATGACTGTCGAATAGAACGCCGGCTCGTAGAGTTTGTGTTCGAGAAACACGCGCCAGCCGCCGGGCAGCCGCACGTATATTTTGCTCAGGGAGTCGAGGTACCGGTCGAAGACCCGGTTGAGGTTCGATTGCCCGGCGAAATTGGACCCGTCGGCAATCCAGACGGTCAGCGCCTTCGACCCGAGCCTCTCGCCGATCTCGATACATTCGACATTGTGCGCGATCGCGTCATCGCGCACAGCCTTGTCGCTGTGGGTCAGCGAGCCGAACTTGTACGAGAGCTTCTGATCCGGCTGGTCCTGAAAGGTGTTGGAGTTGACGGCGTCGAAGCCGACGCCGAGCGCCTTTGCCCGCTCGGCGAGTTCGCGGTAATCGCTGACCTTGTCCCACGGGAAATGCGGCGAGCAGGTCGGCGTCGTCCGGGTCAGCTGATGGATGGCGGCGCAATCCTCGAGCTTGTCGAATATGCCGCGCGGTTCGCCGGGGCCAGGAAAGCGGGCGAAGCGCGTGCCGCCCGTGCCGACCCCCCAGGTCGGAACGGCGACGGCGAAAGCGGCGACCTTGGCGGTGATCGCCTCGATGTCGACGCCGCTGCGCTTCAGGCGCCGGCCGAGCGCCGCATAGTCCTCATCCTGCGCCGTGGCGAGCTTGGCGTTCTCTTCGTTAATCAGCGACTGAGGGATGCGATAGGACATGTTTCCTCTCCAGTCTCGACCGTTCAACCCAATCCATTCGGACGTTCGCGTCCGAGACCGGGGCGCAACGGCTCGAGTCAAACAGCGGCCGTCTGATCGACCATTGCTGGTCGCCCGGCTTTCGCCAGTTTGTCGAACTCCCGATAGGCCAGCGCCAGCTTGATGCGTTGAAGCCAGTTGCGATTGCCGCCCGGAATCCGGCCCTTCTTGTAGACGCATTTGTAAGCGTCGAAGTGGTGATAGGTTGGAACCGCTTCGATCTTGCCGCGCCCAAGAAGGATCTTGGCGATCTGAGCGGCCGCAACCCCGGCGCACAATTGACACGCGAGCCCCGTCGAGGGAAAATCGCGTGTCTCGAGATTCACCGCCGACTTGTCCGCGAGATAAGAGCGGTGCAACGCGGCCGGTCCCGTGCCAACGATGAAGTTGACGATCCGCTTGGCCGGCTCGACGTCTTCGAAGCGATACCAGTCCTCGAGCGACATGCCGTCCGGCATGAAGATGAGAAACGCAGTCCCCATACCGGCGGGAACGGCCAAGACCCCGGGGATGCCGAGCGCCCGGCAGCGGGCATAGATCTTCCGCCGCATCTCGAGGGCGAAAGCGTCGATGGCGTCGACATAGACGGCGGCGTCTTTCAGAAATTCGTCGATGCGGCCTTCAACCACGCCGTCGGGGAAGGACCGGATATCCAACTCCGGGTTGATGTCGAGCGCCATGGCGCTTACGACATCGAGCTTCCTCAGGCCCACCGTCGCCACGCGCGCCCCGACCTGCCGGTTGAAATTCACAAGCTCAAAGGAATCGAAATCGGCCAGCGTGAAGGCGCCGACGCCGAGCCTTGCGAGCGTGGTCACATGCGAGCCGCCGCAGCCGCCGAGGCCGGCGACTGCGACGCGTTTTCTGCGCAGGAGTTGTTGCTCCTCGCGGGTCACCCATCCGATGTTTCTTTTGAAAGCCTGCTCGTAATTGAAGGCCGCCGTCATGATCCCGCCCCGCGCTCTTCGGCTTCTATATATCCCCTCCAGTCCGCTGACTTCGGGAGGTCGGCCGAGGACCGGAACGCTGCGATGCCGTCTCCCGCTGGAACAGTCGCCTATCGGGGACGCTCGATCAACTCTTTTGAGACGTTTTGTGTCGATCTGCTTGGATCGCCCTACCGCGCAAAGCTCACCGCGTTGCCCGCATCAACGTTGAGGATGTTGCCCGTGCTCTTGGCCGAGAGGTCCGAGGCAAACCAGTAGACCGCCTCCGCGATATCCTCGGGATAGACGGAAAGCTTGAGCAGCGAACGTTGGCGGTAGACCTCTTCGAGCTCCAACTCGCTGACCTTGTTCGAGGCGGCCCGCTGCGCCCGCCATTCGCCCTGCCAGATCTTCGAGCCGCGCAGAACCGCGTCCGGATTGACGGTGTTGGCGCGAATCCGGTAGGGCGCGCCCTCCAGCGCCAGGCAGCGGGCGAGATGCACTTCCGCGGCCTTTGCCGTGCAATAGGCCGAAGCGCCGGGCGAGGCGGCGAGCGCGTTCTTCGAGGCGACGAAGACGATGCTGCCGCCGAGGCCCTGATCCTTGAGGATCCGGTAGCCGGACCGGGCGGCGAGAAAATAGCCGGTGGCGAGGATCGCGATGTTACGGTTCCAGAGCTCGAGCGAGGTGTCCTCGAACGGCGCGGCGGAGGCGATGCCGGCGTTGGCGACGATGATGTCGATCCCGCCAAAGCCGAGGACTGCGTCGCGGAAGGCGGCCTCGACCGCTTCCTCATCAGTCACGTTCGCCAGCGCGCCGGCGACTGCATCCTTGCCGAAGCGCTTGCCGATGTCGGCGACGGCCTCCTTGAGGCCCGGTTCGTCGATGTCAGCGAGCACGACGCAGGCCCCTTCGCCCGCGAGCCGCGCCGCGATCGCCTGGCCGATCCCGCCGGCGCCGCCCGTCACCAGAGCGATTCGTCCGGCGAGCGACTTCGGCTTCGGCATGCGCTGCAGCTTTGCTTCCTCGAGCAGCCAATATTCGATGTCGAACGCCTCCTGCTCGGCGAGCCCGACATATTTGCTCACGCTCGAGGCGCCGCGCATCACGTTGATCGCGTTGACGTAGAATTCGGCGGCGACCCGGGCCGTCGCCTTGTCCCTGGCGAAAGACAGCACGCCCACTCCCGGGACGAGATAGATGACGGGGTTCGGGTCGCGCATCGCCGGCGAGTTCGGCCGCTTGCAGCGCTCGTAGTAGGCGGCGTAGTCGGCGCGATAATCGGCGAGGCTCTTGTCGAGCGCGGCGACGACTTGGTCGAGATTCCCGGCCGCCGGATCGAAAGGGAGCACCAGCGGTCGAATCTTGGTGCGCAGGAAGTGGTCCGGGCAGGAGGTGCCGAGCGCGGCGAGCGGCTTCAAGTCGCGCGAGTCCACGAATTCGAGCGCCGCTGGCGCGTCGGTGAAGTGCCCGACCTTGCGCTCGCCAGCCGAGATGCGGCCGCGGATCGCCGGCATGAGCCTCGCCGCGACCGCGCGGCGCGCGTCCGGTGACAGCGCCTTGACGGCCTCGCCGCCGAAGGCTTCGCCGCGCCCATGGGCGCCAAGCCAGGCGGCGGCTTTGTTGATGGTCGCCAGCGTCGTCTCATAGCAGGCCTTCGAAGTTGGACCCCAGGTGAAAAGGCCGTGGCCGCCGAGCACGACGCCCTTCAGGTCCGGATTGGCTTCGGCGAGCCCGCCGAGCTTGAGGCCGAGATCGAAGCCGGGCCGGCGCCAGGGCAGAAAGCCGATCTCGCCGTCGAACGCTTTCTGCGTCAGCGCTTCGGCTTCCTCGCTCGCCGCGATCGCAATCACCGCGTCGGCGTGCACGTGATCGACATGGATATGCGGCACGAAGGCATGCAGCGGCGTATCGATCGAAGCGGCGCGCGGATTGAGATTAAAGGTGCAGTGGTTGAAGAGCGCGACCATCTCGTCTTCGTGCTCGAGGCCGCGATAGACGGATTTGAGGCCAAGGAGCTTGTCGAGATAGAGCGTCGAGAAGCCGTCGACCTTCATCGAGCCGATATCGCCGCCCGAGCCTTTGACCCAAAGAACCGTGACCCGCGAGCCGCTCAGCGGATCGGCCTCGGCGATCTTGGCCGAGGTGTTGCCGCCGCCGAAATTGGTGATCCTGAGGTCGCTGCCGAGCAGGTTCGAGCGGTAGACCAACAGACCCGGTTGATCGAGCTTCGCCGCGTAGGCGTCGTCCCACAGATCAGGAAGGGGCGCGTAGAGGCCGGAAGCTGGGCCGCTCATGGGTCGTTCCTCGCAGATTTCGAGCGATTTTGATCAATGGTACCGCTAACGATCGCAAGATGTCAAGGTATTGCCGCTATGCGCCTTGTGGTGAGCGAAAGGTGATCGAACGTGATTGACACTGCGCGGCGCCAATGGCATTGTCTGGCCAAACAAACGATCAAGAGGAAACGGCGAGGACCATGCGCGAGCGACAGCGCGCTGAAATCGTGAGGAACCTGCTGGCCGAGCGGGGCTTCCTGTCGATCGCGGATATCATGGCCGCAACCGGCGTTTCCGCCGCCTCCGCCCGGCGCGATGCGGGGCGTCTGGCCGGCGCCGGCTATGCCGAGCGCCTGCACGGCGGCATCCAGGCGGTCGGCGACGCCTTCTCGAGGACAATGACGCCGTCGCGGCTCGCCACCCGTTCGTTCGACTCGAGCCGCACGATCAATATCGAGGCCAAGCGAGCCATCGCCCGCAAGGCGGTTGAAATGTGCGCCGCCGGCGACGTCATCATCGTCAATGGCGGCACGACGACCTTCCAGATGTCGGAGTTCTTGCGCCAGACGCGACTCAAGATCCTGACCAATTCCTATCCGCTGGCCGAGTTCCTCATCCACGAGACGCAGAACCGGGTAGCGCTGCCCGGCGGCGAGGTCTATCGCGACCAGAAGCTGATCGTCGCGCCATTCGACGATGACGCGATCCAGCATTATTCGGCGCGCCTCATGTTCATGAGCGCCATCTCGATCGGCCCGCTCGGGGTGATCGAGGGCGACGCCCTCATCGCGGGAGCGGAGATGAAGCTCCTGAAGCGGGCCGAGAAGCTCATCGTCCTCGCCGACGCCTCGAAATTCGTCGCCCGCGGCAGCCTCGTCGTCTGCCCGCTGTCGCGCGTCCACGCGCTGATCACCGATTCCGCCGCGTCGCCGGAAGCGCTCGCCATGCTGGCCGACGCGGGCGTGCAGACGATCGTCGTCGATCGCGAAACGCCTTCGACGGAGGCGGCATGAGCGCCTGTCGGCGGCACGTTCCCGTGGCGAAGATTGCCGCCAAGACTATTCCGCGGCGGCCGCCGCGCCGAACGCGTCGAAGGACGGCTCTCGTCTTGTCTTCGCCCCGGCGCCCTCCGGACCAAGCGAGCGCCTGTGCCAGAGCGCGTAGATCGACGGCAGCAGGAAGAGCGTCAGGAAGGTCGCGACCGAGAGGCCGCCCATGATGGTGAGCGCCATCGGGCCCCAGAAGGCGCTTTCGGACAAGGGGATCATCGCCAGGATCGCCGCCAGTGCCGTCAGCGCCACTGGCCGGGCGCGGCGCATGGTCGAGAAGACGATCGCCTCGCGCCGCGTCAAGCCCCGTTCGCGCACGTCCGACTCGATCTGTTCGACCAGGATCACGGTGGTGCGCGGCCCGAGCTCGCGGAAAAGGTCCCAAGCGACCTGAATGATGCAGGCGCGGGTCTCTTCGCGGGTGCGGCGCTCGACGGCAGTCGTCATGGGCCTGATGAATGATGAGTGACGTTTTTCTTTTTTATCAAGTCGACGCAAAATGGAATGGCCGCCCGGGAGGAACGGGCGGCCGCGAATTAGTCCAATCGGAAGTCGCCGCGAGGGCGACTTTAGGCGAGGCCTAGCTTACGGAACAACCTCGACGATCCGGCGCGTCGACGGGTCGACCAGCACCGGCTGGTCGTCGACCACCGTATATTGGTAGCGGGTCACGCCGTATTCGGGCGGCACCGGATAGAGGGTGACGCCTTCGGCGCGGCAGCACGTCGCCGACGACGACGTGCGGATGCTCCCGCCACTCGTACGAGGGCACATGCTCTTCCACGACGTAGTGGTGGAACCGCGGCGCCATCGCGCCGGTGAGGCCGCCAACGATGCCGGCGGCGGCGCCGAGCGGCGCTCCGACGATCGCCCCAACCGCGCCGCCGACGGCGCCGCCGGCGGCCGCGCCCGCGTTCGCGCCCTCGTTAACAGGGTTGTCGCGGTTATCCTGCGCATAAGCCGCCGCGGGCAATCCCGCCAGCAGAAGCGACAATAACAAGCCTTTGGACATGATTTTCTCCAGAAAAACCGAAGTTCAAACCGGCGCGAGCGCCGGCGTGGGCCAAGAACGGCCGAAGCGGGGTTCGGTTCCCCTGCCGCAGAGCGGCTCGATTGCGCCGCCGCCGCAAAAGACCGACAATGCCGCTCCGAGGAGATGAACGGCCCGCATGAGCGAATCCGAGCCCGTTTTCGACGTCGTCATCGCCGGCGGGGGCCCGGCCGGTCTCTCGGTCGCGGCAGCGCTGAAGCAAGCGCTGGGGACCGGCATTTCGGTCGCCCTCGTCGAACCAGCCGCCGCCCCGGCCGCGCGCGATCGCCCGCCGCTGCGCACGGTCGCGATCGCCGAGGGGCCGCGGCAGCTTCTCGAGCGCCTCGGCGCCTGGGAGGCGATCGCGCCGAAGGCCCAAGCCGTCCTGTCGATGGTGATCATGGACGGAGAGGTGCGCGACGCGGTGCGGCTGCCGCATCTCCATTTCGACGGCCGCGCCGACCACCCGCTCGCCCACATGGCCTTCGTCGACGATGTCGTCTCGGCGCTGTCGGCGCTCTGCGACCGGCTCGGCGTGACGCGCGTTATGGGATCGGTCGCCCACTGGACGCCAGGCAGGCACGCTGCGGCGCTTGCGCTTTCCGACGGCCGAAGCCTGCGGGCGCGTGTGGCGGCAGCGGCGGACGGGGCGCGCTCGAAGCTCCGCACGCTGGCCGACATTCCCTCTTTCGGCTGGGACTATGACCAGGCCGGCATCGTCGCCACCATCGAGCACGAGCGCGAGCACGAAGGCCGGGCGGAGCAGCATTTCCTGCCGGCCGGCCCGTTCGCCATCCTGCCGCTGCCCGGCCGCCGGTCGAGCATCGTCTGGAACGAGCGCCGCGCCGACGCCCGCGCGCTCCTCAAGCTCGAGCCCGAGGATCTCGTCCGCCAGCTTGAATTCCGCTTCACCCCGAAGCTCGGAGCGATCCGCTTCGCCTCGCGCGTCGAGGCCTTTCCGTTCCGCTTCCAGATCGCCCGCCGCTTCGTCGGCGAGCGGCTGGCGCTCGTCGGCGATGCGGCGCACGTCGTCCATCCGCTGGCGGGACAGGGCCTCAACCTCGGCCTGCGCGACGTCGCGGCGCTCGCCGAGACGATCGTCGCCGAGATGCGGCTCGGCCTCGATCCCGGCGCCCCTGCTCCGCTCGCGGCCTATCAGCGGGCGCGCCGGTTCGACATCGCCGCGAGCGGCATCGGCATGGACGTGATGAACCGCCTCTTCTCCAACGACCTTGCGCCGCTGCGCTTCCTGCGCGATCTCGGCCTGCGCGTCGTCGACCGGGCCCCCTCGCTCAAGAGCCTCCTGATCGCCGAGGCGAGCGGCGCCGCGCCGGGCGCGCCGAAGCTCCTACGCGGACTGGCGCTGTGAGCGGCGATTGGAGCGGGCGGACCCTCGCCGCCCAGGCGCTGGGGCGGATCGACGAGACGACGCGGGCGCTCGTGCCCCCGATCCATGTCAGCTCGACCTTCATCCGCGATCCCGACAATTTCTACCGTGCAGGCGACGTCTACGGACGGCCGGACAATGCGACCGCGCGCGAGGCGGAGGCGGTGATCGGGGCGCTCGAAGGCGCCGAGGCGACGTTCGTCTTCGGCTCGGGCATGTCGGCGGCGGTGGCGCTCTTCCTCAGCCTCGGACCGGGCGCGCGCATCGTCGCGCCGCACATTATGTACTGGGCGCTCCGCGCCTGGCTCACGAACGAAGCGCCCAATTTCGGCCTCAGGGTCGATTTCGTCGACACCGAAGACCTCAATGCGCTGGAGCGGGCGGTCGCCGAGGGCGAAACGAAACTCGTCTGGCTCGAGACGCCGAGCAACCCCTTGTGGGGCGTCAGCGACATCGAAGGCGCGGCGCGGATCGCCCATGAAGCGGGCGCGCTTCTTGCGGTCGACTTCGACCTGCGCGACGCCGGTCTTCACCCGCCCGCTGGCGCTCGGCGCGGACGTCGTCATGCACTCGGCGACAAAATATCTGAACGGACATTCCGACGTGCTGGCAGGCGCGCTTTGCTTCGCCCGCGAGGACGCGCTCTCCGGCCGCGCGCGAAAAATCCGCCAGTCGCACGGCCTCATCCTGCATCCGTTCGAGGCTTTCCTGTTGACGCGCGGCTTGCGAACGCTCGATCTGAGGGTGCGCGCGTCGGCCGCGAACGCGTTGGAGCTCGCCAACCGTCTCTGCAACCACGCCGCGGTCTCCGCCGTGCTCTATCCGGGCCTGCCGCATCACCCGGGCCACCAACTGGCGCGGCGGCAAATGCGGGGCGGGTTCGGCGGCATGCTGTCCATTCGAGTGCGCGGCGGCGCGGCGGCGGCGATCGCCGCGGCGGCGCGGGTCGGCTTGTGGAAGCGCGCCACGTCGCTTGGCGGCGTCGAATCGTTGATCGAACATCGCGCCTCGATCGAAGGCGAAGGCTCGCCCTGCCCGCCCGATCTGCTCAGGCTTTCGGCGGGCATAGAGGACGTCGAGGACCTATGGCGCGATATCGATCGGGCGCTTGCAGGATAGGCGGGCGCGCCTGAAAGGCCGCTTCCGACCACGGTGTCGCCGGAAATCCGCTCCAGGCCGCATTCAAGCGGCATTCACCGGCGGCGTGGTTGTCTGCGCATGTTGATGACCAGGGAAACACCAGCGCGGGGACGGAATGGTCCTTCGGTTCTCAGCGTCTCGAATTGGCGAACGCGGGCGGGTCCGGCAACCGTTCGTCATGTTTTTTGCTTGCCCCAGCTGAAAGGACAACAACATGCGTTGCTTGCGACCTGCGATGGCCGCCCTCCTGATCTGCGCCCCCGCGCTCCTCTCGCCCGCCCTGGCGCAGACTTGCTTATGTCCGCAGCCGGCCTACGAAGGCGCCGGGCCGCCGATCCAGGCGGAAGAGGCGCCGCCGCCACTGCCGGAATACGAACAGCCGCCGCTGCCAGCGCCGGGCTACTACTGGACCCCCGGCTACTGGGCCTGGAACAATTACGACTATTATTGGGTCCCGGGAGTCTGGGTCGAGCCGCCCCATCCCGGCCTCTTGTGGACGCCCGGCTACTGGGGCTTCGCCAACGGCGCCTACCTCTTCCACCGCGGCTATTGGGGCGCGCAGATCGGGTTCTACGGCGGGATCCACTACGGCTTCGGCTACAACGGACTCGGCTATGAGGGCGGCCGCTGGCAGGGCGACCGTTTCTTCTACAATTCGACGGTCAACAACATCAGTTCGGTCCACATCGCCAATATCTATAGAGAGCCCGTAACGGTTCCCCCAGGCGTCGGCCGGGCGAGCTTCAACGGCGGCCAGGGCGGCGTTCAGCTGAAGCCGACGCCGGAGCAGGAGCGCTTCACGGCTCAGACCAAGGAACACCTCCCCCCAACCCCGCTGCAGCGCGATCACGTGAAAACCGCCAGCATGAACGCCGAGCAGTTCCATTCGGCCAATCAGGGGAAGCCGCCGGTCGCCGCGACGCCGCGGCCGGGCGAATTCAAGGGCAGGGACGTGGTTCCGGCGAAAGCCGCGGGCACGGCCGCGACGGTTCCAAACGCTGAGGAAAATCAGCGGAAGCCCGGCGAGCCGCTGAAGGGCGAGAAGCCGATCAAGGCGGAACCGCTCAACAATCCGAAGGCGGAAGAGAAGCTGCCGGGCGCAACGACGCCGCCTGGCGGCAAGCAGCCGGGAGCCGAGAAGCCCGTCCGGGGCGAACTGACGCCGAACAAGGAACTGAAGAAACCGGAGCCGCTCAACAATGCCGAAGGCGGAAGAGAAGCCGCCGGGCGCGCGCCGGCAAGCCGGAGAAGCCGGTCCGACCTGAGCTCAAGCCGAACAAAGAGCCGGCCAAGCTGGAACCGCCGAACGCGCCGAAGGCGCAAGAGAAGCCTCCCGGCGCGCCTGCGGATATGCAACGCCAGCAGGAGCTGAAGCGCCAGCAGCAGGAACAGCAGCAGCAGTTGCAGCGCCAGCAGGAGCAGGAACAGCAGCAGCAGTTGCAGCGCCAGCAGGAGCAGGAACGGCAGCGAGCCGCCCAGCGGCCGCCAGGCGCCCCCGGCGCGGCCGAACGCAACGCCCGGCCGGAAGGCAAGCGGGAGGCCGAATGCGGCAAGCCGGGCCAGCCGCCCTGCCCACGGTGAACGTCAGGGGAGGAGGGCCTTGGCCCTCCTCTCCGACCATGCCAGGAAGCCAGTCGAAGGTCAGGTCGCCTTTTCAGTCGCAAAACCGCCTGCTTTGCCCAGCTCGGCCGAATCCGGCTAAGGGACGCGGATGCCGGGCATGGTGCGCAACATCTTTTCGGTCGGCGGCTGGACGATCGCCTCCCGGCTGACGGGATTCGTTCGCGACATGGGGCTCGCTGCTTTGCTCGGCGGCGGCGCGCTCAACGACGCCTATGTCGCGGCGATCAAGCTGCCGAACCAGTTCCGGCAGATCTTCGGCGAAGGCTCGTTCAACGCGGCCTATCTGCCGACTTATACCAGCGTGCTCGAGACAAAGGGCAAGGAGGACGCCCAGCGCTTCGCCAGCCAGGTGTTCACGCTGCTGGTCTTGTCGCAGATCGCCCTGCTCGGTCTCGTCTACCTCGATATGCCGCTCCTGGTCAGGCTCACCTCCCCCGGATTCGTGAGCCAGCCCGAGAAATTCGCCCACGCTGTCGCGATGTCGCGGATCATGTTCCCCTACATCGCCTTCATCGCGGTGTTCGCGCTGCATCAGGGGACGCTGAACGCCAACAACTCCTGGAGTGTGCCGGCGGCGGCGCCTGCGGCGGCGAATGTCTGCATGATCGCCTTTCTCGCGTACGCCGCCTTCTTTCCCAACGTCTCGCCCGGGGTCGCCAGCATGGCAAGTTGGGGATTTCTCGCCTCGGGCGCAACGCAGCTCGCAATCGCGATGGCGGACGCACGCCGGCGCGGCCTGCTCGAGCGGCTGACCTGGCCGCGCTGGACGCCGGAAGTCCGGCGGTTCTTCATCATGCTCGGTCCCGCGATCGGCATTTCGGCGAGCTACCAGATCGGCGCGCTCGCCGACCAGATCGTCGGCTCGCTGTTGCCGACCGGGGGCCTGTCGGCGATCAGCTACGCCGACCGGCTCTATCAATTGCCCGGCGGCGTCATCGTCATCGCGACGAGCTCGGTCCTGCTCAAGGAAATGTCGATGCTGATCGCTCGCGGCGACACGGAGGCTGCCCTCGAAGCCCAGAACCGCGCCGCCTCGCTGACCGTGGCGCTCGGCGCGCCTTTCGTCGTCGTCTTCCTCTTGATCCCCGATCTCATCATCGCTGCCGCCTTCGAGCACGGCGCGTTCAAGGCGAGCGCCGCCTCTCAGGCGGCCGCCGTGCTCGCCGCCTATTCGCTCGGCATGCCGGCGCTGTTCGTCGACCGGATCGTCTCGGCGAGCTTTCTCGCCCGAGGCGACACGGCGACGCCGCTGAAAGTCACCCTCGTCGGCGTCGCCCTCAATGTCGCCCTCAAGATCGCGCTCTACCAGCCGCTCGGCGCGCCAGGCCTGGCGCTGGCGACCGCCGCCGGCCTCTGGGTCAAGGTCGCCGGCGTGTTCACGCTTGCGTTCCGACGCGGCTGGGCCGTACCCGACGCTCGCTTTCTGGCGACGGCGGCGGCGACCCTCTTCGCCTGCGGCGCCCTGGCGCTGGCGCTGACCTTGGCCAACGCGCCGCTGATCCTAGCGCTCATGCATCTGCCGCGCTTCGCCCGCGAGACGCGATTGCTGATCCTCGCTTTCATCGGAATTGCGGTCTATTTCCCGGCGCTGGGGTTCGGCCTCGCGCTGACCGGCGCCGCGCCGACGGGGATGGTCGGCAAGGCGATGCGGACGCTACGGCTCGCGCGTTGAGCGCGCTTCGGAGACCTGGTCGGGCTGTCTCCGGCGGGGCAGCTCAGAGGCGACCTCGCGATAGCGTGCAGAATCGCGGCGGAAGGCGTCTTTTCAAGGACTTGATTGTCCTTTTCCGCAACATCTCGACACTTTGAACATTGTTACACTGTAGTATGCCCTTTGGGTCGTGACTCCAAGACCTCGCCCCTCGAGACCCATCAGTTCGCAGCGTTGCCTAGGACTTGACCCGGCGATCCATGGACCCGCGGGTCAAGCCCGCGGGTGACGGAAAACGATTCTGCCCGATCGAACCCAGCTCTAAGGAGGAGTCTGTAGGATGATCCTCGGCGCAATTTGTGGGTTCCGCTCAAAGAGACCTTCCCCTCGGCCAAGCGTACTTGTATTTTCTTGGACCGGGCGACTTTGCCAAGAGCGACTTTGCCAGCCGACGCAAGGTCGCGAGGCCGGAATTGCAGGGCCGCCCGTCATGACGACGCGCTTCGCATCCGCCGTCGCGCGCTCGGGTGGATGGGCGGGCCCCGGCTCCGTCGTAAGACCAAATCTTCGGCCATTGAAAACGCGAGGAACGCGCCGCAACGGGGATCGTCGCCAAAGGGAGGCCGCCCATGTCAAAATCCCCCACGAGGATTCTTCCTACCCCGAATTTCGACTGGGATCCGACGACGCGTCCGCCGATCGCGGGTCTGCGTCCCTATCGGGAGCAAAGCTATCGCCTCGAGCCTGAGGTCGTCGGGAGCAAATTCGTCGTCCACAATTACGGCCATGGCGGCGCCGGCATCACTATGAGTTGGGGCTGCGCGCATGAAGTCGTCGATATCGTGACCAGTCATGGCATCGGCGCGAACGACAGCGTCGCGGTGCTCGGCGCGGGGGTGATGGGCCTGACCGCGGCCACGCTCTTGCTCTCACGCAATCTCAAGGTCGCGATCTACGCCAAAGAGTTTCCGCCGAATACGACGTCCAACAAGGCGGGCGGGCAATGGGCGCCGTCATTGGTCAACCATCGGAACGCCGCACAGTTCACCCGCATTCTGCGCCGGGCGTTTTCCGAGCATAAGGCTCGAGGCCCCGCCTACGGCGTGTCGACGCGGGAGAACTACACGCTCGTGCACGCCTCCAACTTCGAAAGCTGTCCGCCCGACGTCATCCCGCGGCCGACGACTTTCGCGCATCTGCCCTTCGCGCATCTGAGACAATCGGGCTTCGGCTATGCGACCTTGCTGGTCGAGCCGCCGATCTTCCTCGGCAAGATGCACGCCGACCTTCAGGCGGCAAACATCGCCTTCAACGCGCGCGAATTCCAGGATCTGAGCGACGTCGCCGAGTTGACCGAGACGATTGTCGTCAATTGCACCGGGCTGGGATCGAAGACGATCTGCAAGGACAGATTGATGGTTTCGGTCCGCGGGCAGCTGGTGCTGCTGCCGCCGCAGCCCAACCTGCAATATTTGTTTGCCGGACATGGCGGCTATCTTTTTCCGCGCCAGGACAGCGTGGTCGTGGGCGGCTCGGAAGAATTCGGCGTGACCGATCCCACGCCGAACCTGCAGATGTGCAGGTCGATACTGGCCAACATGAAACGCGTCTTCACCGCCGGCGAAGCGCTGGCGCTTGCGCCCGAACTCCTGCCAAGCTGGGCGATGCGGAGCAAATAGGCGCGGAGGTCCCTTTTACCCACGGTGAGAATTGTGGAGGGGTTCCCTCCTGGCCGAATGTCGTTATGCGATCAGGCGCCGTATAGTTTCCGCCAGGATCGTTTTCCTCCCGTTGGCCCCGCCCAACGGGGCCGAAGCCAAACTTTCGAGGTCTCGCCATGCCGCTCCATCCTGCTCTTGCCCGGAACCGCGTCGCCGTCATCACCGGGGCGGCGAGCGGCATCGGCCTTGCCGCAGCGAAGAAGTTCGCCGGGCTCGGCATGAAGGTCGTCATGGCCGACAGGAGCGCCGAGCGGCTGCAATCGATGGCGGCAGAGGTCGCCGCCGTGTCCGGGAGCCAGACGAACGTCCGCCCGCTCGCCATCGACGTCAGCAATGCGGCGGATGTCGAACGGTTGAAGACAGCGGCCTATGAGGCCTTCGGCGAGGTCGCGCTGCTCATGAACAACGCCGGGGTCGGCGGCGGCGGTCCGGTTATAGGCGACGGCGCCAAATGGCGCCGCGTTCTGGACGTCAATCTGTGGGGCGTCATTCATGGGGTGCAGACGTTCGCGCCCGAGATGCTGAAGCAGGGAACGGACGCCGCGATCGTCAACACCGGTTCGAAGCAGGGCATCACCTGCCCGCCGGGCGACGCGGCCTACAACGTTTCGAAAGCCGGCGTGAAAGTCGTGACCGAAGCTCTCGCCCATGAATTGCGCAACATCGAGGGCTGCCGGATCAGCGCGCACCTGCTCATTCCCGGCTTCACCTTCACCGGGCTGACCGCGGGCGCAAGCGCGAAGCCGCCGGCGGCATGGACGCCCGAACAGGTCGTCGATTTCCTCGTCGAGCGCATGTCGGCCGGCGACTTCTACGTCCTCTGTCCCGACAACGAGGTCACGCGCGAGATCGACGAGCGCCGCATCCTGTGGGGCGCGCGCGACATCGTCGACAACCGCCCGGCCCTGTCGCGCTGGCACCCGGACTTTCGCGATGCCTTCGCCGACTACATGCGGGCGAAGGCATGATGCACGCCCGGCTCGGGCCGCATCAGATGTCGTACATCGCGGCCCTTTCGACAGGATCGGTCGAGGCCCGCAATTCGGCCAGCGTGCGATTGTCGAGGATGCTGGCGACCGCGTTGCGCGCCTCGACCATGATCAGCCGCACCGGACAGGTCTTCAGGTCCGCACAGTCATCACAAGGCCGGAACGCCGTCACCGAAGCGCACGGGATTGGCGCGAGCGGTCCGTCGAGGACGCGCACGATCGCGCCAACCCGGATCTCATGCGCAGGCCGGGCGAGCGCGTAGCCGCCGCCCTTGCCCTTTTTCGAATAGACGAGCCCGGCGTGGCGGAGCTCGGTCAGGATGTGATCGAGGAATTTCTTCGAGATCGCATTCGCTTCCGCCACGTCGGCGACCTGGGCGAGCGCGTCCGGGCCGAGGCCGGCAAGATGCACCATGGCCTTCAGGCCGTATTTTCCTTTGTTGGTCAGCACGCTTGGCCTCGGCCACCTAAGAATCAGGATGGGATAATCGACGGCCGCGATCCTTGAAGCAAAAGGTTCAGCGAATCCATCGGGCGGGCGGACTTTCATCTCTCGGAAACTGCGCTCCACACGCGCCCACCGGGCGGGGCCCGTCAACCGTGCGACAAGTTTGATTGTGCGGCGCAGCAAATTGTGAAAGTCTTCGCCACTCCATCACCAGGTCCGCTTCCGCCCCATGTCCATTCGAGCCGCGATCCACCATCTGACCCATTACAAATACGACCGGCCGGTGTCGCTCGGGCCGCAGATCATCCGCCTCAAGCCGGCGCCGCACAGCCGCACCCGTGTGATCTCGCATTCGCTGAAAGTCACGCCCGCCGATCATTTTGTGAACGTGCAGCAGGATCCTTACGGCAACTGGCTCGCGCGATACGTCTTCCCCGAACTCGTCAACGAACTGAAGATCGAGGTCGACGTCGTCGCCGACATGACGGTGTACAATCCATTCGATTTCTTCGTCGAGGAAAGCGCGGAGTACCTGGCCGTTCGAATATGGCGAGGATCTCAGACCCGATCTCGTCATCTACCGCACCCCGGAGCCCGCCGGTCCGCGGCTTCAGGCCTTTCTCGACCGGATCGACCGCTCGCCGCGGCGCACGGTCGATTTTGTCGTCGATCTCAACCGGCGTCTCGCGAGCGAGATAAAATACCTCATCCGGATGGAGACGGGCGTGCAGAGCCCGGAGGAGACCTTCGAGCGCGGCTCCGGCTCGTGCCGCGATTCGAGCTGGCTCCTGGTGCAGATTCTCCGTCATCTCGGATTGGCCGGGCGCTTCGTCTCGGGCTACCTGATCCAGCTCAAGCCTGACCTCGTCGCGCTCGACGGGCCGCCGGGAACGGATCATGACTTCACCGATCTTCACGCCTGGGCCGAGGTCTATCTTCCCGGCGCCGGCTGGATCGGCCTCGATCCGACCTCCGGGCTTCTGACCGGCGAAAGCCACATCCCGCTCGCCGCCACGCCGCATTACCGCAACGCCGCGCCGATCTCCGGCGTCGCCAGCTTCGCCAACGTCGACTTCTCTTTCGACATGCGGGTCGAGCGCGTGGCGGAGCATCCGCGCATCACCAAGCCCTTCTCGGAAGAGGCGTGGACGGCGCTCGACCGGCTCGGCCAAGAGGTCGACCGGGCGCTCGTCTCGGGCGACGTCCGCCTGACGATGGGCGGAGAGCCGACCTTCGTCTCGATCGACGACTTCGAATCGGGCGAATGGAACACCGACGCGGTCGGTCCGAGCAAGCGCCAGCTCGCCGATCGGCTGATCCGCCGCTTGAGGGAACGGTTCGCGCCCGGCGGCTTCCTGCATTACGGGCAGGGCAAATGGTATCCGGGCGAGTCCCTGCCGCGCTGGACGTTCTCGCTCTACTGGCGCCGCGACGGCAAGCCGGTCTGGTCAGACCCCGGGCGGATCGCCGCGGAAGGTCACGAAACCGCCGCGACCGGAAAGGGGGCGTATGCGCTTCTCGGCGCGATCGCCTCGGAGCTCGACCTGGACTCAGACTTCATCGCGCCGGCCTACGAGGACCCGGCCACATGGATCGTCAAGGAAGCCAACCTGCCCGACAATGTCACGCCGGAGAATTCCAAGCTGAAGGATCCCGAGGAGCGGCTGCGTCTCGCCAAGGTGTTCGCGCGCGGATTGACCGAGCCGTCCGGCTATGTGCTGCCGGTCCAGCGCTGGCAGGCGAAATCGATGGAGACCCGCTGGCGCAGCGAGAAATGGAAGACGCGGCGCGGCGGTCTCTTTCTCGTGCCGGGCGACAGTCCGGTCGGCTATCGCCTGCCGCTCGGCGCGCTGCCCTATGTTCCGCCGTCGGCCTTCCCCTATGTCGTCGAGGCGGACCCGACCGTGCCGCGCGAGCCGCTTCCCGACGCTGCGGCGCCGCGCCCGCGCTCTCAGCACATGGCGTCCTTCGCCGCCGACGATTCGACGCAGCAGGAGCGGGTCGAGCAGCGCCTCGGCGACATCGACGGCGCGGTGCGCACCGCCTTGACGGTCGAAGCGCGCGACGGGCGCCTCTGCCTCTTCATGCCGCCGGTGCAGCGGCTGGAGGACTATCTCGAACTCGTCGCCGCGGCGGAGACAGCGGCGGAAAAGATCGGGCTGCCGGTGCAGATCGAGGGCTACGGGCCGCCGGTCGACCCGCGTCTCAACGTCATCCGTGTCGCCCCCGATCCGGGCGTCATCGAGGTCAACATCCACCCGGCGTCGAACTGGCGCGAATGCGTCGCGACGACCCAGGCGATCTACGAGGAGGCGCGTCAGGCGCGGCTCGGCGCCGACAAGTTCATGATCGACGGCAAGCATGCCGGGACCGGCGGGGGCAACCACGTGGTGGTCGGCGGCGCGACGCCCCTCGACAGCCCATTCCTTCGCCGGCCCGATCTCCTCAAAAGCCTCATCGTCCATTGGCTCAGGCATCCGAGTCTCAGCTATTTCTTTTCCGGCCTGTTCATCGGGCCGACCAGCCAGGCGCCGCGCATCGACGAGGCGCGGCACGACAGCCTGTACGAACTCGAGATTGCGCTGGCGCAAATTCCCCGTCCCGGCGGCGGGGATGCGCCGCCGCCCTGGCTCCTCGACCGCCTGACGCGCAACCTTCTCACCGACGTGACCGGCAACACCCACCGGGCGGAAATCTGCATCGACAAGCTCTATTCGCCGGACGGTCCGACCGGCCGGCTGGGATTGATCGAATTTCGCGGCTTTGAAATGCCGCCGGACGCGCGCATGAGCCTCGCCCAGCAATTGCTGATCCGCGCAATCATCGCGCGCCTGTGGCGCGAGCCGCTGGACGGGCCGCTGCCGCGTTGGGGCTCCTCGCTCCACGACCGGTTCATGCTGCCCCATTACGTCTGGCAGGACCTCCTCGATGTCCTCGGCGATCTGAGGGCGCACGGCTTTGCCTTCCGCTCCGACTGGTACGAGGCGCAGGCCGAATTCCGCTTTCCCTTCTGCGGCGAAGTCGAATACGAGGGCGTTCAGCTCGAGCTCCGTCAGGCGCTCGAGCCCTGGCATGTGCTCGGCGAGACCGGCGCGATCGGCGGCACGGCGCGCTATACCGACAGTTCGACCGAGCGCCTGCAGGTCAAGCTGACGACGGCCGACCCCGACCGCTACATCGTCGCGTGCAACCGGCGACGCGTGCCCCTGCGCGACACGCCGACCGCAGGCGTCGCGGTCGGCGCGGTCCGCTTCAAGGCGTGGAAGCCGGCGATGGCGTTGCATCCGAGGATCGCGGTGCATGCGCCGCTCGTTTTCGACATCTTCGATTTGTGGAGCGGTCGGGCGCTGGGCGGCTGCGTCTATCACGTCGCCCATCCCGGCGGCCAAAATTACGAAACCTTCCCGGTCAATGCGAACGAAGCCGAAGCGCGGCGACTGGCGCGGTTCGAGCCGCTCGGCCATACGCCCGGGGCCTACGAACCTTTGCCCGAGCAGCCGCATGCCGAGTTCCCGCTGACGCTCGATCTGCGGCGTCCTCCCGGCCTATAGCGAACCGCGCGAGCCGCGCCGGTCCCGCGGGCATCGCGCCGGCAAGGGTCCCGCTCGAGGCGAAGCCTTCGCGTGGCGTCGACTAACTCCGGCGTTATCACGTGAAATATGCGGCAATATTACCGCCGGGCGCAATTATTTGAATGGGACTTGGGGAATTTGCCGCTTGCAAGAACCGCCCGCTGTGTCACAATTTCGTCGTTGTGAGCCACAGGAGAGGTTCCCATGTCGATAGATTCGCATCTCAACGAGCTGGTGCGTCGTCATCAGGCGATTGAGGAAGCGATACTTGACGAGGAAAATCATCCAGCAGCAGACGACATCAAGATTTATGAGCTGAAACGCAAGAAACTGCACCTTAAAGATCAAATCGAGCGGCTGAAGCATCAAGCCGAGACGACGGTCACGCACTGAGCAGCTTCCGCCAAGGCGGAAGGACAATCAGGGTTCCTGCGCGCCGAGGGCCAAGCGCCATTCCTCGGCGACGTCACTGACGCGTTCACCCTCGATTTCCTCCGCCGCAAGCGAAAAGAAGTCTTCCCGCGAAAGCAGTCGGGCGAGCGCCCAAACCGCGGCGCCGCGGACCAGCGGCGATTCGTCGCGCAGGCGTTCGCGCGCCGCCGCGGCGAGGCCGGGCGCGCCCGAGTTGCCGATGGCGATCAGGACATTGCGAATGAAGCGGTCCCGGCCGATCCGCTTGATCGGGCCGCCGGCGAAGCGCGCGCGAAAAGCCCTGTCGTCGAGACGCGCCAGCGTCTCGAGCCGCGGCTCCTCGAGGTCGGAGCGCGCGGCGAGCTTCGCCTCGCGTCCGGCGCTGGCGAACTTGTTCCATGGACACACGGCGAGGCAATCGTCGCATCCGTAGATGCGGTTGCCGATAGCGGCCCGCAGCGCGTGCGGAATGGGCCCCTTCAGCTCGATCGTCAGATAGGAAATGCATCGCCTGGCGTCGAGCCGATAGGGCGCGGGAAAGGCGTCGGTCGGACAGACGTCGAGACAGGCGCGGCAGGTCCCGCAATGGTCGGTCTCGGACGGGTCCGGAGGAAGATCGAGGTTGGTCAGGATCGCGCCGAGGAAGAGCCACGAGCCGAACTCGCGCGACACCAGATTGGTGTGCTTTCCCTGCCAGCCGAGGCCGGCGCGCGCGGCGAGCGGCTTTTCCATCAGCGGCGCGGTGTCGACGAAGATCTTGACGTCAGCCCGGGCAGGCTTCGCCGCGCTGACGAGGAACGCCGCCAGTTGCTTGAGCCTGCCCTTGACGACATCGTGGTAGTCGCGATTGCGCGCGTAGACGGAGATCGAGCCCGCATCCTTGCGCTCGAGCGCCCCCAAAGGGTCGCCGCCCGGACCGTAGTTCAGCCCGAGCATGACGAGACTTCTCGCGTCGCTCATCAGCGCGCGGGGATCGACACGGCGGTCGGGAGACCGCGCCATCCATGTCATCTCGCCGTGCGCCCCGGCCCCGATCCAGGCGGAGAGATGCGCCTGCGCCTCTGCCGGCGGATCGGCCGATGTCACCCGGCAGGCGTCGAAGCCGAGAGCGCGCGCTCTGGCGCGCAGCGCCGTCAGAAGTCGAGATCCGCGTAGCTCGCGCTCGGGGCCGTTCCCGGCAGGCGCTCGGCCAGCAACGGTCGAAACGAGGGACGCGATTTGACCCGGGCGTACCAGGCCCTCGCCGTTTCGTTGTCGTTCCACTGCACGTCGCCCAGGTAGTCGAGGCAGGACAAATGCGCCGCCGCCGCGAGGTCGGCGTAGGTCAGCCGGTCGCCGGCGAGCCAGTTGCGGCCGGCGATCAGATGACCGATGTAGCGCAAATGATAGCGCAAATTGGCGCGCGCCGCGCGCACCGCCTCCATGTCCGGCGCGCCGCCGCCCTGATCCGGGCGCATGAATCGCTTGTAGATTTTCTCCCGCACCAGCCACTGACTCGATTCGTTGAAGAATTTGACGTTGAACCAGACCATCAGACGGCGCGCTTCGGCGCGGCCGCCGGGATCCTCCGGGAGCAGCCTGCGGTCGCCGAGGCCCACGCCGCACGTCTCGTCCAGAAACTCGGCGATCACCTCCGCCCCGGGGAGCGCGGGAGCGTGCGCCTCGACCAGCACCGGCGTCGCGCCCTCGGCCGCGGTCAGCAGGAACTCCCGCCGCCGCTCCCAGGCGCGCTCTTCCACCAGCTTCGGTTCGATCCCCATTTCGGCGAGGACGAGGCGGACGAAGCGCGAATGCGGACAAAAAGGATAATGGTACAGGGTGACCATTGACGCCGGTTCAGGGAATTTCGCGAGCGCCCGCTTGCGCTCAGTCGCCCTTTTGAATGCGTTAGGGCGAGTTAACTGAGGGTTAACCGCCGGGAATCGCCACGAAAGCCGCGAGGAAAGGCAGCCCGGCTCAACCAGCCAACTCGCGCGACTGGATGCGCCACACCTCCGCGGCGCTCATCCGCGCCCAGGCGGCGTCGAGCGAATTGTTCGCATCGATCGCCCGGCAGGCGTCGTCGATGACGAACGTCTCGAAGCCTTCCTTGCGCGCATCGAGCGCCGAAAAGGCGACGCAATAATCGGTCGCCAGGCCGCAGGCGAAAACCCGCTTGACGCCCCGCGCCTTGAGCAGCGCCGCCAGCCCGGTTGTCGTCTTTCCGTCCGCCTCGACGAAGGCCGAGTAGGAATCGACGCCGGCATGCATGCCCTTGCGCAAAATGAGAAACGCCAGATCGGTCGCCAGGGCGGGATGCAGTGCGGCCGCCGCGGTTCCCTGGACGCAGTGATCCGGCCAGAGCGTCTGCTCTCCATAGTCGAGCTGCTTCGTGTCGAACGGCGCCGTGCCGGGGTGGCGGGACGAGAACGAGGCGTGTTGGGGCGGATGCCAGTCCTGCGTCACCACGACGTTGCCGAAGCGACGCATGAGCGCGTTGATAAGCGGCACGATCGTGTCGCCGTCATCGACCGCCAGCGCCCCGCCGGGCATGAAATCCAGCTGCAGGTCGATCGCCAGAAGGACGTCATCCTCGCCAATCGTGATCGCCGATGGCATGAGGCCGGTCTCCTTTCAGATGCATGAGGGCGCGCCAGCGATGGCGCTCGAAAACGAGCACCACGCCGAGCGCGAAGACGAACGGGATGATCAGATAAAGCAGCCGGAACACCAGAAGCGCCGCCACGACATTGGCCTGCGGCACGTCCGGCATTCCCTCGAGAACGGCGATCTCCAGCACGCCGAGGCCTCCCGGCGCATGGCTCACGAGCGCCAGCGAGAATGAAGCGATGAAAACGCCGAGAACCACGATGAAGCCGGGGTTGGCGGCGGCCGGGAGCGCGAAGAATATGATCCCCGCCGCGCCGGCCAGTTCGAGCGGTCCGGCCAACAATTGGCGCGCCGCGATGGGCGGGCGCGGATAGACAAGCTCGAAGCCGCCGAGCCTGACGGGATGGAGATGCAACAGCGAGCCCATGACATAAAGCGCCGGCGCGGTGAGCAGCACGAGCGCGCCGGCGCGGCCGAGCCACAGCGGCGCCGCATCGAAGCGCTCGACGAGCCAGGGGCTGAAGGCGAGCAGGAACCCGGCCAACGTCGCCGCGCCGATCGCGAAGGTGAACGAGCAGAAGGCGACGAGCACGCCGATTTCGCTCCCGCTCAGGCCCTTGGTCGAATAGGCGCGGTAGCGGATGACCGCGCCGGAGAGAACCGAAGCGCCGACGTTGTGGGCGATCGCGTAAGCCGTGAACGAGGCGAGGGCGACGAATCGCCAGTCGACGCGACGGCCGAGGTGCATGAGCGCAATCCGGTCGTACCAGGCGAGCGCGGCGTATGCGACCGACGTCGACAGGATCGCCAGAAGCCATCGGGCCGGCGGAATCGCGATGATTGCGTTGCGGAGGCTCGCGAAGGAGAGCCCGCGCAGTTCCCGGAACAACAGCCACGAGGATAGGGCCACCGCAGCGAGGCCGACGACCGGCCATGCGAGGTCCTGAACGCGTTTCATGCCCATGTCCGCCGCCGGCCGCGAAAGCGCCCACTGCCCGGCCCTCCCTGCCCGACCGGGCCGCCGAAGGCAAGGCCGGCGCCCGGCGAATTCGCGCTTGCCGCAGCCGCGGCGGATCGCCATGCTGACGGCTTCAGGAAATTCAAGCGAATCGATGCCGGATCACGCAGAAGGTTCAGTAGGCGCACAAGATTATGTCGGCGACCCGCGCAACGACTCGGTGCTGATCAGCATCAACGGGGCGCTGACGCGGCGGCAGGAAGCGAAAGTCTCGGTCTTCGACGCGGGCTTTGTCCTCGGCGACGGCGTTTGGGAAGGCCTGCGCCTCATCGAGGGCCGGATCGCGTTCCTGTCGCAGCACTTCGACCGGCTTTGGGACGGCGCGAAGATGCTGCGCATCGACATCGGCCTCACCCGGGAGGCGATGAAGTCGCGGCTGTTCGCTGTCCTTGACGCCAATGGCATGACGGACGGGGTGCACATCCGGCTGATGGTGACGCGCGGCGTCAAGCGCTCGCCCTACCAGGATCCGCGTCTCACCGTCGGCCCGCCGACGATCGTCATCATCCCCGAATGGAAGCAGCCGCGGCCGGAAATGTTCGCCCGCGGTCTTAGTCTCTTCACCGTCCACATCCGCCGGACGGGCCCCGCCGAACAGGACCAGAAGCTCAACTCGCATTCCAAGCTCAATTGCGTCCTCGCCTGCATCCAGGCGATGGAAGCCGGCGCCGACGAAGCGCTGATGCTCGACGACAGGGGCTTCGTCGCGACCTGCAACTCGACGCATTTCTTCATCGTCCGCCGGGGCGAAGTCTGGACGTCGGCGGGCGGCTATTGTCTCGGCGGCATAACCCGCGGCGCCGTATTGAGCGCGGCCAGGCGCGAGGGCATTCCGGCGTTCGAGAAGGACTTTTCGCTGTTCGACGTCTATGGCGCAGACGAGGCGTTCACCACGGGCACTTTCGCCGGCTTGACCCCGGTGGTCCGGATCGACGGACGCGCGATCGGCGAAGGAGCCCGCTCGCCGGTCGACGCCTCCGGCCCGATGACGCGGCGCCTGAGAGCCGCCGTGAAGGCGCTCGAGGCCGAGGAAGCCGAAGGAGGCCGTGAGACTTGAGCGCCGCGAAGCCAGTCGTGCGCATCGCCATGTGGTCCGGTCCGCGCAACATCTCGACCGCTATGATGCGCTCCTTCGGCGCCCGGGCCGATTGCGCGGTGACCGACGAGCCGTTCTACGCCGCCTACCTTGTCGCGACCGGCCTCATCCACCCGATGCGCGACGAGGTGATCGCCTCGCAACCGACGAACTGGCGCAAGGTCGCCGCGGCGCTTGCCGGACCTCCGCCTGACGGCAAGCCGCTCTGGTATCAAAAGCACATGACCCACCATATGCTGCCGCAATTCGGCCGCGACTGGTGCGACGGCCTGGTGAACGCCTTTCTCATTCGGGCGCCCGAGGCGGTGCTCGCCTCCTATTCGCAGAAGCGCGACGATTTTACCCTCGAGGAGATCGGCCTGCCGGCCCAGGCGGAACTCTTCGACCGCGCCGCCGAACGGCTGGGGCGCGCGCCGCCGGTGGTGGAAAGCCAGGACGTGCTCGCCGACCCGCGCGGCGTCCTCATTTCGCTTTGCGCCGCCTGCGGCGTGCCGTTCGACAGGGCGATGCTGTCGTGGGCGCCGGGGCGGCGCGCCAGCGACGGCGTCTGGGCGGCGGCATGGTACGAGGCGGTCGAGCGGTCGACGAGATTCGCCGCCCCGCGCCGGGAGGTGAGTTTCGCCGACCTTCCTGACGGGTTGAAGGCCCTCGCCGAAGCGGCCCGGCCAATCTACGACAGACTCGCGGCCCATAAGCTCGAGCCGGCGCCGCTGGAATCGACGCAGGGAGGCTCGACGCCGCCGCCATGAATTCGGCGCCTGAACTTGACGCGGCCCCGGCCCCGGCGCATCACGGCCGCGCCGATGCCGACGCTCGTCCTGCCGTTCCCGGCGATCAATCCCATTATCGTGCAGTGGGGCCCTTTGGCCATCCGCTGGTACGCGCTCGCCTATATCACTGGCCTCGTCCTCGGCTGGCTCCTCATTCGCCGCATCGTCTCGAACGACCGCTACTGGAAGGGGGCGAAGAGGCCGAGCGCCGAGAGCATCGACGACCTTCTCGTTTATTGCGCCTTCGGCGTCATCATCGGCGGTCGGCTGGGCAATGTGCTCTTCTACGACCCCCAGTATTACTTTTCCCACCCGCTCGAGATCTTCAAGATCTGGGAGGGCGGCATGGCCTTCCACGGCGGGCTGATCGGCGCCTTCGTCGGCATCGTCCTCTTCGCCCGCAAGTATCACGCGCCGACGCTGACCGTGCTCGATCTCTGTTCCCTCGTCGCCCCCATCGGCCTCTTCTTCGGGCGAATCGCCAATTTCATCAATGGCGAACTCTGGGGCCGGCCGACCAATGTTCCCTGGGCGGTGGTCTTCCCGAGGACCGACGGACTGCCGCGTCACCCGAGCCAGATCTACGAAGCCCTGCTCGAAGGACTGCTCGTCTTCGTCATCCTGATGGCGCTGGCGCGGGCAGGCGCGCTCAAGCGGGCCGGTCTGATCACCGGCGCTTTCGGCGTCCTTTACGGCGCCGCGCGCATTTTCTGCGAATTCTTCCGCGAGCCCGATCCGGTGCTCGAGGATCTTGGGCATGGCCTGACGATGGGTATGGCTCTGTCCGCGCCGCTCATCGTGATCGGCCTCGCCTTGCTGGCCTCAAGCCTCAGCCGGCGAGGAAGCTGAAATGACGACGCTCCTCGACGAGATCAAGGCGATGATCGCCGAACGCGGTCCGATCACCGTCGAACACTTCATGCAGATGGCGCTGACCCATCCCGAGCACGGATATTACATGAGCCGCGACCCCTTCGGGGCGTCCGGCGATTTCACCACCGCGCCGGAGATCTCGCAGATGTTCGGCGAATTGCTCGGCCTCTGGGCGGCGGAAGTCTGGTCGAGCATGGGATCGCCGCGGACTTTGCGTCTCATCGAGCTTGGCCCCGGTCGCGGCACGCTCATGAGCGATGCGCTGAGAGCCGCCCGCATCGTGCCAGCGTTCCGCGAGGCGCTCGACGTCTGGCTGGTGGAGACGAGCCCGACGCTGGCCGCGATGCAGCACGAGCTTTTGCTCGACAGCGGCGCTGCCGTGTCTTGGGCGCAGAGCTTGAGGGAGGTCCCCGAGGGTCCCGCGATCGTGATCGGCAACGAATTTCTCGACGCCTTGCCGGTGCGACAGTTCGTGCGCATGAACGGCAAGTGGTGGGAGCGCACGGTTCGCCTCGACAGTGAAGGCCAGCTGGGTTTCGGCGTCTCGGCCGCGCCGGAACCCTACATCAACGCCAATGCGGCGAACGGCGAGATTCTCGAGGTCAACCCTGCCGCCCACCGGTTCATGTTTGAGATCGGCGGGCGGCTCATGAGACAGGGCGGCGCGGCTCTGCTCGTCGACTACGGCCATTTGGTCACCGGGTTCGGCGACACCTTGCAGGCTCTGCGCGCGCATCGCTATGTCAATCCGCTCGCCGCGCCGGGCGACTGCGATCTCACCGCGCATGTCGACTTCGCCGCCATGGCCCGCAGCGCCAGGGCCGCCAGGGCGACAATCTATGGGCCGATCGATCAGGGCGACTTTTTGCGCGCAATCGGCATCGATCTGAGAATCAAGACGCTCCTGGGGAAGGCGAACGCCGAGAGGGCGGAGGAGCTCGCGCAGGCCCGCGCCCGCCTCGTCGGAAAAGCCAAGGGAGAGATGGGCGGGCTTTTCAAGGCGATGGCGGTGACCGATCGAAAGCTTCCGACCCCGCCGGGCTTCGGCGGCTCGTCGGCGCCGGCGTGACGACGGCAGCCCCCTTGACGGCGCCGGGGCTGCGGTCGGCGGGCGTTGCGCACGGCTTTTTCACCCGTCGAGGCGGGGTCTCCAAAGGCGTGTATGGTTCGCTGAACGGGGGCGTCGGCTCGCGCGACGCGCCGGAGGCGGTGGCGGAGAATCGCGCGCGGATCGCGCTTGCGCTCGGCGTGGCGCCAATGCGTCTCGCGGTGCCCTATCAGGTCCATTCGCCCGACGCGGTCGTGCTTGCCGAGCCGTGGCTGCCCGGCGCTCGCCCCCGTTGCGACGGGATGGCGACGGCCACGCAGGGACTGGCGCTCGGGGTCACCGGCGCGGACTGCGGCATGATCCTGTTCGCCGATGCCGGCGCGGGCGTCATCGGAGCGGCCCATGCGGGCTGGCGAGGCGCGTTGAACGGGATTGTCGAGGCGACCGTCGGGGCGATGGAAACGCTTGGCGGACGCCGCCGCCGGATCCTGGCGGCGTTGGGCCCCTGCATCGGTTTCGCCTCCTACGAAGTGGGGCCCGAGTTCGTCGCCGCTTTCGCCGACGCAGGAGAGGACACGCGCCGGTTCTTCGCCCCGAGCCGAAGATCGGGCCGCTCTATGTTCGACCTCCCCGCCTATATTTCTGAGCGCGCCGCCCGCGCCGGCGTCGCGGACTTTGAAGATCTCGGCCTCGACACCTACGCCGACGAGGAGCGTTTCTTCAGCTACCGCCGCGCCGTCCATCGCAACGAGGCGGACTACGGCCGCCTGGTCTCTGCCATCGTCCTGACCTGATCGGCGAGCGTCCCCAATTCTCACGGTCGCGAAGCTGCCGCAATTGCGCCGCAGCGAAGCCTCATGATGGCCCAGTCAGGCCGCCCGACTGAACGGCCGTGCGAGGACCAATTATGTTCGCCGAGGCGCCCGCCAAGCGACTCTCCTGGGCTCGCGTTCATTTCGACCGAACAGTCGAGGCGCCGGCATGAGCGAAAAACGCCTCCATCACGCGGACAGCGCCGCTTTCCGCCGCGCCATGCGCGCCTTCGCGTCCGGGGTGGCGATCGTCGCCTGCGGCGACGGCGACCGGCGCATCGGCTGCACGGTCACTTCGTTCGCCTCGCTCTCGCTGACGCCGCCGACGCTGTTCATTTGCCTGACCCGCGCCTCCTCGACGCTGACCGGGCTGCGCGAGACGGGCGCCTTCTCGGTCAATCTATTGGCGGCGCGGCACGAGGCGCTCGCCCAGCGTTTCAGCGGCCGCGGCGGCGTGCACGGTCCACGGCGCTTCGACAGCGCCCGCTGGATCGTGCTGGCGACCGGCGCCCCGGTCCTCGCCGATGCGCTCGCCGCCTTCGACTGCCTGATCGAGGAGGTCGTCGAAAGGCATTCGCACGCCATTGTCCTCGGCGCCGTGGTGAGCCTGCGCGAGGGCGCCGAAGAACCGGTCCTGGCGCACTTGCGCGGAGACTATTCGCCGTTGCGGTGAGCATCGCTACCCTTCGGCGATCACATGGAAAAATGAGCCGGTCACGCGGCCTCGACGTGATCCGGCCGGCGATGTCGGCGTCCCGTAGGCGTCCGTCACGAAGGCGAAAGGTTCGTCGCCGCCCGGCGAGGCGATCGTCGAATAGTGGAATTCATGGCCGCTGAGCGCCGCGCCTGCCGGCCCGAGCGCGCAGTCGGCGGCAAGGCGCGCCTGGCGATAGCCGAGCGTCATGCGCCGCCGGGCGAAGCTCGTTTCGACGCCGAGCAGGCCCGCCATCCGGTGCGCGGCGCCCGAGGCGTCGACGAGGCTCGCGCCCAGCGCCATGTAGCCGCCGCACTCGCCATGCACCGGCCGCGTCCCGGCGAAGCGCCGCAAACCCTCACGGAAGCGGGCCGACGCGGCGAGCCGACCGGCATGCAGCTCGGGATAGCCGCCGGGCAGCCAGCAGGCATCGCAGTCATCCGGCGGCGGCTCGTCGGCGAGCGGCGAGAAGGCGACAATCTCCGCGCCCGCGGCGCGCCAGCCGCGAACGAGATGCGGGTAGACGAAGGAAAAAGCCTCGTCCCGTGCGAGCGCGATCCGCTGCCCGGGCGGCTTGAGCGCAATCGCCCGGGCGCCCCCGGAGGGAAGGCGGAGATCGCCGGCAAGCTCGAGGGCGCGGGCGCAGTCGACATGGGCCTCGACGAAGTCGGCCATCGCCTCGAGCCGCGCCTCTAGCGCTTCGATTTCCCCGGCCTGGACAAGCCCCAGGTGCCGCTCGGGCAGAGCAACGCTATCGTGTCGCGGCAGCGCGCCGACGATCGGGACCCCGATCGCCTCGATCGCCTCGACCGCAAGCCGGCGGTGACGTTCGCTGCCGACGCGATTGACGACGACGCCGGCCAAGCTCAGGCGCTCGTCGTAGAGGCCCACGCCCTTGACCACGGCGGCGGCCGATTGCGCCTGGCCGGAAATATCGAGGACGAGCAGGATCGGCATGCCGAGCGCGGCGGCGACATCGGCCGAGGCGCCGCTTCGGCCTGGTGGCGCCGGTACGCCGTCGAACAGCCCCATCGAGGCTTCGCAGAGCGCGAGCGTCCGTCCGGTCGAGGCCTCGGCCGCGAGCGCCTGCAGAAGTTCCGTCCGCATCGCCCAGGAATCGAGATTAACGCCTTCGCCACCGGACGCGGCGGCGTGAAACGCCGGATCGATGTAATCGGGACCGGATTTCAGACCGACGACCGCGACGCCCCGCCGCCGGAACGCCCTGAGGAGACCGAGCGTCAAAGTCGTCTTGCCGCTGCCCGAACGGGGCGCGGCGATCATGAGCCCGCGAGTCACGGCGACGCTCGACCCGTTCCCCTGTCGGCGCGGCGGCACGGCAGATCGGCAATCCTCTTCGCCTGGCTCGTCCCGGCCATCCCTGCGGTTCCGCGTGGCGAGGAGGCGAAAGGGTGCTGCAGAGTTGCGCAAGCCTCTGAATTTCTTGATCGTCCTGCGGAGCGCTGATGCTTGGGGAGGTTCTGCAGCGCCTCTGCGCGGATCGCCGGGACTACCCCGGTCAGGACGGCCGGGATTTTCCTCCGTTTGCCCACGCACTGTCCTTTCGCAAGTCCCACGCGCTTCTCCATTTCACTTCCCGCGACCTGCTCGGTCTGGAGGATTGCTGGAATCGGTGCAGACGCGGCGTATCTCGTATATCAGGGCGAGCCTGCGCGCCAACGCAGCGCGTTAGGTCCGGCGCGACATTGGCGCTTGCCATATCGGAGGGTCTGGCCGACATTGCCCGCCGGGCTTTTTCATGAGAGGGCACAATGAGCGATCTCGTCTTCATAGTATTCGACAGCGAGGCCAAGGCCGAGGAGGTCCGGTCCAAGGTGCTCGAGATGCAGCGCGAGTATCTGATCGAGGTCGAAGATGCGGTGATCGCCACGCGCGACGACAAGGGCCGCATCCACCTGAACCAGATGGTGAACACGACGGCGACGGGCGCCGTCTCGGGCGCGCTCTGGGGCACGCTGATCGGCTGGATCTTCCTCATGCCGGTGGTCGGCGCCGCGGTCGGCGCGGCTTCGGGCGCGCTCGGCGGCGCGCTAACCGACGTCGGCATCAACGACAATCAGATGAGAGCCGACGCCCAGGCGGCGCTGACGCCGGGAAAGGCCGGACTCTTCCTCCTGATCCGCAAGGTGACGGCCGACAAGGTCCTCGAGGACCTGAGGGGCGTCGGCGGGACCGTCATCCGCACCTCCTTCGATCACGCAAAAGAGGAAGCCCTGAAGGCGGCGCTGGCGGGGACCGCTCCCGCCGCTCCGGCAACGGCGCCTCCCGCGGTGGAACCGGCAAAGACATCCTGACGAGCCGCATCCCATGACCGTCGGATCCGACCAGGGGAGCTCGGGCCGGCATTGGCTCTTGGCGGCTCTGCTCGATGAGCTTCCCTACGCCGCGATCATCGTGCTCGGCCTCATCGGCATCAGCTGGACGAGCCTCTCCCGCACGGGGACCACAACTTATTGGGTCATCCTGACGCCGGTCCTCGCCATCATCTGCATCGTCGACGGCTGGCGTCGCACCGTCTCCGGGCAACGAATCGCGATGGCTATCACCCAGGTTCTCCAATGGGCGGCAGTCCTCGCGGCCATGTGGCTGATGCAGGTCAGCGACGAGAACGCCGTGCTCAATTCCAACGAGACAGGCCTCATGCTTCTGACCCTGCTCGCGCTCGGGGTTTTCGTCTCCGGTCTCAATCTACGGTCCTGGAAGCTCTGCGTGACCGGGGCCTTCCTCGGGGTTTGCGTGCCGGTCGCCGCCTGGGTGGAGCACGCCGCGCTGCTGCTGCTGCTCGTCGGGCTGACGCTGATCGCGCTTGGGGCGCTCTACTGGTGGTATTCCGCGCGCAGGGGCCGGCGCGAGGCATCGGTTTCGGCGTAAGAGCGAACCTATGACAATCCACTAAGACAGTTGCCTCCGCCAAACCGGGAGTTGAACCGGCTTGATGGCCGGGGATCCCCGAGTTTAACCAGGGGCCGGCCACGGCGAAGCTTCGGCTGCCCGGGAATCTGCTGCGCTTCCCCCTTTGGGGCTTATCCCTTGGATGAATTTCGTCGCGGCAAAACTTCCCGTGTTCGCTACACCGCCCCGATGCGCATGAGATCGTGGAAATGCACGATGCCGACCACCCGCCCGCGCTCGACGACGAGGAGGGCCGAGATCTTGTGGCTGATGCTCTCGAGCGCTTCGGCCACCAATGCGTCCGGGCCGATCGTGCGCGGCCTTCGGGTCATCACGAGTTCGACCGGGGTTTCGAGGGAGAAGTCCGGCTTCAGGTGGCGCCGGAGGTCTCCGTCGGTGACGATGCCGACCAGCCGCTCGCCGCTTTCGAAAACCGCGACACAGCCGAAGCCTTTCGAGCTCATTTCGACGATGGCGTCGGCCATCCGGGCGTTGACGTCGATTCGCGGGATGCGCTCGCCGGTGTGCATGACCTCGCGCACATGGGCGAGGCTGGCCCCCAGCTTGCCGCCGGGATGGAGGGCGCGGAAGTCGCGGGCGGTGAAGCCGCGGCCCTCGAGCAGCGCGATCGCCAGCGCGTCGCCGAGCACGAGCTGGAGCGTCGTCGAGGTCGTCGGCGCGAGGCCATTCGGGCAGGCCTCCTGGACGCTCGGCAGGGCGAGGCAGACGTCGGCTTCGCGCCCGAGCGCGCTCGCAGCGTTGGCGGTGACGACGATCAGCGGGATGGCGTAGCGCTTCGCGAAGGTGACGACGGCGGCGAGCTCGACCGTCTCGCCCGACCAGGAGATTGCGAGCAGTACGTCGCCGTTCTGCACCATGCCGAGATCGCCGTGGCTCGCCTCGGCCGAATGGACGAAGGAAGCCGGCTGACCGGTCGAGGCGAGGGTCGCGGCGATCTTCCGGCCGATGTGCCCGGACTTGCCCATGCCGGTGACGATGACGCGGCCGCTCGCCGCGGCGATCCGCTCGACGGCCTGAGAGAAGGCGGCGCCGAGCCCGTTTTCGCGCGTCGTCCGGATGGCCTCCTCGAGCGCCTGAAGGCCGATACGCTCGTTCTCGATGGTCCGAATCGCCGACAAAACGGCGCTGCCTGATTCTTGAAGCATGCGGCTCTTTATCATCGGGGCGGCCGTTTGAAACCTGCCGCCGGCCCAAAGGGGCGATCGGTTCCAGCTCAAATTTAAGCCCGCCTTAACCATAAAGGGACCAAGCATGTCTGGGCCAGACGCGCCGCCTGACGAGTGCGAAGCGGTCTTCAGGAGCGCCGGTGGCCTCGCGCCTTCTCCGTCCCACGCGGCATACTCGGCGCGCATGCGCGGCGGTCGGGGTCGCCGCGTTTCTCTTCGCCGGCGCCGCCCCAGCGCAGAATGCGGGCGATCTGGGCCTCAGGGGCGCTGATGCGCCCGATGCCGCCGGGGCGCCGGCAGGCCAGGAAACGACGAACGGGACGGGCGGGACACCTCCTGACCAGACGCAGGAAAAACCGAAGCCCAAGCCGTCGCAAGCCCAGCTTTCCCGCCTTCAGCCCCACAAGGGCGCCGAGCGGCTCGATCAGCGCGGCGTTCCCAAGGCTCGGAGCGACAGCCAGGCCCGTGCGCCAACCGTCGCCGCACTGCCGGCGCCGCCGCCGAGACGCCCGCGCCAGGACGACAAGCCCTTCGATCCGCTCGGGATCAGCATCGGCGCCCTCAGGCTAAAGCCCTACATCGAGGAGGACATCGGCTGGTCCTCCAACCCGGAGCTGGTTCCGGGGTCGCAAAAGAGCTCCGCCTTCCTCACGTCGCAGGCCGGCTTCGCCCTCGACTCGGACTGGTCGAGCAGCGCGCTCCGTGCGGACATGAAAGGCGGTCTGACCGACTATTTCTCCAATCCCGCCGCCGATGCGCCTTTCGCCAACGGCGACATCGACGGCCGCCTCGACGTCACGCGCGATCTGAGTTTCGACGCCGGCGCCAGCCTCGCTCTGGCGACGCTCAGCGCCTCCTCGCTCGGTCTCGTCTCCAATGTCGGCTTCGGTTCCTCCGGCGCGCCGCTGACCGCGACCTACGGCGCAGCCCTCGGCGGCAATCAGAAGTTCGGCCGTCTCGATCTCTCGCTGCACGGGTCGTTCGACCGCACGGTCTACGGCGACACCTCCTACAGCGACGGCACGGTCGACGACCTGTCGAGCGACGACTTCAACGACTGGGGCGTGCGCGGACGCGCGACTTGGCGCGTGAGCCCGGTGTTGAACGCCGTTCCTCGACGTGCTGGTCGATTCGCGGCTCTACGACGCGAGCGAGGACCAGTTCGACTATCAGCGCAGTTCCGACGGTATCGCCGTCCGGGTCGGCGGCGAGATCGACCTCTCAAAGGTTCTCGCCGGCAGCGTCGACATCGGCTACGGCTCGCGAAACTACCAGGACCCACGTCTGGCCAACGTCACGAGCCCGCTCTTCGACGCGTCGCTGACCTGGACGGCGACCCCGCTCACCAGCGTGGCCCTGAAATCAGTCTCGAGCATTGCCGAGACCACCCAGGCCGGCGCGGCCGCCGACGTGCAGCATACGACCACGCTCGAAGTCGACCACGCGCTTCGCCGCTGGCTGACGCTCTGCGGAACCGTGAGCTACGCGACCGACCTCTATGCCGGCCTCCCCTGGCGGGACGCGACGACGACCTTCGGCCTCTCCGCCAGTTACAACATCAACCGCGATGTCGTGCTCAAGGCGAGCGCCAGCCGGCAGTTCTACGTCTCGAACCAGCCGGGCACGAACTACACGGCGACCATATTGATGATGGGCATCAAGCTACAGCGCTGAGCGCTTCAGGCGCCCTTGCTGACGAAGCCGAACTTTTGCAATTGCTCCTTGAGGCCCGGCGCGATGTCGTGCCGGTCGAGCGCGAAGGCGATGTTGGCGGCGAGAAAGCCGAGCCGCGAGCCGCAATCGTAGGTGCGCCCGTCGAAGCGCACGCCATGGAACGGCTGCGTCCGAGCGAGCTGGATCATGCCGTCGGTCAGCTGGATCTCGCCGCCGGCGCCCTTGTCGACCAGTTCTAGGATCTGGAAGATCTCCGGCTGCAGGATGTAGCGGCCCGAGATGATCAGGTTGGACGGCGCCGTGCCCGACTTCGGCTTCTCGACCATGCCGGTGATCTCGAACGTGTGCCCGTCGTCCTCGCCGACGGCGACGACGCCATACTGGTGCGTCTCCGCGGGCAGCACCTCTTCGACCGCGATGATGTTGCCGCCGTGCTGATCGTAGGCCTCCACGCATTGGGTGAGGCAGCGGCCGCCGCGCGGGCCGCCCCTGGTCAGCATGTCGGGCAAGCAGCACCGCGAAGGGCTCGTCGCCGACGATTTCGCGGGCGCACCAGACCGCATGGCCGAGCCCGAGCGGCGCCTGCTGGCGGGTGAAGCTGGTCGCTCCGGCGGCCGGGAGGTCAGCCATCAGCGCCGCGTACTCGAGCGATCTTGCCGCGCCGCTTCAGCGTGTCCTCGAGCTCGTAGGACGAATCGAAATGGTCCTCGATGACGCCCTTGTTGCGCCCGGTGACGAAGATGAAATGCTCGATTCCGGCCTCCCGCGCCTCGTCGACGACGTACTGCAGGATCGGCCGGTCGACGACTGTCAGCATCTCCTTCGGGATCGCCTTGGTCGCCGGCAGAAAGCGGGTGCCGAGGCCGGCGACGGGAAGGATGGCTTTGCGAATCGGCTTCTTCATCAGGTATCGGTCCTCGAGTCCGTGTACGGGCGGGAAGGGCGAACTGCTATCGCACAGCGGCTGTCAGCCCGGCAATCCATGCGCGGAAAGACCCCAGGCAACGAGAGGATGGACCCCGATGAGCGTTCTGGTGACCGGCGGAGCCGGCTACATCGGCGGCCATATGACGCTGGGCCTCCTGGACAGGGGCGAGAGCGTCGTCGTCCTCGACAACCTCTCGACCGGCTTCGCCTGGGCGGTGCCCGAAGGCGCCAAACTGGTGGTCGGCGACATCGGCGACGCCGAACTCGTCGCGCGGCTGATCGAGGAGCACCGCGTCGACGCGATCGCGCATTTCGCCGCCAGGATCGTCGTGCCCGAGTCGGTTAGCGATCCGCTCGGCTATTATCTCAACAATACCTCGAACGCGCGCACGCTGATCGAAACGGCGATCCGCGGCGGGGTCAAGGGCTTCATCTTCTCCTCGACCGCGGCCGTCTACGGCGAAACCTCGTCCGAACCGGTGTCGGAGGAGACGCCGCTGGCGCCGATCTCGCCTTACGGCCGATCGAAGCTCATGGTCGAATGGATGCTCGAGGACGCCTCACGCGCGCATGACTTCCGCTATGTCGCGCTGCGCTATTTCAATGTCGCCGGGGCTGATCCGAACGGGCGCCTCGGCCAGTCGACGGCGAACGCGACACATCTCATCAAGCGCGGCGTGCAGACGGCGCTCGGCGTCTATCCAGCCATGGAGATCTTCGGCCAGGACTATCCGACCCGCGACGGCACCTGCGTGCGCGACTACATCCAGGTGACCGACCTCATCGACGCCCATCTCGACGCCCTCGCCTATCTGCGCGGCGGCGGCGCCAGCCTCGTCTGCAATTGCGGCTATGGCCACGGGCAGACGGTCAAGGAGGTCGTCGACGTCGTCAAGCGCGTCTCCGGCGTCGACTTCAAGGTCGTCATGTCGCCGCGCCGGGCGGGCGACCCGGCCGCCATCGTCGCCCGCGCCGACCGCGCAAAAGCCGTTCTTGGCTGGAAGCCGACGCGCGACAATCTCGACGAGATCGTGCGCCAGGCGCTCGACTGGGAGCGTCGCCTGCACAATCGCCGCCCAGCGTGACGCCCCAGCGGGCCATCCGCCAGCGGCGCGCGGCAACGCATGTTGCGGTGATCCCGCTTTTGGGCTTTACATCCGGCGCGCCAGTCGATTGATTTGGCTCCAATCGAAATGGGGAAACGCATGCGCTGGGTCGGCCTCCAGGAATGAGCGCAGACGAGATTCTCGTCACCGAGGGCCTCTGCAAGAGCTTTGGCGACTTCAGCGCGGTCAGCGACGTGTCGTTGAGCATCCGGCGCGGCTCGATCCACGCCCTGATCGGCCCGAACGGCGCCGGCAAGACGACCTGCTTCAATATGCTGACCAAGTTCATCGCCCCGAGTGCCGGGCGGATCACCTTCAACGGCCGCGACATCACGGGCGTGCGGCCGGCCGACGTCGCGAGGCTCGGCCTCGTCCGCTCGTTCCAGATCTCGGCGGTGTTTCCGAATCTGAGCGCGCTCGAGAACGTCCGCATCGCGCTGCAGCGCAAGCGCGGCGACTCGTTCGACTTCTGGCGTTCGAAATCGGCGCTCGAGCCGCTGAACGCCCGGGCGCTCGAACTGCTCGACAGCGTCGGGCTGACCCCGTACGCCTATGCGAAGGCGGGCGAGATCTCCTACGGCCGCAAGCGGGCGCTCGAGCTCGCCACCACGCTCGCGGTCGAACCGGAGCTGCTGCTGCTCGACGAGCCGATGGCCGGCATGGGCCACGAGGATATCGACCGCATCGCCGATCTCATCCGCCGCGTCTCGGCGAGCCGCACGATTCTGATGGTCGAGCACAATCTTCAGGTCGTGGCCAATCTGTCGGACCGCATCACCGTGCTGACCCGGGGACGCGTGCTGGCGGAGGGCGACTATCGCGCCGTGTCGGAGAACCCCGAGGTTCGCGAAGCCTATATGGGAGCCGGACATGCGTGAGGCGATGCTCGCCGCGCCGCCGCCGAAAGGCGCCTCCTGCGTGCTCGAGGTCCGGAACCTTCAGGCCTGGTACAACGAATCGCATATCCTGCACGGGGTCGACCTCGACGTCGGCGAGGGCGAGGTGGTGACGTTGCTCGGGCGCAACGGCGCCGGCAAGACGACGACGCTCAAGGCGATCATGGGCATTGTCGGCAAGCGCCGCGGCTCGGTGTCGTTCAACGGCCGAGAGCTCGTCAACCTCTCGATCGACCGCATCGCCCGGCTCGGGGTCGCGCTCTGCCCCGAGGAGCGCGCCATCTTCGCCAGCCTGTCGGTCAGGGAAAATCTGTTCCTGCCGCCGCAGATCGCGCGGGCGGGCGGCATGAGCGTCGAGCGGATCTTCACGCTCTTTCCCAACCTGCGCGAGCGGCTATCGAGCGGCGGCGGCAAGCTTTCCGGCGGCGAGCAGCAGATGCTGGCGATCGCCCGGATCCTGCGCACCGGCGCGCGGTTCCTGATGCTGGACGAGCCGACCGAGGGCCTCGCCCCGGTGATCATCCAGCAGATCGGCCGCACCATCGCCGAGCTCAAGCGCGAGGGCTTCACCATTCTGCTGGTCGAGCAGAATTTCCGCTTCGCCTCGACCGTCGCCGACCGCTTCTTCGTCATGGAGCACGGCCGCATCATCGACGCCTTCGCCGCCGCCGAGCTCGCCGGAAAGATGGACATGCTGCACGAAGCGTTGGGGGTGTGATGAACCCTATCGTCCCCCTCCCCCCACCCTCTCCAGCAACCCCCGGGTCACAGCCCCGGGGCGAGCGAAGGCGCCGCGCAAGCGCCGGATGGCGGGAGGCCGCCCATGAACCTGTTCGGCCACGTCGTCAGCACGCCGCAGCTCTTCGGCCAGCTCCTGATCGGGCTCATCAACGGCTCGTTCTACGCGCTTCTCAGCCTTGGCCTCGCCGTCATCTTCGGCATGCTGACGATCGTCAATTTCGCCCACGGCGCCTTCTACATGATGGGCGCCTTCGGCGCTTATTTCCTCTTGACGCTCTTGGGCCTCGACTATTGGTGGGCGCTCGTGCTCTCGCCGCTCGCCATCGGCGCGGTCGGCGCCCTGGTCGAGCGGCTGTTCCTGAAGCGGCTCGTCGGCTTCGATCCGCTGTACAGCCTCCTGCTCACGTTCGGCCTGGCGCTCATCTTCCAGGGCCTGTTCCAGAACTACTTCGGCGCCTCCGGACTGCCCTATTCCATCCCGAAGCAGCTCAACGGCGCCTATAATCTCGGATTCATGTTCCTGCCCGTCTATCGCGCCTGGGTGATCGTCGCCTCGATGGCGGTGTGCTTCGGCACCTGGCTCGCCATCGAGAAGACCAAGCTCGGCGCCTATCTTCGCGCCGCGACCGAGAACCCGACCATGGTGCGCGCTTTCGGCATCAACGTCCCGCGCATGGTCACCCTGACCTACGGATTCGGGGTGGCGCTGGCAGCCTTTGCCGGCGTGCTCGCTGCGCCAATCAATCAGGTCCGCCCGGGCATGGGCGCCGACATCATCGCCGTCGTCTTCGCCGTCGTGGTGATCGGCGGCATGGGCTCGATTCTGGGCTCGATCCTGACCGGCTTCGTCCTCGGCGTGGTCGAGGGGCTGACCAAGGTCTTCTATCCCGAGGCGTCGAACACGGTCGTGTTCGTCATCATGGCGCTCGTTCTGCTGATCCGCCCCTCCGGCCTCTTTGGCAGGGCCACGTGACCGTCAGCCTCAAAGCCGCCGCCCCCGAAGCGGACGTCAGCGCCCGCAACCGCCGCGCTAACGCCATCGCTTTTGCGGTGATGGCGGCGCTGATCGCGATCGCGCCGTTCGTCGCCTATCCGTTCTTCATCATGCAGGCGCTCTGCTTTGCGCTCTTCGCCTGCGCCTTCAATCTCCTGATCGGCTACGTCAACCTCCTGTCGCTCGGACACGCGATGTTCCTCGGGCTGGCGAGCTACGTCTGCGCCCACGCCGCCAAGGTCTGGGGGCTCGAGCCGGTCTCGGCGATCGCGCTGGGGGTCGCGGCTTCGGCCGCGCTCGGCCTCGTCACCGGGGCGCTTTCGATCCGCTCGAGCGGCATCTATTTCGCCATGATCACCGTCGCCTTCTCGCAGATGGTCTATTTCTTCTGCGTCGAGGCCCCGTTCACCCACGGCGAGGACGGCATCCAGTCGGTGCCGCAGGGACGGGCGCTCGGATTCATCGATCTTTCGAACCCCTCGATCCTCTACGCCTTCGTCGCAGTCGTCTTCCTGTTCGGCTTTCTCTCCGTCATGCGGATCGTCAACTCGCCCTTCGGCGAGATCCTGAAAGCCATCCGAGAAAACGAGCCACGCGCCGTCTCGCTCGGCTACCGGGTGACGCAGTACAAGCTCGCGGCCTTCGTCCTGTCGGCGGCGATCGCCGGGCTGGCGGGCGCGACCAAGGCGATCGTGGCGCAGAACGCCTCGCTGACCGACGTCTCCTTCGCCATGTCGGGCGAAGTCGTGCTGATGACGCTGGTCGGCGGCATGGGCACCTTCTACGGGCCAGTCGTCGGCGCTATCATCGTCGTGGCGATGCAGAACTATCTCGCCCAGTTCGGCGAATGGGTCACCGTCATCCAGGGCGTCGTCTTCGTCGCCTGCGTTCTGGCCTTCCGCCGCGGCATCGTCGGCGAGCTCGCGGCGCGAGCGAAGATCTCGCTTTAGGGCCTTGCGCGCCGTTTGGAGCTACCGCTTCGCCAGCCCACGCAGGTCGAAGGCAGGGTTGGCCGCGTCCGCGGGCGTCATCGTTTTCGCCGTGCCGATGATGCGCTTGGCCGCCGCATGGTCGGCGGCGCGGTTGACGGATTCGACGACCGCGAGCCTGCCGTCGCGAAAGCCGAAGGTCGAGAAGGCGCCGCTTTCGGGTTCGCCGCGCAGAACCCAGGTGTCGACGCCGTGCGAGAGGCCGGCGATCGTCAGCTTGTGAATCCCTTGATCGCTCCAGAACCAGGCGAGCGAGTCATAGGGGGCCGGCTTGCCGGCGAGACGCGCGGCGACCGAGCGGCCCTGATCGACGGCGTTCTGGACCAATTCGAGGCGGGTGCGGGCGCCGAGCGCCGCGTGCGGGAAATCGGCGCAGTCGCCGATCGCCGAAATGGCGGGATCCGAAGTGGCCAGATGCTGGTCGACCGCGACGCCGTTCCCGCATTCGAGCCCGCTCCCGCGGGCGAGCGCATCTTCCGCGACGACCCCGACGCCGACGACGACGATGTCGGCTGGCAGGACCTCCCCATCCGTCAGAACCACTGCGTCCGCCTGGTCTGCGCCGCGGATTTCGGCGACGCCGCGGCCGATCCGGAAGTGGACCCCGGCGGCGCTATGCGCCTTGAGGAAATAATCCGAAATGATCGGCGAGACCGCGCGCCCCATCGGCCGCGCAATCTCGACGACCGTCACCTCGGCCCCGAGGCCTCGGGCGGTGGCGGCGATTTCGAGCCCGATAAAGCCGGCTCCGACGACGACGAGCCTCAGTCCGGCGGCGAGCCGCTCGCGAATGGCGATGGCGTCGGCGATCGTCCGCAAGCCGAAGACGCCGGGCAGATCCACGCCCGGCGCCGCGAGCCGACGCTGCCGCGCCCCGGTCGCAAGGATCAGGTGGCCGTAGCCGATCGCCTCCCCCGCGCTGGTTTCGACCCGACGCTCGGCGCGATCGATCCGGCTCGCGCAGACGCCGCGGCGGAGATCGATGCGATGGTCGCGGAAGAAGGCTTCGGCCCTGAGCGGAAGCCCATGGATGTCCATCTCGCCCTTGAGAAAGGTCTTGGACAGCGGTGGGCGCTGATAGGGAAGCTCGGTCTCGTCGGACAAAAGGACGATTTCGTCCCGGAACCCCTCCTCGCGCACGCTCGCAGCGGCCTGGACGCCGGCATGGCCGGCGCCGACAATGACGACTGCGGAAGACGATGGCATGGCCTAGGGCGCCTCCCGCTTCGAATGCCTGCTCAAGCGCGTCATTCGCTGGCGTAAAGCCGGAAATCGCCCCGTTCTGCGGCCGGCTCTCCCGGCCCCGGGTCATCCGGGGCCATCGTTCCGGGATCGATGACGGCCGCCGCGCGCGGCGCGAGAGAGGCGGGCGACGCCGGAAGCCGACGCGCCGGCTCGGGCGGCGAACCGGGGGCCTGCGCGGACTTTTCCGGCGACGGCGGGGCGATTTCCGGCGACGGCGCAGGCTCGCGTTGCAGCCGCGGCGGCTCGACCGGGGCGGCGATGCGCTCATCGGGCGTGCGCCAGACGAAGGCGTCCAGCATCCCGGACGGGGAAACCGGCGCCCAGCGGTCGGTGATGACGCCGTCCGCCACCCACGCCTTGTCGCGCGGCGCTCGGGCCGCGCGGCCCAGCCATTCGCGCACCGCGCCCTCGTGGCCCTCGGCATCCTCGATGTCTGCCATCAGCAGGCAGGCTCGGCGGGTCGGCCGTCCATGCGGCGAATCGGAGGCGAGCAGCGGCGCAATGGCGGCGCGGGCCGCTTCGCGGTCATGCGCCTCGAGCGCCGCCCTGCCGATCGTCAGCATCGATTCCGGGTCGTTCGGCGCGACCCGCGCCAGCGCGCGGGCGCGGGCGAGGCGATCGGCGGTCGAGTCGCCATGGCGCACGCGCAAATAGGCGGCGGCGAGGTCCGGATGCGGCGTCTGCGCATAGGCCCGTTCCAAGATCTTCGCCGCCCGCCGGTAGTCGCCCGCGGCGGCCGTCAGCCGGCCGCAGATCGCCGCTGCCGGGACGAGGGTCGGCGCAAGCCGACAGGCCTCCTGGGCTAGCGCCAGCGCGCCCTTCGGATCGCGATCCATCAGCGCTTCGGCCATCGCGGTCTTGATGACGGCGCGCCATCGATTGGCGGTCGCCCGGTCGATGAGGCGGGCGGCGGCGTTCGAGTCGACGGTCGCCAGGGCGCCCGCCCAGTCGCCGCGACGGGCGCGGTCGTCCAGCACCGCCTGCCCCGCCCAAGCGGCGGGCGCATGCGCGTTGGCGCGCATCGCGTAGTGCAGCGCCGCTTCGTGGTCGCCGCCCCGGCGTGCCTCGAGATGCAGGCCGCGCAAGCCGAGCCCGTGCGTCTCGCGGTCATCGAGCATCGCGTTGTAGGCGGCGATCGCTCCTTGGCGGTCGCCCGACAATTGCGCCGCCTGGGCGCGGAGCAGCTTCGTCATCGGCTCGTGCTCGACGAAGCGGCCGGCGTCCGCGGCGTGTTTGGCCGCGGCGCGCGCGTCGCCCGCGCCGACCGCGATCATGCCGCGCGAAAGCGCCTGAAGTCCCTTCTCGCGCCGCCGCGCCCGCGCGGCGAGCGAGACGAACGAGGGGATGTGGAAGACGAAACGCAGAGCGCCCCAGACGATGGAGAGCGCGATGGCGACCGCCGCAACGACCCCCAGCGCCAGCATCAGCGAGACTTTGTACTCGACGCCGCGCCAAACAACGGTCACGACGCCGGGATTGTCGGCGAGCCACATCAGGCCCCAGGCGGCCAGCGCCAGCAGCGCGAGAAAGATCAACAGCCGGAACATGCCGTCACCGCTTTCTCAACGTCTGCGCGCTTGAGACTCAAGACTTGCCGCCGGCAGCCAGTTTTTCGATGGCGCTCGTGCGAATTGACTGCAGCGCCTGGTCCGCCTGCTGCTTCGCGCCGGCCTCGGCCGCCCATTCGGAGGCCGCACGCCGCGCCGGCTCCGGCAGCTTGGCGAAAGCGGCCAGCGCCGCGCCGAGATCGCCGCCCCGGCTCTCGGCCTCGATCTGCGAGACGAGCGCGACCGGGTCGTCTCCAGACGCCTCGTTCAGATCGCGCACTTGAACCATCCCGCGGATGTGCCCGAGGAAGCGGTTCCAGGCGTCGGTCTTCTCGCCAGATGAGGCGGCGGCGAGCGCCTTCGGCGCGATCGTCGCAAAGGCGGCGGCAAGCTCCTCGTTCGTGGGGCCGCCATTGGCCAGGGCCTTCAGCGGCGCCAGCTTCTCCGGTTCGATCCCTAGATTTTGCAGGGCCGAGAGCTCGGTTCCGAACGGCGCTCCCTGGGCGAGCTTGTCTCGCAGAGCCGCGGCGACGATCGCGACCGCCGCCGAGTTGTCGAATGCCGGTTTTTCCGGGGCGACCCGGCTCTCCGTCTTGGGCGCTGCGAGCGCCGCCTCCACCTTGCCGACGCGGTTGGCCAGATCGGAGATTTCGGGACCCGCCGCCGCCTGCGGCGCGCTCTCGCTCGCTTCCAGCTTGGCGACCCGGGCCGACAGCTCCGGAAGCGCGCTCCGCGCCGCATCCGCCTCCGCCTTCAGCTCCTTAAGCCCGCTCGCCGATCCTTGTGCAGCCTCAAGAGCCGCGGCGATCTTCGCCGCGTTGGCGGCATTCGCGGCGTCGAGGGCGCTAAGGTGTTTGTCGAGAGCAGCGAGCGCGCCCGCCGGATTGGCGGCCTCCAGCGCGCCCAGGCGCTTGTCGAGGCCAGCGAGGGCGGACGCCTGGCGTTGCGCTTCCGTTGCCTGGGTTCGCGCCTGCGTCTCGAGCGCAGCCAAACGGCTCGCGTCCGCTTCCGCGAGATCAGCGCTTGGCCAGAAGAACAGGTAGCCAGCGAGGGCGGCGAGCGCCGCAATGAGGGCGCCGCCGAGCGCGCCTGCCAGGAAGCCGCGGAAGGCGCCCGGACCTCGACCCGCAGGCTGAGCCTGGCGATCTGACGGGCTTGCGCCTGGCGGCGCGGCCCCGGCCTGCTCCGCGCCGTCGGCGGATGCGATTTCGCCGTCGATGACCCCGGGACCCGGCGGCGTGTCGCGATTGACCGGGGCGCCTCGCGCCTGTCCAGAAGCAACGTCCTGACTTTCCTCGTCGACCATCGCCTCGCGTCCTGAAGAAGTTCGCGCCTTATATACGGGAGGGTCCATGCGAAGGAAATACGCGCAAGGCCTTTCGCAAAGCCGCGAACAGAGCCGATTCGTCGGGCGCGCCGGCGACGATGATATCGACGGCCCTGGTCGCCCGCAGAGGCTCCGCGATGTCGGCGGAGAGGCAAACGTGCCGCATTGCGGAGAATGTCGTCGCGAGGCCGGACGCCTCGGCGAGCCGGACGGCGAGCGCGGCGGAACGCCGCGAATAGTGAAGCGCAGCCGCACACTCGGCCAGGGCGCGGACCTCGTCCGGGCCCCAAGCCTGGCGCGCTTCCGCCGCATAGGCCTCGACCACCTCGAGAGCGCAGATCGCCCCGAGCGCAGCCTCCAGCGTTCCCTTGCGGTCCCGCCCGGCGAGATAAAGCGCGTCCGCGCTCGGCGCCATCTGGCGCTTCAGTGTCTCGATCAGCCGGTCCACATCGGGCGCCGGCGCCGCTGCGAGACGCCAGCCGCGACTCTCGCCAGCGCGACCCGCCCTCGCGCCGACGACGTAAAGCGGAGCCGTCTTTGCGACCGGAGAGTCGGTCAAGAATGCGTTAGCGCTGGTGGCCACAACGAGGTCGTAGCGCGCCTTCGTCGGGGCGATGGGGCAGGGGGCGACCTCGACGACCGGCGCGCAAACGACCGAGAATCCGAGCCGTTGCAACCGCGCGCCGCTCGCCGCGGCATCATCGCGGGGCCGAAAAAGCGCAACCCGTGCCGTGATACCGGAGCCTCTCGCCATTTGAGCCAGCAGTATCGGCGCTGGCTCGGGGCGGGACAAGGCGGCGCTTGCCGATAGGCGCGCGGCGCATTACCGGTCGCAGCTTCTCGCGTCTCGCCGACAGGAAGCTGATTGGATCAAGCTCTCGACTCGCCCGACATCGCCGCCGCGCGCACCGCGGCGGGCCTCGGTTTCAGGAAAGACATCAATGGCCTGCGCGCGGTCGCGGTGCTCGGCGTCGTGGCCTTTCATGCCGACCCTGCGCTCGTTCCCGGCGGTTTTGTCGGCGTCGATGTTTTTTTCGTTATTTCGGGCTTCCTCATCTCGCGCATCATTTTGAGCGAATGCGCGGCGGGCGATTTCTCGCTTTCAATGTTCTACGCCAAGCGCGCCAGGCGCATCCTGCCGGCGTTGCTCGTCGTCGTCAGCCTCGTGTGGCTCGTCGGCTGGTTTCGCGCTGCCCCGACCCAGTTCCGCGACGTCGGCGGCTCTTTGATGAGCAACTCCTATTTCACCGTGAACTTCTGGTTTCTGCGGCTGGCCAACGTCACCGGCTATTTCGGCGGCGATTCGTCCACGAAGCCTTTGCTGCATCTCTGGTCGCTCAGCATAGAAGAGCAGTTCTATCTCGTCTGGTCGGTCCTGCTGCTGGCGCTTTTCAGGCTGAGGCGAAGCCTGCTCCTGCCCGTCATCGTATGCATCTTCGTCGCTTCGCTGGCGGCCTGCGTCATCCTGACGCCTGTCGATCCGATCGGCGCTTTCTATTTGCCCTGGACCCGCGGATGGGAGCTCGCCCTTGGCGCGATGCTCGCCTATCGCGAGGTCTTCCTGATCGGGCGTCTGCCCTACCCGGCGCGGACTGGCGCCAATATCGGCGCCGGACTCGGGATCGCGCTGATGCTCGGCGCTTTGTTCCTGATGAGCGAGGCGCAGCCGTTTCCGGGCTGGCGCGCCGCAATCCCGACCGCCGGCTGCGCTCTCGTCATCGCGCATCCGCGCGCAGCGCCAGGCGAATTGGCGCTCGGCAACAGAGTCGCCGGCTTTTTTGGCGTCATCTCGTATCCACTCTATCTCTGGCACTGGCCCCTCTTCGCCTTCGCGCATCTGTGGCCCGGGATCATTCCGACGCAAGCGGTGATGCTCGCGCTGACGGCGGGCGCCGTCGGACTCGCGACCCTCACCCGCCAAGTGATCGAGGCGCCGGCCGCGATGCTGTTTCGACGTCGCCCCTACGCGATCGCGCTTGGTCTCGCCCTCCTGCTCGCTGCGACCGGCATCGTCGGCCGGATCACCTATGACGCAAAGGGCTTTCCCGGCCGCTTCCCGCCGCTGGTCACGCGGATTTTCGACTACGACGTCAACGGCGCGCAAGGGAAGCGGCTCATGGAGTGCTTCTACAGCCGCGACGAACGTGCCTATCCTCTCGCGGAGGAGCGCGAGCGGGCGACGCGCTTTTTCGACGACCACCGATGCGCGGTGGCCGACGATCCGCGCAAACCGACGATCCTGGTCGTCGGCGATTCGCACGCCGCCCATCTTTTCGCCGGCCTGACCGAGACCTACGCGGGCAAGGCGAACATCCTCGCGCTCGCCGCTGTCTTTTGCGTTCCTCTCGTCGAGCGCGTCGACATGGAGAAAGGCGTCGCCGGCACCCCGCGCTGCCGGGCGATCAACGAGGCGGTGTTCGAGCGTATTCGCGCGCTAAAGCCCGACGTTCTCCTGGTCGCCGGCTATTTCTCCCAATACGACCACGAGGCGAACTGGCGCTACCCCGGGTACTTCGATGCACTGGTCAGGAGCGCCAGGCGCTTGCATGACGATGGCGTGCGTTCGATCGTCATTGCCGGAGAGGTTCCGACCTGGGCGCCGGTCGTGCCGATCCTTGTCGGACGGGACGTCCTCGAGCGGGGCGTGGCGTCGGAGTTTTCCCCTGTCGGCGTCCGGCCGGATTCGCTCGAAACCGACAGGGCGCTCGCGCATGAGGACTGGGGCGAGGGGGTGATCTACGTCTCACAAGCGCAAAGCCTGTGCGGCGCGAACGGCTGCCGTCGTCTGGTAGGACCGAATCTGCCTGAGGACATGCTGGCTGTCGACTACGGCCATTATAGCGTCCAAGGGTCGATTTTCGCGGTAAGGACGATTCTGGCGCCGGCGATCGATGCGGCGCTGGCCAAGGCCGAACGGCGATAGCCGTGCGGCTGAACGGAGAATTCTAACCATGCGCGTCCTCGGCATCGAGACGACTTGCGACGAGACGGCGGCTGCGGTCGTGCGCCTGAGGTCGGACGGCTCGGGCGAAATCCTCGCCGACGAGGTGATGAGCCAAATCGCGGCGCATGCGCCTTTTGGCGGGGTCGTCCCGGAGATCGCGGCGCGCGCCCATGTCGAAATCCTCGACTCGCTGATCGCCCGGGCGCTGTCGAACGCCGGCGCTGCGGCCAAGGACCTCGACGGCGTCGCCGCGGCGGCGGGGCCGGGACTGATCGGCGGCATCCTGGTCGGACTGATGGCGGGCAAGGGCTTTGCGCTCGCGACGGGAAAGCCGTTCGTCGCCGTCAACCATCTCGAGGCGCACGCGCTGACGGCGCGTCTCGCCGGCAACGCCGCATTCCCCTACCTCATCCTCCTGGCTTCTGGCGGGCACACGCAGATTCTCGCAGTCAAGGGCGTCGGCGACTACGATCGGCTCGGCGCCACCCAGGACGACGCGATCGGCGAGGCCTTTGATAAGACCGCCAAACTGCTCGGGCTTGGCTATCCCGGAGGTCCGGCGATCGAAGCCGCGGCGAATAAAGGCGACCCGGAGCGCTTCGCTCTGCCCCGGCCGCTCATGGGCAAGCCCAACGCCGACTTCTCGCTCTCCGGCCTCAAGACGGCGGTGCGGCTTGCAGCCGAGGCCGCGGCTCCCCTCAGGCCCCGCGACGTCGCCGATCTCTGCGCCTCGTTCCAGGCGGCGATCATCGACGTGGTCGAGGACCGCACCCGCATGGGGCTCAAGCTCTTCCGAGAGCGCCTGGGAATCGTCCCCCGCGCCGTCGTCATCGCCGGCGGCGTGGCGGCGAACGCCGCACTGCGCGGCGCGCTGACGCGCTTCTGCGCCGAAGCCGGTTTGCCGATGATCGCCCCGCCGCAGAAGCTCTGCACCGACAATGGGGCGATGATCGCCTGGGCCGGCATTGAGCGACTCAGATTAGGTCTGCAAGATACGCTCGACGCGCCGGCGCGCCCGCGCTGGCCGCTGGATCCGAAGTCAGAGCGAGCGCGCAACAACAAGTCGTAAAACCGGGAGACCGGCTATTGGTTGTTCTGGGGAGCGGCGCCCTCCGAACCAGCCGACGGATGCTCGTTTTCGGCCGAGCTCTTGCTCTTCTCATGCGCCATGTGATGGCCGACCACGCAACCGCCGATTGCACCCATGACGCCGTGGTGAACCATATGGCCGGCGACGCCGCCAACCAAGGCGCCTTTCAGACAGCCCTTGGCCTCGGCGGGAGCAGGAGAAAGAACAGGTGCAAGGCCGAGCGCGAGAGCGGCGACGGCGAGAAGAGCGGACTTCATAGGCTGAGACTCCATGTTGGGGTTCCTCTAAATCCGAAAGCAGAGAATAAGTTCCGGCTTCGGCTTTCGACATCGGCGGCCGGAAAACGCCCCCGGCAGGCGCCGGCGACGCAAGAGATGCGGTCCACGCTCAAATTTGCTGAAACCATTGCAATTCGGCGGCCGGGCGCCTATAAACCCCCTCTCCCCTAGAGTTTGCTGTTTTGAGGCTGCGCCTCCTCCGGGCCCAGACGGGAGTTGCGCGCCCGATCACCACGAAGGAGCTGGCGACATGAGCGATGCGCCGTTGATGCCGAAGGCGACCGCCGTCTGGCTGGTCGAGAACACGTCGTTGACCTTCGATCAGATTGCTGAGTTTTGCAAGTTGCACCCCTTGGAGGTGAAGGGCATCGCCGATGGCGAGGTTGCCACGGGAATCAAGGGCTACGATCCGATTTCGACCGGGCAGCTGACCCGCGAGGAAATCGCGGTGGCCGAACAGGATCCCCATCACCGTCTGCATCTGGCGACCGCGAAAGTCCGCACGCCCGAGTTGAAGAAACCGCGCGGCGCACGTTATACCCCGCTGTCGCGCCGGCAGGACCGGCCGAATGCGGTCCTGTGGCTGTTGCGCAATCATCCGGAGCTCAAGGACGCGCAGATCATGCGCCTTGTCGGCACGACCAAGCACACGCTGCAGGCGATCCGCGAGCGCACCCACTGGAACTCCGCCAATCTTCAGCCGATGGACCCGGTGACGCTCGGTCTCTCTTCGCAGATCGACCTCGACTTCGAGGTCAACCGCGCCGCCAAGGACCGTCCGAAGGAGGAGGAGCGCGGCCAGACGCTGGTCTCGGCCGAGATCACGACCGCCCGCCCGGCGCCCTCGAGCCAGCTCGAAGTCTTCGGCGTTCCGAAGCCGAAACCAAGCGAGGAACGCATCGACGTCAACTCGGTGTTCGGCAAGCTCAAGGAGCCCCGCGGCGGAGAGTAGCGCCATCGATCAGGCGCGCTGCGCCCGGTCGCGCGCGTTCTGCGCCTCGATCGCCTCACGCGCCGCCTTCCATTCCGCGTCGCCCCATTTGCGCAGTTCATAGAAGTTGCCGCCAGAGGCCAGCGCTTGCGCGCCGTCCATCGCGATCGTTTCACCGGTCAGGTACTCGCAGCCGTCGGACAAAAGGAACGCCGCCAGATTCTGCAATTCCTCCATCCGCCCGACGCGGCCGAGCGGATTGACGCTCTCTGTCCCGAGACCCGCGTCGGCGCCGGGCATGAGCCGCTTGCTCATGCCCTCGGTCGGGATTTCTCCTGGGGCGATCGCATTGAGGCGGATGCCGTAACGCCCCCACTCGACGGCGAGCGACATCGTCATCGCCTGGATCGCCGCCTTGCTCATCGCCGAAGGCACGACGAACGGTCCGCCGTTGCGCGCCCAGGTGACGGTGATCGAGACGACGCTGCCGCGATGGCGCCCCGCGATCCATCGCTTGCCGACGGCCTGCGTGACATAAAAGGTTCCGTGCATGACGATGTTGGCGATGGCGTCGAAGCCGCGCGGCGACAGATCCTCCGTCCGTGCGATGAAGTTGCCCGCGGCGTTGTTGACGAGCGAGGTCAACGGGCCGTCGCGAAAGATGTCGGCGACCATCGCATCCACCGCCGCCGCGTCGCGGATGTCGACGCCGTAGCTCTTGACGACGCCGGCGTGCGCCTTCATCAGCGCCGCGGCCGTCTCGTCGCAAACGCTCTTGCGGCGCCCGCAGATCGCGATTTCGGCGCCGAGGCCGAGCAGGCGCTCGGCCATCGCCTTGCCGAGACCGGTCCCTCCGCCCGTGACCAGGATTTTCTTGCCCGCGAACAGGCCCTCGCTGAACATGCTTTCCTCCCTTCCCTCTCCGCCGCGCCTCGGGCATGCAGGCGTTGTTCAGTCCCGGGCGATCGGTTTGAATTTCGGAGGCGAGCCTCATGTCGCCGTTGGAACGCATTAAAGCACATCCGTTGCCGTTCGCCGAACTGCTCGGGGTCGAGTTCACGAGCGCAGAGTCGGATGCCGTCGAGGCGCGCATGCTTGTACGGCCGGACCTCTGCACGCTCAGCGGCTTTGCCCATGGCGGGGCGATCATGAGCCTCGCCGACACGCTCGGCGCCGCCGCCGCCTTCGTCAATCTGGCTTCCGAAGCCAAGGGCACGACGACGCTCGAGAGCAAGACGAACTTCGTCGCCGGCGCCCCGGTCGGGTCAGTCCTCGTCGGTCGCTCGACGCTCGTTCACCGCGGCCGGCGGACGCAGGTCTGGCAGACCCGGGTCGAAACCAAGGACGGCAAACTGATCGCGCTGGCGACGCAGACGCAGATGACGCTGTAAGAGCTTGGCAAACTGACGAGCGATCCCGCCGGCCTGTCGACTGCGGCTTTTGGCGGATTCAATCAGGGCTCCTTGTTGCGCCCGAGCCGTTCGGACGCGATCTCGTCCGGAGCGCTGTCGCCGCGTACGGAGGCGGTTTCCGCGAGATTGTCAGAGAAGTCGAGAAGCGTTTTCTTATCCTGTTCGCCGCCTATGGGTCTGCCGTTGCCCGCCGCGCTCCGGCGTCGCCGTTTCTTGGGATAAATTCGCAGGCGACGGATGTCGAAGGGGGGGTCCTGCCAGCAGTGCACTGCGCGATCGTATAAGTGTGCCGGAGCCCCGCGCTCTGCCGCGAGAAAGCGGCGTCGGAACCAAATTTTCAAGATCAGATCGTCAATCGACTCGAAGCAATCTGAGATCGCAAGACAAAGATCGTCAATGTCGCCCTTCTCCATCGCCACGGTTCTGAGTTCGGCCTGCCCCGACGCGTTCTTCCTGGCTGACGCCTTGAAATGTCCTTCGATGCCCCCGGTTGGGTCACAATAAAAGAAACTGTGGACGACATCGTTGCGGGCGTCGCGAATCTCGTCAAACAGCGCTCCGGTCTGCGCGCCCTGGTCCCAAAGTCGACGATCGTCTCGCTCTTTGAGTTCCCGCTTCATAAGATTGACGAAGAGCGTCACCAGCGAGACGTTTCCCATGCTGGCCAGCACCAAGTCGCCAACCTCCTGGGTCCATCCTGCGGTGACCCAGACGAGAGAGGCAAATTTCCGTTCAAGCGCATTCCAGGCGAAGTTGACGAATCCGATGCTGGCCAGATGCTCGTCGTCGAGGCCTGTCCATTGTCGTCTCGCCAATGGCGTATTCAGAAACACGGCGGCTTCCTCAAAATCCTGAACCGCAACCGCTGAGCCATGCAGCTAAGCCATGGCAAACACGAGCGTAGCCTTAGCACGAAGCGACCGGAAGCGCGCAACGCCGCTCTGTCCTGACCCCTTGGCGATCGCCGGCCTGGCCTGCAGCTCCGGCCCGGAAGACAACTTCGATTGATCGTTCAGCGCGCGATTCGAGCCCACCGATTGAGGCCGAACAGCGGCCGCTGTGGCCGGCCCACGGAAAAGGTCTCCTCATCAACCGATATCTTCCCTTTTTGGGCGGCGGCGCTGGCGGCCTGACGCAAGCCGGCCGCAGAATTCGCGTATACATTCGAGCGGCGGGAGCGAAAATGATTCGAACAGAGGCTCGTTTGGCTCGACAACAGCGCGGATTCAACGGCCCCCGGCCGACGCGCGAGCCGCCTGCGCCAGGCTTGGCGGCCAGAGCCGCGGCGGCGCGGGCGGTCTCCGAGGCGGTGACCCTGGCGCGTCCGCTCGACGAGCGACTGGCCGCCGACCTGTCGCTGCGCGGCGCGGGCCTCGATCCGCGCGATCCGTTGCTGGCGCGCTCAATTGCGACCGTCGCCTTGCGGCGTCTCGGCACGATCCGCAAGGCGCTCGCCGAGCGGCTGGACAAGGGGTGGCCCAAGCGCAGCGGGATGCTGGAATGGATCCTGGTTGTTGGCGCCGCCCAGATCCTCTTTCTCGACACGCCCGACCATGCGGCCGTGGATCTCGCAGTCAAGGCGACGCGTGCGGACCCGGCGAGCGCTCCGTTCGCTGGGCTCGCGAATGCGGTCCTGAGAGGGATCGCACGCGACCGCGAGCCGATCCTCGCGGCCTCCGATCCGCTGGAGGACGATACGCCCCTCTGGCTCGCCCAGCGCTGGCGCGCCAACTACGGCGGGACCTTGGCGCACGCCATCGCTGCCGCCAACCGCGCGGAGCCGACCTTGGATCTTACCGTCAAGAGCGATGCCGCCGGCTGGGCCGAGCGCCTGGGCGGGTTTGTGTTGCCGACCGGCTCTGTCCGTCTCGATACCCATAAGCCCGTCGCCGAGCTCGAAGGCTACGCCGACGGCGAATGGTGGGTGCAGGACGCGGCCGCCGCGCTCGGGGCGCGTATCCTGGATCCGCGCCCCGGCTGGCGTGTCGTCGATCTTTGCGCCGCCCCGGGAGGAAAAAGCGCGCAACTCGCCGCGGCAGGGGCGAATGTCACGACGGTCGACCGCTCCGCCGAGCGGCTCAAGGCGCTCGCCGCCAATTTCGCCCGGCTGAAGCTGCATTCCGACGTCGTTGTCGCCGATGCGCTCGCCTTCGAAGCGCCGCCTTTCGACGCCGTGCTCATCGACGCCCCGTGCAGCGCGACCGGGACGATACGCCGCCATCCCGACGTCGCCTGGACCAAACGACTGGGCGACCTCCCCGGTCTCGCCAGGCTGCAAGCGCAGCTGCTCGACAAAGCGGTCGCCCTGACGAAGCCGGGCGGAGTTCTCGTCTACTGCGCCTGTTCGATCGAGCCGGAGGAGGGCGAAGCCCAAATCGCCGCGCTGACGCGGCGCAATCCCGACGTCCGCCGGGCGCCCGTCGAGGCGCCGGAGATCGGCGGCCTCGCCGAATGTCTTACGCCGGCCGGCGAGTTGCGCACCCTGCCCTGCCATCTCTGGAGCGAGGATCCGCGCCGCTCGGGGCTCGACGGCTTCTTCGCGGCGCGGCTGATCAAGGCAGGCTAGAGAGAAAATAGGAGCCGCCTGAGCCGAGGGGATCCAAGGAATCCGCCATTTTCATCCATGGCGGGTCGGCCGCCCGCGGCCGGTGGTGAACTAAGCAGCCAACCAGCGCCTGCGGCGCGCCATTATGGATGAAAATCACGGGCCGGCCGCACGACGCCAATTCCTCCGAGCTATTTTCATGGCAGAGATTCTTGGGCGAGCCAACGGATGAAGCCGGACCCGTTCGCCACAGAGAGGCGGAGCACGCTAATCTTGCCCGCATAGGCAAAAATCGGCGAGGCGAGGAGCTCTCACACAAACCGTAGTTACGTCCGTAAAATCAAGCAGATATGGCGTTATCCTCACGCAAAACGTACGGCGGGACCGGCGCCCGGCGGCTTCGTTTGGATATTCTTGACGGTCGCGCTCTCCAGCGGACCCATGAAGTCGGTTTTCCGCTTTGCGCTCCCCTCCCAGTCCCTCCTGTTCATCGGCCTAACAGATCCTATGCGGGTGGACGGCGGCCGGACTTGGTAGGCTGAGCTTCCACCAGCAAGGAGGCAACCGATGAATTTTGTCACCTCCGCGACCGTCGTCGCGACCACCGCCCGGGCGCATGATATCACTTTGTTCGCCTCGCTCGAATTGAGCAAATCGAAATGGGTTGTGACGATCAACAGTCCGGGCAGCGAGAAGTTTTCCAGGCATGGGGTTGAGGGTGGAGACGGCTCCGGCCTGCTCGACCTTCTTTCGCGGTCGAGGGCGAAGGCCGAGCAGGGCTATGGCGTTGGGGTCAAGACGGTGGTCATTCAGGAAGCGGGATTGGACGGGTTTTGGATTCATCGCTTGCTGCTCGCCGAGGGGATCGAGAGCCACGTCGTCGATGCGGCTTCGATCGCCGTCGCCCGGCGGCATCGGCGGGCCAAGACCGATTCGATCGACGGCGAGACGCTGTTGCGGACGCTGATGGCGTGGGCTCGCGGCGAGCGGCGGGTCTGTTCCATGGTTCGCGCGCCCAGCCCGGAAGACGAGGATCGCCGGCGGCTGACGCGCGAGCGCGGCACGCTGCTCAAGGAACGCATTCAGCACACCAATCGGGTCAAGGGCCTGCTCAGCGGCCAGGGCATCCGGGATTACAATCCGCTTCGGCGCGATCGTTTTGAACGGCTGGAGGCGCTGCGAACCGGCGACGGTCGTGAGCTGCCGCCGATGTTGAAGGCGGAGATCCGCCGGGAGCTCGATCGGATGGCGCTGGCGACGAGGCAACTGGCTGCGGTCGAACGGGCCCGCGACGCGCTCATCCGCACGCAAGCCGAGGAGCCGAACTCCCCGGAGCCGAACAACCCAGGCACCCTGCTCCTCAAGCTCAAGGGCATCGGCCCTGAGTTCGCTTCGCTCCTCTGGCTGGAATTGTTGTTTCGCAGCTTCGGCAACCGACGCCAGGTGGCGGCGTACAGCGGCTTGGCGCCCAGCCCCTGGCAGAGCGGCAGTATCGAACGGGATCAGGGCATCTCGAAATCGGGCAACCGCCGCCTGCGCAAGACGATGATCGAGCTGGCCTGGTTCTGGCTGCGGCATCAGCCGGACTCGGCGTTGAGCCGCTGGTTTCAGGCGCGGGTCGGCGCCGCCAAGGGACGGATCCGCCGGATCGCCATCGTCGCGCTGGCCCGCAAACTGCTCGTCGCCTTGTGGCGCTTTGTCACCCAAGGCGTCGTTCCCGAAGGCGCCGTGTTCAAGGCGGCCTGACCGATGGCTCTATCACTCCAACACTCCAACACTCCAACGACGGCTTAGCGACTTGACCCCCTTCCAGCGAAGCTGAACGCGACGGCTTCGCCGGATCCGGGCGGGCGGTGACCGGAGCTCCCCCTGGCTGAAACACGCCGCCTAACAGGATGGTCCCGCCAACCCGAGCCCGACGCCCTCGAGCATGAGGGATTATGGTCCGAGCCCGACAAGCTCGACCGGATGTGAGGTGATGCGGCCGTCGCGGCTGCATGCGAAAGACGGGCTCACGCTTCGGATCCAAAGGCAAAGGAGACGCAAGGCCAAAATGCAAAGGAGACGCAATGCCAAAATGAATGAGTGCGGCAGAGGCCACAGAGGCAGCCAAGAGCGCGCAACGGCGCGCTCGCTCCTGACAGTGTAGCCGGCCGCCGGCGCGTCAAGGTCGCTTCGCTCCCTGCTCCGCTGCGCTTCGCCCCGCTTCGCGGTGACACGCCAGCGGCCGGCCCAAACGAATGAGCTTGACCGGAAACACCCCATGTGAGGGGCGATAATCTCCCCTGCTCCGTCTTTCCCTTCCACACGAGCAAATTCGCTCAACCAGATGAAAGACAAGGGATTTGTGCAATCGCTCGAGAGCGGCGGGAAGCGATTTGCCCTGTTGGCAGGGAGTAACAGGCGGAATCTCGTTTTCCGCGAACGCGCGTCGCTTGTGGTGAAAGTTCAGTCGAACCGCGCCTTCATCGGTCCATTTTGGGGTCGCTGAAGAAATCTGCTTAGCGGGCCCGCTAACGGCCAGCCGCTCGTAGTCGACGAAGGTGAAATCGGCTTCGTCCCGCGGGCCGCGCTCGCCAGCCTCGCGCCGAACCTCGCGCCAGACGGCCGGATCGATCGGCGGAAAGCGGGCGTCGCCCTCGGGCGCGAGCGCCACCTCGGTGATGAAGAGGCGGTCCGCGCTGCCGATCGTCTCGGCGTAGATCTCGGCCCCGCCGGCGATGACGATCGTTGCCGCGCCCGTTGCCGCGGCGCGCGCTTCGGCAAGCGCCAGCGCCGCCTCCAGGCTGTGCGCCACGTGGACGCCTGCCGGCCGAAAGCTGCGGTCGCGGCTCATGACGATGATCTCGCGGCCAGTCAGCGGCCGGCCGATGGATTGGAACGTCCTCCGCCCCAGAACGAGCGGTTTGCCCATGGTCAGGGTCTTGAAGCGCTTGAGATCGCCAGGCAGCCGCCAGAGCAGCCGATTGTCGCCGCCTATGACGCCGTTCCGGGCGACCGCGGCGACGAGGACGAGCGGAAGGGCGGTCATCCGCTAGCCCTCTCCGTCACACCATCGGCGCCCTGCCTTCTCCCGCAAGGAGACCCGCACGCGGGAAAAGGGGCTCTCGTAGAACGCGCCCCGGCCCCGTAAGCACGGCCACGCGGATCGGGCTGATCGCATTGTGGTCTCACCCGTGCCGCTTCAGCCGCTCATGCACCGTCGCAAGAGCGATGGCGCACGCGTTGGACACGTTGAGGCTCTTGATCGCGCCGGGCAGGTCGAGCCGGACAAGCGTGTCGCAGCGCTCGCGGGTGAGCCGCCTCAGGCCCTTGCCCTCGGCCCCGAGCACAAGCGCGAGCGGGCGGGAGAGCGGGACGTCGGCCAGCGCCAGGGGGGCTTCCGAATCGAGGCCGAGGCGGAAATAGCCGATGTCGCCCATCTCGGCGAGAGCGCGGGCGAGGTTGGTCACGGAGGCGATCGGCACGTGCTCGAGACCGCCTGAGGCGGATTTCGCCAGCGCGCCCGAGAATTCCGGCGAATGCCGTTCGGTGGTGACGAGCCCGTCGACGGCGAAGGCCGCAGCGGTGCGCAGGATCGCTCCGACATTGTGCGGATCGGTGATCTGGTCGAGCACGACCGCGAGCCCGTACGGCGGCAGTTCGGAGATGTCGATCGGCGCCAGCGGCCGCGCCTCGAGCAGCACCCCCTGATGGACCGCCTCGCGCGGCGCGCGGCCGCTAATCTCCTCGAGGCTCAGGATCCGCGTCTCGAGGCCGCGGGCGGCGATCTCGGGCTTGAGGCGCTCCGCCGCCGCGGCGGTGGCGTAGAGGCGGACGAGGGCGCGGCGCGGCGCCTTCAGCGCCGCTTCGACGCTGTGAAAGCCATAGATGCGCACGACGTCGGGATCCCGGCGCTCGGCCGACCGCTCGCGCTTCGCCCGTTCCGGCGTCGGCCCGGAGGCCGGAGGCGACGGCCTGCCAACGCGGGCGAAGCTGCGCGGGTCGCGCGCAGGAGGAGTCGCGCTCTCGCGTCGGTCGCGCTTGCGGGTCATAAACGAAACAGTCAGTGCGACATCAGCACGGGGATCGACTGCTGGTTCATGAGATCGAGGCTGACGCCGCCGAAGAGGCTCTCATAGAGGCGCGAATGGCCGAAGGCGCCGGCGACGATGAGATCGGCGTCCTGGGTGTCGAGGCTGGCGAACAGCGCTTCAATCGCCGTGAGGTCGCCGGTGTTGGTCCAGTCGGAGATACGCGCGGCGATCCCGTGCAATGCGAGATGGTTGACCAGCATCTGGGCCGAGGCGCGCAGGTCGCTCGGTCGCGGAGAATAGGTGAAGACGGTCACCTTCCGCGCCTTTTCGAGGAACGGCATGGAATCGTGGACGGCGCGGAGCGCCTCGCGCGTCGCGTTCCAGGCGATGACGATGGCTTCGCCGACCGTCCCGGTTGTCCAGTCGCGCGGCAGGATCAGCATCGGCGCGCCCAACTCTGTCAGCGCGCGCTCGAGCGTGCCATGCCGGACCACGTCGCGCGCCCCGCTGCCCGGCGCCGGGGCGACCATCAGATCGACGCAATGGGTGAACGCCTCGCCCTCGCTCGGCTTTTCGGACGGAACCAGCACGGCCGTGAGCCCGGCCTCGCCGGTCGCAGTTTCGAAGGTCTGGCGCGTCACCTCCGAACTCTCGGCGCCCTCGACGCCCGACGCCGCGCCGACGTCGACGCCGATCAGCCGCGCTGCATGAACTTTGGCGAGGCCAATGGCAAAGCGCAGACGCTCCAGGGATTCCGCCGTCGGATCCAGATAGACCAGAATTTCCTTGTAAGCCATCGCTCCCTCCTGCTGTCCCGCCGCGCGACCGGCAGGGATTTCCAGCGTATCACGGCGAAGCGCTCCTTCGTACAGGAACCTGCTCCGCCGCGAGCGCAGCCGCCGCGCGGCAAGCCTGCCCGGAAACCCCGCCCCAAGGCTACTCGCCCTGACCGGTGGACCTCAGCCTGAGGTCCACGACCCGCTTCGCCTTGCCCTGCGAGCGCTCGACCCCTGCTGGATCGACGACGCGGACGCCGACCGTGACGCCTATGACCGACTTGACGTGATGGGCCAGCGCCTGCGCCTCGGCCTCGCGCGCCGCGCCGCTCGGCGTTTCGATGCGCGCCTCGACGACGACCGTCATCGCGTCCATGCGCTCGTGGCGGCTGAGCTCGATCTGGAAATGCGGCGACAGGCCGCTGCATTTCAGGATCTGCTCCTCGATCTGCGAGGGAAAGAGATTGACGCCGCGCAGGATGATCATGTCGTCGGTGCGGCCGGTGATCTTCTCCATCCGGCGCATCGTCCGGGCGGTGCCGGGCAGGAGCCGCGTCAGGTCGCGGGTCCGGTAGCGCACGATCGGCATGGCCTCCTTGGTCAGCGAAGTGAAGACAAGTTCGCCCTTCTCGCCGTCCGGCAACACAGCGCCGGTCTCGGGATCGATCACCTCGGGATAGAAGTGATCCTCCCAGACGTGGGGGCCATCCTTGGTCTCGACGCATTCGCACGCGACGCCCGGGACCGATGATTTCGGAGAGGCCGTAGATATCGACCGCGTGCATGTCGAAGCTCTGCTCGATCTCGGCCCGCATCGCGTTCGTCCAGGGTTCGGCGCCGAAGATGCCGACCTTGAGGCTCGACGCGCGCGGATCGATGCCGGCGCGGCGGAATTCATCGAGAATGGCCAGCATGTAGGACGGCGTCACCATGACGATTTCGGGCTTGAAGTCATGGATGAGCTGAACCTGCCGCTCGGTCATGCCGCCGGAGACCGGAATGACCGCGCATCCCAGCCGTTCCGCGCCGTAATGCGCGCCCAGACCCCCGGTGAAGAGACCGTAGCCGTAGGCGACATGAACCTTCATGCCGGGCCGCCCGCCGGCGGCGCGGATCGAGCGCGCCATCACATCCGACCAGATGTCCACGTCGCCTTTCGTGTAGGCGACGACGGTCGGCTTGCCGGTCGTGCCGGAGGAGGCATGAAACCGCGCGATCCTCTCGTGCGGCACGGCGACCATGCCGAAGGGATAGGCTTCGCGCAGGTCGTCCTTGGTCAGTGAAAGGGAAGTTGGCGAGGTCGGCGAGCGCACGGCAGTCGTCGGGAGAGACGCCCGCGGCGTCGAACTTCGCCCGATACCGGGGGACGTTGTCGTAGGCGTGGCGCAGGGTCCGCTTCAGCCGGCTGAGCTGGAGCGCCGCGATCTCGTCGCGCGAGGCGACTTCGATCGGGCTCGAGATCGCTCTTCTCCGGCGAAAGGTCGAGCATGGCGTTTCCTCGGGTCTTCGGCCTCAGAAAAACGAACCGGACACGGTGCGGCTGTGGCCGCGGAACTCTGCGATCGGCGCGCCGGCGTCGTCGATGACGCTGATGTCGTAGACGCCGCTGCGATCGACACGCCTGATCTCGCGCGCCGTCGCCGTCAGGCGGGATCCCTCGCGAGCCGGTTTCAGAAAGGTGATCGAGCAATGCTGCGCGACGCAGCGCTGGTTGTAGCTGTTGCAGGCGTAGGCGAAGGCGGTGTCGGCGAGCAGGAAGATGAAGCCGCCGTGCCCGACCCTATGGCCGTTGGTCATCGACCGGGTCAGCGTCATCGACAGCGACGCCGCGCCCGGGCCGACGGCAATCGATGCGCATGCCGTGCTCCTGAGCCGCGATGTCGTCCGCCCACAGGAGGTCGGCGGACTTCTGCGCGATCTCTTCAGGCGTCATGCGCTAAGCCTTCTTGCCCCGGAAATTCGCCGGCCGTTTTTCCAGAAACGCCCGCACCCCCTCGGCAAAATCATCCGTCGCGCCCGCCTCGCGCTGAAGATCGCGCTCGAGGTCGAGCTGCGCGTCGAGGCTGTTGACGAACGAGGCGGCGAAGGCGCGCTTCATCAGGCCATAGGCCTGGGTAGGCCCGGCGGCGAACCGCTCCGCGATCGTGCGCGCTTCGCCCATCAACTCATCGTCGTCGACGGCGCGGTAGATCATGCCCCAGGCTTCCGCCTGTTCGGCGCCGATCGGATCGGCCAACATCATCAGCGCGCGGGCCCGCGCGTCGCCCACGAGCCGCGGCAGGATCCAGGTGCCGCCGGCGTCGGGCACGAGCCCGACGCGGGCGAAGGCCTGCAGAAATTTGGCGGATTTCGCGGCGAGCACGACGTCGCAGGCGAGCGCGAAATTGACGCCTGCGCCCGCCGCCGGCCCGTTGACTGCACAGACCACCGGTTTCGGTAGGCTGCGCATGGCGCGGATCAGCGGATTGTAGCGCTTGTCGAGCGAATCGCCGAGGTCGGGCCGGGCCTGGCCCGGCGCGAGCGTGCGGTCGGCCAGATCCGCCCCGGCGCAAAAGCCCTTGCCGGCGCCGGTTATCAGCACGACCCGGCAGGCTTCGCTCGCCGCGGCGCGCGCCATCCCGTCCGCGAGCGCCTCGTGCAGCGCGTCATTCAAGGCGTTCAGCCGCTCGGGCCGGTTCAGGGTCAGCGTCAGAACGCCGTTCTCGAGTCGCTCCAGCAAGACCGGCTGAGAAGAAACTCCCGCCTCGGTCATCCCGCACCCTCCCTGGATCACCCGCCCGGACGTCGCGCTCTGCCGCGGCGGAACAGGCAAGCACGTAGAGAAGGCGCCAGAAGCGGTCAAGGGAACGTTGGCTTCGGACTGGCTCGGGACAGATGTGGGCCTCACTAGCCGCCGCCGAGCACGCCCTTCATCGCGCCGTCCGTTTCCTGGGCGTAGCGCCGCGCCGCAAAGGCTTCGCCGAGGGTGCCGAGCACGTGGCCGGTTTCGCGCGCGGTCACCGCAAGCGTGTCGGTCTGCGCCGCGCCGAACAGATCGAGGGCGGAGCGGATATCCTCGTCGGGATGCAGGCTCGTCGCCGGCAGGCGGGCGATCAGTCCGACCGGACCGCCGTCATCGCCCTCCGCCAGCGCGTGCGCGTGCGCCTCCGGAACATGGATGAGCCCGTGGTAGCGTCCGTCCTCGCCGACCGCGACCACGACATTGGCGCTGCCGAGGGGGTGGGATTCGCAGAAGGCCCGGACGCTTTCCTCGGCCGGGAACACCGGCGGCGAGGGGACCATCATCTTCGCCACCGTCAGTTCGCGAAGCCAGCCGACGTCCTGGCCGCCGCGGATCGTCTCGCCGCGGAGGTGCAGCCGCCAGGTGGTGAACGAGTAGCCGAAGGTGGCGCGGACCGCGAGCGTCGTCGCGATCGAGGCGGCGAGCGCGCCGCCGGCGATGCCCAGATTGCCGGTGCTCTCGAGCACCAGAAACGTCATTGTCAGCGGCCCGCCGACGATCGCAGTGCTCAGGGTCCCCATGCCGACGAGAACGCAGGCGATCGTGTCGAGGCCGAGAGATGGGAATAGAAAGTCGATGCCGATCGAATAGAGCTTGCCGAGGAGCGAGCCGACGAACAGCGAGGCGAAGAACAAGCCGCCGCGGAAGCCGGAGGCCAGCGACACCAGACTCGCGGTGAGCTTCAGTCCGATGAGGACGATGAGCTCCGTCGCGGTCAGCGGCCAGTAGAAATCGAGCCCCAGCGCGCCATGTCCGGCGCCGAGCACCTGGGGCGTGTAGAGCGCCATGGCGCCGAGCATCATTCCGCCGACGACGGGGCGAAATATCCGCGAAGGGACGAGGGTGCGGAAGGCGCGCTCGATCAGCGCGGCCGCGCGCATCGCGCCCACGCCGAGCGCCGCCGCCACCAGCCCGAGCCCGACCAGAGCCACATAGTGAACCGAATTCAGCGGCGAGACCTCCGGCGCGCTGATCACATAGGGCGCCCCGATGATGGCTTTGGTGGTCAGCACCGCGACCAGCGTCGCGGCGAAGACCGGCACGACATTGGCGAGCGAATAGGCGCCGATGATGAGCTCGAAGGCGTAGAAGGCGCCGGTCAGCGGCGCGCCGAACGCCGCCGCGATGGCGCCGCCGGCGCCGCAGCCGACCAGCATGCGCAAATCCTGCCGGCGCAAATGCGACATCACGCCGAGACTGGAGGCGATGCCGGCGCCGATCTGGGCGTAGCCAGCCTCGAGCCCGACCGAGGCGCCGGCTCCGTTCGATAAAACGGTCTGCGCCGCGACGAGCTCGCTTTCGCGCAACGACATGCGGCCGCCGCGCAGGGCGTTGGCCTCGACCGGATCGACGACCGGAGCCAGCTTCTTTCTGGCCCGCCACGCGTCGATCGATCCGAGCGCCAGGCCGCCGAGCATCGGCGCGGCGAAGGCGGCGGGCAAAGGCACGCGTTCGGCCGCGCTGAGCCGCACATCGAACGGGATTCCGTAGATGAGCATGTGCGCGAGGTCGACGATCGACGTCATCAGGCTGACGCAGAGGCCGGCCAGGACGCCAACGCCGATCGCGAGCAACACCAGCCCGAGTTCGCTTGCGCGGAGCCGGGAGCGCAGTCTGGCGATGGCGGCCAGCGCTCGGCGCGGAACCCTCTTCATGCTGAGCGGCATCGAGGGCTTATGCGCGGCCGGCGGTTCGAAGCCAAGCGCGCCGCCGCGTCAGCGCTCCGCGAGAGCCATGTCATCGCGGTGGATCATTTCCGCCCGACCCGCCGTGCCGAGGACATGGGCGATGTCGCGCGACTTGCGGCCGCGGATGCGTTCGGCGTGAAGCGCGTCATAGGCGATGAGGCCACGGCCGATCTCGGCCCCGCGCTCGTTGCGAATGGCGACGCAGTCGCCGCGCGAGAAGACGCCCTCGACCCGCGTGACCCCGGCCGGCAACAGGCTCTTGCCTCCGGCCAGCGCCGCCGCCGCGCCGGCATCGACGAATACGGCCCCCTTCAGTTCGAGCGACCCGCTGATCCAGATCTTTCGCGCTGCGATCGGATTCGACGGCGTGAGAAACCAGGTGCAGCGTCCGCCTTCCACCATGCGGGCGATCGGATGGGCCACCCGCCCGTCGGCGACGACCATGTGGGCGCCGGCGGCGGTCGCGATGCGCGCCGCCTCGATCTTGGTGCGCATGCCGCCGCGCGACAGGTCAGAAGCCGCGCCGCCGGCCATCGCCTCGATCTCCGGGGTGACCCGCTCGACCACCGGGAGGAGCCGGGCATGGGCGTTGCGGGACGGCGGCGCGTCGTAGAGGCCGGCGACGTCGGAGAGCAGGATCAGGAGGTCGGCGCTCGCCATGGTGGCGACGCGCGCGGCGAGGCGGTCGTTGTCGCCGTAGCGGATCTCGCTGGTCGCGACCGTGTCGTTCTCGTTGATGACGGGGATCGCCCGCATGGCGCTCAAACGCGCAAGCGTTGCGCGGGCGTTGAGATACCGCCGCCGCTCCTCCGTGTCCTGCAGGGTCAGGAGCACCTGGCCCGCGACGATCGCGTGTTTCGCCAGCCCCTGCGACCAGGCGCTGGCGAGAGCGATTTGCCCGATCGCCGCGGCGGCCTGGCTGTCCTCGAGCTTCAAGACGCCTTTGGGCAGCCCGGCGATCGTCCGCCCGAGCGCGATTGCGCCCGACGACACCACGAGCACGGCCGCGCCGCGCTCGTGCAGCGCGGCGATCTCGGCGACAAGACCCTCGAGCCAAGCCTGCTTGACCGTGCCGCAGGACGAATCGACGAGCAGCGAGGAGCCGACCTTGACGACGATGCGGTTGAATCGGGCGAGAGAGGGAACCTGAACCACGGCAGCCGGGGGGTTTGCCCGATTTCCAAGAAAAACCAGCGGCAAGCGAGCAATTTCGATCTAGAGCAGCGTCGCCGGGATGGCAAGCCGCGGCGCACCCCTTCCTTCTCACGGGCGAGGCCGGAACCTTGACCCGGCGGACGGCGCGCATCTAGAACGCCGTTTCATACGTCTCGGGCGTCCAAGCTTCCCGGCGGCGCCCTTCGTTTCGCGCCCGGGCAGAAGAAGTCGGTCCACAACTCGGGGGTGGAGGGATGATCGCGCATGCGAAACTTTGACGAATTATCCGAGCGCGAGATGCTGGCCCTCGCCATCAGCAACGAGGAGGAGGACAGCCGCATCTACGCGGATTTCGCCGACGGCCTTACCGAGAACTTTCCGACCAGCGCGAAAGTGTTCAAGGAAATGGCGGCCGAGGAGAACGAACACCGCCGGCGCCTGATCGACCTCTTCGTCTCGAAGTTCGGCGATCACATCCCGCTCGTCCGCCGGCACGACATTCATGGCTACATTCCGCAGAAGCCGGTCTGGCAGATACGCCCGCTCGGCATCGAGACCGTCCGCAACCGTGCGCGAGAGATGGAACGTACTGCGGCGCGCTTCTATCGCCAGGCGATTACGCGCAGTTCCGACGCCTCGATCCGCAAGCTGCTCGGCGATCTGGCGGAGGTCGAGGAAAGGCACGACCAGACCGCGGCTCACCTCGAAGAGAAGCTCCTGACCGAATCCGCCCGTCACACCGAAGACGAAGGCGAGCGCCGGCGCTTCATTTTGCAGGTCATCCAGCCGGGGCTGGTCGGGCTGATGGACGGCTCGGTGTCGACGCTGGCGCCGGTGTTCGCGGCGGCCTTCGCGACCCACAACACCTGGAACGCCTTCGTCGTCGGCCTCGCCGCCTCGATCGGCGCCGGCATCTCCATGGGCTTCGCCGAGGCTTTGGCGGACGACGGCAAGCTTTCGGGCCGCGGCGCGCCCCTGCTGCGCGGCCTCGTCTGCGGGCTGATGACGACGGCCGGCGGCATCGGACACACCCTGCCCTTTCTGATTCCGAACTTCTACACCGCGACCATCGTCGCGTTCGCCGTGGTCATCATCGAATTGCTCACAATCTCCTGGATCCAGTGGCGCTATATGGACGTGCCGCCGCTCTCGGCCGCGGCGAAGGTCATGATCGGCGGCGCGCTGGTGTTGGCGGCGGGGATTCTGATCGGCTCGAGCTGAGGCTGCCATTTGCGCGCCGCTGACGAAGGCCAACCTTGCCGGGGAAGGGTGGAGCGTCCAGGAGCGAGTGCATCGTTCTCACGACGAGTGGCCGCCAGTGAACGGCACGAAGGGGATGATCGCGCCGCCGTAGATGTCGGAGCGCACGACGGAGACGCGTCCGTCCGACGCGCGCTCTTTGACCGCCTTGATGACGTGCTGGGCGCCGGGCGGACCGACCGGAATCACCATCATCCCGTCCGGCGTCAATTGTTGCAGGAGCGGCGGCGGAATATGATCGATGCCGCAGGTGACGATGATCTTGTCGAACGGCGCGAACTCTTCCCAGCCATAGTAGCCGTCGGCGTTGCGCGTGCGGATGGCGCTGTATTCGCTGTAGCCCTCGCTGATCAGCCGGTCGTAGAGGGCGCGGGTCCGCTTCGCCAGCGGCGGGATGATCTCGATCGACCAGACATGCGGCGTGAGGTTCGAAAGGTAGGCCGACTGGTAGCCCGAACCGGTGCCGATCTCGAGGACCTTGTCTGCACGCCTGACCTTGAGCGTGTTGGTCATGCGCGCCACGGTGTGGGGGCCGGTAATGGTGACGCCGAAGCCGATGTTCAGGTGATGCCATTCGTAGGCGCGATCGAGGTTCTCGGCGGTGACGAAATCCTCGCGCGGCGTCATCAGATAGGCGCGGATGTCAGCCTCGTCCCAGATGTCGTGATGGGCGATGATCTGCTGCAGGCGGTCCCAACGCTCCCCGAGGAATCGGGGATCCTCGCCGCGGTTTTTGACCATCCAGGCGACGAACGCCTCCCGGCTCTGGCGCGGCGGCGTCGCATCCCAGTCGTACGGCGTCGGCACTTTGGCGAAGGCGACGCTTCCTGCCGCTGCGACCCCGGCGCCGGCCGCGCCGATGAGAAACGCGCGCCGATCCATGGCTTAAGCCTCCTCGATCCGTTCGCCCGAGGATGGCGCGCAAATACGGGAAGCAGTCAAGCCCGTGACTACCCTGCAGTTTTCAAAGCGACGACCAGTTTCAATGGTTTAAGTGCCCAGAAGGCGCTTGTGGCGTCAGCTGTTGATAGGGCCCGATTCCAATGGGCGCCGAGGATCCAGTTTTGTCGGCTCCGCTCTCCACCACGACCTCCGCGCAGAAAGCAAAACCGGAAAATCATTTCCGATTTTCGACCTTTCTATCCCCACCCGCGATAAACATGCGATGGCGGGAGTAATTATCCCGGCCGCTTGGAGACAAAAGGATGGCGGGAACGACGCAATGGCCGGCGCAACTGACGCTGGTGGGCGCCGGCAAAATGGGAGGCGCCCTGGCGCTCGGCTGGCTCGCGGGCGGGCTCGACGCGGCCTCGCTGACGATCCTCGAGCCGGACCCGGCCGAGGCGATCAGGAGCCTCGCGGCTCGCGGCGTCTTGCTCAATCCGGAAGCGTTGCGTCCTGCCGGGGCGCTCGTCCTCGCGGTGAAGCCGCAGAGCCTCGACGCAGTCGCTCCGCACATCGCCCCGCTGGCGGGCGAGCAAACCCTGGTCATGTCGGTCATCGCCGGCAAGACGATCGCCAATCTGAAGGCGCGCCTTCCGAATGCGCGCGCGATTGTTCGTGCGATGCCCAATTTGCCGGCGGCGATCGGCCGCGGCGTCACCGCCGCCTTCGCCAACGCGGAGGTCAACCCCGAACAGCGGCGCTGGAGCGAGAGCCTGCTCGGCGCGGTCGGGTCTTTCCACTGGCTCGCGGACGAAGCCTCGATCGACGCGGCGACAGCGATCTCGGGAAGCGGTCCGGCCTATGTCTTCGCCCTGACCGAGGCGCTGGCGGGCGCGGCGGCGAAACTCGGCCTGCCGGCGGAGCTGTCGATGAGCCTCGCCCGCGGCACGGTCGAAGGGGCGGCGGAACTGATGCGGCGCGAACCGCAAACCTCGCCCGCCGTTCTGCGCCGCAACGTGACCTCTCCCGGCGGCACGACCGCCGCAGCGCTCGCCGTGCTGCAGGCCGAGGGCGGACTCGACGATCTTCTCGCCCGTGCGGCCGCCGCCGCCCGCGCCCGCGCCGCGGAAATGGCCGGATAGACGGAAAAGCGGCCGCGCATTGACTCCGCCGCCCAGGATTGCCATGAACTTCGCCCAAAGCGCGATTCCGTCAGGCTCCCTCGGGGCTTTCGCGGGTGTAGCTCAATGGTAGAGCAGCAGCCTTCCAAGCTGAATACGAGGGTTCGATTCCCTTCACCCGCTCCAGCGCCCAACCGGGTTTGACCGAGGGGACTTCGTTATCGCGAGCGTCACGAAGCGAACTAAAGCGCGTGGGCTGGCGGCGGTTCCGGACCGCCGCGTCGCTTTGCTCGCCGCGATGACGGCCGCCCGCCGGCAAACAGGGAACCGGTTGATCGCTGCGCCCTGACAAACCCCGATTTCCCGACAGGCCGCACCCTCAACTTTCCGTGATGCCGGATGTTAGGGACGAGATCTGGACCGGCGAGGGTCTGCCAAGAGTTTATCCGCCGTTCCGCTCTCTTGCGGACGCCCGCAGCAGTCCGAGGAGAGCCATTTGCCTGATGACTCCATCCTTCCGCAACACGTCGAGGAGACGGTCGCCGCGATCGCAAGGCTGCATGCCGCACATTACAGCGAGGCCGCGCCTGTCCAGCGCATTGTCGGCTGGGCGACCGGTTCGATTGCGCGGCCGCGAACGCTTGGCGTTTTCCTCGTGGCGGTCCTGGGCTGGCTCGCGCTCAATCTTTGGCTTGAGGCCTCGACCGGGCGGGCGCCGGACCCTTATCCCTTCTCGCTCCTCTCGATGACCGTCTCGACCCTGTCGCTCTTTCTGACGACGATGGTGCTGATCGCCCAGCGCCACGACGACCGGCTCGCCACGCAACGCGAGCAGCTCACGCTGGAACTCGCCATCCTCGCCGAGCAGAAGTCAGCGAAGATCATCGCGCTGCTCGAGGAGTTCCGTCACAACGACCCGAACCAGAGCGACCGCCGCGACAAGGTCGCCGAGGCGCTGGCCGAACCGGCGGACCCGCAGGCTGTGCTCGGCGCAATCCGGGCGGCGCAGGATCGCCCGCCGTCGGCTGACGACAATGGGGACGACGGGCAAGGATAGCGCCGCCCCCGGGCATTCTTTGCTATCGACGCGGCGCGTCAATGCGGTCAGCCTGGCGATCCGCCCGCTCTCGATCGCGATGAAGGCGATGAGCTGCAGGCTGGCGAAGGCGCGGCCCAGAACATCTCGCGCCGCATCCTGCGTCAGCTTCGTCACAACGCCCGCTCCCATCGCTCGCGATAGCTTTTCATTCCGGCGATCTCCCACGCCGGCGCTCGCAGGAGACGCGGCGGCGGCCGCGGCTCGCCCCAGCGGGCGAGCTGGGCCGCGCCTTCGGCTGCGCCCGAGGTCGGCGCGACGACGACGGTCCGGCCTGGCATCAGCGCGGCGAGAAGGCCGGCGAAGGCCGGCGACCGGTTGAACCCGCCCTCGACGATGATGTCGCCCGGCGCTTCGAGCCGGTCGAGCATGTGCGCGGTCATCAGCGCGACATAGAGCGTCGCCAGCGCGGCGCGCGCCGGCGGCGTCTGCGGCGTCTCGCCGACGATCCGCCCGCTGCGGCCCGCGAAAGGGCCGCCCTGGTCGGAAAAGGCCGGGAGCGCCATGACCCCGCCGGCGACGAGGGCGGCGACATCGGCTTCGCCAGCCTCCGCCGGCTTCTCGCCAGCGAGAATGGCAAATTCCCGCCCGCCCATGAAACGCGCGGTCGGCAGGGGGACGCCGCGCACGTCGACGTTCATCAGCATGTCCGCCTTCGGGTCGAGCCTGCCCCTGCCGCCGACCGCCATCAGGATCGCCCAGGTGCCGGTCGAGACAACGGTGAAGGGACCGCTTCGGGCCGCGAGATGGGGAACGAGCGACGCGTTTGAATCGTGCGTGCCGCAGACGATGCGAACCTCGGGCGAAAGCCCGGTGGCCGCGGCCACCTCGGGCTTGAGCGGCCCCAATGTCTCCCAGGCGCGGCGAATCGGCGGAAAGAGGCGCGTCCAGCCGAGCCGCTCGACCAGGCTCGACAGGCGCCCTTCCATCGGCCGCCACAGGTCGGAATGCACGGCGATCGAGGCCACTTCGGAGGCCATGACGCCCGAGAGCCGCCAGGACCAATATTGCGGCCAGACGAGGAAAGCGCGCGCCGCGGCGAAATCCTTCGGGAAGGTCCGCTCGACGTAAAGGATCTGGCGCGCGAGATTGAGGCCGCGCGGCAGGTTCGGCGTGAGCGACTCCTCGAACGGCGGCCTCAGCGCATCGTACTCCGCGTCGACGCCGGCAAAGCCGTCGAACTCGTAGTCCACCGGCGGCGCCGCGACGCCGTCGTCGGTGACAAGGACGCCAGCCGCGCCGTGCGCGGCGACCGAGACGGCTTCGATCGGAAATTCCGCGCCGACGTCTTTCAGCGCGCCGAGATAGAACGCCCACGCGCGCTCGGTGTCGAGCCTGAGGTAGGGCCATCTGCCGTCCGGCGCCAGCGGCGCGCTTGCTTGCGATCGTTCCGCGACGAGCTCGCCGGCGCGGTCGAAGACGACCAGCTTGGTGTTGGTCTTGCCGAGATCGAGGACCGCGACGCAGCCGTTCATCCGCTTCCCCTCATCCGGCGTGATCGCCGTCGAAAGACCGGCGTTCTTCTGCACGCCCTATCGCGCTGCCTACTCCCGCAAACGGGTGAAGGGAACGCGCCCCCTCTCCTCAAACGCCTTCCGATCGTGCGATCCCGTACAGACAGCTTGGCAAGCTGATCAGCGACGTTTGCCTTCAATCGACATTGGCGTTCCCGTAGGCTACGCTCCAACTCCGCAGGGCCATCCGAAGGTATGGCGGCGTGACGGTTCTATGGGATAAGCCAGGGAAACCAGCAAAATATGTCAGCGACCAACTGGGGATTGAGCGTTGGCAACTCCGGGTAGCAATTCATAAAATTAAGGCTAGGAGTAATCTCGGAGCCACGGACCGTGTTATAATACACGCTGACGGGGACTTGACGGATGAAGGCGGCGAGCACATCGGGAACGTCTACGATGAAATCTGATGCGCTCAAGACTTTTGCAACCCTTCGGATTGTCGGGGACGAACTGAACCCCGATCAGATTACGAAATTCCTAAGAATACGCCCTACGCAAGCATATGCTAAGGGACAGAGATATACGTCTGGACCTAAAAGCGCCAATATTCTAGGTCGCACTGGAGTATGGTATCTGAGCACTGACAAAATAGTCGCCAGCTCTGACCTCAACGATCACTTGGATTACTTATTTAAGGCGCTCCAATTGGGCGGGCGGCACTCAATTCGAGCCCCCGACGGCGCACATTTAATCGCTAACCTTATAGAACTGAGACATTTTATGGAAAAAAAGTCGTTGCGAGCTGTGGTGACGTGTTTCTGGTACGGACCCGCCGGGACAAGAAAACCGTCCATCCCACGCGAAACAACGGAAGTATTCAATCTGATCAACGCTGAAATTGAGACTGAGTTTGATACTGACGAATCTCCCTCCGACGGAACAGCAATGGCTGTTTAGCGGCGCAATCCACTTCTTGTTCGCGCCAGATTAACCCGGGCCCGCCGGCCCGTGCGCCTGCATTTGCCTGCGGAAATCGATGTCAACGCAATCGACGCGGACCACGAGCGGGTGCTCGCGGCATAGGCGCTCTTTCGGGACCACGCGAACGCCCCGCCTGAATCGGGCGGATGATTGGCCTGCATTCGTCGACGCCGCCGCTTCGGCTCAATGATAGCCGACGTCCGCCCGCACCTTGCCGCGGAAGACCCAATAGGACCAGCCGGTGTACATGAGGATGACCGGCAGCAGGAACAGCGTGCCGACGGCGAGGAACGCCTGGGTCGACTCGGAGGACGCGGCCTCCCACAGCGTGTATTTGTACGGCACGATCATCGGGAAGATGCTGATCGCGATGCCGATGTAGGACATCACGAACAGCAGCATCGCGCCGACGAACGGCGCGGCTTCCGAGCGGTCGTTGAGCGAGCGCCACTCCCAATAGGCGAGAATCGCGGTGATGATCGGCACCGGAGAGAGAAGCGCGATATTCGGCCAGGAGAACCAGCGCGCGGCGATGCTGGGCTGCAGAAACGGCGTCCACAGACTGACCGCGCCGATGGCGATGACGACGCCCAGGAAGGCGAACCGTCCGAGCCGTCGCGCCCAGTCCTGCAGCGCGCCCTCCGTCTTGAGGATGAGCCAGCCGGCGCCGAGCAGGGAATAGCCGAAGACGAGCGCGATGCCGGTCAAGAGAGTGAACGGGGTGAAGCAGTCGGTCGAGCTGCCGGCGAAATGACGCCCGTCGACCTGAAAGCCTTCGATGAATGCGCCGAGCACGACGCCTTGCGCCAGAGCGCCGACCGCCGAGCCGATGCAGAAGGCGTAGTCCCAAAACGTACGGTGCTCGGCGTCCCGATAGCGGAATTCGAACGCGACGCCGCGAAAGACGAGCGCCAGCAGCATGACGATGATCGGGAAGTAGACCGCAGGCAGGATGATGACGAAGGCGAGCGGGAAGGCCGCGAGCAGCGCGATGCCGCCGAGGACCAGCCACGTCTCGTTGCCGTCCCAGATCGGCGAGATCGAGTTCATCACCAGGTTGCGCGAATCGCGGCCGGGCGCGAAGCCGTACAGAATGCCGACCCCGAGATCGAAGCCGTCCAGCAGCACATAGAGGAACACGCCGACCCCGAGAATGAGCGTCCAGATCGGCACGAAGTCGAAGGCAGGCCCAGTCATGCCCGGCTCCCGAGATGCGTCGAGGGCAGAGCCTGCGCGGGCTCTCTGGGCCGGCCGCTCTCGATCTCATCGGGCTCCGTCTCCGGCTCGGCCGGCCCGCGCGCCACGATCCGGACGATCGTCGCGATCCCGACCGAGAACATCAGGAGGTAGACGAGGCTGTAGCCGATGAGGGACAACAGCACGTCGACCCCGGTGAGCGAGGGGGACACCGAATCCGCGGTGCGCAAGAGCCCGTAGACCGTCCACGGCTGGCGGCCGACCTCGGTCACCGCCCAGCCGGCGAGCACGGCGAAGAAGCCGAGCGGTGAAGCGAGCGTGCAAAGCGTCAGGTACCAACGCGTATCGAACAGCCGCCTTCTCCATCGCAGCAGCCAGCTCACCGCCACGACCGCCAGCATGACGAGTCCGATGCCGACCATGATGCGGAAGGCGAAGAACGGAATGGCGACCGGCGGACGCTGATCGGCGGGAAAATCCTTGAGCCCGCGCACCGTCCCGTTCGGATCATGGGTCAGAATGAGGCTGCCGAGGTCGGGGATCGAAATCTCGTCGTGGTTCGTCGCCGCCTTGTCGTCGGGAATGGCGAAGAGGTTGAGAGGAATGCGGCTTCCCGTGTTCCAGATCGCCTCGATCGCCGCGAGCTTGGCCGGCTGATATTCGAGGGTGTTCAGCCCGTGCGCGTCGCCAAGAAATATCTGCAAGGGGACGAGGACGGTCAGGACCCACAACGTCATCGACAGCATCGTGCGCGCTTCTTCGACGAAGCGCCCGCGCCGCAGGTAATAGGCGGCGACGCCGACCACGACGAAGCCGGCGGTGATGTAAATGGCGTCGACTGTGTGCGCGAGACGATAGGGGAAGGACGGACTGAAGATGATCGCGATCCAGTCTTTCGGCATGAAGCGGCCGTCGACCCTCTCATAGCCGGCCGGCGTCTGCATCCAACTGTTGGTGGCGAGAATCCAGAAGGTCGAGGCGAGCGTGCCGAGCGCCACCATCAGCGCGGCGAAGAAATGCGCCCAGCGCGGCACGAGGTTGCGGCCGAACAAGCAGCACGCCGAGGAACGCCGCCTCGAGGAAAAAGGCGGTCAGCCCTTCATAGGCGAGCAGCGGCGAGAGGACATTGGAGGTCGCATCGGAGTAGCGGCTCCAGTTGGTGCCGAACTGGAAGGGCATGGTGATGCCGGAGACGACGCCCATGCCGAACGAGACGGCGAAAATCTTGATCCAGAACGTCGAGATGCGGAAGTAGATCTCGCGTCCGGTCGCCAGATGCAGGCCTTCCAGCACCGCGATGTAGGAAGCGAGCCCGACGGTGAAGGCCGGCAGAAGGAAATGCCAGGCGACGACCCAGGCGAACTGGATCCGCGAGAGGAGAAGAGGATCGAGACTCATTCGCGCTTCGTCCCTTTCGCGATTGGAACTCGTTTACATGCGCGACCCAACAGTATCGACGTTTTCACACTACCACGAGGCCCGAGTTTTTGTATGACGACATCGGGCCCATGATCGCCTAACGGCCCTCGGGCAGAATGTTGGCGACCGCGTTCGCCACCGGGCGGCTCGAGATCTGCAGCACGCCTTCGAAGGGGCGATCGAGTTCGAGGATCAGGAAGATGGCGCTTCCCATGGCGAAGGCGCAGATCAGGAACGCCGCGTAGACGGTCAGATTTGTCGGCGCGTTCATGCCGAAGCTGATAAAAATCGCGATGATCCATAACACCAGGATCACGATGACGGCGGGGCGCACGCTCGCGCCGGACTGCTCGATCAGAAGCCATCTTTGGCGCAGGAGCTGGGCGCTCGACGTGAGCGCCTCGTCCATGAGCCGGCGCTGGTCGTCGTTGGCGGGTTTCAAGCGCCGGATTTCCTCCCGCACGCGCGTGATGAGTTCGAGTCCCCGCTCGGTCGGCACGATGTACGGGTTCGACGGCCGGTCGGGCCAAACGGTGTGAAGAAGCGAGATCGCGTAGTCGCGCAGCGCGCGCCGGGCGGCAAGCGCGCCGTCGCCGTAATCGCGCAGCGTCCCGTCGAGGAGGATCATGTCGGCTGCGTAGCTGCGCACACTCGAATCCTTGGTGTCGTACGAGCTTTTCGCGGTCGCGATCAGAAGCCCCAGCACCAGGGACGCCAGAACCGACAGCATCCCCGTCCCGAGCAGAACGACATCCCGCGTCTCCTTGGACGTGTGCTCGGGGGGCAGCAGGCGGTGCAATTGCGTGCCGAGAACCCCTCCGGCGAACACAAAAGCGGCCACGATGAAGCCGATCAGCGCCGCGCTCATTCACCCCTCTTTTCGCCCCCGCACACGCGCGTCCTCGGGCGGGCGGCGCTTCCTTGTGCAATTGTCTCGCGTGCAGATCAATGGAGGGGGACGGCGGGGGTCAAGATCGGCGGCCCGTCGGGTCCGCGGCAAAATCTCCGGCTAGGGGTCGAAATCCAACACTTGGCGCGCGAGTCGGAAAATGCCATGGGCCGAGCCTCGCGGCGCCGATAGTTCAAGCCCCTCCCTCGGTCCCATGCTCGCTCCCGTGCCGCCGATGGCGCAAGATCGACGACGCGCGCGGCGCGTCGCGAACACCCTTGCCGACTCGGTCGACGAACCGCGCCGCGACGATTGACGCTGCCACCGGGAACGCGGGTTTGACGATCGCCGAGAGGCCGTAGCCGATCGCCGCGAGCGCCTTAGGGTCTCCCGAGCCGCGCCCGGCTTTGTTTTGCTGCTGATGGAACGCGTCCGTATGGTTTTCGGTATCGCGGAGCGGCGGTTCGATGCGTTGCCATTCATTGCGCCCCTCTCAACCCGGCTTCGCGATCAAACTTCTAGTCTGGCCACAAGGACGAGTTCGAGAACGAACTGGCGCTCCCCGTAACTTCCTGCCGTCGCATCGCGATCGACCTCGGCTGCTTTGCTTGACCTGCCCTGCACGTTGCCGTCACAAGGCCACTCCAGTACGAATCCGCTCCATCGATGCAAACGTGGTCGCTGGAGCGCTGCGGCTCCATTTGGAAAATCCGCCGCATTAACCGTCGCGAGTGGTAACCGCTCGCGGACGGAGTAGATGAAACGCCACCATCATTCACTCCGGCCGATCTGGATGGCCTCACAAGTTGATCTGAGCATCGCGATCGACGGAGGGCGTGCTGATACAGCAGCATACCAGGAGCAGTCATGAAGTTGGTTCAAATACGTGTAATCAACACAATTACAAGTTCATCAGCTTCCTACTTCATCATTTATGTGTTGCTGTCATTAATTTATTTCTCACACGGATATTCCCCATCCTCTCTCTTTATGCCAAGTTCAGATGATCTATATCGAGAGGATCAAACCGCCTTCCTTTGGTTTCTGAATTGGTGGCCATTTGCGCTCATACATAATGAGAATCCGTTTATTTCCCATTTTGTATGGCAACCTTTGGGCTTCAATATGTTGTGGGCCGCATCGATCCCTACGCTAGCAGTTGTTGCCTGGCCAGTTACTGCTGTTTTCGGTCCGCTTGTCAGTTTCAACTTTCTTTATCTTGTGACCCCACCGCTAAACGCGATTTCATGCTTTTTTCTTCTCAGATACCTTACTCGCAATGAAGTCGTATCAGGACTATGCGCCTATTTTTACGGCTTTTCTTCCTATGTTATAGGACAAAACTTGTGTCACATCAATTTATCGTTTGTCGCCATAGTTCCACTTGTCATTTTAGTTGTGCTGATGCGACTGCGTGGCGATCTTAGTCGAATGAGATTTATTGTATTGCTGGTTTGTGCTGAAATACTCCAGTTTGGCATATCGATTGAGGTTCTTCTTACTTCTTCCTTCTTTGGCATGATTGCTTTCCTGATCTTCTATATCTCCTTGAACTCGAAAATTGGATTTTTTCAAACTGTTGCAAGATATTATTATTGCGGGAACAGTTTGTCTGGTCCTTCTGTTGCCTCTGATTTACATTTCCTGGCTTGGCAGGGATCAGGCGCCCGATTTATTACACGACTCCTCTACCTTCTCGAGCGACTTGGTGAACTTTGTAATACCGACCCCTGTTACTGGCCTCGGACATGCGGTATTTAAGCATATTGCGGCTAATTATACCGGAAATTATGCCGAACAAGGTGCTTATCTTGGAATTCCTTTAATCGTATTGATCGCTATTGGTTTTTATGAGATTGGGAATACATCCGGGTTCTGGCCTACGATTTTGTGTTTCGCCACAGTATTCACCTTCTCTCTTGGGCCACGGCTATGGATCAGTGGTCACGAGACCTCTATCCAATTGCCTTGGAGTTTACTTACCCATGTGCCTCTACTGCGGCATGCTTTGCCTGCCCGAGTTAGCCTCTATGTGTCTTTGGTCGTCGCGATAATTTGCGCACTAGCTCTTTCACGAGACAATTTCTCCACAATCACGAAGGTACAGAGGTCGGCAATTGCTTTATTGGCTATCTCATTTATAGTACCAAACCTTGATGAGTTTGGTTTTGAAATTGTCGGTACGCCAATTGTTTTCCAATCGAGCTTCATCAAACAAAACTTAGGAAGCGATCCTACTCTGGTGGTGCTTCCATACGGACATCAGGGCCGTTCAATGCTTTGGCAGGTCTTATCGGGGATGGCGTTCCGAATGGCCGGCGGATATGTTGGTTTTGATCCGAGAGCTTTTTCCGCCTTTGCTGCGACTAAATATTTTTACGACAACTCTCTTCCGCAGGATTTTGACGCGTTTGAACGGGAAATGAACATATTCTGTGGGGTCAACAAGGTCGACGGAATAGTGATGTCACCGCAGACCGCGACAGACCTGTCGTCGCTTCTGCTTAGATTGCCTTGGCAACGCGTGGAAGTAGGTGGATTTACTCTGTTGAAGGTGCCTGCGGAATTGTCATACGTGGCGGTCACTGGCGACGTATGGGCAGACTATTCAGTATCGCCCCAGTGGATTGGTCGGGACGCCCTGGTTTCCAATGAGCAGCGTGAGCCAGTTCGATTAGTTCTTAGCCGAACCGGCGTTCCCCCGAGCATTCAGAGCCTTGTCATAACTGTGAAGAGTGGAGACGTAAGTCAGCGATATGAGCTCGGCAGCTCGGATCTTGAGCTTACAATCCCACCGATGAGTTCAATGCAGATTTTACCGGACACCACGTGGGTGCCGAACGATGTCGTTAAAAATGGCGACATGCGTGCGCTGTCGGTCAAGCTTCGTGTCGTGCGGGACAACCCGGACAAAACGTGATTTCCGGACAAAACATGATTTCTCGGCGTCGCGCGCGTCACCACGAGGTATCAAATCTGGACGCGATTTGGGGTTGCCGTCCTTGGGGGGGCGAGGATTTGGGCTGATCGGCGTCGATGGTGGGAAGCGCGCCCGACAATATCAAATATCGTCTCAACGACCGAGAAGGCATGTGTTTTGCCCGGCTTGACGCGGCCGGACAACCGTGAATTCTGTCGGTCTAAACGCTTCGCTGGCACGACTGCGGGCGTTGGCAGATAAGACCGGACGGTTCGCCCGGGACCCCCGCTTCGTCGTTTAGCAGCGATCGTTTCGATGCGGCCTGGTTATTGGCCGCGTTCGCAAGTACGGTTTAGCGATGCCTGATATTTCAGACTTGCTCGCTAGCTACCCCCGCGAGCGCACGCCTTTGCCACCGGGCGCAGCACGCATATACGTCCAGGAATACAAGCTGAACCGTGGGGTCACCACGCGCCGTCTTTATCGCATCACTGCTTGGCTGGAAGGCTGGATGCACCGGAAAGTGGCAGCCTCCGCCGCGGGGCCGACGATGCTTGAAATCGGTGCAGGCACACTTAATCACCGCCGGTTTGAAAAACACGCAAGCACATACGACATAGTCGAGCCCATGTCGGCGCTCTATGACGGGAGCCCGGAGATCGCGCACGTCGACCACATTTACTCTAGTATTGATGACGTTCCTGTGGCCCCGCGATACGACCGAATCTTCTCCGTCGCCGTGCTTGAACACGTCGAAGATCTTCCAAGGCTCGTCGCCGCCTGCGCGTTGCGTCTCGCCCATGAGGGCGTCTTTCAAGCGGGCATTCCGGCGGAGGGCGGTATGGTCTGGGGGTTGGCCTGGCGCATGACGACCGGAATTGCTTATCGCCTGCGCACTGGTCTGCCTTACGCGCCTCTAATGCGTCATGAGCACGTAAACAACGCTGCTGAGATCATCGCAGTCGTTCGCCATTTTTTTTATGACTTCAAGATCCGGTGGTTTCCCCTGGCAGGTATGCACTATGCGTTCTACGGCTATCTCGAAGCGCGCGGCCCAAGGCTGGGCCGCTGCGCTCAGGCTGTTCGCTGATGATGGACTTTACGAAAAACATGCTGCTCCTGGGAGCTTACGTAGGGGCAAGCTCGACAGGTCTGCTGTTGCTCAAAGGATCGCTGACTCGCTTTCGCCTCACCGGCTACAGGCTGACACTTTCGGGAGATGCGGTCCTTCTGGCCATCGGCCTTCTGCTGTATTTTCTTAGCTTCGGACTGTGGTTGGGGGTCCTCGCGCGCATGCCCTTGTCGACGGCGTTTCCTCTGGCGATCGGACTGACCTTGGTGTTGACGACGACGGGCGCCTCGTTACTTCTTGGCGAACAACTCGGGCTGCTCAAGCTCGCCGGCGTGTTGCTCATCTTCGCGGGTTGCGCCGCAGTCAACCTGAGCGATAAATGAGCGCGATGGGACAAACAACGCGACTAACCGTGGTCGTGCCCGCGCACAATGAAGCTGCCAACATAGCAGCGATATACGAGGCGATCACTCAGGCCGTGGCCCCTCTCGACGTCGTATTGGAGCTTGTCTTCGTCGACGACGGCTCGAGCGATGGGACCGCCACGCTCGTGACAGAGCTCGCTACGCACGACGGGCGGGTGCGCTTGATCGCCCTGACCCGCAACTTCGGCCATCAGGCCGCGGTTTGGGCCGGCCTAAGCGCCGCAACCGGACACGCCGTCATCACGTTGGACTGCGACCTCCAGCATCCGCCCGCATTGATCCCGAAAATGGTCGACGCCTGGCGCTCGGGGCATTCGATTGTGCAAATGCTGCGCGACGACACCGCCGACGCCAGTCTGCCCAAGCGCGCCGCGTCGTGGGCTTTCTATTGGCTGATCAATCGGCTGTCGGACACCCGCATCCTCCTCGGCGCTGCGGATTTCCGGCTTCTTGACCGCGACGCTCTCGACGCACTGTTGTCCCTCGGGGACCAACGTCTGTTCCTGCGCGGAATGGTCAGCTGGCTTGGTTTCCCCTCAACGACCCTGCATTACACCGCGAACGCGCGCGCCAAGGGCGCGAGCAGCTATACCTGGCGTCGCATGACCGGCCTCGCAATCGACGCTATCACGGCCTTCTCGGTCATGCCATTGCGTATCGCCTTCTTTGGCGGCTGCATCTCCGCCACCTTGTGCCTGCTATATCTTGTCTTCATACTTTATAGGCTGATTGCAGGGCGAACGGTCGAGGGCTGGACTTCGATAATGGTGGTGTTGCTTTTTTTCGGATCCGCTCAGCTCGTCACAGTCGGAATCCTCGGCGAATACATTGGCCGCATATACGACCAAACCCGCGGCCGTCCACGCTACCTTGTCAAGCAACAGGCCCTGGGCGATATAAAATGCAACCGAACAGTCCTGTGATCGGTCTGTTAAGTTGGCGCTGCTGACCCCCTACTGTCGTTGGATGTCATCCTTCTCCTGGCCTTTCGGGGGACTGTCACTGGTCCGCCTCGGTTTCGTGGACGGGTGAGAGTTTGGGTTTCCGATACCTTGTCTGACCCATCTTCTACAGTGCGATTTCCTTCAGAGCGCCATTGCTTTTAGACGGGAAGCCGGGCGCGAGATGATTGGCTCAATCGAATTGCAGTTCGATCTTTCCTGGACCTTTTGCGTCGCCGGGCGCGACGACGGGCTCGTCAGGGTCAAGCCGCTCATCGACCGCGCGCCGCGCTTCGCCGATCTTATCGAGGGCGAACCCGACGCGGCCTCCTTCGCCTCCCTCAGGGCGCAGCGAGCTGATTGGCCGCCCGCTGGGCTCGGCGGCGTTCGTCGCAGCGATCGAGAAGCGCCTCGGCCGCGCCCTCGCCCCGGGCAAACGCGGGCGGAAACCGCGCAAGGAGGGCGCTCCAGGCGAAAACATTAAGGGAAAGACGGGCGTGTCACCGTGAGCCGCAGTCCTTCCGCCGGCCGAGCCGCGATCTTGCTTAGATTCGCCGCGATCGCGTCCCTATGCTTCCCGCGCCAAACTGTTGGGGATGGGTAAGGTCTTTGACGAAGTCGACAACCAGCAAAGCGCGTCCGTGGCCTCGGCCGACGCAAAGGCATCGGCGACCTGCGCAGCCATAGATTTGTCGGCCACAAGAATCGGGGACGAATCGTGGATGATTTTCTGACTTTGGAGAACCGACATACCGGAGAAATTTTACGGATGCACCGAGAGCGAGACGCCGATGGACAGGTCGCATTGGCGCTCGATGGCTCGCTGCCTCCGCGCATGCATGGGCCGCCGCCTCATGTGCATTTCCGACAGCGGGAGGAAGGGAAGGTAAGGGCGGGATCTCTTGGAGTCCAGATCGGACGCGAAAAGAGTGTTGTGCCCGCAGGGGGGACTGCGGCGTTCCCTGAAGGCGTTGTCCATACTTGGTGGAACGCTGGGGATGATCCAGTGGAGCTTAGCGGGCATGCGATTCCGGCGGCGGACTTGGATCGCTACCTCCAGGCGGTGTTCGCCGTCCTGAACGCAAGCGCATCGGGCAGGCCGTCGCTCTTCTACATCGCTCATATTGCGCTTCGGCATCGGCGCACGCAGCGGTTCATGACGCCCACCTTGGCGATTCAGCGGATCGTTTTTCCGCTGGTTCTCCTCGTCGGATACCTCCTTGGCAAATACCGCGGCGGTTCGTGGCCAGGCTCCCCCGAATCTTGCTCCGGCGCGCCCGAAGTGGTCGCCGCTGACTTAAGCGTTTCCCTCTCCCTGTCCGCTGATCCATCTCCGGATCAGAGCTGATCGTCGTAGACGATCGAAAGTGATTGCGTGAAACAGCTCATCGAGCCGAGAAGGCGAAGGCGTGACGGTGGTTATAGTGCTCGCAATTTCTAGCACCACTTTTTGACCCGTATTACATGATTCTTCATGGTGTTTGTCCGAGTGACGCAATTCCCGCGAGTGGAACCTCTGCTGAGCTGACAAATTGAACGGAATGTCAGTCGTGCGAAGACGGGGCAGTGGACGGTGGTTCCGCTGAAAGAGCGGACATTCGCCGACAGCGTGGCGAACAAGGCAAATCGACCCCCTGCCGGCGTCCGCCATCGGCAAGGCTGGCTTCCTTCCACCCGACCGCATTCAATTGTGCGACGCACGGCTGAAGCCCTTTCTTGTGCTATTCTGCATGACGCGTGAGGACGCGCCATGGCCGAAGCCCGGAAGCTTGCAGCAATCCTGGTCGCCGATGTGGTTGGCTACAGCCGGCTGGCTGGCGCGGACGAGGATCGCACCTTGTCGCGCCTGAGGTGGCTGCGTAGCGATCTGATCGATCCCGCGATCGACGCCCATCGCGGGCGCATCGTCAAGCGCACCGGCGACGGTTCCCTCATCGAGTTCCGCAGCGTGGTCGACGCGGTGCGCTGCGCCATCGAGGTGCAGAATGGCCTCATCGAGCGCAACGCGGGCGTCGCGCCCGAGCGCCGCATCGAGTTCCGCGTTGGCATTCATCTCGGAGATGTCGTCGAGGAGAGCGACGGCGATCTGATGGGCGATGGCGTCAATATCGCCGCCCGGCTCGAAGGCGTTTGTGAGCCGGGCGCGATCTGCCTATCAGAGGACGCGTATCGTCAGGTCAAAGGGCGGCTCGATCTCGCCGTGACCGACCTCGGCAAGACCCAACTCAAGAACATCGCGGAGCCGATCCGCGTCTATTCGCTTGACGTCAGCGCGCCGGAAGTCGCGAAGCCCGCGCCGGCCCCGGCGCCCGAAAAATCCGCGCCGCCGCGCCTCTCGATCGTCGTCCTGCCGTTCGCCAATATCGGTGGCGGCGCGGAGCAGGAACATCTCGTCGACGGAGTCACGGAGAGCCTCACGACCGACCTCTCGCGCATTCGAGGCGCCATCGTGATCGCCCGAAATACGGCCTTCACCTACAAAGGCAAACCGCTCGACGTGAAGACGATCGGGCGCGAGTTGAACGTTCGCTATGTCCTCGAGGGCAGCGTCCAGCGCGGCGGGAACCGGATGCGCGTCAACGTGCAGCTCATCGACGCCGAAACGGGCAATCATCTCTGGGCCGAGCGGTTCGACAAGTCGCTCGCCGATCTCTTCGACATGCAGGACGAAATCGTTGCGCGCCTGGCGGGCGCGCTCAACGCGCAGCTTGTCGCCGCCGAAGCGCGGCGCGCGGAAAAGGCTCCTAACCCCGACTCGATGGACCTCTATTTTCAGGGTTTGGCTTACCTCAATAGGGGTGGAACCCCTGACTGTGTCGCGCAGGCGCGCGGCTTTTTCGATCGCGCGCTCGCCGCCGATCCCGGCAACGTCGACGCGGTCGTTCAATCGGCGCTTGCGGACGCGGTCGCGGGCGCAAATGCCTTTGCAGCCGACCCCAAAGCGGCCTTCGCCGCGGCCGAAGCGAAGTTGGCCAAAGCCTTGTCGACGGTCCCAGACCATGCGCTTGGCCATCTATATTTAGGATTTGTCGAGATACTGACCAAGCGCGCTGCGCAGGGCATCGCCGAGTGTGAACATGCGCTGGAGCTGGATCGAAATCTCGCCCAAGCCCATGCCTTGATTGGACTGGGTAAGGATTTGATCGGTCGCGCCGAAGAATCAGAGGCTCACGTTGTCGAGGCCCTGCGCCTCAGTCCGCGCGATACGTTGGCATACGTCTGGATGACTTTCGCGGGCATGGCGAAGAACCAGCTTGGCAGTTGGGAGCAGGCGGTCGCGTGGTTTCGGCGGGCGATCGAGGCCAACCGAAATTTTCCGATTGCATATTTTCACTTGGTCGCCGCCCTCGCGCAGCTTGATCGAATTGATGAGGCGCATGCCGCAGTCAAGGCCGGCCTCGCGCTCAACCCGGCCTTCAATGTTACCCGCGCCCGCGCCGCCTGGACGGCGCAGAGCGACGACGCGACTTATCTAGCCGGGCTCGAGCCCGTTTTTGAAGGCATGCGCAAGGCCCGGGTCCCCGAACAATGACCGCGACCCGCCGCCTCGCCGCGATCCTAGCCGCCGACGTTGTCGGCTACTCGCGCCTGATGGGCGAGGACGAGGCGGGGACGGCGATTGCGGTGCGCGCGCATCGCGACGCGGCGCGGCCGGTCGTAGCGGGGCTCGGAGGCCGCATCGTCAAGACGACGGGCGACGGCCTGCTGCTGGAATTCCCCTCCGTCGTTGCCGCGGTCGAATGCGCGATCGCGATCCAGAAGCTGATGGTCGAGCGCAACGCCGGCACTTCGGAGGCGAAGCGCATCGTCTATCGCATCGGCGTCAATCTCGGTGACGTCTTGATCGAGGGCGACGATATCTTGGGCGACGGCGTCAATATCGCGGCCCGGCTCGAGGGGATTTGCGAGCCGGGCGGCGTGCTGATCTCGGGCACGGCCTTCGACCACGTGCGCGGCAGGATCGACGCGGATTTCGTCGACCTCGGCGAGAAGGACCTCAAGAACATCGCGCGGCCGATGCGGGTCTATGGGGTCAGGATTGGCTCATCCAGCCCAACGCCCACGCTCTCCGCCTCCTCGCCCAACAGGGAAGGCCCGCCGCGCCTCTCGATGGTCGTCCTGCCCTTCGCCAATATCGGCGGCGATCCGGAGCAGGAATATTTTGTCGATGGCGTCACCGAGAGTCTGACGACCGACCTTTCGCGCATTTCCGGCGCATTCGTCATCGGGCGCAGCACCGCTTTCACCTATAAGGGCAAGGCGGTCGATTTGAAGCAGATCGGTCGCGAACTGAACGTCCGCTATGTTCTGGAGGGTAGCGTCCAGCGCGGCGGCAATCGCATGCGTGTCAACGTGCAGCTTATCGACGCAGAGATCGGCAATCACGTGTGGGCGGAACGCTTCGAAAAGCCCCTGGCCGACCTCTTGGACATGCAAGATGAAATCGTCGCGCGGCTCGCCAATACGCTCAACGCGCAACTCATTGCCGCCGAGGCGCGACGCGCGGAGCGAGCGCCAAACCCAGACTTAATGGACCTCTATTTTCAGGGAATGGCCTGGATCAATAGGGGAACGACGCCTGAGTACATGACTCAAGCACGCGGCTTTTTCGAGCGCGCCTTGGAGCTCGATCCTCGAAATGTAGAGGCGCTGGTCGGTACCGCGTCGGTCGACGTTATGGTGAGCATCACCTACATGACCGACGACCAGACGACGCGGCTCGCCTCAGCCGAAGCGGCTTTGGCTCGGGCGCTGTCTTTGGCTCCCGAACATGCTCTCGCTCACTTGATGATGGGCAGAATCCATATCGTCACCAACCGCGTCGCCCAAGGCGTTGCCGAATGTCAGCGCGCATTGGCTCTGGATCGAAATTTGGCCGACGCTCACGCTGTTATCGGTCTTGCCAAGATTTTTAGCGGTCACCCCGAAGAAACGGAGACCCATGTTAATGAGGCCTTTCGCCTCTCTCCGCGTGACCATCGAGCCTACCGGTGGATACAATTTGTCGGTACCGCGAAGCTTCATTTGGGCCGCGACGAGGAGGCCATCGCGTGTTCGCGGCGCTCCATTGAAATCAATCGCAATCACCCAATTACACAATTCTACCTCGCGGCAGCCTTGGCGCACCTCGGCCAGTTCGAGGAAGCGCAATCCGCCGTCCAGGCTGGCCTTGCAGCCAATCCGGGCTTCACCATTTCCCGGTTCCGCGCCGCCGTGGGGAGCGATAATGCAACCTTTCTCGCTCAACGCGAGCGACTTTACGAGGGCATGCGCAAGGCCAGGGTCCCCGAGCAATGACCGACGCCCGCCGCCTCGCCGCGATCATGGCGATCGACGTCGTCGGCTACTCGCGCCTGATGGGCGACGACGAGGCAGGAACCGCGCGAAATTACGGATTGCGGTAGGGACGCTCATTGCTGAGCGCCCCCCGCACAGATCCGTACGTGCGGTTTTCCCGCATACGGCTCCCACCTTGGGTGCTTGACGGCGAATCGCTGGCTCGGCCAGGGGTGGAGGATGCGCGGTTTGGGGAGCCAGTCGTCGGCGAGCTTCGCGATCCGCACCCATGTCATGCGGTGCTTCTGGCCGCGCCGCCGGAGCGTGCGTCTCCAGAGGTCCGTGACGTGGTGCCGGAACGCTGCGATGGCTCGCATGTTGTTCGGGACTGCGTGGTAGTTGCAGAAGCCCGTGACGACCTGCTTGAGCCATGCGCCTTGCTCGCGGATCGGCCCATGCATTCGTCGCCGCAGCTCCGCCTTCACCTCCTTGAGCTTCGCCCGCACGCGGTCGCGCCGGCTCTTCCTCTTGATCTGGAACTTGCCGGCGCGGGATTTGCCGCAGATGTGGGTGAACCCGAGGAAGTTGAAGGTTTCCGGCTTGCCTTGCCCGCGCCTCTCGCGGTTCGCCGCTGCAAAGCGGCCGAACTCGATCAGGCGGGTCTTGTCCGGATGGAGCGACAGCGCGAACTCTTCGAACCGCGCCCGCATCGCATCGAGAAACCGTCTTGCGTCGGCCTCGCGCTCGAAGCCCGCGACCAGATCGTCGGCATAGCGCACGACGATCATGTCGCCGGCAGCCTCCCGCCGTCGCCAGCGTTCGGCCCAGAGGTCGTGGACGTAGTGCAGGTAGATGTTGGCGAGGAGCGGCGAGATCACCGAGCCCTGCCCCGTTCCCCTGTCGCTGACCGTCACCGTCCCGTCTTCGAGCACGCCCGCCTTGAGCCATTTGCGGATCAGGCGGACGATGCGTTTGTCGCCGACCCGGTGCTCGACGAACCGGACGAGCCATTCCTGACTGACCGAGTTGAAGAACGACCGGATGTCGGCGTCCACGATCCAGTTCACCTTCCGGCTGGCGATTCCGACCGCCAGGGCGTCGAGCGCGTCGTGCGGCCCCCGTCCGGGCCGGAACCCGTACGAGAACCCGAGGAAGTCCTCCTCATAGATCGCGTTCAGCACCATGACGACCGCGCCCTGGACGATCTTGTCTTCGAGCGCGGCGATCGCCAGCGGCCGTCGCCGCCCGTCCGCCTTCGGTATGTATGTCCGGCGGGCGGGCTGCGGCCGGTACGCTCCCCGATGAATGCGAGCGTGCAGGTCCGCGAGCCCGGGCTCGAGATCCGCCTCGTAGTCATCCCACGTCACGCCATCCACGCCAGGGGCGGCCTTACGCTTGAGCGCGTGGAACGCCGTCCGCAGCGTGTCGGGGTTGACATGGTGGAGAAGCGCGGTGAACCGCTCCTTCTTCCTTTGCCGTGCTGCTTCTCGTACGCGGTCCAGCCCCTGGGTCACGCGCTCCCGGTTCTGTGCCCGGTGCGTGTTGTGCTGAGCCACGTTCCCCTCGGCCCCCGCCCTTCGCTCCCCCGACTCCTCGGCCGGTCGCCCGGCTTCGTTCGTCGGCTTCCTCGCTGTCGGGTCGGAGGAGGCGCGCTTAGTGACCTTCGCGCTGACCTCCGTCCGCCGCTCAAACTGGACGTGCAGTTTTCCCGCATCCAGCTTTCATGGGTGGGCTTGCGCAGCCTGAAGCGAGGGTATCAGAGAGACGAGGCCGATCAGCTTGAACTCCTCGCCCCGCAGCCGTTTCGTCGGATAGTGCTTCCAGCCTGTATTCCTCCATCGCTTTGCGTGGTGGGACCAGAGCCGTCGCACAATCCAGCCATCCAGCTGATGAAAGAGTTTTCTGACATGAGAGCGGCAAAAGTAGTTTCCCCATCCTCGGACGATCGGGTTGATCGCCTTGATCAACTCGCCCATTCGTAGAGGCACACGCCTCTTCGTCAGAGCCCTGATCTGGTCTTTGAATCGGGCAACCGACTTCTGCGTGGGAATAGCGTAGAGACCCTGTCGCGTCAGCTTGGATTTGATCCGATCGTGGGACAGCTTGAACGGTCTTTTTCCACGTTTGATCTTAAATCCCAGAAACTCGAACCCATGGGCCACGTGCACAATCCGGGTCTTTTCCCGGTTGAGCGTGACGCCGAGTTGTTCGAGAATCTTTGCCGCCCGAGCCAAAACATGTTCGGCTTCGGCTCGAGTTCGACAGGTCACCACCCAGTCATCCGCCCACCGTGTGAGTTGGTACCCTTGCCGCCTCATCTCCTTGTCGAAGGGAGTGAGAAGGATATTGCTCAACAGCGGCGAGATGACCCCGCCTTGCGGGGTTCCCCGTGGAGTTGGATACTGGCGACCCTCCTCTTGGTAGCCCGCCGTGAGCGTTTGCTGAATGAGCTTCAGCACTCGGCCATCGGCGACCTGCTTTCCGACAAGAGCCATGAGCTTTTCGTGGTCTACGGACCCAAAATAGTCTTTCAAATCCGCGTCAACGATCCACTCGTTTCCAGCCTCCACTTCGCGCCAAATCTTGCTCAGGGCGTCGGCCGTCTTGCGACCCTTCCGATACCCAAAGCTGCTCGGATCGAAGACTTTCTCGAAGATCGGCTCCAGACGGTTGACCATAGCCTGTTGGCACACGCGGTCGTAGACCGAGGGAATGCCTAACGGCCTCGTCTTCCTCGGAGCTCCTCTTTTCGGTATCTCTATCCGTCGCACGGGTTGCGGTTGATAGGTTCCGTCTCGAAGCTCTCGATGCAGCCTGTCTAGATTGATCTCCAGATGGGCCTCGAAATCTTCGATACTTATTCCATCTGTGCCGCCACTCCCCCGATTGGCTCGAACGCGCTCCCACGCAAGCTTCAAGTTCGTGCGTGAGTAGACCTTGTCCACCAGTGAGTGGACCTTCTGCTTCAGACCTTCGAGGCCGAGATGGTCCGACAGTCTCCTGGGCGCGTGTCGTTCGGGTTTTTCACATAGGGAACTTTCCATCTGCACGCTCCTTTCTCGTCTGTCTCAACCGATCCTGTCCCGAACCCTCCACGAACGTCCTTCCCCGGATCACTCACGATCCGCCGTCTCCGGTCACGCGAGTTATTCGTCTCGCGCTTCAGGTACTATTACGTTCTCCGACTCCTGCATGAGCTTCGTTTCCCATTTCGCTTTCGCTTATAGGGTCGCTTACCCGGCTTGCAGCCGGGACGCATGCAGGTCTCCTGGGGTCACACGTGAATCTTCCGTATCGTGCCGCCAGCAAACACCTTGGTGCGATGGGTGAATGAGAAACGCCTTCGCCCCCATAGTGCGGGCTCGACCTTGCCCCATCTTTGGCCGACCTGTTCGTCTTCGGGGTGGCCCCCATTGACTACAGCCCGATACTTCTCCTCATGCCCTTCGGATTCCAGATCGCTCCGGACACCCTGCCCTCCGGTACTCGAGCAACCGGCTCCAGGTCCGCCTTGGCTGTGTCCGGCTTTCGCCTTCGTGCCCGTTTAGGCTTCTCCATACCGCCCTGCTTTCCCGGCCAGCGAGGCATTACCCCCGCTTTCGGATACGGCGCTCCTCATCCGAGCGCCGAGGGGACTTCAACCCCCATGACTCACGCGCTGCCCAGCACACACTATGGCGGGGTCTGACTTCTCGCGCCCGTTCATCGCCGGCTAAAGCTCATCGCCTTCCCGACGCGGACCGGCGCGGCCGAAGCCGCCCGGCCGGACCCGAGACCTCTCAGGTTCCGATGCGCTCCTTTCGTGCGTGATGGGGTCTTCGACCACGGCAGAGCGACGGCGCCTCGCAATACCGGCGCCGCACATGTCGCCTTCGGCTGTGTCAACGGCCTCGGCCTCTGCGATGTTGTACTTTCGCGGCTCAATAGCCCACCCCGCACGATCGCTGTGTACGCTTCACGTCCGCCGTCGCCGACGACCGTGCAACACTCGCTACCAAGCAGGCGCTACCCTTTACTTGGGCGGGACTTCCACCCGCTGGATCACATCAGCTTTCCTGACGCACTGACACCTTCTTCAATTACTATTTGTCGGCCGCCGCACGCTTCGGCTTGCGCCCCCGCCTCCCCGGGCGCGGGTCGCGGCCCGTCAGCCCGGCCAAAAGATCGAGGAAAGCCTCCGAGCCGAGCGGCCGTACGATGCCTTCGGCGGCCCGAAGCGCGGCCTGCTTTTCGGCGTCGGGAGCTTCATCGAGAAGGTCAGCGAAGCGGCCGGCCGCACGCGAGACAAGCGGCGCAGTCTGCACGAGGCCGTCGTCGCGCCCCTCAAGATGAGCCCGCACGCTCGACCAGGGGCCAGTCCTCGGCGCGCGCAATAAGCCGCGCCCTCACTGGATTGAGCGCCACATAGCGCGCGGCGGCGATCAGATGGTCCTCGTCCATCACGACCGAGCCGAAGCGCGACTGGAATGGGCGCCCTGTCACCCTGAGCCGCGCATTGACGAAGGCGCTGTAGCGTCGGTGCGCCTTGCCCAACGCGCGCGCCAGCCCGTCGGCCGTGGTCGGCGTCAGGATGAGGTGGACGTGGTTGGGCATCAGGCAATAGGCCCAGACGCTGACGTCCGCCCTGTCGCATGCCTCCCGCAACAGATCCCGATAAAGGCGATAATCGTCGTCGCCGAAGAAGACGCGCTCGCGCCGGTTGCCGCGTTGCGTGACATGATGCGGCAGATCGGGGACGACATAGCGGGCGATGCGGGCCATTGACAGGCGCTCCAGAATAGCAAAGGGAGTGACGAAATATGAAAATAAAGCAAGTGTCACCGTAATGACGTGATGACCGGCGATGACGGATCCGGATGGGTCAACCTGATCGGAACCAGCGCTATCGTAGATCGATCCAGCCGGACATGACCGGCTCACAGTCGCCGCCAATGAACGTCGCAGTGACGGCGCCGTTCACCTTTTCCGCGACAGCCCGCAACAGGCTGGGTCGTCCGAGATCGACGCCCTGCCCTATCGCAGCCTCCAGTCGCAACGACGATTCGGGTCGCAAATGGGCAAGGAGTCCGATGAGCGCTACATTCGCGCTGCCGGTGGCAGGGTCTTCGTAGACGCCATGCAGCGGCGCAAACATTCGCGATTGAAAGTCGGCGCCCTCCTCTCTGTCCTCGACATACAGGTGAATTCCGGTCGCCTCGTCTCGCGGCAGATGCGACAGGAAGACATCCATGCGCTGTTGCGCCCGCCGCAGCGCGGCTCGATCGCGCACTTCGGCAATAACGAATGGCGCGCCACAGCTCGCCAGGCACGGCGGATGGCGGCGAACCTCGATATCCGACGGGTCAAGCGAGCAGGCTTGCGCGACAATCGCGACGTCGAAATTGCGAACGACATGAAATTGCTGAGGCGCCGCCAGCACCGCCCCCTTAATGAGATCATCGACAACGTCGGTCCTGACGCGGACGGGTCCGGCTATTTCCTCGAAGATCATGTTCCGGCGATCGAAACGGACGCCGCAAACCGTATCTTGGTGCGCCAACACAAATGCCGTGCCAACGTTTGGATGGCCCGCAAACGGCATTTCTGCGCGAGGCGTGAAAATACGTACGCGAGCAGTGTTCATAGGATCAGCGGGGAGCAAAACGAACGTTGTCTCGGCGAGGTTGAACTCGTTGGCGATCGCCTGCATTTGAGCGTCCGAAAGCCCGCGTGCGTCGGGAATCACGGCCACCGGGTTGCCGCCGAACTGCCGATCGGTGAAGACATCGACCGTTTGAAATGGCACTTTCATAGACAAACCCTTGGATTAGCGATCAGGTTGACCCATCCGGATCCGTCATCGCCGGGCTTGACCTGGCTTGACCCGGCGATCCATGGACCCGCGGGTCAAGCCCGCGGGTGACGTAAAACAAGTCTTCCTGATCGAAACCAACTCTAGCGGCCGACCACTGCATCGAACGTGTACGCCAGTTTTCTAAGCTGACTATGCGGCACGAGAAATTACATTTCCACTCTGTTGGACGATGCCTCAGATCGACGGACCGGCGCTGCCCTTCGCCGCTCAGCTCTTTATTGGCCGGCGAAGATAGCAGCGACGTGTCCCGAACCTGTCCTCGTCCGTGTGTCGGGGCCGCCGCCAGCGGAGTATTTTTCGCAACGCCTTGGACAATTGCGAGCGGCTGATGCGCACGCTCACATCAATCGGCACGCGTGAACGGGCCCACATCCCAATGACCGCTGGGATAAGCAATCGCTTAGCGTCGCCAACTAGAGGCGAATCTCGCGCTCCCCACGCACAATAGCCCGCGCGGGCCCAAATCGCGATGTTAGCGCCACGCGAATGGGCCACGCGCTGCGAGAGCCATCAAGGTTGTCAACCTCCCAACGCCGACCAAGCGATGACTTGCGGAAAAGGAGCTGACCGATGCAAGACACGAGGGAGCCTTCCAGCCGAGCAGGGAGTTATATCGAGGAGATTCGTCGTTTTCCGAGGTTGAAAGCCGAGGAGGAATACATGACGACCATGCGCTGCCGCGAGCGCGGCGACGAAAGCGCTGCGCATCAGCTCTTGACCAGCCATCTGCGCCTCGTCGCCAAGATCGCGATAACGGTCAAAAATTACTTCGTACGCTCGTGGTCGATCGTGAATATGGATACGACCGCCAATCAGAAGATTTTCAACTTGCCCAAGGCGAAACGTCGACTGTCGGCGCTGCAGGACGTCGTCGAAATGAATCGGCGGCGCGCCTTCAAGAAAGTTCAAACGGCCGCGCATACTGCGAGCGAGCGTATGACGGCTACAGCGGCGAAGGCGCTCCGGGTTAGGCCGAGTCTGAGTTGGAGAGTGCAAAGCCGCAACGCGAGGTCAAAGCTTCTCGCCTTCCAAATCTCCACATTGCTGGCGGCGTCCATGGTCGCCGGGCCCGCAGCGGCCGGCGCGATCGCGTTGCATGGGGGTGGGGCGGCGGGCGGCTGGCGCGGCGCGGCGAACGGAGCATTGCAGGGCGGTTGGCAAAGAGGCTGGCGGAGCGGCTGGCACGGGGGGCAAAACTGGAACGGCGGCGCTGGATGGAACCGTGGCTGGGATCGCGCCCACGGCGCGGCGTCCGGGGGGACTGTGGTTAATGAGTTCTCTTCTACGAACGACATCGGCGGGAGTTGTTTGCAGGCGCAGCCGGTATATGCCGTCGGCGGCAACTATATGGGCCAGGAAATAGTCGATGTGTGCCGGCTAACCGGTATTCCCTGGTAGCACAACGGTTGGGCCGACTATGGAGACTTGTTGACAGCTATTGAATTGGGCTGTGCTGCGTAACGATGCGCAGTTTGCGGCGCCGTTTGCAGTGGCTTGGCGATTCCGAGGCTGGGTCTCGCCCGCTCCGAGGTCGGTCCGGCCCACGAAGAGCGGAAAGTTGGAACGAGGTCGATCCGCCGTCAGGCGGTGTTGGCGAGCGGCTCCGGCGGAAGGGAGAGTCAGGTCGCTTGAGCCGGCAAAGAGGGGCAAGGTTGTAGGCGACGACGACAACGAGACGTAGGCTCTGAAGTGGCGCGCGCCAGATGCAACGCGCCAGACCATAGGCGCGCTTCGTTCGTGACAACCTCAACCTTTCGAATGATCATCACGGCCTCCCCTTGCGGCGCGTCCAGACGATCCGTTGGGACGGGCGATACGTTCGATATATGGTGGCGTCATACGGCGTACCCGTAGGGGGAGGGATGCTTATGAATCGCACCGTCTTTGTGTTGAACGGCCCCAACCTAAACCTCCTGGGCAAACGCCAGCCGCACATTTACGGCAATGAGACGCTGGCCGATGTCGAGCGCGATTGCGTCACGACTGCTGCGGAGCTGAAGCTCGAACTTCGCTTCCACCAGAGTAACCGCGAATACGAAATCATCGACTGGATTCACGAAGCGCGCGAGATCGCCGGCGGCATCGTGATCAATCCAGCCGCTTTTACGCATACATCCGTCGCAATTTTGGACGCGCTGAACGCGTGCGAATTTCCAATCTTTGAGGTGCACATTTCCAACGTCCACAAGCGCGAGCCGTTCCGGCACCATTCTTATGTATCGTTGCGCGCCGACGGCGTTATCGCGGGTTTTGGGACGCAGGGCTACACGCTTGCTTTGCGGCGTCTCGCGCGGCTGATTGACGAAAAAAGAGCGTAAGCGAGGCGCGAGCCGAAGGGACTTGCGCCTTATTGAGCCGGTCGGCCTCGATCCGCTCGGCAACTGGCGCGCTGACGTTGAAAACGGACACGGAGATCGGCCAAATGAGCGACGGGTTCGCGGTTGAGGGCAAGCATGCGCTCGTGACCGGCGCTTCCAGCGGGCTCGGCCGACATTTCGCCCTCTTTCTGGCCAGCCGCGGCGCGCGGGTGACGGTCGCGGCGCGCCGCGCCGAGGCGATCGAAAAGACCGTCGAGAAGATCCGCGCGGACAAAGGCCAGGCGCAGGGCCTCACCATGGACGTCAAATCTCCTCGGAGCATCGACGCGGCGCTGACATTGGCCGAGCAGGGATTCGGTCCGGTCGAAATTCTCGTCAATAACGCAGGCGTAACGTCGACCAAACCCGCGCTGGAAGAAGAGGAGGCGGATTGGGACCGCGTCGTTGACACCAATCTCAAGGGAGTTCTGGCTTACCAGTCGAGCGATCGGCCGGCGGATGGCGGAGCTCAAACTGGGAGGATCGATCATCAACGTCGCCTCAATCCTGGGATTGCGCGTGGCGGGCGCGGTTGCGTCCTACGCCATCTCAAAGGCTGGGGTTGTGCAAATGACCAAAGCGCTTGCGTTGGAATGGGCCCGTCACGGCATACGCGTCAATGCGCTTGCACCCGGGTATTTCGAGACTGAGCTCAACGACGAATTCTTCGGCACTGATGCGGGCAAGGCTTTAATCAAGCGCATCCCACAACGCCGTCTCGGAGAGCTAACAGAGCTTGAGGGTCCGCTCTTGCTCCTCGCTTCGCAAGCAGGCTCATATATGACGGGAGCAATTATCGTCGTCGACGGCGGTCACCTGGTTTCGAGTTTGTAAATCGGCGGTCCGGCAGCTTGCGGTTGATTGACCGCAAGACGTCGCCGCTCAAGCGCGTCCCTTCTCGCAAACGAATTGCGCCCGCAAAATCTCGAGTCGCATCTGCCAGTCGGAACCAGCCGAGGCAAGGTAAAGCCTCGGAACGGACCGCCGATGACAACAGCGTTTTCTCAAAAGCGGCCGTGGACGCCAAGTTTCGAAGGCCGGAACGCAATGCCGATGCTTCGTCATCAATAGTGGACTTTCGCTATGGCGCGCAGTTCCTCTGGCGTCGTCGTTGGGAAGCCGAAAAATTCGAGATAGGCCGGAATCTGCTCGAATAGCATGTCGACACCGATCTGGATGGCGCAGCCCTTCGCCCGAGCGGCGCGAAGAAACGGCGTCATCTCCTGCTTCATCACCACCTCTCCTACGAAGGTGGAAGGAGCGATGCGATCGACGTCCATCGGCAGCGGATCGCCTTCGTTCATGCCGAGCGGCGTAGCGTTGACGACGATATTGTAGCCGGTCGGGTCCTTGACGCCGGTTTGCACCTCGAGCTTTGGATAATGAGCGCTTAGACGCGATCCGAGTGAAGCAGCCGAAGAGGAATGGGCGTCGAAAAGGCCGAGTCGGGTGACGCCCGCCGCCGCTAAAGAAGCGGCAATTGCCGAGCCGACGCCGCCGCAGCCGACTACCAACGCGCTCTCCCCCGCGATTGGCCGGCCTTTGCGCGCTACGCCGCGAACAAACCCCTCTCCGTCGAACAGGTCGCCGACGAGGGAACCATCGGGTCGGCGAAGGATGGCGTTGCAGGCGCCGGCGATGCGCGCGGTCGTCGAGATTTCATCCATGTAAGCAAGCGATGTGACCTTGTGCGGCATCGTCACCAGGGCGCCCCGAATATTGGTGAGCTGGAAAAGCGCTTTCAGAACCTCGGCGTAGCTCTCCGGCTTCACCCCCATCGGCATGACGACAGCGTTGACGCCTATTTTCTCGAAATAGGGGTTGTAGATCATCGGGGCACGGAAGGATTTCGTCGGATAGCCAAGATGCGCAACGAGAATTGTTTCGCCGTCGATCATTCACGTATCCCCATCCGGACGTTTTTGCGCAGACGTTATGATGCGAGCTTAGTTTGGCGACGCGAAATTTAGAAGCCTCGGTTTGGGCTCAGGTAAGGCGGCAACTCCCTGTGTGCGGAACGCTACCGTATCTCAAGGGCGCGGCACGTGTTGCGGACGGCAGATGGCGCGTGAGGCGTAAAGCCGGGCGACCGGCTTCGGCTCGTCCTCGGGGAAAAACAGCACCCGTTCTTCCGGCTTCCACTTTTCCGCCGGACGCACACGCTCCTCGATTGTCATGAAGGGGGCGCGGCCGGTCGTCAGATTGACGACCACGTTCGAAGACTGCTTGATCACTTTGAGGAACGGTTCGAACGCCTCGGGGCTCTGATCGGGTCGGCCGTACGTCGGATTGCGCGTATGCAGATGCACGATCCGCCGCGCCCGATGCGGATGTCGCGATCTCCTCCGCCGTCACCGGCAGATGGGGCGACATCGAGGGTGTATGGATCGAGCCCGTAGCGGCGCAACTGTTAATGACTTTCCGCTTGGCGATGAAGGTTTTCTCCGATAGTCAAAACTTTTTCGCGACTGCGGCCCAGTTCTCGCCGAACCTTCGGCGGTGGGCGGACGCGGCACGATCGGCTTCATCGGCGGGCGCGAACATCCTGTTCTCGGCGCTGACTTACAATCCGGCGGCGGTCCCCATCGATCACGAATACGCCGAGACAACCGAGTTCGGCAAACCGTTCATCGACTCGATTTTCACCCTCGGGCTGGAGGTCGGATCGTCGGTGCAGGACACGACGCTCGGCGCCACTGTCGGGAACCTCGGCTGTGAGGAGGTTGCCGTTTCGAAGCCGGTTTTCGCCGGCGACACCATCCACGCTCAAACAAGAGTCGTCGCCGCGCGCGACAGCAAATCGCGTCCGGACCAGGGCATCGTGACCTTCGAGCATCGCGGCTTCAATCAGCGCGACAAAGTCATCGCAACCTGCCGGCGGGTCGCGCTCATGGTGAGGAAGCCGGCATGAGGCTGCGTTCGCTGCTCTTCGTCCCCGGCGATTCCGAACGAAAGTTCTCCAAGGCGAAGACCTCGGGCGCCGACGCGCTGATCCTCGATCTCGAAGACTCCGTCGCGCCGACGCAAAAGCACGCCGCCCGGAAGATCGTTGAGAAGCTTCTCGACGACCCTTCGCCGCGCGATTGGTCCTTCTTTGTCCGCGTCAATGCGCTCGACACGGGCCTTGCGCTCGACGATCTCGCGGCCGTGGTAAAGCCGGGGCTCGACGGACTCCTGATCCCGAAGGCCAACGGCGCCGATGACATCGCACGCTTCGGCCATTACCTCGACGCTCTTGAAACGACGGCTGGCGTGCCGCTAGGCGCGGTCAAAATGGCGGTCGTCGCGACCGAGACGGCGAAGGCGATGTTCGCGCTTGGCTCTTATGCGCCACCGAATCCGCGGCTCGTCGCGCTGACCTGGGGCGCGGAAGACCTTTCCGCTGCGCTCGGCGCGACCGATAATAAGGAGCGAGACGGAACTTGGACCTTTCCCTACCAGGTCGCGCGCTCGCAATGTCTTTTCGCCGCGACCGCCGCCGAAGTTGCGCCGATCGACACGATCCACGCCGCCTTCCGCGATCTCGAAGGGCTTGAGCGCGACTGCCGCCGATCTCGCCGCGACGGCTTCCTCGGACGCCTAGCGATCCATCCAGACCAGGTTGGGACGATCAACCGCTGTTATGCGCCCTCGGAAGCCGAGATCGCGCATGCGCGCCGCATCGTTGAAGCGTTCGCCGCCAATCCGAACGCGGGAACGATCGGCGTCGACGGAAAGATGGTCGACATCCCACATTTGAAGGCGGCGCGAAGGACGCTGGCTTCGATTTGATGAGAAGCAGAGAGACGCAAGCGCACGAGCGTAGGAAGACCTCTTCCGACCGTAGACGAGCGCCATGCGATCTGCGAAGGCGGTTCGAGGGCCCGGGGCGGCCCAGAGACCCTTGCTCCCCGCGAAAAATTCTCTGCGCGTTCCCAGCGCGCGGCAAAAAATCTCCCTGCCCTTCCGCTTAGGGAATTTGCAGCGAAGGCCTGAAGTTCAGCGCCTTTTCGTCGCGAATATTCCCCGAAAGGTGCGCCGTTCGGCATCCCGGCGCATTGAAGCAGTCGCGCGAGCGCTGTAACGTGGAGCTAGAGCCGCGCATGGGGATCCATGATCACTTTACCTGGACTTCGCGGCAGACGCCCTGGGCGCCTACCTGGCGGCCGACATGAAAGACCGGTTTGGCGCTTCGCATGTCCGCCTGACGGAGATCATCCCGTTCGCGGCGCGGCTGGCGCTCGAGTGCATCGGCAACAGCGACGCGCTCTACCACGATGTCGAGCATACCATGCTCGTCACTTTGGCCGGTCACGAGATCTTCAAGGGCCGGGCGCTGCTGGAGGCTTCGACGCCGGCTGACTATTCGCACTTCATCGTTGCCTGCTTGCTCCACGATATCGGCTATGTGCGCGGGATCGTCAAAGGCGACGGAGACGATGGCTATGTGGTCGATTCCGCCGGTCACAAGATCACGTTGCCCCGCGGCTGCTCCGACGCCTCGCTCGCGCCCCATCACGTCGAGCGCTCGAAGCTGTTCGTGCTGAATCGCCTGGCGACGATCGCGGAGCTCGACGAGAACCGGATCGCCAGCGCGATCGAGCATACGCGTTTCCCGTACACGCTGGCGGAGACTGGAGAAATCCACGAGGAGGCGTCCCTCCTTCGAGCCGCAGACCTCATTGGTCAGCTCGGCGATCCGCACTATCTGAAAAAAGCGAACGCGCTCTACCACGAATTCGAGGAGATCGGTTTGAACAGGCAGCTGGGCTACGAATCGCCAGCGGATCTGGTCGACAAATATCCCCAGTTCTACTGGAACAAGGTTTCGCAATACATCCAGGACGCCATCCGCTATCTGAACGTGACCTCACGCGGACGGGAGTGGATCAACGGCCTCTATAGCAATGTCTTTCGCGCAGAGCGCGACCTGCGCCTTTTTGGCCCGGAAGCCTAGACGGCGATCTCTGGTGGGCGCCGAGGCCACGCATCGTGCGGAGTTTGCTCCCGACGAACCAGTCTCTGTCGTTGAGATGACTGGCGGGTCATGCGCTTTGCTGCCCGCATTCAAAGGCCGGCAGCGTGCCGTCGCGCAACAAGGCGCAGCGAGCATCGGCCCGCTCCGTCACTCGAACAGACTTCTCAAGTGATCGTTCAGGAAGAGGCCTGACGGGTCCATTTTGCGGCGGATCACAAGGAAATCATGAAATCGTGGATAGAGCCGCGGCAGGTCTTCCGGGGTGTTGAAATGCAGCTTGCCCCAATGCGGCCGCGCCCCGTATTGCCTGAGGATCGCGTCGACATCGAGGAGATAGTCCCAATAGTCGATCCCAGGGCCGCCGGAGACGGAGACGGTCACGCTATCGCGACGATAATAGGGGCTCAGCATGCCCGGATCGCCTGCCACGAAGCGATATTCGACGGGATAAATGCAATTCGTGTGCCTGGTCAGCATGAGCGCGCGAATTTGCCGCAGCGCCTCCTTGCCGTTTTCGACCGGAATGGCGTATTCGAGCTCGTGAAAGTTCGGGATGTACTCGATGGGATAAATCTCCGAACTGTAGGCGACCCGCTCGAAAGTCTTCTCGTTCACGTATGGCTGCTCGTCGGTGACGTTCATCACCTTCATCTCGCAGACGTCGTGCTCGCGCTTGACCGCCGAGACGGCGGCGAGATCGGGCAGGCAGTAGAGATGCCGGGACTCGGCTACCGGACACCAGAAGAAACTAAAATGGCGATTGTTCGCCGCCAGTTCGTCGTGCCTTTCCATGCAGGACTCGAAATCGTCGCGCCACAGCGTTTCCTTGAGATTGTACGCCGAGATGGCCTCCAGCGTGATCGTCGAGATCACCCCGAGCATGCCGATGGAAACCTGGGCGGCGGCCATTGTCTCGGGATCCCGGTCGGCATCGACCTCGAGGACCGACCCGTCCGGCTGCACGAGCCGCATGCCGACCGCCTGAGACGACAGGCAGCCAAGACCGATTCCGGTGCCGTGGGTGCCGGTCGACAGCGCGCCGGCGATCGCCTGGGTGTCGATATCGCCCTGATTGGCAAGCGATAGCCCAATCTGCTTGAGCGCGCGGCCGATATCGCCGATCCGCGCGCCCGCGCGCACGACGACGCGCTTGCGATCCAGGTCGGCGCTGACGAGCCCCTGCATGTTCGTCAGGCTGAGCAGGAGCCCGCTGGTCGCGACGACCGGCGTGAAGGAGTGGCCAGAGCCGGCGACCCTGACGGGGAGACTTCGACGCGAGGCCTCATGTACGAGCCAAGCCAATTCGTCTTCCGAGCCAGGCTCCGCCTTGTGCCGGGCGATGAAGGATTGGTTGCCGACCCAGTTGCGCCAGTGCCCGCCGGGTCCCAATCGCGCCGACGACGGTTGCGTGACGTCAGTCATGTCGATTTCCTTTGCTTTGCCGAGCCTGGCGTCTCAACTCTACCCGCGGGTCTCGCGCTCGCCAAAGAGATCGGACGCCCTGAACGGCGTCAAACGGCGGAGGCGACGAACGCGTGCGCGTCCGCCTTGACGTGCGAGGCGTGTCGGATTTGGATTCGAGCAAATTGGCCGCAAGGCCGATCAGAAAGGCGCAGGCGCGGCGCAAGAGGCCCGCCCGTTCGTCGCGGAATATCAGATGGCTACTTCCTTTTCTCTCGCCCATTTGACGGTCATCGGGCTTTCGCCGCCGGAAGTTGTGCGCGTCGCGTCCCGCACCGGGTATGAGACCGTTGGTCTCCGGCTGATCAGAGTTCGCGGAAACCAGTCCGGGCTATCCCCTCATGCAAGACCCGAAGATGATGCGCGCCACCAAGGCCGCGATGAGGGAAACCGGCGTCGGCGTCCTCGATATCGAGTTTGTCCGCATCACGCCGGATATCGACATCGCCGACCTCGAGCCGTTTCTCGCGGCCGGCGCCGAGCTCGGCGCTCGATACGTCATCACAGCGCCCTACGATCCGGATCTGACGCGACTCGCCGATCGGTTGGGCGCAATTGAGGATCTCGCCGTCCGATACAGCCTTCACGCGGTGCTGGAATTCTTTCCGTGGACATTTGCGCCAAACCTCTCCACGGCGGCCAGGATCGTCGAGGCGACCGGGCGGCCGGAGATCGGCGTCCTCGTGGACACGCTGCATTTCGATCGATCGGGCAGTTCGGTCGAGCAGCTGTCCCGCATGCCGCGATCGCGTCTGCCTTTCGCGCATGTCGCTGACGCCCCGGTAAAGGAGAGCTATACTGTGGAAGAGTTGCTCCACGCCGGCCGCGTCGAGCGATTGCCCCCTGGGGAGGGCGGGATCGACATCCGAAGCATCCTCAAACACATGCCTGATGGAATCCCGATCGCCATCGAAGTGCCGATGACAGCCATGTCCGCGGCGGAAGGCTTCGAAGCCGTCGCTCATCGTGTGCGTCGAGCGGCGTCGCGACTTTTGGGCGTGTGACGGGCGCCATCGTAACGGGCCGTGGCCCGAGACCCTCGGGTAGGCCATGCGCCCAATTTATCTGTTTTATCTGTTTACAGTCTATCTGGCGTTCCGTACGACGGAGGGGAGCGCTTCCAGGCAATAAAGTCGCGCCAGATAGATGGAGGAAACCTCGCATAGTCAGATCGGTCGCCCTTTCGCGCGTCCCGCGCGCCGTCCCCATTAGCAACGAGCGCATTGTCGCATCCCGCCCGGACGACGGTGGCTCAACCGTTCCCGCAACACTTCCCAAGAAAGGAAACCCAAAATGAGGATTCCGTCCGTAAGTCTCCCGCTCGGTTGCAGTGCGCTCGCGCTCGCGGCGATACTGGCCCCGGCCGCCGCATACGCCGACAAGGCGACGCTGGAAATCGCGGTGCCGGCCGAGCTCTCCGGCAGCGGCGCCACCGTCGGCGTGCTATGGCGCGACGCGGTCTTGATGGCGATCGAGGACGTCAACGCCAAGGGCGGCATTCAAGGTCATATGCTCCACGCCACCCCTTACGATACCCAGACCAACCCGTCGGTGTCGCGCGCGGTGATCCAGCAGGCGCTGGACGGCCATCCCTTCGCCGTGCTCGGCCCGGTCTATTCCGGCTCGGTGATCGTCGATGAGGCGCTGACGCAGGCCGCCGGCGTGGCCGAGCTCGTAGGCGGCGAGGCCGCCAACCTGACCAGCCAGGGCGATCCCCTGCTCTTCCGCACCTCTCTCACCCAGTGGCAGACCATTCCGCCGATCATCGACTATCTGGTGAACACGGTGCACGCCAAGCGCGTGGGCATCTCCTGGGTGAACGACGATTTCGGCAAGGGCGGACACGATCTCTTCGTCGCCGAAGCCAAGAAGGCCGGCGTCGACGTCGTCGCGGACATTCCGACCGAGGTCGGCCAGGTCAGCTTCGCCCCCGATCTGCTCAAGCTGCGCGCGGCGAATGTCGACGCCGTCTTCCTCTATGGGCATGAGGAAGAGAACGCCCGCTTCCTCAAGGGATTCCGGCAGATGGGGATGAAGGCCGCATTGGTCGGCGGCAGCACCGCGGGGGACGTTCAGGCGATCAAACTGGCCGAAGGCGCGGCCGAAGGCGTCGTCACCTTCTCCGGCATCTCCCCCAGCTCGCCGGTGGCGGCGGTGCAGGACTTCGTCAAGCGCTTCGACGCCAAGTACCACGTTTACCCCGACCACAACTCGATCAAGGGTTACATGGCGGTGTGGATGTTGAAGGCGGCCGCGGACAAGATTGGCGGCGTCGACCCCAAAGCCGTCGGCGCCGCTCTGCACGGCATGACCATCACGCCCGAAACGGAGCCCGGAATCATGCTGCCGATGAAGGTGCTCGACAATGGCGACGTCGACAACGGCGGCTACCTGGTCGAGGTGAAGGACGGCAAGCCGCAAGTTATGAAGTTTGTGCCGCCGGCTTCGTAGGCCGAGCCCAGTCGGCAAGGCCTGACATGATCGGCCTGCTCGCCCAGGTCTTGATCTCCGGCCTGGCGATCGGCGCGATCTACGCGCTGATCGCCGCCGGCTTTTCGTTGCTCTGGCAGGGCTCGCAGACGGTCAATTTCGCCCAGGGCGACTTTGTCGTTGTACCGGCCTTCGTCATGCTGGGGGCAGGATCGCTTGGCCTGCCGCTGTGGGTTGGCATTCCGGTGGCGCTGCTCGCGGCGGGCTTGGTGCTCGGGGTCCTGTTCAAGCGGTTGATCGTCGACCCCATACTGCCGCACGGCGCACTGCAGCTCGCCATCGCGACCATGGCGTTGTCGATCGTGTTGCAGAACGGCATGATGAATGCCGCCGGGGCGATCGCCTATTCGTTCCCCGGCATCGACGGCGGAATCTCCTGGGGCGCGATTTTCCTCGATTGGCAAAGTCTGACCATTCTGGCGGCTGCGGTCGCTGCCGTGGTCGCGCTCAACCTTTTCCTCGGACGCACCCGTATCGGCCGGGCGATCCAGGCGAGCGCCCAGAATCCGCAGGTCGCGCGCCTGCTCGGCATCAACGTCCCGCGCATGGTGCTGATCACCTTTCTGCTGAACGCCGCGCTGGTGACCTTGGCAGCGGTGTTGATCAGTCCGATCTACTTGGTGAAATTCAACAACGGCATTGGCATCGGCCTGTCGGCTTTCACTGCCGCGATTGTGGGCGGGTTCAATCAGGTTCGCGGCGCGGTGGCGGGTGGACTGCTGCTCGGGGTCGTGGAGACCTTCGCCGCCACCTTCGGTCCCGACCAGTATCGCGACGCGGTGCCGATGCTGCTGCTGATCCTGTTCATATTGTTCCGACCCCAGGGTCTGCTCGGCCGGCGCGAGGAGCGCCGGGTATGACAGGCCCGACCCGCGTTCTTGCCGGCGCGCTTGGCCTGGTGCTCGGCGCCGGGCTGCTCGCCTTCTGGCTGCAGCCTTACGGCGTCTACCTGCTTTCGCTGTGGGCCGTTTATACGATCAGCGCGATCGGCCTCAACTTGACCTTGGGCTACGCCGGGCAGGTGTCGCTGGCGCAGGCGAGTTTCGTGGGCATCGGCGCCTACACCACTGCGCTGCTGATGCCGCACGGGGCGCCGTTCGGCGTTACTCTGCTGATCGGCGCCACGCTCTGTTTCGGTCTTGGCGTGCTGCTTGGATTCCCGGCGCTTCGGGTGCAGGGCCACTACCTTGCCTTCGTCACCCTTGCGCTCACCACCATCGCCTTCCTGGTGTTCCGCAACGAAGCCTGGCTGACGGGCGGCATCAATGGCATCAACCACATCCGACGGCCGGCGCCGTTTACCGGTGCCGTCGGCTATCTTTGGCTCTGCCTCTTATCCCTCGCGCTGGTGACGTTCGGAACGTGGTGGCTGCTCCGCTCGCCGTGGGGCCGCGCCTTCATGGCGTTGCGGGAGAACCCCGTGCGCGCCGCCAGTCTCGGCGTGGACGTCCGAACCTACACGCTGCTCGCGTTCGCCATAGGCGCGGCGCTGGGAGGCGTATCCGGATCGCTCTACGCACCGTTGGTGCAATACATTGAGCCTTCTCCCTTCGCGCTCGCCCTGTCGTTCAGCCTGCTGCTGATGGTGGTGGTCGGCGGGTCGGGATCGTTCCTCGGTCCCTATCTCGGCGCCTTGGTGGCGGTTCTTTTCCCAGAATGGCTGCGCTTCCTGCAAAATTACTACCTGGTGCTCTACGGCGGGCTGGTGGTCTTGCTGCTGGCGCTGTGCCCCGAAGGACTGGTCGGACTGGCCGATCGGCTGTTCCGTCGGCTGCGCCCGGCCGCAGCGCCGACGGAGCCTACGCCATGACCGTGGTGCTCGAAGCGCGGGAGCTGCATAAACATTTCGGCGGTGTGCGGGCGGTGAACGGAGTGTCCTTCCAGGTTAAGGAAGGCGAAATTTTGGGCGTGATCGGCCCCAATGGCTCGGGCAAATCCACGCTCTTCAACTGCCTACTCGGCCAGCTGGCGCCCAGCGCCGGCCAAGTGCTGCTCGACGGGCGGGACGTTACGGGGATGGCGCCGGTTGCGCTCAGCCGCCTCGGCGTCTCCCGCACGTTCCAATTGTTGCAGGTATTCCCGCAGCTTTCGGCGCGGGAGAACCTCATCCTGGCCGGACAAGAGCACATCGGCGGCCGCATCTCCCGGCTGTTCGGGCGTCCGGACGCCGGGCTTTCCGCGGCGGCGGATCGGATGCTCGATCTGTTTCGCTTGCAACACGTCGCCAGCCTGCCCGCCGGCGGACTGAGCTACGGCCAGCAGAAGCTGCTGGACGCGGCGATGGCGTTCATGGCCGGGCCGCGGCTGGTGCTGCTCGACGAACCGGCCGGCGGAGTCAACCTGACATTGCTCGGATCGTTCCGCGAACGGCTCCGGGCGATGAACGCCGAGGGCGGATCGACTTTCGTGGTGATCGAGCACAACATGGATTTCGTCATGTCGCTCTGCACCCGGGTGATCTGTATCGCGGAGGGTCAGGTGATCGCCAACGGCGGGCCCGAGGCGGTGCGCAACGACCCAATCGTGATCGAGGCCTATCTTGGCCACTGACCCCAAAGCGCCGGTGCTGTCGATGGAAGGGGTCGTCGGCGGCTACGGCCGCATGACCATCCTTAACGGCTGCTCCTTTTCTGTCGCTCGCGGCGCAATCACGACGATCATCGGCCCCAATGGGGCCGGCAAGTCCACCGCCTTCAAGGCGATTTTCGGCCTGATCGCCGTGCGAAGCGGGCGTATCGTCCTGGAGGGCCAGGATGTGACCGGCGCCAGCCCAGCTGCGCTGATCGGCCGCGGCGTCTGCTACGTGCCGCAGGGGCGCAATATCTTTCCCGAACTCTCGGTGCGCGACAATCTGGAACTGGGCGGCGTGGCGCTCGGGACTGCGGCCGCGATGCGCCCGCGGGTGGAGGAGGCGCTCGATCGCTTTCCGATCCTGCGCGAGAGGGCGCGCACGCAGGCCTCTACCCTGTCGGGCGGCCAGCAGAAACTGCTCGAGATCGCGCGCGGGCTCATTGCCCGACCGAAACTGATGCTGATTGACGAACCCTCGATCGGGCTATCGCCTATCATGGTCAAGGACGTGTTCGCCACTTTGCAGGCGCTGAAAGCGCAAGGGGTATCGACCCTCATGGTCGAACAAAACGCGCGCAGCGCGCTGGAAATATCCGACTACGGGATCGTGCTGGAAACGGGCCGCACGCGGCTCGTCGGCGCCGCGCGAGCGATCCTCGACGATCCGCGCGTGGCGCAGCTGTTCCTCGGCGCCGAGGTGGAGATAGAAGAGCCGATCTCCGGCTGACGCGGCGGGGAAGGCCGCTGCGCATTTGCACGTTGAAACACTATACTGACCGGTTGCAGGCCTTGGCAGCCTCAGCCTTGTCCTGCGCGGATGCGGTGAGGCGAGACGACCCTGCGCCTGCCCTGGCCGGCTGGGTGTCGCACCTGGAAATCGTCTCGCGGCTTTTCGTCCCGGCCATCGTTGGCGAAGAACCCCTACATGAGCTCGATGACCTCATCGATCGATGTTTCCCGCACCTTCTTGTCGAGGACGATCTTGCCCCTCGCCATCGCCACTACGCGTTCGCAGGAGACGAAGACGTGGTGCAGGTTATGGCTGATGAGGATGCCGGTGACGCCCTGCGCCGCCAAGCCTCTGACGAAGCCGAGCACTTTGGCGGTTTCCTTGACTGAGAGGTGATTGGTCGGCTCATCGAGTATGAGAACCTTGGATTTGAAATACATCGCCCGGGCGATGGCGACGCCCTGGCGCTGGCCGCCGGAGAGTTCTCCCGCCAACGTATCCGGCGAGCGCAGATGCAGGTCCACATCGGCGATCGCTCGGATCGAGTCGTGGCGCATTCTTTGCTGATTCATCACGCCGATGCCGCCGGCCGACACCCTTAGTGGCTCGCGTCCGATGAAGAGATTGCGGGAGACCGTCATGGTCGGGACCATCGAGTTGACCTGGTACACGGTCTCGATTCCGAGTTTCATCGCGGATTTGGGCGACCGGATCTGGACGAACTCGCCCTCGACGCGAACCTCCCCGGCGTCGGGTCGCTCGACGCCGGAGAGCACCTTGATCAAGGTCGACTTGCCCGCGCCGTTGTCACCCACCAAACCAACGAGTTCGCCGGCCTGGAATTCCAGATCGATGCCGTCGAGAGCGTGGACGCCCGAATACCATTTGTGCAGGCCCTTGACCGAAATGATTGGCGTCGCCACGCTCAAACCTCCACCTTGATCCGGCGCGCGGTGCGTCTGAGCCACGAATTACCAACCACCGCGAGCACGGTCAGCGCGCCGATGGCGAATTTGAACCAATTGGCGTCGATTCGGGAAAGAACGAGGCCATTGTCGATGACCCGGATCAGCAGCGTGCCGACGATGGCGCCGAAGACGGTGCCCACGCCTCCGGTCAGCGCTACGCCGCCGATCACAGAACCCGCAATGGCCTGCAATTCAAGACCTTCGCCCAAGTTGGGAAACGGCGACTGAAGGCGAAAGACCTGGACGGTTCCCGCAAGGCCGGCGAGGATCGAACAGATCATGAAGCAGGCGAACTTGACCCTTCTGACCGGTATGCCCATCGACCGGGCTGCTTCCAGAAAGCCTCCCGTCCCCTTGATCCAGTTGCCAAAATTGGTCAGCGCCATCACCGCGGAAGCGACCAGGGCGAGGATGACGAACCAGATGAACGAAGCCCGGAACAAGCCTCCGCCAATGTACCCGGTGAACAGCCCGATCGGGATCTTGTCCACCGCCAGCAAGGGCGGAAATCCGCCTGAGATGACAACCGTCAGCGAGCGCACCATGAAGAGCATGCCGAGCGTCGTGATGAAGCTCGGAATATCGAACCTCAGCGTAATGAAACCGTTGAGGAAGCCGATGACGGCGCAGATCGACACCCCGACCAGAAACGCCGGCCAGAACGCCGCTCCGGCGTTGAGCATGAGTGCGATGCACATCGGCATGAGCGCGAAAACAGACCCGACCGAGAGATCGAATTCCCCGCAGATCATCAATATCGCGAAGCCGATCGTCACCGTCCCAACCTCGGGCAGCAGTCCGAGCACGCCCCGGATGTTCTGAAACGACAGGAACACACCGTTCGATCGGACCTCGAAGAACGCCATCAGCACGATGAGGAGAACGACCCCGGCCAACTCAGGCTTTTCGAGATTAAGCTTGACGACTCTTTTCATGTCGGCCCTGGCGAAAGCGGCTGGCGCCGAGAAGCGGCCTTTCGGTGGGCGAGCCTGGAGCCCGCCCACGAAAAACCTTTAGCGCAAGCCCTTCGCAGCCATCGCGGCGATCGAGTCGGCCTGAGACGGCAATACAATGCCGTTGCCGGTGTCGATATCGGACGGCGCCAATCCGACAGTCTTGGCCAGATAGACTTCAATCACCGGCATGAAGCCCTGCATATAGGGCTGTTGGTCGGCGTGGGCCTGGATGTAGCCGGCCTTCATTTCCTGCAAGACGTCGGATTCGACGTCGAACCCGCCGACGATGACCTTTCCGGGCGCGATTCCGCGGTCCTTCAGCCAATGCGCGACGGCGACGTCGAGCGACCCGGTCTCGATATAGGCAGTGGTCTCCGGATGCGCGTTGAGATACGCGCCGACCCGGTCCGACGTTGTGGCGGGGTCCGCGCCAACGTCCATTTTGGTGACTGTGACCGTCCGGCCGGGGTTGGCCGCCTTGTAGTCGTCGAGCGCTTTCACAATGCCGGCGGCGCGCTGTTCGGACCAATTGGCGCCGGGAACGTTGACGCCGACGAGAACATTGATCGGCCCCTCCTTGGGGAACAGCGTCGACAGATACCTGGTCAGAGCTATCCCGGACGCCAGGAACGCCGGGCCAATATAAGACTGCCTGGCGTTGTGACCCGGAGTAACGTCGTCGTTGTTGATGGCAATTACGATGATTCCTTTCGCTCGGGCGTCGGCGACAACCTTGGTGAAGGCGTTATTGTCAGGGATTGTAAGGATCAGAGCATCCGGATTGGTGGCCAGCGCCGCATCGACATTGGCGAGCTCTTCCTGGACCGACATGTTTGTGTTCGTAAACAGCATTTGACAGTCCGCCTGGATCTTCGCGCAGGCGTCTTCAAATCCCTTTTTGACAGGCTGCCAAAACTCGTTCGCAGTTGAGCCGTGAATGGCCATGACGATTTTAAGCGGGGCGGCGGCGGCAGGCAGAGAAACCGAGGCCGCAAAGCCGATAAGGCCGAGGCCGAGCGCCAAGTTTTTCATGAACGTCCTCCCATTTTTGTGCCGCGCTTGCGGCCGGGCTCCAGCGGTCGACAACCACTGAGCTGCCCGCGAGTCGTATATTATTTGTCGAGGCGGTAGCAAGGTCGGCGCGGGATCGGCGCGAGGGCGGATACGGAGCCAATCGGCGAGGATTTCTCGTCCTGTCGGACCGGCGCCTAAGTCCGCAAAGCTGCGCCATCGCACGAAAAATGGCAGCGACCAATCGGCTGGCTTAGAGGCGCGTTTCGGCGACAGCGTGCTCAATTCCCAATTGCTTCCGGCGAGAGCGTGGCCTTCGCCCAAAACGGACGAGCGCCGTCATTTCGCTTTCCAACCCAAGCGCCAGGCCGTAAGGACGGCGGCCGGCAAGGTTCGAACTCGCTTGGCGGAAGCGAGGGGCGCGTGGGGACTGATTCGAATTCCGTTGCCGCGGTGACGGCCGCTTTGGCCGATTTGCCTTCGGCCCGCTCAACGTCCTCGAGGCCGTTCCTTTCAGTTTTGGCGATCGTGCTTTTGCCCGTCGCGCTGACCGGCTGCGCCACCCGGCCGGAGAGCGGCTTTCTGAGCCCGGTTGCCCTGGTCGCTCCCGGCGCCGTCGACCACACGTTGCTCGTGGCGACGACACGCGAGCGGGACGAGCGTCCCGGCACGCTGTTCAACGGCGACAGAGCAAGCACGATCGACTACGCCGAGATCACGCTCTCGGTCCCGCCGACGCACAAGCAAAGCGAGATCGAATGGCCGAAAACGCCGCCCGGCGATCCCAACGCGGACTTCGTCGTGCGCGACGAACATTATCTCGACGGCGACAAGGCGTTCATGCGGGCGTTAAACGCTGAGCTTGCCCTGCGACCGCCGGGAAGCAGGAAGGTTCTGCTGTTCATTCACGGGTTCAATACGATGTTCGCGGAAGGGCTTTATCGCCTGGCCCAGATCGACCACGACTCAAGGGCTCCCGGCGTCCCGGTGCTGTTCACCTGGGCGTCGCGCGGCAAACCGACCGCCTATATCTATGACACGAACAGCGCCACCGCGGCGCGCGATGAGCTCGAGCACACGCTCCGCCTCCTCTTGGCCAGCAACGCCGAAGAGGTCAACGTGCTCGCCCACTCCATGGGCAACTGGGTGACGGTCGAGGCGTTCCGACAGATCAAGATCTCCGGCCGCCTCGATCACGCAAACAAGCTCGGGTATGTGTTTCTCGCCGCGCCCGACATCGACATCGACGTGTTCGAGTCGCAGCTGCGCCGCTTCGGCAAAATCAAGAGACCGTTCTATGTCGTGCTCGCGCGGGACGATAAGGCGCTGTGGCTCTCCGGAACGCTCGCCGGCGGCGTCAGGCGGGTCGGCGACGACCCTCGCACGGCCGAGCTCGCGACGCTCGGCGCGACGGTCATCGACCTGACGGACGTCCACGCGACGGATTCCGCCCACCATGACAAGTTTGATCAACTCGCCGCCATCGCGCCGGAGTTGCGCGGCGTTCTCGCGAAAGGCATCGCCTCGAATTCCCACGCGACTGACTTGAGCGAGACGGTCGCGGCCGGCGGCCTCGGATCGGTCGTCGCGTTGCCGATCACGCTCCTCGGCGCGCCAGTCAGGATCATCGCCAATCAGTAGTTCCGGGGTCCAAACCGGCGCCCGCCCACCTTGCGCCACTGATCGACGAAAGCGCTAAGCGCGGAGGGCCGCGGGCCGTCAAGCCGCGGTAGTCCTGTTCGATCGGCCCCGCGAGCCCTCAGCTGCGTGCATTGTCTAAATTTGCAACGTTGAGTGACAGAGCGCCCCAAAACCTTCTTTTATGCGCGTCCGTCCTGCATGATCTTCCTTGCTGATTCGCGCTTGGCCGGGACGAGAAGGGAGGGCGAGATTTTGCGTGAAACGGAGTTACTGCGCGAAATCAGACAAAAGCTTGAGCAGGCGCGCGCTTTGGCGGCTGAGATTGGTGGCTTCAACATTTACTACATGATCGACATCGCGCTGCTCGAGACGAATGAGCTGCTGTACAGGAACGCCGCGGTCCAGGTGGAGTTCCGTGCTGCTGCGGCCGGTCAGGAACGAAAAGATCATTAGATACCAAAGCGTTCTCTCTGGATACGAATGTCTTGCTTGAACAAGGACGGCGATCGGTCCTGACCCGTCCGCCGATCGCGGCTCAAGGGCGCACGTCACGCTGGGTTACCTTCTTACACCTAAAAATTCATAGACTTCAATGGATTTGTTCGTGCACCGGATGAAGTAGGCCTCGCTGGATACGCCCGCGACCCAGGCGCGAAATTCCTTGGCGGCGCGAAAATTCCCGGCGCACTCCTGCCCGGGCGAAATACATTCCCCGGGCGCCTGCGCAGGAAATTTTGGCGCAAGACCTCGAGCCGAAGGACTTTGCAGCGAGGATTTTCTCCAAAAAGACCCAGTTTCCTATGAGATCCGCTACCCTCAGGGAAATTTCCCTGAGCCGCAGCGAACGGTATAGTGCGCCGCAGCAATATTTCTTGTGCGTCGCAACATCCTGTGCTAGGAACCGCGCTGGTCTAGGGACGCACCGCTCGCGAAGCGGAAGACCCGACGGAGAACCGATGCAGCATTTCAACCTGCAGAACCGCCATGCCATAAAGGACATGAAGCCGGGCACATGGGCCACGGTTCACTTCCGCGATTTCGAGACGTTCAGCGAACTGTCGAGGAACGGCTTTCATCTCGTCGATATGCGCGGCGAGGTCTGGGCCATGCTCCGCACCCAGTGAAGCGGCGTGGCCCAACTCCGCGAGCGCCCGCGCAACGGTACGCGGCGCCCCGCCAAGCGGCTCGATCGGAGGCCGAGCCGACCTAACTGCCTCCGATCAGGGCGGCCCTTCGCCCCGGTCCGGCGACCCGCCGCCCTTATTGCGGCGCCGTCTTGCTCTTGGCGATCCTGCTCTTCGATGCGCGGTCGCCGGCGGCGTTGGCGTCGGCCTCGCACATGTAGGCGCCCTGCTTGGTCGTGCCGTAGCTGCGCGTGCCGGCCAAATGATAGATGTGCGACTTGGTGTTGACCCAGACGACCGTATCGGCCGGGCAGCGGGCCTTCGCCTCGGCTTCCGTGGTGAACTGGCCGGCCCCGGTCGGAGCGGCAGCGGGGCGCGGGGCGACGGGCGCAGGTTTCGGCAGCGCGGCCTGGACAGGCGCGGGCGCCGGCGCTGCCGCAGGGGCCGGGGCTGCCGCGGGCGGCGGGAGCCGGGGCTGCGGCGGGCGCCTCGGCCTTCTGCGCCCGGCATGACTTTAGGAACTCCTGCCAGGTCTGACCGTTGGTCGTGTTGTTGGCTTTGGCTGCCTTCCATTCGGCGCCGCACTCCTTCATCACGCTCTCGGCACGTGCGGCGCCCGCCGTGAGGCCGATGGCGGCGACCAGCAGAACGGCGGAAATCGCGGCGCTGAACGATCGACTTTTCATTTTTCAACTCCCCTCAATCTTGCCCGGCCGCCAAAACTGGAGGCGCCGCTTTATCCCCGGCATGCCGCGGTCCCTCTGAACGGGGCATGAACATTTCATAATTCGCATTCGCAGCTTGCGGTCAAGGCTTGCGTCAAGCAAGCTTTGGCTGAGCGGCGTGCCCCGAGTCTACCGAGCGCTGCGGCGACGGTGTCGCCGAGGGCGCACCCCGCGTCGAGGGACGACCAGCCGCGCTCGGCGACCGGCTCCGCGCGCTGGCGGCGAGCGACGGCTGCGTCAGCGTCCGAAGCGTCCCCCTGCCGCGCTGCGATGCGGGCAAGCCGCGTTTCGAGTGAAGTTTCCAGGAAGAGACCATCGAAGGCCACGCGGGCTCCGGCTGCGAGCCCAGCTGCATTCCGGCGTTCGGTCGCGGTCGAAAAGGCGGCGTCGAGCACGACCGCGTGTCCGGCGCTGAGCGCCCGCCTCGCCTTGTCTTCGATCCGCCGATAGACCTCGCGGGTCACGTCGGGCGCATAGGCCGAGTCTGGCAGGCGAAACGTCTCCTCGCGCCCGAACATCGACTTGCGCTCAACGTCGCTGCGCAGCCAGAGCGCCCCGGGGACGCGGCCTATGAGCGGCGCAAGCGCGCCCGCCAGCGCGCTCTTGCCCGCGCCCGACAGGCCGCCGACCGCAACCAGCTGCGGCGGAACATAACGCAGAAAGCCAGCCGCGCGATCGAAGTAACGGCGCGCGAGCCGAAGCGCTTCGAGGCGCTCGGCGCCCTCGTGCCGGTCCGCGCCGGCGGCCTCGACCTTGGCGCGAATGGCTGCGCGCAGGCTCAGAAACAAAGGCAGGGCGGCCAGACCGGCCAACGCGTCCGGGGGTTCCGGCTTAAGGTAGCGGTTGATGAGCCGGTTCGCCGCGCCGCGAAGTCCGCGCTGCTCGAGGTCCATTAAGAGGAAAGCAAGATCGTAGAGCACGTCGCCGCTCGCCACCTCATCGGAAAACTCGACGGCGTCGAACAGCGTCGGCTCGCCGTCAATGAGCACGATGTTGCGCAAGTGCAGATCGCCATGGCAACGGCGGACGAAACCTGAGCGCCCGCGCGCAAGCAGCGTCGGCCGGGCGAGGGCGAAGGCGGCGCGCGCATCGTGGGTCAGTCTGCGCGCCGTCGCGGGCGGAAAGAGCTCGCGCCGCTCGGCAAACGCCGCGTCGTTCTGTTCGATATAGGTCTCAATGGCCTGCGCCGCCCGCATGCCGTCGCGCAGCGGCGCATGCGCATGCGATCGCCGCACCGCCAGCCCGAGCCTGTCGACGATCGCATCGGAAATGCCGCCGCGTTCCGCCACCCGGTCGAGCGTCATGGTCTCGTCGAAGCGCCGCATGTGCGTCGCCCATTCGACGATCTCGCCCTCCCCGCCGAGCTTGAGCGCGGCGCCCTCGCGGACGATCGGCAGCGCCTCGAGATAGACGCCGGGCGCAGTCTCTCGATTGACGTCGATTTCGGCCTCGCAAGCCAGGCGGCGCTTTTCGAGCGTCGAGAGGTCCATGAACGGAAACCTCACCGGCCGCTTGACCTTGTAGACATCGGGGCCGGCGAGAAAGACCGCCGCGTTGGCGGTGTCGATTTGTTTGACAGGCTCGGTCAGCCCATGCGTTCGCGAGTTGGCAAGCAGGCGAAAGACCGGGTCCTGCGGATCGGACGTCAACCAGCGCCTCGGACGCAGCTGCGCCGCGCCGCAGCGCCGGACCGGTTCAGTTGTCCGCAACGTTGCACGCTTTCTCCATCGTCTCTGGCGGCTCGGCCGTCACCTGTCTATAAAGTTTCTCCTCGGGCGGCACGCAAAAATCTGCGGCCGCCCATGCGGCTCCGGCCCCTGCCCCGGGAGAAACTGTCGAGAATGCGCATGCCTTCGATCGAAAACCGTCCGTTCGATGCGCTGGAAGTCGGCGAGGAGCTTCGGCTCGTTCATACGCTGACTTCTGAGGATTTCTCGCTTCTGGCGACGCAGGCGGCAACGATCGGGGCGGGCATTATCGATCCGGCCTCGGCGGCGACGCGCGTCTTTGCCGCCGATGCGGCGCAAACGGGATGGGCAGGCGCGCTGATGAGCGCGCTGATCGCCGGCCGCCTCCCGGGCGCGGGCTCCAGGCTCGTCCGGCAGACGATCGAGACGCTGGGCCCGGCGGAGCCCGGCGACGTCTTGACGGTCGCGGCCAAGGTGATGGCCAAGGCGCCTGAAGGGCGGCGAATAACCCTGGAAGCGCGAGCAACCAACCAGCATGGCGAACTGGCGATGGCCGCCTCGGCGGAAATCGTCGCGCCAAAGAAAACCATCATCGCCGAACCGCGCGGGGACTTCGTCGAGCAGATGCGGGAGAAGGGCCGGCGCTACAGAATGCTGATCGAGCGCGCCCGCGATCTGACGCCCCTCAAGACCGCAGTCGTGCACCCGGTCGACGAAGCATCGCTGACCGGCGCCATCGAGGCCGCACGCGAGAACCTGATCGAGCCGGTCTTGGTCGGTCCGGAAGCGAAGATCCGCCGTGCGGCCGAGGCGTCCAATATCGACATCGGCCGTTACCGAATCGTACCGACTGAGCACAGTCACGCGGCGGCCGACAAGGCGGTGGCGATGGCGCGGGCCGCCGAGGTCGAAGCGCTCATGAAGGGGGCGCTGCATACGGACGAATTGATGCACGCCGTTGTCGCGACCGAGACCGGCCTGAGGACCGCGAGGCGCATCAGCCATGTCTTTGCCATTGATGCGCCGGCCTATCCGAGGCCGCTCTTCATCACTGACGCCGCCGTCACCATCTATCCGACGCTGATCGATAAGCGCGACATTGTGCAGAACGCCATCGACCTCGTCGTCGCCCTCGGCATCGTCACGCCGCGGGTCGCCATCCTCTCCGCGGTCGAGACCGTTTCTCCCGACATCCGGTCGACCATCGACGCCGCGGCGCTCTGCAAGATGGCCGACCGCGGCCAGATCACCGGCGGCATTCTCGATGGGCCGCTCGCCTTCGACAACGCGGTCTCCTCGGAGGCGGCACACACCAAACGGATCGTATCGCCGGTCGCCGGACAAGCGGACATCCTCCTGGTTCCCGACCTCGAGGCCGGCAACATGCTGGCCAAGCAGCTGGTCTATCTGGCGGACGCGGAAATGGCCGGCATCGTGGTCGGCGCGCGGGTTCCCATCATGCTGACGAGCCGCGCCGACAACACCATCGCCCGCCTCGGCTCCTGCGCCATCGCGCTGATCCTCGCCCGCCACCGGGAAACACGGAGCGCTTGACCCGCACGCGCGGCGTCTCTTTGTCGCAGCATTGTCATCTGTGTCATTGAGATTCGCCCGCCACGCTCTTTGGGGTGGGCGACGGCAAAGCGAGGCATGAAAGACCCATGAGCGCGACAAAGGACGGCTCGATCAGCGCGATGCAGCAACGCGTCAACGCAGAGATCCAGGACAATCTCGACGAGGACCTGGAGCTCGAACTGGAAGACAGCGAGCTTGCCGACCTCCTGGCCGACGGCCATGAGCTGCCGGAAAAGGGCGCCTTCCCCCGGCGGCTCTATTTCAAGGAGCTCCTGCGCCTGCAGCGCGAGCTGATCAAGCTTCAGGATTGGGTCGTCGCCAAAAAGCTGAAGTTGGTCGTGATCTTCGAGGGCCGCGATTCGGCGGGCAAGGGCGGCGCCATCAAGCGCGTTACGCAGCGGCTGAATCCGCGCGTTTGCCGGGCGGTCGCCCTCCCGGCGCCGACGGAGCGCGAGCGCGGCCAGTGGTATTTCCAGCGCTACGTGTCGCATCTCCCGGCCGGCGGCGAGATCGTGCTATTCGACCGCAGCTGGTACAATCGCGCCGGCGTCGAAAAGGTGATGGGCTTCTGCACCGACGAGGAATACGAGGACTTCTTCCAGTCGGTTCCAGACTTCGAGCGTCTCATCGTTCGCTCGGGGATCATTCTGGTCAAATACTGGTTCTCGATCACCGACGACGAGCAGAACCTACGCTTCCTCATGCGGATAAACGACCCCCTGAAGCAATGGAAGCTCTCGCCGATGGACCTCGAGTCGCGCCGGCGCTGGGAAGCCTACACCAAGGCCAAGGAGACGATGCTCGAGCGCACGCATATTCCGGAAGCGCCGTGGTGGGTCGTCGAGGCGGTCGACAAGAAACGCGCGCGCCTCAACTGCATCGCCCATCTCCTGACGCAGGTCCCCTACCAGGAGGTACCGCACGAGAAGCCGATCCTGCCAGCGCGTGTCCACAGCCCCGAGTACCACCGCATGCCGACGCCGCCGGACATGATCGTCCCGGATCACTACGCGAGCCTCGTTGGGAGCCTGTGAAAGAGCCGCGGACGGTTATGCCCGCCCAAATTTTGCGAGGATGCGACGTGAGGTCCCCGCGCCTTTCCTCCTGCCTGAATGATCGACTGCTCCGCAAACCCGTACCGTAAACTCAAGCCGAGACCGAAATACGCAGCGGTCGCCGTGTCGTTCTACTCCAGTTTTGCCCGGGCTCGCTCGAACGACCCAACGTTGCCGGTGATCGCAAGACGAACCCGCAGGCCCCGGCAGCTCGGGCTTCGGGACCCTCGCCATCTCGCCGCCGGCGCCTAAATCTCGATCTCCCGACCGATCTCGACCACCTGATCGCGCGGCAATTCAAGATAATCGCTGATGCGGGCCGCGTTGCGGCCCATCGCCGCGAACAGGGCCTCCTGCCAACGCGGCATGAGCCCCTTTCCTTCCTCGGCCGCAACGATCGTCTCGGCTCCGAGATAATAGGTGACGTCGTCGAGGTCGATACCCACCCCTTGCATCTTGCATTGGGCCAGGATGCGGGGAATGTCCGGATGCTCCATAAAGCCGAGCTTCACTTCCCCGCGCCAGAAATGGTCGCCCTCGCGCATCACCGTCAACCGCTCTTCGGGATCGACCCTGGGCACGGAGACGACCGTCAGCGTCAGCGTCAGCGCGTTCTCATGCAGCGCGCGGTTGTGGCGCACGTGCCAGTCGAGGACCGGGGGGGTCTGCTCCTTGGCGCGGGTGAAGAACACGGCCGAGCCGGGCACGCGCGCGACCTTGCCGGACTTTAGGAGCGCGATAAACGTCGAAAGCGGCGTCACTTCGGACTCGACGCGTTTCTGCACCGCCGTCGAGCCTCGGTGCCAGATCCACATCACGCTATAGACGATGGAGGCAAGCAGCAGCGGGACCCAGCCGCCCTCCATCACCTTCGCCAAATTGGCCACGAGGAAGCTGCCGTCGATGAGGAAGAACAATCCCGCGACCGCTCCTGCCGCGGCGACCGGCCAGTTCCAGATCTCCCGCATGGCGATGAAGAGGAGCACGCTCGTCATCAGCATGGTCGCCGAGACCGCGATGCCGTAAGCGGCGGCTAGGTTGTCGGACTTGCCGAAACCGATCGTGAGGCCAAGCGTGACGATCATCAAAAGCCAGTTCACCGTGCCGACATAGATCTGGCCATAGCCCTCTTCAGACGTCTGCTTGATGGTCATGCGGGGGAGCCAGCCGAGCTGGATCGCCTGGCGCGTCATCGAATAGGCGCCAGTGATGATCGACTGGCTCGCGATGACCGTCGCAACCGTCGCCAGCACGATCAGCGGCGTCAACAACGGCCCAGGACAAAGCCGGTAGAAGATATTGCCTTGGGTCGGCGCGCCTGCGAGCACGATCGCCGCCTGGCCGGCATAGTTGAGAATGAGCGCCGGGAAAACGACAAGGCTCCAAGAGATGCGGATCGGCCTCGGGCCGAAATGGCCCATGTCGGCATACAACGCTTCGGCGCCGGTGACGCAAAAGAACACACCGCCGAGCACGAGGAAGCCTTGGAAGCCGCCGCGCATTAGGTAATCGAGGCCGTAGAGCGGATTGATCGCCAGCCAGACCTGCGGATGCTGCGCGATGCCGTAGAGGCCAAGGACCGCGATGATGACGAACCACGCGAGCATGATCGGACCGAAGGCGCGACCGATGGCGGCCGTACCGAACGGTTGCACCGCGAACAGCCCAATGAGGATCACAGTCGCGGACGGCAGCACGTAGGTCTGCAACGTCGGCGCGATCTGCTGAACGCCCTCGATGGCTGAGAGAACGGAGATGGCGGGCGTGATGGCGCCGTCGCCGTAGATCAGCGCGGCGCCGAACAGGCCGACTGCGATGATGATCGGTCGCCGATGTTTCTTGACGCCGAGCAAGGTCATCAGCGCGACGATGCCGCCCTCCCCGTCGTTGATCCACTCGCATGGCGATGTTGACGTATTTGACGGTCGTGATGAGCAATAGGGTCCAGACGATGAGCGAAAGCGCGCCGAGAACCGCCGACGGATCGGGATGCGGGCCGGTGTAGTCGAGCACGGTTTTGAGCGTGTAAAGCGGGCTCGTGCCGATGTCGCCGAACACCACGCCGAGCGCGGCGAGGCCGGCGCGCGCGAAGCGTCCGGTTGAGTTTGCCGGCGCGCCGATCGACTGGTTCGACATACCGTTTTTCCCTCTGGACAGGCGCGCGTCCGCCGTCGCCGCCAATAGCCCAATAAGCCTCGAGTGAAACAAACGCTTGACGTCGACGCCTCACGCTCATGAAGGCAGACAATCAGCCGCAGTCCGTTCCGCAACGGCACGGTAAACCGCAGGTAAAGCAAACCCATTGTCAAGATTAAGAAAATTGCCAGAACCGATACCCTTCCGATCGATAAAATTCGACGGAATTTTTTCTGCCCTCGCCAAGCGGAAGCCCGCGATGCTGCTTCATCGAACGGCAGCAGGCGCGGATCATGTTCAAGCGGCTCTTCAGTTTCGTCGTCGCAGCGACGGTTCTCGGCCTCGCCTGGAACAGTTTCGGCGAAGCCTCGGAGCAGGGCCTGCCACGAGCGAGCTCAGCGCCGGTCGGGCCCGAAACCGCGATCCCCTACGGCTGGGTCGACTTCTGCCACCGCCATGCGGAAGAATGCACTCTCGGCAAGCTCGATCCCCTCGACGTCCGCCTGACCCAGCGGGTGTGGAAGACGCTAAATGAAATCAACACTTTCGCCAACGCCGCGATCCAGCCTGTCAGCAATTTCGACCATTGGGGTACGATGCTCGATCATTGGGACTACCCCGTCGACGGCAAGGGCGACTGCAAAATCTATGCCCTGTTCAAGCGCAAGCTCCTGATCGAGCGCGGCTTTCCCCGGCAGGCGCTGCTGATGACGATCGTCCGCGACCTCAACGGCGAGGGCCACGCGATCCTGACCGTCAAGACCGACCGCGGCGACTTCGTACTCGACAACTTATCCCGGGACGTCCGCCCCTGGAACGCCACGGGTTATCAGTTCTTCAAACGTCAGGCGCAGGACGACCCGAACGTCTGGCTGAGTCTCGGTGGCGCGACCGGCGCGGCGCCGGTCGACGCGGCGACGAACTAAGCGGGCCAGGCGCCCCAAGCGCTGCGCGAAGTCAACGTCTGCCGGCTACCGCCGGTCGTCGACCCGCTGACTGAGCGCTTCCAGGGTTGCGATCGCCTCTGGCGGCAACGGCCAGTGGCGCGCCGCCGCCAGGATTCCAGCGATGTAGTCCGGGCGAAGCGTCCCGGGGCCGGCGTTGGCGCCGAAATAGACCAGCGCCCGTTTCGCCCCGCCCGGCGCGATGACGAGCTGCTGCGCCTTGGCATAGAGTCCCTGCGGCAGGCCCTCATAACGGTCGAGCGCCGAGACGTCGGCGAGCGCCAGATCCCACAGCACGCCGTGCACGCTCGAGCGCGGGTCGCGCACCGAGGTCAGCCAGCCCTCGCGCATGACGGCGAGCCGGTGGCGGGCGAGGCGCGCCGGCCCAAGCGCCTTCGAGCGCGGGCAGCGGCGCGCCATCGCTTCCCTGCCCATGTTTGAGCCGTAGGCGAAATAGAGCGGCATCGCTACTCGCTCACTCTTTCGACCTTGTGGACCACGCTCTTGCCGCGCAGTTCCGACAGGATCGCGTTGAGATGCTGAATGTCGCGGACCTGCAGGTCGACACGCAATTCGCGAAAATCCGCGCCAGTCGCCGAGGATGAAACGGCGTCGATGTTGGCCCCGTATTCGCCGATCGTCGTCGCCAGGACGCCGAGCGCGCCGGGCTCGTTCAGCATCGTCACCACGATCTGGGTGGAATAGACCGCCTGCGGCGCGTTCTCGAGATCCCAGCGCACGTCGAGCCACAGCTCGGGCTCGTCGTTATAGGGGATGAGGGCGGGCGAATGGATCGGGTAGATTGTGATGCCTTCGGGCCCACGAATGCCGACGATCCGTTCGCCGGGGACGGCGCCGCCATTGGGGGCGAAGCGCACTACCGTGTCGAGATCGATCCCCCTGACTGGCAGGATCGAGGCAGGGTCGGAAGCGCCCGGCACGCGGAAGACGAGGTCGGTCGCCTTCGGCAGGCCGAACCATCCGCTTTCGTTCTGCGGCACGGCGGGGCCGGCCCGGCGCTCCTCCTTGAAATCGGGGTGGACAGAGCGGACGACGTCGGTCGAGAAGATCTCGCCGCGGCCGACGCCGATGAACACGTCGTCGACGGAGGCGCGCGCCAGCCGCGGCAGCGCCGATTTCAGCTTCGCCTCGGAGAATTTTTTGCCCGCCCGCTCGAAGGCGCGCTCGATGATCTGGCGTCCGAGGCCGCCGAACTGGGCCTTCGCCGCCTCGCGCGTCGCGCGGCGGATTGCCGCCCGAGCCCGCCCGGTCACGACGACACCGTCCCAGGCGGCCGGCGGAGAATGTCGCTCGGAACGGGAGATCAGTACTTCGTCGCCGTTCTGCAGGACGGAAATCAGCGGCGCGATGCGTCCGTTGATCTTGCAGCCGACGGCGGAGTTGCCGATGTCGGTGTGCACCGCGTAGGCGAAGTCGATCGCAGTCGCGCCGCGCGGCAGCGCGATCAGCCGGCCCTTCGGCGTGAAGCAGAACACCTGATCGTGAAACAGCTCGAGCTTGGTGTGCTCGAGGAACTTCTCCGAATCGTCGCTTGCCAGCGCTTCGATCGTCTGCCGCAGGCCGCGATAGGCGCGGCTCTCGCTGACTCCAGGCGCGTCTGGGCCCGTGCGCCCGTCCTTATATACAGCGTGCGCGGCAATGCCGTATTCCGCCACCTCGTGCATTTCGTAGGTTCGAATCTGGAGTTCGACGCGCTGGCTGCCCGGGCCGATGACAGTCGTGTGGATCGACCGGTAGTCGTTCTGCTTCGGCGTCGAGATATAGTCCTTGAAGCGCCCGGGGACGCTCGGCCAGGTCGTGTGGGCGACGCCGACGGCGGCATAGCAGTCGGCGACGGTGTCGACCAGGATGCGAAACCCGTAGATGTCGGAAAGCTGCTCGAAGGCGATGGAGCGGCGCTCCATCTTTTTCCAGATCGAGTAGGGCTGCTTCTGCCGGCCCTTCACTTCGACCTTGATGCCGCGGCGGGCGAACTGGTCGGTGAGCTCGGAGGCGATGCGGGCGATGATCGCCCCGTTCTTGGCTTTGAGCGTTTCCAGTCGCGAAACGATGAGGCCATAGGCCTCCGGCATCAGGCAGCGGAATGAAAGATCCTCAAGCTCGCTGCGCATGCTTTGCATGCCCATTCGGCCAGCGAGCGGCGCGTAGATGTCGAGCGTGTCCTGGGCGATGCGGTCGCGCTTTTCCACCGGCATGAAATTCAGGGTGCGCATGTTGTGCAGGCGATCGGCGAGCTTAACCAGGAGGACGCGGGCGTCGTCGGCGATGGCGAGCAGGAGCTTGCGGAAATTCTCGGCCTGCTGGGCGTGCTTGGTGACGAAGTCGAGCTTGCCGAGCTTGGTGAGGCCGTCGACCAGGCCGCCGATCTCCTCGCCGAAGGCCTTGTCGACCTCATCGCGGGTGACGGCTGTGTCCTCGATCGTGTCGTGCAGCATGGCGGCGACGATGGTCGCATCGTCGACCTTGAGCTCGGTCAGGATGGCGGCGACTTCGAGCGGGTGCGAGAAGTAGGGATCGCCTGAGGCGCGCTTCTGGCTGCCGTGCGCCTTCATCGCGAACACATAGGCGCGATTGAGCACGTCCTCGTTGGCGCCGGGATTGTAGCGCCGGACCCGTTCCACCAGCTCGTACTGCCGCATCATCGCCGCAAGGTCTCAACCCTCAGCAACGCCGAATCCCCATCGCCGGAGCGCCCGCGGGGTCGATCACGATTCGGCTGGATTGCAAGAGCGCGAAGAGCCGCCGGCGAGGGCGGGACGCGCGTCCTGCCGTGCGCTTTTAGGCGCCTCACGCAATCATCGGCCGCCGGCGCCGGGCGCGCAAGGACAAAATGGCTGGGTTGGGCGAGGGGCTCGAACGCCGAATCGCCGAACCGGGGGCCGATTGGGCGAAGTCCCTGCTTGCAGGGAAAAGAACTGGGACGATCGGCCTTTGGGCCGGTTTGACGCTGGTGGCCCCGCAAAAGAGCCAGGAAACATACGACCTTACCGACAAATTCCCTAGGCGGTCGATCAGGGGATTAATTCGGCGGAGCAGGGATTTAATTCGGCCCAAATCCTGGAAAGCTCAGTCGCAGGCGGGGTGTCTTTGGGCCGGCCCGATCATCGCTGCGCACGCCGGCGCAGCCCACAATAAAAACCCCGGAGCTTTCGCTCCGGGGGCCGCTCAGTCGCCTGATCGGAGGACGATCAGAAGTAACGGGTGACGCGGAACCGGCCGGCGAAGCCATTCGAGTCGCCCTGCCACGCGCCGGGGACGAAGATCGCGCCGCCGTATCCGCCGAGGTTATACACGGTCCCGAGGAAGCCGCTCGGCCTCTGCTGGGTGGTGCTCTGATACATCAACTCGAGGTCGAAGTTCAGGTTGGTGACCGGATTCCAGCCGATGTCGGCGCCGACGATCCAGCTAGACGCATGGGCCGACAGCGGTCCCTGAATCGCCTGGGCGATGCCGCAGCCGAAACCAAGGATATAACAGCCGCCGCCCATGTTGCTCCAGTCGAGCCGGGCGTACGAAACCTCCGGATTGATGTAGAACTGCGGGGTGAAATGATGCTCCGCCGTCGCCGTGATCGACCAGGCGGTCGGCTTCGACCATTGGTTGGTCAGCGGGTTGAAGAAGGCGTCGGCGACGTACATCGGCTGTCCGTTGCCGTTGACCTGACCGTTCTCGCCCCACATGCCGTCCGGTATGCCCGAATACCACACGGCGCTCTGGGTGTAGGCGCCGGTCAGGACGAAGTTGTCGCCCGCGCCGAACTGCGGCAGGTTGAACTTCACACCGGCGTCGATGCCCCAACCGGTCTGGGTGTGCTGGGCGTCGCAGGGGACGAGACCGAGGCCGATCGCGGCAATGCCGCAGCCTCCCGCAGCAGGCGTGCCGTAGAGCGAGCTCTCCGCGACGTTGACGTTATGCAGCACGCCCGAGACCTGAGCCTCGCCCCATCCCTGCTTCACGTGCAGCGCGCCGACGATGTCGGGCCAGCGCTGCCCGCCGTAGGTGAGGCCGCCCGGACCGGCAATTGCCGTACCGCCGCCCGACGCGTTGATCGAGGAACCGTTGCCGCCCGGGCTCTGGGCGGCGATCGTCGCAGAGAAGCCGCCGCCAAACGACGCGGTGTAGGCCAAGAGGTCAGGCTCGTTGAAGCCCTTCTGGTCGGGGGAGAAGATGTTCGCCCAGTTTTCGCCGCCGCCGATGAAGGAGAAGAAGGACTGCGCCTTACCGGCCGTGATCCCGGCCCAGGTGAGATAGCCGGTATTGAGGTAGGTGTACCCGCCGGTATTGTCGAAGCCGTTGCCGTTCTCCGAGTTGATGTCGAAGTGACCGATCAAGGGCCCGTAGGCGGTGTTCGACGCGAAGTCGAAGCCGAAGTTGGCGCGGGTCGTCCAGCCCGTCTCATGGCGGAAGAAGGTGCTGTTGCCTTGGGCGGCGCTCGCCGCGACAAGCACGCGCTGGGTCGCGAACTGCTGGTTGAACGGCAGCGGGGGGACGCCCGTGAGCCCTTGGATGATGCTGGTGCTGGCAAAGTTGTACTGAGTGTTCAGGTTGCCGCCTTCGAACTGGGCGGTGATATAGCCCGAGAGCTTCACGCAAGTGTCGGAGCCCGGGAGGACCCAGCCGACGATGCCGCCGACGTTGCAGACCCTCACATATTCGACAGGGGCCGCCTTGTGAGTTGGCAGATCGGCCGCCTGGGCGCTGGCGACGGCGACAATGCCGGCCGCCGAACCTAGCAAAATGCTCTTTATGAGCGTCATTGTTGACCTCCAGTTGCTACGATGGGCGTTGGTTTTCTTCTCACCCTCGTTTCCCGAGCCCGGCGGACCGAACCAGAAGCCCCGAAGATGTTCAGCCCCATTCCCGATTGACCTTCAGGCTCTGGCGGTTTGCCCCGGCAAATGGCGCCCCAACCCGTCCGCGACCGGGAATCTCCCGTTCACACACTCCAACATACCCCCCTCGCGCCAAGGCTCAACTGCTAATCGTCTTAGAATCGCCTTGGAAACGCCTTTCCTCGGGCGATGTTGCATAAAGGTCACGAATCTTGTCTTGGTCGGCCTCGGCGCGTCGTTTCGACTGTTGATAAAGCGTTAATCTGTGGTCGAGCCGCCCTCAAAATCAATCTCACGCTATGGAATCATAGGTCGGGCGCTGGAGGAAACCGCCCTGGTAAATCCGCAGCGCTCCGAACTCTGCGAGATCGGGCCTCGAGCGCATCGAATCGGGGACCCGAATCAGTGGAATTTCGGTTCTGGGCTCATCGCCGTTTGGTCACCAGACCTGTCTGACCGTCAGAAGGATCGCCTGCGCCTCAGGTTGGCCGACCGGTTTGGCGACCACTCGGTCGTAGTTGAGCACAATGTCGCCGCCAGCCCAGACCGAGAGGCCCATCCCCAGTCCGAGACGTAGCGTGTTGGCGGCGTTGTGCTGACCGACCCCGTCGATGCTGGTCTCGCCGCCGATATTGTAATAGGCGTCCGCTGAGACCCACAGGGCGGACGTGAGGTTGCGGCTCGCGTGTCCCTCGACGATGAACAGCGGATTCTGGCTCAGGCTCGAAGCCCCACCTACGCGATAATCGTTGTTCGTCGTGAACACCCTGGTCGATAGATAGACTTCGAGCCATGTCCAGCCCTGGTCGGGCGTATAGCTGTAATTGACCGTCGGATTGAACATCCAGCGGTTCGCGCTCGGGTTCAGCGGATTTGTCGCGTCATATGTCCCGAGCGGCGTTGTCACCGCGAGGTGGAAGCTCGCGAAGGTCTCGGGAACAAAGGACCGGAATTGTTCCCTCGTCAGCGCCGGTCCGCCGAAGATATTCATCTGCAAGAGAAAGCCGACATCCGAAACGCCCCGGGTCGACGCGCTAAACGAGTCGGAGCTTGCGTCCAGGGCGACGTAAGGAAGGATCGCCGATATCCCGGCGGTGCGGCCCCAGAAGTCCATCGTACGGGTGATGACGGCCGACTGCGCATAGACGTTACTGCGAATGCTCGACGTCACATCCATCCCGTCCTCGGGCGTCACGGACGCGAAGTAGCCAAAATTGTAGAACGTGAGCCACGTGTCGATCGGCGCGTTGAGATAGTCGCGCGCCGAGCCGGCCGATCCGGGCTGCGGGACCGAAACCAAGCCCGCCCATCCGCAGACAAGCGCCGCAAGAATGCGACCCGGTCTGCTGCGATCTTCCGCCGGAGAGCCCACTCTCGCCGCCCTATTCGTTTTCCCGCCCGCGAGACGCCGCCAAACCCGCGCGGCGCCCGCACTTGCGTCGGGAGCCAGCGCTCGATCCGGCTAGCGCAGGTTCCGACCAGGTTGACCCATCCGGATCCGTCATCGCCGTCCCCGGGTCACAGCCCGGGGATGACCCGGCGATCCATGGACCCGCGGGTCAAGCCCGCGGGCGACGGACACGAGTTTGCCTGACCAAAACCCGCTCTAGCGAACGCTCAGGCGCCACGGGTGAATCCAATGTCGTCTTCAATGACCGCCCCTGGCCCAACCGGAACCTGGCCCGGGGTGGGCAGGTTCAGTTTCACGAACTCGATCTTGTCCTTCCAGACCTTGCGCAGAAAGTCTTCGAACACCTGGATCGTGAGCTGTTCCCCCGGGCAGCGTCGGTAGCCGAAGCCAAATGGCGCGTAACCGGCATAATCGGTAACCGGCAAAGCTTTGCCGTCGACCTCTCCGAAGACAGTGCCGAACCCGCTATTGGCGATGCTCGCTTTCCGGCCGTCGGCGACATCGAACTTCGTGATGTCGAAGGGACACCTGGCCAAGCCGATCTGCTTGCATTTGGCCTCGTCGATCTGGTCGCTCGTCGGGACGGTTTTGTAGCGGTCGGGATCGAACTCCTGCGGGTTCGCCCAGTGAATCGGGTCGAAACTGGTCGAGGTGTGCGGCGTGTTCATATAGCCGTAGCGCTTGAATCGGGCGTCCAGCAGCATGTGCGGCGATTGACCGTAAAACGAGCGCGGAGCGTCCGTAATCGACGAGAGGCTCCCTCCGTTCGGCGATATCGTCCGGAAGAGCTCCATCGTGAACAGTTCGAGCGGCGTGAATGGGCCGCCGTTCGCCTGCTCAGGATCGCCGCTCATCGTCTTGACGAACGACGCCCGCACCTCGGCGTCGCCGCCGTGCTCCATCAGGCGCGACATGATGCCGAACATCGAGTTGCCCCACTGGCTCAGCGCGACGAAATTGTGGAAACATTCGAACACGATGTCCTTACGGTCGAAGTGCTCTCCGTTCCCGGCGTTCTTCAGCCAGTACCAGGCCATGGTCTTGTCCGGATCGGGGGTGCGTCCGCTCTCGAGATCCTTGACCCTCTCGGCGATCCACTGCTTGAGCGTGTCAAGCAGTTTGCGCACTGTCATGTAGTGCTCGTACACGATCTGCCGCGTCGGATTGCGATAGGCGAGCACGGTGTTGAAGCTTTCGCCGATCTGCCGGACCTCAGGAGGAACGGCGTCCCCCTTCACGCCGAGATGAAGATCCCAGTAGAGGTCGAAGTAATAATCGAGGTAGTGCCGCATCATCGGCTTGCCGGCGAACCTCGGGTCGAGAAGATAGTCGAAAAAGGCGACGACCTTCTTCTGGTACTTCGGCCCATACAGGTCCGGGGTCACTCCGGAGAAATAGATCCTTTTGCGCAGATTGTCGGGGCCGCGCTTCTCCAACCCCTGAAGGAAGACGGTGACGCCTTCTTCCGGGGTAGGCTTCCAGTCCTTGGTGAGCAATCCCCAGAAATCGAATGGAATGGCGTTCTCTTTGCTCAGGGGGACGTCGATCATGGGGAGCGTCGGGCGTTCGCCCTGATAGATGCTCGACAGAAAGAAAGGCACGACGGCAAACTCGACATACTCGCGGTCGAAATTGCTCGGGATCGAACTCCGGAATTGCGCAAGGGCGGTGGCGACGTTCTCCGCCGTCGCCTCACTCGGAACGTAGGCAGCCTGGCCCGCAACGGGCGCCAGCGCGGCGACTCCGGCGCCGGCCAGCAGCGTTCGACGGTCAATCTTGGTTTCTCCAAAGTCCATGTGCGTTCTCCCAACACCACCGGCTTGCTTAAGACAACCTTGCGAGGAGCAACTATGGGGCGACCTCGAACACTATATTTTACTTGCCTACGCCCAGTGTGGCAACCAGACCAGCACGCCAAGGAAATATTTTAGCGCTTCGCTCGTGAACCCATTGTGACTGCAGGAATAGCTGGAAGGACCCAACGCTCGCTCCGAAGCGGCAACGATGACTAGACCGAGAACCCATAAACCTGCCGGGGAGTCGGCTTGCTAAGAGTCCGCTATGCCCCGATAGCGACTAAATTCCGCAGCGCGTCGAAGCGACGCGAAGGGCCATTGGCGACTAATGCAATGCAGCAAATAGCGTCGTATTGTTCGGCGCGGGCGGGAGTTTTGCCGGATCGTATGTCCACACCCCGCCGACCCGATGCCGGCGTTCCTCAGCGGCCCAGGCCCGCGTTCTTCCTATACCGCATGGTTCTGTGCTCCGGTTGGTGACGCGCCGCTATGGCGCATTCACCCAGACAAGAGGGAGCAAACCCGGCGCCGGGGTCGCGGCACAGGCGCAAGCCACTGAAGGGGTGACCGCCCTTTGGCGCGCGTATCAGACGATCTCTTGCTCGCGGCACAGTCGGGCGACCGGCACGCGCTGACACAGCTCTTGGTGGCGCTGCAGCCGGACATTCGACGCTACGCCCGGCGCCATTGCCACCGCACCTCGTTCATCGAAGATGTGGTGCAAGAAGCACTCATCGTCGTGTACCGGCGCGTGGGCACGATCCGCAGTCCAGCCGCACTCGCCGGCTGGCTGGTGACCGTCATCGCGCGCCTTTGCATGCTGCCGGCGCTGATGCTGATGCGCGGAGTCGAGGAGCTCGCCAGCCTGGAAGAGTCACGCGAGTTCGCAAAGGTCCCGCCGGACGAGTTACGCATGGACTTGGTCCATGCGATCGAGTCGCTTTCGCCGTCCCATCGCGAAGTGCTGCTGCTGCGAGATCTCGAAGATCTGACGATTGGGGAAATCGCCGGGCGGCTCGGTGTGACGCGCGAAGCGGCCAAAAGCCGCTTGCGCCGCGCCCGCACATTGGTGCGCGAATACCTGCTCGGCACAAAGGACAGCGGACGAGAGAGCACATGAATTACTTTCGTGGAGCCGGCATGTTCGGGAGCGCCTTCCTGGGCGCACACCTGATGCGCGGCGCAGCTGCGGCGGCGCTACTCGCTTGGGCCATCGTCCACCAGACCACGCACCCTTGGCTATCCTTGGGCGCGGGCGTTGCCGCCCTCGTCGCGCTACGCGGATGCCCGATGTGCTGGACTGTGGGCTTGGTCGAGACGCTTTCGCAGGGCCGTCGCGATTCAACGAAAAGATAGTTGTTTGCGTGCGTGAGCCGGCGCCACGATGTCGGGGCTGGCGCGCCGTGGCCGATGAAGATGGGCACTACGTGTTCGCCGTGGCGCTATGATGCAACGGTTCAATTTCGCCGACCGCCTTGCGACAGGACGGGAAGGAGGCGCCATGCCAAAAACGATCGCGGTATTGGGCTCTGCTCTATTCTTCGTCGTCGCGCCCTTGGTGCTGGCGGGGTTCGTCCCGTGGTGGATCACACATTGGGAGTTCCGGCCGGCTTTTTCCGGCTTTGAACTGACCCGCGCCATCGGACTTATGTTGATCATTGCCGGAGTGCCCGGAGTTGTGGATTCATTTGCCCGTTTTGCGCTGGAGGGGCTGGGGACGCCCGCACCGATCGCGCCGCCACAAAAGCTCGTAGTGACTGGCCTTTATCGCTACGTGCGAAATCCGATCTACATCGCGGTCGTCGCGGTCATTTTTGGTCAGGCCCTTTTGTTTGGTGACTGGCGTCTCCTCTGGTACGGCGCGCTACTCTGGCTTTTTTTTCATGTCTGGGTGCTGATGATCGAAGAACCGACGCTCAAGCAAACATTCGGCACGGAGTACGAGAGCTTTCGGACGAATGTGCCGCGCTGGATTCCGCGGTTGACGCCATGGCGAGCCCCGTAACGCGAGCATCATGACGACGGGCACTGCCTTCGCTAAGGTCCAAGCGCGCCTCTCCTCCCTGATCAGGTGCAGCAGCTGCGGCGGCGCCATGTCGGCTTGGGGTCATTCGCGACCGGGTCGAGCCAGCAGCAAGTCCGGCCATGTCAGCTATGCCGCCGAAAGCGGAAGTAGATTCAGGGCATTAGCGACGCAGCGATGGCCCATTGCGGGTTGATCACGCTGCCGTGGACATGATTCAAGCTCCGAAACGGGAGCCTCGAATCATGCGCTACGAACTCAGCGATTATGAGTGGACTGCCATCAAACCGATGCTGCCGAACAAACCGCGTGGCGTTCGGCGTGTAAATGATCGTCGCGTGCTCAATGGCATCTTTTGGGTCCTCCGTTCGGGTGTGCGCCCTGGCGCGACCTGCCAGCGGCCTTTGGTCCCCGCACCACTTGTTATAATCGCTTCGTTCGCTGGCGGCGGGCGGGAGTTTGGGACCAGATCATGGATGCGCTGGCCGCTGGTCATGATCCGGCGGTGCAGATGATCGATACCTCTGTCGTGCGCGTGCACCAGCATGGGGCCTGTATCGCGGACAACAATCATCAAGATATGGGTCGCTCGCGAGGGGGCCTTACGAGCAAGATTTCACGCGGTCGTGGACTCCAACGGCCTGCCAATCCGTCTTGCCCTCACGCCCGGTGAGACACACGACAATCGGCTGTGCTCGGCTCTCCTCATCGCGTTGCTGCCACAGACGATGCTGCTCGCGGATCGTGGATACGACGCTGACTGGATCAGGGAGCTTGCCCGCCAGCAGGGAGCATGGGCAAACATTCCGCCAAAACGAAATCGCAATGACCCGACCTGCTTCAGCCCGTATCTATGTCGCGCGCGCAACTTGATCGAGCGGTTCTTCAACAAGATCAAGCAATATCGGCGTGTCGCGACCCGATACGACAAACTCGCGGCCAACTATTTGGCATTCATCAAGATCGCATCAATCCGCGTTTGGCTACGTGCTAATGAGTCCACGCCCTGGACATGGCTACTTATCGATGCATCGCGTTCATCGCCGGCGCCGGGTGCCGCCAGGACTGTCCGGTCACGAAAGCCGCTGCATTTCTTCACGATCCCGCGGCGGGTTCAGAGGCTGCGGCCTCCGCGTTCCTGGCTGGTCTGGCGGTCCTCCGGCGCATCAATTCCCAAAGCCAGATTCGTGTGCCGGCCACGATGAGGGTGTCGCCCGTCCACGACGATGGAATGGCCGACATCCGGTGCGGGCGCGGCGGCGGCCGGAACGCGTTGCGGTTGGGACGACCCATTCTGGTAGGCCGGTTATGCGCCATTATTCATCGTCCTGTTTGATTACCCATCGCTCGAAGTCGGTCGGAATGACGTTGCTCCCACAGATGATCGTCACCACCCGTTTGCCCCTGTAGCGGGCTCGGTCCTCCAATATCGCCGCAACGCCAAGGGCGGCCGATGGCTCCACGACGAGTTCCGCGTGGCGATAAAGCATGCGCATTCCGACAATGATGCTGCGTTCCTCAACCAGCGGGACGTGGTCGGCGACGGCCAGCAGGTCGTCAAGAACCGCCGGGATCGGGCAGCGGCCAGCGACTCCATCCGCGATCGTGTCGACGCGGTCGGTCTCGACGACGGATTTTGCCCTCCACGACAACGCCATCGCTGGCGCGCCGCTTGGTTGCACGCAAACGATCTCGACCATTGGGGCCAGGCATTTGAAGACAAAGCCGACGCCCGTCGCCATGGCGCCGCCCCCGAGAGCAACGAGCACGGCGTCTACGGGACCCCCGTCCTTGATGAGTTCGAGCCCAATCGTCCCGGCGCCTTCACAGGTATCGAGGTTTTCGCTGTCCTCAACCAGAAACGCGCCTTCGATGTCAGCCATCCGCCGCGCCAGATGGCGAGCATCATCAAAGTCGCCGTCGACAAGCCGTACGGCCGCGCCCAACGCGCGGATGCGTTCCAACTTGTAGGGGTTAGCTGTGGCGCCGGCCACGACCGTTACGGAAATCCCGCGGCTTTGTCCGCTATAGGCCAGCGCCAGCCCGAGGTTGCCGACGCTCGCACAAACGGCCGACCTGGAACCGGGGTTGTCGGTCAGCCGCGCCATGGCTGTCTCAGTGCCGCGGCCCTTAAAACAGCGGACAGGATTGGCGGTTTCGAGTTTGATAGTGAGCTCGCAATCCAGCGCTTCGCCGAGCGCTGGGCATGCGTATTGCGGCGTGTTTCGGAAGACCGGCGCAATTCGGGGGACTGCGGATCCAATCCTGTCGAGATCCAATCGGGTCTGTGGCTCGGCTCGCCGACCGGTTGCGGGAAGGGTTTGTTTGGGCGGCAGCATGCTCACCTCCGCCTTCGAGTCCTTGGGTTGGACGGGCGAGAATATCCAGTCGAACCCGCGCCTTCATCGGACCCTTCGTTGAGGCGCCTAGAGAAATCTGCTTCAGAATGATCCGAGCAACGATCCGAGCACGATGACGACGACGAGCGCGAGGATCGCGCCGAGGATCGCCACCATGAAAATGTCCTTGTAGCTTTCCCGATGCGTCGAACCGCAGACGGCGAGCAGCGTGACCACCGCGCCGTTGTGCGGCAGGCTGTCGAGCGTGCCCGACCCGATGACCGCGACGCGGTGCAGAAGCGCCGGGTTCATGCCGATCTGGGCAGCCCGCTCGAGATAGACCGGCCCGAGAGCGTCGAGCGCGATCGTCAGTCCTCCGGAGGCCGAACCGGTCAGGGCCGCGAGCGTGTTGGTGGCGACCGCCAGCGACACCAGGGGGCCGCCGCCGATGCCGAGCACGGCGTCGCGCACCACCTCGAATGCCGGCATCGCAGCGACCACGGCGCCGAACCCGACGAGGCTCGCGACGCTGATGGCAGGCAGCGCCGAAGCGTTGACGCCGGCGTCCATGGTCAGGCGCAGGTCGGGAATGCGACGGAGATTGAGGAGGAGAACCATGACGATGGCGCAGGAAAGGGCGGCCATCACCGACCACACGCCGCTGACGCTCGCCGCCGAGGTCGAGCCCCATCGCGGTTCCGCCAAAAAGCCGAGATCCAGCCGCGGCAGAACAACAAGCGACAGGACAAGGTTGACCAGAATGACGACGATGATCGGCGCTGCCGCTGCGGCAATGGAGGGAGGCTGCAACGCCGCCTTCCCGTGCGCGATTTCGGCGGGATCGAACTCCCGGGCGGTCGTCGCGCGCTCGCGCATCTTCTCGTCGTCGGCGAGGCGTTCGGCCGGAAGCGGCGCCTCGTCGCCGAAGCCCTCGCCTTTCTGTTTCGCCGCGGCCTCCTCTCGGGCGAGCCACCACAAGCCGAAGCCGAGCATGATCAGCGACGCCAGCACGCCGAGACCGGGCGCGGCGAATGGCGTCGTGCCGAAGAAGGGCATCGGAATGGTGTTCTGGATCGACGGCGTGCCGGGCATGGCCGACATGGTGAAGGTCGAAGTGCCCAGCATGATCGCCGCCGGCATCAGGCGCCGGGGAATGGCGGCGGCGCGGAAGAGGTCCTGCGCCATGGGCGCGATGACGAAGAAGGCGACGAAGAGGCTGACGCCGCCGTAGGTGACGATCGCGCCGCCCAGAACGACGGCGAGAATGGCGCGTTTCGCGCCGAGCTTTTGCGTCATGAATTCGGCGATCGCGGTCACCGAACCGCTGTCCTCCATCAGCTTGCCGAACAGCGCGCCGAGCAGGAAGAGCGGGAAGAACTGGGCCAGAAAGCCGGCGGCGCTGCGCATGAACGTCTGCGTCCAGTGCGCCAGCAGCGGTTCGCGCGAAAAAAAGGCCGCGATGACGGCGGCGAGCGGCGCGAGCAGGAGGACGCTCCAGCCTTTGAAGGCGAGCCAGATCAGGAGCCCGAGCCCGACCAGGATTCCGAGAAGTCCGATGAGATCGGAAACGCTCATCGTTCACACCTCGGCGAGCAGGACGTCGATGTCGACCGTGGAACGCTTGCCGATGTCCTCGCCGTGCTCTGTCAGAAACGCGTCCGCGCTGCGCCGCCCCTCCTCCTTCAGCATCGTGAGAAACGCCTTCTCGGCGTTGAGCTTCGAGGAAGCGCCGAACTCCGCGAGCTTGTCGGTCATGATCCGGTGGGTGCGCATCTGCGCCCAGCGCGCGCCTTCGCCGCTGCCTGGATCGACCGCCTGCCGCAGAAGCGCGATCATACGCACCTCCTTCATCAGCGATGCGTTGAAGGAAATCTCGTTGAGGCGGTTGAGGATTTCGCTCGCCGTGCGCGGCGTTTCGCGGCGTTCGCGCGGATTGATCTGGATGAGGATGGTGTCGTGCGCGTCGCTTTCGCGAATGAGCGGCGTGATGGTCGGGTTGCCGACGAACCCGCCGTCCCAATAGGGCTCGCCGTCGATCTCGATCGCCTGGAACATCGTCGGCAGGCAGGCGGAGGCGAGAAGCACGTCCGGCGTGATCTCCTTGTTGCGGAACACCCGCCCGCGCCCGGTGTGCACGTTGGTCGCGGTGATGAAGAGCTTGATTGAGGCTTCTCCGAGATGGTCGAAATCGATGCTCTCGCGGAGGATGTCGCTGATCGGATTGAGGCCCAGCGGATTGAGGTTGTAGGGCGAAACGACCCTCGACATCAGGTCCATGACGAGATAGGCGGGAGACGTGTCGAGCGTCCAGCGATTCATCAGCCGGTCGACCGGCGAACGCTGGATCGGGCTGAATCGGGCGGCCTCCGCTACGCGATTCCAATAAGCGTCAAGCGCCTCGCGCGCGCCTTTCGCGCCGCCTTGCATATAGCCGCTGACCAGCACCGCCGCGTTCATCGCGCCGGCCGAGGTGCCCGAAATCGCCTCGACCTTGAGCCACGGCTCCTCGAGCAAGCGGTCGACCACGCCCCAGGTGAAGGCGCCGTGCGACCCGCCGCCCTGCAGGGCAAGGTCCACAAGGACCGTGTCGCGAGCCGCGTCGCGCCGCCGAACTCCGTTGTTCGCCATGCCTGTCCACCCCAACCAAAATTGCGCAGCCGATGCGACTGCTTACGCCGAAGCCACGAATTTGCGTCGCTTATGGAAGGCGCTATCCCCCACGCGGTTCCCGACTCTTACCCTGCCGCACGCGGTCGCGCTCGACAAGCCTGGATTTGGCGTGACGGCTGTACATGGCCGTCCGCTTCGGGCACAACCCGCAAAGTGGCCGCGTTTGGCGCTCGCGGCCCTTTAAGGAACGCTTCGATGGCTCGCGACTCGGCCGTGAACATTGCGGTCGGGCTGATCGCGGCGGTCGCCGTCTCCTTTGCCGCCTATCAGGCTTCCGTCGTCTTCGCGCCGCTGACCCTTGGCCTTTTCATCATCGCGCTCGTCTGGCCGCTGCAGGAGCGGCTGCAACAGCGGATCCCGGCGCTGCTCGCGCTCGCGATCACCATGACGGTCACGGCCGCCGTCATGCTGGCGTTCGCTTCGCTCGTCGTTTGGGGCTTCGGCCGCGTCGGCCAGTCGGTCATCGCCGACTCGGGCCGCTATCAGGCGATCTTCGACGTCGCGATCGCCTGGCTTGAAAGTCACGACATATCCGTGGCCGGGCTGTGGGCGGAGCATTTCAACGTCGGCTGGGCGCTGCGCTGGGCGCAGCAGATCACCGGCCGCCTCAACACGACTCTGACCTTTTGGCTGATCACGCTCGTCTACGTGATCCTGGGCCTCATGGAGGTCGACGTTCTGCGCCGCAAGGCGCGGGCCTTGATCGCGCCCGAGGCGGCGCTCAGGCTCCTGTCGGCGACCGCCGACACGGCGGGCAAGTTCCGCAAATACATGGTCGTGCGAACGCAGATGAGCGTCGCGACCGGCGTGCTCGTAGGCGTCTTCGCCTGGGCCGCGGGACTTGAGTTCGCGGTCGAATGGGGCGTCATCGCCTTTGCCCTGAACTATATCCCCTTCATTGGGCCCTTCGTCGCGACCCTGTTCCCGACCTTGCTGGCGATGGCGCAATTCGGGTCCTGGCAGGCGGTTCTCGGCGTTTTCGTCGGCCTCAACATCATCCAGTTCGTCATCGGCAGCTATGTCGAGCCGCTGGTGTCCGGCAACGTGCTCTCGATCTCGCCGATGGTCGTACTGTTCGCCGTCTTTTTCTGGACCTTTCTCTGGGGCCTGTACGGGGCCTTCATCGGCGTTCCGATCGCCATCGCCGCGCTGACCTTCTGCGGCCATTACCCGTCCGCCCGATGGATCGCCGAGCTGTTCGGCGGCCCCGCGCCGCGCGCCTAGACTTACCCTCATTAAGCCGCGGGCATCGGTTCGATTTCGATCCGCTCCGGCTGGAGCAGGCGCATCGACCCGTCGCTTCCAGCAGCCAGGCCATGGACGTAGAAGTGCGTCCGCACGTTCGGAGGCCCCATCACCGGCGAGGGGGCCGAGATGATCTTCAGGCGGCCGCATGCGCCGATCCAGTCGATATGGCGATGGCCGTGCATGACCACGACGCGCTCGGCGTAGGGCTTCAGCACACGCAGGAACCAGCTGCCGTTGATAAGCGCGGTGCCGACCCGCTCGGAAAACGCCTCGACCGGCATCGGGTATTCGGCGAGGTGGTGGTGCAACGCCACGATCCAGCGGGCTTTCGGATGCGCGTCGAGGGCGCCCGTCAGGCGCTGGGCCTGGCCGGCGGCGATCAAGCCGAGCGCGTTGGTGAAGGAGAAATTCGTGTCGGCGTTCGAATCGAGGAGCGCCACCCCGAGCCCGTCCTCCTCGGCGGGCGGCACGATCAGCGGAAAGAGATCGTCCCAGAGCCGGGCGAGGCGCGCGGACGGCCGCAAGCCGCCGGCGTCCGCGAACGCTTCGAGCGCCTGCCGTTGCGGCTCCAGCGCGGCGGCGAGCGCGGGTCCCGGCGTTGCGCCCTCGAAACTGGCGAGGCGCGCGCGTTCGCCCTGGACCGCGGCGATGGCGGAGAGCGCGCGCATCTTGCGCAGCGTCTTGACCGGGCTGAATGGCAGATCGAGCCGCGCGGGGTTGCTCCGATCGACGATGTTGACGTCGTGGTTGCCGGGCAGAATGAGCGCGCGGCGGGCGAGATCCGGGTGAGCCTCGAGGATGTCGAGAAACTCGGCCCATTCGGCGGCGATTCCGGCGTCCGTCATATCGCCGCTGATCAGCACGAGGTCGAGCGGCTCGACGGCGTGCAGCGCCGCGAGCCGCTCCATCGCGCGCACGAGCCGCTCGTTGCCGCGCGGGCCGGCGCGCCCGCTCTCGACGCGAAAGCCGTAGCGCTCGCCCACCACATGCACGTCGGAGAGATGCGCCACGCGCCAGACGCGGTCGCCGGGGCCGGCGGCGTCGAACCCCTCGAGATCGAGCGGCTGGTCGGCGGTCGCGTCGGCGAAGCCCCAGACGAGCGCCGCGACGGCGAGATAGGAGGACATGACGACGATCGTGTTGGCGATCGTCGGAAGGATGAGCAGTTGCGGCGAGGCGAGATCGGCGACCGTGCCGATCCAGCGCGTCGCCGGCCACGCCGCGAGCGCTACGAGCGCCGCGACGGCGAAGAGAAGCAGCCCGGCCCCGGCGCAGCTCATCGCCCGCAGGCGCGCCAGCGACGCGCCGCTGCGGCGCTTCAGCGACCGTTCGGTCAGGTGCCTGCAGCGCCTCGCGCCAGAGCGCGTATCCGGGCTGGACGGCAAGCGCGTTCAGCGCCCAGAAGTTTGTTTCCGCCAGGCGGAACAGCGGGCGCCAACCGATCCAGGCGACCGCCAGGAGCGCGGCGAAGGCGATCGCGGCGCCGATCCCCGTCGCCTGGGCGAGCCGGTCCGAGGCCTTGCCGATCCAGCCGCCGAGCACGAGCGGCGCGAGGCCGAGCAAGACGGCGGGCAAGAGCATCGACGCCGCCCAGGCGAAGACAAGCTTCGGCAGGCTGATCTCGGCAATGAGGCTGCCGGCGATGGCGAGAAGCGAGCGCTGCTTCGTGGCGGAGCGGTCGTTCTCCATGTCGCCGAGGCGCGGATCGAGAAACGGCTCCGCGCCTTTTGGCCCGCGGCGGCCGCGCTCTGTCTCGACGGCGGGAAGGTTCATGGGGCGCGCGCGGCTCGTGGAACGGTCCAGAGGCTTAGCAGGCGCGGCGCCCATCCGGTAGCGCCCGTCCTTGTACCGGAGCCTACGCGCTCGGCGCCGCTCGGAGACCTTTATCGGCGTCCATCCGGCGCCGGCCGGGCTTCGATCACGACGAAGGCCTGGGCGAGCGGCGTCTCGTCGGTCATCGTCAGGTGGATGACGGGCTCCATTCCATGCGGCAGGATCGCCATCAAGCGCGCCGCCGCGCCGCCGGTCAGCCGCAGGGTGGGCTGGCCCGACGGCAGGTTGACGACCCCCATGTCGCGCCAGAATACGCCCCGCCTGAGGCCCGTCCCCAGCGCCTTGGCGCAGGCCTCCTTGGCCGCGAATCGCTTGGCGTAGGACGCCGCGCGCCCTGCCCGGCTTTCGGAACGGCGCTGCTCGATCTCGGTGAAGCAGCGCTCGACGAACCGCGGACCGAACCGTTCCAGCGTCCTTTCGATCCGCCGGACGTCGCAAAGGTCGCTGCCGACGCCGACGATCACCGGCGTCCTTCAGCGAGCGCCCGCCCCTCCTCCATCGCCGCCCGCATCGCCCTCACGGTCGCGGCGAGACCGACGAAAATCGCCTCGCCGACAAGAAAATGGCCGATGTTGAGTTCGACGACCTGCGGCAGGCTGGCGATGGCGCGCGCGGATGCGTAGTCGAGTCCGTGGCCGGCATGACATTCGAGCCCGAGCGACGGCGACTGGGCCGCGGCGACCCTGAGACGGCCGAATTCGTAGTCGGCGCGGGCGGCATCGCCGTGCGCCAGCGCGTCGCACCAGGCTCCGGTGTGCAATTCGACGACCGGCGCGCCGAGATCGGCGCTCGCCTGCATGGCTTCGCTCGACGGCTCGATGAACATCGAGACGCGGATGGCCGCCCGGTCGAGCTCGGCGACGAAGGGCTTGAGCGCACGGAAGCCGTTGACCACGTCGAGCCCGCCCTCGGTGGTGCGCTCGGTGCGCTTTTCCGGCACGAGGCAGCAGGCATGCGGGCGGATCCTCAGCGCAATGTCGAGCATGGGCTCGGTCGCGGCCATCTCGAAGTTGAGCGGCTTGGCGATCGACGCCTTGAGGCGGCGCATGTCGTCGTCGTGGATGTGGCGGCGATCCTCGCGCAAGTGCGCCGTGATGCCGTCGGCCCCCGCCTCGATCGCCAGCAGCGCCGCCCGGACCGGATCGGGAGCGCCGCCGCCGCGGGCGTTGCGCACCGTCGCGACATGATCGACATTGACGCCGAGGCGAAGCGCGGTCATCGGATCGGTCTCCCTTTGCCAGAGCCTCAGGCGGCGCCGGCGAGCGCGCGGCTGCCGGGCTTGACCGCCGGCAGCGCCGCGAGCTCCGGCGGCAGGGCGTCCGCCGCATAGGCCGGGATGTCGAGCGTCGCCAGCGCGATCCGCGGCACGCCGATCGCCGCCTTGCCGCCAGAGCGGTCAATCAGGCACGCTGCGCCGACGATCGTCCCAGGATGCTCGGCGAGCGCCGCCAGCGCCTCGCGCGAGGATAGGCCGGTGGTGATGATGTCCTCGACCAAAAGCACGCGCGAGCCGGGCGGAATGGAAAATCCGCGGCGCAGCCTGAAGACGCCCTCCTCGCGCTCGACGAAGATCGCCTTCGCCTTAAGCCAGCGCGCCGTCTCGTAGCCGGGAACGATGCCGCCGACCGCAGGCGAGGCGACGATGTCGATCGTCCCGAAACGCTGGCGCGCCCTCTCCGCCAGCGCGCGGCAGAGGCGTTCGGTGCGAGCCGGATCCTGGAAGACGAACATCTTCTGCAGGAAGAGCGGCGAATGCAGACCGGACGAGAGGACGAAATGCCCCTCGAGCAGCGCGCCGGCGGCGCGGAACTCGTCAAGCGCTTGCTCGGCGGTTAAGGTCATCGACCTCCCTCTTAGCAGGCCCCTGCGTGCAACGCCAAGACGCATGGGGCAACGCGACGAGTCCCGGCTCTCACGGACGACCCCGATGGCCTCCGACGATGTTTTCGCCACGAAAATTCTCGGCCCCGAGGCCGACGCGACCGCGCCCGACGGCGCCGCGGTTCGCCTGCTGCTCAGCCTGCCGGGCGGCAGCATGGCGCATTTCGTGCTGCCCGCGGGCGCAGTGTCGCATGCCGTCACGCACCGGACGGTCGAGGAAATCTGGTACATTCTTTCCGGCCGCGGCAGCCTTTGGCGCCGGTCCGGCGGCGGTGAACGGATCGAGGCGCTGGCCGCCGGGACGGCGCTGACGATCCCGCTCGGAACCCAATTCCAGTATCGCGCCGAGGACGGCGCGCCGCTCGCTTTTGTCGCCGTCACCATGCCGCCGTGGCCCGGCCAGGCCGAGGCGCTGCCGGTCGCCGGCCCGTGGACGCCGACGGTCGCGGCCGGATCCTGAAACCCAAGCCTTGCGCCCAGCCCCCCTCGCTGGTAGCCAAGCGCCATCGAGAAGGCCGGTTTAGCTCAGTTGGTAGAGCAACGGTTTTGTAAACCGTGGGTCGGGGGTTCGAGTCCCTCAACCGGCACCAATAATATCAACGACTTACCCCACGACACCACAATATTTAGAGGACTAAGGCCCCGTCGCTTGGGCGGGGTAGCTATGGAGGGTGACGACGCGCAGCGTGCGCCACGATGGCGCGCGCCCCCTCCCCGGCTGTCGCCGCTGGATTCGAGGCCAACGCCCAGAGACGAGCTATCCCGCACGATCCGCATCGCCGTCAGGCCCGCCGCCTATGACGCCCTCATGGCGACGTTGCCCGAGGGCGCGCCCTTGTGGCCGGCGCCGAGGCGGCCGTCCTCGATCGCCTGCGGGCAAGGCGCGGGCATTGCGAGGATTTAGCAACGTCATTGTGCGTCTCGCTCGGCTTGAGGCGAACGCGGCCTGAGCACGAGAGCAGCAGTTGCTCCGGGCCTAGTTTAACGGCAAAGTCGCGGTGGGAAGCATGCAAAGCGTGACCGTGGTGGCGCGGCGGAGTTCGGCGAGTGAACCCATCCTTTCGGTTCGGCGCTGATGGAGTTAGAGATCTCCAGGTCGCGTGGGAGGATGGCGAACGTGTCTTCTGCCGGGCATTGCGCGTCGGCATCGACGGCAGCCGCGGCTCCGTGCTGGTTGCGCTGCCAGCCGAGGATCACCCGCTGCCGGCGGTCCTCGATCGCCTTGCCCACGAATATGAACTGAGGGACGAGCTCGATGCCACTTGGGCGGCACGTCCGCTGGCATTCACCCGCCAAGGCGGTCGAACGGCGTTGCTGCTCGAGAATCCGGGCGGCGAGCCGCTTGCGCGACTCATCGGCGCGCCGATGGAAGCGGGACGGTTCCTGCGCCTCGCTATCGGCATCGCCGCCGCGCTGGGCGAGGCGCACCGGCGCGGCCTCGTCCATAAGGACATCAAGCCAGCCAATATCCTAGTCAACTGCGCCGACGGACGGACGCGGCTCACCGGGTTCGGCATCGCCTCGCGTCTGCCGCGCGAGCGTCAGGCGCCTGAGCCGCCCGAGGTCATCGCCGGCACGCTCGCCTATATGGCGCCCGAACAGACCGGACGCATGAACCGCTCGATCGACTCGCGCAGCGACCTCTATGCGCTCGGCGTCATGTTCTATCAGATGCTCACCGGCCGTCTGCCGTTCAGCGCCGCCGATCCGATGGAATGGGTCCACTGCCATGTCGCCCGAAAGCCTGTGGCGCCGGCGGAGCGGCTGGAGAGCGTCCCGATCGCTATCTCCGAGATCGTCATGAAGCTTCTCGCCAAGACGGCTGAGGAGCGCTACCAGACCGCCGCCGGCCTTGAGAAAGATCTGCGACGCTGCCTCGCCGAATGGGAGCTTCACGGGCGCATCGAACCGTTTGCGCTTGGCGAACGCGACGCGCCAGACCGGCTCATGATCCCGGAGAAGCTGTACGGCAGAGAGCACGAGGTCGAAACGCTGCTCGCCGCCTTCGATCGCGTGGTCGAGAGCGGCGCGCCGGAGCTGGTTCTGGTCTCGGGCTATTCCGGCGTCGGCAAATCATCCGTCGTCAATGAACTGCACAAGGCGCTTGTGCCGCCGCGCGGGCTATTCGCCTCGGGCAAGTTCGACCAGTACAAGCGCGACATTCCCTATTCGACGCTTGTGCAGGCCTTTCAGAGCCTCGTCCGGCCTCTTCTCAGCAAGAGCAACGCCGAGCTGGCGAGTTGGCGCGAGGCAATTCTGAAGGCGCTGAGCCCGAACGGCCGGCTCATGGTGGACCTCATCCAGGAATTGAAGCTCATCATTGGAGAACAGCCGCCAGCGCCGGAGCTTCCGCCGCAGGAGGCGCAGGCGAGGTTCCAGCTGGTGTTGCGCCGCTTCATCGGCGTCTTCGCCCGGCCGGACCATCCGCTGGCGCTGTTCCTCGACGATCTGCAGTGGCTGGACGCGGCGACGCTCGACCTGCTCGAAGATCTGTTGGCCCAAGCGGACATTCATCATCTGCTGCTGATTGGCGCCTATCGCGACAATGAGGTCGACGCCGCCCACCCGCTGATGCGCAAGCTCACCGCCATCCGGAACTCCGAGGCGAGGGTCAGCGACATCAGGCTCGAGCCCCTCGACCATCAACACGTCGGGCGGCTGATTGCCGACGCGCTTCGCTGCGAGCTTAAGGACGCTGCGCCGCTATCGGAGCTGGTGCACGCGAAGACCGCAGGCAATCCGTTCTTCGCGCTGCAGTTTGTCTTTGCCCTCGCCGATGAGGGACTATTCGCCTTCGATCATCGGGCTCAGCGCTGGTCCTGGGATCTTGATCGCATTCGTGGCAAGGGCCATGCCGACAACGTCGTGGACCTCATGGTCGGCAAGCTCGCTCGCTTGACGGACAACTCCCGGGAGGCGGTGCAACAACTGTCCTGTCTCGGCAATGTCGCCAACTCTACCACGCTCGCGAACGTGCTCGGGGCGCCGGAGGGGGAAGTCCACGCGGCCCTTTGGGAAGCGGTCCGACTCGAGTTGGTCGAGCGTCTGCCGGGCGCCTACCGGTTCGTCCATGATCGCGTTCAGGAAGCCGCATATTCGCTGATCCCGGAGGCGGCTCGCGCCGCGGCCCACCTCCGCATAGGAAGGCTTCTCTTGGCGCGGACACCTCCTGAGAACCGGGAAGAAGCGATCTTCGAGATCGTCAATCAGCTCAACCGCGGCGGGGTGTTGATCACCTCACCGGACGAGCGCGAGCAGCTGGCCAAGCTCAACCTGCTCGCCGGCAAGCGCGCCAAGGCTTCCGCCGCCTACGCCTCAGCGCTCACCTATCTTGTCGCCGGCGCCAACCTTTTGGCGGAGCACCGTTGGGAATGTCAACATGAGCTCACCTTCGCGCTGGAGCTGGGTCGCGCCGAATGCGAGTTCCTGACCGGCGAACCGGCGGTCGTGGACGAGCGCTTAAATGTGCTTTCGATCTGCGCTACAAATACAGTGGAACGCGCCTCTGTTGCCTGCCTGCGCGTGGACCTGTACACGGCGCTCGGCCAAAGCAGCCGCGCGATTAACGTTGGCCTTGACTACCTCCGGTATCTGGGCGTCGACTGGTCGCCGCATCCAACCGAAGAGGAGACCCGGCGCGAATACCAACAGATATGGTCACAGATCGGGAGCCGTACGATCGAAGAACTCCTTGATCTGCCCGTGATGAGCGATCCGGCATCCCTCGCCACTCTTGATGTTTTGACTAAGCTGGAGCCGCCGGCATTGTTTACAGATGCTAACCTCTATTCTCTGATCGTCTCTAGGGCGGTTAATCTCAGCATCGAGCACGGCAACTGCGATGGATCGTGCTTTGCCTATGTAAGACTTGGCATGGATGCCGGCGCGCGCTTCGGCGACTATCGGGCGGCATATCGTTTCGGTTCGCTCGGCTATGACCTGGTCGAGCAAAAGGGGTTAACGCGTTACCAAGCCAGGACCTATATGCTATTCGGCGCTCACGTGGTGCCAGGTAAGAGGCACGTTCGCGCTGGACGTGATGTGTTGCGTCGCGCTTTCGATATCGCGAACAGGACGAGTGATCTCATCTTTGCGGGGTATAGCTGCTTCAATCTGACCGAGAACCTGCTTGCGGCGGGCGATCCTCTCATTGAGGTGCAGCGCGAAGCCGAGCACGGTCTCGCTTTTGCGCGGAACGCGCAGTTTGAGCAGGTCGCCGACGTCATTGCCTCGCAGCTTGCGTTGGTCCGAATGCTTCGCGGATTGACGCGGAAATTCGGCTCCTTCGACGATGACCAATTTGACGAACTCCAGACCGAGCGCCGTTTCTCCAGTAGCCCAGACTTCGCGTTTGCGGAGTGCTGGTACTGGATTCAAAAATTGCAGGCGCACTTTCATGCCGGCGCCTATGCCTCCGCCGTCGAGGCGGCATCAAGAACGCAACGGCATGGGGTGTCGGGATTGCTGTTCGAAGCCGCGCATTGCCACTTCTACAGCGCGCTTTCGCACGCTGCTTGCTGCGACGACGCACCAGCCGGCGAACGGCAGCAGCACGTAGGCGCTGTCACTGCGCATCACAAGCAACTCCAGGTATTGGAGGAGAATTGCCCGGAAAATTTCGAGAACCGTGCCACGCTCGTGGGTGCCGAGCTTGCTCGCCTCGAGGGCCGCGACCTCGATGCGATGCGCCTGTATCAACAGGCTATCCGCTCGGCACGCGCGAACGGCTTCGTTCACAACGAGGCGGTCGGCTACGAACTCGCCGCGCGTTTCTACGCGGCGCGCGGTTTCGAAGATTTTGCGCATGTGTATCTGCGGAAGGCGCGCGCCGGCTACCTGCGTTGGGGAGCCGACGGCAAGGTGCGGCAACTCGATGAGATCTATCCGCACGTTCTCGAAGAAGAGCCTGCGACCGGTCCAACGAGCACGATCGGGGCGCCGGTCGAACATCTCGACCTCGCGACCGTAATCAGAGTGTCGCAGGCCGTCTCGGGTGAGATCGTCCTCGAAAAACTGATCGAGACGCTCATGCGCACGGCGATCGAGCAGGCGGGCGCCGAGCGAGGTTTGTTGATTCTCCCCCGAGGCGTCGAGCGGCGGATAGGGGCGGAAGCCACGACCGCCGGCGATACAGTGACCGTGCATCTGCGTGACGCGGCCGTGACCGAGGCCATCCTGCCGGAGTCGGTGCTTCACTATGTAGTGCGCACCCGAGAGAGCGTCATTCTCGACGACGCTGCAGCCCAGCCCGTGTTTGCTGCGGATCCTTACATCCGTGAGCGCCAGGCTCGCTCCATTCTCTGCCTGCCGTTGATCAGTCAAGACAGGCTCAACGGCGTGCTTTATCTCGAGAACAACCTGGCGCGCAGCGTCTTCGCGCCTGCCCGGACCGCGGTGCTGAAGCTCCTCGCCTCGCAAGCCGCGATCGCGCTTGAGAACACGCATCTCTATCGCGATCTTGCGGAACGCGAGGCGAAGATCCGCCGCCTCGCCGAAGCCAACATTATTGGCGTCTTCATTGGGGATTTCGACGGTCGGATTGTCGAGGCCAACGACGCCTTTCTCCGAATCGTAGGATACGACCGCGACGACCTCACCGCAGGCCGCATCAACTGGAAGGGTCTGACACCCCACGACTGGCGCGAGCGCGACGCACTTTGGATCGAGGAACACAAGCGGACTGGAGTCCGGACGCCGATCGAGAAGGAATACTTCCGGAAGGACGGGAGCCGCGTCCCCATTCTGCTGGGCTCGGCGACCGTCGAAGAAGGGGGAAACCAATCTGTCACTTTCGTTCTCGACTTGACCGAGCGCAAGCGGGCGGAAGCCGAGGCGCGCGAGAGCGAGCGGCGTTACCGGGAGACGCAGACCCAACTTGCCCACGCCAATCGCGTCGCGACGATGGGACAGCTGACGGCGTCGATCGCCCATGAAGTGAATCAGCCGATCGCCGCGACGGTAACCAACGCTCAGGCGGCGCTGCGCTGGCTTGGCGAACCGCGGAATCTGGACGAGGTCCGACAGGCGCTCGGCCGCATTGTCAGAGATGGCAGCCGGGCGGGCGCCGTCGTCGGCCGGATCCGCAATCTCATCAAGAAGGCGCCGCAAAGCAACGAGCGCGTAGACATCAATGCGGCAATCCGCGAGGTGATCGAGCTTACCCGTAGCGAAGCAGTGAAGAACCGTGTCCGGGTGCAGACGGAACTCTTCGAAAGCCTGCCACCCGTTCGAGGTGATCGGGTCGAACTGCAACAGGTGATCCTCAACTTGATCCTCAACGCCCTCGAGGCCATGAGCGAGATGAGCGAGGGTCCTCGGGAACTGCTGATCGGCGCCGGGACAACCGAGTCGGGCGAGGTGCTGGTCACAGTGCGCGATTCCGGTCCGGGCCTGACGCCGGCGACGCTCGAGCGTCTCTTCAGCGCCTTCTATACGACCAAGCCGAACGGCCTGGGCCTGGGGCTATCAATCTGCCGTTCGATTATCGAAGCGCACGGCGGACGCTTGTGGGCGAACGCCAATTCGCCCACTGGCGCGGTCTTCCGGTTCACGTTGCCCGCTCATTCCGATATAACAGCGCGTCAGTAACGCTTTGCCTCCGGCCTACTTGGCGCCAGCAAGGGCAGATACGGCCACCGGCCGCCGCGCGTGTTCGATCGCGCCGGAGCCCGACGACTGCCAGGCAAGCTTCCACCTCCGCGTCGACCACAACGTCGTGTTCGACGATGGGCGGGCTGTTGGAGGGCGCCCATCTGTTGCGCTCGAACATCAGCGATTGGACCGACCGACACCTCGGGAAGGCCCGCGTCATCACCTTATTCTGCAAGGGTGGCGGGTATGATCTCGCCGATCAGCCTGAGTTCGGATGGGAGCAGCCGGCTTTGCGCCCTTCGCTACAGGCGAGGAAACGCAAGGCGCACCTCTCACGATCCTCCGAGCGAGGAAGGCGAACCTCAAGAGAGGCGGCCCAGCGGGGTTTCGGTTCCGGCCCGGACTCAGCCGCCGTTAAAGGCCCGCCGTCAAACATCTGGGCGCTTCGCGGCGCGTTGGGTGATCTCCGCAAGGATCCGTTCTCGCCGTTCGAGCCAGGTGTCCAGCCGGGCGAGGTGGGGTCCGCACCAGTCAAACGTGGCGCGACTCGTCTTGCGCGACCAGGGCCATATACGCCGCTCCCGCAGGTGGGGCGGCGGAGTCGTCAAGCCGAGCATCGAAGTCTGGGCCACGGGTTTCTCCTTCCTTGCTAAGCGAGCAGGTCTGTCGGAGCAAAATCACGACGTCGGACGCCTGCTCGAAAATCCGTTACCTCCCTCGCAGGCTGAATACCCCGCGCCGGAGAGTGCTGTCGCTGGATTCAGCCTCTCCGCGGGAGCGCGTTCATACGTCCTTGACTGCGTACTAAAGCGGATTCATGAGGCTGGCGTCGGAAGCCTGCAGCAGCTTCGACGCAAGCGTCCTGACTTCATCAGCGCTTCCGATCAGTCGCATCAGCATGGTCCTGAGCTCGACATCTTCCACCGGCGGCAGCAACGAATGCCCGGACGGCGGCTCCTCGACAATCGAGATTGGCGCGACAAACCGATAGCCCTGCCCGGGAGTCGTGACCAGGTAGCGATTGCCGCACTGACCATCGTGCAGGGCTCGACGCAAGCCCGCAATGTGGACCGAGAGATTGGCGTCGATCACGGTGATCCCGGGCCACACGCGCGACATGAGTTCTCTCCTGGTGACCAGTTCGCCATGACGTTCGATGAGGGCGATAAGAATATCGAGGGCCCTACTGCCGAGAGGAACCGGCTGGCCCGCTTCCATCAAGAGGCGTTGCTTGGGAAGCAAGCAGAAGCCGTCGAACCGGACGGCGGCCGCGGAGGAGAAACCAGGCCGTTCCTCGGTCGATGGCGCAGGTCGGCCAGTCTGTTGGTTATCGAGCGACGGTCCAAGGCCGCCGGGACCAGCTTTCAGCAGTCGAGCGCGGTGCGTTGAGAAGTCGATAGCCACAGTCATGATCATCTCTCGTTGCGTGGTCAAGGAGACGGAATCGCGGCCTTAAGCCAATCTGGTCTCCATCCCTGCCGCAGAAGGTACCACTGCCGGAGAGGCTGAGCCCAATGTGCAATGGTCGCTTGACCCTGACCGTGCGCACCCCCGAAGGGGCACGAAAGCACAAGGGCGCCTATGCTTTGGTTTCGGTCGCGCCACATCCGGTCTTCCCGCTTTGCTTCCCGCCCGAGCCTCTTGCTCCATTCCGGCTTGCGACGCTTTAGAATTCTTAAGAAGACTCCATTCGAAAGCACGCATGCTTGATGTTAGCGGTTCTTAACGCGCCGCTCCGGGCGCCTCGATTGGCTTGACTGTCCGATGGAAGCATCCGTTTTGTCCGCGCTCGCGGCGCTGGGCGGAGCCAGCATTGGCGGGCTCACGTCTGGCGTCATCTCCTGGATCAATCAGGAATTGCAGGTGAAGGCGCAGGAGTCCGCGCAGGACAAAAGCTTCCGAGAAGAATTGTACAGGGAATTCATCGAGGAGGCATCGAAGGCTTACGTCTACGCGCTGCAGAACAACAACGATGACGTCCCCTCTATGGTCGCGCTTTACGCCAAAATCAGCAGAATGCGCGTCCTGTGCTCGGTCGAGGTTATCGAGCAGGCGGATCAAGTGATGAAATTGATCGTCGACGCCTATCTGGCGCCGAATAAAAGTCTTCCGGAGTTACGAGAGTTGATGATCAGCGGAAAGCTGGATGCGCTTCGCAAGTTCAGCGAAGCCTGCCGCGCCGAGTTGCACACCTTAATTCTGCGTCATTCAGCTTGACGCTTTGCGAGCCTCGCTTGACTGGCTCCGCCGTCACAAGATTGGCGATCGGCCAACCTGTTCCGCAGATTAATAGCCGATGCCATTGTCGTCGCTCTACGCCGGCACGCGACTGATCGTTATGCTCGCAGCCACGCCACAGCCGATCGTGAGGGCGACAGCAGGGCCAGCAGTTCGCGCATCCTCGCCTCCAAGGAGGCGGGATTGTTGGATCTGGCGCGTTGAACGACGAATAAAGGCTGGCAAATACGTGCAATGCTTCGGGAAGACGAGCTGCCGACCGACGGCACGGTTTCCGCGTCGGCTGCCTACCGCTCGCAAGGTCTCGCCGCAGGGGAGGGTCCAGGATCTCGCTTTCGGGTGGCGCTGATTTCTTAGCGCCAGAGGTTCGTGCTGGCGAGGTCGACGAGTTCTTCGCCGCGGCCGTTGATCACCGCCTTCACCATGAAGAGGGTGAAGCCCTTCGCCATCTCGAAGGTGATCGAAGGCGGCATCACGAGTTCCGTCCGGTTCACCACGGCGTCGATGAGGACCGGCCCGTCGTAGGCGAACGCATCGGCGATACCGTCGTCGACCTCGGAGGGATCCTCGAGCCGGATTCCACGGATGCCGACGGCCTGGGCCATCGCAGCGAAGTCCGGGTTCTTGAGTTCTGTGCCGAAATCGAGGAACCCGGTGGATTTCTGCTCGAGCTCGATGAACCCGAGCGCGCCGTTGTTGAACACGACGACCTTCAGCGGAAGACGGTACTGCGCCAGGGTGAGAAAGTCGCCCATCAGCATGGCGAAGCCGCCGTCGCCGGATAACGAAACGACCTGGCGATTGGGAAAGGCCGCCTGGGCGCCGATCCCCTGAGCCATAGCGTTCGCCATCGAGCCGTGCCAGAACGAGCCGACCAGCCGGCGCTTGCCGTTCATCGCCAGATAGCGCGCCGCCCAAACGGTCGGCAGGCCGACGTCGCAGGTGAAGACGGCGTCCTCAGAGGCGTGGTCGCTGATCGCCTTGGCGATTTGTTGAGGGTGGATCGGGCGCTTTCCGGGCGTCCCCACGGCGAGATCGTCGAGCGCCTTGCGCGACTTGGCGTAGTGCCGCTGCGCCTGAGCGAGATGCGCGCCGTCGCGCTTCTCGGCGATGAGCGGCGACAGCGCCGCGAGCGTGGCGCGGACATCGCCGACGACGCCGAGATCGACGGGGACGCGGCGTCCGATGTTCTCCGCCCGAATATCGACCTGCGCCACGCGAACGCCGGCGCCTTCGGGATAAAACTGCCGATAGGGGAAGTCGGTCCCGAGCATGAGCAGGACGTCGCAGTCGTGCATGGCGTAATAGCCGGATGAGAAGCCGATCAACCCCGTCATGCCGACGTCGTAGGGATTGTCCCATTCGACGTGCTCCTTGCCGCGCAGGGCGTGCACGATCGGCGCCTTGAGGCGCTCGCTCAGCGTCATGAGCTCCCCGTGCGCGCCACGGCAGCCGGAGCCGCAGAGGATGGTCACCCGGCTGTCGCCATTGAGCAGCGCGGCCAGCCGTTCGAGCTCATGGGTCGTCGGCGTTACGACCGGCGCGGGCGGCATGAGCCCGTCGACCTTTACTGGCGGCGCGGCGCTGGCCGGCTGCAGCGCCACGTCGCCGGGCAGCACCACCACCGACACGCCGCGTTTGCCGATCGCTTCACGGATCGCGACCTCGAGAACACGCGGCATCTGGTTGGCGCCGGACACGAGCTCGCAATAATGGCTGCATTCCTTGAACAGCGTCTGCGGATGGGTTTCCTGGAAGTAACCGCTGCCGATTTCGGCCGAAGGGATTTGCGCGGCGATGCCAAGCACCGGGACACGGGACCGGTGGCAGTCGAAGAGGCCGTTGATGAGGTGCAGATTGCCCGGTCCGCAACTCCCCGCGCAGACGGCAAGCGCGCCGGTCAGATCCGCCTCGGCGCCGGCCGCGAAAGCCGCCACTTCCTCGTGGCGCACGTGAACCCACTCGATCTTCCGTTGCCGTCGTATCGAGTCGGTCAGACCGTTGAGGCTGTCGCCGACGACGCCATAGATCCGCTTGACGCCAACGGCGGCGAGCGTTTCGGCAAATTGGTCTGCTACGGTCTTGGCCATGCTGTCCTCGCTTCATCCAGGTTGTGGGATCGCGGTTCGCAAAAGGCGCCTGGTGCTCACGATGGGCGAGGCGAACGCCCCGGACTCATCCACTAGATCCCGATCAGCCCCTCCGCCACCGCGTTGGCGACGGCCTGCGTTCGGTTGACCACATCGAGGCGGCGCATGGCCTGGTCGCAGTGAAAGTTGATCGTCCGCTCGCTCAAGCCGAGGATGATCGCGATCTCGGCTGATGTCTTGCCGCGGGCTGCCCATAGGAGCACGTCTTTCTCACGCGCAGTCAGCCGCGCCTGCGCCGACGACAGAGACCGCCTGCGCCGAAGCCGGTTCTCTACGACGACGCTCAGAAGCTCAAGATCGACCGGTTTGGTCAGGCACTCGTCAGCGCCAAGACGGCGGCAGGCAAGCTCGCTGTCGCGGTCGCGATGGTCCGTCAGAAGGATGAACGGCAGCGCGGCATATTGCGGGCCCGCCTCCGACAGCTGTCCGAGGAGCTTCAGGCCTCCCTTGCCGGACATCGACAAGTCGCAAAGGACGAGGTCGGGTTGCTTCGAGAAAATATTTGCCAGCCCCGCTTCCCCGTCAAGCGCGAATTCAACCGCATGGCCAAGCTCGGCCAGCGCTACCGCGATGAGACCCGCGGTTTGGCGGTCGTCTACGATGCACAAGATGCGCCCGCGCGCGCCGGGCGCGTCTCGGATCCCCGCGCTCGATGCACCGGATATGCAAACTTCAATCTCTCTCCGGTCGTGGCCTTGCCGTGGATGTTCCCGTCGCACCACAGCTGACCCCGAAACGAAAGGGGTTTCTCGACAGGCGCTCGCACCGCCGCCAGTCTCTAAACTGTCCATCGCCATGGCCTTTCAGCATCAGCTAGATGAGGGAACGGATGCCCGCGCCTTGTCACCTTCATCGCTCCCGGGTCAGCTCCAGTGAGCCAAAGGCCTTTGACCCGACGGACAAGCCTCACCCTTTCGTCCTCGGGTCGGTGATCTGACCTCGTCTTTCTAACCCATGCACAATAAGCTGGTCGCGCGATCAAGCAAGAACGCGACGGTATCGGCTTATCTACCGTTCGGGGAGTCGCTCTAAACCTAAGTATAAGGAAACAAGACGACCACATAATCGAGCTAACGAGTTCGTTTGCGTAAACTCCCTTTAGCATCGAACGAATTGCTTTCGAGCCGTCGTTCCAGGCGGCGCGTTCACTGCACACGACGACCATCCCGAACGGGAAGGCCGACAACATCTGACCTTGCCCTCCAAAACAGAAGAGGCTTGCGATGAGACGTCTCTCCGGCGCTTCCGAGCGCTCGCAGGACAATCATTCCGAACTCCGGCGCCGGCGGCTGCTGTTCCGCTGTTGGCATCGCGGGACGCAGGAGAGCGATCTCATTCTCGGCCCGTTCGCCCAGACCTTTCTCGAAGGCTTCGACAGCGGCCAGCTCGACAGGCTCGAGGCGCTGCTCGATTGCACGGATCCCGATCTGTTCGACTGGATACTCGTCGGCTTCACGCCGCCCTCGGAACACGATCACGATGTGATGCGGATGCTGCGCGATTTCTGCGCCCGGCCCCATCGCGGACCGCAAGCACATCGGACAGTTTTTCATCTGAGCAAACCGGAGCAAGCATACCCATGAACCGCCCGCTGTCTCCCTTCATGTTCCCGACTCTGGTATCGCTTCCAGATCACGTCGGCTTTGTCGATACTTCACCGCCTCACCGGCATTGCTCTGGCCGTCGGCTCGATCCTGCTGGCCTGGTGGCTCGTCACGGTGGCCGCGGGCGGCGAATTGTTTAGCGCCACGCACGCCTTCATCGCCTCGCCGATCGGCATGCTGCTGCTGTTCGGCTGGTCGATCGCCTTCTTCTACCACCTCTGCAACGGCGTCCGGCACCTCGCCTGGGACGCCGGCTACGGCTTCGAGCTCCGACAGGCCTATCGCAGCGGCTACGCGGTCCTTGCCGCGACCGCGCTGCTGACCGCGCTCGCCTGGCTCTACGTGTTTCTGGCTTGAGGAGGACATCAAATGGCAAAGGCTCGATCCTTGTCGAACGCGACCGCGCTGCGCGACGAGACCGATGCTTCGGCAGGTCCGGCATCTCGGCAGCGCCCGCGAGCGGTCTGCAAGAATGGCGGTTGCAACGCTGGACCGCGCTCGCCCTGATCCCGCTCGGTCTCTACTTCGCCGCGTCGATCCTTCGGCTCGCCACTTCCGACCAAGTGACGGCGGCCGAATGGCTCGCGCTCGCCGGTGCCGGCGCTGCTGGCCATCCTCTTCGTGCTCGCCGGGCTCGCGCATGCGCTCGTCGGCCTGCGCTCGGTCCTCGACGACTACGTGCACACTCGCGCGCGGTTGCTCGCGGCCGACCTGCTCATGCGCGCAGCCGCAATCATCCTCGGCGGCGCGAGCGTGCTCGCCGTACTCAAACTGTTCCTCGGTCGCTAGGAGACAATCGAATGCCAAACAGTTACGACATCATCGATCATTCATTCGACGTGGTTGTGCTCGGCGCCGGCGGCGCCGGACTGCGGGCGACGCTCGGCATGGTCGCGGCCGGCCTGAGCACGGCGTGCGTTACGAAAGTCTTTCCCGACGCGCAGCCACACGGTCGCGGCGCAAGGCGGAATCAGCGCGGCGCTCGGCAACATCGAGCAAGGATGACTGGCGCTGGCACATGTTCGACACCGTCCGCGGTTCGGATTGGCTCGGTGACCAGGATGCAATCGCGTACATGTGCCGCGAGGCGATCCCCGCGGTCATCGAACTCGAACATCTCGGCGTACCGTTCAGCCGCACGGACGCCGGCACGATCTATCAGCGTCGCTTCGGTGGCCATACGACGGACTACGCGAAGGGCGACATGGCTTATCGCGCCTGTGCGGCGGCCGATCGCACGGGGCACGCGATCCTGCACACGCTGTATCAGCAATGCCTCAAGCATCAGGCGCGCTTCTTCATCGAGTATTTCGCCATCGATTTGCTGATGGACGAAGATGGCGCGTGCCGCGGGCTACTGGCCTGGTGCCTGGAGGACGGGTCGATCCACCGGTTCCGCGCGAACATGACCGTCATCGCGACCGGGGGCTGCGGCCGGGTCTATCAATCCTGCACCTCGGCACACACCTGCACAGGTGATGGTAACGCGATGGTGCTGCGAGCCGGCCTGCCGTTGCAGGACATGGAGTTCATCCAGTTCCACCCCACCGGTGTCTATGGCGCCGGTGTCCTGATCACCGAAGGTGCGCGTGGGGAGGGCGGCTATCTGACCAACAGCGAGGGCGAACGATTTATGCCCAAATACGCCCCACGCGAGAAAGATCTGAAGCTCACGCGATGTGGTCAGCCGTGCGGAAGCGGTTGAAATCCGCGAAGGACGCGGCGTCGGCGAGAAGAAAGACCACATCCACCTGCATCTCGAACACCTGCCCGCGGAAGTCCTCAACGAGCGGCTTCCCGGCATCGTCGAGACCGCACGCATATTCGCTGGCGTCGATGCCCATAAGGAACCGATCCCGGTCACACCGACGGTGCATTACGTGATGGGTGGAATTCCGACGAACATCACGCAGAAGTCGTTTCTCCCACGCCGGATGACTCCGGATGCGGTCGTGCCAGGTCTGATGGCGATCGGCGAGGCGGCGTGTGTATCGGTTCATGGTGCCAATCGGCTCGGCACCAATAGCCTGCTCGACCTGATCGTATTCGGACGCGCGGCCGCCTTGCGGGCAGCGGATGTTATCAAGCCAGGATCGCGCGTGCGGGAGGCGAACGGCCGGTCGCAGGAACGCGCGCTGGATCGATTCGACGGGATCCGCCACAGCAAGGGCGGCAACAAGTCCGGCGAAGTCCGCCCCCTGATGCAGGAGACGATGCAGTCGCATTTCAGTGTGTTCCGGCGCGGCGACACGTTGAAGGAGGGCCTGGACAAGCTGATAGCGCTGCGCGATCCGCTCGAGCACGTTACAGTAGACGATGAATCGCTCTTGTGGAATGTCAGCCTGCTTTCGGCGCTTGAGCTGGCAAACCTCGCTGACCAGGCGGTGGTGATCGCGCATTCCGCCTGTGAACGTACCGAATCGCGCGGCGCGCATGCGCGCGAGGATTATCAACGAACGGGACGACAAGAACTGGCTCAAGCACACGGCGACCTGGAAAGACGAAGACTGGAAGGTCACCTTCGCCTACCGCCCAGTCCATCTTCATGCCCTCTCGAATGACGGGCCGAGCTTCCCACCCGCGGAACGCACGCATTAAGCGTGATCTCAGGCGCAATCACGTCGATCAGCAAGAAGGAGAGACCGACGATGTCAGAGTTTACACTTCCTGCAAACTCAAAAGGGTAAGAAGGCAAGGACTGGCGCGTCGAGCAAGCCCGCCCGCAATGTCAAGGACTTCCAGGTCTATCGCTGGAACCCCACGAAGGGCGCCAACCCAACGATGGACACGTTTCACATCGACCGCGATGAGTGCGGGCCGATGGTCCTGGATGCGTTGGTCAAGATCAATGACCAGATCGACCCCTCGCTGTCATACAGGCGATCGTGCCGGGAAGGTGTGTGCGGCTCATGCGCGATGAACATCGACGGAAAGAACCATCTGGCGTGCCTGACGCCAATGGACAGCTTGAAGAAGGGCACCAGCCGCATCACGCCCTTGCCGCATATGCCTGTGCTGAGGGATCTCATACCTGATCTTAGCGGCCTGTACGCGCAGTATGAGTTGATCGAACCCTGGCTGCAGACCGATCAACCGGCACCGGATCGCGAACGTCGCCAATCGCCGGAAGAGCGCGCCAAACTCGATGGCATGTGGGAGTGCATCCTGTGCTTCTGCTGCTCAACGTCCTGCCCAAGCTACTGGTGGAACCAGGACCGCTATCTCGGTCCCTCGATCCTGCTGCAATCCTATCGTTGGCTGGCTGACAGCCGCGATCAGCACACCGGCGATCGCCTCGATCGGCTCGAGGCCTGCCAGAAGTTCGACCACATCTTCCGCCCGCCGCGCGGCATGTACCTGCCGATCAGCGCGCGGGGCCGGCTGAAGGAACTGCTCGCGCAACTGGCCGGAGAAGGACGTGCGCTTCATCGTCGTCACCGACGGCGAGCGCATCCTCGGCCTCGGCGACCTGGGCGTCGGCGGCATGGGCATCCCGGTCGGCAAGCTGGCGCTCTACACCGCCTGCGCCGGCGTGCCGCCGCAGTACTGCCTGCCGATCACCCTCGACGTCGGCACCAACAACGAGACCCTGCTGGACGATCCGCTCTACCTCGGCCTGCGCCAGCACGCGCGTGCGCGGCGCCGAGTACTGACGCCTTCATCGACGAGTTCGTCGACGGCGGTGCAGGACGCTCTATCCGAACTGCTGCATCCAGTGGGAGGACTTCGCCAACTTCAACGCCGTGCCGATCCTGGCGCGCTACCGCGACAGGATCTGCACCTACAACGACGACATCCAGGGCACCGCCGCCGTGGCGCTGGCCGGCATTTTCGGCGCCTTGCGCATCTCCGGACAGAAGCTCACCGACCAGCGCTTCCTGTTCCTCGGCGGCCGGCTCGGCCGGGACCGGCATCGCCGAGCTGATCAGCCAGGCGATGACGCACGAAGGCCTGGATCTCGCCGAGGCGCGGCGCCGCAATGGCTGTTCGACGTGAACGGCCTGATGGTCGACCGGCGCGCACCGACCTGGCCGACTTCCAGAAGCCGTTCGCCCACGACCACGCGCCGGTCTCAACCTTCGTCGACGCGGTCGAGGCGATCCGGCCGACCGGCATCATCGGCGTCAGCACCGTGCCGAAGCTGTTCAACCAGCAGGTGATCGAGGCGATGGCGAGGATCAACGAGCGGCCGATCATCTTCCCCTATTCGAATCCGACCTCGCGCTCGGAATGCACGGCCGAGGAAGCCTACCGATGGTCCGACGGCCGGGCGATCTTCGCCAGCGGCAGCCCGTTCCCGCCGGTCGAGATCGGCGGCAGACGCTTCGTGCCGGGCCAGGGCAACAACGTCTACATCTTCCCGGCGATGGGCATGGCGGTGTACGCGACCGAGGCCAGGCGCGTCACCGAGGAGATGTTCATCGTCGCCGCAAGGCGGTGGCCGAGCAGGTCACCGAGGAGAACCTGGCCATGGGGCTGATCTATCCGCCGCAGAGCCACATCCTCGAGGCGTCGCTCCACGTCGCCGAACGGATCGCCGACATTTTCGACCAGGGGCTGGCGCGGTCGACGACACGGCCATGAAGGAGGCCGATCGTGGGGTCGACGAGATCGCGGCGCACACCGCATAGTCGCGCCCGTGTCCGCTCCTCGTTCGTGCCCGTGAGCGGACCGTAGCAGGTCTGCGACGAAATCGTCGACGGCCAGCATCACGAGATGTTCCCGCTGCACGTCTGGATGACCGGCAGCGGCACCCAGTTCAACATGAACGTCAACGAAGTGATCTCCAACCGGTGCTGCCAGCTCGCCGGCACGTCGCCTTGGAAGCCACGCGCCGGTCCACCCCAACGACCACGTCAACATGGCGCAGTCGTCGAACGACTCGGTTCCCTTCCGCGATGTCGCATCGCAGCCGCCGTCAACGTGAAAGAACGTCTCGTTCCGGCTGTGGCCGCGCTGCGCGACGCTGTCAGCAAGAACGCGAAAGAGTGGGACGGCATCGTCAAGATCGGGCGCACTCACATGCAGGACGCCACGCCGCTGACGCTGGGCCAGGAGTGGTCCGGCTATGCAGAGATGCTGTCGGATGACCTGGATCGGATTGAGGACGCCCTGAAGGGGGTCTATCGCCTTGCGCTTGGCGGCACGGCCGTCGGCACCGGCATCAACGCGGCGCCAGGATTTGCAGAAGCGGTGGCGGATGAGATCGCCAGGCTGACCGGTCTGCCGTTCGTCACCGCGCCCAACAAGTTCGCGGTGCAAGGCGCTCACGACGCGCTGGTGCAACTCTCCGGAACGCTGCGCACGCTTGCAGTGTCGCTCTACAAGATCGCCAACGACATCCGCCTGATGTCATGCGGACCGCGCGCCGGATTTGCGGAATTGCTATATTCCTGAGAACGAGCCGGGCTCCTCGATCATGCCGGGAAAAGTCAATCCGACGCAGTGCGAAGCGCTGACGATGATCGCCGTGCAGGTGATGGCCAATGACGTGGCGGTGGGTTTCGGCGGCGCTGGCGGCTACCTCGAAATGAACGTCTACAAGCCCCTGATGATCTTCAACATCGCCCAATCGATTACGATCCTCAGCGACGGCTGCACGAACTTCCGCAAGTTCCTGATCGAAGGAACCAAGCCCAACCTGAAGAAGATCAACGAATACGTCGAACGTTCGCTGATGCTGGTGACGGCGCTGTCGCCGGTCATTGGCTACGACAAGGCGTCGAAGATCGCCCACTACGCGATGGATCACGACCTCACGCTTGAAAGCCGCCGCGCTGCAACTCGGGTTTGTCACTGAAGCCGAATTCGACCGCGTGGTTGACCCGGCAAAAATGGTCCATCCCTACGTCGCAGAACCTGAAGCGTACGACGCTTGGGACAGACGATCCCAATCTCAGGTCGCGCGAACACGCTGAATTCCACCAATAGTCGACCTCAACTATGGCCAACGCCATCTACGAGGTCGGACAGGCGACGAACCGCTGGTGCGGACGGCTGGGGCGCGGGTTTGGTGGACGCGGCGCGAGCGGCCGGTCCGCCGCTGCTGTTCGGCCTGCGGCTTTGGGCCTCGGTCTGTCTCGCCCTCTACGTCGCGTTCTGGCTCGAGCTCGACAATGCCTTTTGGGCCGGCACTTCGGCCGCGATCGTATGCCAGCCGCAGCTCGGGGCTTCGCTGCGCAAGGCGTGGTTCCGGATGGTCGGCACCATCGTCGGCGCCGTCATGATCGTGGTGCTGAACGCGTGCTTTCCGCAGGATCGCATCGCCTTTCTGACGCTCCTGGCGCTGTGGCTCGCCATCTGCGCTTTCGCCGCCACGCTGATGCGCAACTTCGCCTCCTACGCGGCGGCGCTCGCCGGCTACACCGCGGCGATCATCGCCGCCGACACGCTCGGCGCCACCGGAGGCCCGGACGGGCAGGTCTTCATGTTGGCGGTCACCCGCGCCAGCGAGATCTGCATCGGGATCGTATGCGCAGGCATCGTGCTCGCCGGGACCGACTTCGGCGGCGCGCAGCGCCAGCTGGCCGAGTTGTTCGCCGACTCTGGCGGCCGAGATTACCGGCCGATTTGCCGGCATGTTGGCGCCAGCGGGATCACGACTGCCGGACACGCGAGCTCAGCGACGCGAGCTCGCCCGGCGCGTCATCGCGCTCGACCCGGCGGTCGACCGGGCGATCGGGGAATCCAGCCAGTTGCGCTACCACTCGCCGGTGCTGCAGAGGGCGGTTGAGGGCCTGTTCGCGGCGCTCGATGGCTGGCGCACAGTTGCGGCGCACCTGAGCAGATTGCCGGACGGCGCGGCTCGGCAGGAGGCCGAGACCGTCCTGAGCAGCCTTCCGCCCGCGCTGCGGTCGGCGCCGGAACCGGGAGCGTCAACGCGGTGGATGGCTGATCCCGTCGGGCTCCGGGGCATTTGCGAAGAGGGGAAACGGACGCTCCTTGCCCTGCCGGCGGGCACGCCGTCGCAGCGTCTCCTTGCCGACCAGACAGCCAAGCTGCTGGCCGGCCTTGCGCAAGCGCTCGATGGCCTCGCTCTGCTCGTCGATGCTGGCCGGCCTCTTCGTGGTCATCGCCGCTTCCGGCTCAGCGTGCCTGATTGGGCGCCTGGCCTCGTCAATGGCGGACGGGCGTTCGTTGCGATGGGCGCGATCGAGCTCTTCTGGATCGTTACCGCCTGGCCGAACGGGGTCTCGGCCATCGTGTTTTCGGCGGTCGCGCTCCTGTTGCTTTCGCCCAAAGGCGACCAGGCCTACGCTGGCGCGATGGCGTTCGCGCTCGGCGTCGCCGGCGGCGTCCCTGCCGCGGCAATTATCAAGTTTGCGGTGCTGCCGGGGCTCGAGACGTTCCCGGCGTTTTGCGTCGCTCTCGGTCTCTGCCTCGTCCCAGTCGGCTTTGTGATGGCCCAAAGCCGGCAACCCATGGTTTTGGCGGTTGTGACCGCCATGGGCTTCAACTTCATGCCTCTCCTCGCGCCCACCAACCAGATGAGCTACGACACCGCAGCAGTTCTACAATTCTGCGCTAGCGATCGTCGTAGGCTGCGTTATCGCGCCGCTTTCGTTTCGGCTGCTGCCGCCGCTCTCGCCAGGCTCTGCGGGCGCGCCGTCTCCTCGCCCTGACCTTGCGCGATCTGCGCCGCCTGGCGATCGGCCCCCTGCCGCCGAGGCCCGAAGCCTGGCACGGCCGCCTCTACGGCCGCCTGGAGGCGTTGCCGGACCAGGCCGAACCTTTGCAGCGCGCGCAGCTCCTCGCGGCGCTCTCCGTCGGCGACGACATCATGCAACTCCGCACGATCTCTCCGGCCTGCTCGATCTCGGCCCGGAGCTGGACGCGGCGCTCGCCGCCCTGGCGCACGGCGACGCGGCGGGGCGAGGACATGGCTTGCGCGCCTCGACCATCGCCTCGACTCTCGCTCCCGAAGCCGAGCCGGACGCGGTCGCTCTCTCTTCGGGCGCGCGCCAGGATCCTCGCCCTCTCGGAGGCCCTTGCCGAGCATGCCGACTATTTCGACACTGGAGCGGCGGCATGAGGTTCACCGAGATCGACCTGTTCGGCGTCTACGTCGCGCCGATCTCGCTGATGATGGTGGCGGCCTGGCTGGTCACGATCGCGTTGCGCCGGGTGGCCGGCCGCTTCGGCTTGCTGCGCCACGTCTGGCACCCGGCGCTGTTCGTGTTTGCCGTTTACATGATCGTTCTCTCGTCCACGGTTCTCATCGTCGCGAGGGGAGCGCCATGACCGTTGCCGAATTCAGATCGAAACGCGACAAGGCCAACGATCGCGACGCCGTACGGTCTGCAGGGCCGCCGTCGGGCGGCGCCGTCCGACGTCGCCTCCCGGTGATTCCGGTTTTGATCACTCTGGCGACTGCGACGCTTGCCGCGGCGCTCGGTTGGGCGACGTGGAACGCGTACATGGGGGCGCCGTGGACACGCGACGGCACGGTACGCACCTATGTGGTCACCGAGGCGCCGGAGGTGGCAGGACGCATCGTCGAGCTGCCGGTGGCCGACAATCAGTTCGTGCGCAAGGGCGATTTGCTGCTGGTGATCGACCCGACCGACTTCAGGATCGCGCTCGAACAGGCTGAAGCGGCAGTGCGTCAGGCCCAGGCCAACGTGAAGAACTTCGAGGCGCAGATCACGGCGCAACGGGCGCAAGTCATCGCGAGCGAGGCCCAGACGGAGCAAGCGCAGGCTGCGCTGACCTTTGCGCGACAACAGGCGGCGCGATACCGGGACCTCGCGGAGAAGGCGGCGGGAACCGTCCAAATGGCGCAGCAAACGGCTTCGACGCTTCTCCAGGATCAGGCGGCGCTGAAGAGCGCACATGCGGCCCTCACGGTCGCTGACCGCCAGATCGAGACGCTCAAGGCGCAGCTGATGAGCGCCGAGGCGAGTGTCGCCCAGGCGACCGCTCAGCGCGATCAGGCGCGGGTCAATCTGGAGCGCACGGAGATCCGGTCGCCCGTGAACGGGTGGGTCACGAATTTATTGGCGCAGGTGGGCGACTATGCATCCATCGGGCGAAGCGTGATCTCGATCGTCAATGCCGATTCCTATTGGGTTGACGCCTATTTCGAGGAAACGCAACTCGCTTCCGTCCGCGACGGCGATCCCGCCGAGATCAAATTGATGGGCCATAGCGAGATCGTTCGCGGCCACGTGGGCAGCGTCGCCCGGGCGATCAACGTCTCCGAATGCCGATCCCAATCAGCAGGGACTCGCGAACGTCAACCCGGTCTTCACCTGGGTCCGCCTCGCCCAGCGCGTACCGGTCCGCATCAAGATCGATCAGGTTCCCGACGGCGTTCGCCTCGTCGCCGGCATGACCGCGACAGTTCAGGTCGAGCCGGGGCCGAAGCGGCTCACGAACTGAACAAGGCGGCTTGCCTGCAAGCGGCTCCGGGAAGCCAGCCTAAGCCTAAGCAGCCAACCAGCGCCCGCGGGCGCGCCATTATGGATGAAAATCACGGGCCGGCCGCACGACGCCAATTCCTCAGAGCTATTTTCATGGCAGATTTCTTCGGACGCCCGACGAATGAGCGAAGGACCGGACGAGGAAATCTTGCCGATCATTGCCGCCGGCCGGCTCTGACGCGTCCGCGGAAAACAAGGCCGTTCCGCCTGTTACTCCCTGCCAACAGGGCGCATCGCTCCCGCCGCGCCTCGAACGATTGCTGAAATCCATGGTATTTCGTTTCGTTGCGCGCATGTGCTCAGGCGGAAGGGAAAGACGGAACAGGGAGATTATTCTCCCTGGTGGGCCCATGAGCAGGAGGACACGGAGAGGAGGGCGCGAAGCGGAAAACCGGCTTCATGGGTCCGGCGGGAGAGCATGATCGTCAAGAATATCTAAACGATGCCGCCGGCAACCGGCCCCGCTCAGCAGTTAAGTGAGGATACGCCATATCTGATTGATTTTACGAATGTAATTACGGTTTGGCGTATAGGATCCCCCCTCCTTATTGCTGCCGCCGGCTTCCTTTCGGCCAATAGCCCGCTGCGAGGCATTCATGGGAATATGTTTGCGTTGCCCCCGCGCGGCCGGTTCCTCCCATCGGCGATCCTCGGCCCCCCGCACCGCGAGGGGCCTTTTTTCGTCTGGCCTCGAAACGGGAGCGCGCTCACTGACTCGCTTCGGCGTCGGCGTGGGCGGGCAACGTGAATTGGAAGACGGCGCCGCGGGGCGCATTGGCGCTCGCCCACAATCGTCCGCCATGCGCTTCGATGATTGAACGGCAGATCGACAGTCCCAGCCCCAAGCCGTTCGGCTTGGTCGTGTAGAAGGCGTTGAACGGCTGTTCGAGATCAGCCGGCGCCAACCCCGGCCCGGAATCGCTGACGGCGACGAGCGCGGCGCCGGAGTCGGTCCTGCCCGTGGTGATCAGCAATTCGCGCGATCCTTCGCTCATCTCGCTCATGGCCTCGACGGCGTTGACCATCAGATTGAGGATCACCTGCTGCAGTTCGACCCGGTCTCCTTGAACCAGCGGCAGACCCTCGGCGAGTTCCGTCTGCACCAGGACGCTGTTCTTGGTCGCCTCATTACGGGTAAGCTCGATCACCTCGCGGATCGCCGCATTGACGTCGACCTGATCGTCGCGCGGCGGGGCGCCTTTGATGAGGTCGCGGATCCGCCTGACCACGGCGCCTGCCCGATTGCCGTCCCTGACGATCCGGTCGAGCGCTTGCCGACCTCGTCCAGATTCGGCGCCGGACGATTCATCCAGCGCAACGCCGCGTGCGCGTTCGTGACCGTAGCGGCGATCGGCTGGTTCACTTCGTGGGCGATCGAGGCTGTAAGCTGTCCCATGGTTGCGACGCGGTTTGCGTGCGCCAGCTGCGTCTGCGTCTCCCGCAAAACCTCAGCCGCGCGCTTGCCCGCGCTGATATCCTCGCACGCGATCAAGACGACGGGCCGGTTCTTGATCAACATGGCTCTGGCTGTCTCGCGAACCCAAAGCACCGCGCCATCTTTGCGGATCTTGCGCAGTTCCCAGCTCGACGTTTGGCCGAAATGCTCGAGGCAGAACGCGGTCCTCCCCCGGGCGTAATCTCGGTCGCCCTCGTGAAACAGGATCTCCACCGGACGGCCAATCAACTCGTCGGCCGTGTATCCGAGCTGCTGGGCGCCGAACGGGTTGACAGAGAGCATCGTGCCGAGAGGATCCACCATGAAGTACATCGTGGGGTTGTTCTCGAAGACCGCCTTCCATTGCTCCTCGCTCTCGCGAAGCGCCTCCTCCGCCCGTTTGCGGTCTTCTATATCAGCCATAATGCCGTACCACCTCAGGACGTCGCCACCCTTGTCCCGCAGCGGCACCCAGCGAACCAGGAACCAACGGTATTCCCCGTCGCTCGCACGACGCAAACGCACTTCACTTTCGAACGGCTCGCCGCTCGCCAACGCCTCGCGCCGCCTGCGTATATGTCGCTCAAGGTCGTCAGGATGAACGGCCGCCTTCCAGGCTAAGCCTAGCGAATCCTCCACGGAGAGACCGGAATATTCGGTCCACCGCCGGCTGGCGAATACGGTCGACCCATCGGGCAGCGCCATAACGGTCATGGCCGGGATCGTATCGACGACCTCACGAAGCTCCTTCTCGCGCTGGCGAAGCGCTTCCTCGATCCGTTTGCGCTCGGTGATGTGCAGAGCGACGCCGCGGTGTCCGATGAAGCGACCCGCCTTGTCGAACATCGGCAGCCCCGAGGCAGACACGTAGCGCTTGCCGCCGTCCGGCATAGGCCGGGCGAGCTCGAAATCGCGGAATGGCAAATGCGCGTCGAGCGTCTCACGGTGCTTGCGCCAGGTTTCTTCGTCAGGCTCCAAATAGGGCACTTCCCAGCGCGCCTTGCCGATCTCGGAGCCATGCGGCGGGGCGTCGCTGAGACGTTCGGAGAACTCCTGCCGGACGAAGCGATGCTGCGCATCCGTCTCCCAGTAAACCTCGAAGGAGAATTGCATAAGCGTGCGAAAGCGCTCCTCGCTGGCGCGGAGCGCTTCTTCCGCCTGCTTGCGCTCGGTGATGTCCCGCGCGACGCCGCGGTATCCGATGAAGCGCCCTGCCTTGTCGAACACTGGGAGCCCCGAAACGGAAAAGAAGCGCTTGCCGCCATCCGGTACAGGTCGCGCGAGCTCGAAATCACGGAACGGCAGGTGCGCGTCTAGCGTGTCTCGGTGATTGCGCCAGTCTTCTTCGTCAGGTTCCAGATACGGCACTTCCCAGCGCGTCTTGCCGATCCCCGAGCCGGGCAGCAGGGCGTCGCCGAGACGCTCTGCGAACTCCTGCTGGACGAAACGATGCTGCGCGTCGGTCTCCCAGTAGACCTCGAAGGAAAACTGCATGAGTGTGCGAAGGCGTTCCTCGCTCGCGCGCAGCGCCTCCTCCGCCGCCTTGCGCTCGGTCAAATCAAGCACGAAGACGACGCCTCGGTTCTCGCCTTCGTCAAAGGTCGCCGCGCCCAGCAGAATGGGCACGCGGCTGCCATCCTTCCGGAAATACTCCTTCTCATACGGCTGGATGGTGCCGGTCCTCGCCGCCTCCGCAATCGCCTGCGCGTCGCGGTCGCGCCATTCGGCCGGCGTCAGGTTCACCCAGCGGATCCGGCCTGCCGCGAGGTCCTCCCGGTCGTATCCGACGATCCGGAGAAATGCGTCATTCGCCTCGAGAATTTGACCTTCGAAACTCCAGATGAAGATCCCGATGATGTTGGCGTCGACAAGTCGCCGGATCCTGGCTTCGCGTTCCGCCAGATCGCGGTAGAGACGGGTGTTCTCCAGCGAGATCGCGGCTTGGGCCGCCAGCAGCTTCAGCACCGCTATCCGCGCCGGCGCGAAGACGCGGGGAGCCAGCTTATTCTCGAGGTAAAGCACCCCGGTGAGCTTAGCCTGATTGAGAAGCGGCACGCAGAGAACGGAGCGAGGCCGGCGCTCACGGATGTAGGGATCCTCGGCGAACGCCGACCGGGCTGCGGTGTCGTCCAGAATCACGCTCTCCCGAGTGCGGAGGACATAATGGAGCACCGACTCCGGCAGCATGGCCGTGGCCACCGCCTGGTTGCGCAGATGGACCGTCACCGAATCGGCGTTTGTCGTAGCTTCCGCCTCTATCCTCTGCTCGCCGCCTCGCGGAAGTATCAACAAACCTCGCTCAGCGCCCGCCTGCTCGATCGCGGTGCGCATGAGCGTGTCGATGAGTTTCTCTAAGACGATTTCGCCCGAGACCGCCTGCGACATCTTGATTACGGTCGCGAGGTCCAGGGCCTCGATCGGCGCGCCGATCGTACTCGTGGAAGCCGACGCCTGCTCTTCCCGGCGAAGGTAGGGATGGAGCTGCTCGAGTTGCCTCACCTTGCCGTCGGCGCCCCAGCGCAGATAGCCGTCTCGGGCCTTGCGCAGATAGACGTCCGAGAAATCCTCGAAACCGCGCGCGGCGTAGAAATTGGCGGCAAGTTCGTAGGCGAGCGCCTCATGGTGAACGAAGCCGTTGGCGCGCGCCGAACGGATGGCCTGTTCATAGAGCCGCTCGGCGTCGATCTCGCGGCACTCCAGGCGCGCGATCTCGGCGCCGACCAGCGCGGCGCGGTTCTCGAAGTTCTCCGGGCAATTGTCCGCGTAGATCTGAAGCTGTCGGTAGTGGGCGGCCAAGGCCTCCTGATGCTGCAGGCGCTGGTCGGAGGTGCCCGACCCGCAGCAGGCGGCGCGTGACAAGGCGCCGTAGAAGTGATGTTCCAGCGTTTCTTCGAAATGCGCCACTGACGCCCATGGCAGCCGCCGCGCCTTCGTCGACGCATAGACGGCCGCATCATAGTCGCCCGCGAAGAAGCGGGCCTGAAGCTTTCGGACCCAATGGCAGTTTTCCCTAAGAACCAAATCGGGATTGTCCGAGAACTGGCGCTCGACCTCCAGCTCGTCAAACTCGCCGTCGTCAAAGGAGCCGAATTTGCGGGTTTGTCCGCGCAGCGTGCGGACGAGGGCGCGGTGGGCGCTGACAAGGTCCATGACGAAGTGGAACTGCAGCTTCCGCGCAAACGCGAGGCCAATTTCCACCTGGCGTTCGACTTCGATCAGCGGATCTCCCGCCGCGAGCAAGTTCGAGTTCAAACTGACATAGCTGTATGCGGCGAACGTCAGGTCGCCGCTCTGGCTCGCGACCTCGAGCGCACTCCGCAAGATATCGCGGCCGGTTCGGACGTGCTTCGTCCATGGAATGACGAAAGCCCCGAAGTCTTTATAGGTCCTGGCCTGGAAGCGTTTCAGCCCGCGCTTCTCGACCAATTCGTAGCCGAGGCGGCCAAACCGGTATCCGGCCGCGTAGTCGCCGAAGCGCGGCCCGGCAATATAACCGAGCGACACGTAGTGATAGCAGGAACTGTCGCAGTTGCCGCGCTCCAGGCTGAGATTGACCGCGCGGCTGATCGCCATGCACGCAAGATTCGCATTGGTATGCCATACGACGACCGCGAGGCTCATCAGAATGTCAAGCGTGGCCGCGGAAGCCAGGTCGGCCATCAACGGCAGGTCAATGAGCTCCTCGATCGTGCGGCTCCCAAGCCGCGACCAGATCAGCCCGTACTCGCGTTGCACGTCTCCATCTGTCGGACTTGGCGACCAGTCGACGCAGAGATGACGCCTTAGGTACTCGAGACCGACGGCGATGGCGCTGTCGCTCCGATCGAGAATCTTGTACAGATCAATGCGCAGGCCCACGACTGCGGCGCCTTCGAGGGCGTCAGCGGCACGCTGTGAAAGCTCCGCCAAGCGGGCTTCCGCTTCCGCCGTTGCGCCTGTGAGAAACTCGCATTCGGCTCGGTGCAGCTCCAGCTCGAAGATAAGCGCGCGCCGGCGCGTCCAACCGGCTTCCGCCGCCAGCGCCGAGCCGGCCGCCAGATACGACAACGCCGAGGCGTACGCAGTCTCCGCCTTCGCCCGCCTTCCCGCAATGAGGTTCAATTCCGCAAGATGTTCGCGCTCGTGCTGCGAGGCGATAAGCTCGGCGCCGTGATTGAGCTGATTGACGATCTCGAAAATCGCCTCATCCCGGCTCTGGGGCGGCGTTCGCGCGACCAGAAGTCTCCCGACCCGGAGGTGGGCCGCCGCGCGCTGCTCCTCCGGTATGAGCGAGTATGCGGCCTCTTGCACCCGGTCATGAACAAATTTGTAGGCCCGCTGATGGCGCTCAACCAGATCGATACGGACCGCCTCCCGAAGAGCCTTGTGGACCTCGTCCTCCGAGGTCCCGAGCACGATCGCGAGCGTCGTGATGCCGGCCATGTTGCCGAGACAGGCCAGCTGCTGCAGCGCCTTCTGGGTTTCATCTGGAAGGCGGTCAAGCTTCCCAACCACAAGGTCGACGACATTGCCAGCGTGACTCTTGGCGCGAATGCGATCGAGATTCCAGGACCAACTCTGGACCTCATGATCGAAGGTCAGCAACCTCTCTTCGGCGAGCGAAGAGAGAAATTGAAGCACGAAGAAAGGGTTGCCCGCGGTCTTGCCGTGCACGAGTTGCGCGAGCGCCGCAACGCTCGTCGTTTCGCAACCAAGCCCGTCGGCAATCAACCGCCCGACCTGTTCTTGGTTAAGGGGCCCGAGCTTGATCTCGCTAACCTTCGCCCCGCAGCTCTGAACGGCTGCGAGCTTCCGCGCCAACGGATGGTGGGCGTCGACCTCGTTGTCCCGGTAGGCGCCGACCAGCAGCAGATGTCGAACGTCCGCTTGGGTCATCAGGTCCTCAAGCAGATCGAGCGTCGCCGCGTCCAGCCATTGCAGATCGTCGAGGAACAGCGCCAGCGGATGGTCCGGCCGGGCGAAGACGCCGATGAAGCGGCGCAACACCAGCTGGAAGCGCTCGCTGCGCCTGCTGCGGCGCAAGCTCCGGGAACCGGCGGCTGTTCTCCGATGATGAGCTTCAATTCGGGGATGAGGTCGACCATGAGCCGGCCGTTCGGGCTCGAGCGCCTCCAGAAGGGCCTCGCGCCAGCGCGCCAGCTCGGCGTCGCTCTTGCTGAGAAGAGGTCGCACCAGGCTCTGAAAGGCCTGCACCAGCGTCGAATAGGGAATGTCGCGCTTGTACTGGTCGAACTTGCCCGAGGCGAACAGCCCGCGCGGCGGCACAAGCGCCTTGTGCAGTTCATTGACGACGGATGATTTGCCGATGCCGGAATAGCCCGAGACCAGAACCAGCTCCGGCGCGCCGCTCTCGACCACGCGATCGAAGGCGGCGAGCAGCGTTTCGACCTCGCGCTCTCTGCCGTACAGCTTCTCCGGGATCATGAGCCGATCGGGCGCGTCGCGTTCGCCAAGCGCAAACGGTTCGATGCGCCCGTGACGCTCCCATTCGGCGAGGCAGCGTCGCAGATCGTGCTCAAGGCCGGCGGCGGTCTGGTAGCGCTCCTCGGCCGTCTTGGCGAGAAGCTTCATGACGATCTCGGAGATAGCGACCGGGACGCTCTCCAGCCGCTCCGCCGGCGCCACAGGCTTTCGGGCGACATGGCAGTGGACCCATTCCATCGGATCGGCGGCGCTGAACGGCAGACGGCCGGTGAGCATCTGATAGAACATGACGCCGAGCGCATAGAGGTCGCTGCGCGAGTCGATCGAGCGGTTCATGCGTCCGGTCTGTTCGGGCGCCATATAGGCGAGCGTGCCGGCGATGACCTCGGGCGGCTCAGGCGCCTGACGCTCGCGCGGCAGACGCGAGGCGATGCCGAACCCGGTGAGCCGCGTCCGTCCGTCGGCGCAGTTGACTAGGATATTGGCTGGCTTGATGTCCTTATGGACGAGGCCGCGCCGGTGCGCCTCGCCCAGCGCGGCGGCGATGCCGATAGCGAGGCGCAGGAACCGTCCCGCTTCCATCGGCGCGCCGATGAGTCGCGCAAGCGGCTCGCCGCCCGGATCCTCGAGCAGCAGAGCCGCTCGACCGCCTTGGCGGGTAAATGCGAGCGGACGTGCCGCCCATGCGGAGTCGAGTTCGTCCCTCAGGTCATATTCATGAGCGAGGCGATCGAGCGCAGCCGATAGCGGGCGCTCCGCGACGGGCGACACGGCCAGTACCGCGTTGCGGCGGCCGTCTCCATCCGCGCGCCATCCGCGGCAGAAGACGTATTCGCCGTCCTCCCACGAGAACTCCAAGATTACGAACCCCATCAGCGTCGAACTGAAAGGATGGGTTCAATTACCAGAACTCCTGTTCGGCCTTGCGCGCGATACTGCATGACTTTGCCGTCGAACGGGGGCCGGAGCAAGCTCAGGAGTCCCTGCAACCGGGCGCCGCAGCCGTCGACCTTCCTCCGGCTCATAACCTATGCCGGCCGTTCGGCCTGCCTGGTCCACGCTCTGGCTGTCGATGACCGCCCTCGGCCGGCTGCCAGCGCGGCAATCCCGGCCCGTTGGCAAGCGCAGCGGCAATGGTCTTCGCTTTGTGGGCGTTTATTTAGATTTAGTTCGCTTGATTTGGCTTGGACAGCCACCGATGCAACAACAAATAACGTGCTCGTCATAGTCGGTTTGGACGTTTCTGCTCAGAGTCCGACGCAACGCGTCGCGGAAATTGCAAGAGTACAGAAGCGCATTCCGTCAAACGCTCGCTTTGAAGGAGGCAGCAATGTCAGTATCAGGCGCGTCGCCGTCCCCTCCCACGCTCAGAGGTCTTCTGGCGGGCGGCCTCATCGGCGCTATGGTCGTATGGTCGCAGATCGGCCTGGCCGAGTCGGACGGTCCATTTGCCGAGTTTTCAGGCAACTGGCGAGGGGCTGGCCACGTCGTCGCTGCCGACGGCCATCGCGAGCAGAATTCGCTGCCGCGGCGGCTACTCGCTTGCAGAGCACGGCGAGGCTGTCAGCCAAACGCTTGTCTGCGCCAGTGACAGCTATCGGTTCAACATCAACAGCTATGTTGTCGCTGATGGCCGCAATGTCCGGGGCCATTGGCAAGAGACAACGCACCAAGTGGAAGGCGAGCTGACAGGCTCGATCGCCGACGGGCGGTTCGAAGGCAACGTCGTCGGGACGAGTTTTACCGCGGAGATATCTCTGAGGTCGACTGGACGCAGACAAACGGTGAGCATCAGACCTAAGGGTGGAGATATCGCGTCTGTGGACGTCGTCCTGGCGCGGGCGGAAAGCTGACTCTGTCAGCGGCGCGGATGCGGCAAGTTCCGTTCGGGAGCGGAGGCGCGCAGCAATCCGTATTTACGGTCCTTAACACGTCTTTAGTGGCCGCGGGGGCTGCCGCTCGTACCCTTGCCGACGCAATCGGATGCCGCGCCTTGGCGCGCGACGCCGAGCGGGCGCCGGCGCTCCAGGCGGAAGCAACTCCCAGCCGCCGTCGATTACATATCCGCTCTCAACGACGGATCTTAGGAGATCACAAGCGCAGGCTGGCCCAAAGGCATCGCGGCGCGAGACCGAGCCACGCAGGCCGGAGCAACGGGGCAACGTCAGGACCACGCGGCCGGACCCAGCGAAAAGCGCCGCGCGGTCGACCGAGATCACACTCGGGATCGTCTGCGCGGGACTGGTGAGCCATTTGGTTTTCCCGGTTCACCTTGCCCCCAAGCTCATCGCGGTGGCCGAGCAACTCTTTCACCGCGTCGATCGGTTTGGTGAAATGGCGATGAACCCGGCGGCCGATCAGGGGCAACTCGCCTCCGAAGGGAAGGGGCTCGCCGAGGGCCTCGGAACGGTCGAGACAATGCGGTTCAATGGGCAACTTGCTGCAAGCGCCCAGACGCCAACCCGACGTACGGCTTCTCGCGATCCTTGACGGCAAAGCAGGTTGCGCGCTTTGGAATAGGAGCGCTCGGGCTCCGGAACCGGCTGCTGGCGCGGAGGAGCGAATTTGAACAGGAAGCCAGGTCCGGTGGGCGGCAGCTGGCGCGCTGTCGATGGGCGCTGCTGCCTCCACGCCAGTAAACGGAGCGCAAGCGTGATCGAGGTGGTGCAAACTTCGAAGAAGGGAGCTTCCAATGAAAGCTGCTAGTCTGCTCGTCGCTGCGTTGGAGAACGAGGGCGTCAAGCAGATCTTCGGAGTCCCGGGGGAAGAAAATCTCGATGTCGTCGAAGCGCTGCGCCGCTCGGCGATCAAGTTGGTCGTGACGCGGCATGAACAAGCGGCGGCGTTCATGGCCGCCACGCATGGTCGGCTGACCGGCGAGCCTGGAGTTTGCCTTTCTACGCTGGGGCCGGGCGCGCTCAATCTGACGACGGGCGCCGCCTACGCCCTTCTCGGCGCGATGCCGATGATCATGATCACGGGCCAGAAAGGCGTCCTCAGCCGCAAGCAGGCTCGCTTCCAGGTCGTCGACATCGTCTCGACGATGACGCCGCTGACCAAGATGGCCCATCAGATCGTCAGCCCGGCGACGATCCCCGCGATCGTGCGGGAGGCCTTCCGCGTCGCGCGGCAGGAGAGACCGGGCCCGGTCCATCTCGAATTGCCGGAGGACATCGCGGCGGAGGAGGCGCCGGAGATTTCGCCCGTTCCGCTTCACCCGATCGCGCTGCCCATCGCGCCTTCTGCTGCGCTGGACCGTGCGGCCAAGCTGATCCTCGAGGCTGAGCGCCCCCTGGTGATGCTGGGCGCGGCCGCGAGCCGTCCGCGCCTGGCGGACGCCTTGTCGGATTTCGTGAAGCGCCTGCAACTCCCCTTCTTCAACACGCAGATGGGCAAGGGCGCCGTCAGCGGCGGATCCGGACTCTACTTGGGCACCGCCGCCCTGTCGGAGCGCGATTACGTCCATGACGCGATCGACCGCGCCGATCTGATCATCTCGATCGGTCACGATACAGTGGAAAAACCACCGTTCTTGATGGGACCAGGCGGACCGAGGGTCCTGCATGTGGGCTATCTCCCTGCCACGGTCGAGGAGGTGTACTTCCCGCATGCGGAGCTCATTGGCGATGTCGGTCCGACGCTCGCGCTCTTGGCCGACCGCCTCGAAGGCGAGCTGCCGAGGGCTGGCGCGCTCTTGCCGTTGCGCGAGCAGATTCTCGCGCGCATAGGCGAACGGGCGGAGGAAAGCCGCTTTCCGCTGACGCCGCAGCGCATCGTCCGCGATGTCCGGCAGGCAATGCCGGAGGACGGCATCGTCTGCCTCGACAATGGCATGTACAAGATCTGGTTCGCCCGCAACTACCGCACGCGCGTCGCCAACACGCTTCTGCTCGACAACGCGCTGGCGACAATGGGGGCCGGGCTGCCTTCGGCGATGATGGCCGCGATGCTCCATCCGACCCGACGCGTGCTCGCGGTGTGCGGCGACGGCGGGTTCATGATGAACTCGCAGGAGCTGGAGACGGCGGTGCGTCTCGGGCTCAATCTCGTCGTGCTGATCGTGCAGGACAATGCCTTCGGGATGATCCGCTGGAAGCAGGCTGTGGACGGCTTTCCCGATTTCGGCATGACCTTCGGCAACCCCGACTTCGTCGCCTACGCCAAGGCCTACGGCGCCGGGGCTAGCCAAGTGGAAAGCGGCGGATGGGCTGGCGCCGACGCTCGAAGCCGCCTTTGCCGGCGGCGGGGTCCATCTTGTCGCCGTGCCGATCGATTATTCGGAGAACATCCGGGTCCTGGTGGATGAGTTGCGCGCCCACGCGAAGGCGACGAGCAAGCATGATCGAGGTCGCTCAGGCTTTTGATCGGGCGCCGATCGCCCAACTTGACGACGACGATGCGGCGAAGCTCGACCGCGAGATCGAGGCCGCCCGACGGCTCTTTGCAGATCGGCGCGCGTGGCTGAAACCGCATGCGTATCGAGATCCTCCGGAAGCTCGCAGTCCTGATGGAGAGCAAGCGCGGACGTCGGATCGCGCGCGAGGGCGGTGCGCGAGATATGCCCGTATTCTCGCGCAACGCGCGGCAACATCGATGTGACGATCAGTCCTGTTTGAGCGGGTCTGACCTGAGTTTTGCTTCGCAGCGGCCGCGCCCTGGGGACTAACCTGCTCGAACCTGAACTCGTCGCAAACGCGAGCGGCGCGGGCCTAGCCTCCTTTCGGGCGAACCAGCGGCGCTGGCGCGACACTGTCTTCGGGCACAAAGAAATCGACCCCGAGATCGTGGGTCGGATCGACGCGATAATGGTCAAATTCGGTGACGCCGTTAGCGGCGAGGAACGTATCGTCGATCAGGAAGCGGCCGGTGAACTCCCGCGCCGGCTTGCCGAATATGAGATAGGCGGCGTCCGCCACAATTTCGGGCGTGCGCGAGGCGCGCACCAAAGCGTCGCCGCCGAGCAGGTTCTGCACTGCCGCCGTCGCGATCATCGTGCGCGGCCAAAGAGCGTTGACGGCGACGCCTCGATTGCGGAATTCGCCGGCCAAGCCGAGCACGACGAGACTCATGCCGTATTTCGCCATTGAATAGGCGGTGTGGCCGGCGAACCACTTCTCCTTCATGTCGAGCGGCGGCGACAGCATCAGGATGTGCGGATTCTCGGCCTGGAACAGATAGGGCGCCGCGAATTTAGACACCATGAACGTGCCTCGCGCATTGATCTGGTGCATGAGATCGAAGCGCTTCATCTCGGTCGCCTGGCTGTCGGTCAGCGAGATCGCGCTCGCATTGTTGACGACGATGTCGATGCCGCCGAAATGGTGCGCGGTTTCATCCAGAGCGTGGCGCACGGCCGCCTCATCGCGCACGTCGACAATGATCGGCAAAGCATTGCCGCCAGCGGCCTCGATCTCTTTGGCGGCGGTGTAGATCGTGCCGGCCAATTTTGGATTGATCTCGGCGGTCTTGGCGGCGATGGCGATGTTGGCGCCGTCGCGCGCCGCGCGCAGGCCGATGGCGAGACCGATGCCGCGCGACGCGCCGGTGATAAACAGCGTTTTTCCCTTGAGCGTCGGCGCCGACATTGCGGCCCTCCCGTACAATTCGAATTGATGTTCGGCAACGGCCCAAATTTAACGCAGCACCCACCATGAGCGCAGCGAGCGCCAAATCGCAAGTCCCATTCAACTCGACGATCGATCCTTCGCCTGCGCAAATGGAGGGTGCTCGCGCGGCTGATGGCGCGCCCTCACACACCGTACGGAATAGCACGAAAACTGGCTGGAGGCGGCTGTCGTTCGATGGAGCGCGACTGAGCCGGGCGAAAGCAGCGCAATTCCAACCCCGAACGGCCGGTCGCGGATCGCGAACGGCCCGTCGCCGCGGGAACCCGAAAGTCAATTTCGACCGCGCCCGCGCACAGCTTCGGGGTCAAGCGAGCCGAACGATCATGGCGAGGCACTCGAGTACGCGATCGAGACGGCGCCGCGCGCGGGTTCGATCATCGGGGTCGGGACGTATCCGAATTTAGTCCTCTTAACATCCCTTTATTGGCCGCGGCGAGCTGCCGCGTGTACTTCGTCAGCACTGAAATCGGATGCCGTGATCCACGGCCTTTTGCTCTGCTTACGAACGACAGGAGAACCGAATGGCGCCTGCAGCCGCGACCGCGACCCTAGCCGCAAAGCCGACAATGCAACCGAAGGCGCCAAAGCCGTTGCCGGCGCCGAACAGCGATTTTTACGAGGTCTACGAGACTTTGAGCGCCGAGGAACTCGCGACGGTGAAGCGGGTGCGCGCGTTCATGGAGGCCAAGGTCGCGCCCGTCATCACAAAATACTGGGTGGACGACGCCTTTCCCTTCGAGCTGCTGCCGGCGGTGAAGGAGCTTGGGATCGGCGGCCTTGGAATGAAGGGTTACGGCTGCGCCGGCGGAAGCGTGGCGCTGCTAGGCTTTGTCCAGATGGAGATTGCGCGCATCGACCCGTCGTTCTCGACGTTCATGGGCGTGCACGTCGGCCTGGCGATGGGCTCCATCTACATCGACGGATCGGAAGAGCAGAAGCAGAAGTGGCTGCCGCCGATGGCGCGCTTCGAGAAGATCGGCTGCTTCGGGCTCACCGAGCCGCTCGTGGGTTCCGGCGCATCCGGCGGCCTGATGACCACGGCGAAGCGCGAGGGCGACACCTGGATCCTCAATGGCGAGAAGCGGTGGATCGGCAACGCGCCGTGGTGCGATGTTTCCATCATCTGGGCGCGAGATGTCGCCGACAATCAGGTCAAGGGCTTCATCGTCGAGAACAAGACGACGCCCGGCTTCAGCGTCGAGAAGATCGAGAACAAGATCGCGCTCAAGGTCGTCCAGAACGGCCACATCACGCTGAAGGACTGCCGCGTGCCCGAGACGAACCGCCTCCAGGGCGGCAACTCTTTCCGCGACACCGCGAAGGTCTTGAAGATGACGCGCTACGCCGTGGCGTGGATGGCGACCGGATGCGCGATGGGGGCCTACGAGGCTGCGCTCAAGTACACCCAGGAGCGCTTGCAGTTCGGCAAGCCGATCGGCTCGTTCCAGTTGGTGCAGGACCTGCTTGCCAAGATGATCGCCAACATCACGGCCTCGCAGTGCCTGATCACGCGCCAGGCGCAGCTGCACGCCGAAGGCAAGCTGACGGACGCGCACGCCGCGCTCGCCAAGGCGTTCTGCACGGCCAAGTGCCGCGAGACCGTTGCGTGGGCCCGCGAGCTGCTCGGCGGCAACGGCATCGTCGCCGACTACAAGGTCGCGCGCTTCTTTGCGGATTGCGAAGCGCTCTACTCCTACGAAGGCACGTATCAGATGCAGAACCTGATCGTCGGCAAGGCGATCACGGGCTTCGGCGCCTTCGTGTGATGCGGCTCGGGGGCCAGCGCTTTTCCCTAGCCCCCATTTCAATTCAGGAAAGATGAACATGGCCTCGATAGCGGCAACACTCGCGCCTTCGCCCGCGTTCGTAACGGTCGCTTCACCAAAGGCGGCGCTGACCCTCGCGAATGTCGCGTACGAAAAGAAGGGCGCCGTCGCCTATGTGACCGTCAATCGGCCCAAGGTGCTCAACGCCCTGAATACGCCGACCTGGGCGGATCTGCGAACGGCATTCGAGGACGCGCGCGACGACGGCGCAGTGCGCGGCGTCATCCTGACGGGCGCCGGCGACAAAGCGTTCGTCGCGGGCGCCGACATCAGCGAGCTCGCGCATGCCACGGCCCTCGAGGCGGAACAGTCCAGCCGTTTCGGGCAGGAGGTCCTCGACCTCATCGAGAATCTCGGCAAGCCGGTGATCGCGGCGGTCAATGGCTTTGCGCTCGGCGGCGGCTGCGAGACCGCGATGGCCTGCACCCTTCGGATCGCGGTTGAAAGCGCCAAGTTCGGCCAGCCCGAGGTGAAGCTCGGGCTCCTTCCCGGCGGCGGCGGCACGCAGCGCCTGCCGCGCCTGGTCGGCAAAGGCCGGGCCCTGCAACTCATCCTCTCCGGCGAAATGATCAGCGCGCAGGAGGCGTACCGCATCGGGCTCGTCAACGAAGTCGTGCCGGCGGCAAACCTCATCGCGCGCGCCGAAGCAGATCCTGAAACAGATCGCCGCCAACGCCCCGGTTGCCGTGCGGCTGTCGCTCGAAGCCGTCAACAAGGGAATGGACACCAGCCAGAGCGAGGGCTTCGCGCTCGAAGCCTCCTATTTCGGCCTCTGCGCTGCAACCGAAGACAAGAAGGAGGGCACCTCGGCCTTCCTGGAGAAGCGGGCGCCCGAGTTCCACGGGCGCTGAAGACATCCTCCGCTCATGACAATTCAGGAGAGACCAATGGCAAGCGACAACATTTTTTCCGGACTGAAAGTCGTCGACCTGGCAAGCTTCATCGCGGGTCCCAGCGCAGCGGTGATCCTGTCCGACTTCGGCGCCGACGTCGTCAAAGTGGAGCCGCCAACCGGCGACACCTGGAGAATAGGTCACAAGATCCCGCCGCAGCCGCAAGCGAAAGACGCCTATCCCTTCCACCTCGCCAACCGTAACAAGCGCGGCGTCACACTCGATCTGAAATCTCCGAGCGCTCAGCCGGTTCTCGAGCGGCTGGTGAAGTGGGCCGACGTGCTCATCGTCAACACGCCGCATCCCGCGCGCAAGCGATTGAAGCTCGAATATGACGATGTCGCGCAGTGGAATCCGCGTCTGATCTATGCGGATCTCACGGGCTTCGGCGAAAAAGGGCCCGACGCCGATCTGCCGGGATTCGACATCACGGCCTATTGGGCGCGAAGCGGCTTGTTGTCCATGACGCGCGACGCCGGCGAGCCGCCGACCTGGCCGGTCGCGGGCAGCGGCGACAATGCAACCGCCGTCGGCCTCTATTCCGCGATCGTGACGGCGCTCTATCGTCGCGAGCGCACCGGCAAGGGCTCCTATGTCACGACGTCGCTCCTCGCTGAAGGCGTCTGGTCGGCAAGCGTTTCGATCCAGGCCGCGCTGTGCGAAGCGAAGTTCTTCGGGCCGCACGACCGAAAGAATCCGGCGAATGCGGCGTTGAATGTCTATCGCGCTTCGGACGGCACCTGGTTCGTTCTCATCGTCACGCCTGACAAGCTCCCAGCCGTGGCGAAGGCGATCGGCCGTGCGGATCTCCTCACGGATCCGCGCTTCGCCGATCCGGCGAAGCTAACGCAGAACATGGCGCAGCTGAGTGAAATCTTCGACGAACTGTTCTGCTCGCAGCCCATGGCCCATTGGTACGAGGTCTTCAATGGTGTTCACGTCACCTTCGGCGTCGTGCGCGGGCCGGAGGAAGTCATCAACGATCCGCAGTTGCGGGCGAATGACATCGTCGTTCCGCTCGAAGGCGCCGGCGGCAAGCTGACTTCGACGATCAGCAGTCCCATTCAGGTGCATGGCGTAACGAAAACGCCTGCGAAGCGCGCCCCGGAACTCGGAGAGCACAACGAAGAGGTTCTCCAGCAGCTCGGGTTCAGCGCGGCCGAAATCGACGGCTTGCACGCGAGCGGCGCCGTTCCGAAGACCGTGGAACGCGCGGCAGCGGCTGAATAGGGCTGCATCCGGACGACAAGTGACGAAGGCCTCGCCGAAGGGCTTTGGCGCAATCGCAGAGATCTGGCGAAATGACGAGGCGGACATGAATGCGGCTGCACAAACCGGGACGCTCTGGCGCGTCGCGACCGCACGCATGCCCACCAGGTGGGGCATGTTCCACGCCACCGGGTTCAAGCGCGAGATCGCAAACAGCAATCCGAGGATCGAAACGGCGCTGGCAATTGTCATGGGCGATCTGAGCAAGGGCGCGCCGCTGCTGCGCATTCATTCGCAATGCTTCACAGGCGAGGCGCTCGGCTCACTGCGTTGCGATTGTGGCGACCAGCTTGCGATGGCCATGCAGGCGATCGCGGACGAAAGGCGCGGCCTGGTGATCTACGAATATCAGGAGGGTCGCGGCATTGGCTTGATGGCGAAGCTGCAGGCATACGAGCTGCAGGACGCCGGCATCGACACCATCGAGGCCAATCACGCCCTCGGATACAAGGCGGACTACAGGGATTTCAGTCTGCCGGCTGCGATCCTGCGCGATCTCGGCGTCCAGCGGGTCCGGCTCCTGACGAACAATCCTCACAAGGCTCACGCCTTAATTGGCGCCGGCATCGAGGTTGTCGCCCAGCTTCCCTGCGAGGTTGCGCCGACCGCCTACTCGTTCGCTTACCTGCGGGCCAAGAAGGAAAGAATGGGCCACGCGCTGAGCCTTCGAAATTACCACGACATCGCATCACTCGCGAGCGGCGCGGCGAGCGACATGTTCGGCTGGCGCGGCGGCGATCACAGCCGAACCGTCGACGTCAGTCGCGAGATCTAGGCGGTCGACGTCCAATTCTGACGATGAAGGGAAAAACCATGACCGAACTTCAAGCCACCAAGTCGAGACCTGCTTCGGGCGCCAACGCCACGGTCGGCCGTCTCTTCTTCCTCGATCTCGCGGGCGGGCGCATTTTGTCGGCAAACCCCGACGGTTCCGATCTGAAGACGATCGTCGAGGAAGGCAGAAAGCTTCCGGATGGCCTGGTGGTCGATAGCGCCGCCAGACACATGTACTGGACCAATATGGGCAATCTCAAGTCGAACGATGGCTCAATCCTTCGTTCAGATCTCGACGGAAAAAACATGACCACTATCGTTCCGCCCGGCGGCACGTTCACTCCGAAGCAACTCCAGCTCGAAAAGAAGAGCGGCAAGCTCTACTGGTGCGACCGGGAAGGCATGCGCGTGATGCGAGCCAACCTCGATGGCTCCAACATCGAGACGCTCGTCGATACGAGTGAGGGCGATCCCAGGCCGGGCCCAGACGCCAGGAAATGGTGCGTCGGCATTGCGGTGGACGCCGCCGGGGGCAAATTTTACTGGACCCAGAAAGGAAGCGACGACGCCGGTCAAGGTCGTATTTTTCGCGCGAATATAAAGCTCCCGCGAGGTCAAACACCGGCCAACCGCCAAGACATCGAATTACTCTATGACAACCTTCCTGAGCCGATCGATCTCGACCTCGATGTCGCCCATCGAGTGATGTACTGGACCGACCGCGGAGACCCGCCGCGCGGCAATACAGTGAACCGCGCGCCGATGGACCCAACGCCCGGGAACCGCAAAGACCCCGAGATTGTCTTCTCCCATTTGATGGAAGGCATCGGCCTGGCCTTGGATCTGAAGGGCGGGCGCATGTTCGTCACCGACTTCGCCGGCACGGTCTACAGCGCCAATCTCGACGGTTCCAACAAGAAGACCTTGCTCTTCGCCGAGGGCAACCTCACCGGCATCGCCTACGCCGAAATCTGAAATCACTCACCAAACGGAGAACCAACATGTCGACCGCCAAACCTGTCCGCCGCGTCGCCATCATCGGCACCGGAGTCATTGGCGCCAGCTGGGCCGCGCTCTTCCTGGCGAACGGCCTCGAGGTCGTGGCGACCGATGTCGCGCCGAATGCCGAAGCCGCCCTGAAGCGCTTCGTCGAAGCCGCCTGGCCGGCGCTCAAGAGACTGGGCCTTTCGCCTGGCGCGTCCCAATCCAAGCTGACCTTCAAGGCCGACCTTCCGGCAGCGGTCAAAGGCGCGGACCTTGTCCAGGAGAACGGTCCCGAGCGGATCGACTTCAAGAAGAAGCTTTATGGACAGCTCGACGAGCTGTTGCCGCCCGATGTGATCATCGCGTCGAGTTCTTCCGGTCTCACGATGAGCGAGATCCAATCGGGCTGCGGCGCTCACCCCGAGCGCTGCGTGATCGGGCATCCTTTCAATCCGCCCCATTTGATGCCGCTGGTCGAGATCGTAGGCGGCGCGAAGACCTCCGAAGAGACGATTCGAGCGGGTCACGGAATTCTACGCCGCCATGGGGAAAAAACCGGTGCGGCTGCACAAGGAACTGCCCGGGCATGTCGCCAATCGTCTGCAGGCGGCCCTCAGCCGGGAGGTCTACTATCTGGTCTCCGAAGGCGTCGTCAGCGCCGCCGATGCCGACACCGCTTGTTCATGGGGACCAGGCCTGCGTTGGGGCATCATGGGCAGCCTGCTTCTCAATCACCTCGGCGGCGGCGAGGGCGGCATCGAGCACTTCTTCCAGCAGTTCACCGGTCCGATGACAGCCTGGTGGAAGGTTCTCGGACAGCCGGTGCTGACGCCTGAAGTGCAAAAGAAGCTCATCGACAGCGTCCACGCCGAGGTCGGTTCGCGTTCCATCGACGAGCTGGCGGCAGAGCGTGACGAAATGCTGCTCGGGCTCATTGAGCTGCGCAACAAAGTGGAGAACGCGGCGGCGTCGTCGAAGAAGGCTGTCGCCTGACGACTCAGCCGACTACGCCCTCGGTGCAGGAAATAGAACGCCGCGCGAGGGTCGTGCGGTGTTCGGCTCTGGCCCATCCCCAAAACTTTTGCGAGATCGCTATGAGTGAAACTTTGGAAATGTCCGCGCCGCAAGAGCAGTCGTCGACGACCGTGGAGGTTCCTCACCATAAGCCGCGCATCGTAATCGTTGGCGGCGGCTTCGCCGGGATTGCCGCAGCAAAAGCGCTGCGACGCTGCGACGCCGAAATCGTTCTGATCGATCGGCGCAACCATCACATCTTCCAACCGCTCTTGTATCAGGTGGCGACGGCGGTCCTTGCGCCGTCCGAGGTGGCCGCGCCGATCCGGCAACTTGAAGCGAAGCAAAACAATGTTTCCGTGCTCATGGCTGAAGTCGTCGGCGTCGATCTGAAATCCAAATCTGTTGACGCCAATTGTCCGGGCATCGGAACTAGGAAAATAGATTTCGATTATTTGGTGATCGCCGCCGGCATGCAATCAAGTTATTTCGGCCATGACGAGTTTGCCAAGTATGCTCCATGCCTGAAAACGATCACTGACGCCGAAACGATACGATCGAAAATTCTCAGCGCGTACGAACTGGCGGAATCAACCGACGACGAGGACGAGCGCCGACAGCAAATGACATTTGTTTTGGTCGGCGCCGGACCGACCGGCGTCGAACTGGCGGCATCGATCGCGCAATTGGCGACCACGACTTTGCGCAGAAATTTTCGACGGATCGACCCGGCGAAAACATCGATAATCCTGCTGGAGGGCGGCAAGCGCGTCCTTCCGACCTTTGCCGAATCGCTGTCGAAAAAAGCCGCCGAGCGGCTCGCAAAGCTCGGGGTTCAGGTCAGGACCGGCGCCATGGTGGAAACGCATCGACGGTCGAGGCGTCACCGTTGGCGGAAAGCTAATCCCGTGCGGCGCCGTCTTATGGACAGCGGGCGTTTCGCCATCGCCGATCGTGAAGATGCTTGGCGTTGCGACCGACCGGGCAGGGCGAGCCTGTGTCAGCCCGTTCCTGAATGTTCCGGATAACCCCGGCGTGTTCGTTGTCGGCGATACGGCGACGCTGATGCAAAACGGCAAGCCGCTGCCGGGCGTGGCGCAGGTCGCAATCCAGCAGGGCCGCTACGTCGGACGATTGATCTCGAGAGAGCTCAGCGGTCGAAAACCGCCTCGCCCGTTCCGGTACTTCGACAAGGGCAACATGGCTGTCGTCGGCAAGAATTTCGCCATCATGGAATCGGGCCGGATAAAACTGGCGGGCTCCCTGGCCTGGTTCGTCTGGGCCTTTATTCATCTGCTCTTTCTGCCCCAGCTGCAAAACCGGTTCCGCGTCGAGCACCAATGGCTGTGGAGCTATTTCACCGGGCAGCGCAGCTCGCGTCTGGTCCCCGAGGCGCCTCGGATCGGCAAATAGCCAACTCGCAACAATTCCCGGAGATCCATCGTCTTACAAGTCCGACGTCACGAGGATCCAATGACCGAACGTCCAATCTTGACCACCACCGCCGGCGCGCCGGTCGCCGATAACCAGAACTCGATCACCGCTGGTCCGCGCGGCCCGCTTCTCATGGAGGATTATCAGCTCATCGAGAAGCTCGCGCACCAGAACCGCGAACGCCTTCCCGAGCGCACCGTGCACGCCAAAGGATTGGGCGCTTTCGGCACGTTGACGATCACCGGCGACATATCGAAATACACCAAGGCGAAGTGTCTCCAGCCGGGCGCCAAGACCGACATGTTGGCGCGGTTTTCGACCGTCGCCGGCGAGCTTGGCGCAGCAGACGCCGAGCGCGACGTCCGCGGCTTCGCCCTGAAGTTCTACACTGAGGAAGGCAACTGGGATCTGGTCGGCAACAACACGCCGGTGTTCTTCGTCCGCGACGCCTACAAGTTTCCGGACTTCATCCATACGCAAAAGCGCCATCCGCGCACCAACATGCGCTCGCCGACCGCGATGTGGGATTTCTGGTCGCTATCGCCCGAAAGCCTGCACCAGGTCACCATCCTGATGTCGGATCGAGGGCTGCCGATCTCGCCGATGCATATGAACGGGTACGGCAGCCATACCTATTCCTTCATCAATGCGAAGGGCGAACGGCACTGGGTCAAACTTCATTTCAAGACCCGGCAGGGACACAAGTTCTACAGCAATCGCGAAGCGGAGGCCGTAGTCGGAAAGAACCGCGAGTCCTCCCAGGCGGCTCTGTTCGGCGCGATCGAGGCAGGAGAATTTCCACGCTGGACGATGCAAGTGCAAGTCATGCCGGAGGCAGACATGGGCAAGCACTGGTACAACCCGTTCGACCTCACTAAAATATGGCCGCACGCGGATTATCCGCCGATCGACGTGGGCTATTTCGAGCTCAACCGCAACGCGGAGAACTACTTCCAGCAGATCGAGCTCGCCGCCTTCTCGCCGTCGAACGTCGTGCCCGGCATCTCCTGGTCGCCGGACAAAATGCTGCAGGCCCGCATCTTCTCCTACGCCGATGCGCACCGCCACCGGCTCGGCACGCATTACGAGGCGCTTCCGGTCAACGCCCCGCGACGTCCGGTCCACAATTACCACAAGGACGGCGCAATGCGCTTCTTCCCGTCGGCGACCAATCCCGACGCCTACTACGAGCCGAACTCCTTCAACGGCCCCCTTCAGGACGAGCGCTTCAAGGAGCCGCCGCTCAAGATCTCCGGCAATGCTGATCGCTATAACCACCGCGACGGCAACGACGACTACAGGCAGCCGGGGGCGCTGTTCCGTCTCATCGGACGCGAAGCGCAGCAACGGCTTCTGGATAACACGGCGGAAGCCATGCACGGCATCCCGCTCGAGATCGTCAGGCGCTGGGCCGCTCACTGCTACAAGGCCGATCCGGAATACGGCAAAGGTCTCGCCGCCCGGATGGGTTTATCGGCGTCGGATCTGCCTTCGGCTAAAGCGGCCGAATGAAACCTTCGGGAGGCTTCATGCGGAGGTTCAATTTGCCGCGGCTTCATCAGTCACGCGGTGATCCGCAAGACCTCGCGGATCACAAACATCTGCGGGAGCCCGTGTTGCCCCGGCCAAGCTTGCGCGCCACCGCTAAGCCTCCGGGCCGATTTCTGCGGCGCGCGGCGCAGGCTTCTGATGGGCGAGCAAGATGAATTGAAAGACCGCGCCGCGGGGCGAATTGGCGCTCGCCCACAAGCGTCCGCCGTGCGCCTCGACGATCGAACGGCAAATCGACAGCCCCATCCCCAAGCCGTTCGGTTTGGTTGTGTAGAAGGCCTTGAAGAGGCGCTCCGGAGCAGCCGAGGGCAGTCCCAGGCCCGAAATCGCGCACGGTGACGACAACGTCGCCGGACTCGGTCTTCCCGGCGCTGATCTGCAATTCGCGTGGCCCTTCGCTCACCCCGCTCATGGCTTCGATTGCGTTGACGATCAAGTTGAGGATCACCTGTTGCAGTTCGACCCGATCTCCCTGAACTGGCGGTAAGCCATCGAAGAGTTCCGTCTGCACCAGAACGCGGTTCTTCACTGCTTCGCCACGGGTAAGCTCGATCACCTCGCGAATTGCCGAATTGATGTCCAGGCGCTCTTCGTTTGGCGGAGCCTTCTTGACGTGATTGCGAATCCGCCCGACCACCGCGCCGGCCCGGCTGCCGTCTCTCACGATGCGGCTCAGCGCTTGGCGGACCTCGTCCAGATTCGGCGGCCCGGCGCTAAGCCAGCGCAGAGCCGCCTGGGCGTTGGTGACCGTCGCTGCGATCGGCTGATTGACCTCATGGGCGATCGAAGCGGTAAGTTCTCCCAAGGTCGTAACGCGTCCGACATGCGCGAGCTCTGCCTGCACCTCGCGCAACGCCGCCTCGGCCTGATCGGCGCGAACCGCTGCCGTAACGTCGGCGCCGGTGCCCCTATAACCGAGGAAGCCGCCCTTTGCGTCATAGTATGGCTTGCCGCTCGATTTGACATACATCAGAGATCCGTCCCGGCGTGCGCACTGGTACACGAAGTCGCGGAACGGCCGACGGGCCTCGAGCATCGACCGGTGAAGCTCCCACTTTTCCGGTTCCAATTCGACATCCGTCGCGTAATCCCATCGCGTCAACCCAATGCGGCTCACCGGGTCGCGGCCAAGCGCGACAAGTCTTTCGTACTCGGTTACGCGTGTGAATTTGTGATCGGGATCGGTTTCCCAGTACCAATCGGAGGCCGTTTGAGCGTAGTCGCGAAACCGCTGTTCGCTCTCCCGCAGCGCCTGATCCGCCTCTTTGGCCGCCGTGACGTTCATCACCGCGCCAACAAACTCGATATTGCCCGGCTCATTGCTTGTCGCGCGCGCGACAACACGGACATGTTTGATCGCGCCGTCCGGCATCAGCAATCGATATTCATGAGCATAATCCCTCCCTTCTTGGGAGGCCCGCTCGATTGTTTGTTGAACGCGCGCAAGATCGTCCGGATGAACACGCTGAAGAGCCATGTCGAGGGTGACGGAAGCGGCCTTTTCAAATCCGAATATTCTAAAAGTTTCGTCTGACCAGACAATCTTTCCACTGGAGACATTCCGGCCGAAGCTGCCTGTTTGGCTCAATCTCTGGGCTTCGGCCAAATAGGCCTCGCTGTGTCGGAGGTCGGAGTAGAGGGTCGCGCTCTCCAGCGAGATGGCGGCCTGCGAGGCCAGCAATTCCAACACCGTGACCCGACTGGAGGTGAAGGCGTGCGGGGTTAACTTGTTCTCGAGATAGAGCGCGCCGACGAGTCTTCCTTGTTTGACGATCGGCAGGCACAGGACGGACCTGGGGCGCATTTGCCGCACATACTCATCGTCCGAATAGAGGTTGCTGACCAAAGCGTCGTCAAGGACCGCGCTCTCTCGCGACCGGATCACGAAGCGAAGCATGGATTCGGGCAGATCAGACGGCGCGGCAGCTACCTCTCGAACGGCGACCCCGACGCTGCCGTCGCCGGCGGTCGCCTCCGCAACTATCTGCGCCCGATCGCCCCGGAGAAGAATGAGCAGGCCTCGCTCGGCCCCTGCATGCTCGATCGCGGCGCGCATGAGCGTGTCGACGAGCCTCTCCAGCACGATCTCGCCCGAGATTGCTTGCGACACTTTCAACACGGTGGCGAGGTCCAGACGTTCGACCGGCGCTTCGATCGTGCCTTTCGGACTCGGTGTGCGCTCATCCTGTCTCAGCCGCGGATGGAGTTGATCGAGTTGACGCACCTTCCCGTCGGCTCCCCACCGCAGATAGCCCTGCCGTGCGTTTCCCAGGTAGAGATGCGCAATCTCCTCGAAGCCGCGCGCCGCGTAGAAGCGGGCAGCCAGTTCGTTGGCGATCGCCTCGTTGTGGACAAAGCCGTTTACGCGCGCTGAGCGGGCGGATTTTTCATAGAGACGCATCGCGTCGACGTCGCGGCCTTCGAGTCGAGCGATCTCCGCGCCGACTAGCGCCGCCCGATTCTCAAAATTCTCTGCGCAGAGGGGTGTCCACATCTGAAGCTGGCGATAGTCTTCGAGCACAGCCTCAAGTTCAGATGCACTCCGATCCGGGATGGCGTCGCCGCAACAGACGGCTCGTGACAAAGCTGCATAGTAATGATAGTCTATTATATCGGGGGTTAGTGTCGTATGCCAGAGTAATTGTCTTGCACTCAACGATGCCTTAAGAGCTTCATGATAATCGCCGGCGAGGAAGCGGGCCTGAAGTTTTCTTATCCAATACCAGCACTCGGCGCGGCCGAGAGCCGGATTGCTGGAAAACCGATGCTCAATCCGTATTTCTTGGAAGTGGTCGTCGTCGAAGCAACCGAACTTGCGGGTCAGCCCGCGCAGCGTCCTGACAAGCGCTAGCTGCGTGGCTGTGACGTCGATGGCGAGACCGAACCCCATCTTGCGTGCAAATTCATGACCATGCTCAGCTTCGCGTTGCACGTCTATGAGTGGATCGCCCGCCATAAGCTTTACTGTGACAATTGTGTAGCATATATGAGCCGCATATTGACGATCACCGGTCTTGATTGCGGCGTCAAAAGCGCGGCGCAAGGGATCGCGAGCTAGCGAGATATGCCTCATCCACGCAATTATAGTTGCGAAGTTATAGTAGGCTCTTGCTTGAAAGCGCCTTAGCCCCCTTAGTTCCACCAGCTCATATCCGAGTTGACCGAGCCGGAGACCCGTGTCGTAATCGCCGAAACGTACGCCCACCACCCCGCCGAGCCACGCAAAAGCGAAACACGATGCATCACTAATGCCGCGTTCGAGACTTAGGTCGACTGCCCTGCAGATGAGCACGAGGTAAAGGTTCACGTCCACGAGCGCCGCGGGCGCCGCGCATTTGGTGAGAACATCGACGGTGGCCAGAGACACCGGGTCAGTCATCAAGGGCTGGCTCGCGAAGTCTTCGATGGTTCGGGTCTCTAGCTTGGCCCTAATCTTTTGAAATTCGAGGCGCGCTTCTGTTTCCGTCGGATGGGGAGACCAATTGAAGCCAGTAGGGCGGAGGTATTCAAGACCGATGCTCACCGCGCTGCCGCTGTCATCCAGCGTTGTGCATAGATCAATTCGCAAGCACGCGACAGCTGCCTGTTCCACTGCATTTGCCGAGTGGCGCGATAGCATCGCCAGCCGCCGCTCCGCATCCGGAAGGGCGCCGATCACAAATTCGCATTCCGCCCGGTGTAGCTCCAGATTGAACGTAAGCTCGCGCAGGCGTTCCCATGAATCTTCCGGCAAGAGAGCCGCTCCAGCAGCGAGATAGTTTAGCGCTGAGGCGTAAGCCGCCGAAGCTTTTGCGCGCCTACCCGCCGCCAGATAGAGCTCAGCGAGTTGCTCCCGTTCGTCCAGTGAAGCAATGAGCGCGGCGCCGCGCTTGAACTGGCCCACGATTTCGAAGATCGTCTCTTCACGCTTGTCGGGAGGAATGTGGGCTCTGAGCAACCTTCCTATTCTGATATGGGCTTCCGCACGCAATTGTTCTGGTATTAATGAATAGGCCGCTTCCTGCACACGGTCGTGCACAAACTTATACTCGCTGTCCAATCGTACAGCCAACTCCTGACGGAGTGCATCCCACAGAAGCACGTGCGCCTCGTGTTCGGAAGTCTCCATAACAATGGCGAGCGTGGCGACATCAGCGCCGCTCCCGATGCACGCAAGTAGCTGGAGCGCCTGTTGGGTCGCAATCGGCAGGCGGCTGAGCTTCCCGACCATTAGGTCCACCACATTGTCGGTGTTACCCTTGGCGCGAATGCGATCTAAATTCCAAAGCCATCGCCCTTTGTCGTGTTCGAAGTAGAGCAAGGCCTCCTCGGCAAGAGCAGAAATAAATTGAATGGCAAAAAAAGGATTTCCAGCGGTCTTCTCATGGATGAGTTGGGCGAGCGGCGTGGCTTCATTCGAGTCGCAGTGCAAAGAATGGGCGACCAGTTGTGTCAAGTTCTCGCTGGCGAGCGGGGCAAGGACGACCTCTCGCACCATCGTTCCATTTCGGCGGATTGCTTCGATCTTGCGCATCAGCGGATGTGTGGAACTCACTTCATTATTGCGGTAGGCGCCGATCAACATCAAGTGACGCACATCCGGTTGGGTCAACAGATCTTCAAGCAAATCGAGAGTTGCGCTGTCGAGCCATTGCAGGTCGTCAATAAACAGGGCGAGCGGATGTTCCGGGCGGGCAAAGACGCCTATGAAGCGGCGCAACACCAACTGGAAGCGTCGCTGCGCCTGCTGCGGCTCAAGCCCGGGAACCGGCGGCTGCTCTCCGATGACGAGTTTCAATTCGGGGATGAGGTCGACCATCAGCCGCCCGTTCGGCTCGAGCGCCTCCAGAAGGGCCTGCCGCCAGCGCGACAGCTCGGCGTCACTCTTGCTCAGCAGAGATCGCACCAGGCTCTGAAACGCCTGCACCAGGGTCGCATAGGGAATGTCGCGCTTCAGCTGGTCGAACTTGCCGGATCCGAACAGCCCGCGCGGCGGCACAAGCGCCTTGTGCAGCTCATTGACGACCGATGACTTGCCTATGCCGGAATAGCCCGAGACCAGAACCAGCTCCGGCGCGCCGCTCGTGACCACCCGATCGAAGGCGGCGAGCAGCGTTTCGACCTCGCGCTCTCTGCCGTACAGCTTCTCCGGGATCATGAGCCGATCGGGCCGATCGCGTTCACCAAGCGCAAATGGTTCGATGCGCCCGTGAAGCTCCCATTCCGCGAGGCAGCGTCGCAGATCTTTCTCAAGGCCGGCAGCGGTCTGGTAGCGCTCCTCGGCCGTCTTGGCGAGGAGCTTCATGACGATCTCGGAGATAGCGATCGGGACGCTCTCCAGCCGCTCCGCCGGCGCCACAGGCTTTCGGGCGACATGGCAGTGGACCCATTCCATCGGATCGGCGGCGCTGAACGGCAGACGGCCGGTGAGCATCTGATAGAACGTGACGCCGAGCGCATAGAGGTCGCTGCGCGAGTCGATCGACCGGTTCATGCGTCCGGTCTGTTCGGGCGCCATATAAGCGAGCGTGCCGGCGATGACCTCGGGCGGCTCGGGCGCCTGACGCTCGCGCGGCAGACGCGAGGCGATGCCGAACCCGGTGAGCCGCGTCAGCCCGTCGGGGCAATTCACCAGGATATTGGCCGGCTTGACGTCCTTGTGGACGAGGCCGCGCCGGTGCGCCTCGCCCAGCGCGGGGGCGATGCCGATAGCGAGGCGCAGAAAGCGTCCCGCTTCCATCGGCGCGCCGACAAGTCGCGCAAGCGGCTCGCCGCCCGGATCCTCGAGCAGCAGCGCCGCTCGACCGCCTTGGCGGGTAAATGCGAGCGGACGTGCCGCCCATGCGGAGTCGAGTTCGTCCCTCAGGTCATATTCATGGGCGAGGCGATCGAGCGCAGCCGATAGCGGGCGCTCCGCGACGGGCGACACGGCCAGTACCGCGTTGCGGCGGCCGTCTCCGTCCGCGCGCCATCCGCGGCAGAAGACGTATTCGCCGTCCCCCCACGAGACATCATGATCACGAACCCCATCGGGCTCGTACTGAAACGACGGATGCAATTGCCGGACTCCGCCTTGGGCAAGACGTTCGATGTCTCAGCCACACTTCGCAGCGGCCGCCTCCTGACGTCAGGCCGGTGGCGAGGGACGGCCGAATTGCCTCGGCAGCCAGTAGCGCCGGACAATCACGGCGATATTGAGGACTGTCAAGTTCAACCGCACGGGAGAAACTGTCGACCTTCTCGGGAGCACGGGGGTCGAGCCCAAGCGGAGGAACCAAGTCGAACGATATTGTCTCGACCGGCGAGTTCGGGCAGCAGGTCTTGCCGCATTCAAGCGCGTAGCGCAAAAACTGCGCCAGAGCGCGAAGGCCTATTCGGCGCCGCTTTTCAGGCAGGGTAAGCGCAAGGTGTCGCATCGGTCTCGCCGAGGCGGCGAAAAACCATCACTTTGGGCTGCTCGCCGCGCAGCGGTCAATGGCGAAAGGCTTAGGCGCGCTTAAGCGCGGCACTAAAGACGCATTAGCAAAAGCAAATTTGTTTAGCAGATTGAGAGTCCCAATCCTGGCAGATCTCGCAGGCTGACGACTTGCCCAGTCGGCGCCGTCATCGCGGTCCTGATGCTCGGCGATCCTGTTCAGTGGTAGCGCGGGCCATAACCAAAAGATCGAAGGCCTGCCTATGACGTCTGCTCGCTCGAGATTTGCAAAACGTCCTTCGCCCAGAGCTGTGCTTCGGAGGAGGTCGCTTCGGCCGCATGGCGGCAAGGACACAAGCCGGCAAGCAGTTGTCAAACAGGCGTGGAGGGGATGATGACCTCATCGGCTCTGCCGCTGCTGGCCAACGGGGCGAGCCTCGCTCGGTATCTCGATGACATTCGCAAATTTGCGATGCTCGAGCCGGACGAGGAGTACGCCCTCGCAAAGCGCTGGCGCGAACATGGCGACCCGAGCGCTGCGCACTAGCTCGTCACTTCGCATCTGCGGCTCGTCGCCAAGACCGCTATGCGCTATCGCGGGTACGGCCTGCCGATCGGCGAAATCGTGTCCGAGGGAACGTCGGCCTCATGCAGGCCGTCAAGCGCTTCGAGGCGGATCGCGGGTTTCGCCTCACGACCTATGCCATGCATTGGATCAAGGCCGCGATCCAGGACTACATATTGCGCTCATGGTCGCTGGTGAAAATGGCGACGACTGCGAAACAAGGAAGGCTCTTCTATAATCTGCGGAAGGCCAAGTCGCGCATCCACGCCCTCGAGGAGCATTTGCGGCGCCGCGAGGTCATGCAGATCGCGGCCCAACTTGGCGCAATCGAGCGCATCATCGCCTGGCTGAACCGTAACGATCGAGAGCGCAATCGTCCGCTTTAGGCCGCCTGCCTCAAGCCCTCTCGCGCGCTCGTTCAAGCCTGACGAGCAGGCAAACTTCATGAGCGAAGTTTGGAGGCATTTACAACCCTTAACTCAACGACGTTCGGCTTCGACTCTATCATGTGTCGCGAGTGAGATCCCGGTCGAATAGGGCTGGAAAGGATGAGCGCAATGGTCAAGACGATCGCGGATGAATTCGCGGAAACTCTCGCCGCGGCCGGGGCGAAACGGATTCATGGCATCGCCAGCAATGGCCTGAACGGCTCCCTTGATTCGTTGCCGCGCCAAGGCGAGATCGAGCGGGTCGATCCCCACCGCGGCGGGAGCTGGATCATCTCGCCGACAAGATCTTGCAGCGTTTGGCGTAGAGGAGGTTCCGATGGACGCCACGGCCCTTCTCCTGTCGCGGATTCAATTCGCGTTCACGGTTTCGTTCCACATCATCTACCCCTCGTTCACGATCGGCCTCGCGGCCTGGCTCACCGTCCTTGAGGCCCTGTATCAGAGCACCGGTCGCGCCGCCTACCGCGTCGTGTTCGAATTCTGGCTCAAGATTTTTGGCCTTGCTTTTGGGCTGGGGGTCGTCTCCGGCATCGTTATGGCTTTTCAGTTCGGCACGAACTGGAGCGCGCTGTCCAAGATGTCCGGACCGATACAGGGGCCGTTGCTGTCGTATGAGACGTTCACCGCGTTCATGCTCGAAGCGACGTTTTTCGGCGTCCTCATGTTCGGCCGGTCTCGCGTACCTTCCTGGCTCTATTTGTTGTCGTCAGCGATGGTGGCGTTGGGCACCATGTTTTCCGCCTTCTGGATCATGGTCAATAACAGTTGGATGCAGGTTCCGGTCGGCTACACGCTGGAGAATGGCGTCGCCGTTCCCACCGATTGGGCCAAGATCATCTTCAGTCCGGTGGTCTGGGTGCGATTTCCTCACATGCTGCTAGCCGCGTACATAACCGGCGCCTTCTGTGTCGCAGCCACCGGGGCGTGGTACCTGCTGCGCAAAACCTATCGCGCCGAGGCGCTCATCATGCTGCGCATGGGGCTGTTCCTCGCCTCGGCGCTCGTCCCGGCGCAGATCTTCTTCGGGCACCTCAATGGCGATTACGTTCACGATGATCAACCGGCCAAATTCGCCGCGATCGAGGGTCGATGGCACGACGAGCAACCCGCCGGCGAGGTCGTGCTCGCAATTCCGGATTCGGCCACTGAGAGCAATGGCTATGAGATCAAGATCCCCGTCCTCGGAAGTCTGATCGGCAGCATGAGCCTCACATCAAAGGAAGTCGGTCTGACCGATTTTCCGCGATCGGACCGGCCGCCAGTGCTCATCCCGTTCTTCGCTTTTCGAATCATGGTCGGCTGCGGGCTCATCATGCTGGGGCTCGCCTGGATCGGCTCATACCTCAGCATCAGGGGAAGCATTGAGCGTTACCGTCTCCTGCTCTGGTTGACCTTCCTCAGCTTTCCTCTCCCTTTCGTCGCAACGCTGACGGGCTGGTTTACTGCGGAGGTGGGGCGCCAGCCCTGGACGGTGTACGGGGTCATGAGGACCGCCGATGCGATGACGCCTTTCCTCACAACCCGGGAGGCGACGATTTCCCTCGTCGTCTTTTGCGCCGTCTACGCCTTCATCTTCGCCTTTGGCACCTTTTACATCTACCGGCTGATGCGGGCGGGGCCGGCAGCCTCTCTCGATCTTTCGCCAACCGCCGCGGTCCCCGATAGGCCGATGTCGCCTGCCGCAGCGCACCGGCCGACAAGCATCGGTCACCTCGTCGAAGGAGAATAGCCATGGTGCTGTATTGGGTCGCAATTCTGGCTGTCAGCATCCTGCTCTACGTGTTGCTCGACGGATTCGACCTCGGCATCGGCATGCTGTCGATGTTGGCGCGCGGCGAGGAACAGCGTAACGCTATGCTAAAGGCGGTTGCGCCCGTCTGGGACGGAAACGAAACCTGGCTCGTGGTCACCGGCGTTGTGCTTTGGGGAGCCTTTCCAGTCATTTACGCAACGCTCCTGCCGGCATTCTATCTTCCGCTGCTGCTGATGCTGGCCGGCCTGATCCTTCGCGGCGTGGCGTTTGAATATCGCAACAAAACCAAAGAAAGGCGATGGATCTGGGATTGGAGTTTCGCTGGCGGATCCCTTGTCGCAACGTTTGTACAAGGGATGACGGTCGGCGCTCTCGTGCAGGGCTTGCCGATGGCGAACGGCCAATATACCGGCGGCGACTTTGGGTGGCTGAGCCCCTTCGCGGCGCTCTGCGGCGCGGCGCTGTGCCTCGGCTACGCGCTGCTTGGCGCCAGTTGGCTCGTCGGCAAGTGCGAAGCCGAGATCCGCGACACCGCCTATCGACAGATACCCTATCTCGCGGTCGGCGTGCTCCTGCTGCTGGTCGTCGTCTTCTTCTACGCGCTCGCCGAAGACTTTCGGATCATGAGCCGCTGGCTTGAACGGCCGTATCTGTTTGTTTTCCCGGTGTTCGGCGCCCTCGCTGCCGCCACGCTTGCAGTAAGCGCTCGTCAGAGATGGGATGGACTGCCCTTCTATATGGTTTCGATCATCTTTGCAGCAGCGTTTGGAACCCTGGCGATCTCATTCTGGCCATACATGATCCCTTACCGCATTACCGTAGCCGAAGCCGCGGCACCTCATTCCAGTCTGGCGTTCATGTTCTGGGGAGCGGGGCTTTTCATTTTCCCGCTCATGCTGCTCTACACCGTCACCAGCTACTCCGTCTTCCGCGGCAAGGTCGGAACCACTCACGGCGAATACTAAATATAATTAGGCTCCCAGCGGAGCGATGACGGGCGGTCTTCGCGAGGCGGTGCTGGTCGCCGATCTTGCGCGCTCGCGGCCTCCGGCGGTGTCGTGGAGCAGGCCAACGCACGGGCACGATTCGCTGCGGTGATCCCCAATATCCATCGGCTACCGCGAGCCGCGCCGCATCTAAATATAAACCGTTGACGTTCTGTCCCAGCTTTGAGCGGCCGCCTGCAAGAGCCGGTCCGGCCCAGGCATGTATACCGGCGGCGATCCAAGCCTCGGCGAGATCGAGTGGACGGGCGTCCCGTGGGACGGCGCCCAGACCTATCCGGACACCAGTCCCACGACGTGCTGCTCGCTTTCGGCCCGGCCGCGCTCCGCACCGGGTACGACTTCTCCACCGGCGCGCTGGTGTGACGGGTCGGGGACCCGACGCTGCTGTTCGGCCGCCTGTCGATCGACGCTGGAGCGCCACTCGCCAAGGCCGGTCCGCGAGCTCGATGGCCAGGCGGGCAGCTATTCTTTCGGGGGCTCGTCTGCTTGCCACCGCTGCCCCTCCGCGAGACAAGCTCGAATGCATGCGAGCAAATCTTCCTCGGGGAAGGGCTTGGTCAGGTAGCACTTGACGCCGTTCTGCAACGCCCGCGTGCGCACAATTTGGTCCGGATAAGCAGTTATCAAAATGGTGGGAATGGGCTCGCCGGCTGCAACCATGCGGCTTTGTAGGTCCGGCCCGGTCATGCCCGGCATTTGGACATCGGCGATCAGGCAAGCCGCCGTGTGTCGGCGATCTGACTTTAGAAAATCCTCGGCGCGCTCAAAGGAAATGGCAAAATAGCCGAGTGATTTTATCAGCCCCGCCACAGCCTCGCGTATCGATTCATCGTCATCGACGACGGCAATTACAATTCTCTTCGGCAACCTAGTTTCCTCAGAGAGATAACCGCCAGCGCCAACTCGCGGCCAGTGCGCCTAGCCCCATATAGAAGCATCAAGAGAATAATCGATCCGTTGCATGACATATGGCGATTATACCTGTGTATAGGTTGTTTGGACCTTCGGAAGGTGTCTCGATTTCAGGCGAACGGCGCGGGCCAAGCCACACCGCCGCCTTTTACGAGGTCCGCTGGCGGCGGCGTGCCCCGGTACGGCGCTGACCGAATCGGCGCTGCGATGGGAGGCCCGTCAGCCAGGGCGTTGGCAGGCCCTTCTTCGGGCGCAGTGGTTTTGTGGATGTTTAACTCGATGTCGTGCGCTAGCCGTGCTCGGGGCTTTCTCCAGAAGTCTTGAGTTTATCCGCCATTCGAGCCAAATCCGGCAATGAGGAGGCCTTCATCTTTCGCATGACCTGGCCACGATGGACTTTTACAGTGATCTCGCTGATTCCCATTTCGCCCGCAATCTGCTTATTGAGCCGACCGGCAACGACCCATGACATCACCTCGCGTTCCCGAGCGGTTAAATTTTCAAACCGCGCTCGCAACGCGGCCATCGACTTCTCGTCCTCGAGACGAGCCCGGTCGCGGGCCAGGCCGAGCTGAACTGCATCGAGCAGATCCTGGTCCCTGAAGGGTTTGGTCAGGAACTCGATCGCCCCGCCCTTCATGGCCTGGACCGACATGGGAATGTCGCCATGGCCGGTGATGAAAACGATCGGAAGCTGGATGTGGCTCGCAGCGAGTTCTCGTTGGAACTCGAGCCCGCTTTGTCCAGGCAGTCGAACGTCGAGGACGAGGCAGGATGGACCCTGTGGGCGGCCCGACTGACGAAATTCATCCACCGAAGCCAACATTTTCGCTTGAAAGCCCACGGATCGTACAAGGCCACAAATAGACTCTCTCATTCCGGGGTCGTCGTCGATGACAATCACGGTAGCCAGGGGAGTCGGCGCTGTCGGCATCTTCGATGAGCCTCCGCGGCGGGCTCAAGAGATATGGCCGACAATCCCTTCGGCGACAAGGACACGCGTCCCAGGGGTCCCCTTCGGTCAACCGTCGCTGGTGCACAAAAGTTGAGCAATCCATCCCGATTATCTCAGCGGATCAGCGTCGCACGACGGGCGGTAACGGTTGCCTCCGATCGAGGCGACGCCGATCCTCGCGCAAGACGCCGACGACCGCCTCCTTGTTTGCCCGGGCAGCCTGGATTGTGAAGAGGAGGCAACATCCGAGCGCGACAGCTATGGGTCCGTAGAGGAGAGAATAAATGACGGAGTTGATCATGATCTGCCTAGATTGTGGATCGCTGCTTCATTCTTGGGAGCTTGGGAAATATAATCACATAGCTTGTCCGAGTTGCCCGGTCTCGCCGCGGCCAACCTCATCGACCACCCGCTCGAGCCAGTCGGTCGCCGGGAAGACGGCGCAGACCTGACCGGCGTCGTCGAAAAGGCCGAGGACAGCGATGCCGCCCGGTTCCTTCGCGATGAACGCCTTGTCGCCAGGCGGCAGTTCGCGGCTCGCCGGCGGAATGGCCATCCAGAACGCGCGCACGAACTGGAACTGCTCGGGCGTCAGTTGAACGGTCGCGCCAACCGCGCGTACATCGTTGATCGCGACGCACGCGCCATGGGCGAGCGGCACAAACAGTTCCTCGAGCGTTTTCGGCCTGCCCGCGGCCGACGCCGGCGCGCAGAGAGAAACCGCCGCCAGCGCGGCGAGCGTAATACGTCGCATCATCATCGCCTCCTTTGGCTAGGACAGCTCGGCTTTGCCGCCATCGGGACCCAAGCGCGCATCCAGGACCTGGACACATGAAGACTTTTGAATGACCTTCACGCGAACCAGGGGAACTGACGATCACCATAGCAATTCAGAGGAGCGCGACTATTGGTTTTAAGGAGGGATCGGAGGCCAGTAAGGATAGGAGGTCCTATACGTAAGGCTTAGCTATATAAGCGCGAGACTGATGCAAGGCGGACAACGACGACCGCGGCGGGGCGCATCGAATGAGCACGCAGGAACCACCTCGAAATCGGCTGTCCCGGAAATGGTCCGACTGAGAGCGTTCGGCAGGCGATTTGCCCACACAACCGATGCGTCTGAAGGCGATCTATGATGGCCCGGCCGGTCGAAGCGACACGCCGGACGCGGCGCCAGAACCGAGAAGCCGTCGGGGGCATCGGGGGCGGCGCCTATTCCGCCGCGCTCGCGACGGCGCAATGGGGATCGCGCTTCGCGAGCGGCTTAATCCATCCTGGCACACCACTCCGCGGCACACCTCTCGCCTAATTATCTAGGGAACGCCTGACAACAGGGGCTGGCGAATTGCAAACTGAAGAAACCCCGGCGACTTATGTCGCTCCGGACGGGTATGTTACCGTACTAAAACATCGCGGCAATTTTCCCACAACGCCGGGAGGCCGTCGCCTCATGTCGATGGTTGAAGAAAGCCGTCCGGTTTTCTCAAGGCATCTTCAGAATATCCCTCTGCTGAAGAAGTGGCTGCACTCTATACCCGTCACGGAGACGAGCGTAGACACTCCATTTTGGCGGAACGATTTTATTCCGGCATTCGACGCCGCCGCCTTTGCCTTGATGTTGATGGAGGCGCGGCCAAAGATTGTGCTTGAGATAGGGTCAGGCAACTCGACGAAATTCATCCGATCCGCAATACAGTTTCTCGATATGGACACGAGAATTGTGTCGGTCGACCCATTTCCGAGGGCGGAGATCGATACGCTTTGTGACGCAATAATCCGCAAGGCGCTGGAGAATGCCGTAGACGATGTTCTTGGGGTGTTTTCAGAGCGGCCGCTTGTGTTTTTTGACGGCAGTCATCGTGTGTTGCCGAGTTCGGACGTTGTGGTTTTCTTTCTTGAAATCCTACCGGCGCTCCCCAGCGGTTGTATCTACGGAATTCACGATATTAATCTTCCTTACGACTATTTTCAGCTACTGGCCGAACGTCTATACACCGAACAATACATGCTGGCGGCCTATCTCTTGGGAGGAGCAGACGGCGATACCATCGAACTTCCAACCTGCTATTTAACCGGGACAGGCGAATTCAACCAAGCCCTTCCCCCGGACATCGATTTTCCGTTCCGGAATGGCGAGAGCTTTTGGCTCAGGCGAAGGGGTCTGCGGAACGGCCTGTCCCGGGGCTTCGCGCAAGCCGCCCCGCCTGCGGGCGCCTGATGCGCCAGCGGACATCCGATGCAATGCGTCACAATCGCGCGGCCGGTTAAGGCGGTCGGTGGCCGAAAGGGAGGTTATACCAATTCCGGAAGTCGGCGCGCTTCATCAGATCGCCTTGTTGTCGCCAGCAATCAACAAGGCTTCCTGGGCAGTCTTCTCTGCATCGTGCCCCCGGATCCACCCGGTCGCGGCCATCCACTTCGCTTTTAGCCGGTCTCGTTCCGTAACATCTCCATACTCGGTACGAAAAAATCTGCCAGTGTCCCGCGCCATCGTCTGTATCTGGCTCGTCCGCTCAAGCCTCAATGTTTCGTACGCCTTTAGCCGTCTTGGGACGTCTTGCCGTTTGGCTCCTTCAAGCACCACGGCGAGCGTGAAGCCATCCTCGATCGCTTGGGCCGCGCCCTGACCGAGATGCGGGACCATTGAATGGGCGGCGTCACCGAGCAGCGTCATCTGACCGGTTGACCAGTATGGCAGGGGCGCTCGATCATAAATGCCCCAGCGAAACGTCTGGTCGAGAGCGCCGATTGTTTCCAGTACGGGATCATCCCAGCCCGCATATTCGGCGGCCAGCGCCTTCAGGTCACCCGGAGCCATCCAAGATTCCTCGGACTCCAGATTGGTCGGGACAAAGGCCACCATGTTGATCAAGCGGCCGCTCGACACCGGATAGCACAAGAAACTGCGGCCTTTCCCGAGCCACATTGCCATTTGACCGCCGATGTCTTTGGCCCATGATAGCCACTCGCTCGGAATCAGACCTCTGTAGGCCATAATCCCCTCGCTCGACGGATAGGTTTTGAGCCCGATGTCTCGTTGTACGACAGAATGGATGCCGTCGGCTCCAATCGCGAGATCTGCTTCAACGGTCGCACCATGAGCGAAGGTCAATTGCACGCGACCATTTGTTTCCCCGGCCCAAGACAAGCGATGATTAAGGTGGAGCGTGCCGTCCGGCTGCGCGTCGGCAAGCAATTTCAGAAATTCCGCGCGATGAACATTGTAGCTTTGGACACCAGATGAGGGACTCGCAGAGGTGTCGATGCGCTCGCCCTGCGAAGTTCGTAACAGGAGGCCGGCAATCGGCGTTCCTATCGTCTTGATGCGGTCTGTGAGGCCAATCCGCTGCAACAGAAGTGCGGCATTCGGATGGATGGACATCCCGGCGCCGATCTCGAGCAGTTCACCCGCCTGTTCAAAGACGGTGACGTCCAATCCACGCCCCCGCAGGGCGAGCGCGGCCGTCAAGCCACCAATCCCGCCGCCAACGATGGCGATTCGAAGTTGCTCGGACACCACCTTCTCCCGTCGCACAGTTACTGAGATCCATTAAGCCCTCGGGTCCAGTATACAGGAAGCTGGTGGGTAATCCGCAACGGCTCATTCTCATATGGGTCATGAGCACGGGTTCGCGCTGCTCGCGGAATGAGCGTTGAAGGAACGGCAGCGGACGCTTGCGTTGCGGGTCGAAAGTGCCTTCGGAGTCGAACTCAGCCCTCAAGCACCACGGCTGATCGGGTACTGAGTGTCAGACTTGAACCACTAGATTGCAGGGCTTTGCACGAGCCGGCGCAGGAACTCGATGTCGACCAGGCCGGCCTGTTGCTTGGCGATCTTGCCGTGGTCGAAGACGATCAGGGTCGGAATGCCGCGGATGCCGTAGCGCCCGGCGATGCTCGGCTCTTCGTCGACATTGACCTTGGCGAAGCGGACGTGCGGCTCGAGTTCCTTGGCCGCGCGCTCGAAGATCGGCGCCATCGCCCGGCATGGGCCGCACCACGGCGCCCAGAAATCGACGACGACAGGAATGTCGTTGCGCTCGAGGTGCTTGTCGAAGTTCGCCGCCGTCAGCGCGATCGGCTCGCCGCTAAAGAGCGGCTTCTTGCAGGCGCCGCATATGGCCTCGGCCGCCGGCCGGCCGGCCGCGATCCGGTTGACCGCGTTGCAATGCGGACAGACGACGTGGAACGATTCGGACATAAGAAGCGCCTTTCTCCCGGGTGGGATATGGCGAGGGAATCGAGCGGCGCAAGCCCGAAACTTTCGCGGAATGTTCCCGCGTTCACGGTTTCGTGATCATGCCCGTCGGTAACCTCCTGAGCTTGGCCCCGTAAAGCTTAGGTGCGGGCCGGAAGGCTCTGCCGATCGGCGAGGCGGTCCGCCGCGCCACACGCTAGTGAATTGATTTAACGGGAGAACTTACGCATGAACGCCAGGACAGCCATCACCGCCGCGGCGCTCGCCGCTTCGCTCGCCGGCGCGCTCGCCACCGCCGCCAAGGCTGGCCCCGCGCCGGCCCAGCCCGGCGCCGACAAATGCTACGGCGTCGCCCTCGCCGGCAAGAACGACTGCGCCGCCGGCGCCGGCACCACCTGCGCCGGCACCTCGACCGTCGATTACGATCCGCATCACTGGAAGTATGTCGCCAAGGGGACCTGCGAGGACATGAAGACGCCCAAGGGCCACGGCTCGCTGACGCAGATGTAATATAGGCTTTTCGCTTTCTTTTCGCATTGGCCCCGCTCGGATGACAAGCGGGGCCTTTTCGT